>NZ_JMLS01000026.1 GCF_000686845.1 Paenibacillus sp. UNC451MF | reverse complement strand
CCAATCTCATCTCAATGGCTTTCATCTTCACTTCTACTGGATAGCTTACTCTGGTTGTCAACGAAAAAACACCTCCAAGGTTGTCTCCATATCTTACGACATGGTTGCATTCTCTTGAAGGTGCTTTAATTTGTCTCACATTACGGGGTCAGTCCCCTATACGCAGGTAACGGTCTATTTATCTTATTAGCCGTCTGAACGTCATCTTGCTAAAGTTTATCCACCTGTACGCGGCCTGAGAAGAAGGTCGCTCCTCCCCCCATATCGGCAAGGCGATCCGGAGTCAGAGCGTTAACCGTTCTCTTGCCACCCGGCGAGTCCGCCCATAACCCTTGGCTTACTACCACTCCCGGCAGAACGTCTTCTCCGACCGATGCGGTCAGCTCGCATTCTCCGCGGCTGTTCCATACGCGAACGAGCTCTCCGTTCTGAATGCCGCGTGCTTGGGCATCCTTAACATTCATATGCACCTTCTGCGTCTTTTCCATACGGACATGCTTCTCATTATTGGAAAAGGTCGAGTTAAGGAAGTTATGATTCGGTCCCGGAATGAACAGAAACGGCAAATCCTCATCTTCGCAAAGCGGCGTATAGGTTGGGAGCGGAGGAAAGCCTCTTCTCTCCATAGCTTGGGAGTACAGCTCGATCTTGCCGCTCGGCGTCTTCAATCTTCCCGGAAACAGCGGCTTGACTGCTCCTTTCACATACTGCCGCTCTACAAGCGACTCATAGGTGATCCCCTCCAATACCGGATTGGCTGGATTATTAAGCGCCTGCCTAATCAGCTCCTCGTCCGTATCGCGCAGTGCCTGATCTTCAAAGCCCATCGCTTGCGCAAGCAGGCGGAATACATCGACATTCGATTTACTTTCGCCATAAGGCTCGATCACCGGCTGTTGTATTTGAATATAATGATGCCAGTAGGAGGCGTAAAAATCCGTATTCTCAAACGCTGAAGTAGCCGGCAGCACGATGTCCGCATAGCGTGCAGTTTCGGTCATGAACAGCTCATGGACGACGGTAAACAAATCTTCGCGCTCCAGTCCCTGCCTTACTTTATTCGCCTCCGGAGCCACTACCGCCGGGTTCGAATTGTAGACGTAAAGCGAACGTATAGGAGGGTCCAGCTCAAGCAATGCGCTGCCCAGCTGGTTCATATTGACTTGACGCACCTTACCCGGCAATAAATCTGGACGCATCAGTGCGGACTCATTGTGACCTAGAACAGACCCATTGCCTTTGATTGCGCCGCCGCCTGGCACAAGCCATTGCCCAGTAAGCGCGGGCAGACAGGAAATGGTACGGATGCACATCCCTCCGTTATCATGATGCTGAGGCCCATTGCCGATCCTTATAAACGAAGGCGAAGTTTGCCCGTACATACGGGCCAGCTTGTAGATATCCTCCACAGGCACACCGGTAATTCCCGACACGGTGACCGGATCATACTGCCGGACATGCTTCCGCAGCTCCTCATGGCCTACGGTGTATTCTTGCAAAAAGGCTTCATCTGTCATCTGTTCGTCGAACAGAATGTGCATGATGCCTAGCGCCAAGGCTGCATCCGTACCTGGCTTGATCGGAATGAACCAATCGGCCCAACGGCCGGTCTGGTTTTTATGAACGTCGATAACGACGATCTGGGCTCCATTCTTCCTTGCTTTCTCCGCAAGGACCACCTGGTGCATATTAGTGCTGACCGTATTGATCCCCCACATGATAAACAGCTTCGCATGAACGGTATCCTCTGGATCGGTCCCCACGCCTGAGCCCATCGTGTAGCTATAGCCTTCCGAGCCTGCCGCAGAGCAGATAGAATACTTCAACCGGGTTGCACCCAGACGGTGGAAAAACCGCCGGTCCATCCCCTCTGTTCCGATTAATCCCATGTTGCCATAAAAGCTGTAGGGCATGATCGCTTCCGCACCATGCTCTTCCATTGTCTTTTTCCAGTTGGAAGTGATTGTCTCAATAGCTTCCTTCCACGTAATGCGCTCGAATTGCCCGCTTCCCTTTTTTCCCGTCCGTTTCAAAGGGTATTGAAGCCGCTTGGCGTCATAGATTCGCTCGCCCATATTACGGACCTTGTTGCAGATGGCCCCTTGGGTCACCGGATGCGACGGATCTCCTTCAATTTTCACGATTTTCCCGTTTTCCTTATGAACCAATAAACCGCATTGATCAGGGCAATCCAATGAACATACGGATGGAAACACTCCTGTTTGTTGTTGAATAGCAGAACTCATGCTGTAGCTCCTTCCGGTCCTGTTCGAATTTGGCCGATAGACGGTCACACAGACTCTTCATAAATATCAGTTTATGAAAAAGCCTTGGATTAGTAAAGACTTGTATTCCAAGCTTACCCGACTCGCCTCGGTCCGTTTTGGATTATGCCGCCAGTTTTGTATAATGAACGTATAGTATACAGCTAGCCATCGGGAGGCAAGTATGTCGAATCGAAGATGGTCTATAGGCCTTCTTATTCTTAGCTTAGTGTTCATCTGCCTGCTGCTGCAATTTTTATTCTCAACAACGCGGATTCGGGAGCTGGCTCAACCGCCGTCAGTCGCGTTGGAACCGGCACCGCGGCACATTGTACTCATTTCGCAAGAGCTGGATAACCCGTTCTGGCGATCCGTTGAGCAGGGAGCCCGCGCTGCTGCCCAGCAGTACGGCTGGGAGCTGGAATATACCGGCTCTTTCCGTATTAATCTAGCCGAGCAGACGAAGCTGCTCGAGAAGGCGATTGCCGCCAAGGCCGATGCCATTCTGGTTCAAGGTGTTGGCAATCCGGAATATAAGCAATGGATCGATAAAGCGATTGCCAAAGGTATCGCCGTCCTTACTGTAGATACAGACGAACCGGACAGCACGCGGTTGTCCTATATCGGAACAGATAATGAAGAAGCAGGCCAACGGATGGGTGAGCTTGTCGTACAAAAGACCGGGAGCGCGGGCAGTATTGGCGTTCTTGTCGGGAGCTCAGCCGAGAGTCAGAGGTTACGACTGGAAGGGTTCCAAGAGGTTATTCACGGCTACCCTAATCTCACCATTACGGAGGTGCGAACGTCCAATATTTCCCGGCTTCAGGCTGAACAGCAAGCGGCCGATATGCTCGCGAAGTATCCGCAGATGCAGATCATGGTCGGATTCAGCGCACTGGATGGCATAGGCATCATGAAAGCAGCCGAGCGGGCTAATCGGAACGATCTGCAAATTTATTCCTTCGACGATTTGCCGGAAACCATCGATGGCATCCGGCAAGGAAAAATAGTTTCCTCCATCGTTCAGCAGCCCTATAAAATGGGATACGATGCTGTCGGTCTGCTCAACCATTATTGGAGCGGCCAAGCTTCGGAGAAGCAGCACTTTATTCCTACCACCGTTCTTGATCCGGCCAGCTTGGGTGGCACCGCAGGAGGTGCTAGCCAATGACGATACGTACCAAGCTGCTTTTGTTTATCCCTTTGCTGGTGCTTCTGGCTAATGCCGTGACCTTCTTCGTCTTTGAGAGCGGGAAGATCGTTCAGAGCAGCTATAACAGGACGATGGAGCGAATGCTTCAATACAAGCAAGGCGCACAAACAGCAGAGCAATCTCTGAAGACGTTATACGGCTACTTACTGAATCCGCAAGGAACCGATACGACGGATATCGAACGAGGGCAAGCCGAGATGGCAGCCATTCGCGAGGAGCTCACGGCACAGCTGCCCTCCTCTCTACATCCTTCAGAACTGACAACCTACCTTCATATGCTGGACACGCTCCAAGAGCAGGAGCAAGCTTCTCTCGCCTCAGCGCTCGCCCATTCTCAGGCCGAAGCGCTAAGCCATTATGAAGATGCAGAGGCCACTTTCGGATTTATCCGTGAGGAGGGGCAAAGTCTCGTCGATCTGGAGCTGAGCTCCTATCAGCCTGTCTACATGCAGCTGCAAGCGGAAAACAGCCGGATGAACCGGCTCGGAGCAGCTGTGTTTGTAGTCAATACGCTGCTGGGGATCGGGCTTGCCTTATGGATATCCGGCAGCATTACTGGACCGGTTCGCCGTCTTGTACGAATGGCTCAGCATTTTTCCAAAGGTCAGCTGCAGTCGGCGACTGACTCCGCACCCCCTCGTTCAGAAGATGAGCTGGGGATTTTATCCGATGCCTTTAAGCAGATGATAGCGGATTTGTACATTCTCATCGAAAAAGATAAGGAAAGCCTAGAGAAGGACCGTCTCGTTAAGGAATTGGAGCTTCAGGCTCTGCAAAGCCAGATTCAGCCCCATTTTCTATTCAATACGCTCAATGTGCTTTCCAAGCTGGCACTGATTGAAGGTGCGGAGAAAACGAGCGACCTTATCGTTTCTATGTCCAATCTGCTGCGCTATAACTTAAGCAGATTAGATCAACCGGTGACACTGAAGGATGAGCTCGACCATGTTAAAGAATACATAGCCATTCAGCATGCGCGTTTTCGCGATCGGGTGAGTTTCGATATGGAGATCGATTCTTCCGCTCTGTCCGCACCTATACCCGCCCTTACGATTCAGCCTTTGGTGGAAAACGCCTTTTTGCATGGCATTGAGAGCATGGAGCAAGGCGCCGTGATTCGCATAGCCGTTCGGAGGGACTCCGAAGGCATCTGCCTTGCCGTCGAGGATAATGGAGTTGGAATGAGCGAGGATGTACGGCAACGACTGCTCCATCTGGAGGGCGGAGTACGACCCGCTATCGGGGAGTCGTCGGAGCAGATGAAGAAACCGTCCACAGGACTCGGGACGGCGAATGTTTTTAAACGACTGCAATTGTTCTTTGAACGGAGTGATCTGGTAGCTATTCAAAGCAAGCCCGGGAAAGGAACCCGTATTCTTATCCGCATACCTGACGGAAAGGAGAGTGCATCGACCGATGTATCGACTGTTGATAGCTGATGATGAAGCTTTGGAGCGTGAAGGTCTGGAATGGATCGTTCAACGCATGCTGCCGGATCAGTTTGAAATTATCCATGCCGAGAATGGCAGAATGGCCATCGAACGAGCGGAAGAGCATCGTCCGCACATTATTTTGATGGATGTCAACATGCCGGGCATCCAGGGCTTGGATGCGCTTAGGGAAATCAAAAGGCAGCTGCCTGAGACAAAGATGGTGCTCGTCACTGCATATGACTATTTTTCTTATGCCAAGGAGGCGCTAACCCTTGGTGTAAAGGAATACATAGTGAAGCCTGCCCGAAGGGAGCAAGTCGTTCAGACCCTTCAGCAGCTTGTAGCTGAGCTGGAACGGGAACGTCTGAAACGGATGGAAGACCTGCAGCTCCGGGATAAGGTGTCGCAGCTGCAGCCGCTCGTAGAGAATGAGCTCGCCCTCATGTTTATGGTAGATCAAGTGCTTGGAGCAAGCGCTCCCTTACTATCCGAGTGGCTTGACTTTCCTCTGGATCAAGGCTGCTCTGTTGTGATTGCATTCTCCGAGCCCGAACACGTATATTCGCTGGATAAGAAAAAAATGTACGATACGGTCCGCAGCTTCGCCAAGTCTCACTTTGCTGGACCTTCTCTTATCAGCTCCTTTATCGATAGGCATATGGCCGTTTTTCTGAGTAAACCGCCTGACGTTCAAGATTCGGATTGGCAATCTATTATGCGCCAGTACGGAGAAAAACTTTGCTCAATAACGGAGAGACAGCTTGCCCTTACGGTCTCCATCGGTATCGGCTCGACTCATTCGGATGTCGAGGGCCTGCGCAAATCCTACTTTGAGGCTGTGTTTGCTTCGACCTATTTTGAACAAGGCGGCAAAGTATGCTTATTTGCGGAGCTGAGGAAGCAAGGCGGGGTCTCTTCCCTTAGCAATCCAAGCGATCAAAGGGAATCCACAGAGCATCGATCCTATGTATTGTCCGCCCTGCAGCGCATCCGCGAGGAGCGCGAGGAACAAACGATCCATGTGCTGGATAAGGCAAAAAACTACATCGAAAGCAGATTCACCGAAGATATTTCGCTCGAGGAAGCAGCCGATTTCGTTCACCTCAATCCCCACTATTTCAGCAAAGTGTTCAAGCAGCATATAGGGGAAACGTTCATCGATTTCCTTACCCGACTTAGAATCGAGAAAGCCAAAGAACTCATGGCTTCTAATGAATTAAGTCTCAAAGAGGTTTGCTTCGAGGTTGGCTACAAGGACCCTAACTACTTCAGCCGGGTGTTTAAAAAAGTCACCGGAATGACCCCGACCGAATTTCGCGGACAAGAGAACTAAACTTTGGGTCAAATAAAGAACTGGCTAATAAAAAGGGCGTGTATTGACCCGAAACGGATTATACATGCCCTTAATGATTAACTTGTAAAAGTACACGATCGCACCGCTCTTCCATAGCCTTGTTTACTCCACTGCGCATTAATCGCACGGAGGATGAAACTGCCAACGGGGCAGATCCAGTTTGCCTTGATCATCCACCGTAACCCCTTCATTTTGCAGGTGCATGATTTGTATGAATCTGGATTCCTCTTCCTGAAGCCCTATCTCTCCTTTGGAGTTGACGACCCGGTACCAGGGCAGGTTGTATTTCTTACTGGAAGAGTGAAGAATCCGCACGACCTGCCTTGCCGCTCTCCGGCTTCCGGCCAATTCAGCAATCTGCCCATAGGTCATCACATGCCCTTCCGGTATTCCTTTAATAACCTTAATAACCTGTTCGGTAAAAGGCGTCATCCCTTACACCCGCTCCCTTATTCACGCTGCTGCTCAGCGAGCTTCTCGCGAAATTGCTTATACTCTCCTGCACCAACATATCCCTGATTAATAGCTTCCCATAAATACAAAGAAGCAATCGAACGATACGGCTCCCAAGCCAGACTCTGCTGCTCCAACGCTGGACCGTCCCCTCGTTCCCCTTCATACAGCCACAAGGCTGCGCGGCGTAGCCCCACATCCCCCAACGAAAGCACATTCTCCCGCCCCATGAAGAATATCAAAAACATTTCCGCCGTCCATCGGCCAATTCCTTTTACCTTCGTCAAAGCATCGATGGCTTCCCCATCGCTCATGTCGTGCCATGCAGTGAAGTCGATTTCTCCTTGCTTGACCAGTTGGGCAAGCCCTTTGATATAGCCTATCTTAGGCCTGGAGACGCCCGCGGCGCGCAAGGCTTCCTCCGAAGCGGTCAACATAGAATCCGGTGTGATCTCGCCGCATTGTTGTTCTACACGTTGACAAATTGTTGCTGCCGCTTTGACAGAAAGCTGCTGACTGATCAGGGACTTGGACAAGTATTCAAAACCATCCGTACGTTTCGGTACGGTTAGTGGGCCAACCGCTTTAACCAGCTCTGCCAATCTAGTGTCTTGAAGGCATAATTGACGAAGTCTTGGCTCATCTGCATGTAATTCGAATAAGGATGTCATGGGGGTTCCTCATTTCCAAAGATCTAATTAGATTCAATCAACATCAAGCCTGTCCATTTCCTAAAACGTCCTTATAAGAGCCAGCTAAGTAATCGAACATACTTTCTATTTATTATAATTGCCGATCAAAACTTACTTCAAGCGGTTCCCTCGTGCTAAACATCGCACAGCTTATATTTTTTTTATTTTATGGAATTTACCCATTGATAAAACTAATATCATTAGTTAATATAAAACTAACGTTATTAGTTTTATTAAAAAGGAGCTTACCCATGTCACCACGAAACGGACTTGATTTACACACGGTTTTGCAAGCGGCAGCAGAAATGGCCGACTCCCAAGGACTGGACGAGATTACGTTGGCCTCCCTAGCTCAAAAGCTAGATATCAAATCTCCCTCCCTGTATAACCATGTCAACGGATTGCCAGGTCTTCGCAAAAAGCTCGCCGTTTACGGGCTGGATCAGCTGCTTGATGTCATGACTCGTGCAGCCGTAGGCCAGTCCGGTGCTGCTGCCGTACACGCGATTAGTGAAGCGTATATTTCTTTTGCCCGAACCCATCCGGGTTTGTACGATGCAACGCTTCGTGCTCCAGATGCAGCGGACACGGAGATCCAAAAGGTTGGGGGAGACATCGTCGATCTCGCCGTACGCGTGCTGCACGCTTACGACTTAAAAGGCGACGCTGCCATTCATGTCGTTCGAGGATTACGCAGCCTTCTGCATGGCTTTGCTTCACTCGAACAACGGGGTGGCTTTGGGCTGCTGCTTGATCTCGATGTCAGCTTCCGCCTGCTGATCGATACCTTCCTTGCCGGTATTGAAGCAATGAAACAGAACTCAGAAACCATTGCTAAACCAGAATTATAAAGGAGTGGAAGGCTATGAGTTTTTTATTGTTCGTCATTCTTTTTAGCGCGGGATGCGGATGGCTGGACGCAAAGGTCCGTTCCACCAAGCGAAAGGAAGGGATGTAAATGTTCGCAGGACATTTTGGTCTGGCCGCTGCTGTGAAAGCTAAGACTCCGGAAGTGCCTCTGTGGGCGCTCATGCTGAGCACACAACTGCTGGACATCGTGTTTGTTCCGCTTTTCTTGTCGGGTGTAGAAACGATGGAGCCAGTTGACGGAACCGGGTATGGGGCAAACATTATCTACGCCGATTATACCCATTCCTTGACAGGAGCACTGCTTATCTCGTTGCTTGCTGGCTTGTTAGCCCGATACTTCTGGGGAAAACGTAGCGGTCTCGTTATCGGTTCCGTCGTATTCAGCCATTGGCTTGTCGACCTGTTAGTCCACCGGATGGACCTTCCGCTACTCCCTGGCAACTTGGGTCACCTCCCCCTGCTCGGCTTCGGTTTATGGCGATTTCCAACCATCAGCATAGCGTTGGAGCTCTTACTTCTTGCTGTTGGATTTATTATGTATGCCCGTTCTTTATTATCCGGCAGTATTGGGAAAACAAGAGCTTGGGCCATTGCGGCAAGCGGGGTTATGGGCGTGCTGCTCGTGTTGTCGCTAGTTACGGATGTTCTTGGGGTGGGGTGAGGGGGAATGTACTATCCCTAGAGTTCGGCTAGGGATAGTCGTTCATTCTTTTTCTGCTCGAAACTATTCTTTTCTTCTGATTGCCTTTACCTGTTTTTCAAAACTTCTTTCTCCTTGGATTCTTGGTAGGGAAGAGGCTCATTTCTAGTGCAATTCGCTTTACTCTTGATAAAGTAAGAAAACATCGAACCGAACAGATCTATGTCTTGAAAAAATCCTTATAAACAGACTGGTTTTTTTCCAAAAACTTCCTTCCCCTATATCCCATATCCCATCTCTCCTTTTCATCCATATCAAACAATAATTGTAAAGTTACTTTTTTACATACCGAATCGTCCCTAGTATAAGGAGTATGAAGCCTAACAAAGAAGTGAATAGAGGGTATACGAGGGGAAAGAAAATATTCGGTAAATAGTTGTTAGTTGTATAACCAATAAATGTTGATGCTTGCGAAGAAATCTGTACTAACTTCACTCCCAGCAAATGTTCCGCGCGTTCTGGATAAGAAAATATCTCTTCCTCTGTTGTCTTATCCTTATTTACATAAATTAGTCGCCAATTTTGTGATTTAATTTCCCAGCCGTTCCAATTTTCCATCAAATTTTGGATGATAATCAATTGTTGTGTATTAGTGTTTTATCGAAAACTATAACAAGATTTAACATAGATAAAAAATTACTATCCCTCTCAATTTTAGGAGGCAGCCAAGCTTGTGTTGGTTCAGTTACCTCTTTTCCATTGATTTTAATTGTTACTAACATTACGTGTTCTTCTTTTCTAAACTTAAAATTTGATTCTGGTGAATCCATCCCAGTATCTTTTGTTATCACCTATTACATTACCTTCCCATTCAAACGGAGAAGCCAATATTTTTTTCGACTTTACCTCCTTAACTACTTCATACTCATTGAATATATCAATGACCGGTTTTATTTCATATCTTGAATTCACACTGGAACTCAACCAACTCTCTCGAATTATGGAAAAGAGAGGGTAGGCGGATAATATCAGTAGCACTGTCCCAGTAAGTAAAAAAATAATTCCAATTCTTTTTGGCTGCAACATAAAACGTCCTTCAATTTTTCCAGGGCTAAGATAGCCTTAGCCCTGGAAATAATCATTTCTCATGATTAGATTATTAGTTTTCATTCCAGAAGTCATCAATTAAACCAAGAGCTAAAGTAGATGTCACGAACCCCATCTCATAAGCCCTTATTCTTTCTCTTTATCGACCAAATACGCTTACCACTTCACGATAAAATTTAAGAGCCTGCTTTATCCATTTTTCAAATGGTATACGTGTGTCCTTGCTAAATGCATATGTTTTAAACTAAATCTATCAACTCCTCCTCCAAAGCTAGATCACAGTGACTCATTCTCTCTCCTTGGAGGTCGAAAGACCACCGCCCTACCACCCAAGCACTTTTTTGCTCGTTAGTAACAAATATGTGCTACCTTTCCCTATTTGTATCCCCTAAAAAAACCAGAACAAATTAAGTGCAGGAACAACACAAATAAGTGAAGACGATTGCCCGCTTCCCCTGTTCTTACGCGTGCTATAATGAATCTCGTTCGCAAGGCAGGTACGACAGAAAGGGGAACGTTTCTATGGAAATGACCATGCCCACATCGGACGAACAAGCCAAGCTAGGCAGCATCAAGTTCGTCACGCTCGTTTCAATTGTAGCCGCATTGGGCGGATTATTATTTGGATTTGATACTGCTGTTGTTTCGGGAGCCATCGGGTTTATGCAAACCCGCTTCGGTTTAAATGAAGTGCAAGTCGGCTGGGCCGTATCAAGTCTTATTATCGGTTGTATTATTGGGGCTGCAAGCTCTGGGGTCCTTAGTGACAAGTTTGGCAGGAAAAAGGTGCTGATCGCCGCCGCTCTTCTTTTTATAGTAGGATCGATAGGATCAGCTATTCCGGATACATTCACCGGATACATCATCGCTCGCATGATCGGAGGTCTCGGGATTGGGATCACCTCTACCTTGTGCCCGCTGTACAACGCAGAGATCGCACCCGCGAAATACCGCGGCCGTCTGGTAGCTTTGAATCAGCTTGCAACCGTTACCGGAATTTTCCTGGTTTACTTCGTTAACTCCGGCATTGCCGGGTCAGGAGATGAAGCATGGAATATATCCACTGCATGGCGTTGGATGTTCGGTGTCGGTGCTATTCCAGGATTCTTATTCCTGGTGCTGCTCTTCTTCGTTCCGGAAAGTCCAAGATGGTTAATCAAACAAGGCAGACCGGTAGAAGCGCTTCCTATCCTGCTGAAGATTCACGGTGAGGAACTCGCTCGCCAAGAAGTGTTAGATATCAAAGAAAGCTTCAAGCAGGAAAAGGATACTACCATCCGTCAATTGTTCCGTCCGGGCCTGCGGATTGCGCTTATCGTCGGAGTGGCGATAGCGGTTTTACAGCAGGTTACCGGGATTAATGCCATCATGTATTATGCTCCAGAAATATTCAAGCAAACCGGCGCCGGTACGAATGCGTCGCTTGTTCAAACGATTTTGGTAGGCTTAATCAATTTCTTGTTCACGATTCTTGCCCTTTGGCTCATCGACAAAGTAGGCCGCAAAGCGCTGCTGCTCGTCGGCTCCTCTGTCATGACCCTTTGTCTTGCGGTTATCGGTATCGCGTTCCATACGGGACATACCTCCGGACCACTTGTCCTTATCTTCATTTTGTTATATGTCGCGGCTTTTGCCGTCTCGCTCGGACCTGTTGTATGGGTGCTGCTGTCCGAGATTTTTCCGAATCGAATCCGCGGCAGAGCTACCGCAATAGCCTCTATGGCGCTTTGGGCTGCCGACTACGTCGTATCTCAGTCGTTCCCTCCGATGCTTAACTCGGCAGGACCTGCCATGACCTTCTGGATCTTCGGTGTCATGTCCTTGATCACTGTCCTGTTCACATGGCGTGTAGTACCTGAAACCAAAGGCAAATCCCTCGAGGAAATCGAGTCTCTTTGGTATGCTAAGAAAGCTTAAGTTGCATTGAAAAAAGACCGCCTCGAAAGAGCGGTCTTCTTTTTTGAGAACCCGATAAACTTTGAAATATGCCTTGATGCTCCGGTGGAGTATCCCCCTCCTGCCGCTGTTGTTCTCAGGAAATATTCAATTGTATTGTATTAGCGGATATTTCCTGATGGATGCTATCGCTCTTCCGAGGCATACCCCACCTACTTTACAGCATATTTCCCGTAAGGTTTCTCAAAAACACAGACCGCCCAAAAAAGGCGGTCTGTGTTCACTATCAGCATGCTGCCGCAGCTAGTATAGCTTCAATTTTAATGAGGCAAGGTGCGAAGCTTCACTTCCGGCACCGGATCGGGATCTTTGTTCATATTCGAATGAATATAGAACATCACCAGGGCCGCTAGAGACGAGAGCGTACCCAAGAAGAACACAGAACCTATTCCCCATAGATCAAAAGCATGGCCGAACATAAGAGGTCCGATCATCCTTCCAACATTGGCGAATCCGCCTGCCAGACCCATGTAGAACGGAGCATGAACTCCAGACCTCTCTGAGAAGAAGGTCGGTATGGCCGGCAACAGCATCATCTCACCCAGCGTAGCCAGAATCATTCCGATAATTAAATAAATGTACAGCTCGTGGAAAAATAAAATGAACGAGAACGCAGAAACAGAGAACAATGCGCTGATCAGCATTTGCCGAACGATATTTTGCGCGAACCTTCTTTTAATCCAGCTTGTAAAGGGCTGCCCGACAAGAATAACAATTCCGTTAACCGTCCATAGTAAGCTGTAGAACTTCAGATCCATTCCTTGCTCTTCAATATATGGAGCTACTCCTGTGGACCATTGGGTGAAAGATAGCCAGAAGAACATCGAGCCAATCGATATAAACAAGTACAGCTTAATATTTCGAAGCAACTGTCCGCGGTTGAGCTGCACGATTTCCGCTCTCGCACTTACAGTGCCTTTCCGCTCTTCTTTTTCCGGTATGGCTGCATCATCACCGATGGACTGCAAAGAGCTTTCCTTCATAAAGAAGAACAAGAAGATAGCGAACAACAGCGTAGTACTTCCTGTCAGCATGTACGTCAGCTTGAACGAGATCGATGCGATAAGCCCTCCGACCATAGCGCCAATAGACAAGCCGAAGTTGTTGCATACATACATCACGTTGTACAGCTTGCGCCGATGCTCCTTCCACCTGAAGCCTACATAAGCGTTCATCGAAGGCATCGAGATGCCATTCGTAAAGCCGAGCAGACAAACGAGCATAATATAGATCGGCCAGCTATCTGTAAATGCAATGGCGAACAAAGCCAAGGATGAGAGCGTAAAAGAACCGGAAATCATCGCTTTGGGTCCGATCCTGTAATACAGATTACCGCCTACGAATTCCCCCAGTACGCTGAATAGTGCTTGATAGAGGACGATCAGTCCGGCCTCTCCGTACGATTTACCCATTACATTATGCACATATAGTGTGGTCAAAGGCCACATGACCGCTTTCCCCGTAGAATTCACGAAGCTTGCCGTTAGGAAGAACAGCGCATCTCTAGGAAAAGATTGCATAACGGACCTTACTGCAGACGAAGCTTGTTTTACGTTCATTATTTTCCCACCACTATCATAGTAAAGTCGTCGCCGGCCCTGAGCCTTCCCCGTTAAGCGTTAATTTTCTTCGGATCCATAGCATCCCTTACACCGTCACCGATAAAATTAATCGATAGTACGGATACGATAATAATGAGCCCTGGAGGAATCCACAGCCACGGCTGACTCGTCAGTGCCGTAATCGACTGAGCTGCATTCAACATATTACCCCAGCTGGCTGTCGGAGGCTGAACCCCCATACCGAGAAAACTAAGCGAAGATTCGGATAAAATAGCCGCAGCCGCACCGAATGTCGCATTAACGAGAATCGGTCCCAACGCATTAGGAAGGATATGCCCGAATAGAAGCCTGGGCGTGCTTAGGCCGAGCGCAATACCCGCTTTGACATATTCCGTTTGCCGCAAGGACAGTACACTCCCCCGGACGAGCCTGGCGACGGAAGGCCAACCGAGCAAAGCCAATACTATTATAATATTCGATAATCCGGTGCCAAGTACAGTGACTAGCACCAAAATAACCATCAAGCTCGGAAACGACATGAACACATCAATCACCCGATTGATCACCATATCGACCCAGCCGCCCATATATCCGGCAATGGCTCCGATCACCGTACCTATAATAACATATAGGGCCACGGTAACTACACCCACTGACAGCGACACCCGTGTCGCATACATTAATCGGCTCAATACATCACGCCCCACTTGGTCCGTTCCGAGCCAATGCTCGGCGGATGGCGCAGCGGAGAAAGCTTTTCCGATGGCATTCGGATTGTAAGGTGCAAGCAGCGGGGCAAAAATACCGATGAAGATCAACAGAGCAAGAGCAGTTAAGCCGACCACCGCCATTTTATGCTTCAAAAATCGCCTCATAATGATTTTGGCATAACTGTCGGAAACAAACTCGGGGGATCGGCTTTGAAGAAGCGAAGGCAGAGCTTCTGCTGCGGTCAGTTCTTTTTGCATATCCATCGAAGACATAAGGTTTCTCCTCCAGTCATCCTAATTGTACTTAATACGCGGATCGACAACGGCATACATCATATCAGACCATAAATTGGCGCACAGCACGGTTAGAGCAGCCAGCATGTTAATACCCATCAGCAGTGGAAAGTCGCGGGAAAGAATAGCCTGAATCGTGAGCTGGCCCATGCCGTTCCATTGAAAAATACTTTCTGTAATAACCGCTCCCCCGATCAAAATCGGGATGTCCAGTCCAGCAATAGTAATGACGGGAATGAGCGCATTTTTGAGCGCATGCTTGTTGACGACAAAGAACTCCTTAACTCCCTTGGCTCTTGCCGTTCGCAAATAATCCTGACCCAGCACCTCCATAACGCTGGAGCGCACATATCTCACCATTCCTCCGGCAATGGATGTTCCGAGAGTAATTGTAGGTAAAATAAGATGAAGCACAGTGTCCCACACTCCCCCATTCCCGCCCATGGTGCTCATGCCTCCGGTAGGCAAAATGCCCAGCAGTACTCCGAACACATAAATTAAGCCAAGGCCCAAGAAAAAGCTTGGTATAGACACGCACAGAAAGGAATTTGCCGACATGAAATAGTCGAACTTGGAATTGGCTTTGACGGCACAGTAGACGCCGATAGGAATGGAGATCAAATAACCGAATACAATCGAAGCTCCCATCAAGATCAAAGTGGGGCCGATACGCTCTGAGATGAGATTGACGACCGGCTGGAACGAGCTGAAGGAATGACCCAAATCGCCGTGAGCCAAATTAAGCATCCACTTCAGGTAGCGAATCATGAACGGGTCGTTCAAGCCTAGGGCCTCACGGCGAATCGCCTTATCCGCTTCGGATACATCGGGATTGACATACATATCGACAGGATCGCCCGGGACGAGATTAATAATGATAAAGTTCAAGAAGGTAACGCCCAGCAGCACAGGAATTGCGATCAACAACCGGCGGATCACATAATTAAGCATAGGCGCGTTCCTCCGATCCTATCCCTTCCAATTCTCCGAGCGGGAAGTGACAGGCCACCCTGTGCTCACCTGCAGACAAGCCCGGCTCCCGCTCTCTGCAGATCGGCTGAGCTATGGGACAGCGCGTATGGAATCGGCATCCTTGAGGAGGCGAGGCCGGACTTGGCACATCTCCCTCCAGCACAATGCGCTGTGCATTTCTCATGGCGGGATTAGGTACAGGGTAAGCATCTAACAGTGCTTTCGTATACGGATGTCTCGGCATAGTGAATATCTGTTTCTTGGGGGCAATCTCCACGATCTTGCCCAAATACATGACTGCGATACGGTCACTCACATACTTTACCGCTCCGAGCCCGTGTCCGATAAACAAGTACGTTAAACGAAACTGCTGCTGAAGCTCTTTCATCAAGTTTAATATTTGAGCCTGAATCGATACATCAAGTGCTGAGACCGGCTCGTCGCAGACGATAAGCTTGGGCCGCAGACCCACCGCTCGGGCAATTCCGATCCGCTGGCGCTGTCCACCGGAAAACTCATGCGGATATTTGCCCAAGCTTTGCGCCGATAAACCTACAAGCTCCATAAGTTCAGCCGCCTGCCGAACCGCCTCTGCCTCGCTCACACCGGTCAATGTCCTCAATGGCTCTGTCATTAATTCAACAATCCGCTTGCGGGGATTTAACGAGGAATAAGGATCTTGGAAAATCATCTGCAAATCAGAGCGAAGGGACCTCATCTTCGATAAACCCATCGGTGCAAGATCATGGCCTTGGAACAGAATGCTTCCTTCAGTAAGTTCCTCAAGCTTAATAATGCTGCGGCCCAGCGTCGATTTCCCACAGCCGGATTCCCCTACCAGTCCTACCGTTTCGCCGGGATAGACGTCCAGGTCAATACCGTCTACCGCTTTGATATGGCCGACCGTTCGGGAGAACACCCCCCGTTTGATCGGATAGTATTTTTTGACCCCTCTCAGCTGCAATAGAGGCTCCTGCGGTACTGCTTCACTCCTGCCGGTTGTCAGCATCGTCGTTCCCCTCCATCATTGGGATTTGGTTATTTTCATGGTGTTACTGCACATCTCCAATACCGGCAAACCAGCATTTCACTTTATGTCCCGGAGAAGCCTCAACCAGCGGTGGCGCATTCCTGCACATCTCGGAAGCCATGGAGCACCGGGCTTGATAACGGCAGCCCTCCGGCATATCTAGCAGGGAGGGAACTGCGCCCGGTATAGACTGCAGCTCCTCATCCTCCAGCTCCAAATGAGGAATGGACCTCATTAATCCGATGGTATAAGGATGCATAGGGCGCTCGAATAGCTCATAGACCTCAGCCTCCTCGACCACCTGTCCTGCGTACATGACGATAATTCGGTCCGCCATTTCAGCCACGACGCCAAGATCATGTGAGATTAGAATGATAGAGGTGTTGGACTCAGCACGGATTTTTTTCATCAGTTCCAGAATCTGTGCCTGAATGGTAACATCCAGGGCGGTTGTCGGCTCATCCGCTATCAACAGCTTCGGCTTACAGGCTAGCGCCATGGCAATCATCACGCGCTGCTTCATGCCTCCCGAGATGGTATGGGGATATTGATGCATCACTTCCTCAGCTCTTGGAAATCCGACGGCCTTGAGCAGTCCAACGGCATGCTGCCATGCCTCCTTGCTGCGCAGCTTCAAATGGATTCGGATCGATTCGGTCAGCTGGTTGCCGATCGTAAATACTGGATTGAGCGAGGACATAGGGTCTTGAAAAATCATCGCGATATCCTTCCCGCGAAGAGAGCCCAGCTCGCTATCCGGCATAGAGACCAGATCTTGGCCTTGGAACAAGATAGAGCCGCTCTTGATGCTGCCGTTGCGACCGAGCAGCTTCAGAATGGATAAGGAGGTCACGCTTTTGCCGCAGCCCGACTCGCCTACAATGCCTAAAGTCTCTCCCTGCTTCAGCGAGAAGCTGACATCATCGACTGAGGTCACCTCCCCTGCCTCGGTTCTAAATGATGTTCGAAGCTGACGAACTTCCAAGAGCTCTTTCATGTGTTCACCTCATTAGTTCGTTATTTGCGGTACCATTCGTTGACGCTGTAATGCATTCCGTCCGTCACACCGCCTTTACCCTCAACCGATTTGGAGATCGCGATCAGATTGTATTCGGAGTACACGGTAATTAACGGGACATCCTCCTGAATCGTATTTTGCAGCTCTTTATAAATCTGGAACCGCTTGTCTTTATCCGTCTCGTTCATTCCGCGATTGAACAGATCGTCAACCGTCTTACTTTTATACCTCATATCATTCAAAGCAGCTGTAGAACGATATACCGTAGCCGGGCCATCAGGGTCCATCAGGCTGCCGAAGCTGCTCAATGTCAGATCGAAATCCCCTTTGACGAGTCGAGAAACGGTGGTCGGAAAATCAAAGTTAACCTGCTTAACCTTCAGTCCAATCGCTTGAAAATTTTGCTGAATAATATTGCCCGCCATTTCCCTTGTCTTATCTCCGGTCGGAACAATCAATTCAATGGATTTGTTCATATCGAAGCCCGCTTCCTTCAGCATCTGCTTCGCTTTCTCCGGATCGAATCCGTAGGATTTCACATTTTTATCATGATAAGGATGCGAGTTGGAATAAGGGCCATCCTGCAGCTCTCCCGCTCCCGGCATCAATTGATCGACGATCATCTGGCGGTCTATGGCATAGGCCAGAGCTTGCCTCACCTTCTTATCCGGGAAACGCTCCATGTTAATTTCGATGGAATTGTAACGCCTAGTTTGCTGCTCCTCGGTTCGAAGATTTGCGAAGGTTTTGACCGTCTTCCATTCGGACGCCGGTATATTGCCCGAGCCTTGAGCAGCATTCATATCGAGCTCACCGGATTGCAGCTGGGCGACCATGTTGGAGGCAGGCATAATTTTGACAAAAACCTTGGCAATTTTCGGAGCGCCACGGTAGTAATTCTCATTAGCCGCCAGCTCCACATAGGATTTGTTTTCGTATTTAACGAATTTGTACGGCCCTGAAGTCACATTAGGATTTCTCCAGAACGGATTCTGGTTCAATGTCGCCGGATCGGCGCTCTCCAATACATGCTTAGGGACAATAAGTAAATCGCTCAGCCTTTCATACAGCAGATTAGGATCAACCGGCTTCGATGTTTTCAGCTCCAGATGCTTGTCGTCAATGACCTTGATCGAAGAAATTTTATCCTGACCTGCTGGAAGCATGCCCTTCTCGTTCAAGCCATCCAAAGCAAATATCGCGGAGCGCTGTGTGGTGATGGTCTTTGGATTGACGATCAAATTAATCGTAAACTCTACATCCTGAGCGGTAACCGGTTTGCCGTCCGTCCAGTTCGCGTTGTTACGAATCGCTATTTTATAGGTTTGGTTATCTTCGGTGGTAAAGGATTCCGCCAATGCCATTTTGAAATCCAACGGTCCTACTGTCTTCACCAATGAGTCGAAAAAGTATCGGTATATGAATACTGCCCCGCTCGAACCGCTGCCGTCAGAATCAATCGGATTAAACATTAACGGCGGATTCGTAATCCCGACGGTCAATTGACTTCCTGCGGTACCGGTCATACTGCCTGTTGCAGCTGCAGAGCCTTGCTCCGTAGCGGATGGTTTGCTGCAGCCGGCCAGCATCAGCACAGCGAGTGATATAAGGCCCCATGTCTTGTATGTCTTCTTCATCGACTCATCCCCCTCTGGTTCTGTTCTAGCCTACAGCTACCGCGTCTTCGGAAGCCGCAACGCTGTCCATACGACGTCTGACTGCGAGCAAGCACACAAATTCGAAAGCGATATTCGCTGCGTTCAATGCTGTAATTTGATTGGCATCCCGGTCAGGGAGCACCTCCACCAGATCAAAGCCGATAAAGTTCATTCCTGCCAAACCACGAAGCATTTTTTGCGCCTCGTATGTCGTGAAGCCGCCTACTTCTGGAGTGCCCGTTCCCGGCGCATAGACCGGATCCAGGAAATCCACGTCGAAGGTAAGGAACACAGGTCTGTCTCCGACCCTAGCCTTGATTTTCGCGCACAGCTCTGGAATGGTCAGCTCCCGGACGTCATCGGTTGTAAGAACCTCGAAGCCCATTTCTCTAGCATCGGCCAGATTGTTCGGCTTAAAGGTGCTGCCTCTCATCCCCATTTGAATGGAATGCTCTGCATCGATCAGCCCTTCATCCACCGCATAGCTGAACACCGCTCCGTGCGACCACATCCGTTCAGGATTTTTGGATCTTCCCGTATCGGAATGGGAGTCAAAATGAACAAGGCACACAGGGCCATGCTTCTTGGCCGCCGCTCTAAGGTGAGGAAGAGAGATGGAATGGTCACCGCCCAACATAATCGGCACAATACCTGCTTCGAATACAGGCGTCAGCTGCTCTTCTATAGCCTGATACGATTGCTCTATATAGCCAGGGTGCACCGTCAAATCACCGTAATCAATACCAGACAAAAATTCTGAAATATCGATGTTGTGGACCGGAGATATCGGGCGAATACGCTGTGACATCGTGCGGATGGACGAAGGTCCGAAACGGGCCCCAACCGCATAGCTGACTCCTGTATCGAACGGAACGCCAATAACAGCGAAATCGACATTTTCTAAGGTCTGTACATGAGGAAGGTGCATAAACGTGTGGATTCCAGAAAATAAAGGTCTACCCATTTCAATTTGCGGACGGTACATCATAACTCCACTCTCCCTTGTTATTATTTAGTCTAATAAACAGCACAAAGAGGCCGTTGTTAGATTCAACGGCCCCTTTGCCTATACAAATCATCGCTTGGATGATTGTGTACTATGCAGTTGTTATGAGCTCATTATAGACCAAAGATAATTTAATGTCAACTAACATAACATTATTTTACGATAATCAAAACAAAAGCATATTTATTGTTATTTTATATAACATATTAGTAACATATTTATTGACTTTTTTGATTGATTTCTTCAATAATTAACATATACCTCACTCGCTATTTTATGTCTCTTCTCAACTTCATACTCTAAAATCGAGGTGATCATGCATGAAGACCCGGATTTTACACCTACACGACATTCCGACGACCAAGTGCCGAGTGGATCTAAGATTGAAGGAATTGGACTATTGGGTAACTTCGATCGAAGCCGGTAATCTCGCCTCCTTGCAGCAGCGCAAGTTCGAAATTGTCGTACTGGACGTCCCTGCCTGCCGACTTAAGCCTTGGCTTCACGAAGCTAATTCACGTTTTGTTCTTCCCCTGTTTTGGTGGTGTGAAGAACGCAAGCCCGCTACCACCGCTCCCCACGACAAAGTAGACGGCATTCTCTGCTGCGGCATGAATGACAATGAGCTCCAATGGTCACTTTTGCTCGGAATCAAAAGCTTTCAACGAAGACTGCACCTTGAACGGGAGTACAGCTTTCTTGCCTCCAAATTCGAAGAAAAAAAGCTGGTCGACGACGCGAAGATCATGCTCAGCAAGGTCAAAGAAGTCAGTGAGACGAAGGCTTATGAGATGATGCGCACCCAAGCCATGAACGAAAGAAAAAAGTTAGTCGAAGTGGCACAAGCCGTCCTAAGAACGAACAACCTCTCGTCCAGAAACACAGCCTCCTCCCAACTTAAGAAGTACGACTACACCCAATAAATAGCCGCGACCAACTGCATTTACACCTCTCACGATTCGTTCATCCATAAAAAATCGCGCTTATCCCACAAAGGATAAGCGCGAAGTACTTGTTTTTGCGCGTCATTACTCTAAGCTAAGCTATGCTGCGTTAACCCGTTACCGCCTCCGTAACAACCCGCTCCATTGCACTCCGCTTGTTCAAAGCAAGCAGAGTGATAACCTCATAAACGATATGCGCTGCATTCAGTGCAGTAACCCGGGTCGGATCGCGATCGGGCAATACTTCAACCAGGTCAAAGCCAATAATATTCAGACCGGCAAGCCCGCGCAGCATCTGTATGGCCTCGTAAGTCGTGAAACCGCCGACTTCCGGAGTTCCTGTACCGGGAGCGAATACCGGGTCAAGAAAATCGATATCAAAGGTCAAAAATACCGGTTTATCTCCTACCCTTTGTTTAATCCGGCTGCACAACGCCTCTACGCCAAGCCTTTTCACTTGGTCCGTCGTCAGCAAATCGAAGCCGAGATTTCTCGTCTCCTCATAATGCGTCAGAGCCGAGCACCCCCGCATCCCCATTTGAATAGAGCTTTCTGTATCGATCCAACCCTCGTGAGCACCATGCCAAAACATGCTGCCATGAGAATATGGACGACTCTCATCCATAGGCTTCCATGCGTCCGAGTGGGAGTCAAAGTGAACCAGACTGATCGGACCATAGGTTTTGGAGGCCGCCAGAACATGCGGGTAAGAGATCGAGTGATCGCCGCCCAAAATAACCGGCACGATCTTCTTCTCGAAAATCGGCTCCAGCTGTTCTTGAATCACCTCATAGCTTTGTTCAATATATCCCGGATACACCGTCAAATCTCCATAGTCAATCCCAGATAAATACTCGCTGGAATCAATGCCTTGAGCAGGATTCGTCGGTCGAATCCGTTGAGACATTTCCCGAATAGCCGATGGCCCGAATCGCGTTCCAACCGCATAGCCCGCTCCAGTATCGAACGTATTCCCTATTACGGCATAATCAACATTCTCTAATGTTTGTACATGAGGCAAATGCATAAACGTGCGAATCCCCGCAAAACCTGGCTTTCCTTTTTCAAATATTGGACGATACATCAACAGCACCTCCACACTAAATATTTAGTTGCATAAACCATTCATTTGCTTAACCGCGCACAAAAAGCCGCCTTCTTTGTATTAAAGAAGCGGCCCTATTGCCAATTCAAGCTTGACGATGCTGGCAAGCTTGAACTATTTAGTTTTTCGTGGTTTATGTTAAGTAAGTTAACATATAAATTCATTCAAGTCAATACTTACTTTTTTTTCGCTTATTCCGCTCCAGTTATTGACAAAACCACACTTAGAATTCATAGTTAGAACATAAATAAGTGACACACATATAACATTTTATTGTGTTTTCACAATCATTTGGGGAGGTGTACCGTGAAGATATGAATCTTATATGCGAATCCAATCAACTGGCAGACTACTTATCGGAATCGGATGTTATCGATCTTCAACACCCGTCAATTCAAGCTGCTGCGCAAAGACTCCATAGTGGACACAATGATGAGCAAGCAATCGTTAAAGCCGCTTTTGAATTTGTGCGGGATGAAATTGATCATTCCTGGGATATCCAGGGCTCGATAGTTACTAGAGCCGCATCGGAAGTGCTTCAGCATCGCCAGGGCATCTGTTACGCTAAATCCAATTTATTGGCCGCACTCCTCCGCAGCTTGAGCATCCCTACTGGGTTCTGCTATCAAAAGCTGACTCTTGGCGATACTCCAGACACTGGATATTGCATTCACGCCTTGAACGCCGTATATCTCCACTCCCTGCAGCGTTGGGTGCGTCTGGACGCCCGCGGCAACAAAGAAGGAGTTCAGGCAGAATTTTCAATAGACGAGGAGCAGCTCGCTTTCCCCATTCGCTCTCATTACGAAGAAATCGATTATCCGGTCATTTACACCGAGCCGAACGTGAAAACGATGGATACCCTCGCCAACAATACTGACGTGCTGACTATGTATCTCAACCGTCTCCCTACTGACTTATGATAATGAACGTGTAAGACACTCCAAAGAGCACCCTGGGCCGAATTCGGAATTCAACCTCAAGGTGCTCTTTATCTTCATTACGGGATCAGCTTTGTCTGTCTCGCTTTCTCTGCGACCCGTTTAGTATAGCCGCTAAGCGGCTTCTTCAATGCCAGGGCCACCACATAGCACAAAACAATGAACACAATCAGGAAAAAGATATCCTTGAGCGCAACCGCCCATAAAATTCCCCCGACTGCTTCACGCATCACTCCGACTGCGTAAGTAAACGGCATAAACGGGTTCAAGTTCTGAAAGAACGGCGCAGCCGTGCTAACAGGGAACGTTCCGCCCGAGCTAGAAAATTGCAGAACAAGGAAAATAATCGCCAGCCCTTTGCCGATATTGCCGAACACAGATACCAACGTATAGGTGATGGTAATGAACACGTTGCTGATCAGAATCGCAAACAAGACAAACCATATTTTGTGTACCACGTAAGTCCCCAACAGGAAGAAGTCACCCAGAGACACGATCAACGCTTGAGCGAAGCCGATGGTCAGGAAAATGCAAAGTCTGCCAAAATAGACCTCATAGCTTTTGTACACTCCTTCCGCACCTTCTACATCCACCCTCATTAAGGAAACCAACAGCATAGCTCCTACCCATAAGGAAAGCGTCGTATAAAAAGGAGACATTGCCGAGCCGTAATTCGGAATCGGGAATTTCTTGTCTTCCTTAATCAAGATAGGATTGGATAAGAAATCACTTTCCTTTTGAATATCGTTTTGCAAAAATTGCAGCAGCTCGCTGATGCTGTTCCCGCCCTCAAGCCTTCTAATCTGATCCGCTGTTTTGCGAACAGCATCCTCAAACTCCGGAAGATTGTTTCTGACGAGGCCCGCCACTTGATGCACAGCGCTTTCCAGCTCCGAAAATCGAGTCTGATATAAATTCGACAGCTTACGCAGTTCATCTTCTAAGGCAGGCAAGTCATTTCGCACAAAATCCGCTGCTTGATGAACCTTTTGTTCGATCCTCGGCAGATCGTTGCGAATGAACGGCACTGCTTCATTGACTGCTGTCGTAAAATCATTCATCTTGCTCTGAATCGTAGCTGAAGCTTCATGAATGCGAGTCCGAATCTGCGGTAAATCCTTTTGCAGCGCATCCAGCTCAGTTTGAGCAAACCGGATGCCGGTCTGGGCATCCTGCAGAATTGCTTTAATGTCCGGCAGCTTGGACTTTAACGTCTGCAGAACGTCCGATGCATTGCTCGCAACGGATTGAATTTGGCTTAACGCTTTAGTGATGTTCGGAACAATCTCCGAATCATACCGGGACAGGATATCTCCCAGAGCCGTACTGGCATCTTTGGATAGCTTATTTAAATTGTTGACGATATCTTTGGCCGGCTTCTCACCCTTTTGAATGGAAGTCACAATGGCGTTAATCAGCTGCACCTGCTGGCTGAAATTCGATCTCACGCTCGTCAAACGGTCAATTACGTTACCGAGAGGATTCCCCGGTAAATAGCTGTTCAGCCTTGTGAAAAGATCAATTTGGCGATCCAATACTTTTACAGCCGTATTCAAACGGTCTGCCGCAAAGTTCAATACCGCTAGCAAGGACTTAGGGTCGATATTGGCGTCTTGCAGCTGTTCAGTAATTTGCGTCACGGCATCCGCTGTTTGCTGAAGCAAGATCAAATTCTGTTTGATAACAGGAATAAGCGCTTGAAAAGCGGCGTCATTTTTTTGCAAAAAATCGTTCAGCTGATCGGCAAAAGCCCCGCCATTGGTTGCAATAGCTTCGATCTTGGGCAGCGCCCCGAGCGCAGCTCCAACAATCTCATCCGCCTTGCGGACATCATTAATGGCTGTATTCATCGCGTCTTCGACCTTATAGAAGTTTTGGTCGAGCTCTACTAGACGATCGGCTGCCCGCTGGATATCCGGCAGCTTTTCTTGGATGAGCAGCACCTCGCTTGCCACTTCATTGATTTTGGGCCATTGATCCTCCACCTTGAGCAGTGCCGCTCCCGCTTTATCTATCTCCGGAATTTTCTGCTCCAGCTCGACGATCTTGTCGCCTTTTTCACGAAAATCCGGCAGCTTTTGTTCAATGTCCAGCACCTTGTTACCCATGTCCTCGATTTCAGGAAGGCGCGTCTCGAGCTCAAATATACGCTCCTCTATCTTACGGATCGTAGGCAGCTGCTGCTCGAATCGGAGGCCCAGCTCCTTCATTCGAGTCAGTACCGTCTCACTTACGGTTTTGATGAAATTTTCACTGATCTGCGAGGTGACGCTGGATGCGCCTTTTTCAGTGATTTTAGGAGCGACCGCATTAATTTTTTCGTTTACGGTGTATTGAATCTCAGGCTTCTGTACTTCGCCTTCCAGCACCTTGGCAATTTTCCTCGAGAAATCGGCCGGTATGAGCAAGCTGGCGTAATACGTCCCTCGTTCCACACCGCGAGTGGCCTCCTCCTCATCGACGAAGATCCACCCCAGCTTATGATTATCCTTCAAGCTTTCTAAAACCTCGTTGCCGATATTGAACTGTTTATCCTGTACGGTAGCTCCCTCATCCTTGCTGGTTACCGCAATTTTGATGCCGGACGTATTCGCATACGGGTCCCACATCGCTTTTAAGTTAATCCAGGCATACACGGATGGTAAGATAGCCAGGGCAATCATCAGCAGTAAGCCCGTAGGAACCTTAGCTATGTTAAGTAAATCCGTCTTATATATTTGATAAATCCTCTTCATTCGCAGTCCACCTAAGTTGATGTCATTTGTTGTTTAATTTATCCTCACATTCCATATTCCATACTTAGTGCCTTAGAGATCGCCCCAATCCTAATACCGTACTTCATCCAACCTTCGTCGGTACACTTAGCCTCTTTACAGTGCCCACGGCTGGCGTTCTGCCACAATTTTCCCACCAGTTACAATCGCCTTCTCTATCATCAAGCCCAAGTAGTGATCCTGGGAAGCATCCCTAAGACTATAAAAATCAGGTCCTCCGGCAGCGTAATTAGCCATATGCTGCAAGCAGGAGGCTATAGCGATTTCGTCATCGTACAACCTTGCAGGAGCAAAGGGATTGTCGTACACCCAACGTTCTCCCGCCATAATTCCTTTCAGAAAATAACCTTCCAGATTCTCGTCTTCCCCGCGGTTAATCCGTTTGAGATCCATATAGAGCGGAGTCTCGTGATCCGCCAGCACCCGAATGCGGTTGTCGAAAATTTCGCCGCGTTGTCCTCTTACGGACAGATGATTCGAGCGAGTCCAAGAGCGATGCTGGTCTTTCGTAAAATCATAAATGCCAAGCTTCCCTCCAAAATCCATCCAAGCCAAATCACGCTGCAGCGGAATGATACGTTCTTCAGTCGGAGGACCGCTGCGCGTAGGCCCTGCAACCCAGTCGGATTCGAATCTCATCGCCTGAATAGCGACTTCTTCAAAGCCTGCTCCAAGCATTTTCCGAATCAAACTTACCCCATGATACATATGCGAAATAGATACAGTAGCCTCGGTCAGCTGCCCAAGCTGTCCCGATCGTATAAATGCCAGTCGTGCTGCATGAGACGGCTGAAAATGATACTGCTCCGCCACCTGAACTCTTGCACCAGTCAAGGTAAGCTTCTCATGCAGCTCCAACAATCCTTCGAGATCCGGGGCTGGCGGTGTTTCCGCCAATGCAGGTATTCCGAGCTCCGCCAATTGAAGTAAATAATCCTTGCAAGCAGAGCGACTGACAGACACAACCACAAAATCCGGCTTCTCCTTTTGTAAAAGCCCCTCCAACGTTGTAAAGGTAGGCACATTCCACTCTCGTTCAAGCATCTCACCTTTGGCAGCATCCCTAACAACGAGCCCATTAACGCGGAATTGCTCCGGAAGCGCTTGGGCGATTCTAAGATAATATTGCGCACGGAACCCTCCGCCGCCTATAATACTGAACGATACCGGTTTTCCCACGATCGATCCCTCCTAGTTATGCCAATCATCTCCATCTAAAATAACGCATATTTCCATTTAATGAAACTGATTTTCGAAATTTCAGCATGACAGGCTTTCTCATTACAACATTCTATCGTGCCAAAAAAAGATTTTATCGGGAAGGACCTCTTATTAATGTTATGATGATCAAAAAGAATGAAAAGGGAGTGCTTCTTTGGTGGATTATTCTTGGAAACGCAATCTTTTCGTATTATGGATCGGCACCTTTTTGGTGAGCATGGCTTACTCGGTATCCATTCCTTTCATGTCTATATTTCTACAAGAGGATTTAGGCGTTAATGACCATCTCGAAGCATGGACTGGCGTCATTTTTGCCTCTACCTTTTTAGCTAGCTCGCTCATTGCGCCCTTCTGGGGCTCGCTAGCCGACAAATATGGACGAAAGCCTATGATGCTGAGAGCAGGCATATGCTTATCAATCGCTTACTTTTTATATTTTGTGGTACAAAATCCATATGAACTGATTGTGGTGCGGATTATGGAAGGCTTGCTCGCGGGGTATATCCCATCGGCAATCGCTTTAGTGGCAACCAATACACCCGAAAAAAATATTGGCTATGCATTGGGCATTATTTCGACCTCGAGCGCTACCGCATCGATTCTCGGTCCGCTGTTTGGAGGCGTCGTCAGTCACCTTATCGGACCACGAGAAACGTTCTTTGTCGCAGGCGTTATGGTCCTCATCGCGTTCGTCATTGCCGTTCTGTGGGTGAAGGAGCCCTCCTTCAACAAGTCTGAGGCAAAGCGATCATCTATTGCGAGTGACCTTAAAGTCGCCGCCTCCAATAAACCGCTGATGTCGGCTCTATTCATTGTGTTCATTACCTCTACATCTATTATGATCCTTGAACCGTTATTAACGATCTATGTATTGAAGCTGGGCTCCAGCCAATCGTCAGCGTCGTTGAACGCAGGCATCATCTTCTCAGCTGTGGGCATCGCTACGCTAATCGCCGCACCCCGTTGGGGAAAACTAGGAACCAAGTTCGGGTATGAAAAAGTACTGTTCATAGGTCTTTTAGGCGGAGGCTTAGGGAACCTGCTGCAAATTTTGTTTCACAATCTGGTCGGCTTTGGCTCGCTTCGCTTTGTTTACGGGCTTTTCTTCGCAGCCGTATACCCTGCACTGAATGCTTTTATCGCGCAGAAGACGGATCCTAGCTTCCGCAGCCGCGCTTTCAGCTTGAACCAATCCGCGAACCAAATGGGATTATTGCTAGGACCTTTGATTGGTGGCTTCCTGGCATCCCAAACTTCGATTCCTATCGTATTTGCTATCAACGGCTGTATGCTTCTTGTCGTGGCTTTGTTATTGAAGTTACCTAGATTCTCGTTTCATGCTGCTCCTTCCTCTTTGAAGGAAACATCCAAATAAGCGAGTTATCTTACTACTGCCCCGTAAAACATAAAAAACCGACCTCTTTGAGGTCGGCGAGTTGAGAAGCCTATGGATACCAATAGCTGAGCGCGGTAGGTGGGGTATCCCCTGGAAGAGCGATAGCGTCCGCCTTTGTTATTGGGAAATACCCGCTGCAGCAACGATTAAATTTAAAAATTTCCCGATAACAACAGCGGCTGGAGGGGGATACCCCACCGGGAGTACCGAAGCTATTTTTACCTCCACAGGTTTCTCATCATGAAAGCCGACCTCAACAAGGTCGGCTTTTTATGTTAATGAGATGATTCCGCACGATCAATATGCAGCAAATGTTTACGATTGCCCATTACGAATAACACAGAGATAAGAACGAAGCACCCGCCCACGATAAACGGCACATGCGGATTGAACCACTCGGCCAGCTTACCTGCAAACCATGGAGCAATCGCTCCGCCAAGAAATCGCAAGAAGCTGTAAGCTGCAGATGCCGTCGGACGCTCAACCGGTGCTGCCTGCATAACGGCTGTAGTAATTAATGTATTGTTATTGCCTAGGAAGGCACCAGCTACGATAACGGCGATAATAACCACCGCTTTGCTGGACGTCCAAATCCCCATAGCGAACAAAGTTAAAGCAAACAATGTCAGCATCGCACACATGGATGTGATCGTGCCGTAGCGTCTTTCCAGCCTAGGGGCCATAAATACGGACGTACCGGCAAGAAGAAGACCCCATCCTAGGAATACATAACCGAGCCCGCGTTCTTTCAAATGCATGACGAACGGCGAATAGGCGAGCAATGTGAAAAATCCAAAGTTATACAAGAAAGCCGTAATCCCGAGCGTCAATAGCCCCCGGTATTTTAAAGCACGGAACGGGTCCAACAATGAGCTTTTGGACTTCGTCAGCGTTTTGGTTTTTGGCATCATGACAAGAAGGAAAATAAAAGCGACAATCATTAGGACGCTAACTCCGAAGAAGGGACCACGCCACGAAATGGAGCCCAGCTCCCCACCTAACAGCGGACCAACAGAAATACCAAGTCCAATGGCAGCTTCATACAAAATAATTGCCTGGGCTGTTCCAGCGGTTGACAATGAAACAATAGCGGATAACGCCGTTGCGACAAAAAGCGCATTACCAAGACCCCAGCCGCCGCGTAGACCGACCAGTGTCCAAATGCCATTAGAAGCACCACCCAGAGCTGCGAAAATCGCGATGATGATAATCCCCAGCAGCAATGTCCATTTGGTGCCTAATCTTGACGAAACGACGCCGGTAATTAGCATGGCGATAGCCATAACCATATTGTAGCTTGTAAAAAGCAGCGTAACCTGGCTTGGCGTTGCATTCATTTTTTCAGCGATTGCGGGCAAAATAGGATCGACAAGGCCGATCCCCATAAAGGCGATAATACATGCAAAACCGACAGCCCAAACCGCTTTGGGCTGACTCAATAAACCACTTTTACCAGATGATGCGGGTTCCATAAAACTCTCAGCTCCTTTTTTATTGCTCATTTTCTCCATTCATTCTGGCTATGGCAGCCTGAACACGATTTAGAAACTGTTGAATTTCATCGCGCATTTCAATCATTTTTTCCAGCTTTTCTTCGATAATGACAAGCTGATTTTTCACTACGGGTTCCAATTGAATTAACTTCGGAAGCTTTTCCTTATCGTCTGATATTTGCCTGTATCCTTGTCTGTGCGATTCCAGCTCTTCTGTAATGGATATATAGCGCTGCAGCTCTTGCAAGGAAAAGCCTAGTACATCTCGCGCGTTGATAAGCCGTTTCAACCGATCAATGTGCTCTTGTGTGTACATGCGGATCCCACCGTCTGTACGTTCAGGGGGAGACAGTAGCCCAATCTCCTCGTAATAGCGAAGCGTTCTTTTAGTTAAGCCGCATTCCTTCGCTACGTCATCGATCTTGAATTTTGCCGTCATCCGTATCATCCTTCTCTCTTTGTCGTATTCTATTATGCTCCTAAGTTAACGTTAACGTCAACTGTAACTTTTAACAAAACATCGATTGTAATATGCTACGATACTTACTCACCTATACAAAAAAGACTGTGAATGAGTCGGCTGAATATTCAACCAATCCATTCACAGTCTCTTAGAATTTCCATCCTATTTCCATGGCAGCAGTTTGTTTTCAAGCCACTGCAAGCCGCGGTTAAACAGCAGCCCTAACAATGAAAGAACGACAACGCCAACCATCAGCTTCGTAGTAATCATTAGGTTCCCGTAATGGAGAATCATCGATCCTACGCCCTGCTGGGCAGCAATCATTTCCGCAGAAACCAGCAGCAGCAGGGATGTACCTGCAGCAAGCTTCAGTCCAGCGAAAATCATCGGCAAAGCTCCTGGCAGGATCACCTTGCGGATAACATTAAAGTGGCTTGAGCCAAATGTAACAGCCGCTTTGATCCATATGGGATCGACGTTCTTAACGCCGGAAAATGTATTAATGACGACAGGGAAAAACACGCCCAGCGCAATCATCGTAAATTTAGGCGTTTCTCCAATACCGAGCCACAGAATAATCAATGGCAGCAACGCGATTTTTGGAATCGGATAAATCGAATAGACAATCGGGCTTACGATAGCATCGACCCACCGTGAAAACCCTAGCAATAAGCCTACAACGATACCACATACCGCTCCAATCGCATATCCAACAAGAATACGATATAAGCTCGCCCATAGGTTTTCATGCAGCTCACCGCTCGTCAGCATATCCCACCCAGCCGACAGGATGGCTGTCGGGGCAGGTAAAAACAACGGCGGCATAATGCCCATCCGGCATACCAATTCCCATAGCAGCAATATGACTAGAATACCCAGTACGGAAGCATAGCCCGGTACCTTCAACTCGAGAAAAGATACCCGGTTGCGGATAACATGGCGCTGCTCGGTTGTGTTTTCTTTGGATGACACACTCATGTTATCCCTCCTTTAGAGCTTCTTGGGCATCATGCCGAATAAGCTGCCAGATTTCATCGGTGTATTTCTCAAAAGCTACGCGGTGCTCATCCTTATCTCTGCCCATTTTAGGCAGGTCAATCCGGATTTGCGCTTTAATTTGACCTGGATGACGGGAAAGTACAATAACCCGATCCGCCAAATAAACGGCCTCTTGAATGTTGTGCGTGACATAAAGCGTGCTCAATCGGGTGCGATCCCATATCGACAGCAGCTCTTCCTGCATTAGCGTTCGGGTTTGTGCATCGAGAGCCGAGAACGGCTCATCCATGAGCAGCAGGTCCGGTTCGACGGCTAGCGCTCTTGCGATACCCGCACGTTGGCGCATCCCACCCGATAATTGCTTAGGGAACGCCGATTCAAAGCCTGTAAGACCAACCATATCAATGTAATGCTGACCTTTTTCCTTCTGTTCCTGCTTGCTTGCCCCTTGCTCTTCCAGCCCGAAGACCACATTCTCATAAACTGTACGCCAAGGGAACAGAGCAATTTCCTGAAACACAATTCCGAGGCGCGGCGGCTTCGCTGCATTAAATCCCTCGAAATAAACTTCACCCGAGGAAGGGGACAAAAGTCCCCCGACTATATTGAGCAGTGTCGATTTCCCGCAGCCGCTAGGTCCAACCAGGACAACAAATTCCTGCTCTTCAATCGCGAAGTTAATGTTTTGCAGTGCAGTAACTTCCCGCTTCTTGGAGTCGATAAATTTTTTCTCTACGTTATCTACTACGATCCTCATTGCATTATTTCCCCAACTGCTTCAACGCTTCATTCAGCAGATCGGTGTTAATAATGCCAGCAGGGTCAACAGCTTTATCGATCAGCTTTTCTTTGGCATACCAATCCACTTGGGTTTTGATGTCCGTAGCGAGAAGTTTTCCGTCACGATCCATGTAAGGCAAGCCTTGCTTTACAGTTTCTTCAGGTTGATCCGTGTACTTAGCGATAATTTTAACGACATCGTCATAGTTGCCTCCAGGAACAACTTTTCCGTCTTTAAGAGTCAATACCGCGTCGTAATAGTAGCGTGTTGCTTTTGCATAAGCCTTCAAGAAGCGTACGGACAAGTCCTTGTTATCTGCAAGCTTAGGAGAGAAGAACACTCCTGAAGTTTGATATTCAATCTCGTCCCCTACTTGTGCCAAAGTGCGGCCATAGCCTTCTTTAACAACCGTAGTCAGGTTGGGCTCGTTCAACATAACAGCGTCGACCTGTTTGCTTTTCAGCGATTCCATCAAGCCTTTAATGCTGTTCAATGGAACGAGTTCAACGTCCTTCAGCGTCAAGCCGTGTTTCTCAAGCAGACGTCCCACCATGTAATGATACGTGGAGCCTGTTTGGGTGATCCCGATTTTTTTGCCTTTTAGCTGCTCTATGGATTTCACAGCAGAATCTGTAGGAACCATCAAAGCTGTGGAAGAATAGCCTTTTTGCTCTCTACCCTTGTCTGCAACGATAACCAGCTTTTGTCCACCCGCAACCATGTTGTATAAGCTTGCCGAGATTCCGGTCGCTCCGACTTGCACGCTTCCGCCCGCTGTAGCTACTGCAATCGGTTGAGCCGCGTCGAACCACTTCGCCTTGGCGTCAATGCCTTCCTCTTTGAAATACCCTTTCTCCATTGCAATAAATATCGGTGCGGAGCTTGTCAGCTTAAGCATGCCGATATCCATCGAAACCGTCTCAGCTTTACCTGGTGCAGGCGAGCTTCCTGGAGCCGTTGGGGCCGCTTCTTTTTTTCCGCAGCCTGCTAGTGCGGTGCTGATACCCAAAACTAACGTTAGTGCCAAAAGTGATGCCTTTCTCATGCTGTTTTACCCTCCATTTTTTTATACGCAATTGCCAAACCCTATATTTGTTCGACGCGTTAAAGCAATTATCCTGCCTAAACCTCAATTTTTATTGAACAATGTTTAAAAAAATGCATGTAATTCAAGTTAATGCTTCCATTTCAAAATATTGTTATCTTGCTCTTGCAGCAATCGGGTCATATAGACGATCTGTCCGGTATGATACCCATAATGAACAGTGAGATGGTATAGCAGCCTTGAAATAGGACGATTGTATGTCGCAATTCCCGCGTCTGGAGGGTACTGAACCGTCACTTCGCGGTCAAGCTCCTCCTCGGTTAAGGCTGTAAGGATGCTTCTCGACTGCTCCCTGACATTAGCCAAGCGGCTATATAATTCCTTGCAGGAATAGCCTCCCTCCGCCAAAAACTCAGCAGAACGTTCCCTCGTAAATGGGTGGCCGCCTATACTGCTCACAATGTTATGGTATTCATTTCCAGCCAAATGAAGACATAGGTTACCAATACTATTAGTCCCCTCTTTAAGCTTTTCCCAAACGTTTTCGTCCGAAATGCGGGTTAGGGCTTTTTCGATTTTTTCAAGCTCTTGATCAAGTAACGATAAAGTCATTGTGATAAACATGCTGCACCTTCCTTATTTGAAATACATTATTTTATATTTACATTACACCTGAACATAAAGAAAGCCGGATTCTCCCGGCCCTGGTTTCGATATGCTAATCAAAATCGTAGCGCTGTTCTTCCCACGGATCTGCTTGGTGGATATAATTCAACGATATAAAACTCATTTTATTATTCACAGCCTGCAGATAATGAATTCTACACAAACGGATCGCCCACCTTCTCCATAAACACATCCCTCTGTTACTTATCCTAACTATCTATACCAACCTCCCAATATATGGTATAATGAAAAATGTCGAAATAACGGTCTGGAAAGCATCCGTTATACGGCTTTTATTTAGACAATCAATTATACATTTATATAAAAAGGGAGTGCTGCCATGAATTATGTTCGTAAAAACATTCCATTCGATCTATCAAAGCCGAATGAGAAGCAATTGTGGGAATGGCTTAAAACTCAACCTCACGGCGCTTTTGCAGAAGAAACCAAGCGATTTTGGAATGAAAAAATGATCAAGACCACACTCAAAAAAGAGTAATATAGTACCTAATTTTATCAATTATGAAATGGAGCAGATGATGTCAACTTATAGAAGCAACATTTTTTTATACTCTTCACTTGTCGTAATATCAATTTTACTGTCGTTTTGGGTTCTAAATATTTGGACATATGACTTTACTATTCCTTTCTATTACGTTGGTGACTCAATGCAAGTGGCTGGGTGGGTCAAAACTATCATTGATTTTGGTTGGTACTTAACAAATTCAAACGCAGGAATGCCATTTGGACAAGAAATGTACGATTATGCTGGTTCGGACATGTTTAATTTCTTTCTTATTAAAGCCATGAGTTGGTTTACAGATAAATTTGGTCTTATCATGAACTTATTTTTTCTTCTTGGATTTCCCTTATGTGCATGCGCCGCTGCTTTTGTGACGCGGTACTTGAAGTTGTCTTATATGTCTGCGTTTGTAACTGGTATCTTATTTACAATGCTGCCTTTTCACTTTTTTCGAAACGCAACACATATGTTTTTGGGGTTTTATTGGACGATACCGTTCATTGTTCTTATGATCTATTGGTCGTCCACCATTGAACGTCCATCAAGAAAAATGTACATATGGTCTATTATCCTGTCATTAATTATCTCGAGCTCAGGTGTTTATTACGCATTTTTCGGATGCTTTCTCTTGGTTTCGATAGGCATCATTGCGATTATTAAACGTAGATCAATTAAATTATCATTATATCCATTTGTCATTACACTAGTGATTGCAGTTGGATGTCTGATAAATCTAAGCCCTAACTTCACTTATTCATTGACTCATGGAAAAAACATCGAAACTTCTCACAAATTTTATGGTGAGGCTGAAGCATATGGACTAAAAATTACCCAGCTTGTGCTTCCAGTTAATGACCATAGAATAGATAAGCTAGCAGAATTGAAGAGTAAATATAACCTTAATTTCCCAATCAGTTACGGAAGCGCTCATACTGCTTTGGGAATCGTTGGAACGATCGGATTTATCATTCTATTGTTCAGTTTGCTCTCTCCAATGAAAGAGGATTTGATCAATAAAATGGGGAAAATAAATATATTGTCATTGTTATTATCGACTATTGGGGGTATAGGAGCCATCATTTCTTTTGTGGTCCCCGAGATTCGAGGATATGACCGGATTGGACTGTTTATAGCCTTTGTATCATTCATTGGATTCTTCTCATTATTGGAACGGATGAAGGTAAAAAGTACAGCTGCGAGATCCATTGTTTTTTTAATAGTGCTTGTTATTGGTATGCTGGACCAAACAACAAACTCGTTTGCTGTAAATTATAAAGTTCAAGATGAATATAAAAGTGATCAGAAATTTGTCCAGAACATTGAATCTAGCGTTCCTCAAAACTCAATGATATTTCAACTTCCTTATGTCGCTTATCCAGAGAGCCCACGAGTAGAAAAGATGGCTGATTATGCTTTAAGCAAGGGGTATCTTCACTCTAATAGTTTGCGCTGGAGCTATGGGGCTATGAGAGGAAGGTACGGTGATCAGTGGCAAAAGCTCGTTTCTCAAAAGCCTATGCCGGAAATGGTCAACCATCTGATCTATGCAGGATTTCAGGGAATATATATAGACAGATTTGGTTATAAGGACAATGGAGAAAAAATCGAATCCGAATTACAGAATATTTTACATGTAACCCCGATAATAAGCGATGATCAGCGATTAACTTATTTTGATTTTGGATCGTACGAAAAAACATTAAATATCCCTCATAATGAATTGGAAAAACTAAAAAACAAGGCGATGTACTTGGTAAATGATACATGGTCAAACGGATTCTATGGATTAGAAAAAGATCTAACACATAACTGGCGATGGAGTAGCAGTGAGGGTGATTTATTTTTAACAAATCCAGCACCGTCAGCTAAACAACTAACTATCAGTTTGGGATTGTCTACGGGTTACCCAAATAAATCTAAAGTTTTCTTAACTGGATTAATCAATGAATCTTTTGAGGTAAACAATCAAACTGCTTTTTTCAACAAATCGATAACATTACCACCAGGAATGCATCAAATTCATTTCTCGACAAATGCAAAGAGGTTGGATGGATCAGATCCGAGAGAACTTTTCTTTAATGTTGTAGATTGGAAGATTACTGAAAATTAATGTTGTGTATTAAAGTGGACAAGAGCCTGATCTAGTTTTCCCAATCATAAATGAAGACGTAGAGCTAAATGAGCTGCAGAGAATTAAAGATAAAGTTGTTACTGCGCTTCAAACAGCCGGATTTAATATAGAGGTATCTGAAGAGTGGACCGGACACAGCGTTTGTACCAGATTATTTATGTGGATGGAAAATTAAAGCGTGGGAAGGCAAGTAAATATGTTATAATATAGGTATCGCTCCCAAGCGTTTTTCCTATCTCTACCTCAGACCTTTTGCTCCCAAGAGTAAAGGGTCTTTTTATTTATTACATAGAAGGTGATCTTATGTTTAAAAGCGTTAAACTGCCAGACGGATATTCAACAGGTGTACTGTTTGATCTGGCTGCCGGTAGACAAGTTGATATATTTGCAGAACGAATCGGGATTCAGCGAAAGAAATGGTTCATATTAAAAGAACCGGATTGGTCGCTTAAGAAACGGATCTTATCGATTGAGATAGAGAATTTAAGCAAATAGGGAAGGAAGACGCGCGGAGACTTACGTGTGTAAATACTATCGTAATGACTGAAGGATTTATTATCTGCTTATCGATCAGTATGAGAATTAAAGAGTGAGGCCCCCGGTTAAAGGAGGCCTCTTTGTTCTATTTATTGAAGTACTTTCCCATTTCATATGTGATCTCGTGCATACGTATTAGATATGGTTCCATCCACTTATGAGCTACTGGGTCATTCTGATATTCACTATAAATATAACGGTGTTGGTTCGTACCACGATACGCCTTTTTCATGAATACTTATTCGATTTGTTTGAAAAATACAGCGTAGGGATTAAATCCAGGAGTGAGGAATTGATACTACAACCGCTTCTGGTCGAATGGTTACAAATTTACTAGCCTGGAAGATTTAAAGATTCTCTAACAGAACAGAAAAAAAGCTACATGGATCCTCAGGAGGTAATCCAGCAGCTTCAACGTATTCATGATTTATGGTATCAAATTGAAGACGAGGTTGCCAAGAAATAATTTCTTAATGAGGTATTCTCTCATATAACCATCAATACAGATGTCACCGAGGCCAAATGAGGCCCAGGTAGACGAGTGCCTGTTTACTGTCCGATTGGGATTTGAATGCCTAATCGGGCTTTTTTAATCAAAATCATAGCGCTGTTCTTCCCACGGATTACCATACATATGGTATCCGTTTCGCTCCCAAAATCCCGGCTTGTCGCTTTGCATGAACTCGATCCCGCGCAGCCATTTGGCGCTTTTCCAGAAATAGAGATGAGGCACTACCATACGAACCGGGTAGCCATGGTCTGGAGTCAGCAGCTCTCCATTATGCTTAAGGGCAAAGAACGAAGTTTCCCGAAGAAAGTCCTCCAGCGGCAGATTCGTCGTCCAGCCATGCTCAGCATGCAGCATAACATACTTAGCTTCAGGCTTCAGCTTAACCCGCTTCATCACCTCAGCTACCGCTACCCCTTCCCACACATTATCCAGCTTGGACCAAGTCGTCACACAGTGAATATCGTTCTGGAACTCCCGTCGAGGGAGAGCGATGAACTCCTGGTAGCTAAGTGTCGCTTCCTCCTCCACAAGTCCGAACAGTCGAAAGTTCCATAGGCTCATATCATTATAATAAGGCACGCTGCCATAGTGAAGAACGGGAAATCCTCGTGTCAGCGTCTGACCCGGCGGCACCCTGTTCCCGATTTCCTGCTTTAAGTTCATTGTCCTTTCCTCCCTCTTGGCTCGCAAGTCACTTTCCATTCATGAAGCGCTCTTTTTCTATTATGACCCCATAACGGATTGTTCTTTCAAAGTATGTTCCGTTAGCGGCAAGCTCACTTCAACCATAGTTCCGTAATTCACTCTGCTTGTAATAGACATCTTACCGCCATGATGCTCAATAATTTTTTGGCTGACCATGAGTCCTAATCCCGTTCCGCCTTCCTTGGTTGTGAAGAAAGGCTCTCCAAGCCGAGGTAGCTTATCCTCCGGAATGCCGCAGCCTTGATCAATAATCTGCAGCCTCGCATGACCGAGTGCGTCCACAGAAAGAACAATCTGAATAATCCCCTCGCGCGTCATCGCTTCGATTGCGTTTTTCAGGAAGTTAATAATAACTTGCTTTATTTGATTAGGGTCGCAATGCACCGTAAAAGGCCCTTGTTCGGCTGCTAACTGGATTTCAATGTTTTTCATAATCGCCTGCGTGCCAATCAACGTTTGAACCTCTTCTACTAAATCCTTAAGATCGGTCACTTTTAATTGGAGTGTCTGTGGCTTGGACAGCATCAATAATTCGCTCACGATCAGCTCGATGCGATCCAGCTCTTCCTTCATAATGGATAAATATCTGGGAAACTGGGCGTCCGAATGCATCATCAGCTTAACGAATCCTTTCAAAGCTGTTAGCGGATTGCGAATTTCATGGGCCACGCCTGCCGCCAATTGACCAACAACGGACAGCTTCTCGGATTTGCGCAGCAGCTCGTCCTTCCTCTTTTGCTCGGTAATGTCTTTAACCATCACATAGCAGCCGACCATTTCATGACGAATGATGATCGGTGCAGGAGTAATGAGCAAATCAATGACAGATCCGTCCTTACCTACAATCCGCATTTCTCCACAATCGACCGATTCATTTTTCATAAACTGTTGAAACCACTGCTGGGCGCGCCCTACATCTTCATAGTAGAATAAGTCCGTATAATGAAACTCATTCAATTCTTGCGCAGAATATCCCGTTATTTGCTCCGCGGCCGGATTAACTGAAACGATATAGCCTGTTTTATCCAAGGATATTATCGCATCTGGATTATATCTTTTTAATGATGTATATCGATCAATTGTTTCTTCAAGCAGCTGCTGCATTTTCTTTTGCTCACTGATGTCTTGAAGAGTCCCTTGAATCCTGCTTGATTGACCTTGCTCATCCAACACAACTACGCCCTGGATGTGGACGTGCTTTTCATTATTATCTGATAGCTTTAAACGACATTCTAGACTGAAGTTATGCCCTTCATCTATTGCCCTCTTCAACATAGCCAACAAGAGAGCATGATCTTCCGGGTGAACAAAATGCAGCAGAGTTTCGAACCTTCCGGTTATTTTGTTATCCGTAATACCATGAATGCGAAACAGCTCCTCGGAGCAATAGATCTCATCCCGCTCCAAATCCCATTCCCAGCTGCCGATGGATGCTATCCGCTGTGCTTCTGCCAAGCTCCTTTGGCTATTAATAAGGGCTTGCTCCGTCAGCATTCGTTCCGTAACATCCCTTCCAATGGACAAGATTTTGTCTACTTCTCCATCCGCATTTCGAATGATTTTGATAGACGTCTCAAACCATATGTATTGCCCATCTGCATGACGGAATCGAGCGCAGATTTTATCCATATCGCTATATTGGCGCTCCACGATGTTGGTTACATCCTCAGAATGAAAATAGTCCAATAGCTTCAGCCCTATAAACTCATTCGGATGGTAGCCAAGCAAATTCTGAAGAGCAGGCGAAGCGTAAAGGCAAGTTCCATCGGCTGAGCTGTAAACGATAATATCCTGCGAATGCTCCAAAATAACGGACTCCAATTGATCTGCAAGCTTTCGCTCCGATATATCGGTCAAATATATATATAAGCTGTCCGGTGTCCCCAGCTCATTACAAAATACTGAGACCTGTTCCGACATCCACAGGACATGCCCCGATTTGTGGATGTAGCGGGCTTCCATACTTGAAGAATGACAGCGACCATCCTGTAATTCCTTAAGCTGCTGTTCTTCATGAGGCCAATCCTCAGGGTGCGTAAGAGCTTTGATGTCTTTCCCCACTAATTCCCATTCATCGTAACCAAGCATTTGACAGAGGGCCGGATTAACACGGTTCCATACACCGTTTATAGAAGAAATAGCGATACCGGCTGGAGCAAGCAAAAATGCGTTTTCATAAAAAGAAGGGTGTTCCAGGTGCATTGAACTCAAAAGTGTAGCCTCCTTTGCATTTTCATTAGTAACTGCTCAGGTACTTGACTAACCTTATCTATGTATAACCGCTTGCATTACAAATGAGCGATCATTCGTTCAATCATTTGATGAACGGGTAATACACGGTCTGCGCGAATTGTACAAGCTGCGGCGTCATCCAAATGTTCAAGAAAATGATGGACAGCCCCTGTAAAGCCGCGACGCGATATGATCGTCTCCCAGCTGCCAAAGCCCCCTGACTGAGGAGAACTATTCTTTTCAGAGAAAACGGCTGATTCCATATTCGTCACCTCAGCAGAACGGCCGCTTCCATGCAGCTCGAGCTTTTCATGATCAGCACCAGCAAGCCTTGCCATACTGAACTGACCTGCACGAATGGTCTCTAGGCCATCAACAGATCTGGGGAACACAAGACTTCCTGTTCCGAAAAGCAGCTTTCCTTCCTCATCCTTACTTTCTATGTACTGCAAATTTTCGAAGTGATCTCCGCCTAACCATAACATCAAATCCAGCATATGGATCATATCATCATACAAAGTGAACTTGGCGCTATGTTTTTGCAGCTTCGTCCTATGTTTGGAAACGGTGCAAAAATCGAAGCCTCCAGCCTCCTCCAGCCACTTTCTCGCCTGGACATAGAGAGGAGCAAAGCGGCGGTTAAACCCGACCCCAAGCACAAGTCCCTGGTCAAGTGCGTACTGGGCCATAGCCTCGGATTCATGATAAGCATAAGATAATGGCTTGTCTACGTAAACAGCTACTTTCTTCTTTAAGCAAGCCATGACCACATCATAATGAGTCTCTGTCGGGCTATGCACGAATACGGCCTCCGGCTCTTCAGCAAGTAGGCCATCAACCGTGTCAAAACGCCCTTTAATGCGGTATTGGCTCGCGATTCTTTCCACCGTATCCGGTGTCCGGCTGTTGATGCCAACAATGTGAACGCTCTCATTCGTGCTCAAGAGAGGTAAGTATACTTTTTGAGCGATATCTCCTAGCCCTATGATCCCGATTCTTTTCTTCACGATTTGACCCTCCTAAGAGTTTTCTGTAGGAAAACTTACTTCGTAAGCACAGGCTAAGTTTTCTGAAAGAGAACTTACTTCGTAAGCATAAGCTGAGTTTTCTGAAAGAAAACTTACTTCGTAAGCATAAGCTGAGTTTTCTGAAAGAAAACTTACTTCGTAAGCATAAGCTGAGTTTTCTGTAGGAAACCTGATTTCGTAAATTTTCTCGGCCCATGTCGATATATCACGAAACTTCATGCCCATAGTCACGTATGTCAACTAGTAGCATAGACTTGACCCTAGCGCTCCTATCCGCTTAAAGTGATGCCTACATAAATTTGACATACCGCAAAAATGGGAAATCGCTTTAATTTGCTATGGTCGTTATGGTAGAATAGGAATATTGTGAATATATCGGCTTTACCATTTTGCTTTCCATCTGGGGGATGGCTCACTTGTCGAAAAAAAATGTAAAATTATTTTGGATGTTTATTATACTGTTTGCCGCTTTGTTAGGATTAGCCGCACTCTTTCAATCTGAAATGCTCATCTATGCAGCCAGCGCGATTCCGATTCTGATCGTACTATTTTTGCCTGACATTAAGAAGTATCAATATATTCGCACTACGAAAAACTCAAAGAATCTCGCCATTTACAAGCAGGAGAACGGTGAAGAGTCGCTGATTATCATTGCGTTCCAACCAGGCTTTCTCCGCTGGAAATCTCGTAAGCTATTCTTTCATCTGAACGATATAAGCGAAGATTCCAATAGAGCCGCTTCGGTTCTGCAGGGACATGGCGGAACAGTTGCCTCCATTCCAGTGCTGTCTTTCGATTTAAGCGCCCACAAGCGTAAAACCGGATGGATTAGCATCGATCTTTCGCAGTTGGAGCAGCGAACAACCAATTTGTCTTATACAACCGACGAGATCAACCGCTTGGTGATTCGCATGAAAGACCTGGAGGAAACGGCATTGACGATGATGTCGGCTACCACCTCTTCTACTAAAAACAAAAATAAAAGTATTTCGGCTTAATCATAAAATTCGAGAAAGACTGCTACCTCATCTGACTCTTGAATCGCTAAGATAAAATGCATTTACAAGTGCTGCCTAAGGGCAGCATTTTTTTCATGTATGTCTCTGACTAGGACTAAATGCAAGCCCTTCATTGCGCTAAGCAGTAAGAAGGGACGTTACCCGGTGGGCAACGTCACAAATAGCCTGTAATTAACGGTAGTAAGAAGCCGCTTCTTGAACCACCTTTTGCATAGGCAGATGATAAGGACATTTCTCCTCGCAAAGCGGCTTCTCTCTACAGGGCTCATAATCCGCGCAGGAGAGAATCTTCTCTTTTTGCCGTTCATAGAAGCCGTCTCCCTTCGGCAGCAAACCGAAGGTTTGTCGTACTTGGCTCGATATCATAATATCCGGAATGGTAACCCCAATCGGACAGGAGCAGTAGTTACAACGGCGGCAATTATGACTCCCGAGCTCGAGTGCCAAAGATTCCAGCTCCTTACGCTCCGTCGTATCAACCTCAAGCTCCATTGCAGCTAAATTTTGTTTGACCTCGTCTACACTAACCATTCCAGAAATAATAACATCAACATTTTGGCTGTAAGGGTACCGGATAGCCTTCTCAACAGGCTGAATAAATCCTCCGGACAGCGGCTTCATGGCCACTTTGCCCATTCCCATTTGCGTAGCCATTGGGATAAGTTCGTCCAGCGCAAAGGGCTGCGCCAGATTGAGATGGAATAAGACTTGATCAAAATCGCCCTTGCTGATCCACTTCGCCAATAGTTCAGGACGATGGCCTGTGATCCCTATGTAGCGTACCTTTCCAGCCTCTTTCATCTCCAAGGCCGCTTTATATGCCCCATTGTCTTCCATTGCCAGCTTATACTCACTCACATAGTTTACATAATGAATTTGCAGCAAATCGATGACATCGGTCTTCATTCTTACCAGGCTGCGTTCGATTTCTTCCTTGGCGGAAGCGTAATCGCGCTTATTCGTCTTCGTAGCCAAAAAATACTCCGAGCGGCGATGAGAGATGGTTTCCCCGATAATCTCCTCGCTATTGCGATATCCTGCTGCTGTATCAATGTAGTTAATCCCATGATCCAGTGCATAATTCAGTGTTTCTCCCGCTTGCTCCAGGGATACCCCTGGTAAATTCATCGCTCCAAACCCTAATGCGGATACCCGGTATCCCGTCTTTCCAAATTCGCCGTATCTCAACTGTTCTCTCCCCTTTTACCACGAAATCTTTTAAATATCGAAAGCTTCGATAGCGAAGCTAATAAGAACTTATTCAAGTTACTATTTTATCATAACCTCGTCTACTCCGTCATAAGAGCAATCAAAATTCACGCAAAAAACACAGCGGCCAACTTCGGCGGCTGTGTTTTCAAGGCGGATTTAACGCCTCTCGTCTTTGCCATTGCTATCACTTCTTTGAAACTTACCCTCATCATCCTTCGATGAATCAACTTTTTTCTTGTCATCGGATTTTTTATCGTCCGTTTTTTTGTCGTCCGTTTTCTTATCATCCAATGATTTTTTATTATCCTGCTCTTTTTTGGCGTCATCCGTCTTTTTGTCATTTTGCTTTTTTAAATCTTCCTGACGCTTTGCCTCTTCGCGTTTACGATCCTCATCATCCTTCTTAGAGTCATCCTTTTTCGGATCGTTTGACTTCTTTGGGTCATCGTCCTTCTTCCTAGGGTCCTCTTTCCTGGAATCCGTATCTATCTTAGAATCGTCGTCTTTCTTATTTTCATTTCCAGACTGAGACTTACCGGGAACAGGGGTTCCCGGTTTAGGTGTTGGTTTAGGTGTCGGTGTCGGCTTAGGCGTCACCGCCGATCCCGGTTTTTTATCGTCCTTCCGGTCATCGTTTTTGTTGCTGGTGACGTTCGTATTCACACTGCTGCCGGAGCCGGACTTTTTCGGGTCATTCTTGTCGTTATTCTTGTCGTTCTTGTCGTTCTTGTCATTCTTGTCATTCTTATCGTTCTTGTCGTTATTCTTATCATTCTTGTCATTCTTGTTACTGCTGCTATTGCTTTTCCCGTTGTCTTTGGAAGTTTGTTCCTTTTTCTTTTCCTGAAGCCTCTTATCCAATGCTCCGGATTTTTCGTCTTCCATCAGCTTTTTGAAGTCTGCCTTCGTCGGAGCTTTGTCAGGCTGAACAATAGCTGTTTTGTTCTCCGGGTTGTTTTTCACAATCTGATGAATCGACTCTTTCTTCAACTCATCGATCGAGACATCAACACCATTGTTCTTGGCGTTCAGATAGACCGAATATTTCCCCATAGAAACGCCGCTCTTATTTGCTTCCTCACGAACTTCCTGCGGAGCTGCAAATGCCTCCACCTGGTAAGAACTAGCCTGTTCGGGATGGGTTTGCTTAATATGGTCGGATACTTGCTGGCGAAGCTTCTCAGCGATCTTCGAATCATCAACCTTACTCTTCTCCTGCACCACGGAGCTTGCGATAACAATGTCTGCTTCCCCTTTGGCGAGCGATTTCTGCTCAGCCTTATCTAACAGGGTAGCTGTTACGTTCTCCAATGTTTTCCCCTTGTAGTTCACTTCCTGAACCAATTCAGAACCATCATCATTCAGCCCTCTAAGTTCGAGCACTTGTTCCTTTTCATCGATCCCCATCTCAATGGATGGATTGATGTCCAGCGACACATAGGCAACGACCTCGGAGCTGCCCATTCTACCAGCAAAGCTGGCGAATACGACTAGGCAGAACACGACCGCCGCGACGAGTGCGGACCGGCCGGCTACGGACGGACTACGCCAGTTCAAACCGGCGTCAGCATAAATGATTTCCTCACCGACTTCACAGTTGCGGTTTTTTCGAGAAATTTTATCAAATTTGCCGTCCTGACGCATTACGATAATGCTGGAGCCCGTCATCTCCATGACGATGCCTTTATTCATTTGCTACCCCCCCTTCAATTACATCCTCTTTAATATGTAGATAATCACGAAGATATGGATAAGGCCCGTTATAAATTAAAGCGACGGCAATGATAAATTTGCGGTTGCGTTCCAATGTCTTTCGGGACACCTTCACCATGTCCAACAATTCCTTAATTGGCAGCATACGCTTTGTGAGCATTGTCCTCATTAATTCGGAATCCTCGGAAAGCTGTTTGCCTATAGCAAACAAAGCCTGCCTGGAATCGTCATGCTTGGGAGACGCATCCACCAAATCCGAAAATTGAATACCAAAATCTGTCAAACAACGATTCAAATCCGATATTTCGCTCCGCCGCTCCTCCATTCCTTTTTGCTTCTCATACTGCTCGATAGCCTGATGGATTTCCACCGGGTTCACGACGTTATCCTCTTCGTCCTCCACTTCGAACATGCTGTAAGGAATCTGTTGCGAAAAGCGCTGCTCCTTACGGACATAGTCAATTAAACGGCGTCGTATGACTTGCTCAGCAAAACCGAGAAAAGACCGACCCGCCTGTGGGGAAAATTGGTTAACAGCTTCGTTAAAAGCGCCTAAAGCAATACTAAATTCATCATCTCTTGCCGGATCTACATACCTCTTGCAAAAACGGCTTGTTACCTTCGCAACATACGGCTGGTAATCCGTAATAAATTGATTGCGAAGGCGTAAGTCACCCTCTTGAATCCGAACCACAAGTTGCTCAGGTGTTTGTGTATCCGATTGATCAGGGCGGTGAGACTGGCGTTTTCCGAGAAATCTCTTAAATAAAACGAGCAGCAATCGTTCCACCTCACACTATATTTTTTCGCTATCGTCACGGTTGTTTACGGGGGTCGTTTTGTGCCTCAGCACTTATTATATCACAGGTAATATGAACCAAGCTTTTCTTTGTCGAAAGTCGCTGTCATCCCGTGGTATTTTTGACTGAATTACGGTATATAATAACGAGACAATCCTTTGAAGGCAACAAAAAAACGTCCCTTACTAAATAAGAGACGTTGTCAGGTCCAATTATGTTAAGCCGCGCATCGACTTTTTGTTCTTTAATCTGCTTTTGCGCTGGCTGAGGATATTCAGCCGCTTTTTAAGCTGCTCCTCCCATTCGACATCGCCCCATGCTTTGGCTACCATCAACAGATCCAAAGACATATCGATTTGACTGCGCACGACCTCAAGGGGATCTTCATTCTCATGATTCACGCAGTTTTCTATTAGTTCCGCTTGGCTTCGGGTATCCACATACTCTTGGAAATCCACTTCTGGGGCTCCATCGCCATGCGCATATTCTGCTAAAATATCGTACTCACTTTCTACCAAGTAATGAACCTCAACCCGGTGACAAACCGGACAAAATAATAGAGGCACATTATGAATTTGTGTTCTTATATGTTTTAAAGTCCCTTTCGTTCCGATCATACTGGCGCCACAACAAAAACTCATCTTTACGCCTCCTAAATATTTTCCCTTCAAAACTCTAACGGGTTCAATAAGGATACCGGGCTTCTCCTTCATACGGAGTGCCTCGCTCGAAATCATGATAAACAGAAACGACTTATCGTCTATTATAACAGCAGGCAGGTTCAATGAACAAGGCAGTTGCGGATATTACCATTTTTTGCGCAACCAGTACTCATCATTTGCATGAGAGCTGATTCATCCCATTAATTATCGGGTATATAAATATATAAGGATATAAGAAATAGGTACAAGCTCCAAGCGAATCCTTGAGTGCCACCTATTCTAATCCAATATTTATGGGCATATATTAACTATATGTCGACGAAAATCCGTTGCGGCTCAGCTCTTGCTATGCCAACGGATTTTTCATTCTCATTTCCGAAGGGAGAGAGTCACATGAAGTACATTCCGATCGGATCCAAGCAAATCGCTTTCGTGCAGTACGACGATCAGTCCGCGCAAATGCACATCCAATACCATACGGGACAGACACAGGTTTGTACTGGAGTCAACGAGGATCAGGTGCAAAGACTTCTGCAGTCGGATAACCCCTATGACATCATGGTGCGCTTGACCCGTGTCCCGCAGACCGCCCATCAAGCCTAATGATGCTCTGATTGCAGGCAGCCACAAAATCAGCACTACAAAAGCATCCTCAGTCAAACCCCGACCGGAGTTCGTCAACAGCCAGAATGGAAAAACGCAAACTTCCTGCTCTCGGGGTTTTCCCATCTCCGCTTTCGGGTGGAGATTTATTTTTGCCAATTAGCCCTCGTGTAAGTATAGTTCTCTCCATATAGGAAATAGTAGAGTACTAGAGAAGCCGCCATTATTGTTAAAAGATTTTTCCTAATATCCCGAGGAATCCGTTTTCACGCGCTGCAACGGGATTGACCGCTTTGGTAGAAAAAGGTACTCTAATTGAAAAGAAGTACACTCCAGATAGATAAAGGATGTGGGTGGATTGCCAAGACATTTAGTCATCGGAAACGGCAAGTTTTTGATCAACCTAGACCGTCAAACGTACATGAGAGATTTATATTATCCCTATGTAGGGCAATTAAACCACATCGGAGGTTATCAGTGCAGAATCGGCTTGTGGGTCGACGGTGCCTTCTCTTGGTTGAATGATCCGGAGTGGGATTTCCGACTTGCTTACGCAGAGGATTCGCTGATTACCGAAGTAACCGCAGAGAATGCTCGTCTAGGGATCTCACTGCTAATTAATGACGGAGTCCATCAACGGGACGACATTTATTTAAAAAGAGTGCAGATCCACAATCAATGGGACACCGTCCGCGAGGTACGGATGTTTTTTAACCAGGATCTCGTCATTAATGAAACCGAAGTCGGCGATACAGCCGCTTATTATCCGGTCAACAATACTGTATTTCATTATAAAAAAGATAAATATTTCATGTTCAGCGGCAGCACGGGGCCTGAAGGCATTTACCAGTACACCACTGGTGTGAAGCGCTTCTATAATGCTGAAGGCACTTGGAGGGATGCCGAGGACGGCCATCTCATGGGCAATGCCATCGCTCAAGGCTCCGTCGATAGCACGATCAGCTTCCGTCTGCATGTGCCGCCTCATGCGGATGAAACCATGTACTACTGGATGTCGGCAGGCAAAGATTTAGAGGAAGTCAAGAAGCTCGACGCCTACGTTAAAGAAAGCCATCCCGGCAAGCTGCTCGACCGCATTAAAGTATATTGGCAGCGTTGGGTTAACAAATCTGAACGGGATTACGGCGACCTGAGTCCGGAGGTCATCCAGCTTTACAAGCAGAGCCTACTGATCGTACGTACGCAGACGGACGTCAACGGGGCGATTATTGCTGCTAATGACTCGGATATCATGCAGAGCAACCGCGATCATTACAGCTATATGTGGCCGCGTGACGGCGCGCTGATCGCATATGCCATGTCCATGGCCGGCTACCAAGGCATGATTACGCCATTCTTCCACTTCTGTGCTAACGTGCTGTCTCCGGAGGGCTATCTGCATCATAAGTACAATCCCGACGGCACGGTGGGCTCCAGCTGGCATCCTTATATTCATGCCGGCAAGACGCAGCTGCCTATTCAAGAAGACGAGACGGCACTAGTATTGTTCGCATTATGGCAGGACTTTCTGAAGCATGGCGTTATCGAGCTTCCACAGTCTTTATATCGTACCTTAATTCGCCGAGCGGCCCGCTTCATGTCCACTTATATCGATCAGGATTTGAACCTCCCGAAACCGAGCTACGATTTATGGGAGGAACGCTATGGCATCTATACGTTCACAGCGTCAGCGGTTTACGGAGGGCTGATTGCTGCCGCAAATTTCTGCAGTCTGTTCGGCGATGAAGAGCGCAGCAGCAGGTACAAGCATACGGCTGAGAGAATCAAAGCCGGAATGTTAAAGCATCTGTGGGATGAGGAAGAGCAGCGCTTTGTGCGAGGCCTCTACTTGGAGAATGGAGAATGGGTCAAGGACCGAACCATCGAAAGCAGTGTATATGGCATTTTCGAATTTGGCGTACTTCCAGCTGACGATGACCGTGTCGTTCGTACTATGCAGACGAATCGAGATCGTCTGACCATTAAGACCGATATCGGCGGCGTAGCGCGGTATTACCACGACTATTACTTCCAGCGTTCATCGGACATTGAGAACATCCCTGGGAATCCATGGATCATTTGTACGCTCTGGATTGCAGAGTGGGAAATCGAATATGCCAAGACAGTGGCTGAGCTTGAGGCGCCTCGCCGTACATTGGAGTGGGTAGTGAAGCATGCGATGGAAAGCAGCATTTTACCAGAGCAGCTTGATCCGTTCGACGGCAGTCCTGTGTCCGTAGCCCCACTGACCTGGTCGCATGCAACCTACGTACTTACGGTTGTGAAATACATGGAGAAATATAAGAAGCTTAAAGGGTAGCCTTGCTTGAAGCATCCATTCATAGGATGAAGAATAAAGCCTGGACTCATCATAACCTTAGGTTACGGTGAGTCCAGGCTTTATTAGGCTTTGAGGAACCATTCCATTATATTTGCTTGGCATCCTGAATCTTCGCGCTCTTATCGGGATGAAAAGCTTGCTTGTACTCGACTCTGTCGATGATACAACCCGGGCCTATCGTAATGCGGCTGCCGCGCACCATTTTGGCTGTCGTATACTCCAATTCAATCTCGTCACCCTCGATAGTATCGACTGTCAGCTGCTTAGCTACGAATTTAGGCAGAAAAGGGTTCAGCAGCGACTTCAGTCCGCTCCTGCGTACCGTAATCTTCTCTCCGCCAATCTCTTGAGCACGGCAAGGACCGTACATCGTAATATCGACATTGCCGGCATTCAATAACCCGCCGATTTGGAAAACTCCCTGCACCGTAAATGTCTCCGCTTCGCTGTCCCCGTCTATATGAAAGCCTCCCTCGACACGAACATGGTCACCTGTTACGCTTCCCTTAACACGGGTTGAGCCGCTGCATTCCAGCTCTCCATAAGTGAGGTCACCGTCAACCTTGACTTCACCGCTGACCTTGAACTTCTCTACCTCCACATTCCCGTCAATATGGCAAGACCCGCTAATAGCAGCAGCTTTAGCATACAAATGTCCCTTTACTCCACCCTTACCATTGATCTCGAAATCCATGCAATCTGTATCGCTCAATAGGTTGCCAAAGCCATCAATCTTGACGTTCCGGAAGCTGCCACCTCCAGAGGATCCGCTGCCCGCAATAACCAAATCCTGCTCTTTGTGCTGTTCCATCCGATTCCCTCCATCATTGAATATTCCTATTATTTCAATATTATCGCTATCTCATTATGCTGCTTATGCAACGAAACAATGTTTCGATATTCTGAATTCAAGTTTATATGAGCTTCGATTATTAGATTGAGAAAGCTTGATATTAGATGTAACAATAAATATAACCCATCAATGTTTTAAGTGTAACATAACACTGTTACGTTGTAAATATGAGGTGCTTCCATTACATATAAATAGGCATCCACACAAAATGAAAAAGCTCTCCTCATCCCTAAGCCGAAGCGTTAGTTGAGGAGAGCTTGCTGTTTTTATTCGTGTCCATAGGTTGCTTCGTATTTGGCAGCATCCCATAGGTTGTCTAGCTCCGCGGGATCTGCAACTTCCACCACAATCATCCATCCACCCTCATACGGAGATAGATTGATAACGCCCGGATTATCCTGCAGCTTACGGTTAATATCGATCACTTTGCCTGATACCGGAGCATACATCTCGGATACCGTCTTCACGGATTCCATGCTGCCGAACGGTTCGCCTGCTTTCAATGTATCACCGACCTCTGGGAGCTCAGCAAATACTATCATTCCAAGCTCTTCTTGGGCAAAATCGGTCATCCCGATAACGGCTCGATTGCCTTCTATACGAACCCATTCATGATTTTCGCTGTATTTCAAGTTATCCAATACTTCCACTTGCCACGTCCTCCTGTCTTACAAATAAAAATCCCTCTAGCTGCAGTATAGCAGACCAGAGGGATTTTTTGAAATAGGAAGTCCAAGAACCGAATGATCGGATATTATTTCGCAACCAGGTGCTTGTCGCCTTTTTTCCAGTTCATTGGGCACAGACCGCCGGATTGCAATGCTTCCAGCACGCGGAAAGTTTCTTCTACGCTGCGGCCTACATCGTTGTGGTTGACCACTTGATATTTCAATTCGCCTTCTGGATTGATGATGAACAAACCACGAAGCGCGATACCTTCTTCTTCGATCAAAACGCCATAATCGCGAGCTACTTTTTTAGTCAAGTCGGAACCCAATGGGAAGTTCAGCTTGCCCAAGCCGTTAGCATCAACTGCAGTGTTGATCCATGCACGGTGGGAATGAATGCTGTCCGTGGATACGCCAAGAACATCAGCGTTCAGCTTTTGGAAATCAGCATATGCTTCGCTCAAAGCAGTGATTTCTGTTGGGCATACAAAAGTAAAATCTAGTGGATAGAAGAACAATACCAACCATTTACCTTTGTAATCGGACAAAGATACTTTACCAAAATCTTGGCCGTTACCTGCTGCTGTTTCCATTGTGAAATCTGGAGCTTGTTTACCTACCAAACGTTCTGCCATCTGATAATGTCCTCCCTTAGTGCTTGTATTTTACATGTAAAATCGTAACATCCGCCATAATGAATGTCAAGATTAAAATAATTACTAATTAATAATCATTATAATTTGTCACAAATTCATAAGCCGTATTTAGCCTCATGAGCAATGAAGACCCTTAACCATCCCCTGCAGATGGAAGAGTCTTCACTGTGATGAAACTATTCGAATGCAAACCTCGGTAACAAGTCCACAGCGGAATCGTCATCCGATTCTAGGGCTTGTCCACCGAGTGCTTTACAATCTCTTATTTACGGATAGCATTAACGATCAGATCGCCCATAGCTGTAGTTCCGATAGCCTTGCTCTTGTCTACTGCGATATCGCCTGTGCGATGTCCTGCGTCAAGAACTTCTTTCACTGCACGCTCAATAGCTTCTGCAGCATCGTGATAGCCGAAAGTCAAACGGAACATCAAAGCTACGGAAAGAATCGTTGCGATTGGATTCGCTACGCCTTGGCCAGCGATATCAGGAGCGGAACCGTGTACCGGCTCGTACAATCCGAATGAGCCTTCGCCAAGAGATGCGGAGGACAGCATGCCGATAGATCCAGTCAACATGGCAGCTTCATCACTCAAGATATCTCCGAACATATTCTCAGTTACGATAACATCAAAGCTGGATGGACGACGCAGCAATTGCATAGCGCAGTTGTCGACCAATACGTGCTCCAGTTCAACATCCGGATAGTCAGGAGCGATGCGGTTAACTGTTTCTCTCCACAGACGGGAAGTTTCAAGAACGTTCGCTTTGTCTACGGAAGCCAGCTTTTTGCTGCGTGTTTGTGCAATTTCAAAAGCTTGACGCACGATGCGCTCAATTTCTTGCACGTTATATGCGCAAGTATCTACCGCTTCTTGTCCGTTTGCGCTCTCGCGACGGAATTTCTCACCGAAGTAAATACCGCCTGTCAATTCACGAACAACGATCAGGTCAGTACCTTCCAATACTTCCGGCTTCAATGTGGAAGCATCTTTCAAGCAGTCAAAAATAACCGCTGGACGAATGTTGGAGAATAAGCCCAACGCTTTACGGATTCCAAGAAGTCCGGTTTCTGGACGAAGCTCTTTGGAGTTGTTGTCCCATTTAGGTCCGCCTACTGCACCTAACAGTACAGCGTCGGAATTTTTACACATATCTAACGTTTCTTGAGGAAGCGGAGTACCTTTCTCATCAATAGCGATTCCGCCGAACAAGCCATGCTCAGTTTCAAAACGGTATCCGAAAACCTCTTCTGTCTTTTTCAATACTTTTTCTGCTTCAGCTACAACCTCGGGTCCGATACCGTCCCCTGCGATTACAGCGATTTTTTTAACGTCTGCCATTAGGTTCACTCCTACACTTTAAGTATTATATTCTTTGTACCATATTTAGCCCCCTATGACAAAGATATAAAAGCTATCATCGTAATAGGAATTACCTATAGTTGAAATTCTAGTTCATCGCTAGTTGCTAATAGCAGTCCCTATTCGTCAAAAAGTGTTGTCATACAACTTCCAAAGGATTACAATACATAAAAATATTAAAATGTCATTGGGCAAAGGAGCTTATGTATGCATTATCGATTCTCCGATACAACGGAAAGCTTCAAATCTTCGGCCGTTAGGGAAATTTTGAAACTGACTCAAGGCAAGTCTATCATTTCCCTCGCCGGAGGACTCCCTAACGAGCAGTATTTTCCCATTGCGGCGGTAAGGGAAGCTTTCTCACGCGTGTTTGACGAAGGAAAGCAAGTACTGCAGTACGGCTTAACCGAAGGCTTCACCCCACTTCGAGAAAGTATTAGCCAGCACTTGAAGCGCAAGCAGATTCACGTCGGCATCGATGACATGCTGCTCACGACAGGCTCCCAGCAAGCAATAGACCTATTAACACGAGTTTATGTTGACCCAGGCGACGTTATCTTAGTAGAGCGTCCAACATATCTGGCTGCTCTTCAAATCTTCCAATCCCGTAAGGCGCGCATCGTCTCCGTCGATTGTGACGCGGATGGTATGAATCTATCCGATCTTGAACATAAAATTCAACAATATAATCCCAAACTGATCTACGTGATCCCTACGTTCTCCAATCCATCAGGTAAAGCTTGGAGCTTGGAACGTCGAAAAAGCACTCTGGACATTTGCAAACGAAGCAATGTCCTCATTCTTGAAGACGACCCTTATGGTGAATTGCGTTTTGGCGGTGGCGATGCCTTGCCTTCGCTCTTCTCTTTGGACGAGCATCCGAACGGCTGCGTTGTGTATACAAGCACGTTCTCCAAAATCGTAGCTCCCGCTCTTCGTACAGGCTGGGCTATCGGGGATCCTTCAGTAATCCGTCACATGACGCGAGCGAAGCAGGCTGCCGACCTGCACTCGAGCTCCATGGACCAGCAAGCGCTGCACCAGCTGTTCTTGAATTTCGATATTTACGGGCACATCGATCTGGTACGCAGCGAATACGAGAAACGGATGCGTCAAATGGTAGAGCTGCTGGAGCAGCAAAATTGGCCTGACACCCACTGGATTGAACCTAAAGGCGGCATGTTCATCTGGCTGGAGCTTCCCGAACACATAAATACGGAGCAGCTGCTGAAGCTGGCCGTAGAAGAAGAGGTAGCCTTCGTGCCCGGTGTCAGCTTCTACGCCGATGAGCCTCAGCACAATACCATGCGTTTGAATTTCACTCACACGGATACCGAACAGATGATCGAAGGAATCGAGCGTTTGAACCGTGCGATTCGTAAAGTACTGTAATCCACAGCCCATCCCCATGTAGCGGCAGCCCTCCAGTTATATCTGGAGGGCTGTTTTTCCTATTTTTAAATGCTGCATCTTAAAAGCATATTTCAAGAAGGCTCTCTTTGTTTAATTAGATGAGACATGATCTTAAGATGATAACCAACAAGATGAACAGTACCAGGATAACACCCGTGCTAGTAAAGACACCGCCTACTCCTGTTCCTACGCCGCAACCGCAACCTACTCCTCCTAAACCGAATCCCATAGCTCCCATCCTCCCTTCTTAAGGAACTGATGTATCTTATGACAAATGGCTAAGGAACGAGTGGGCTTTTAGAGGAATAGGGCATCTCCCTAGGTAGGACATCTATACGGCATGCCAAAACACCCCTTATTCAATGCCCGGAGGCAAAGCATAGGGGTGTATCAGCCTTACTTATTCAAAACGTGTTTAGATCAAAGACACATTATCCCGTTTGCTGCGGGCAGGCGCTTTCCGTTTATCGATCAACCGGTTAACGGCATCAATATAAGCCTTAGCGCTCGCTTCCAGGATGTCCGTGCTGACGCCGCGGCCCTGAACGGAGTAATCTCCTTGACGCATAACAACGTGAACTTCACCAAGGGCATCCTTGCCCTGGGTAACCGATTTGATCGAGTAGTCTTCCAGCTCAACCTCTTCTTTAGTCACTTTATCAATCGCGTTGAAAATCGCATCGACAGAGCCGTTGCCTACAGCGGCTTCTTCCGCAGAACCACCTTCGATCACTTTTACACGAATCGTGGCGGTAGGAACGGATTGATTTCCGTAGGACAGCTGGAGATTATCGAGCACGAATACTTCCGGCGTTTCGATCAGCTTTTCTTCGATCAGCGCGCGGATATCCTCATCGCTAACGTCCTTCTTCTTATCAGCCAGATCTTTGAACTTGGCGAAAGCTGCGTTCACCTGCTCATCGCCCAATTCATAACCGAGATCGATCAGTTTCTCGCGGAACGCATGACGTCCGGAATGCTTACCCATAACAAGTTTGCTTTCCTTCAACCCGATCGTTTCTGGCGACATGATTTCATAGGTTGTTTTTTCCTTAAGCATGCCATCCTGGTGGATACCGGATTCATGCGCGAAGGCATTCGCCCCTACAATCGCTTTATTGCCTGGTACGACCATACCTGTTAGCTTGCTGACCAAACGGCTTGTACGAGCAATCTCATTCAGTACGAGCGATGTCTTAGCTTGGAAAAACTCCTGACGCGTTTCAAGAGCCATAGCCACTTCCTCAAGCGAAGTGTTACCCGCTCTTTCACCGATACCATTGATGGTTCCCTCGATTTGGTCTGCACCGTTCAATACGGCCGCAAGCGCATTAGCTGTTGCCATTCCCAAATCGTCATGACAATGTGCGCTCAACTGGATTTTCTCGATGCCCGGCACATTCTCTTTCAACGTTTTGAAAATATTGCCGTATTCATACGGCGTCAAGTAGCCTACTGTATCCGGGATGTTGACCACAGTAGCTCCCGCACGAATAGCCATTGCCGTCACTTCACAAAGGAAATCCAGCTCGGTACGTCCAGCATCCTCCGGCGAGAACTCGACTTTGTCGAAATACTTTCTTGCATAACGGATAGCCGCTTCAGCCGTTTCCAGCACTTGATGCTTCTCCATGCGCAGCTTGTGCTTGCGGTGGATCGGCGATGTAGCCAGGAACAAATGCACACATGGATCCTGTGCGCCTTTTAATGCTTCATGCACAGCATCCAGATCCTGCTCCCTAGAACGAGCCAAGCCGATTATGGAAGCATTTTTAACCGCTCTTGCTACTGCATTCACACCTGCCAAGTCCCCAGGAGACGCCGCAGGAAATCCCGCTTCGATACGGTCGATGCCGAGCTTTTCCAATTGCAGAGCGATTTCAACTTTCTCCTGCATGTTCAAGTTCACGCCTGGCGATTGCTCGCCGTCCCGCAGTGTTGTATCGAAAATATAAATTTTTCTCATGAGCCTAATCACCTCTTAGGAGTTTTCGCAAGAAAACGGTCTTTGTCGCTATTTCGTGGTCTTACATACAAAGTCTCTCTAAGCAGAAAGAGGTACAGCTCGAAGGTGAGAAAACCGGAGGACACTCCACCGCCTATATTCCCCATTGTCTTCAAGCCGACCTCATTCATACTGTATATATTACACGTAACGAATATTAATTACTTTTTGATCCAGTGCATCATTTCACGCAGCTGGGAACCTACTTGCTCCAACGGATGCTCGGATTCCAAACGGCGAGTAGCTGTCAAGAAAGCACGGCCGGATTGGTTTTCCAAGATGAAGTCGCGAGCGAATTTACCTTGTTGGATATCGGAAAGCACTTCTTTCATTGCTTTCTTAGTTTCTTCAGTGATGATGCGAGGACCTGTTACATAGTCGCCGTATTCAGCTGTGTTGGAGATGGAATGTCTCATAGTAGCCAATCCGCCTTCATACATCAGGTCAACGATCAATTTCAACTCATGCAAGCACTCGAAGTATGCCATTTCAGGAGCATAACCAGCTTCAACCAGAGTTTCGAAGCCTGCTTTAACCAATGCGGATGCACCACCGCAAAGAACTGCTTGCTCACCGAACAGGTCAGTTTCTGTTTCTTCACGGAACGTTGTTTCGATAACGCCTGCGCGTGTGCAGCCGATACCTTTAGCATAAGCCAAGCCGATTTCTTGAGCTTTGCCAGTTGCGTTTTGGTGGATAGCGATCAAGCCAGGTACGCCAAAGCCTTCAACGTATACACGGCGAACCATGTGACCTGGGGATTTTGGAGCTACCAGCAATACGTCTTTGTCGGAAGACGGGTTGATTTGACCAAAGTGAACGTTGAAACCGTGGGAGAACATGATCGTTGCGCCTTGTTTCAGGTTCGGTTCGATTTCGTTATGGTATACGCTTGCTTGCGTCTCATCCGGCATAAGGATTTGAACCACATCAGCCAATTTTGTTGCTTCAGCAACGGAGAATACTTCGAAGCCGTCGTTTTTGGCTTGCTCGAAGGATTTACCTTGACGAAGACCAACGATAACTTTCAGACCGCTATCACGCAAGTTTTGCGCTTGTGCATGTCCTTGGCTTCCGTAACCGATAATTGCGATTGTTTTACCTTTAAGTACGTTCAGATCAGCATCTTTTTCATAATAAGTTGTAACTGCCATGGATAATAGCTCCTCCTTTTGTTTAAAAACCCTGTGAGTGGGCGATACAGCGGACGACAATGAGAGTTCAGTTAGGGTGGAATCAACTGCAATGATTTCAAGCCCTAAAGTGATCCGCTCTAGCCCCCACTCACAAGGATATTGTATCTTTATTAATCGTTATCTTACAACATAGAAATAATGACTATTTTACCGACCCGCGAATCATAGCGGTAGCACCGGTTCTGGACAGCTCACGAATACCGTATGGCTTAAGCAGCTCGACCATAGCATCGATTTTCTCGGAATCCCCAACCACTTGAACGATCAGAGAGGATGGACCAATATCGACAACCGCAGCACGGAACGTTTCTACAACGCCTAGAATCTCAGGACGCGCGCTAGGCTCCGCACTTACCTTAATCAAGGCAAGCTCGCGTGCAACCATCGGATTGGCGCTCAGGTCAACTACTTTAATGACATCGATCAGCTTATACAGCTGCTTGGACACTTGCTCCAGCGTCTTTTCGTCGCCTGTGGTTACGATAACCATACGGGACAAGCCCGCTTCTTCAGATTCCCCAACCGTGATGCTTTCGATATTAAAGCCTCTGCGTCCGAACAAGCCGGATACACGCTGCAGGACGCCGGGTTGGTTATTCACTAGTACGGAAATGGTATGTTTGTAATTCATTCCGAATCCCCCATTATCATTTCATCTATCGTCGAGCCCTGTGTAACCATCGGGTACACGTTCTCACCTTTACGGACTACGAATTCGACGAGTACCGGACCCGGGGTGTCCAGAGCTTCCTGCCAAGCGCGGCGAGCTTCTTCTTTGTTCGTCGCTCTCAAGCCTTTTACACCGTAGGCTTCAGCCAGCTTGACGAAGTCAGGGCTTCCTGCCAGGTCGATATGGCTGTAACGATTGTCATAGATGATTTCCTGCCATTGACGAACCATACCCAACACTTGGTTGTTGATAACGGCAATTTTGACAGGAATGTTGTTGATTGCACAAATGGCCAGCTCCTGCGAGCACATTTGCATACCGCCGTCACCATTGATCGATACGACCAAACGATCCGGATGAGCTACCTGCGCACCGATTGCAGACGGGAAGCCAAAACCCATCGTGCCCAGTCCACCGGAGGTGATAAAAGAACGCGGGTGGTTGAATTTATAATATTGGGCAGCCCACATTTGATGTTGACCTACGTCTGTCGATACGATCGCTTCGCCCTTCGTTGTTTCATGAATCATTTCAATAACATGCTGCGGCTTCAATTCCGTATCGGAATCTTTGTAGCGCAATGGACGATTTTTCACGTTTTCTTGAACTACCTTGATCCATGCTTCTGAATTGGAAGGCTTCGCTTTTTGCAGCGCCATTTGCAGAACAGCCTTAACATCGCCTACGCATGGAATCGTTGCTTCCACGATTTTTCCGATTTCCGCAGGATCGACGTCGATGTGAACGATTTTCTTCGCTTGCGGAGCGAAGCCATCCACTTTCATGGTTACCCTGTCGTCAAAACGGGCGCCGATGCTGATAAGCAAATCGCAATTTTGCAAAGCCTGGTTTGCCGCGTAGGCTCCGTGCATCCCCGGCATACCGATCCACAGCTCGTGTGCACTTGGGAACCCACCCAATCCGAGCAGCGTCGTCGTTACTGGGATCCGGGTTTTCTCTGCAAACGCCAGCAGTTCTTCGGATGCGTTCGAGTAGACAACACCGCCGCCGGCCAGAATGACTGGACGTTCGGATTCGGAGATAGCCTCCAGCATACGATCTACCTGCAGCTTATTAGGCTGAATGGTTGGATTGTAGCCGCGAATCTCTACCTTTTCCGGATAGTAGAAAGATGCTTTGTCATTCGATACATCCTTCGGAATATCGATCAATACTGGACCTTTACGTCCTGTAGAAGCAATATGGAAAGCTTCCTTGATAATACGAGGCAAATCATTCACGTCCCGCACCAGGTAGCTGTGCTTCGTAATTGGCATTGTGATGCCCGTAATGTCAGCCTCCTGGAATGCATCGGTCCCGATGACCGACGTCGCTACGTTCCCTGTAATGACAACCAATGGCACTGAGTCCATATAAGCGGTGGCAATCCCGGTAACGAGGTTAGTAGCCCCTGGACCGGAAGTGGCGATACAGACACCAACTTTTCCTGTGGAACGGGCGTATCCGTCAGCCGCGTGAATAGCTCCTTGCTCATGGCGTGTCAGAAGGTGTTTGAAATCCTTGTTTCCATGCATAGCATCGTAAATATATAAAACCGCCCCGCCTGGGTAACCAAAGACGCAATCTACGTCCTCCAGCAGCAAACTACGCAGTAACATTTCCGACCCTGTAATAACATCCGGCTGCAGCAGCTCTTTCCGTAATTGTTCTTTTGACTTTTGAGTGGTTTGAACGATCATGATTTTTTCCTCCTCTCGAAAAATGAGAAAACGTCTACGACGTTATTCGTGATGTACGACCGCAATGACGGTTATTTTTCAATGCAAAAAAACCCTATCATCCCAAACGCCGACAAAGAGCGTCTGAAGGGACGAAAGGGGTTCTAATCTTCCGTGGTACCACCCAGAGTTTGTTATCTGCCTCACAGCAAATAACCTTAGCAGGTATGAAGCCATAATCAGCGACCATACCTTCAGCACGGTAACGTGTGCTATTCCGATTTCCCCTACTAGCTAAGCCAATCTAGCCGGCATACTTTTCAGGGAAACAGCTCCGAGGTGAGCTCGTACATAAGGGATTAAGGCATCGGTTCCAGCTTATCCTCTGCTCTCTGAACATAAGAGCCCTTATAACTTCGTCCTCATCATTGCCGTTTTCAGCAAAGTTGTACTTTTCAATCATTATATGCCGAAATATCTGAAGAGTCAAGTGGCATTCCCAAGCTATCATTCCCGTTAGGAGTGTGCCGATTTACGAAAGGTCCAATAGTAATTAAATATAAAATTGGATATAGGTACTGCGATCACAACAAAGCATTGACCTATCAAGTAATTCCAGTGCAGCCAATCTACTACGGTATACATAATTCCGCTGTTTAATAATAACCCAACCCCAGAAACCACCGAATATTTAACCAATGGTTTCCACCCTGAGGGAGAGTCTTGGAAGGTCCAATATTTGTTCAGCACATAAGATACCAGAAGAACGACTATAAAGCCGATTGCAGAAGCCCAGACCGGTTGAAATTGGACACCCTCCACTAACGCAACCAATACCGCAAAATGCAATACGGTCCCCAATAATCCGACTAAGCCATATTTCAATATCAATTTTATGTTCATTAGGTTCGGCTCACTTCAAACAAGGCTTCGGTCTCATTATTCATGCTATAAATTTTTTCACTGATAAGATAACGAGGTCTCCCCTTAACCTCATTATAGATCGAGGCTATATACTCCCCAATTATTCCTAACGAAATCATAATCACACTACCTATCACAAGAAGCAGCAAAATAACGGTCGTAAAACCGGTCACTGCATTACCGAGAAATTTTTGAAATAAGGTTTGAATCCCTAAGATTACAGCTCCTAGCAAAAAGATGGCACCAAATATACTAACAAAACGAAGCGGTATGGAAGAGAAGGCCACTACAGCATTAACAGCCAGCTTCAATAGATTTGCAAAGCTCCATTGACTATTACCGTCCACCCGATCCGCAACCTCGAAATCAATTTGCGCCTTATCGAATCCTAGCCATGCAACCATCCCTCTAAAGAAGGTGTTTCTCTCCGGCATTTCTCTCCATGCCCGCACCACTTTCTGGTCCAATAATTTATAATCGGACGCACCTCGTAATTCATATCCTGAAAGCTTATTAAGGATGGTGTAAAACATAGAAGAGCCTATCGCTTTATCCAGCGTTTCATTTCCGCGATTTCGCTTGACGCACTCTACAATATCTTTTCCCTCTTCACGCCATAAACGGATCATCTGCTGCAAGAGCTCGGGGGGATGCTGCATATCTGAATCCATAATAATAACTGCTTTGCCACGAGCGTGCTCTAACCCCGCACACATTGCCAGTTCCTTACCGAAGTTTCGGCTAAGCCGCAATGCATAAAAATGATCCGAATGCTCTCCGAATTGGACCAACTGTTCCCAAGTACAGTCCTTTGAACCGTCGTCTATGATCATAATCTCATAAGAAGAAGTCATTCGGCTGATTTCTTTTTCAATCCGAAGTAAAGACTGATAAATATGAACCTCCTCATTATAAACGGGAATAATTACAGATATTTCAGGCTCAATGCTGTTCATTTGGGCTCCCCCCGTCCAACGTACGGATTACCTTGTACAATCTCCATTTTCCCCCGAATTCCTTATAAAGCTCGCACCACGGAGCACCTTTATCATAAAGCTGATATTTTTGGTTATCGATGCTGTCAGCAGAGCTTTTATCCGGCTTGGGACTAAGAATGAAATCAACGCCGCTCCCTACCGGGTCTTCCAGCGATTCATGAAATTCGAAGTCACTCGTAATAAGATACTTTTCGGGATGTTGGCTGTTCAGGATAACGGAATAGGCGGAGTAAGAGTCCATCAAGATGTTGTACCCAGCCAGCTCTGTATCCAAGTAATGCGCTATCTCCTTCTCAACCGTTTGAGAAACTGCATAGTGCTTGGCTTGTATAAATTTATTCTCATCCGGTGCAATTTGCGGATTCATCAAAGCGGATGTGAGGAGAACACAAGTTGCTGCCATACCCGAAATGACAATACTGTAATTGAAAAACGTCTTTTTCACGCGAGCCAGCTCATAGGGCAGCCAGGCCACCGTAATAGGTAATACATACATAAAATAACGGAACCAACCGTAAGAGGTGCCCTTTAATAGCATTAACCATTGAAGTGTGATGATAGAGATAAATAGCAGCACCAAGACGAGAAAATCCCAAAAAAACCAACGTCGATTCCAAATTCTAAGCAGGATGATACTGACGAGAGGAATAGAGTAGTAGGCTGTTTTTTTCAACACAAACCAACTCGCGGAAATTGGATTTCCAATCATCTCGGCGAATTTCTCTTCAGACGCCAGCTGCTGAGCCTGAGCTACATTAGAATAATCTCCATTTAGGAAAAACAAAGGATTTCCCATAATTAAGTAGTTAAACCATATCCACAGCAAACCGGAGAACACTATCGGAGAAAGCAGCAGCACCCACGTTCCCTCAACATGAAAATATTTATAGCTAAGCTTGTGCTTGGGTAGTTGTTCCCTATCTGCGCCATACCGCGGTATCAGAAAAACAATAATAATCACAGCCAAGCCCATTGCAGCTCCAAGCGGCACGGCTTCGTATCTAGTCCAGAAGGCTAAAGCAAGCGCGAAGCTAACTTTTATAAGACTTCTGACATTTCGACTCCTTATCCAGTGACTCAAATGGACCACAGAATACATGATAAAGAATATAAAAGGCGCATCGCTCATCCCGTTAGCTCCAAATAAGAACATGAACGGATTACAGCTGAATAAGAGACTGAATACTATCGCAAACCAGCCTGGCAAACCAAAGCTTATAGCCGCACGGGCCAGCATAGCCGCAGTCATCCCTGCAAAAAGACTGCTCATAATCACTCCTGCCACCCCTGAAGATGCAAGTGCAGGAAACCACCGATACGGCAGCAGAAAAATCAGATCTACCAAGCTTGGAAGCGGAGTCCATACAAAGCCGATGGCACCTAAGTGAGGATCTCGGCTAAACAAGACATAGAATGCATTAGCGACACGGCTCATAGCGTCAGAATGGACATAGCCAATGGTATGGCTAACATAGAACCCTACTGCAAATTCAAGTCCAAATAGAAGGAGGAATAATGCCCAATACATACTTCGATGAAGCTTGACCATCTACACTCCCCTCCTACCTTGAACATTGTTATTTAGAGACTGTTGTTTGTTTGTTAAGTCCGTGAGTTGTCTTCTCCCAATAAAACGGCTTTGTAATCAACTGCCAAGCTGCTTTTATCGCCGCAATACTCATCAACACCCAATAGATAGGAGTAAGAAGGGCATGCTTGACAAAACGATAAGAAAAAACATGTTCATTCTTTCTTTCCAGCTGATCGATGACCCAGTAGACTCCTGCCACATTACTGAACACAAACAAGAAGTTACCAATCAAAAACTCTACTGCTGCCAAATAATAAATAAATCCCGGGAAAAACTGCGGAATCCAAGCAGCCTTCCAGCCATACCAAAGCACGATCATCACCCAAAATACCGGATTTAGGAGCGGCAGCATCGGAGTCGCCAGGACCATAACTTGAAAGCCCATAAACCCTTTGAATCCGAGCTCCCGATACAATCTCAACGGATTACGCATATGAACGAGCCATGTTTGCATATAGCCTTTGATCCATCGTGACCGTTGACGTATCCAGTTCCCGACCCGGCTGTTGGCTTCTTCCCATGTCCGAGAATCAACAATGGCAGTTGTATACCCCGATTTGTACAGTCGAATGCCCAAGTCGGCATCCTCAGTAACATTGTATGGGTCCCATGCATTAATTTCTTTTAGCACCGACATTTTAAAATGATTGGACGTTCCTCCAAGAGGAATCGGGATGTCCAACTGCATAACGCCAGGCAGCAGCAGCTCAAACCACATGCTGTATTCATGGGTAAACCAGCGCGTAAGCAGGTTTTGCTCACTGTTGAAGTAATTCAGCTTCGCTTGAATACAGGCGCAATGCTCCGGGTTTTCCATAAATGCCGCATGCACCTTTTTGAGCTGATCGGAATCCGGCCTGTCCTCCGCGTCATAAATGACGACGTATTCCCCACGTGCACGTATAAGCCCATAATTGCAAGCCTTTGGCTTCGTCTTAGGCAAGCTATGAGGTACCACAATGGTCGTGTAATAGGCAGGCAGCTTCATTTCCTTTAACAGCTCCTGAGCCTCGATATCATCCTCTTCGATAAGAAGTCTCACATCCAGCTTGGCCTTCGGATAGTCCAACTGCTCGATATTGTTAAGCAAATGTGGAATAATATGACTTTCCTTATACATAGGGACGAGAATCGTATACATCGGCAGCGTTCTCTCGTCAATCTCGTCAATTTGTTCCTGAGTAAAGCGAATTTGCGCACGATCCCGCGTGCCGTACATAATAATCATGAACTTGAATAAGGTCATAGAGAAATAAAAGATTTGTACCGCAATATTGATAACAATCAACGTATGAAACCAATCCAGCCCCAGGCTGATCAAAAGTAAAAACAACCCGATCCCAGCTGCAACTAGCTGTGCGTTGGTAAATGTGACATGAGCCGAATTTTGCGGCTGCTCGATCACCAGCTTCTGTGTGCTTTCTGCCATTAGCTCTGTCGGGTAAATTTCCTTCCAAAAAAATTCCATTTCTTCGCGTGTCGCTAAAACTTGTTCGATGGGAAGTCCCAGCCACGTTTCCAAGGTGCTGCGCGACTCTTCCGTCAGCGGCCCCCCAACAGCAACCAAGTATCGATGAGGGTTCTGATTAATAACGACTGCGTCATGCTGCCGCGCCATGGATTCCGGCAGCTTGTTTACCATATCAAATTCGAATTCCGTACCAATTCGTCCAATGTTGTTTTGCGTGGCGATATGGCGGTAGAGCCTCTCCGGTTCGATGTAGCGTAAGGACATAAGAATATCCCCCAGCAAGCCGCCGCTTTTGCGCTGAAAATCCAATGCTTGGTTGAGCTGCGCTTGGGTAATAGCGCCTGTTTCCACTAACATATCGCCCAGACGGCCTTTATGCGATTGGCGGTTCATGATGGCTGTAATATGTTCCTTGTCAGCAAAGCCCATTTCGGCAACAATATCGCCCAGTCTGCCGCCTAATTTACGCTGCTCTTCTATAGCTGCCGCTAACTGCTGTTCGGTGATTAGCCTTTCCTCGACAAGCAAATCGCCAAGCCTCATTCTAGGCTTGCTCACTTGCTCCTCCAGTAAAGGCTTGAAGCCTTCTTGATTAAGAATCGATAGCTTTTGCTCAATCAAGGCTTCAACATACTGTTCTTTGGCGTCGCATTCCCTTTGCAGCAGTTCTATTTGCTTACGAAGCTCAGCTAGTTGTCGCTGATTCGACATACCCCTATTTTCAATGAGATCTTGTTTGTTCCTTATGCGTTCTTCCAGCTGTGTCGCATACTTATCGGTCAAGCCTCTGCGGAGTCCGAACCAAGCGAGACCGAATGATCGAGTTAATTCCGGTTTCTTTGAATCCATTGCTTCAAGCCCGTTTCCAATTGGTCTAATTCATCTATTTTATGCCTGAGGGCAGTTAGCTCGCCAAGCAGCTCCGCTTCCTTCTGCTTATACATCGCCTCTTCCTCTCTAAGCTGCTCGTCCAACAGCGCCTCTTTGGCCTCTAATGCCGAAAAATAACGTTCTACTTTGCGGGGATTGTACCCTAACAGCGATTTTTCCCTCACAATTCGTCACTCCCTTTGTGAGCTGTAATCATCTTTAACAATTTCTATTACATAGACTGTCTCCATAGCCTGAAGCACTGCTGTATCTCTGTGATTCAATATGATGGTGCCCCCAGTAGGTAAAGTGAAGGGCTCATCGTTTTTAATTATTCGTGAGCTTCCGCTCACAATCGTCCAGGTGACAGTCTGTTTGTATTCGTCAGCGGGCTTTAATCGCTTCATTTCCATTCCCACTTTTAAGCAAATACGCCGAGTGGTAACTACGATCCCATCTTCAAGGACGCATTGGTCTATATCACGCGATTGTGAAACAGAATCGGTTTCGCTTTCCCTCGCTGTCTTCCGCAATTGGCTCAATGCATCTTTAAGCTGTCCATCTTCTCCTTTATGCGTGATCAAGATCCCCTCACGGCTGGCAGCAACAATAACATCAGTTAACCCCAATACAACAACAGGAGCATCCAGTTCATTAATAATATGAACACGGCTGCAGCTATTGCTGATTAAGCCATTGCCAGTCAATGCCTCACTGATCTCTTCTGTCAATGAGCTCCATGTTCCAAGATCCTTCCACGGCCCTTCATAAACGAGCGCTGTGATGCGTTGTTCCCGCTCCACAACTGCATAATCGAAGCTTCGGCTTTCCAATTCCGAATAAGCAAGGAGAAGCTCTTCATATGTATCCGGCAGCTTCATACGCTTCAGGATATCGAGCAGGAAGCCAGCCTTAAAACAAAACACACCACAATTCCATAGAGCGCCAAGCTCTATATACTTCGCTGCATCGCTTGCTGAGGGCTTCTCATAAAACCGACGAACAGCTACTGTCTGCCCTCCAAGACTCCCAGCCTCAGGCAGCATATAACCATATTTCTCAGACGGCATGGTAGGCTTGACTCCCATTAGGGCAATATTGGCACCGGAGCTTTCCAGAACCTCCGGCAGCTTAATTAAAGCATCATAGAAGGAATCCTCTACTTGCCCGTCAACAGGCAACACAATCACTGTCTCATCATGGGAAATTCCACGATGGGTGTATAAATAAGCAACCGACAACAAGATGGCGGGAAACGTGTCCCGTTTGGTCGGCTCTAATACAAGATCAACATGACGACCAAGCTGCTCGCGTATATGTTCCCTCTGGCTTACAGCCGCACCAATGATGGCATCACGGTGCAGATGACGACTTTCCAGCTGGCTCCATACTTTTTGCAGCATGGATACCGGCTCGGTCTGATGAGGTTCGTTGAACAACTTAATAAACTGCTTTGGACGTTGTTCGTTGGATAAAGGCCATAATCGTATCCCAGACCCTCCAGAGAGCAATACAAGCTTCATAGGTATCACCCAATCTCTTTTTCAAAGTGACAATTTCTTCTCATTATCGACGTCTCACTACGTTAAAATGTTCCATTAATGAGACAAAAGTCCTATTGATAATATTTATAATAACACAAAAAAGTTTTAAAATAATTAAGTAAATATTAGTTATTAGTTAGGGATTAATAATATTTACCCAATTTAAAAGAAAACAAAAAAATCGCTTGCCCACTGAACATGTCAGGGGAAGCGATTTTTTATCGTACTATATTTATGCGTTCACTTTTTGCTTAGCTGCAGTAGCCAAGTCGTTAAACGCGTTAATGTCGTTTACAGCCAGATCAGCCAAGATTTTGCGGTTAACTTCGATACCGGACAGCTTCAAGCCGTGCATGAATTTGCTGTAGGACAAACCGTTCATGCGAGCTGCAGCGTTGATACGAGTGATCCACAATTTGCGGAAGTCGCGTTTTTTCTGACGACGGTCACGGTATGCATACAGCAAGGATTTCATTACTTGTGCATTAGCTGTTTTAAATAAACGGTGTTTGGAACCGAAATAACCTTTAGCCAATTTCAAAATCTTTTTATGACGACGACGAGTTACGAACCCGCCCTTTACTCTTGCCATGATTCATTACCTCCAAAGTTTAAGTAGAATAAAATTACGAATTAACCTTTGATGTTAGCCAGTTGTTGCTTCAAGCGTCTTACGTCGCCTGCAGCCATAACCGGGTTAGTAGCCAAAACACGTTTTTGACGTGCGGATTTGCTGGACAACAGGTGGTTTTTGTAGGCTTTGTATCTTTTTACTTTGCCTGTACCTGTAATCTTGAAACGGCCTTTCAAGCTGCTATGTGTTTTCATTTTTGGCATGACGTGTAGTCCTCCTTATAAATTATACTTGCTGCTTCGGCGATAAAATCATGATCATGCTGCGGCCTTCCAGCTTCGGTCTGCGCTCAACGATGCACAGTTCCTCCACTTCGGCTGCCATCCGCTCAAGCACTTTTTGCCCAATGCTAGCATGGGCGATCTCACGACCGCGGAAACGGACGCTCAGCTTGACCTTGTCGCCATCATTCAAAAACTTCACGACGTTGCGCTGTTTCGTTTGAAAATCATGCTCATCGATCGTGGCACTCAGGCGAACTTCTTTAATTTCGATGACTTTCTGGTTCTTACGGGCTTCTTTTTCTTTCTTCTGCATTTCATAGCGGTACTTCCCGTAATCCATGATCCGGCACACCGGCGGCTTCGCCGTTGGGGCAACGTTAACCAAGTCTAAACTGGCATCCACAGCAATCTGAAGCGCTTCGCGAATCGGCTTGATCCCGAGTTGCTCTCCATCTGCACCGATCAGACGAACTTCCTTCGCCCGAATTTCATCGTTAATTAAATGCTCTGTACTAATAACCTGCCACCTCCATTAGGATTGTGAGATAAGCCTCTATCGAGATCTTTCAAAAATGACCGACCGCGTAGAGGTTGGTTTATTCGCCAATAGGAATGAGCATTCACTTTGCATATCGCTTAAGTATATTTGGTCATTCCTATGTGCTAAAAAAGAAAAGACGCGGGCGCAAAAGGCCCACGTCTGTTAAGGTTCAAGTGATCGACTTTATTCCACATTCACTTTAGCTTATTAACCAGCCAACCTCAAGTCGGTCAGGTGAGAAGCGGGCGCTTCTTCTTTTGCACTAAAGAATCATATCATATTCTGTATAGCAAGTCAACTATTCAATTCACATTGTTTAGCTGACCTGTTTGCTCTGAACATCTTCCAAGCGGATAACCCTTGTATGCTCAGTATGGCTCCATTGCTTGTTGTTTTGCGTGAAGAACGCATAAACCGTAATAGGCCACCAAGACAGCATAAATACAGGGAAGGTGATCAAGTAAAGCCATGTTTTCCAAGAAGCCTTCTCGATGATAAGCGCTAGCGGGAACAAGACATAGCTCACAATAGCTACAATCGTGAACAGGACCGGCGCATAATCGAACAGTGATCTTAGAGACGGAATGCCTGGCATCATCATATCAATCCATAATGCGATGGAAACTACAGATCCAATAAGAATTACATATACATTCAACGCGTACACTGCTGTATCAATTTTAGCCCAGCTAGCTTCCTTCAGTCCCTGCCAGAACAACGGGAAGAAATAGCGTCGAGCGACATCAAAGTGCCCCTGCATCCATCTCAAACGCTGTCTTGCGGATGCCTTGAAGGTCAAAGGCTTCTCGTCATACACCTTTGCATCATAATTAAACGTCGGGTTAATACCGCGTTGTACGCAGCGCATAGTAAACTCCAAGTCCTCAACCAAGCTTGTTGCACCCCAGCCGATTTCCTTCAGCAGATTGGTTTCAAAACACATCCCCGTTCCACCCAAGAAATTGGCCAAGCCCAGATTTTCGCGGGGCAGCTGCCACAAACGGTTACAGTACCAATAAGTTACCGCATAAGCTGCAGTAATCCAAGAGTCATTCGGATTTTTAGTATCCAAATAGGCTTGAATCACTCTGGAGCCATTACACAAATCATTGTTCATGTGTGTTAAGTAATCCGGATTCACCAGATTGTCTGCATCGAACATAACAACCGCATCGTAGCTGCGGGGCATTTTCCAAAGTTCCTTCAGCATCCATTCGATTGCAAATCCTTTGCCGCGAAGCTTAGGATTGTTGCGCTCGCAAGCATAAACGCCCATGCTACGGGCAATGTGTGCAGTTTTGTCTGTACAGTTATCGCAAATAACGAAAACATCGTACAACTCTTTCGGATAATCGAGGTTCTTCAGGTTATCAATCAGCGCACCGACTACTTGTTCTTCGTTATGTGCCGCAACCAGTATGGCAAAAGACTTTTGCGGCGCATGCTGCGCTTTAGGCTTGCGTCTGTACCAGCCAAAACACGTCAAAAAAAGCTGATAACCTCCGACCAACGCCAAGACAATCTGAATGCTTAGTATTACATTGTCCAGCATCATAAATCCCCCTTTTTTATGTACCCCAAAGTCTTTTCTCTCTCTACTCTATAGTTATGAACTTCGATGGTCTCTTTTGGATTTGTGTGGGTAGCCGAATATGATTTTCCTCTCTTTGCCCCGTTTTGTCAAAAGCTTCTGTAAGCTCCTTTAAGTCAGAACTCCGAACTATACGGTCAAAAACAAGGCATATTAAACAAAGCTCTCTGCCAACCAGCTTTTACATCTCATTTTCATCGATTTTCAGCTTTTTTTCAGTTTAACATTATTTAGCAGCAACGGTATCCTGCCCCTTACGACCGGGAATTACCTCCACTTTCGTTCAAGCACTTAGACTAGTCCTTTAAAGATCTGATCCCACAACTGCTGTAAGCAGTATACATACCCTGCCGCGGACAATCGGGAACGTATACGCTAATATGATACAACAATTCTACGGCGTGTACAAATTGTGGGAATCCTCCCGATGGGCATAGTATTCCTGTGTGAAAAGCATTGGTAATATCCATTACCCCACATGCCCCAGCATGAAACACACCTTGAAAGCTGCCTGAACTTTCCCAGGGCTATCAGCCCCTGCCTGCTCCATAAGAGTCGACAACAGCGCATTTTTCAAGGAACAAACTTCACGACAAAAAGAAGCATGATTTTCCATACTGACTATACTATTCCATTCCTATGCATTCTATGTCGAAAAAAGGATAAAAAAGGCTCCTTCCCACCCTGTGCTACGCCTTAGTCCAGATCCCTCAGACTCTACTTCTACAGTTGAAACTGTGTCGAATAGGAGGGAAACCTAGATCCTTTGGCATTCCCGTTGGAACCATAGCAGGCGCTTCCAAAGCACTGCACTTGTCCATTTACGCAGGATCAAGGATAGTTCCTCGCCAATTAGGGTAGATTAAAAGGGAAATACTGTCATAACATTCTATCAATCTGATGTTATAAGAACATCAATAGAACATTAAATTGGGCGCCAGTGGATTTATTATTCATTTGATACTCCATTAACAAACCGAAGTTACACTATATATATGTTCGTTAGATAGAGCTTATCCCAATTTTTAAGGAGGCGAAGTTGGTGAGCAGAGTTGTACTATGGCTTCAGCTCCATGAAAACCGACTGTTTTGCTGGGTCAATCAACGGCTTCAGCACAAGATGCTGGATTATCTGTTTAATACGCTAACCCATCTCGGAGGCGCAACGATTACTATAATAACGGCTTTGTGTATAAGCTTATTCGGGCAGGAAGGCTGGAGATTGGCCGGCTTTCACTGCTGCGTCGCATTAGCAATCAGCCACATCCCCGTAGCTATTATTAAGCGCGCCTATCCGCGCCTTCGTCCTTATCTTGTTCTTCCTGACACGAATACATGCAAAAAGCCGTTGACCGATCATTCTTTCCCATCAGGCCATACGACCGCTGTTTTCTCCATTGCAGTACCGCTTGCGTATACTGCACCCTGGCTCGGAACTATTTTAATCCCTTTAGCATTCTTCGTAAGCTTGTCGCGTATATATTTAGGACTCCACTATCCATCCGACTGTTTGGCAGGAATCTTGATTGCAACGACTGCCGTGCTAGTCACTGCACCGATATTCGGGTAATGATTTGGGCATACTAGGGACTGCGTTCATTTTATGTAAATCATTTGGCAAGGTATGGTGAAGAGCCTATGCGTAAAAAAAGGGTCTTGTTATTATCCGAAGGCTTCGGTGCCGGACATACACAGGCTGCTCATGCTTTATCAGTTGGCCTTCGTATGCTCTCGCCCGACATTCAGACCCGCGTTCTGGAGCTTGGCACCTTTCTCCACCCCACATTAGCTCCATGGATCTTGACGGCTTACCGTAAAACAGTCACTACACAGCCTAAGCTATACGGCTTTATGTACCGCTATCAATACAAAAAATCATTAAATCGCTTTACTCAACTGGCGCTGCACCGGATCTTTTACTCTCATGCGGCTGAAGTGATCAATCATCTTCGCCCTGACACCATCGTATGTACGCATCCATTCCCCAATGCTGTCATTTCCCGCTTAAAACGCGCTGGAATGAATATCCCTTTATGCACAGTGATTACTGACTATGATGCACATGGCACTTGGGTCAGCCCGGAAGTAACCAAATATTTGGTATCAACAGCCGCAGTAAAGGAAAAGCTGCTGCATCGGGGCATCCCTTCTGACGCTATCGAAGTCACAGGTATACCGGTCCACCCCAATTTCTGGGGGCAGCATAACCGCGAGGAGCTTCGCACCCGCTTTAATCTTAAGGCCATGCCTACGGTGTTTATTATGGGTGGTGGCTGGGGATTGATGAACAATACGGAATTTATGCAGTACTTTACCCGCTGGCGGGAAAAAATTCAGCTTATTATTTGCATGGGCAACAATGACAAAGCACTCCATGTCTTATCCGAGGACGAACGGTTCAAGCATGAAAATATTAGACTGATGGGCTTTACTACGGAAGTGGATAAATGGATGGATGTATCGGATTTGTTGATTACGAAGCCTGGAGGAATGACCTGTACGGAAGGATTGGCAAAAGGAATTCCCATGCTCTTCTATACACCGATTCCAGGCCAAGAGGAAGAAAATCTGCAGTATTTCACCCAGCACGGTTTCGGAGAGCAGATCAAATCGGCGGAAACGATTGACCATTGGTTCCAACTGTTAATCGATCGATACCCCGAGGTTCAAAAAAGAAGGGCGCAGTTAAATCGCCATGCGAACAGCTACAAGCCGGCTGACTGTACCAATGCGATTATGGAAATCTTGATGCAATGATAGCAATAAATTCACATAACACAAAAAGCATGCATGGCTCGAGAATAGCCAGCATGCTTTTTACATTTTTTCCTTTGTTACTCGTCTTCTGATTCATCAGAAGCTTGGACGTTCTTTTCTTCCCGCTCCCGCTGCTCAAGCTGATGCAAGTGGTCAGCCAATGCAACGGATCCGATGACCGCCTCCAGACGGTGTATGTTCATGCCCTTATCATGAAATTTCATTTCATATTCCGTCATGACCAGATCGGTTCGTGGTCCTTCAGCATGAAGGTCCAAGGCAATATTGCGCATACGCAGCCCCATATCTGCTAATGAGTTCAATGAGAACTCGAATAAAGAACGGGAATCCGTTTTGAAATGAATTTCGCCGCGTTCATTTAAAATATCGATATATTTGCGAACAAAGCCCGAATGTGTCAACCGGCGGCGCGCATGACGCTTCTTAGGCCATGGATCGCTAAAATTCAAATAAATGCGTTCCAATTCATCGGTATCAAATATATCTTCGATTTTTTCAATATTAAAGAGTGCCAGCCTCAAATTGTCCAAGCTACCCCCATGCTCTTCACGGGATAGCTGAGCCTTCTCTGCAGCTCTGCGCAGCAGCTCATCATACATATCCACGCCTATGTAATTGATATCGGGGTTCAAGGCGCTCAGTTGACTAATAAACCGGCCTTTCCCCATACCCAGCTCGACATGAATAGGCTTATCATTGCCGAACAATTCTTTCCATTTGCCTTTATAAGCCGCTGGATTTAATAGGATAAGACCTGGTTGTGCCTCCAACGCTTCCCTGATCCCTTTTCTACCACGTAAACGCATCGTCATCCTCCAAAAAACTGCAATATCATTTTCAGTTCAGTGAGAATTATACTCTGAAACGCCGGTAAAGAAAAGACCGGCCCATGCAAACAAGCTGCACGGGACCGACCATAAATGTTGGAAGTTACATCTCCAGAAGATGATACTCCAGCTTTTGATTATGAGGGAATAGGAATGTCTCCATAGATTCCCGCACCTTTTTTCGAGCATTGGACGCTAATTGAGGTTGTTCATTATAATGAGTTCCCGCACTAAGCGCCCATGCCTCTTTTATCGTAAGCTCAACAAGCAGCTTTTGATTTCCAAGCGGTAAGGTCAGATGGTTCATAGGTTGTCCAATTTATCGGTCGCCAACATTGGATTCATTGCGGTTGTTGCTGCGCAATCCAGCCAACCCAAGCAAACCAAGCAGACCTAACCAGCCCCAACCAGAGCCTGTTCTTGTCGTAGTATCCGCATTGGCTCTGTAGCTGTTAGTGTCGTAGTTCCCACCGTAGCCATACGGTCTGTACGTATTGTGGTCATAAGTATTGCCGTAGGTGTTCATTCGATTCAGAAGATTGTTGCTGCTGTAATTTCCAGTTGTCGTGCTGGTAGTATTTGCATTGTTAGTATAGGTACCATCTGGGGTTGCCGCAGTACCCGTTGTAGAACCCGTCGTATTCATTGTTCCTGTTGTACCTGTACCAGATGTCGAGATCCCGGTGCTTGAAGTAGTATCCACATTATAAGTCCCATAGTTGCCGGTAGTCGACGTTGTCGTTCCCGTGCCGGAGGTACCCATAGTTGAAGTTTCGGCAAAGGCTTGTCCACCAAATCCTAAAGAAGCAGTAAGAGCCAAGGTCATGACGGTTTTAGCAAACTTGTTCATGAGGTTATGATCTCCCTTCGCAGCTGTTTTGTTGGTGCCTCATTAGCATGGTCGCTTGAAGAAATAAATATCCTTTCGAAGGGATAGGAGCTTTTGTCAAGGAAAAATTCGCAAAGCTTTCATTTTTGCGATAAAATAAAAAGGTCGAAGATCCTCGAATTCCGCTCCATAAGGGACTTCGTGTACTCTTGGGTTCCATAAAACAGGAACGTCATACCTCATTTCTACTTTATAAACAAAAAGGAGTTCAATATAGATGAAGCAAGTCGAAGAATCACCTATTCCAGCTAGCTGGGGAGATAAAAGGTTTCATACCTGGAATGTAGAAATGCGTCGGCAGTTCGGCACGAAAGTGTTCAAGGTTATGCTGGACGCAGGATTTACGTGTCCTAATCGCGATGGCTCTATCGCAGCGGGAGGCTGTACCTTCTGCAGTGCGCGCGGATCAGGCGATTTCGCTGGAAGCCGCCGCGACGATCTGGTGACGCAATTCAACAAAATACGTGATCTGCAGCATAAAAAATGGCCAGAGGCTCAATATATCGGCTATTTTCAAGCCTATACCAACACCTATGCGCCAGTGGAGGTACTAAGAGAATATTTCGAAGAGATCTTAAAACAGCCAGGTGTGGTTGGTTTATCCATTGCTACAAGGCCGGATTGCTTGCCTGATGATGTGGTGGAATATTTGGCCGAACTCAACGAACGGACTTATTTATGGGTGGAAATGGGCTTGCAAACGATTCATGAATCGACCTCGCAATTAATCAACCGCGCCCATGACACCCAATGCTATCTCGATGCAGTAGCCAAGCTTCGCAAGCATAACATTCGCACTTGTGCTCACATCATTTACGGCTTGCCCGGGGAGACGCACGAGATGATGCTAGATACTGGACGTGCCGTTGCCCAAATGGATGTGCAAGGCATCAAAATCCATCTGCTTCATTTGATGCGTAAAACTCCAATGGTGAAGCAATATGAAGCTGGATTACTGCAATTTTTGGAAAAGGACGAGTATGTCAAACTGATTGTCGATACGCTGGAAATTTTACCGCCGGATATGATTGTTCATCGTCTTACAGGGGATGCACCGAGAGACTTGCTCATCGGGCCGATGTGGAGCTTGAAGAAATGGGAAGTGTTGAACGCCTTCGACCACGAACTGCGTGAACGGAATACATGGCAGGGTAAATATTGGAAAGCACCCTAATGGAATTGTTAATTTAGAGAGAAAGAAGATGACACAAATCGACCGGTTCTTCATGACGAAAGGAGCAATGCTTCGTGAAAAAGACATGGATAGCGGCGCTGGTCACCGCAGCACTGATCTCCGGCTGCAGCAGCGACCCTGCCCCGCAGCCGCAGGAGAGCCCCGCGCCCGCTAAGCCGCCTGACGCGGGCGAGCTGCTTGCGCCGCCAAAGGCGGAGCAGCCAGACGACAAAGCGTCCGGCAGTACCGTTGGCGGCGACAACACCGCTGCCCCTCCGGCGGCAGCGGTAGAGCCTGCTGCGCCGAGCGGCGGCGCAGCAGGCAACAGCGGCGCGTCTACGAGCGCGCCGAAGAAGCCCGCGGCGGCCAAGCCTACGCTGCCGCCGGCGAAGACGCCCTTGGCGGAGCAGACGCCACCGCCGCAGGTGGTGCCCGACACGCCGAAGGCGACTGAACCGACGACACCGACATTGCCGCCGTCGTCCATCAAGGACCCTCCGAAGGCTACTCCGGCTCCTACACCATCGGGTGACGGCAGCAAGTCGCCTATTGTCCCGCCGGGACAGGATCTTCTAACACCGCCAATGGCTGGCGGAGGATCGAAATAATCGTGTTCCTTCTATAAATAAGTAAGTAAACATGGTATATATAGTTTCCTCTTTTACTTGCACTCATTCTATTTTGGATCTATGGAGGCTCAGATGGGTTTCTTATCAATATTAAGCTTCGCCCATAAGTTAATCGAAGAACGTGTCACTCCGGGCGAAACCGTAATCGATGCTACGGCAGGCAACGGTGTGGACACCGTCTTTTTAGCCAAATGCGTCGGTCCGCAAGGTACTGTTCACGCCTTTGATATACAAGAACAGGCGCTGCTTCTAACCGAGCAGCGCCTAGCCAAAGAAATACCCGGCTGTACCTCCGTCCAGCTGCATTTGAACAGCCATGCGCTGCTTAAGGAGATACTAACCGAAGCAGCGCGCGGCACTGTAGGTGCCGTCATGTTTAATCTGGGCTACCTGCCAGGAGCCGACCAGCACACGATTACGAAGCCTGAGTCTACCCTACCCGCCCTGCAGGCCGCTTTGGACATGCTGCGCGTCGGCGGCATTTTGACCATCGCCTTATATACAGGTCATGAAGGCGGCGGACATGAAGCAGAGGCTGTTCACGAATGGCTGGGACAGCTTTCACAGAAGCAATACCAGGTGCTGGAGTATCGTTTTCTGAATCGCAGCAACAACCCGCCCTACTTAATTGCAGTAGAAAAAAGGCAAACCAGTTGATATAATGCAAGCAAGCTACTGGAAAAATGGAAAAACCTTAGAAAGCAGGGAACTCTTTGAAACCATATCCTTTATTATTTCAACCCGAAATGAAAGAACGCGTATGGGGAGGCCGTGCCTTGGAGCAGTTTGGGCTGGAGCTGCCCGAAGGTCCGATCGGTGAAGGCTGGATGATTGGCGACCACCCGAACGGTACGACCAAAGTAGTCAACGGAGAGCTTGCTGGTCTGGGTCTGGATCAAATCCGTGAACAGTATGGGAAAGACTTTTTCGGAAGCAAAGGCTTCTCCGAGAAAAACGGCCGTTTTCCTCTATTAATTAAACTACTCGATTGTCAGGATGATTTATCCGTGCAGGTGCATCCGAATGACCATTACGACCGATTGCCGCAAGGCGAGCTTGGCAAAACCGAAATGTGGTACATTCTCGATGCCAAACCAGGAGCCAAAATCATCTATGGTCTGAACGACGGTGTAACTCGTGAGCAATTAGCCCAAGCCATCGAAGAAGGCCGAATTTTAGATTGCTTACGCGAAATCTCGGTGGAAGCCGGCGATTCCTTTTATATTCCGGCAGGAACCGTACATGCACTTGGCTCAGGTATACTCGTGGCGGAAATTCAACAAAATTCGGACAGTACTTATCGGCTGTACGATTATAACCGTTTAGGGCTAGACGGCAAGCCGCGGGAGCTGCATATCGAGGATTCCTTGAATGTCATTGCTTATGAAGGCTCAGGCTCTTCTTATATGAAGACGGATCTTCCCGCTTCCAACCAATGGCTTACTCTGGCCAACTCACCCTTCTTCGTTACAGAAAAGGGCAAGGCAGAGCAAACATGGACATTGCAAACAAGCGCAGACAGCTTCATCATCCATATCATCTGCGACGGATCTGGAACCATCCAATGGGCGGATGGCGAGCTTTCTGTCAAGCCTGGTGAGTGCTACTTGATTCCTGCTAATCTAGGAAATTATACGCTGACAGGGTCCATGACCGTGCTGCGGAGCTATCTCCCTTAACGTAAGCAAAAGCCCCCCTTTATCAGGGGGGCGTCTGTCGAAAAAACCATGATAATTCAGATGTATGTGTGATACTCCGGTGAGGTATCCCCTTCCAGCCGCTTACGCTCCTCCAGGGAATCCCCCACCTCCCGCCTTCATTCAGCTTCTGAATAATTGGTTTTTCGGCACTCTGACCACCATATATCAAGGGTGGTTATTTTTTGTTATACCATATACAACAATTCCGTCTTGAGACCCATACAGCTTGAGATCCTCATCTTTCATAGGTGTTGGTAGCGTCTCACCCTGATAAGGCTCTATCGTTTGCTTGTGTAAATCTATCACGAACCAGGTCAATCCTTTTGCATAAAAGACAATACGTCCATCTTCCTGTAGATGAAATCCCTCCAAGCTGTGAGCAAGCAGCTCTACAGCCGACTCGATCTCGTGCCGCTCCCCGCTGCGGGAATCATACACCACAATCGTTTCCTTTCCCTCTTCCCTACCCGTCATTCGCACATATACCCCATGATCACGGTCAGAAATGACCACTCTGCTCTCTCCCCATTGGGCAGTCTCCAAGCGGTCCATTCTCTTCCTTTCTCCCGTAGAGGTATCCAATATATAGACTTCAGGCAGAGCACTCCATGCCTCCGACTCCACGGTTGTATAATAGAGCTGCCCCTTTCCTATGAATTCTATCCAAGCCGAGCAAGGACCTTCCAAGCAGCGGTACCTGCTAATTCCGGTGTAGGCTGCAGTCGGCTCGGTATATTCGGCTGAATCAAACAGGAGCAAATCCAAAGAAAACCGCTCATCGTCTCTGAGATAGGCTGCTGCAATTCCTATTTGTCCCGTAGAAGGGTCGACTGCGATACCTGCAATCCTCTGGTAATTGAGCTCATCGGATTTGGGCAGCATCCAGAATAGCTGATCTTCCCCGGTTAAAGCGTTATACAGCCAAACCTCCTGTCTTTTCCACGTATCCTTCATGTAAATTAGGGATTGCCCATCATTTAACCATTGTGGATATCCTATTTGACCATAAGGAAAGGAATGGATCACATGTCCTTCACGATTCATCAACTCATAGATTTCTTCGGCAGCAATCGGATTTTCGACTCTTTCGCCCCTCAACAACCATTGTCTGTCAGGTGAGAAAGATAAGGTTTGGGTATCGTCTTTTCCTAAGTACAAGGTTGAGGTTTCCTCGTTAAGAGAATTCCATGCCTTGACCTCTACAGACTGAACAGCCTGCAGTACCACATGCTCATCTCCCTTCAGTACATGGCCTTTTAAGCTTTGAACGCCTGATAGATGCAATATCGTATAATTGTCCTCAGCTGCAGCTGATTCCGGAAAGTTCAAAACAAGCTGAATAGTTTTACCGTCCTCCCACTCCATAGACCACTCTGCATTTTGAAGCTGCTTGCCCAGCAGTTCCTCTACTGAGCTTCGGTCTACCTCCTCGGAAAAAATGATCTTCAGTCGATACGGATTGTTTACCAGGATTCGTTTAGGCATGGTTATCCCATTGGGGTAAGAAAGTCGAAAGGCTTCCGACAGCCGTGAATCCTGCTCCGATTCAATCGAATAAGTCAGCTCTTCCGTAAACTCCCTTTGTCTTTCGGTTGGAACGATCCTTTCAATGTTGATTGGCGGTTGAGCGGCTGGCCCTAATTGCACCGCTGTCTGCCTTCCCCAATTGACTTCCTCACCTCCCCAACCGGACCCTGCCATAATAAAAACTAACACCGCGATTAACCCGTTCATCTCCTCACGCCCCACTTCGTTTTCCAGATATATACAATGACGCAAGGCGCTGTATTTTGTTCCTCCTTCTTAAGCATGATGTAAAAATAAAAGCCTCGTTCCTATGGCATTCACCATGAGAAAGAGGCTTTGAGTAAAGAAATTATGCGATTGTAGCTGCAGCATCTAAAGTAAAATATTGAGCTGGCGCAGCCGCATCAGGCGGGAAGTACACCACGAGCAGCCGTTCTTCATCGGAAAGCATTTCGCCGGTTTCCAAATAATGATCCAACCGGAACGGCAGTACTTCTACCATCACATGCTTGTGCAGATCCTTCTCACTAATACGCAGTGCGGCAAAAGTCTCAGAAACCATCTCCGGATGTTCTGCAAGGTATTTGAAGTAGCTGGCCTGAGCCGCTTTATCCAGCTTGAATTCCCACCATATTTTTCTAGGCTTGTACTTATGATTAAGGAAGTAATCTAGCTTCATTAAACCTTCCACCACATGCAGCTGCTTTGTCTCACGTTGGGTCAGAAAGGCACGCAACCGGGTGAACAAATCCTCCAGCTGATGGCCGATTTTTTGCCAGCCCTGAGCTTCCCAGAAATCCCCAAATTGTTGGAAGAAATCAAATGCGGAAGGAAACTCCTCCCGGATCAAATAATTAACGGTATGATCCATCCGATGGGAGTTCCAATATTTCTCCAGTACGTCTTCTACTCGTTTAATCCTGATTAAGTCGGTGAAAGGCAAAATATCGTTGCCAAGAATTTCATAAGGCGCATGATCCATAAATTTATAACCATATTTCTCAGCATCGGCGCGCATTCCCGTTCCGCGAAGCATTTTCAAGAATCCGAGCTGAAGCTCCTCCGGCTCTAATTCGAACACGTCGTTGAACGTTTTGCGGAAGGAGTTGTAATCCTCCTCAGGCAGACCGGCAATCAAGTCCAGATGCTGGTCTATCTTACCACTTTCCTTAACCATGGTGACCGTACGCGTAAGCTTGCTAAAGTTCTGCCTCCGCTTGACAAGGTTGTTCGTGAGATCATTCGTTGACTGTACCCCAATTTCGAAACGGAATACGCCAGGGGGAGCGTTCTCAGCCAAATAATCCAATACTTCAGGCCGCATAATATCAGCCGTAATTTCGAATTGAAACACCGTTCCTCGATGGTTCTGAATAAGGAACTCGAAAATTTCCATCGCATAGTCCCTTTTAATATTAAAGGTTCTATCTACGAATTTAATGAGCTTCGCTCCTGAATCGATCAAGTACAGAAGATCGCTTTTGGTGCGCTCCATATCAAAGTACCGAACGCCGACTTCAATTGAAGACAAGCAGAACTGACAGCTGAACGGACAGCCGCGGCTTGTCTCGAAATAAACGACACGGTTCGCTAAGCTCGGAACATCCTCGGCAAAACGGTGCGGCGAAGGAATATCGTCCAGCTGCAGCTTAGGACGCGGCGGGTTGATGATCACTTTATCGTTTTTGCGGTAGGCAGCGCCAAACACGCTGTACAGCTTCCGATCTCCTGTAAGCTCCTGCAGCAGATGATGGAACGTTTCTTCTCCCTCACCCATCACGATGTAATCCACATCAGGCAGCCTGTTCATCCAATATTCCGTATCATAAGAAACCTCCGGTCCTCCTAATACGACGATAAGCTCCGGATTGATCTTCTTCATCATACTGATCACAGTGATTGTTTCTTCGATATTCCAGATGTAACAGGAGAAACCGAGAATATCCGGCTTCTTTTGAAATAGATCGGAAACGATATTCATCGCCGGATCCTTAATCGTATACTCTACGATGTCTATATCAAAATCTTTCTCGCTAAACGCCTTCAAATAACGAAGCGCGAGCGAGGTATGAATGTATTTCGCATTAAGCGTAGATAGTACAACTTTCATATAGATACCCTCATTTGCTTGCAGAATCAATGTATTTCTTTATTCTACACGGAAACGGGATTGAACACAAAAAAAAGAAAATGGAACAATCTCTCCATTTTCCTGCTATATCCAGCTATTGTTGTGTTCGGTCCAACCGGCTTCTGGTGTCATGGCTTGAAGCAAAAACTCATCGTTGCCGTCCTCGCTCCACCGATTCGCTTGACTCATCAGTTGTTCCTCCACCTGATCCTTTTGCGAAAGCAGCTGCTCCCGATTCCCTTCGGATAAGAGAATGTTTCTTTTTAATTGTTGGCGCTGTTCCATGCGTTTAGCCATTTGGTATAAAATCATGTTCGATCTTCCCTTCTTTGGTTCCTCGTTATCGTTAGGATACCGCCCAAATATTAAGACAAGATTAGCGGAACATAAACAGATCGTTAAAAATCTGCGACGATACGAGATTCTCTTTCTATTTTTCCCAGAAAGTTGAAATATATGTAAAACGGTGGCGCCTTATGCCAAAAAAATGATGAATAATCAGCTGGCTTTTTAAAACGCCGATCTTCATACCCTCTTGGTTTCTCCTTCAGTCTGAACGTGATATAGTAACTGTAACTGAACGAAAATCATGAATTAATATTGTGTATCGGAGCGATTACTGTATATGAATAAGAAAGAAGTACGGACTTCCCAGCAAGGGAAGAAGCCGTTTAAGGGGCAGGCTCCCCAACATAAAAACGTTGCCGGAAGCGGAGAAGATGTCAAGCCGGGAGATCGCATCGTCGTTACGATTAAAAGAATAGGCATTAACGGAGAAGGTGTCGGTTATTACAAAAGAAAAGCGGTTTTTATTGACGGCGCTCTTCCTGAGGAAGTTGTAAAAGCCCAAGTCACTAAAGCAGAATCCAACTACTTGACCGCTCAGTTAGTTGCTATCGAAAAGAAATCGCCTGATAGGACGAAGCCGCCTTGTCCAGTCTATGATGCCTGTGGAGGCTGTCAGCTTCAGCATATGACTTATCCCGCTCAGCTTCGTGCCAAAGAAGAGCTTGTACGCGAAGCCTTCAATCGGTACGCCAAGCTGGCGGACTTGCCACTCCGTCCCATTATGGGCATGGATGAGCCGTGGGGATATCGCAATAAAGCGCAGCTTCAGGCCGGCTGGTCGAACGATCAGATCATCACGGGGCTTTACTCGCCCGGTTCTCATAGGCTTGTTGACATTTCGGGCTGTCCCATCCAGCACCCGGAGATTAATGAAGTGATCAGCAAAGTAAAAGCGATCCTCACCCGGCTGAATATTCAGCCTTATCAGGAACGCAGCCGCAAAGGGATCGTTCGGACCGTCGTAGCACGGGTCAGCAAGCAATCTGGCAGCGTCCAGCTCACGCTCATTACGGCTTCGGAACGTCTTCCCGACAAGGATCGGCTGATTGCAGCCATCCGTGCCGAGCTTCCGATTGTTACTACGATCGCCCAAAACATCAACAAGGCTGATACGCCGCTTGTCTTTGGCGAGGAGACTCACGTGCTCTGGGGCGAGGAACGGTTGGACGAAGAACTGGGCGGTCTTCGTTTCTCCTTATCGCCTCGCGCTTTTTTCCAGCTTAACCCCGAGCAGACCGTTAGGCTGTACGATGCCGCCAAAGAGGCTGCAGCTTTGACCGGTGAAGAGCTCGTCGTCGATGCCTACTGCGGTACCGGCACGATCGGGCTCTGGCTCGCTCCGCAGGCCAAGGAAGTTCGCGGCATCGAGCTCATCCCCGAGGCGGTGGACGACGCCCGCCGCAACGCGCAGTTGAGCGGAGCCGACAACGCAAAGTTCTTCGTCGGGCGCGCGGAAACGCTGCTGCCCGAATGGGTCAAGCGCGGCATCTGCCCCGACGTAGTCGTAGTGGACCCGCCGCGCACGGGTTGCGAACGCGAGCTGCTACACGCGATCGCGGCCGCCAAGCCCGCACGACTCGTCTACGTGTCGTGCAACCCCTCCACCCTGGCCAAGGATTGCCAGGCGCTGCTTCAAAGCGGCTACCGGCTGGAATGGATTCAGCCGGTGGACATGTTCCCTCAGACAGCACATGTGGAGTGTACCGTGCTCCTAGTGAGAAGTTAGAAAAGTTACTATCAGATGCACGTTCTGCTACAGAACGGTGCATCTTTTTTTCCAATTTACTATCTTTGGATTAAATCCAGCCCCTTGCATCCCATCCCATCTCTTGCTATAATCGATCTCAACCATTGTTGAAGGGATTGGACGCCATGAATACCATCATGCTAAATCAACTTCATCATTACAAGCAGCGTTAGCACACCTGTACATTTTCAGGGTGGGCTAACGCTTCTCGCGTTGGCCTCCCTGCGGCATATGAACGCGCAGGACCAAGAGGTCCGGCGCGTTTTTTATTTTCCCCAAGAAAGGATTGGAAACTATGCAAAATGTAAAAGGTACCTACGATTTCTTCGGAAAGGAACAAGCGCTGCGAAAAAAGGTGCAAACCGTACTGCAGGAAGTATTTGAGCTATATGATTTTGACGAAATGGATTCTACGATTCTGAATGAGCTTGACCTTTTGACCTCGAAATATGCCGGTGGCGATGAAATCCTTAAGGAAATGTATCAATTAACGGATCAAGGAATGCGCCGCCTTGGGCTTCGTTACGACCTGACCATTCCTTTTGCCAAGGTCATTGCATTGAATCCCGGCATTGAACTCCCCTATAAGAGGTATGAAATGGGGAAAGTTTTTCGGGATGGTCCAGTAAAGCGGGGGCGTCTACGTGAATTTTTGCAGTGCGATGTTGATATTGTTGGGATCGACGGACCTGAGGCGGAAGCCGAATTAATGCAAGTTGCTGCCGAAGTGTTCAAAAGACTAAATATACCGATTACGCTCAGGTGGAATAATCACCAATTCCTCGGAGAAATTCTTGAAACGATGGGAGTACCTTCCGACAAAAAACCTTCGGTCATGCTAACACTTGATAAAATAGCAAAAATCGGAAACGAAGGAGTCATCCAAGAGCTTGCTGACAAAGGACTGGATGCTCAAGTAACAAAGGCTATAACTGAACTAATTCAATTGGATGACCCAACGTTTAAGCAAATATCTGACCTATACGGAATAGTCGATTCCAAAGGCTCTTTGGAGGTTCAAGCTCTGCAAGAGCTCATCCAAGAGCTAGGACTGGATCAAACCTGTAAATTCGACCCTTTCTTGTCTCGAGGGCTATCTTTTTATACGGGTACTGTGTACGAAATTTTCGATGCAAGCAGTTCGTTCACATCAAGCTTAGGCGGAGGCGGACGATATGATGAGATCATTGGCAAGCTGGTTAACAGAGATGAGGCTGCCTATCCGACCGTAGGCATGTCTTTCGGAATGGAATCCATCATGGAGCTGCTGAGGGACCGTCCACTGGAAGCCAAAGTTCCTCTAGTCGTAGTCATTCCTATTGGAGAAGCCACAATCCCTGTAGTATTAAAAACGGCTGCCGAGCTTCGTGCGAGCGATATCCCCACCGGTTTGGATACGAGTCGACGTAAACTAAAGAAATCGCTTGCCTCGGCTGCATCCAAAGGCATCAGGTATGTGATTTTGATAGGCGAAGATGAGGCTGCCGATGGCAAGGTTCGTTTGAAGGACATGAAGGAAACAACCGAAGTCGTTTTATCTCTGGATGAAGCCTTACTCATAGTTCAAAAAAACGTTTTATAAGGATTCATGATGGTATCTTATCGGGGTGGTTGATTGTTCATCAATAACTGGTTAAAATATTCAGTAAGATGAATTTCGACCAAATTCTCCGTTAAATCGACAAATAGTGCGGTTTGTCAACGTGAAACTTTGACAATTTCACCGATCTGCTTAATATTTATTTCATTATGCTATATAATTACATTTGAGCAGTATCACACGCTCTGTGTTATTTGTTAGTGTGATTGGATGAAATATGGATTCCAAAATAATGTTACAATAAAACCCATCCAAGCTAAACTAAATTTCGGATGGGGCTTTTACCTGCTCAGAAAGGATGAATACATGATGGACAAGCATCTGAGCGAAACCGATCAGAAGATGCTGTTGAAAGAGGAAGAAAAGCGTTGGCCCGACATTGAGGTGCCGGTTACACTTTCCGACTATTTGGCCAAGCTTACCAAACCGGAGCTGTCAACCATTCGTATGAACCTGGGAATCAAAGGAGCAAGCTCCTTAAAGAAGCAAGAGCTTATCGATGTGTTGGTGGAGCAAATGCCATTGACGCTTTCTAGCCTGCTGCTTGCATTCGATGAAGCCCGCTACCAAATTTTGAAGCAGCTGGCGGACCGCGGCGGACAAGGCTATACTCCGTTGGAGTCTTATCAGCTCGATTATTTCAAAAAAAGAGGTATTCTCTGTACCGGTACTTACGAAGGGAATAAAACACTGGTTATGCCTCAGGAAGTGCTTGCCTGCTTCAAACGCGTGGACAGTTCTTCTTATCGGGATCAAATCCGTAAAAATACGGAGTGGATTAAGCTCACACACGGCTTGCTCTACTACTATGGCGTCCTAAGCTTAAATGAGCTGGAACGGCAAATGAACCAGTTAACAGGAACCAAAATCAAGCTAGGCGAATATACGGCTATCCTTCAAGAAGCCGTATCGTTCTACGAGGAGCTGCAAACCGATACGTACGGTTATTCCAACAGCAGTGTGCTGGATGCAGACAAAGTGAAAAACGAGCAAGAGTCGAGATCCCAATTGCCGTTCTTTCCATTCACTAAGGCTCAATTATTACATGCCGGTGCACCCCAATTTGTCGACCGGAATGCAAGTTATCAGGCTTTCGTACTTTTTATTCGCAAAAACTATACCATTTCTTTGGACGAGGCAGACTATATCGTAGAAGAGTGCGTTGACGCCATTCGAAACGATCGATCGCCGACAGAAGTGTTCAAGCTATTACAGCAGCTTCTGGAAATCAATGAGCTGGACATGGTCAAAGCGTTCATGGATCATATCGCAGACCTCCACAATAATACAAGACAATGGGCTCTCAAGGGCTATACTCCACATCAACTGTCCCCCGCAGCTGAATCCGCTACTGCGGAAGTATCGGCTAAGCCGAATATCATTGAGTTTGCAGCGAAGACAAAAGTCGGACGGAACGACCCTTGTCCTTGTGGAAGCGGCAAAAAATTTAAAAAATGCTGCGGACGTTAAATAAATCAATTTAAATAACAAAGAGACCTTCCTAGGGTCTTTACTATACGAATAGCCATCCCTATCTGCCAATTGTGCAATGGGATGGCTATTTGTGCTGAGCCTATCCCGAATAAAAAAATCCAATATAGGTAAACATTTAAACATGAACAGCAAAGAGTATGAGGTATAAGCATGTCGATTTTTACTTGGTTAAGACGTCACATCCACCCGCCCGTCTCCAACAGCCCAACCGAGTCTCAACAGCAAGGACAGCCTACGGGGGCTGCCACGGATCAGCTCGATCGATCTATACATATTGACGCTAGAGTCGCATGGTTTCAAAAGCAGCTTTCCGGCAATTCCGATGTCATCATACAGAACTTTACGCATTCATCAGGAACAGCCTGCGCGCTGTTATTCATTAAAAACATGATAGATCTGGAGACTTTGCAAAAGGAAGTGCTGCAGGCCGCTCTATCCATGGATGCTGTAGATGCAGCCGATTTTTGCAAACAAATTTTCGATGATCGACGTCTGCCTGTTACAGGGATGCATTTGGCTGCAACTGTAAGTCAAGGCTTACTCGCAATACTGGAAGGCCATGCGCTGCTTCTCGTTGAGGGAGACTGCCGAATTCTCGATTTGCCTGTCACCTCCTATCCCAAAAGAGCCATAGATGAAGCGCCTAACGAATCGGTCATCCGAGGACCTCGCGAAGCGTTTATTGAAAGCTTGCAGGTTAACACCACCCTTATCCGCAGAAGACTCAAGACACCCGATCTCAAGCTTGAATATATGAAGATAGGCAGGCATACCCATACGGATGTTGCCATCGGCTATATACAAGGGGTTTGCAAGCCGGAGCTCGTACAGGAATTGAAACGAAGGCTATCTCAAATCGATGTGGACGGACTTATGGGAAGCAGCTATATTGAGGAATTTATTGAGGACAATCCCTATTCTCCATTTCCTCAAATGCAGTATACCGAAAGACCTGACGTTGTTTGCGCCTCTTTACTGGAGGGTCGAATAGTCATCATCGTAGATGGCACGCCTATCGTCCTGCTTGCACCCGTCACCATGTTCATGCTGATGCAGTCCGCAGAGGACTACTACCAGCGGTTCATCTCCTCGACTTGGATTCGCTGGATCCGATTCGCGTTCATTTTCATTTCACTGCTGCTGCCCTCAACCTATATAGCCGTAACGACCGTTCATCCGGAGATCATCCCTAAGCGGCTGCTCGTTACAATTACATCATCCCGCGAAGTAGTGCCATTTCCCGCCCTTATTGAAGCTTTTATGATGGAACTGGCCTTCGAAGCGCTGCGAGAGGCAGCAATCCGGATCCCCAAATCGATCGGGCAAGCCGTATCCATTATAGGAGCGCTTATTATCGGGACAGCGGCCGTTCAAGCGGGCATCGTATCCGCTGCGATGGTCATTATCGTTGCCTTAACTGGAATTGCTTCCTTCATCATTCCGCATTACGATCTCGGACTGGCTTTCCGGCTGCTGCGCTTTCCAATTATGATATTGGCCGGCATGTTCGGATTGTTCGGGATTGCCTGCGGGTTGATTTTGGTTTACTTGCATTTACTTTCTCTGCGATCTTTTGGGACGCCTTATCTCACCCCACTCACTCCTCTCTCATTCAGTGATTGGAAGGATACTTTTATCAGAGCCCCCTGGTGGTTGATGAAAAAACGCCCTTCGCTCTCATCGAGCGGCACGCAAAGACAGTCGAAGAATACGCGGAGATGGGATCACGAGGAGGAAGATGAAGATTGATTTCGCTAAACTTTCTTCGAAAAACGATCGTACTGTCAGCCGTCTTACCCCTTCTATTCCTACTAAGCGGATGCTGGTCGACTATTGAGCTGAATGATCGTGCCTTTGCTCGTCTCATGATTTTTGATAAAGGCAAACAAGGAATTGAGCTTACTATCGGTTTCCCGCTCCCTAACCGGATGATTCCTGGAATGGCAGGCAGCGGCAGCGGACCGCAAACAGGCAGCCCCTATACTTTTATCTCCAAAGAAGGTGCCAATGTTGGACAAGCGCTGCGTAACATTCAGATAGATTTGTCCCGCAAAATCACCTTAGGACAATCCAGTGTTGTCATTATTGGCAAAGAGCTCGCCAAAGAAGGGATAGGCCCTGTGCTGGAATTTTTGGCCAGAGAGCCCCGAATTCACATTAATGCCAGCGTATTCGTAGCCGAAGGAAAAGGAAAAGAATTAGCTAACATTCCTACCATATTCGAAAGATTTCCAACGGATATTGTAGCCGCTTATGTTCTCCAGCATGAAACGATTCAAGCCACGATTAAAGATTTCCTCATGGCTAACTTCACTGGAGGAGATATGGTAGTTCCCCTGCTTTCCTTTCAACCCAAACAAATCGAGAGTGAGAATGGTAAACAGCAGGATTGGATGGGAGCAGGAGGGGCTGCCATATTTAAAAACAAAAAAATGCAGAAAACCGTTGGCATAAAGGATATGCGGGGAGCACTATGGATTCTCGGCCAGTTGAACGAGGCGGAAATTACGATTAATTCACCGACAGACGGGCGCAAAGTCAGTTTTTTTATCGAACACTCACGCACAAAAATAAGACCTCGCATCACAGGAGAGCAAGTAGCTATTCATCTCCAAAGTACAGCAAATGCACGGCTGCTCTCTTCGGATACCAATATGAATGTAGAAGACCCTAACCAATTGAAAGTATTGGCTCGACAGCTTGAATTAGAGGTAGAGAAGCGCATGATGGGCATGATCGACAAAACAAGGGAAGTCAAGGCGGATGCTTTTCACTTCGGCAACTATATCTCCTGGTACTATCCACAGCAGTGGAAAACATTAAGACCTCAATGGAACGAGCTTTACTCTGATGAAAAAGCCGAAATTGTGGTTCATGCGGATATCGCCATCCGCCGGCTGGGAACCGAAATAGAATCTGTAACCGTGGTGGAGAAGGACACATGATTATTATCATGATCATATATGCTATCGTTCTGTATTTGGAATGGCACTATTTGACCCGTCATGGACGAAAGCGCAGAACGTTCTTCATAGTCCTCGGTTACGCTGCAGCTACATTCATCAGCTTTGAAATATTATATTACGTTAGAGAACAATGGCAATTGAAGGATCTGATAGAAACCGTCTTCGGTCCTATTCAATCCCTTTTGAAAATGGAATCTTGACGGGAGGACTTGCAGTGAGGCAAATAACCCAGACGCAGCTGTTCATGATGTTTTCTATCTATTTGTTTACAAGCACGCTTGGATTATATGCCGATTATGTCTCCAGGACCTCCGGGTATCTAACTTGGTTGAGTATGCTATTAGGTGCTTGCCTCTCGGTACTCATCACCTATATCTCCTACTGCCTTGCCAAGAGAAGGCCAGACCAGTATTTTGCTATCTACGGCAAAGAGATATTAAGTAGATGGGTACATATTCCGCTTACGATCATCATCGTGATATGCCTGCTTTTCATCACTTCATTTATTTTGCATGATTTGGAGGATTTCATCATTCAAGTTTATTTACCGGCTACCCCGAGCTGGGCTATCGCCGCTCTTTTTGGCATTTGTTTCGTGGCGGCGGTTCGCTGCGGGATCGAAACCATTTTCCGCTGCGCGCAGGGTATTTTTTTCATCAGTATATTCGGTGTTCTGGTGACCCCTTTTTTTGTAAAGAAAGAAATGAATGTGGACATGGCCATAGCTTTTATTAACCGTTTCGACCTTCCTGAGGTATGGAATGGGATGTGGGCAAACGCTTGTTTATTCGGAGAGACAGCGTTCATTCTGTTTCTTTTCCCGAAAATATGCAATACCGAGAAAACAATGCGGACGATTGCCGGCGCCACCTTTACTGCCGTTTTTATCATTTTGACCAACATTTTACCTGCAATACTCATCTTCGGCCCTGAGCTGATGGGTAATTTAACTTATCCTGAGCTAGAGCTGATTCGGTATATACACGGCAGCTCTTTTTTTGAAAATTTGGATCCCCTATTGATTGCCCTATGGATAACGGGTTTGTTTATTAAAATCAGCTTTCTTCTGTATTTAATTACTATGAATATCGCCCAGCTCTTCTCGTTAAAAGACCATAAGCCCTTAACCTTATCCACGACCGTTCTAATTATCGGGATTTCTTTATATGTAGTAAGCTCTACGGCTGAAAGCTCGGAAATGGTTTCTAGCAGCCTTGTCGGTATGGTCATCGTAGTGGAAATCATACCGGCGATCTATTTGTTGGTCGATTGGCTTCGTTCATTAACAGTCGCTAAGAGCAAGTAAAAAAGCCCATTCGCGGGCTGCAGAGCCCCGGATGAGCTTTTACTTGCTTCTTAGAAGAAACCGCCGCCGAATCCGCCGAACGGGAAACCGAAACCGCCAAAGCCATCAAAACCGCCGAAAGCAAAAGGGGATGTTCCAATGGCAAGGAGATCGAATAATACCAACGGTGCTAAAGCGGATGTTTGGACTTTCCCTTCTTCAGGAGCCATAACGAGCTTATTTCCACTAATGCGGACTAACTTACCGCTTACAGTCGTACCGTCTTTCTTAACAGCATAAACCGTTTTACCGATTAACTTCTGTACTTCTTTGCTGCTAATCGTCATTTGCATGTGAGTCCTCCTCCGTATACTGGGTGTTAGGCTGATGCCACATAGCATTCAACTACACTATATAGTACGGAATTGGAGGATGGCTTGCCTGTTCGCTTATACCTGTCCTAAGAAAGATAGGAACATGGCCCTTCAAGGCATTAAAACTATACTTTACGAAGGCGTCCCAGCTCGGTCGTAATCGCTTCGATTTCACTAATGCTAAAATTAGGCTTGGACGATACCATTTCGTATATGTCTTTCAAGTCCTCATACTGCTCGTCATTCAAGGACGTAGCTTTCAAAGCTGCTCCTGTCGCCATACGAAGCTTTTTCTTAATTTCTTCGATCATATAATCCACATTTTCCAATGTATTTCGAGTTAAATCCAACGTTCTCTCATCCTTTCTCTTCAGAGGACCATCATGTATTTCGTGAGCCGTGTCATTGTCGAACCGCCTCTACGCTTTTACTATGTCTTTGGCTTTCCCATTGTACCATGTTTTGAACGGATGCGCGTACTATGTATCCAAGGCACACTATGCCTAGGCGAATTATGAGGATTAAGACAAGCGGTTACACGATGCCTTCCTTGAGAACAAAGATGTTCACCGGAAGCCTTCTTGGCTACTGAAGCCCTTCGCATAAATATTTCACATGCTGCTCGGCAAGCTTCTTCACATCTTCGTATGTTTGGTTATATCGGATATTGTAGGAAATAAAACCATGCATAGACATAAACAAACTCCATGGAATGCTGTACATCCTCTGCTCACTGCCCGACTGCTTCGCGATAACGGAACGAACTACTGTAGCAAACAACTCCAGACATTGCGCTTGCTCTGTTCTACCATACAGCTGTAGATCCGCATCGTTGATCATAAACATGATTTCGTAATGATATGGATTCTCGAGACCAAACCGGATAAATTCCAGCATCAGCTTCTCCAGCTGCCCCAGATCACCCATTCGGGTCCGGGTGAGCATCTCTCTCTGTCTTTGCAGCAGCATCTGAAAATCGGCATTCACTAACGCATAAAATAGCTCTGCTTTCTCTTTAAAATGATAATATAACGCCCCGTGACTGTACCCCATCGCTTTGGCGATGCTGCGCATTGTTAAAGTATGATAGCCGTGTTCGGCGAAAAGCTGCCTCGCTTCCTCCAGTATTCTTTCGCGGCTTAGCTCTTGCGCCACTGCTTTTCTGGCCAACACGATTCAACTCGCTTTCCTATTATGTTTTTCTCTACACTTCAATAGTTTATCACTTTATTGCTGCAAAGCAAGAGAAAATATAGGATGAAAGTACTGCAAATAAAAAACGCCTTGCGGCGTCCAATTTTTGAGAAACCTATAGACTTGAAATATGTCTACTATACTCCTGTGGGTATTCCAGTCCAACAGACTCAACACCGTTCAGCATCCTTTTATATAATTCATGGAGTAATCTGCATTCCGGCTAAGGCTTCTCGGAGTGCTCAATATATTTCTCCGCACCAGCCGTTATCATCCCCTGTCCCTGCGTGACATCAGTCATCCATGCTATGAAACGATCGGCTTCCTCTGCCAGAGGAAGACAGAGCAACGTTACTTTGTCCGTAAACAAAGTCTCCCCCATCAGCATCTCACGGTTTCGCAGCTCGTTCTCCACTTTCCCATGCCACGTGTAATCGATTTCGATCCATACCTCGCGATGCAGCACTTTGTATACGGGCTCTGCAGCAGCCAATCCCGCAACCGCTCCATCTGTATACGCCCTGACAAGTCCCCCAGCGCCCAACATAATACCACCGAAATATCGCGTTACCACCACGGCTACATTTTTCAAGCCTTGGTTCTTGATGACCTCAAGAATGGGTCTACCTGCCGTACCGCTCGGTTCACCGTCATCCGACTGCTTTTGATATTGATCCCGCTCTCCGACCATATAAGCAGAGCAATTGTGCGTAGCCATCGAATGCTCCTTCTTTATGCTCTCGATGAACTGTATCGCTTCTTCTTCCGTCTCAACCGGCATGGCATGACCGATAAAACGGGATTTTTTAATGACAATTTCTGAAACTCCGGCCTGTTTGACCGTTTTATAATAGGGCAGCATAACGAATCCCTCACTTTCTAAACCATTGCATAACCCTTGCTGTATACCATACCATCATGAGAAAAACGTCTATCGACGTCATTTCCTAGATGTACGACCGCGTTTAGCGGAAGTTTTTATCGCCAATAGAAACGTTCACTTCGATAATGTCTTAGTGAAGGTATCCTTTCCTATGTGGTAACGAAACTTGACGAGAAAAAAGCAGTGCACCCTAAACAATAAGGGCGAACTGCTTTTCTCCCAGCATTACTTGGTCAATCTTGCTTCAAGCTCTGCTTTTTCTTTCTCATAGCCTGGTTTGCCTAGCAGGGCGAACATATTTTTCTTGTACGCCTCAACACCAGGTTGATCGAATGGATTTACTCCGAGCAAGTAACCGCTGATTCCGCATGCTTTTTCGAAGAAATATACCATAAAGCCGAACGTATACGCGCTCATATCCGGAAGCGTCACGATCAAGTTAGGCACTCCGCCGTCGGTGTGTGCAAGCATTGTACCTTGGAACGCTTTTTTGTTAACAAAGTCCATGGTTTTGCCGCTCAGGAAGTTCAAGCCGTCCAAATCGTCGGCATCCGTTCCGATTGTGATTTGCTCATTCACGTCCGCTACTTGAATAACCGTTTCGAACAAGGTGCGGTTTCCTTCTTGAATGAACTGTCCCATCGAGTGAAGGTCAGTGGAGAAGTCAACCGATGCAGGATAAATTCCTTTGTTGTCTTTACCTTCGCTCTCCCCGAACAGCTGCTTCCACCACTCCGATACGAAGTGCAAAGAAGGCTCGTAGTTCACGAGAATTTCGGTCGTTTTGCCTTTGCGGTACAAAGCATTACGCACAGCTGCGTATTGGTAGCTTGGATTTTCATGCAGATTCGGGTTGGAGAACTCGACTCTCGCGTCAGCCGCTCCACGCATCATAGCTTCAATGTCGATGCCTGCAGTCGCGATTGGCAGCAAACCTACCGCTGTAAGCACGGAATAGCGTCCGCCAACGTCATCAGGAATTACGAAGGACTCGTACCCTTCTTCAGTAGCCAGCTTCTTCAAAGCACCCTTAGCTTGGTCTGTCGTTGCGTAAATGCGTTTGCGGGCAGCTTCCTTGCCATACTTCTTCTCCAGCAGCTCACGGAAAATACGGAACGCAATCGCAGGCTCTGTCGTTGTTCCCGACTTGGAGATAACATTGACCGAAATATCTTTGCCTTCGAGCAGCTGCAGCAAATGCGTTACATAAGTGGAGCTGATGTTGTTGCCAACGAAGTATACTTCCGGCGTTTTACGCTTGTCCTTCGGCAGAAGGTTATAGAACGAGTGAGACAGCATTTCGATAGCTGCACGCGCGCCCAGATAAGAACCGCCGATACCTATAACAACAAGAGCGTCAGAGTCGGATTGAATTTGCCCAGCTGCTTTTTGAATGCGAGCAAACTCTTCTTTATCGTAATTCGCAGGGAGATCGATCCATCCCAAATAATCGGATCCTGCACCGGTTTTATTATGTAATTGCTCGTGAGCAAGCTTGATCGGCTCGGCGAGATAATCTACTTCGTGTTGCTGAATGAAAGATAACGCTTTGCTGTAGTCAAAAGAAAACTTGGAGCTCATTCTTCTTCATCCTCCTTAAATTTGGCTATCATACTTTAAATTAGAATACTGTACTTCACAAAGGAAAAGCAAGCGACTCATTCACACCGATAGGGGTAAATGCTACAATGTAAGCAGAGGTGATTCGATGAAAAGGATTGGATTTATCGGATTAGGAACTATGGGTAAGCCCATGGCTGCCAATCTTTTAACAAAAGGCTACGACGTAGTCGTGTACAACCGAAGCTCAGAGAAAACCGCTGAGCTCGCAGCACTTGGAGCGCACACGGCAGCAACGCCGTCCGAAGCCGCTCAAGGTGTGGATGTCGTCGTTCTCATGCTGAGCAACGATGCCGTTGTGCTTGACGCCGTCCTTGGCGATCAAGGTGTGATTCACGGTGTGACCGCCGGACAAACGGTCATTGATTGCAGTACGGTGTCTCCGGATACCAGCAAACGAATAGCGAACGAGCTGCTCGGACGTGCCGTCGATTTTCTGGACACCCCCGTCACAGGCAGCAAGCCCGCCGCAGAAAGCGGAACGCTTGTCTTCATGATCGGCGGCGAACAAGCTGTTCTGGAACGCCATCGTCCTGTGTTTGAAGCCATGGGCTCCAAAATCGTCTATATGGGTCCAACCGGCTCCGGCTCTTATGCCAAGCTCGCACACAACACGATGGTCGGCATTAACGCGCTTGGCCTTGCCGAAGGCTTGTCCATCGTGACTAAGGCAGGATTGGATGCAGAGCAGTTTCTGCAAATTGTACTTGCAGGCAGCGCCAACAGCAAGCAAGCTGAGCTAAAAGGCGCTAAAATCATTAACCGCGACTTCAGCAACCAATTCTCGCTTCAGCTGATGCTCAAAGACCTTCTGCTGGCTAATGATGTGACCAATCGCTTCCAAATGCCTTCTCCGATGCTCAAAGCAGCGGCAGGCATTTTCCAGATGGGCTTAAGCAAAGGACTTGGTGAAGCCGACTTGTGCTCCGTAGCCCAAGTCTATGAGGACTGGATGCATATGCAGATCAGCAAGACAGAATCCGTCGTTGAAGAACGTCGTAAAACGAACAGACTGCAGCTGAACATCCCTCTGCACTTGTCCGTCCATCAATGGGAACAAGAAGGTGCCTTTACTGGTCAAACGATCCCAGGCATTTTATACGACTTGTCAGAGAACGGCCTTCAGATCATATCCCAATTCCCGTTGGCAGAAGACATGTTTATCGTCATCCACTTCCCTAAGGAAGCCGAGCTGCCTCCAGTGACAGGAAGAGTCATCCGAATTGAGAGTGACAACAACGGCTCATTCCGTTACGGCTGCTTGCTTTCCGGACTGGCTCCTTATGACAGAATCCAGCTGGAAGCCTATATAGCGCACCATCTGGAACAACAATAACGATACCGTTACATAGAAGCACTAATCCTATAAGACACAAATACCCTGCTTCAGCACAAATCTCCAAGGAGGTTGCCGGCAGGGTATTTTGTCATTCCATCGTCCGTTCCGAAGCTTCTGGTCTACTCTGCAATGTAGGAGCAGCAGTAGTCAGTAGGCGTTTTAACCAGCAGCTTGAACTTCGAATTCGCAGGAACGGTGAACTCCCCAGTGCCGTTAATATGAAGCCATTCACTTGTGCCAGGAAGCAGTACATCCAGCTCGCCAGCTTGAATTTCCATGATTTCCTTAGCATCCGTTCCGAATTCATACTCTCCAGGAAGCATAACTCCCAGCGTCTTCTTAGTTCCATCCGCGAATAGTACAGTACGGCTTGTTACTTTACCATCGAAGTAAAAGTTCGCTTTTTTCAATACGGTCACTTGCTCAAATTGGGACATGGTTCGCTGTTCTCCTTTGGAAGGGAGACCGGACTGTGTCAGCCCGGCCTTCAAGTTTAATTTATTTCAAAAGCTGCTTCACGCGGGCAACCACGTTTTCCACGGTAAAGCCGTATTCTTTAATAACAACAGGACCTGGAGCGGAAGCGCCGAAACGGTCGATGCCAAGAACGCTACCTTGATCGCCAACATAACGATCCCAGCCGAAGGAATGACCCATCTCAACAGCAAGACGAGCTTTAACATCCGGTAAAAGAACGGAATCTTTGTACTCTTGGGACTGTTTATCGAACAGCTCCCAGCTTGGCATGCTGATGACGCGAACTTGCACGCCTTCTTCTGCCAATTGCTTTTGAGCAGCAACGGCAAGCTGTACTTCCGTACCTGTAGCGATGATTTGCGCTTGAGGCTTGCCATTAGCAGCATCAGACAGAACGTAAGCGCCGCGGCTCAAGCTAGCATTGGCTTGCTCAGTGCCATCCAGCTTAGGAGCTGCTTGACGGGAGAAGATCAAGGCAACAGGGCCTTTTTTGTTCTCAACCGCATAGCGCCAAGCTGCTGCTGTCTCGTCGCCGTCTGCTGGACGAATAACAGTAACACCAGGAATAACGCGCAAAGCTGCCAATTGCTCGATCGGCTCATGAGTAGGGCCGTCTTCGCCGACACCAATACTATCATGAGTAAATACATAGATAGCAGGAACATTCATGATGGATGCCAAGCGGATAGCCGGACGCAAGTAATCGGAGAAGACGAAGAACGTACCGCCGAATACTTTAAGACCGCCGTGAAGCAGCATACCGTTCACAGCAGCGCCCATACCGAACTCACGCACACCGTAGTAAATGTTTTGTCCGCTGTAATCTTTTGCTGTCATCACGCCAAGATCTTTCATGTGCGTCATAGTCGAGGACTCCAAGTCCGCGGAACCGCCCACGAGAGATTTTACGTTCTTAGCGATAGCGTTCAGCACGATACCAGAAGCGGTACGAGTTCCTTTTTCCGCAGGAGCGGCAGCAGGAATATCTTTATCCCAGCCTTCAGGAAGGTCGCCGTTAACAGCTGTTTCGAATTGCTTAGCAAGCTCAGGATATGCCTTAGCGTACTCAGCGAACATTTGCTGCCATGCAGCATTGGTTTCGATACCTTTTTGCTTTACAGCAGCAAAGTGTGAGCGTACTTCTTCAGGCACATAGAAATGTTGATCTTCCGGCCAGCCGTAAGCTTTTTTGGTCAAAGCCACTTCGTCTACGCCAAGCGGAGAACCGTGAGGACCTACATGACCGCCTTTACCTGCTTTGTTCGGGCTACCGTAACCGATGACTGTTTTCACTTCGATAAGCGTAGGACGCTCGTCGTTTTGAGCTTCTTTGATCGCTTTCTCGATAGCATTCAGATCGTTGCCGTCTTCTACGAAGAGCACTTGCCAGCCATAACCTTCAAAGCGTTTCTTTGCACTCTCGGAGAAGGACAAGTTCAACTCGCCGTCCAAAGAGATATCGTTGGAATCATACAATACAACCAATTTGCCAAGCTTCATATGTCCTGCAAGGGAAGCTGCCTCGGAAGAAATACCTTCCATCAAGTCACCATCGCCGCAAATAACATACGTATAGTGGTCAATTACATTGAATTTATCTTTATTGTAAACCGAAGCCAAGTGCGCCTCAGCAATTGCCATCCCTACACCCATACCAAAACCTTGTCCCAAAGGACCCGTTGTAGCGTCAACACCTGCAGTATGCCCTACTTCAGGATGTCCAGGAGTTTTGCTGCCCCACATACGGAACTGCTTCAGCTCGTCCATCGGAAGATCATACCCGCTCAAATGAAGCAAGCTGTACAACAGCATGGAACCATGGCCAGCCGACAGCACGAAACGGTCGCGGTTAATCCAAGTCGGATTGTCCGGATTATGGTTCATCATTTTTGCAAACAGCTCATAACCCATAGGCGCTGCGCCCATCGGCATTCCCGGATGCCCCGATTTTGCCTTCTCGATGGCATCAATGGATAAGGTACGGATCGTGTCAATCGATAATTGCTCGATCGCTTTATTCAATACTGTCATGAAAAAAAACCTCCTACTTATTTTAGTGAAAGCGGTAATTCCGGACGCTACCAAGCACAAAGGCCAAAATGTACGGAAATCACTGCCATTGTTAACGTGTGCATTGTGAATTGCACGGAAACTCACTTGCACCATTTTACCATTGTCCGTATCGGTTTGCCAGCTTAAACCTAATTTAGGCATAAAAAATTCATACGGAAAATATCACCTGCTCCGAGAGGAATTTGTTTCAATCTGGCGAATATGTAGTATTCGCGGATGAATGAATCCTGTTTACTTGGAGTGGTAGAAGTCAATTATGAATCTCTTACTGGAACTGGCCAAGACACGCCAAACCTATCGAAAGATGCTGAATTTATATTGGATTACCATTATTCTAACCGTTGCGTTGGAATACATGATTCACCGATTAGACACCTCATCAGGAGGGGAGCGTATCCTCGCCACGCTAGTCCTTCAAGCCTTCGGATTAGCGGCAGTGACCGGTATATCGGAAATGCTTTACAGGTATCGAAAAATACAAAGTGATGATTTAATGATTGTTACTGGAATCATCTTCGCCTCTTCAATCATCTATTTGAACCCAACAATCGGCATCGTACCTGCAATCTACATCTTTCCCATCCTAACATCCGTACTCTCCTTCAGCAAGAAGCGCATTTTGGTAGCCTTTTGTCTGATACTCATCTGTTTTACCGCTATGTACATCACAACTCCCGAGCTGCGTGTAGCCATGAAGCCCATTCATATTATAGGCACTTTGTTTCTGTATATCGGTGTAACGATCATAGCTTTGAACATATCGATCAGCGGCATTGAGCTGTTGAACAATCTGAAGAATGCCACCGAAACGAAGCAGGAGCTGCTCGTTAAGACGATTATTATGGATAAGCTTTCGAAGATGGATGCTTTGACCGATCTGTACAACCACAAGACGTTTCATGAGTATTTGGAAAAATTGATTGAGCAGAACGAACGAAACCATCTGTCGCTTCAGTTGGCCCTTATGGACATCGATAATTTTAAAAAAATTAACGATACTTACGGTCATTGGGTCGGCGATATTATGCTGCAGCGGGTTGCCAACATTATTAAGGACACGGTCACGCCAAACGACTTTGTGGCACGCTACGGCGGCGAGGAGTTTGCCGTCATCTTCACCGAGAAAACGATCGAGCAGTCGTTTCTCATCGCTGAGCAAATTCGCCATAAGCTGGCGGTCACGCTTCATCCTGAGCTGGATTCGCAGGCGGTCACCTTGAGCATTGGCCTTCAAGATTACGTTAAAGGGGACGGTAAGGAAGCGCTGTTCAAAGGAGCGGATGCGTCACTCTATTCCGCCAAGCGTACCGGTAAAAACAAAACCGTGATCCAGGCGCTTCTCGGAGATCATAAAGGAGCTTAACAGCAGCGCTAGGAACCTTAAATAATGAAACCTTAAATAAATACTGAACACAAAAAGAGACTGACCGTCATTCCCATGACAGGTTCAGTCTCTTTTTGGCTGTCGTTAGTTAAACACGACGGTTTTGTTGCCGTGTACAATAACCCGGTCCTCTACATGCCATGATACGGCACGTGCCAACACGGTGCGTTCGATGTGACGACCAATTCGTTTCAGGTCATCGACATTATGGCGATGGCTCACCCGCTGTACGTCCTGCTCGATGATCGGTCCTCCGTCCAGCTCCTCCGTCACATAATGTGCGGTAGCGCCGATAATTTTTACCCCACGGTTGTATGCTTGTGCGTAAGGCTTACCACCGACAAAAGCCGGCAAGAAGGAATGATGAATATTAATGATCCGATTAGGGAAATATTCGATAAACTTCGGCGTAATGATCTGCATATATCGAGCCAAAACTACCGCGTCTACCTTACCTACAACAAGCTCCAGCTGTTGGCGCTCGGCTTCTGCCTTCGTTGCAGCCGTAACCGGAATGTGATAGTAAGGAATATCAAACGATTCAACTAAGCTGCGCATGTCGTCGTGATTACTGATGACCATGGCGATATCAGCTTCCAGATCTCCCGCCTGCCACTGCCACAGCAGTTCCAGCAGAGCGTGATCCTCCTTCGAAACGAACACGGCAAGACGCTTTTTCCGACTCGCGCGGTTAATGCTCCATTTCATTTGGAATTGCTCTGCAACGACAGCAAAGTCCGTTTTAAGCTTTTCTCTGCGCTCATCCAGGTTGTCCAGATCGAACTCGATCCGGATGAAGAACATGCCGCCCTCCGGATCCATCGTATACTGGTCAGACTGTTCAATATTAGCTCCTTGCTCGTATAAAAACCGGGAAACTGCAGCAACAATCCCTGGCTGGTCCGGGCAGGAAACTAGCATTCTCGCGCGGTTTTTCAAATCGTCCCGTTGGGCTTTCGGCAATACATTCGGTGTCATGACACTAACTACTCCTTCATCATTTCAAAATTTCCATTACAATTGAAACACTTTTTGACCTGCAAACCAAGCTGTTAAGCGCTGGTTAATTTGTTCTTCCGAAAGCTCCGGCAATATGCGGTGCTCAGCAATCAGATCGTACAGGCGTTCCATCGGCTCGCGACCGTCTTCTTTTTTGGCCTTGGCATCGGTTTTAAGCACATCCCATACACGTAGCACATAGTCACGGTGATTAACATCCTGCTTGCTGAAGAAATGCGCCAAACGTTCGACATCCTCTAAGAAATTAGAGCCAAAACGCTGCTCAACCGTACCGCTTAGAAGAGCAATTTCCGCTTCATACATCGGACGCTGCAGCTTATCCTCTTTACCAATCCATGGCGTTTCTAGAATAAGAGGCAAATGCGTCAGCTTTTCATGGTGAACTACGTTGTTCATCGCTTCGAACCCGATCCAGCCGGCCCCAACTGGTGCATGACGGTCTTTTCCCGCCCCTTTAGGGTTTTTGCTGTCGTTCAAATGGACAACGCCGATTCGGTCCAATCCTACTATTTTATCAAAATGCTCGAGCACTCCGTCCAGATCATTCACAATGTCATAGCCTGCATCATGAACGTGGCATGTGTCCAGGCAGACGGATAATCTACCATTATCCTCTACCTTGTCGATAATAGTGGCAATCTCTTCAAAGCTGCGGCCCATTTCCGTTCCTTTACCGGCCATTGTCTCTAAAGCGATATTCACATTCGTATCCTTGACGCCGGCCAGCACTTCATTCAATCCTTCAGAGATCCGAGCGAGCCCATATTCGGCATCCTTGTCCGTGTAAGCTCCAGGGTGAAGAACAATTTGCTTCACGCCCAAATAATCCGTACGGCGAATCTCTTCTTGAAGAAAACGAACAGCCAGCTCATACGTATCATCTTTATATGAACCTAAATTAATAATGTAAGGGGCATGTACGATAATCTCTCCGATGCCATGCTTGTCCATAACGGCTTTGCCTTCTTCAATATATTGCGATTCAATCGGCTTACGGCGCGTATTTTGCGGTGCACCCGTGTATATCATGAAAGTAGACGACCCGTAAGAGATAGCTTCTTCTGCCGCGTTCAGCAGCCCTTTATCTGAAAACGATACGTGAGAACCGATTTTTACCATCGTATTGCTCATCTCCTTTTTTTTCGCACTCACTCTATTTTACTAGGATTGACTCTTGTCCACAAGGCTACTTTTGGATATCGCCAAAGTAAGGTATAATAAGGATGAGGTGACAATAATCATGAATTCGGGTTTTATGTACTTTATCATCTTTTGGGTTTTTGTGCTGCTCTTCTTTATGTCGATAGGCGGCTATTTTATGTTCCGCAAATTTTTGAAGGTGCTGCCTAAGGCGGATGGCATGTCCAAGCTCGATTGGCAAAACCATTACGTTGAATCGTCCCGCCATTTATGGACCGATGAAGCCAAAACCTTTCTAGATATGCTTGTCGATCCTGTTCCTGCTCCGTTCCGTGATATTGCACGCCACTCCATTGCCGCCAAAATCGGTGAAGTCGCATTGGAAGAAAAAGTGGACCGTATTACGCAGGACATTTGTCTCCGCGGCTATATTCTGGCAACCCCCAAACGCGATTATAAAAGCTTGGCCAGTTATCTTGATAAGCAGCAAATCGATTACAGTGCATTTAAGCATCTTCTGCAATAGCACAATAAAAGGCTTCCCACCATTGAATGGAGGAAGCCTTTTGTCATCATTTTTTCTTACCGGGCTTAACCGGCTCCGGTTTATTCTTATCAAGCTTCACTGTTAAGGTGACAGGGGTCCCCGCAACCTTCAATGGATTCGGTTTAAGCTGGGTCGTACGGAAGCCTACCAGCTTGATTCCATCCACAGATATCGTTTTCGGAAGCTCCTTCTGAGTCAAGTGGGCGATTTGTCCATCCAGAATAATGTACAAATCCACTTCATCGTCCGTTTTCATGTCGACGGTCAAATATCGATTGTCTTTAGGTAATACGGCCGCTTCGATTTCGCCGTTCTTCAGGTTTTTATTAAGTACACCCTTATCGTCGAAATAATCCGTAACATTGACGATGGAGTCGTTCGACCAGCTTCCTGAATTATTCCCTCCGATGATGGAGCCGCCTGTGTCCCAATCCGGATACAGGTTCGATGTATCGGGATTGTAAATCCCGGAACCCGTTGACCCGTTTCCGGAACCGCTCGTTCCGCCTGAGCCAGAACCCTCTAATTCAATAGTAGAATAGTCGCCCAACCAGTAATTTTTGCTTAAATAATTATAAATTCGGTTCAAAATCGTCACCGCTTCAGCACGTGTCACTTTATCCATCGGGCGGAAATATCCGAGCTCGTTGGCGGTCATAATACCCGAAGCCTGCAAGCTTGCCAAGCTGCTTGCCTGAGCATTCGAGAATGCATCCGTTCCGAAGGAACAATCGCTCTTCCCTGTTCCCATTAACAGAATAGGAAGCACGCTATTTGTCTGTAACAATGCGGTGCCGGATGCATCAAGACGGCCGTCCGATTTGGCGGCATCGTCATACTTCAACTTATCTTGATACATATTTACTGGAATATCTTTAAATTCGGATACAACCGAGCATACGTCATTCGGACTCAAGCGCCGATCAATCATCCTAGTGTCGAAGAACGAATATAGCATATCGGCCAATTGCAGCCGAGTGAGCTGGGCGTCAGGACGAAAGGTTAGCTGCCCCGTATTGGATAGCCCATATACGCCCCAGTTAAACGTCTGGTTATAAGTTTCGGAAATCTGCTTATAAGCCCAGTGCTGCGGAGATACGTCTGCGAAACCGTCAATCTTTTGTAAGCCTGTTGCATATAAATTCGGCCGATATTTATCGAACAACCGGTAAATCATCGTTGTCCATTCGGCTTTGCTGATCGTTTGGCTCGGTCTGAACGTTCCGTCCGGATAGCCGGTCAGAACCTGCTTTTGTGCCATCAAATAGATGGAGTTGATAGCCCATCCGTTATTTTGTGCGTTGACGTCACTGAATTGAACCTCGGCTTTCGCCGGCAGCGCGGGCAATGCAAGCCCTATGACCGTCAACCATAATAACCATGTGTAGCGGATACCTCGTTTCTTTTTCATTGCATACCCTCCAATCCTCTTCCTTCTTATATCGGCTTTTCACACATTTTTTGTTAATTTCTCGATGAAGAAAAAGACGGCTCTCCTTGAGCCGCCGTTCCTGCTGATCTGCTAAAAAAATAATAATCAAATCTTCAAATCAATACTTTGTCCCAAATAAGGGTGTTGAGCCGCTGTCATGCCTTGCAGCAAGGCATTGACTTGCTCGGTCTGCGCATCCGTAGCCTTTTTCAAGACAGCGATATCGACGGATTGCTTAAGTTCGTTAGCGCTAATTGCAGTCGAAGCTGCGCTGATACCACTTACATCCATTTTCAAGGACCCCTTTCTTTTCATGAGAATAAGAAGCGTCCTATTTTATATCGGATGCAGGGCATACTTTCTTTAATTAGCCTTCCGTTTACGAAAAGCCAGCTTCACAGCCCCTATGACGAGCGCCGCAAGTACGACACCAATGGAGTCCACCATAACGTCGATTGCATGGCCGGTGCGCCCTGGCACGAACGATTGATGCCACTCATCGGAAGCCGCATACAGTACGGAGAAAACTGAGCCCATCGCTATAGATGGTATCGTCTTGATCGGCTTGGACAGCAATGTCATTATGCTGAGAAAGCATAGGACGGCAAACTCCGTTACATGACCGCCTTTTCGAATGATAAACTCTATAAAATCGTAAGGCTTCGTCCAAGTCACCAAACCGCCGTCATAATAAAATTCAATGTGCGGCAACCACCGGTTCAGCAAGTCTAAAGGGAGCCATTCGGCAAGAAGCGGTCGAATATCCTGTTCTGCATAGGTTTGGGCTGATTTGACAAATATAAGCACAATCCAAAAACAGCTGAGTATAAGCCATACAATAAATTTCCATCGCTTTGCGGCTCTTATATGAATCACTCCTATTAACAAAATCATAAGTGAATAGGTCTGGATGTCCATATGAAGGTAGAACAACTCCGCCAAAAAGTGAAGCTATTCCAATTGCTTTCAGGGATTGTCCCCGATTAACAAAGCAATAAAAAAATCCCTTGCTTCCAAGGGATTGTGTCTGTTTAGATGAATGCGGTTGAGAGGACTCGAACCTCCACGAGCGTACGCCCACCACCCCCTCAAGATGGCGTGTCTGCCATTCCACCACAACCGCAAATTAAAAAAAATGAGGGATAAAAACATGAGCCATGAAGGACTCGAACCTTCGACACCCTGATTAAAAGTCAGGTGCTCTACCAACTGAGCTAATGGCTCTAATCAAGGCATGCTTTTCAATTCGATTACCTTCGAAAAGAATGGTGACCCGTAGGGGATTCGAACCCCTGTTACCTCCGTGAAAGGGAGGTGTCTTAACCCCTTGACCAACGGGCCTCGTTATGCATAATCTTGCTGCCTTTTTGACGACAAAAGTTATTATATCCGAATGTATTGTAATTGACAAGCCTTTTTTTAAAATAATATTTTCGTCATGAAAACCATTGTATGATATGCTTTGAACATTGAGGTGAACGTAATAATGATCTTACACAATCTGGATACGGATCAAGTGACTGAAGAAGAAATCCGGCCTCCATCGGAGCAAGAAATCGTCTGGATTCACTTACCTAATCCCGAGCCTGCTGAAGTCAAGCGGGTCGTCGAGGAAATGTTTCACTGCCATCCTCTCGTCGTGGAAGATTGCATCAAGTTGAACCAGAGGGCTAAGATGGATCGGTATAAGGACCACATCTTCATGACCTTTTTTGCATTTGTCGATAAAAGGCTGACACCTGTAGAAATCGGTATTATTATAGGCGCTAATTACATCATTACGATCAGCAGAAAACAACTTAAATTGTTCGAGGTGCTGCGACAACAATTATTAGCTGTACAAGAACGCTCCGATCATCCAGGTGATATTTTGCACCGATTGCTGGATCTATGCGTAGATGATTACACGGAAATCACGAATCGGATTGAAGATCAAGTGGATCAGATGGAGCGTAATCTTTTCGTGAATCCGTACCTCAAGGTGTCTAAGGAAATTTTTCATCTAAAAAGATCCATGCACAAGTTTCGGCGTATTGTCCTAGATGAGAAAGCAATAGTGGGATCCATCAGCCATCACACATTTCCCTACACTCGTCAGGAAACCGATGCTTATTTCGTCGATATCTACGACCATATTTCGCGTGTCCTTGATTCCCTCGATATTTTCAGAGAATCGTTTACCGCTCTGCTTGAGCTTCAAGTGAACATGAAATCGGACCGGATGAACGAAATTATGAAAACTTTGACGATTATCAGCTCCATCTTTTTGCCACTGACATTCATTGTTGGCCTATATGGGATGAACTTCAAAAACATTCCGGAATTACACTGGGATTGGGGTTATGCTTACGTATGGGGAGTCATGCTGGGAGTCAGTTTATTTATGTGGCTCATTTTCAAATGGAAAAAGTGGATTTAGATTCAGAAGATTAACCAACATCCAGGAAACAGGTGATAGTGTTGCAGACGTTTCTCTTCATCCTGCTGGGTTTTCTGGACGTTATAGCCATTCTCGCGCTCATATTCAAAACGTTCCGGTGGCCCTTCTGGGAATATTGGCCCCAATTGACGATCATCGGGTCGGTCTTGTCGGTCGCATCTTATTTAAACCGGATGGTGCTGGATATTCCTAGCTACGATCTGGTCATTCAATTTACATTATGCATTCTATTGCTGCGATTTCTGGTCAAAGTAAGCTTTGTCCATGCGATTGACGTCTCGGCTATCGGGTATCTTTCCTTTAACGGGATACTGATCCTTGTCTATTTCGGGCTGCTTGGTACTGGGCTCGTCTCCACCGATGATGCGCAGCAGCCGGCGAATTGGGGAACATTCATTATTCAATTGTCCGGTGAGCTAGGTTCGTATCTTACAGCTTATTTGCTGTTTCGTTTTCACTACGGGTTTTCCTTTATTATGCGACCGCCTCACAACTTATATCTCAATCGTAAAGTATCTGGCTTTAAGAGGATTATAGCGGTAGTCAACACGATCGGTATTCTGACCGTTTGTGTCTCGGTATATTGGGTTTTGAATTACCATGAATCCGTATTTATTTTGTTATTAATCATCATCCTATCCTTGGCCATACTCGTTTATTTATCTTACATGAGAGATCTTCAGGACTAATACATATTATTTGTAAGTATCATGAATCCGTTGTACATAATCCGATTCACCTAAAGAGACGGTCCGCTAGGTTACCCCGGCGGCTCGTCTCTTTTCGATCACAGCTTGCCTTGACTGGGTACTACTAGTAATCGAAAATGCTGGGAAAATGAAAAAGAACCGTCCTCACGGACGGCCCTTTTATTGTACGGAGAGAGAGGGATTCGAACCCTCGCACCACTTACGCAGTCTAACCCCTTAGCAGAGGGTCCCCTTATAGCCACTTGGGTATCTCTCCA
>NZ_JMLS01000025.1 GCF_000686845.1 Paenibacillus sp. UNC451MF | reverse complement strand
GGCAGTGATGGTAGTGCCGAGCACGCTGGTAATGGTACCGTTCAGAATGTTAGTGATGGTACCGGCTGAGCTCAAGGTACCGGCAGTGATGGTAGCTCCCAGTACGTTGGTGATCGTACCATCCAGAATGTTGGTGATGGTCCCTGCGGAGCTCAAGGTACCGGCAGTAATAGTAGTGCCGAGCACGCTAGTTATGGTACCGTTCAAAATGTTAGTGATGGTTCCTGCGGAAGTCAGGGTACCGGCAGTGATGGTAGTGCCGAGCACGCTGGTAATGGTACCGTTCAAAATATTGGTGATAGTTCCGGCTGAAGTCAGGGTACCGGCAGTGATGGTAGTACCGAGTACGCTGGAGATGGTACCGTCGAGTATGACCGGAGTCAGATTGCCGCTTGTATCAGTAGAGATGACACGGTCTGTGGCCGTATTGTCTCTACCGAAGATAAGTGTTCGCAGATTATCCGGATCGCTCTGGAATACGGTATAGTTGGGCATGTGATCACCTCTTTAGAAATAGATTAACTTCCAATGGTTTGAGATTGAAAATAAACATCGACTTGCGTGGGTTCCGTTCCTTGTTCGGTTGAAATGGATAAACGCGTCCATTTTAGGAACCTATTAGGGACGAAAACCCGTACAGAATTTGGCCGAACAACCTCTTGTTGATCCAGCGAGAAGTCGCTAGAATTCGGACTGATTTCCGTGCGCACCACAACAGGGGATGTCCCGCGATTGATGACCGCATACGACATGACCAACTTCGTCGTTGTGTCCTGTGGAGGAAGATTCATAGATCGGTTGGAAACCTGCAAATTCAAGTAGGATTCTTCTTCGAACACAATATTAGAAGTGTTGGAGCTTACTATAATCCGTCCCTCTTTGTCTGTGAGAATCGGGATAATTTGCGTGCTGTCCGTCCCGAAAATTTGCACGCTATCCTTTTTAGCTGATAAATCTCGAGTATCCAATTGATCGGCAATCACCGTGACCGGTTTCTCAATCTTGCGTACGGTTATACTGCGGTGACAGCGAGAGTGCCGTTTTTTGGGTACACAACGGTGGCGCCTCAACTTCGCTTTTTTACAGCATTTTTTTTTAGAAGAACAGCGGGTTTTCTTTAGCCTGGGGACAGATTTTTTTTTCTTACAGCCATGAAGCTCTGTTTTTTGGGCTAACATCGAATGCTCACCCCCTCTCCCCCGAAAATGTGTCATTTCCGACCAATCTTAAATCATGAAAAAACGAGCCTAACTATTTTCTGGTTACGAATGCAATGACGTCTCTATAAGTATATTTAGAGTAATACCGCGTTGCTTGGACAAATACCTGATAGGCTTTAAAGTAATGAAGATCATCATAGTTCCTATCAACATTAGGACAAGGAAGCATATGTTGGAGTATGCGTACTCTGGTGGAATCAGAGAAGTGTGGGATGAATGAGGGAGAAGATGGCTGACAGGGGGGCTGCAATTATGCCAAACTATTATGTTTTTGACCAGACGAACAATCCGCTTTTTACTCAACAGGTAAATCCTTATATAGCACCGGGTATCGAATCTTCTCCGGAAGGTAGCGCCAGCATGGCGGGCGTATTGTATATAGCCAACTTTTCGTCAAGTATTACGGCCGGGCAAAATTTAATCCTCCAAGCGTCCAATCCGGGAAGGCAGTGGTAGAACGATGTATATCTCCCGTGTTGCCGGGAGCGCTTCGATTGCTGGAGCGACTGCTACGCTCCTAAAGAATGGTACGGTCACCGGATCAACCGTAACGCCGCTCAATCTTAATTTTGGCAGCGCCAATACAAGTGTAATGACGGTACGAAGTGCAACCGGTACGGTCACCGGAAGTCCTGTACCCTTTGTAACCCTGATATTGCCTGCGGGGCCGTTTATGATTTCTTTTACAGGGAGTATTCTCGTACCACCCGGAAGTGCTTTGACGATAACTGTCGGAACGGGCGCAGCAACGGCATCCGCCAATGTTAGCTGGTGGGAGTACTAAGAGAGGAGGGGATAGCTTAATGCCGAACAACCATGTGTTTAATTCCTTCCATAATCCTGTGTTCACTCACTCAACCAATACTTATACAGACCCCGGCATCGTCTCTCCGCCAGAAAACGGAGCTAGCCGAGCCGGCAGCTTGTTTTCAATCACAGGCTCCGCTTCTGCACTAGTCGTCCTTAGCCTCATTTCGGCGGTCATTACGCTCAAGGTAACCAATCCTGGAGGCAGCGGGAAAACGGTGTATGTTTCCCGAATCGGTATCAGTATCGGCGGTTCTTCCTTGTTGTCCGCACTGTCCGGAAGTGCCAGCTTTCAGAAGGGAGGCACTCTGAGCTCTCCAACTACGCTGACGCCTACCAATAATAATTTCAACAGCAGCGCCGTCAGTGTTATGACTGCTCAGTCGTCAACCGCAGCCCCAACTGGAGGCACGACATTTAACGCGGTGCAGTTAGCACCTGGGGGACTAACCCAAGAATACACCGGATCGATTATCGTCCCGCCGGGCAATTCGATAACGGTAAGCGTCACATCGTCCAGCTCATCCGTTGGATTAACCATCACGTCCAGCGCCAATATCAGCTGGTGGGAGGCTTAATCACAAAATACTAAAAAGACATCTGGAATAGTATCCGATGTCTTCGTCGTGCTTCTATTTTTTATAATTAAGGTTAGTGTAGATTATAGAAAGGAAAAATAACGATCGGAATGATCGATCAGAAAGGAGCGCTCGAGCCCGTTACATACTTCGCTTTGCCGAGAGAGGCAGCAGCCTCTTTGACATTGAGAGACTAGGTCAGTCAGTGTTGCTTTGCCTAATGTATATCGTTCCGTGCCCCAATCCGTGTGGTGCTGCTGAACGAGTTGGAGGGCAGAGGGAACCGTAACGCCTTTTAATTTGCCAAACACCGCAGCCCACTTAATAAAATCAAACCTTGGCTCTCCAGCAGGCAGCATACACACTCCCCAGCCGTTTTTTCCGGTGCTCGAAACTTTCAGCAGGCAGGAGGCGGCATCATGAATGGAGGCGTGCCCTTGAATCGTTTGACATGCAAGCAGGTCAAGCTGGAACAGTTCAATGGATACGATTTGGGAACTAACGATTTGAGCGCTGCTCAGATCGACTTCAGTATCGGCAGGATAGGGCATAAACGAAATACACTCCTTTTTGTTCTAGTAATAGAGATACGGTCTAACTATTAAAAAAAGCCCCGAATAGAGAGACTCTACTCATGGGCTTCTCGAGCCATTGGGGGTCATTACCCGTCAGATGGCAGCACGAAACGCGGTATTCTCTCAAAACGCAGACGAGGTTAGCTGTCGGATTCGGGCTTGAGAGCGCCCTACCTGAAGGTTTCAGGATTCACCCCGCGAACCATCCTACCGGCCACTGGACCGGAGAGATGAATTCAATGGTTCCCCCGCTTTCCATAACGGAAATTAAGCGATTTTGTAAGGCGTATGAGGTTGTTGATCCGTATCATACGCCGATGAGCTTTGAAAGTAAAATGCGGCTAAATGGTTTTAAAATCGATTTTGGCTAGGCAGCCGTTGTGAAAACGGAAACATGACGCATTATCTTTGATTTTCATTGTTAGCCTACCCGTTTAAATTGGCTGTTGTACAGGTCGCAATAGAAGCCCTTCTGATCCAGTAACTGCTGGTGGGTACCCCGTTCAATAATTTCTCCTCCGTTGATGACGAGAATTTGATCGGCCTCACGGATCGTACTTAACCGATGCGCAATCACGAAACTGGTACGGCCTTTCATAAGAGAGTTCATCGCCTCTTGGATGTGCATTTCAGTACGGGTATCGACACTACTGGTTGCTTCGTCAAGAATCAGAATCGCCGGGTCAGCTAGAATGGCTCTAGCAATCGTAATGAGCTGCCGCTGTCCTTGACTCAAGTTGCTGCCTTCTGCTGATAGCACAGTGTCATAGCCTTGCGGCAGTTTACGAATAAAGGTATCTGCATTCGCCAGCTTGGCGGCCGATTCAATCTCTTCGTTGGTGGCATCCAGCTTCCCATAACGAATGTTCTCACGAATCGTGTCGGAGAACAGGTACGCATCCTGAAGGACGATACCGAGCTGTTGGCGCAGCTGATCTTTGTCGAAACTGCGTATCGTTTCCCCGTCTATCGTAATGGTACCTTCCTGAATGTCATAGAAGCGGGTCAGCAGATTAATGATCGTTGTTTTACCTGCTCCGGTGGGGCCTACGAGGGCTACCGTGTCCCCTGGCTTGGCGGTTAGCGACACATGCTTAAGGACAGGCACATCTTCCTTATAGCGGAAAGATACATCGTTCAGGATGACCTCGCCTTTGACATGCTTCAGCTCCTTGCGGCTCGACCGTTCTTCGTATTCCGTCTTGGTATCCATAATTTCAAATACACGCTCGGCGCCGGCCACACCGGATTGAATCATGTTGAATTGGTTAGCCAATTCGTTAATCGGTCTGCCGAACTGCTTGGAATAGTTCAGGAAGCTCACGATAATCCCGATCGTCGTCATATCGTTCAGTGCCATCCATCCGCCTACCGCAGCTAACAAAGCGAAGCTGATGTTGTTGAGTACGTTCATAACAGGTCCGATCATCCCGCTAAAAATTTGAGCCTTGGAACCTGCGTTCCGAAGCTTCGCATTGATAACGTTAAAATCCTGGATCGCCTTTTCTTCCCGGCGAAACGCTTTAACGACCTTTTGCCCAGATATCGTTTCCTCAATAAACCCGTTGATTTCACCAAGATATTTTTGCTGCCCGGAAAAATGGTTACGGGTATACTTGGAAATTTTACCGGTAATGAGCATGACCAGAGGAATGGTGATCAGGCTAAGCAGAGTAAGCCAAATATTCAGCTTTAACATAAAAAGCAAGGCACCGATGACAGTGATGACACTTGAAATGAGCTGTGTCACACTCTGGTTTAGCGTGTTGGACACGTTCTCTATATCGTTGGTGGTTCGGCTCATAAGCTCCCCGTGGGTTTTGCTATCAAAAAACTGGAGCGGCAGCTTCTGAATTCGACTAAACATATCTTCCCGCATTTCCCGCACTGTGCGTTGGGATACTCCTGTCATGACATAAGCCTGAATCCAGGACATAATGGCACTGAATACGTAGGCTCCAAGAAGAGCCATACACAACCATATAAGGCCGCTGTAATTGCGCGGAATAATATATTCGTCGATCGATAAGCCGATCAAATAAGGGCCTATTAACGCCAAGCCGGAGCTGAGTGCAGTTAGTATAAATACAGAGATTAACCCTGCGCGCTGTCGACTCAAATATTGCCACATTCTTTTCAGGGTAGCCCTGGTGTTTTTGGGGCGTACCTTGGCCATCATTCCCCTCGGTCCGCCCGGGCCACCGCCCATAGGACCCCCCATGCCCATAGGAGGGCCCATAGGTCTCATCCCGCCGTTATTACGTTCATGCTGCTCGCTGCGATTAGGTTCAGCCATGCGCAACGGCCCCCTTTCCTATTTGGGAGTTATAGATGTCCTGATATTCGGGACTGGTCTGGATCAGTTCTTGATGGGTACCCTCGGCAACAATACGTCCTTCATCGAGCACGAGAATTTTATCCGCATCGAGTACAGATGAAATGCGTTGAGCAATGACGAAGCAGGTGCTCTCCCGCATCAGTGATTTGATTGCCGCTTGAATGCGGGATTCGGTACCGAGGTCAACCGCACTGGTACTATCGTCCAGAATCAGAACGGCCGGTCGAACCAACAAGGCCCGTGCGATGGAAATCCGCTGCTTTTGTCCGCCTGACAGATTGACCCCTCTTTGACCGAGCTCGGTGTCATACCCTTCTGGCATACTCATAATAAAATCGTGTGCCTGGGCCGCTTTGGCTGCCTCCTCGACTTCCTCTTGCGAAGCATCAGGTTTACCAAAACGAATGTTGTCGCGGATCGTCCCGGTGAATAGAATGGCCTGCTGCAGCACCATACCGACTTGGTTGCGAAGATGATCGAGCGACATCTGGCGAATGTCGATGCCGTCAATTAGCACATTGCCCTTTGTTGTATCGTACAACCGGGGGATCAGGTTCACCAGCGTCGATTTGCCGGACCCAGTCGCACCAAGAATTGCCACGGTCTGTCCCGGTTCAGCCGTAAAGTGAATGTCCTTGAGCACCAGATCCCTCTGCTCGGAAATGGAATCCATATGAGTGGACTCCTCACCATTGTAAGCGAAGGACACATGTTCGAATGTAACCTCGCCCGCCCGTACGGAACGGCTTACGGCATGACCGTCTTCCGTGATTTCAGATTGAACCTCCATCACTTCGTTAATGCGGTCTGCGGACGCTTTGGCCCGTGAAACGAACATCAGCATCATCCCTACCATAAGCAGTGAGAACAACACCTGCGTCACATAGTTGACAAAGGCGATTAAATCGCCGACTGGAAGAGAGCCTTCCCAGGTGAGATTCCCCCCGTACCAGAGAACCGCAACGATGCTTGCGTTCAAGATCAAGGTCATAACGGGCATATTCAACGCCACGATGCGGGTAGCTTTCATAGCAATCTCAGTGTAATCATTGTTGGCGGTGCGGAAGCGCTTGTTCTCATAATCGGAACGGACGAACGCCTTGACAACGCGAATACCTGCGAGATTCTCCTGCAGTACGTTGTTCACGGAATCGAGCTTGCTTTGTACCTTGGAGAACAGAGGGAAGGCGAAGCGAATCAGCAGATACAGTACTAGGAATAGAACGGGAATGACGACGGCCAAAATGGCAGCCAAGCGGTAGCTGATCGTAACGGCCATGATCAAGCTGCCGATAGCCAGGAACGGAGCCCTTACCAAAATTCGCAGTGTCATCTGCACCAGATTTTGCATTTGCACCACATCGTTCGTTAACCGAGTCACGAGCGAGCCGGCTTTAAACTGATCCAGATTGCGAAAAGAAAACGATTGCACTTTTTGAAACAGCTCATTGCGCACATCGGCGCCGAAATTCTGGGAAGCAAGGCTTGAAAAGAGCGTACACCCAAGTCCACCGATCAGACCGATCAGGGTGAAGCCGATCATTAGAGCCCCCGTTTTTTGAATGTGGAGCAAATCCTTCTGCAGGACGCCTTCATTCACGATGCTCGCCATAAGCTTCGGCTGGAGCAAATCCATGTACACCTCAACGAGCATTAAGAGGGGGGCTAATAAGGCTGACTTCCAGTAAGGCTTTAAAAACCGAAATAATTTCCACACAAAGTTGCACCTCGCTATTGTTTTGTCGACTAAACGTTTTTCTCCAGTTTTTTTAAGTTATCCTGCATATGCAGCAGAAAGCGGCGGAGCAGAAGCTTCTCTTCCGGGGTGAAATCCTCAAACGAGCAGACCTCTAAGGACTGCATCGTATCTTTAACCGCTTGGATGGCTTGCCTTCCTTCTTCTGTAAGAAACACTCTGGAGATGCGCTGGTCCCGATCATCCGGCCTGCGCTGCACAAGCCCGGTCTTTTCCATGCGAGTCAGCATAACAGTCAGGGTCGCAGGTTGGATCCGCAGCTTCTTGGCAAGTTCCTTCTGGCTTTGTCCGTCTTCTTCCGATAGACGAAACAGAAGGGGAGGTTGCCCTGGGTACACTTCGATCCCTTGCTCCTGAAGCAGTAGATGCAAGGTGTGGCGATGCAGCCTCATCACGTGGGACATCATATGAGTGAGAGATTCAGACGGGTGGGGATGCAAGGCGAACCCTCCTTTTTATTATTTAGGCGACTAATATAAATTGTAAAACAGTGGAAGAAGCGCGTCAACTGAAAATATGCTTAATATGGATTGGCTGCAAACTATTGCAGTTCAAAGCTCGTCATGTAATATAAGGGAGATTCGGCGATAGCCCATTTTGAATATAGTAGAAGATTTAGGTGAATTATAAATGTAACTACAATAATTACAGGTTAAAGAAAGACGAAACATATGATAAAATAAAGCTACCAGGGGTTTGAAGCCCTTGTTGTGATAGTGAAGCATAGAAGAGGTGAGTCCTAATGACCATAAGCAGCCGATTTGCTGTTGCCATACACATATTATCTTTACTGGAAATCAACAAAGAAGGACGGAACACATCCGACTTTATTGCCGGCAGCGTGAATACGAATCCCGTAGTTATTAGGCGAATTATGAGTATGCTGAATAAGGCAGGGCTTGTTATTACTAATCCGGGTGTTGCTGGTGCGGTGTTAGCTCGGCCGATGGATCAGATTACTTTGCTGGAAGTGTATCGCGCCGTTCAAGCCGACCATCAGGAGGAGTTGTTCTCGGTGCATGAGAATCCGAATCCTCAATGTGCGGTGGGCCGCAATATTCAAGGAGCTCTGGAGACCACGTTCTCGCAAGCGCAAAAGGCGATGGAGGATGAGCTGAGTAAAGTAACCTTAATGCAAATCGTGCATCAGATGACAGAAAAACCGTAGGAAGCCGGAGGCTACCTATATCATGGAGGGTAAATGAAGAATCTTCATCACCTTAGTCGGTTATGTTTTGTTGTAGCAGGTATACTAGCGGTCATCAGTTTATTGCCTATGAATAAAGAAGGGAACGGACTATTGATCCCTATTCTTGTTCCATGTATCGTTGCAGGTCTCATCGGGGCATTGGCTATGACGCCGATTTTTTTGTACATCGCATTTCTGCTTGCTTCACCTCTATTAATGTTACTAAGCTCCAGTGAATATAGGTTCGTCGGAGCAGCCCCCTTTCTTCTCCTATTAAGTGCTGTCATGCTTCATATGCAACAAAAGAAAACCCGATCCCACTAATAGGGGACCGGGTTAAACAGCGTGTGCAGAATGTACGTGTGTGACTATGCAAATCGCTTAAAGCTTCTTGATCATATGAAAATAAGTATGCTTGTTAATCTCTGTTTCTTTGTCTGCAGCATACCCCAGCTTCTTATATAATGCGCAAGCTTTCTCGTTATACTGCTCGACATTCAAGGCGATCTTATCGTAGCCGAGCTGCCGTCCATGCTCTTCTGCCGCGTGGATCAGCTCTGTCCCGAACCCGCGGCCTCCCCATTCGGGGAATACAGCAAGTGCGTCGATGTAATATTCATCATCATCCGCTTCCTTATCGAGAGTCAAGCCCGGATCCTTCTTAATGAGGCGCAGCTGCTCGAGTATCGGGCTGTCTATCTCTTCTGCTTGCGAGCCGTGGTAGCACAAAATCATACCGGCGACTTCACTGTCCACAACTTTAACCAAAAGGTTGGTGTAGCTAAACCGGTTCCCTTCCGTTTGAAAAAATCGCGTTAATCGTTCCAGCACTTCTTGTTCTGTTTCTGCTCCTGTTAATTGAAATCCTATGTCCTTAATGGCCTGGTATATTAGTTTTACGGCTGCAGGAGCGTCTGCCGGTTGAGCGAGTCGTATCATTTTCATGCCTCCGGTTTGTTATGTAGTTTGTAAGAATATCCCATAGAAATATAGCTTCTTAATCCACCTTTTAAAGGCTACTTTTATTGTATACTATAAAAGAAAATATCGGAAATGAAGGCAAAGCTACATGCAGTTTAAGCGAAGAATTGCCTGTTAACAGACTAGCTTACTATCGAAGGAGGGAAATTAGTGCGGTTAAGCGTATTGGACCAGTCCCCCATTGCGGAAGGCAGCAGCGCTTCCGAAGCCTTGGCTCTCACGGTGAGGCTGGCACAGGAGACTGAGAAGCTTGGGTATTACAGGTTTTGGGTATCGGAGCATCATTTTACGATGAGCCTGGCTGGCTCTAGCCCCGAAGTGCTCATCAGCCATTTGGCGGCCCGGACCTCAACGATGCGTATAGGCTCGGGCGGGGTCATGCTGCCACACTATAGTGCCTACAAGGTAGCGGAAAATTTCCGCCTGTTGGAAGCGTTATATCCCGGTCGCATTGATCTTGGAATCGGGCGTGCGCCCGGGGGCATGCCTCTGTCCACCAGAGCGCTGCAGGAAGGCAAGGCTTCTGCATTGGACAAATATCCGGAGCAAATTAAGGATCTGATCGACTATCTTCACGATTCGCTTCCGGACACACATGCATACGCGGGCTTGCGGGCTACGCCGGTTGTGGACACGTCCCCCGAGCTGTGGCTTCTCGGCTCGAGTGGAGAGAGCGCCCGATTGGCGGCCCAATATGGAGCTGGGTTCGCTTTCGCGCAATTTATTAACGGCTACGGCGGAGCCGATGAGATGCGGGGCTACCAGCGGCAGTTTCAACCGTCCGTGCTCGGAGATAAGCCAAAATCGCTGTTGGCGGTTTTCGTCATTTGTGCGGAAACGGAAGAGGAAGCCAACAAGACGGCTTCCAGCCTGGATTTAAGGCTGCTGTTGTTTGAGAAAGGGCGCAGCTCCGTGATTGGAACGCCATCCGTCGAAAAAGCGCAGCGTTATCCGTATACTCCCTATGATCTGAACCGGATCGAGGATAATCGGAAGCGGATGATTGTAGGTACGCCGGAACAGGTGAAGGCGAAGCTGCTGCTTTTGGCCGAGCAGTATCGGTCTGAAGAGCTAATGATCGTGACGATCACCTACGATTTTGAAGCCAGGCTGCGGTCGTACCGGCTTCTTGCAGAAGCTTTTGACCTTCAGCCCCGCCTCTGAATAGGATGTGGCCGCATGAATCTACAAAGCCGGAAAGAAGAGATGCTATTGTCAGTCATCAAAGAAGAACTCCGAGAACAATTGAAGCAAACGATTTTCGAATGCAGCCAAGATGCCGATTTGCCCTTCTGGGGTGAGGTATTCTCTGTCATTCAGCAAATGAAAAAAATACCCTCCAATCAAATGCCTCTATATGAGATTTATCCGGTTGGAGGGGTATGCTATGATGCGGACAAACGCCGTTTTGTCGTCAAGATCCCGGATATGGATATCAACATGAAAGACGCAGAGCTGGCAGACGCTATTGTGAAGCAAGGGTTATTTCATCCCAAATGACGTCAAATCACCAAGGCAGAGCGGCTACTCTGCCTATTTGTCGTGACCGAAACCGCCCATCATAGAATTATTTGAAGATAACAATAAAATTTATAAATTGTACAATACGATGAATGCGCTGGTAGAATAAAGCCCAAGGATAATAGGTTACAGCGTCTCTCAAGGACATATGTACCCCAACAGGCACCAAAAAGATAGCGCTATCTTTTGCTGTATCAAAGGGTATGGCGAGCATTAGAGCAGTATCTAGCAGGTTAGAACAGACAAAGGGGGAGTTCGTTTAATGAAGAAGGTATCTTTAGTCATCATGGCGTCATTACTGCTTATTTTATCCGCCTGTAGCGGCGGGAAGACCGAGCAGGCTGCGGCAGGAGGAAGCTCAGAACCCAAAGATTTGGTGCTTGCACTAGGTTCCGAGCCGGTGAGTCTGGATCCGCAGGATGCAACAGACGGCATCTCATACGATGCTACGGAGTTAATTTATGATAAACTGGTTACTTTTGATAAAGACATGAAGCTGGTGCCGCAGCTGGCTAAAGAATGGACGACGTCGGACGACGGTAAGAAAATGACGTTCAAGCTGCAGCAGGGCGCGAAGTTCCAGGATGGAACTCCGGTCAATGCGGAAGCGGTAAAAGCAAGCTTCGAGCGTATTTTGAACAAGGATAACAAGCTAGCGCGCTATTCGTTGTTTGCCGAATTCGTAGATAAAGTAGCGGCGGACAGCGAATATCAAGTATCGTTTCAGCTGAAATTCCCTTACGCCCCTGCATTATCCACCTTTGCGCATCCGTCCGGTGCGATCGTAAGCATGAAAGGTGTGCAGGAAAAAGGCAAAAACTTCAACAAGCAGCCTGTAGGCTCTGGTCCATACCAATTGAAAGAGTGGGTATCCGGCGACAAGCTGGTGCTGGTACCGAATAACGAATATTGGGGCGAGAAGCCGAAGCTGAAATCCATAACGATCAAGCCAATTAAAGAAAACGCTGCGCGTGCTTTGATGTTGGAAACCGGCGAAGCCGATGTTATCGCACCTGTACCTGCGACCGATATCGAGCGTCTTAAAGGCAACGATAAAGTCAATGTAACCGTATACCCGAGCAACCGGAATCTGTATATCGGTATGAATACGCAAAAAGCGCCGTTCCAAGATGTAAAAGTACGTCAAGCGCTTAACTATGCCGTCGATAAAGAAACGATCGTTAAGAAAATTTTGCTAGGTCAAGCGCAAGTGTCGCAAGCTGCGATCTCTGAGCTGACTTGGGGTTACTCCCCAGCAGGGGCTTATCCGTACGATCCGGAAAAAGCGAAAAAGCTGTTGGCGGAAGCTGGCGTTCAGCCGGGCACGACCATCAAGCTGTGGACTCCGGAGGGCCGCTACTTGATGGACCGTCAAATTGCCGAGTTCGTTCAAGCGAACCTGGAAGCTATCGGCTTTAAAGTGGAATTCCGCAAATGGGAATGGGGCGCTTATACCCAAGCTTACCGTGATCCGAAATCGGGCTTCGACCTGTTCCTAGTGAGCTGGGCCGTACCGAGCAATGATGCGGATGCAGGCTTAAGACCATTGTTCCAAACTAAAGGTGCTAACAACTACACGCTGTTGTCCGATCCTAAGATCGATGAGCTGTTGGATAAAGGAATGAAAACCGTCAATGCTGACGAGCGCAAAAAAATATATGCCGATGCATTGAAAAACATCAAAGAGCAAGCTCCATGGATTTTCTTGATGGAAATGAAACAGCCGGTCGGCGTACGTAAAAACGTCGAAGGCGTAGTGAGCCTGAATACTGAGTTGGTCGATTTGCGTCACGCTGTAAAAAAATAAGAAACAAGGCTGGGGATGGCGCGTCCATCCCCTTTCTAAACATAATAGAAAGTAAAAATTTCGGGGCTCCCCGCAAAGTAGCTGAATTAGCAACGAAGCCAAGGCATCACTTTGTGGGGTTATCTTAGTCAGGAGGCGCCAAGTGGTTAGTTATATTGTCAAACGTGTGCTGCAAATGATACCGACGCTTATTGGCGTATCAATCATCGCTTTCATTCTGATCCATGCAGTCCCAGGGGACCCGGCCCAAATGATAGCCGGTCACGAAGCCTCGGAAGAGGATGTGCAGGTAATTCGCGAGCGTCTTGGATTGGATCAGCCTTTGTATGTGCAGTATGGCTCCTATGTGGGCAACCTGCTCAAAGGAGATTTGGGTACGTCGCTTCGCTCCAGTCGTCCCGTCCTGGAGGAAATTATGACACGGTTTCCTACAACCATCATGCTGACGGTTATGGCTGTTGTTATTATGGTGGTCATTGGATTATTCGCGGGAATCGTCTCTGCTACCAAGCCTAACAGCACAGTAGATAACACGACGATGATGATCTCGCTTTTTGGGATTTCGATGCCGGTGTTTTGGCTGGGTATTATGCTGATCTTAATATTTTCCTATTATTTACACTGGCTTCCGTCCGGAGGTAACGACAGCTTCAAATATTTCATCCTTCCTGCCCTCGCGCTTGGTTTATCGTCTTCGGCCATTCTGGCTCGTTTGACCCGTTCAAGCATGCTGGAAGTCATTAATCAAGACTTTGTCCGCACGGCTCGCGCCAAAGGGGTTAAGGAGAAATTTGTTATTTATAAGCATGCTCTGAAAAATGCGTTGATTCCTGTCGTTACAATTGTCGGTTTGGAATTTGGCCATTTGCTGGGCGGAGCGGTGTTAACGGAAACGGTGTTCTCGATGAATGGCCTCGGACGGTTTATTATCCAATCAATCCAATTCCGTGATTATCCTGCCATCCAGGGCAGTGTTCTGTTCGTTGCAGCGATTTTCGTTATCGTGAACTTGATTGTCGACCTGTCCTACGGACTTATTGATCCTAGAGTGAAATACGAGTAAACGAGAAGGTTTTAAAAACTCGCTTGAATGCGTGATTTCAAGTCGAGCTCCCAACTGCAATTCGGTTCATAACTTCCTAGTAAAGTGAGTTTTTAAAACATCCTCTACAAACAGACTTCTTAGAAAGGAGCCTAATCAGATGCAGGCAAAAGCTGCGATTCAAACGTTAGAAGAAAAAGCGCCGGAAGCGTCCTACACGTATCGTTCTCCGTGGAAAATGATGCTCGGTCGGTTTAAGAAAAATAAACGGGCTTTAGTCGGGCTTGGCATGGTGGTTATTTTTATCGTGGTCGCCTTGTTTGCGCCATGGATAGCCCCTTACGATCCTTTTAAACAAGATATGCAGGTGATGCTGGAAAGTCCAAACGCTCATCATTGGTTTGGCACCGACGAATTTGGCCGGGATTTGTTGTCCCGCATTATTTATGGAGCGCAAATCTCGTTGATGATCGGGATCGTTGGGGTGTTCATCGCTGTTATTTTCGGCGTAGCACTAGGTACGATCGCTGGTTATTTCGGTGGCTGGCTGGACTCGGCGATCATGAGGATTATGGATATTTTCATGGCGTTTCCAAGCTTCCTGTTGGCTCTTGCCATTGTCAGCGTGCTCGGGCCGGGCATGGTGAACGTGATGATCGCGATCGGGATATTCTCCGTCCCGACCTTTGCCCGTATTTCCCGAAGTGCCGTTATCTCCATAAAGCACAAGGAATTTGTAGAAGCCACCAAAGCAATGGGCGGGACGAACGCCCGCATCATTTTCAAACACATTATACCGAACAGTATCGCACCGATTATCGTGTTGTCCACGCTGCGGATGGCTACGGCGATTTTGACCGCATCGGGACTGAGCTTTCTGGGAATGGGCGCACAGCCTCCGACACCTGAATGGGGCGCTATGCTCAGCTCGGGAAGAGAGTATTTGCGTACCGCACCGCACGTCAGCACCGTGCCCGGGTTAGCGATCATGTTCATGGTGCTTGGGTTTAACATGCTGGGAGACGGCCTGCGTGATGCGCTGGATCCGAAGATGAAGCTGTAATGAAATACAAAGACCTGCATCCGCAAACGGGGAGGGAGAGCATTGAAGAGCACATTGTTTGAAATTAAAGGGCTCAAAACTTATTTTTACACCGAAGAAGGCGTCGTTCCCGCGGTAGACGGGGTTGATATAACGGTACATGAAGGTGAAACGGTTGGTATCGTCGGAGAATCGGGCTGCGGCAAAAGCGTGACCTCGCTTACAGCGATGCGATTGACTCCCGGAAAAATCGTCGAAGGCTCCATTACCTTTGACGGCAAAGATTTGCTGGCCATGAACGATCAGCAAATGCGTGAGATTCGCGGCAATGAGATGGCGATGATTTTTCAGGAGCCGATGACGTCGCTCAATCCGGTGTTTACGGTGGGTCAACAGATCGGCGAAGCGGTGGAAATTCATCAAAAGCTCGACCGCAAGGCAGCCAAAGCAAGAGCAGTTGAGATGCTCAAGCTGGTAGGCATTCCGCGTCCGGAGCAGATCGTGGACGAATACCCGCATCAGTTGTCCGGCGGTATGAGGCAGCGTGTGATGATCGCCATGGCGATGGCGTGCAACCCTAAGCTGCTTATTGCCGATGAACCGACAACGGCGCTGGACGTGACGATACAGGCGCAAATTCTTGATCTGATGCGCGATCTGAAGGCCAAGCATAACACGGCCATTATGATGATTACCCATGACTTGGGTGTCGTAGCCGAGATGTGCGATAGAGTCATTGTTATGTATGCAGGCAAAGTGGTGGAGGAAGCGGATGTCGTTACCTTATTCACCAAGCCGCTGCATCCGTATACGCAGGGCTTGATGAAATCCGTACCGCGTCTGGATTCTGAAGAGAAGCGATTGTATTCCATTCGCGGCAACGTGCCGATTCCTGGCAGCTTGCGCGGCGGCTGTACGTTTGCTCCACGGTGCGATTTTGTTACAGAGCAATGCAAGGTTAGCGTACCTGAGCTGATTCAGGTCGAAGAGGGGCATTTCAGCCGCTGCTGGCTCTATCAGTCCGGTGAGGAGGGAGCTGCACATGAAAAAGCCGCTCATTGAGGTTAAGAACCTCACGAAATATTTTCCGATCAAAAAAGGGCTGCTGGGCCGGACCGTAAATCAAGTCAAAGCCGTTGACGGTGTCAGCTTTACCCTGTATAAAGGCGAGACGCTCGGCCTTGTGGGTGAGAGCGGCTGCGGCAAGTCGACTACAGGCAGAACCTTGCTCCAACTGCTGGAGCCAACCTCTGGAGAAGTGATATATGAAGGAACGAATCTGGTCGGGATGAAACCTAGCGAGCTTCGTAAGCATCGCCGAGACCTGCAAATTATTTTCCAAGATCCTTACGCATCGCTCGATCCCCGGCTCACCGTAGGCGATATTATTGCTGAGCCATTGGAGATTCATCAGTTGTACCAAGGCAGGGAAAAAGAAAAGCGGATCGACGAGCTGTTGAATGTAGTCGGGTTAAACAGTTACCATGCTAAGCGCTACGCGCATGAATTCAGCGGTGGGCAGCGTCAGCGGATCGGGATAGCCCGGGCCTTGGCCCTTAATCCGAAGCTGATTGTGGCCGATGAGCCGGTATCTGCGCTTGACGTATCGATCCAATCGCAGGTTATTAACCTGATGCAGGATTTGCAGGAGCAGTTCCAACTGACGTACCTGTTCATCGCCCATGATTTGAGTGTAGTGAAGCATATCAGCGACCGGGTAGGCGTCATGTATTTGGGTAGAATGGTGGAGCTTGCGGATAAAAATGAGCTGTACGCCAATCCGCTGCATCCGTACACACAGGCGCTTCTGTCCGCGGTACCAAGCTCTAACCCGTTAGAGAAACGGGAGCGAATCGTGCTGCAGGGCGATGTGCCAAGCCCGGCTAATCCGCCACAGGGCTGCACATTCCATCCAAGATGCAGCGCATGCATGGACATTTGCCGTACGGAGCGACCTGCAATGCATAATATAGACGGCCACTATGTCGCATGTCATTTATATAAATAATTGGGTTTGGGGCGTAAGGGAAGCTCGTGATGCATCTTGGAAAAGGGGTTCATTCACTTCGGCGGTCGAAACATCACATGTTGGTGAAATATCGACCCAAGCTGCGTTCCTTACAGGTTATTGAATGGATGAAGCTCGGCATTTATAGGCTACTCCCATATTATGATGGATGACAATAATGTCGAAGCGGCCTATGTGATTCAGCATTGGCTGCAAACTAAACACCTCTACCGGTAATACGAAGCTATACAAGGCTATACAGGGTAGAAATGCAGGAGGTAGAGAGCATGGCGCAAACAGGAAAGCAAGCCCTTTATGAAGAGGTCGAATCTTTTCGTGAAACAATGATTTCGATGAATGATTTCATACATGATAACCCTGAGCTGGGGAACGTGGAATTTAAGGCGTCGGAGCTGTTAATCCGCACCTTGAAGGAGAACGGATTCACTATTGAAACCCCTATTCTCGGTCTGGCAACAGCATTTATCGCAACCTATGAAAATAAACCGGGAGGCCCGATTATCGGCCTGCTGTGCGAATATGATGCGCTGGAAGGCCTGGGTCACGCCTGTGGACATAATCTTCAGGGACCGTCTATTGTAGGAGCTGCTGTAGCACTGTCAAAGCATTTGGGCGATGCGCCTGCGACCATTAGGGTCTACGGCACCCCGGCGGAGGAAACGACCAGCGCCAAGCTTCCCATGGCGAAAGAAGGGCTTTTCGACGACCTGGATGTCGCCTTGATGATGCACGGAGGCGACCGCACGACAGTAGACGGCAAATCGCTGGCATTGAATATGGTGGACTTCATATTCCAAGGCAAATCGGCTCATGCCGCCGTAGCGCCTGAGCAGGGCATTAGTGCCCTGGATGCGGTACTGATGACGTTCAACGGCATCGAATATTTGCGTGAGCATGTACGTTCCGATGTACGCATCCACGGCGTTATCACCGATGGGGGCAAGGCGGCGAACGTAGTGCCGGACCGGGCAACGGCGCAGTTCTACATCCGCGCTGCGGATCGTCCTTATCTCGACACCGTGGTCGAACGGGTGTACAATGTGGCCCGCGGAGCGGCACTGGCGACCGGAGCCGAGCTGACGATCAACGAGCTCAAGCTGCTCGATAACAAGATTAACGTCGACAGCTTGAACCGGATCATGCTGGACAACGCAGCGGAGGCAGGAGCGAGTAACATCACGCCGCCTCGTATCAATACGGGATCGACGGATTTCAGCACCGTGACGTATCGAGTCCCAGGAGCCTGCGTACGAGTATGGTTCGTACCATTCGGGACGTCGAGCCATACGAAGGAATGGGTCCAAGCCGGCACGAGCCCGGAGGGCCATGCGGCTATCGTCACGGCAGCGAAAACCGTTGCCGCAACCGCTTATGACCTGATCACACAGCCTGAGCTGTTGAGACAGGTGAAGGACGAGTTTGCGAGAAATAAAGAAACAGCGGGCAGCCGGGTTGCGGCTTCCAGCTAGAGTTGCAAAAGAAGACCGAAGGAACGGCTTGTGGCAGCGTTCCTTCGGTCTTCTTGTTTGTTATTGGGGTTTATGGGCTTGTGTCGGGCTTAAGCGTTTGATTAACGCTGAAAAACCGCGTTAAACGAGCCGATCTACCACAACGGTGTGTCCAATCCATTATCCCTCTCTAGGCGAGTATGCTCCTACTCCTGATACACCGACCGCACATAGTGAACAAATTTGTTCACAGACGACAAATCCATAGCTGACTCACGGTAGATCATCCAAGTCTTCCTAAGCAGCAGCTCTCCGTTCTGCTTCACCAAGTCCATAGTGTAGAACTCATCATCCTCAGTCAAGCAAATGCGGGGAATAATCGCATAGCCAAGCCCGTGCTTGACTAGCTCCTTGCATGTCTCGAAGCTATCGACCTGCATCGTGATAATGGGCGGGACAGTGAACCGATCCTGCCACCAATTTTCGATGGACTTGCTGAGAAATGAGTCCGTTTTATATTTAATCTTATCCTTTTTGGCTCCGAGCTGATAATGGATTCGCGGGAGCAGCGGGAGCTTGTCGATTTCAATAGGGTGATTGGAAATAATACAAATCGGCTCTTCATTGATAAGGAACTTCTGCTCGATCCAATGATAATCGCCGCGTATGATGGCGAGGTGGACATCGTCATCCTGCAGCAGCTGAAAAATATCGGAGCTCAGTCCGGTGCGAAGATTCACCTGCACATGCGGATGTAAATCGACAAAACGCTTCATAATCGAAGGAAGCTTATAAAGGGCAAAATTGCTAGAGGCACCGATTTTTAAGGAGCCTCTGACATCAATATCCTGCAGATTGGCGAGCAGCTCCTTTGTTTTGCGCAGCTCGAGCTGCATCTTTTTGGCATAATGGACCAGATGCTCGCCCTCAGCAGTGAACTGGATCTTCTTACCGCTCCGTGTGAACACCTTGATGCCGAATTCCTGTTCAATCTGCTGAAGACGATAAGTTAAGGCTGGCTGTGAGATGAAAAGCCGTTCGGCAGCTTTTGTTATGTTTTGTTCCTCGTAAATGGACTCCAGTAGAGTCCAGTCTTGTTCGTTCAATGGAATGCGTCCCCTTCCAGAACATATTGCTCCTATTATATCAGAAAAGGGGGAGGGGCGCTTGGATTACGTGCTGGAGCTCACGGCATGTTTGCCGAAAGGGCCCCTTATTAATCCCTTTAGCAGCCCGGCATACCAGGGACCGGGCCGCTGCTTGGAGCCAATCGTTTAGCTGCGCATTGCTCCGCAAGCATGAGCGAGAGAATATGCTGAATCCTCCGGATTTCGTCCGTAGCATAGGCGGAGCTGGCTAAATTTCGTTGCTCCAAAGGGTCGGAGGACAAGTTGTATAGTTCAAACTCGTCCTGCACAGGTGACGTTTTGGTAGCCGTAACACAGCTCGAGCTTGTGACGGAGTCAGGGGTCATTGGCAATCCGGGGGCGGGATGCGGTCTACCGCAGGTGGTCGTCACATCTTTGCTGCCCGGATCGCTCCAAAATTGCGGATTATCGAAGTAACGGGAATATTTCCATAGCTCCTTGCGCGTCCCGTTTGCCAAGACGGTGATGATGGACTCTACATGATTCGGCTGAACGACTGAGCTGTAGGGTACCCCAAAAACATTGTGCTGATTAAGCCCGCGAGTCACATCGTCGTCCGTCATGTAATAGACCGGCTCACCGCTTCGCGCCGGAACACCGGTACCGAGAACGAGTGCGGACAGGTCTCGGCCCACGAGAGGATGCACTTCAATATGTGTTTCCTTTAGCCGCTTCTGCAGGCTTACTGCGTCGGCTCCTGCGAGTCCCAGCAGAGTGGGCAGCACATCTACATGACTCGTGAGCATGTCGACGGAATAATGCTTATCAAACAGTCGAGGGCTATGAATAAGGAAAGGAACATGCACCGTTTCCTCGTAGGCTTGATACCATTTTTGAAACAATCCTCCGTGGGCTCCGAGCATATCTCCGTGGTCAGAGGTAAAGATGACAATCGTCTCTTCATAGAAGGAGGATGCACGAAGGGCCTGCAATACTTTGAGCATTTCCTGATCCGCTTTCTTTTGCAAGGAATAGTATAGACGTCGGTAGTGGGTCGTGTCCTTGGTAGGCTGGAAAGCTTGCTGATATACTTCCTTATAGCTGCGCTGGGCTCTGGGCTTTGTATCCAGCGACTCATCCGCTGTCGGAGCAGGGGGCACGTAAGGAACGGTCGGATCGGCATCAAAGTTAAATTGCGGAATGAGCTGTGAGAGTTCCCCATATAGACTAATGTCATGAGGATTGACGAAGGACGACACAATAAGCCACGGAGTTGGTGTATCCTGAGGGTGCATAGTGCGCTCGGCATCAAGCGCCTGAATGAGCTCAACGGATTCCTGTGCATAAATAGGATCTCGACCGCTCACACCGAATGCCGCCGATGATCCTGAATTGTGCGGATGAATAGGAGCCGGCTCGGGTCCGACCCAGCCTTGAAAGCCGAAGCCTGCCAGCCGGTCTGCTCCAAGATAGTCATCGACCTTTTGCGGATCGGGGATTCCATTGCTCTCGAAATAACTTGCAAGCGAAGTTTTCGTACCAGGAATGATCAAGTCGGCTTGGGATACATGCCATTTTCCTTTTAAATACGTACGGTATCCCAGCTCTTGAAAGTAATCGCCTATCGTCGGGACGGTGTTCGGGTCCAGCCAGAATGTGTCTGCATCAAAATCACCCTTGGCAATGCCCGGGGTTTGGCTAACGCCATGCAGGGAGGGATACTGGCCGGTAAACAAGGTCGCTCTGCTGGGGGAGCATGCGGTGCTGCCGATATAATGGTGCTTGAATTCAAGTGAGTTCTCACGAAGGAGTCCTTGTGCGATCAGATTGTTTTTGCGCCAGGCTCGCAGTTCTTCGTTATCATATACGGTAGGGTACCGTTCTTGATCTACGATAACGATAAGAATGTTAGGCTTGTTTTTGAATGGATGTTGGCGTATTGGTTTTTCATTTGGCGCAGCCATGCAAACCACTCCCATCGTTTGATTGCACTTCTATCAAAGAATGGCCATTCGAACTCATCGTTCGCACAATGGTATAATGTTATCTATTAGATAACACGGTTACCGGACTAAGCCTTCAAGCTGAGGAACAACGATCTAGATTCGGGAGAGCCGTACAGGGCAAGCGACAACTTATTCTTATGTTGAGAAAAGGAGAACATGACATGCAATTTCGACGTTTAGGAAATAGCGGTTTGAAAGTTTCTGCTCTGGGGTTAGGGACTAATGCCTTCGGCAAACGTGCCGATCAAGAAACCTCGATGCAAATCATTCATCATGCGTTGGATAAAGGGATCAATTTCATCGACACGGCCAATATTTACGCCCAGTCTGAGTCGGAAAGGATTATCGGACTGGCCCTGGCAGGCAAGCGTCATGAAGTTGTTCTGGCAACAAAGGCAGGCCTGGTCCGTGGACCGGGACCTAATGAGCGCGGCTCGTCGCGCTATCATCTGCAGCAGGAATTGGAGGATAGCTTGCGCCGACTCAAGACGGATTACGTGGATTTGTACCAAATCCATACGTTTGATCCGGACACGCCTCTCGAGGAGACGCTCCGGGCTCTGGACGATATGGTTCGCTCAGGGAAGGTCCGTTATATCGGCGCTTCCAACTATGCGGCTTGGGAGCTTATGAAGGCTCTCGGCATCAGTGAGCGGCTGGGACTGAACCGATTTGTCTCTACACAAATCAGCTATTCATTAGCTGACCGAACGCCGGAGCAGGAGCTTGTTCCTCTCTGCTTGGATCAGGGGGTTGGGATTATCCCCTATTTTCCTTTGGCAGGAGGCATTCTCACCGGGAAATACAGTTCTCCTGATGCTGCCCCTGCAGGATCACGCGCAGATACAGATCCGAACTTCAGCCGTTTTCTCAGTGAGGAAAAAATAGCACTTGGCAAAAGGGTAGGCGAGCTGGCTGCGGTGGCAGGCTGCTCACCGAGCGTGCTATCGCTTGCCTGGCTCATTCAGCAGCCGGTCGTATCGACTGTCATCGTAGGGGCGACACGAGTGGAACAGGTTGAAGAAAATATGCTGAGCCTGTCGGTAAGTATGGATTCAGACCATCTTAAGGAGATGAATTCCATCAGCGAATCGTTTCGATATGGAGCTCCGTTCGCTTTTTATCGACTGCCTTAACAGTCGAAAGTGCCCTTCAACTTTTGCTTGCATCGCTCGACTAACGACTCGCGCCGAAGCGATCACGGTGCTGCTTCGTTGGATGGATATCCAATAATCGTTTTTATAGTCCGACATCTTAGGGTGTCGGACTTTTTTATAAAGGTCACATTTTGGTAGAGGCCAGGGATTGACCAAAACGAAAGAGTGTGTTAAATTGTGAGTAATTTAATTGTGTACAATTAAATTACGAAAAATCAATCGGAGGTGCGGATGAAGAAGGACGAGTGGTTGAAGCTGGATAATCAACTGTGCTTTGCTGTATATGCATGCTCCAAAGAAATTACGAGGTTGTACCGCCCCCTATTGGATGAACTTGGTCTAACGTATACGCAGTATGTAACACTGCTAGCTCTATGGGAGGCGGATGACATTACTGTGAAGGAACTGGGCAGCCGTCTTTACTTGGATTCCGGCACCTTGACGCCGCTGTTGAAGCGGCTGGAGCAGATGGACCTTATCCGTCGGGTTCGCGATAGCAAGGATGAACGACAGGTGAGGATCTGCCTGACGGAACAGGGAGTGAAGCTGAAGGAGCAGGCTTACGATATCCCTAACCGGTTATTTTGCCAAATGGGTATGGAGAAGGAAGAAGCGGCTGAATGGCGTGAGAAATTAACGGCACTTTTGCATACAATCCATCAAATGAAAACGGAGGAATGAACGATGTCTATTTACGATATTTCTGCAGAAACAATTCAAGGTAAACAGGTACAGCTGGATCAATACAAGGGTAAAGTACTGCTCATTGTCAACACGGCTAGCAAATGCGGCTTTACGCCTCAATATACTGACCTGCAAAAGCTTCATGAGCGATACAGTTCACAAGGCTTGGAAATTCTAGGCTTCCCGTGTAATCAATTTAATGAACAGGAGCCTGGCAACAGTGAAGAGGTACAGTCGTTTTGCCAAGTCAATTATGGCGTACAATTTCAATTGTTTGAAAAAACGGATGTACGTGGCCGTGACGCCCATCCTGTATTCCGCTATTTGACGGAACAGGCGCCATTTGAAGGGTTTGACCTGAGCGATGCAAGCGGTCGGCTGCTGCATGCCTTCTTGCAGGAGAAACAGCCTGAATTGCTTGTAGGCGACGAGATCAAATGGAACTTCACCAAATTCCTAGTTGATCGCAACGGCAACGTAGTAGGACGATTCGAGCCGGCTGTAGAGCCTATGGATATGGAGTCAGCGATTGAAGCTCTATTGTAAAAGCTAATATCACGATGATAAGAAGACAGCCAGGACGAACCGTCTGGAGCTGTCTTTTTTCAAGTCGTGAGAGACTACCGAACAGGTCCTAACTTCGTTATTTCCGTCTGGAAGGTCACTCGAATAATAGAACGGGCTAAAGCCTCACCCCAGTGGTCTTGCACTTCTTTCCACTGAGTATTGTGATAAGCTCTTGCGTGTAATCCGAGCCCGATCGGGTCGATCTCGGCTTCCTGGAATTTCTTAATTAGGGTCCTGCATTCCTTTTGCAGCTCTTCGTTAATGATATGCTCCAGTTTCTGGGATTGCAGATTCATAAACCGCGGAAACTGTTTCTCGACAAGACTAAAGCTGATCCGAACGATAATATCGAACTCGAATCTGCCTTCGTTGAATGCACTGTCGATACGGAGCTTCAACTGCTCAGGTAAAATGCTCAGCTTCTTTTTTATCATACCGCCATCCGGCTGCTTTTGAGGAACACTTACCGTAAGGGATAGATCCTCCTTGGTTTTGCGCTGTAAAATTTGCAGCAGTGTATTCTCCTGCCTTGTAATTAACGATACATATTTCCCCTGCTCGTTAAGCAGCGCAGTACCCTGGACTTCAATATCATTCATCTTCTTGATTTCTGAAATAGACGGAGTCGTTCCTTTTTCGTACATTTGACGGTGCAGCTCCTGCAGCGTTGTCTTGACGGTGATGTTTCTTTCGTTAGCCGTATCAATAAGCTTGGACAAGTGCTCTGGCAGACTCGGCTTGTCTTTGGGTTGGAAACGAATAACCTCCGAGATGGGCCCATCCACCGCAACGATTCTTGCGTTAACCGTGAATTTGGTATCGCGAAATGCTACATCCAGTAGAGGGAACCAGTTCGATTGCTTCAGCAAGCGTTTGCCAAGCAGCAGTACTTGTACCTTTCCGCGGACAGTCAATGCGGTGGTCAGTCCGTCCATTTTTTTCTCGGATTGGACCATGGTCGATGAGATGACCCCACTCTCCTCTTGACGTTTCTTCGCTTCTTTATTAAAAACAGGGCTCGACAAATAATAGACCAGACGATCATTCTCATCCAAGTCGATCCCCATCAAGAGTCCTATCGACATATCCTCAAGATCCAGACGATCGTTGCATCCCGGAAGGAGTGCCAGCATGGTAATCAGCAGACAGAGGAGCAGCTTCAATAGTTTCTCCTCCTCTTGAGCAGTCTGTACCCACCGGTGTATAGCCATAAAGCGACGGGAAGCGCAAAGGCAATCAGTAATCCCACATTACCGAGCAGCTGCTGCCACTTGTCATTCTTATCAAACGTTAGCTTGAACCCTATTGTTCCCGCAATAGATAGAAGCAGGAACACAACAAGATGACGATGGTGATTCTGTTTGCCAAGCAGCTGACTGCTGCAGAATACAGCCCAGAACATATAAGGCATCCAGGTAGTTGAAATGATGAATAAGTAAAAAGCCAGATAGACGATCTCCAGCCGTTCCAGAAAGCTTAATTCAACAACCTTCAATATATTGAGCGTAGGTTCATTGAATTGCAGAATGCCCTCAGGACTGAAAAAGACGAAGCATGAGATCGTTACGAACAGGAATACGAGCATAGACATGGTGTTAGCAATCACGATCCCTAGAGTGGCAGATTCTTTTTTCTGCAGAAATGGATATAGAAAAAAGGCAGTCTCAAACCCTAGAAAAGAATAGATCGTAAAAGAAGCGGTATGTAGGACTGGTCCCCAACCGTCCTTTACCAGCGGCAGCAGATAGTGCCAGTGAGCATCTTTCAACGGAACCAGATAAAATAGGGGCATCCACAGAGAGATGAAGAATACAAGCTCAGAATATCTGCCCTGAATGCGAAGACCATTTCGAACAACGAGATAAGAGGGGACGCAGAAAAGAATCATGAGCATATAGTCTGCCGTCTGAGGCAGGATCCACGAGCTGATAAACAGAATGGCACGGCATATGACCGTATAAGCCAAAAATCCGAAATAGAGTGCAAGAAACAAGGTAAAGGCTTTTCCAGCCCATACACCGAAATATCTTGGCAGTAAGTCGATTAATGTATCTTCAGGGTGTTTCTTCATCACCTGAACGAGAAATAGGCTGGCTATGACGGATAAGACCCATCCTATGATGATGGATATCCAACCGTCGGTACCCGCGTATTCGGCCAGTTGGTGAGGCAGCTGAAGAATGCCTATTCCGACCTGGGAACCGTGGATGAATAGGGTGTATTGCATGAACGTAATTTCGTTATAGGCATACTTTTTCACTCCTAGCCGCCTCCCGTTCTGTGAGGGCCATTATTTAATGGGACCGACACTTTTGATCTTCACTCTAACCGTGACGTTAACATCGGCCTTGGACCAAGCCTCGCTCCATTGGCTTTTAACCTCAGACCATGCTTTATATTGGTAAGCTCTCGCCCATGAGCCGTATCCCACGGGATCGGCCTTATGCTTTTGCATGTTTTTGATCAGCGTTTGCAGCTGGGTTTGCAGCTGTTCTTGAATCATTTGCTCCATTTGGCGGCTTTTTGTTTTCATGTCATAAGGAAACAATCGCTCTTTCAACGTAATGGTCATATCCACATGGGTCCGAAATCGAAATCTCCCCTGATCATAAGCCGTTTTCGTTTTGGTGGAGAGGTGCTGAATGATGAAGCTCAGTTTGTTTTTATCAAAATAAGTCTTTTTTTCACCTACTGGAACAGAGAGGGTTAAGGACTGCTCTCCTTCCTTGTGCTCTTGCAGAATATGCAGCAGCGTCGTCTGCTGGAGATTGAGAGAATCGGCATATTTACCATTTTCCTGCAGCAGCGTTGTCCCTATGAGTTGTATCTCACTATCTTTTTTTATTTCTGAGATGTAAGGAGTTACTCCCTTGTCGGTCATTTGCCGGTGCAGCTCCAATAAGTCCGTGCTGACCGTAATATTGCGTCGGTGGTTCTCCTCGATAAGCCGTGTAATATGGACTGGAAGCAAGGGCTTGTCCTTGGGGGCAAAATGGATAATGTCCGAGACGGAGCCGTCTACGGCGACTATTTTCGGCGCCAAGCTATTTTTGGCATCTCGGTAAAACGTATCGAACAGAGGGAACCAATCCCCTCTTTGCAGAAGGCGATGGCTGAGCAAAATGAGCTGTACTTTCCCTTCTACGCTTAAGGCAGTCACCATGGCGTCGAACACTTCTCTGGCTTCATGAAACGTGGAGGCTTTTACCCCGAACTCCTCTTCTTTATCCTTGGCTTCTTTGTTGAATACAGGACTCGATTCATAGAACACCAGATTGTTGTCGCGGTCTACATCGATTCCAAGGATGAGCACTACCGTCAAATCCTCCAGGTTATGCCGATCTCTGCAGCCGGCAAGAAGGAGCGCCAGCAAGATGACCCCTATTAGAATCTGTGCGCGCTTCATCATGTGCGACTCCTCCCACGAATAAGTTCATCACCTCGCATGTACAACCATAAAACGACCGGCATCGCAAAGGCATACAACAGGCCGGCCCCTGTCAGCCAATGGAACCAATCATCTAACTGATGCGCTGAAGGATCCAAGAAATAAGCGATTACCACAATACATCCTAACAGGAGCAGTACGTGGTTTTGATGATCCTGTTTTCCGAGGAGCCAGCTTGTGCAAAAGACCGTATTGTACATCAGAATGACCCATGTAGCGGAAATAACGAATAGATAGCCTGACAAAAAAACAAGCTCCAGCCGCTCTACGAAATGGAATTCAATGACCTTCAGCAGGTCCAAGGTGGGCTGATAATACTGGGTAATTTCATCAGGGCTGAAAAAGGTAAAACAGGCTAGCGCCGTCATTAAAAAAAGAAGCATCGTCAGGGTATTGGCAATCGTAATGCCTAAGACGGCTGACTGCTTTTTTTTCAAAAACGGATACAAAATCAGTGCGGAGTCAAAGCCAAGAAAGGAATATACGGTTACCAAGGTAGCCTGGAACAAGGGACTCCATCCTTCTCCGAGAAGCGGCAGCAGGTGCAGCGGGTGTCCATCCTTCAATGGAACCAGCAAGAAGACAGCCATAGGAATCGTCAAGAAAAAGACGAGTTCGTTATACCTGCCTATAATCCGAAGCCCGTTACGGGTAATGAGATAAGTCGGAATCGAGAACAAAATCATTAAAATGTACAACGGCGTTTGTGGAAGCAGCCATTCCTGAATCATTAATCCGGTAGCTATAATGCACGTCATACTTGAAAAAGCATAAAACAATGCCATCAGAGCAGCTCCGACTCTACCGATCGTTTTGCCAAAGTAATGAACAAGTAAGTCGGGCAGCGTTCCACCCGGATATCTCTTCATAACCGAGATGATGAAGAGGCTTGCCGCTAGGGAGCCAGCCCAGCCCAGCAGGAGCGATATCCATCCGCTGACCCCGGCACTTTCCACCAGCTGGCGGGGGAGGGCTAACTGCCCTATCCCAAGCTGTGAACCGTGAATGAGGAAAATATACTGCATGAGAGTGATTTCGTTATACTGGTACTTCTTCATTTGCCGTCACCCTTCGGATGATTGGGACCTTGCCTTTTACCTTGCAAAGGTCTTGCACTGACAGGACGCTTGTTCATTTTCCATATCGGCAGCCGGATGAACGTGTCTTTCCAATCGGCAAAACGCATCGGTGCTACCGGACTGCCATAAGGCGTACCGAGCGATTCGAGTGAAATAAGATGAGCGATCAGGGTCATTAGCCCGATAACAATTCCTACGATTCCGAACATAGAAGCGATAATCATCATAGGAAAGCGAATAAGACGGATAGCAGAGGCCATATCGTAGTTAGGAATAATAAAGGAAGCGATCGCGGTGGCCGCTACCACGATAACCATCACATTGCTCACGATGCCTGCCTGTACCGCCGCTTGGCCTATAACGATACCTCCCACAATACCCACGGTTTGTCCGATCGGGGTTGGAAGGCGAATACCAGCCTCGCGCAGCATCTCCAAAGTAATTTCCATCAGGAGGGCCTCAACTATAGGAGGGAAGGGCACGCGTTCCCTCGATTCTCCGATCGATAAAATCAGCTTGATCGGGATCACCTCATAATTAAAGGATATAGCCGCAATATAGAGGGCTGGAAGAAAGGCGGCGACGATGAAGCCGACAAAACGCAGCATTCGGATGAACGTGGCAATGAGCCAACGTGTACTATAGTCGTCCAGACTCTGAAAAAATGACGTAAACGTAGCTGGACCAATCAGAACACTGGGAGAGCGGTCGACAACGACAGCGAACCTCCCTTGCAAAATTTGCGATGCCGCAGCGTCAGGACGCTCCGTCGACAAAAATTGGGGGAAAGGAGAATAGGGATTGTCTTCAATGAATCCTTCCAGCTCCCCTGTGTTCAAGATTGCGTCTACGTCCAACCGGCGGATGCGGTCCTCGAGCTCCTTCAAGACGTCCGGATGAGCGACATCTCTCAAATAAAGGATGGAAACGGTTGTCTTGCCCCTTCGGCCTACGGTAATCTCCCTCATTTTGAGCTCGCGGTTCGGGATATACCTGCGAATCATGGCGATATTTTGGGTCCCTGTCTCTACAAACCCTTGATGGGCTCCCTTCAAGGAAGACTCGATCTGCGGATCTTCGATGGCCCGCTGCGGCCAACCCTGAGTGTCAAAGGTTTGAACCTCGGGCTGGCCTTCTATGAACAGAATGCTGTAGCCTTGGAAGATAGACAACTCGACATCCTCCCATTGGTTTAGCTTTGTAATATGTCCAATGGTTATGGAAGGAGCTGAGCTCGAGCTACCGTTCGAAGTACCATCCTGAAGCGGGCGAAGTACGTTGTTATTGACAGAGTTCTTGTCGCTCAGACCATTCAGGTACACGAGTGCAGCCTCGCGTCCTGTGGGTTGGATGACCAGGTGCCGAATGACAAGATCGGGGGCCTGACTGAAGAGAGTGCTTATTTCCGCTATGTTAGCTGCAAGCGAAGCGTTAATCGCACCGGACAGCTTCTCAGGTGCTTGCTGAAGCTGAGGTGCGGATTGATGCGTTGTCCATTTAAACCAGCGAAGAAAGCTCATAGTCATCCCATTCCGATCCAACATTAATAATGTTTAATATGGCATAATTATGAAAGAGATATGCGGAGTTGTTCATAATACACAAAGGCTCGACGAGTGGGGCGACTTCGTCGTTTTTTTGCATTCGGACACGAGCGTGGTATGATTTATAGCATAACTTGTCTCATGAAAAGTCGTGTGAGACTGGTACGGCCGTAAGAAGGGAACGAGCAGGATTGATCCGTTATTTTCTACATAAATATCCGTTCAAGCACCGGCTTCGTATTGCCTTTGCCTTGATGATTATTTTGTCCGTCCTGACAGTCGGCTGGACAACGTACTACATTTCGGCCAAGGTGGTGCAGGACAATGCACTGAAGCTTAGCCAGGATGCATTGAATAAATCTTCACAAGCTTTTGACGAGAAGTTGAACCATGTAGCCCTGTCGTTGATGACACTGGTCATCAGCAACTCTTACGAGCAGGCGATGAAGGACGTTGTAACGGGGGACCGATCGAGCTATTTTGCCCATTATGCTGCGCTGCAAACACCGTTTATGCAGCTGAAGCTGAACGAGCCGCTGCTTCAAGCTGTTTTGCTTACTACGCCTATTGGGGATTTTTACCCTGCGGATGCGCCAAGACAGATTCGGAATAATTTTAAAGATACACCGATGTACGAGAGAATCCGGGAGGAGCGGCACGCGATCTGGATTGAAGGGCATAAGGACAGCTTTTTCTCGGGTGATGTTCCTGTAATGTCTTTAGTTATTAATGCGATTGCCGGCTTTGCCGTCCCGGATTCCTATATCATTGTGAATCTGAGGGAAGAAGGCTTACTGCACTTTTTAACGGATAATATTAGCGAGTGGCGTGAGGGTGTCACCATTATGAAGGATGATGGAACGCCGGTCTTTGTGCAAAGGCCGTATAAGTACGATGACATGCTGAAGGAGCCCCGGTTCCAGGAGCGAATTCGATCACAATCGCAAGGGGCATTCGATTTTGACTTCCAAGGCGATACGTACTTGGTGAACTTCGTCAAATCTACTGTCGACAACAGCTGGACTTACCTCAGCGTCAAGCCGACCGATGAGCTTATGAGCCAGGCGAACGGAATCAAATGGGCTACACTGCTGGTGATGGTCATCTGTATTGTAATCGGATTCCTCGTATCTAACGGGCTTAGCACGCTGTTAGCCAATCCGTTGACGAAGCTTCAGAAGCTTATGCGTCGCGCAGGGGACAATGACTTGGGTGTCCGATTCGAAAGCGGAGGCAATGACGAGGTTGCCCAAGTGGGCAAGCAGTTCAACCGGATGCTGGAGCAGATTGCTCAGCTGATCGAGATGAACCAACGTGTGGAAAAGGACAAGCACAAGGCGGAGATCAAGGCGTTGCAGGCGCAGATCGACCCGCATTTTCTATACAATACATTAAACACGATCTATTGGAAAACGCAGCTCAAGAAGTCTGACGAGGTCGGTCAGATGGTGATGTCGCTGTCACGAATGTTCCAGCTCGGTCTTAATAACGGCAAAGAACTGACAACAATCAAGAAAGAATTGTTGCACGTGGAGCAATATTTGTCGCTTCAGCAGAGATGCTACGAGAATTTGTTTGAATTTCGGATTGAGGCTCCGCAGGACGAGGAGATTCAACAGCATTCGATATTGAAGGTGCTGCTGCAGCCGTTGGTAGAGAACGCTATTCTGCATGGATTCAAGGACAAGCAGGATGGGGGCGTCATTATTGTGAAGTTGGAGCCCTTGGGAGATCATTTGGTATTTACTATACGGGATAACGGTCATGGGATGGATCAGGACACGCTTCAAACCATTCGCCAAGCCGCGGAGTCGTCGGATAGTTATGCGCTTCACAATATTGTTGAACGACTGCGGTTGTACTATGAGAACCAAGCCAGTATGACCATTGAAAGTGCCCTAGGGTTAGGTACGACCGTTACGGTGACGATACCTTGGAGCAAAGGAGGGGAAGAGGATGGACTCGACGATGATCAGAATGATCGTCATTGATGATATTAAAGACGTTGTGGATGGGCTTGTTAACGGAATTTCGTGGGAGCAATACGGCATCGCCATTGCAGGCGCATGCCTGAACGGAGAAGATGGCTTAAAGCTTGCTTTGAAGGAGCAGCCGGATATTATCGTTACCGATATTCGCATGCCGAAAATGGATGGACTGACAATGACGCGTTCTGTTGTTCAAGCGCTGCCTCATTGTAAAATTATTTTGATCAGTGGTTTCAGCGACTTCGAATATGCACAGGAAGCCGTTCGGCTCGGGGCTTTTGATTTCGTCACGAAGCCATTCTCGCTGGAGGACATCACCTCCACGGTGCAAAAAGCTCGGCTGGCCGTACTGGAAACGAAGCGGCAGCAGTCGAATATTCGGGAGATGGAGCGTCGCGTGAAGGAAAGCTTGCCTGTGCTTCGGCAAGAATTTTTCAATTTGCTTATCCATCACAAGGCCAATGAGAACAAAATACGCGAGAGATGGGACTTTCTCCAGCTCGGATTGGACCGGGAAAACTTCGTCGTGATGGTCCTCGAAATTGACCGGTTTCAAGAGTTAAGTAAGGACTGGCCGGTCAGCGAAATCGAGCTGCTGCGGTTTACGCTGCAAAATATTTTGGAGGAAACGATTCATAATCATACGAAGGGCGTCATCTTCCGGGATTCAGACGGTAGGTTCGTTATCATATATAACGAATATGAGGGAGAAACCCCGTCGGCACTTGCGGAGCGCTGCTGTGATCATATCTCACGTTATGCCAAGTACACTGTGTCCATTGGTGTAGGTAATCGCGCAGGCAAAGTTCATGAGCTGCCGCTGTCCTACCAGCAAGCAGAAACAGCCATGTCCTACCATTTTTATACGGGGGGTAATGGAGTCGTATGCTATGGGGATGTCATAGAGGATAACCAACAGCTGCCTAAATATCCTGCAGATCGGGTACAGGATATTGCCTTCGCTCTGCAATCAGGGAACCGGGAGAGGACGCTTGTAATCCTTGAAGAGGTATACGAGGAGCTGGTCAACTTTCAGCCGCGTCCTCAGCCGCGCTACCTTGCTTTGCTGCTGCATGGTTTTGCGAATATGCTTGTGCGTGTGCTGCTGGAGAAGCTATCTTATGAAGATATAGAGCCGCTCGAGGAGCTGCTGCAAGAGATGGAGGCAAGCAGCGGTCGTACCGTTCATGATATATACGGGCTGCTGAAGCAAATCTGCGAGCAGGGCTGCAGCATCGTGGAGGAGCGGAGCGCTTCGCAAGCACACTTGGTCATTGAGCAGGCTATCGCATACATCAAGCAGCATCTGGCAGCAGAGCTTACCGTGGCGCACTGCGCTTCACAGGTCCATTTGAGCGGCAGCTACTTCGCCAATCTGTTCAAGAAAGTGACAGGTATGAGCTTCAACCAGTATGTTACCGCCATGCGGATGGACAAGGCCAAGGAAATGCTGCTTCAGAACAAGCAGATTCAGGAGGTCGCCTCGGCGCTGGGCTATGAGGAGCGGCGGTACTTCAGCGATGTATTCAAGAAAGTGACGGGGATGACGCCGTCGGAATTCCGCCAGAGCGCGGGACTTTCTGAAGCATAAAAAGCCCTCTAATCATTTAGAGGGCTTCGGTATAGAGAAGCCGGTTATGCGTGAAATTGTGCTATAGGTAGGTGGAATGTGCCTCAGAGGAGTTTACGTCCGCCTTTGAAAGCCGTGAAAATCCCACTAATTCTAATCAAATTCACGGGTTTCAACAGCGGCTGGAGGGGCACATTCTACCGGACTATACTAACAATATTTCAAGCTTGTGGATTCCATACAGACTCACCCTCTAAACGATTAAAGGGCTCTCATTCAATCGCGATGAATCTGAGCACTGAGAATAAGGCCGATAGAGAACATATTGATCATAATGGAGGTTCCTCCATAGCTGATGAAGGGCAGTGTAATCCCGGTCAGCGGCATAAGGCCCATAAGCATTCCGATATTTTCGAAGATCTGGAACAGCATCACGGCCGATACTCCGACCGCAATAAAGCCTGCCGCGTAGGAAGCGCCGGAATTCATAAACAGCAGCTTGCTTAGCAGAATTAAATAGAGGGCGATCAAAAGCGAGCACCCGATAAAGCCGAACTCTTCCCCTATGACTGCGAAGATAGAGTCGGAATAAGCGAAGGGGATACGCCCCCGATTTTTGGAGCTGCCTTGCATGAAGCCGTCGCCGCTCAACTGCCCGGAACCGATAGCCGTTATCGTTTTTTTGACATGATAAGTGGCATCGTCCGAAGCTTGGTCCGGCATTAAAAACGTATCGATACGCTCTGACCAATGTCCGAGCTTTTTGTCTAGCAAAAATTGCTCTATCGGTTCATGATAATGAACATAGCTATAAACGAACGCAGTTAAGGAAGCCGCTATGAGGGTGACCAGAAGAAACATATGCTTGTATTTCAAGTTCCCCATCCACAGCATGGCGAAGAGGATAACAAGATAGATGATGGCATTTCCCAAATCCGGTTGCTTCAACACAAGAATAAAAGGGACAAGAGTCATGAAGACCATGGGGGCAACATCACGTATAATTCTTAAAGGGTCATAGTTTTTTTGCTCAAGCAGCTTTACAATAGCTAAGATCAGAACGATTTTCATAAATTCGGCAGGCTGGAAAGTAAATCCGAAAGGGAGCTCGAACCACCCTTTGGCACCGTGATATTCACTGCCAAACATATAAACAGCAATTAATAGAAGAAGAGCTGCACCATATAGGTAGTAAGAGATTTTAACGATCAATCGGTAATCCCAAAGGGCTGTCATCACTAGAACAAAAAAGCCTATGCCATAATTAATCATGTTTTTTAAGTATAGATTGTGGTACTGTTCATCATAGGTGGTAGCACTCTTTATTAATAAGGTACTAATGATCATGAACAAAAACAGGAGGATTAGTACGTTATAGTCCAATTTTTTTATATTTCGAATCATTGTTACAGCAGATCTCCTTTGTGCGTCTTGCTATTCACCAGCAACCTCCTTATAAAGGGATATATTAGCATGGAGCGGTTTAATCAGTGTAACATATTATAGAGCGATTATACATTTTTGCGCGACTTGGCCTGCGGGCTGGAACGAGCAAGTAAAATAATAAACAATAAGGAAACAAAAAAAGAACATACATGATAGAAAAGAGTGAATGTCTTGAAAATCGGCATTTTTGACTCAGGCATCGGCGGGATAACCGTACTTCACCAGGCATTAAAGCTATTGCCTAATGAAGATTACATTTATTATGCAGATACCATGAACGTACCGTATGGAGAGAAGTCGAAGGAAGCAGTCAAACAATATATTTTTGAAGCCGTTGACTTTATTGCGCGTCAAGGGGTAAAAGCCGTCGTTATTGCGTGCAATACAGCGACAAGTGTGGCAGTGGAGGATTTACGCGCTAAGTACTCCTTCCCTGTTCTCGGGATCGAGCCGGCAGTCAAACCGGCTGTGCAAATCAGCGAAGCATTGGGGAAAAGAGTGCTGGTGCTGGCGACCTCGTTAACGCTGAAAGAGAAGAAATTTCATGACCTGGTCGATCGCATCGACAGTCATGCTATCGTAGATAAGCTTCCCCTGCCTAATCTGGTGCAGTTCGCGGAGAGATTTCAATTCAACGAGGACGCGGTTATCGGGTATTTGGAGGACCAGCTGTCTCCGTTTGACCTGAAACAGTACGGGACCGTTGTTTTGGGCTGTACGCATTTTCCGTTCTTTAAAGGAAGTCTCCGGAAGCTGTTTGCAGACGATGTCCTGTTGATGGACGGTAGCGTGGGAACGGTGAAAAATTTGAAGCGAGTGCTTGAAGCATCGAATCGGACGAACGAGGGCACAGGGCAAGTAACCTTCTATACATCTGGCGTAAAGGTGGAAGATGAGGGAGCATTGTCTAAATATCATCGGCTGCTGGAGATGCTGTAGTCGATAAGAGCAGCAGGTATTACAGATATGGTTTGCGAGTATAGAAAAAGCCCTGATATGCCTTTCCTGTTGTGAGGAGGGCAAACAAGGCTTTTTTTATTTATAAAGAATGCTGTCCTTTAAAGTGGATACATGTGCTAATACCTCACCGATCTTATCTTCGCCAACTCCAAAATGGGAAAGCGCATCATGAAGTTGAGTAGCTACAGCATTAAAATGCTCCGGCTGAAGGTTCATACCTTCATGGGCCTTTTCCATAGACTTTCCTGAATATTGATGGGGCCCTCCTAAAGCAAAGCTTATAAATTTCGCCTGATGCCTCCGCTGCTTCTCCATATCTGTCTTTGAAAAGAAAAAATTAATGGAATCATCGGCCAATATACGTTTGTAGAATTCATCGACGACTTTGGAAATGGCTTCTTCTCCGCCTAATTGCTCGTAAAGTGTAGCTGTCACCAAGCAGTACCTCCCAAATATTTATTCATACATTATGTATTCCTCATACTATAGCATCTTTTTTTTGCGTTAGTGAAGGTGGTCTTTCTATAGAATGCCCTTGATGGCTTTCGGTTATCACAGAGCTTGAAAGAGCTAGATGCAGCTCTGGATTTTTGAGTCCAATGGGAGGGGGGAATTATCGTTTTTAGGTCCATCGTCGGATTTTATCCCTTTGTCGTCGTTTCACCACACTCCATTTTCGACAAAAATCGCATATCCTATATACATAAGAGAAACCTATGATTTGAACAGGAGGGGTTACATTATGGTAAAAAAATCAATGGCAGCATTGCTTTGCTTGTCTTTAGCTTTTACGGCTGCGGCCTGTGGGAATAAAGAGGACGGCGCTAATTCAGGCGGAGCGAGCAGCGGTGGTAAAACCAAGCTGACGTTCTGGACGGCTGACCGTCATGATGCTGATTATATTAAAGGTCTTGTAGAGAAATTCAATGCGGATAACCAAGATATCGAAGTGGAAATGAGCGTTATGTCCGAGAACTACGTTCAATCCGTCGATCTTGCTTATGCCAGCGGACAAGCTCCGGACATTCTTAATGCTAAATTCGATTTCGTGAACATGGCTCGTAAAGGTTATTTTGAGCCGCTTGATCCGTTCATGAAGGACGATATGAAAAAACGCTTTGAAAGTACATTGAGAGACAGTGCGAATACGTACGATGGCAAGATCTATACATTGCCGAACTATGGTACAACGATTCGCTTAGTGTATAACCAAGAATTGTTCGAAAAAGCGGGCATAGCTAATCCTCCAAAAACGCTTCAAGAAATGGTGGATGCAGCCAAAAAGATTACCGATATGGGTAAAAAAGACGGCATCTACGGCTTTGCTGAGAACTTTAAGAATCCTACAGGCGCTATGGAGCGTTCCGTTCGTAACATTCTGCAAGTGAGCGGCTACGGCGTAGACGGCTATAACTTCAAAACCGGTAAATACGACTTCGCAGGCTACAAAGAAGTGATCACTGCGCTTAAACAAATGAAAGATAACGGCAGCATGCTGCCAGGCGTGGAATCGATGGATATTGACCCGCTACGCGCACAATTCGCTGCAGGTAAAATCGGGATGTACTTGTCCTACTCTGCGGAAATCGGCGTTTACCAAACCCAATTCCCTACGAAAATCAAATGGGCTGCAGCCGATGTACCATCCATTGACGGCAATATCAAAGGTCTAAACGGGATGAACGGTGCACAATGGCTGTCCATTAGCAGCAGCTCCAAAAATAAAGAAGCGGCATGGAAGTTCATGAACTACATGTATAGCGAAGAAAACCTTGTGAAATATGCGGAAACAGGTCTGGGTATGCCAGTTCTTCAATCCGTTGCAGAAAAAATGAAAGCTCCGGACATTTATGGTTACAAAGAATTTGTGCCTAACAAATCCGATGCTATTTGGCCTATTAAACCGAACGTAGATAGCTCTTTGCAAGGCTTGAAATATGCGGATGCGTTCTGGAAATATGTTTTGGACGGCAGCGGCGACTTGGATAGCATCATTGCTGATTTGAGCAAACGTTACAACGATGCGCTTGATAAAGCAGTCAAAGCCGGCGATGTGAAGGTAACTCCGGATCCGAACTTTGATCCAATGAAATTGAAGTAATACAGGTTGTTGCGCAGTAATTTGTTCAGAGGCGGGACCTTATGTTGATAGGTCCCCTTCTTTTTGCCAAAGAACTATGAAAAGATGCTTACGAAGTAAGTTTCACCTACGGTGAAACTCTAAGGAGGGAACATTATGATAAAAAAATCCAGGCTGTTAGGAGTTTCATCAGTATTCGTACTCCCGAGTCTGCTCCTTACGCTCATTTTCTCCGTATATCCAATCGGCTGGGCTATCCGGTATATGTTTTACGATTATAAAGGCTACGGGAAAGAAGTTTTTATCGGGCTCGATAATTTCAAACAGCTGCTGCATGACCAAATGTATTGGGATTCAGTATGGAACACATTTATTTATGCGGGGGGCAAGCTGCTCATCACGCTGCCGCTGTCATTGATTCTCGCGGTTATTTTGAACCGGGCGATTCGCGGGCGCCAATTTTTACGGGCTGTTTATTTCATGCCTACGGTAATCAGTTCCGCGGTTATGGCGGTTGTCTTCTTTATCGTCTTTAACTCCTACAACGGTATTTTGAATAAAATGCTGCTGAACCTTCACATCATCGGGCAGCCTATTGATTGGCTCGGGCAGAAGCATGCGATGCTTACCGTTATTTTGATCGCGGCGTGGGGTGCCTTCGGGAACTATATGCTCCTGTTTATTGCAGGCTTGCAAAGCATCCCGAATGACGTCTACGAAAGTGCTTCATTGGATGGAGCCAACGAAGCTCAAAAGTTCTGGTACATTACGATTCCTATGCTTGGACCTGTACTGCAAATCATTATTATGTATGCCATCATCAACTCGCTTAAGGGCTATGAAAGTATCATGGTACTTACCGAGGGCGGCCCGGTCGGCAAGACGGAAGTTATGTTCTTGTACGTGTACAAGCTGTTCTTCCCGGTTTCTACTGGTTCCGGCGTACAGCCTCAATTCGGATACGGCAGTGCGGTAGGTTTCGTTACTGCTTTGATCGTCGGTCTTATTACAGCGGCATACTTCTACATTTCCAAACGCCTTAACAAGGTTTATTAATAGGGGAAGGGAGCGATTACTATGAATAGCGCGCCTGCAACCGTACACGCGGGGAAAAAAAGCCGTTCCAAGGCTAGCAAATATACAGGCCTCATCGTACTTTGGGCATTTTTGCTGGTTGTCCTTGTCGTTACCGTGTTTCCAGTCATTATGGCGATTATCAACTCGTTTAAAACCAATATCGAAATTAACTTGGGCGATACGTTTTTACCTAAGTCATGGCAATTCAGCAACTACTTAAACGCTTGGCAAAAAGGGAATTTCAGCACCTTTACGTGGAACAGTTTGTTTATCAGTATCGTGTCCACAATTGGTACGCTAATCGTCGCTTCCATGGCGGCTTTCGCGGCGAACCGGCTTCCTTTTCCAGGTAAAAAGCTGTTTGTGTTCATCCAATCGGCAACGATGTTTATCTCTATCGGTGCGGTTGTGCTTCGTCCGCAATACGATATCATGGTCTCTCTCGGCTTGAATAAAACGCTGTGGGGCGTTGTTATTATCCTTATTGCGGCTCACGCCTCGACCTTCTTCATTTTGCTCGGCTTCTTCCAAGGGATTCCGAAGGAGCTGGATGAAGCGGCGATGCTGGACGGCTGCGGATACTTCCGCATCTACTGGCGTATCGTACTGCCACTCGTTGCTCCAGGTATTGGCGTATCGGCACTGTTTGCCTTCCGTCACGGCTGGAACGAATATATTTTGCCGCTCGTCTTCACGATGAGCTCGCCGAAGCTGCAGCCGTTGACCGTTGGTCTGGCGAATCTTCGTTACGGCACAGGCGATGCTGCACAGCTTAACCTAATGCTGGCAGGTGCTTGTCTATCAATCCTGCCGATTCTCGTAGTTTACGCATTAGCGAATAAATCGTTTATGCAAATGTCCGCAGGTTCTTTGAAAGGTTAAGATAGTATCGCAAAAACGCTCCTTCCTGGTTTCAGGAAAGAGCGTTTTTGTCGTATTTGCTTGCTTTGAGCGGAAGGTTGATGGTGAAGGTCGTACCTTCACCGGTCCGGCTTTGCACGGTGATGGAGCCTCGGTGCCGCTCGATGATATTATGGACGATGGAAAGTCCAAGTCCACTGCCTCCGCCGGAACGATGACGTGACTTATCTGCTTTGTAGAAGCGCTCGAATATATGCCGCTGGTCTTCAGCGGAAATACCGATGCCCGTATCCGAAATGCGGACGATGGCTTGACCGTCTTGATGGTTCACGTGAATTCCGATCGTACCATCCACAGGAGTGAATTTGATGCTGTTGTTAAGCAGGTTGACCCATACTTGACTCATCATATCCTCGTCCGCTTCTAAGGTCAGCTCATCTAATGACACGTCCATCTCGATGTTCTTGCCCAGCCATTGAGGCTCGCATGCAAGAACCAGCCTGCGCAGCTGTTTGTCCAGCCGGTAGGGCTTGGGATCGAACGGGTGATGCTGTGACTCCAAAGAGGTTAGCTTCAGCAGGTTGTCGCTCAGCTTGGACAGGCGTGTGCTTTCCGTCTCGATGATTTCAAGATAGTGCTTACGCTCCTCGCCGCTTAGCTGTTCATTATGGAGGGCACGGGCGAATCCGTTGATTGAAGTAAGGGGAGATTGAATCTCGTGCGAGACGTTCGAGATGAATTCCTGCCGCATCTGCTCTATTTGATTCAGTTCGACCGCCATATGGTTCAGGTTTTCCGCCAATTCTCCCCAAGGGCCGTGCTCCTTGCGCGTTTCGAAGGTAACGTTGAAATCTCCTTTGGCCATTTTGCGGATCGCATCGATCATTCGTTTCAAGTAGAGCACCTGTTTTTTTCTCTTAGGCGATGCAAGCAAGCCGAGCAGGAGAAATAGGAGCAGATTGACAATCACAGTGACGAGCTGTTTGCCGTAATCGTGGAACAGGCTTTCCGTATCCGCTTGAATGAACAAAGCATAAGGACGGCCGGCTATCGATATGGCCTGACCGGTGGTCGCAAGCCCGGGCTGGAATACGTTGCCGCGCTTCACTTTCTTAATCTCCGTACCGGTTAGGACTTGATCAATCTCAGCCTGATCGATGGTTGAGGCGAACGATATGGCCTGATCTCCACCGAATGCAAGCTTGTTCCCCGTTCCATCGATGAGAACAAGCCTTTCCTGTTTCAGAAGCGCCAACTGCTTCATCAGGCCGTCAATATTACCGGCATTGTTGTCCGTAAGGACGGCAATCGTCTTACCATTGCCGAGCATTTCGTTCCATCTGGCCTCCTGGCCGCGCCAATCGTAGTAGTAAGCGGTCAGTAAGGAAGCTACAGTCCATAGCACAATGGATACGGTTAAAAACAGGCCAATTCCAAAAGCAGCGCTGAGGACGAAATTATCCCGTTTCATGAGAGAATCTCCAGCCGGTAACCGAGCCCCCGAATCGTATTGATCTTGAACCCGTACGGATCCTCCGGAAACCGTTCGCGAAGCCGATTTATGTGGACATCGACTGTCCGCTCATTACCCTCGAAATCATAGCCCCATAATTGCTCTATGAGCTGCTCGCGAGAGAACGTTTTGCCTGGATAGCTGCCGAGCTTGAATAGCAGCTCGAATTCTTTTAAAGGAAGCGTCAAGCTTTCGCCGTTCGCATTGAGCTCATATGTTTTGCGGTTCATCGACAGTTTGCCGAATTGAATCGTCTGGGAGGAGGCAATGCGGTACCGCTTGAGCAGTGCCTTCACCCGGACGACCAGCTCCAGAGGATCGAACGGCTTCACCAGATAATCGTCCGTACCGAGCTCGAAGCCTTTGACCTTTTGAGCCGTTTCTCCTTTGGCTGTCAGCATGAGGAGGGGGAGCTCGTAATGCTCCCGCAGCTCGCGGCACAGCTCCCAGCCATCCATATTTGGCATCATAATATCGAGAATGACCATATCTACGGTGACCGACCCGAGCAGTGCGAGCGCCTCTACACCGTCCGGGGCTTCGACGACCTCGAAGCCCTCGTTCGTTAGAAAAACCCGTACCAATTCACGGATATGTGAATCGTCATCGACTATCATGATTTTAGTCATTGTACTTGTCATCCTTCTTTCTATAATAAATTCCAACGGTTCGAATGGAATAAGAAATCTTGTTGGGATTATCATATACCAGTTCCTCTTTTTATACGAGTTCCGCTTCAGGATAGGCTTCCGATTGATCGAGTGAAGCTAACAGCAGCCCGGTTAAAATCAGATTCATGTTTGGTTTTGGATTCGACATGCTCGCATTCGCTCCTTTTTTCTACCTTGGTAAGAGCAGCATACGATACTTTTTTAAACGGAATATAAACGGTGGTTATCGAAGCCAAGTTTGTGCCAAAAAACGCAAAAAAAAAACTGTCCAACCACTGGAGGACAGTCTTTGCAGAAGATACGTATTTGGATATGGTCAACAGGTATGTCAATAATAAGGCCTTTGCTGTGATGGCGGCTGAGCGGGCTGAGCGGTGTAGCAGGCAGGGTAAGGAAGAATATTTTGAATTTGGCTGAGTGGATAATGCTTCGTCGCGAACTGTGTATGGTACAAATATTCGAGCAGGTAAATCTCCCCTGCGTTCACGCTGCACAAAACTCCGGATACCCCTTGGCCGTTCGTTAAAGAGACGCCGACCGGCTTGCCTATTAAATAATGGATGCTTTGATGCCAAGACATGATTGAATCCCCTCCGTAGTTTACTGTATGAAGGGGTGGCAGCAATGGTGACTTGCCTAGTGAGTAGGTGAAGAGTGTAAGTGAGAAGGGTAGATAGCAAGAAACGTTCGTTAGCCGGAGGGATGCTGTTTAATCTCAATGAGGATGCTTTCTCTGCCGTTGCGCTCCATCTCTTGTACGGTTTGAATCAATTTAATGGCTGCATTCCATTTCTCTTGTTCGATGGCCGATAGAATAATTTCTTTCATATCATTCTTAGTCGTGAGGTTATACTGCATTCGCATCTCTCCTCGAAAACGTTTTCTTGTTAATTATTGTTACCATCAAATGTAAGTTTCAATCCTTGCGTAATGCAAAAAGGCAGCTGCCCCGTCCTGGAGCAGCTGCCCAATAATTAAAACTTCACAATCAAATGACTGAGCGAGCCGTATTGATAGCTTTGGTGCAGCAGCTCGGCTTTCTTCCGAGTATCGCCTGCACCCATGGCGATAAATATCGGCAGGAAATGCTCGTAATCCGGCGTCGCGACCTTGGCATAAGGTCCTTGCTGCAAATAATCGAATAGGGAGGCAGTGTCCCATTCCTTCATGCGGCCGATGAGCCAATCGTCGAATTCTTTGGCCCAGCTATCGGCCTGTTCCGGCTTGCCGAAGTCCATTGCGCGGAAGTTATGCACGGTTGCGCCGCTGCCGATGATGACAACGTTTCTGCGATCACTAAGCTCCGCCAAGGCTTGCCCAATGCGATACTGCTGCTCCGGCGGAAGCAGCGGATTAACGGAGAGGGCGATAACCGGAACATCGGCCTCCGGATACATGTGCCGCAGCACGACCCAGGAACCATGATCGAGTCCGCGGGCAGTATTGCGGCTTGTCGGAATACCAGCCGCTTCAAACAATCCATGAAGCTCGTCGGCGATGGTAACCGATCCCCGTGCCGGGTATACGACTCGGAACAGTTCATCCGGGAAACCGCCAAAATCATAAATCGTTTCGTAGACGTTATCCGAATACGTAAGCTCTTGCTGGCGGCTTACCCAGTGGGCGGAGAATAAGATAACCGCCTCCGGCTTGCCTAGTTGATCTCCCAGCTGGCGCAGCTCCCGAGTATAAGGGAGATCCTGAATCGCGAGCATAGGGGATCCGTGACCGATAAAAAATGATGTTCCCATTATCGCAGCCTCCTCAAATTATTAATTGGTTGGATTTGCAGTGCGTCCGAATAAACGGTCTAGACCCCAGCCTTTTTTCGGTTCTACTGTTAAGAACAGGGCAATCAGCATATAGGCCAGCTCAAGCTCGAACCCTGGTGCTTTACCGTCTCCAAGTAAACCTAGTGGCAGCTTCGTACTAATTATGGCTCCTGCCATCAGCAAAATATAAGCAATCGATATATAACGGGTAGCTAAGCCTGCAATGAGAAGCACGCCTCCGATCAATTCCAAGAAGGCAACTACATAACCGAGTTGGCCCGGTATACCGATGCTGTTAAACCAGCCCGCTACGTTGCTTAACCCCATTTGCAGTTTTGCTATACCATGAGCCATGAATATCACTCCGAATAGGATGCGTACTACAGTATGAATAATACTTCCTTTAGACACTAGATCCTCTCCTTATAACTATAGTTTTGTAAGCTGATTACTTTAAATAAAAGTTATCATAACTAACAGCAGAGCGTCAAGAAGAAATATTTCTCATACAAATATAATATTTATATTATTAATAAAAAATCATGCGCCTGAGCGGTCCGCTGTCCAATTCCGCCTATGCCCCCACTATAAAAAACAAACCTAACCTCTTAAGTTTGTTCATTGTTGAATAGCTCTCCCGAATGCAATAATAAGCATGTAGCAAGGAGAATCGATGTGAGGGGGAGCAGTGATGAAAAAAATGCGTAAGGTCCATCTGGCTTTGACCGGAACGCTGGTATTAAGTCTTGCAGCATGTGGAGGCGGAGGCAGCCCGGCACCTGGTCAAGCGAGTCAGGGAGGCAGCTCCGGTGACGCGACCAAAGATAAAGATAAGCAAAGTGCAGTAACAATCACATTTCAAAACATATACCCGGATCCGACGACCCCAACATATAAGATAGTAAGGAAGATTGTAGCCGATTACACGGCGGCGAACCCGAATATAAAGATCGAGCTTGATTCTTTGAACACCGACCAGCAAAAGCTGAAGCTCAAAACCCAAGCAGCGTCTAAAGAAGTTCCAGACATTACGATCGTCAATCCAAGCGCGCAAATGAAACCGTTTGTAGATGCCGGATTACTGGCTCCCCTTAATGATATTTTGGACAAAAACGGGTTAAAGGACTCATTCCAGAAAGGCATCCTCGACTATTACACTTTCAACAATAATGTGTATGCGCTTCCTGACGGCAACAATATTGCGGTGGTGTACTACAACAAGGAGTTATTCGCCCAGGCGGGGGTAGAGATTCCGAAGACGTTCGAGGAAATGATCGAGGTGTCCAAGAAATTAAAGGCTAAGGGAATTACACCGATCGCAATACCGGAGAAAGATACGTGGACCGGCTCCTTCTTATTCATGAACATGGTGCTGCGGACTAACGGCGGCCCGAACTTCCTCAAGGATGTTATGGATAAAAAGAAAACGTTCAATGACCCGGCATTTGAACTGGCAGTTTCGAAGCTCCAGGATTTGGTCCAAGCGGGCGCATTCCAAGAAGGTGCGACTTCGTTCGATTACAATGCAGGAGAGAACCTGTTCAAAACCGGTAAAACGGCGATGTATTTCATGGGATCATGGGCAACAGGAGGTATCGATGATTCGTCGGTCAAAGGCAAGGTCGGCGTATTTAAGTTCCCAACTGTGGATGGTAAGGGAAATCCTGACCAATACATGCTGGCGCCAGGAAGCGGCTTTGCCGTATCGGCCAACAGCAAGCATCTGAAAGAAACGAAAGATTTCATGAATTACTTCATGGTCAACTTCCCTAAAGTATCGTTCGAGATGAAAAACGCGGTAGGCTTGGCGCAAAAAGTAGACGGTGATTTCAAAGCGGCAGGGTACTCGCAGCTAGCCATTGATGTACTTGATTTATTCAAAACGGTGCAGGGTGGCGATTTGGCCTTCGACAACACGATGAACCCGGGAACGGCACAAGCTCACTTGACCAGCATTCAAAACCTGTTCGTCCAGAAAAAAGATCCTAAGGATGTGGCGAAGGAGCATCAAGCAGCCTTCGAGGCGAACAATAAATAAGGTTAGGCTAGGTGCGAAGGGAACCGGGAACTTAGACGGTTCCCTTTGTCACCACATAGGGAAGTTTTAACAGAACAACTTGAGAGGAGGCTGTTACAGTTGAATGCGTTAAGAGTACCCAAACGGATGATTGCTTTGTTCGTGCTCCCTTGTTTGCTATTGTATGTAGCGCTGGTTTTTATACCGATTCTTGTTTCCTTTTACAGCGCTATGCTGGATTGGAATGGGATCGGTACATCCAAGTTTATCGGACTGGATAACTTCAAGGAGATTTTTACACAGGATTCGGTCTTTTGGCCCTCTGTTGGAAGAACGCTGCTGTTCGCCTTGTTTTCTATGGCAGAAATTCCAGTCGCTTTATTCGTGGCGATATTGATCAGTCGCTTTGTTCGTAAGCCGAACTTTTGGGTATCAAGCTACTTTTTACCCGTCATTCTGTCGGTTGTAGTTATAGGGCAGCTGTGGAAAACAATTTACAATCCCGCATCGCTCGGCGGAATGCTGAATCAGCTTCTTATAGCCGCCGGTCTCGATCATTGGACTCGCTCATGGCTGACGGACCCGAAGGTTGCGATTTTCTCGCTGTTCTTCGTGGCTCTGTGGCAGTATCTCGGCTACCATGTGCTGATTCAGTTTACCGGCATACAGAACATTCCGGCGGATATTTATGAGGCGGCGCGTATTGACGGCGCAGAAGGTCTGACCGCGGACCGGTACATTACGCTGCCGATGGTGCTGCCGATTTTTAAAATATCGATTGTGCTTTCTGTCATAGGTTCCTTGCAGTCCTTCGACATGATTATGGTTATGACCTCGGGTGGTCCCGCTCATGCGACGGACGTAATTTCCACCCATATGTACAATATGTCCTTTTTATCCATGAAATATGGTTATGGTAGCGCCTTGGCGACCTTCCTCGTTGTGGAGTGTCTGATCGTGACGGTGCTATTAAACGTCGTTTTCCGCTGGCTGGAGAACAAGTATGCTTAATCGAAAGGAGAGCCGATCATGAGCTCCATATCCGGTAGAGTCATCGCCTCGAGTACCGTCAAAGCTCGCCGCAGCCGATTTTCAGTGGGGAAAGGCCTTGTCATGGCGCTGCTGTCCGTACTGTTCGTCACGCAGATCTATCCGCTTGTCTGGCTGCTGCTTTATTCCCTGAAGACGAATGAAGAGATATTAAGCGGCAGCTTCTTCTCTCTTCCACAATCCCCCCAGTGGCACAATTATAAGGATGCCTATGTATCTGGGACTTATTTAAGGTATCTATTCAACAGCTTCTTCGTTACGGTGGTAACCATGCTCGTGGTCATCGTTCTGTGCTCGATGGTTGCCTATGCGATAACCAGGTTTCGGTTCCGGTATGGTAACGCAGTTATGCTGGTCTTTCTGGTAGGGATAATGATCCCACTGCAAGCTACACTGCTGCCCAATATGATTATTTTCAAGCACCTGGGCATATTGAACACCTATCTGGCTTTAATTCTGCCCTACATTTCCTTCTCAACGCCGATTGCTGTATTTGTTCTATCAGGATTTATGAGGTCTCTTCCTGTAGAAATCGAGGAATCCGCCATAATGGACGGTGCAAGCATCACCCGCATGTTCCGCAGCATCATCCTGCCGATCTCTGTCCCTCCTATTATGACGGTATGTATATTAACGTTTATCTCGGTGTGGAATGAGTATATTATGGCAGCGACATTCATTTCATCCCAGAGCCTCAAGACGCTGCCGTTCGGCGTCAACAGCTTTGTCAGCCAATATTCGGTTAACTATGGTGCTATCGGTGCCTTTCTTGTCATGGGGGCTATACCCGTTATCGTCATCTACTTCCTGCTATCGGAGAAAATTACGAAGGGAATGGTTGCCGGAGCGGTCAAGGGATAACTTTGCTCGCTTTTTCCTGCGAGATTCAGCTGGAAGATCTGCTCAAAAGCCGGACCATGTTGTATAGTTAAAGCAGGCTGTTATGCGAAAGGGGACATCATTCGTGCGGCGAGGGCTTCATTCGATCCACAATCGGTTATTTTTCCTTTTTCTCATCTGCATGCTTAGCCTGCTGCTGGTCGTGAGCGGATTGTACTACAAACGATGGACAGACCAGTTTCATCAGAAATTTAGCGACATCGCGCAAAAAAATGTGTATCAGACGGTAGAACTGTTCGATTTGCTGCTGCAAGGGTACAATACGCTGTCCAAATCCATCGCAGGCAATTTGGATATGCAGCGGCTGATAGTGGATGATAGCCATAAGGACCCTGCCTTGAAGGCGATTAACGAAAGGACGATCGTCAATATTTTGGGAGGCTTCTACAATTCGCGCGAGGATATTGTCGGTATCCACGTTATATCCAATACTGGTGCTGTATACAGCTATGGCAGCATGATGAGCGTGATTGACCCCAATTTCGCCGCGGCGTCCTGGTATAAGGAAATCGAGGCATCGACAGGCGAGTTGGTCTGGTTCGGTGTGAAGGAACGTTCGATGATTGACCAGAATGAAAAGCGGTCCGTCTTTGCCTTTGGAAGGCATCTGTATGATTTTCATACCCATCAGCCTATCGGGGTTCTGTTCGTAGAAATGACTCCGAAGCAGGTCCTTTCCGCCTTATCGAATTTAAGTCTCGGCTCGCACAGCGAGGTGTATATGCTGTCCAAGGAAGGCAAAGTGATGGGTTCGAACGGTACGAGTGAGACCGATTCCAAGCTGCTCAAATCACTGGGAGACCATCCGCTACAAGAGCATGAAGTGCTGGTGACGGAGCAATCAGGCATTCTTGTCGTTGCATCCAGACCGGCATTGGCTGACTGGCAATTCGTTAGTCTGACCCCCTCCAAGGACCTGAACGTCGAGCTCGATCAGATGAAGCATTATTTACTGCTCGTCGGGTCCATTCTCGTTGTCGTCGCGACGGTAATGGCTACGCTCGTCTCCAAGTCATTTGCTTCTCCTATGAAGCGGCTCATTCATCAAATGAAGCAGGTCGAGAGAGGGAATTTTCACGGAGTTCTTAACGTAAATTCATATGAAGAAATCAATATATTAGTCGCGTCGTTCAATCAGATGGTCGGTCGTATGGAAGAGCTGATAGGTCGCATTAGAGCGGTTTCCGAAAGCGAGAAAAACGCTCAGCTGCTTGCACTGCAATCCCAGGTCAATCCTCATTTTTTGTACAACACTTTAGATATGATTTACTGGATGCTCGACGAGCAGGAGAATGACCGGTTGGGAAGGGTCGTCTTGTCCTTATCCCACATGTTCCGCTACAGCAGCCACTGGGAAGAAGACTCGGTCGTCACCTTAGGTGAAGAATTGGAGCAGATCGGCCATTACTTAACGATTATTGAGACGCGACTTGACGGCAGGCTGCGTACGGACATTCGTATAGCCGAGAACTGGCATTCTATCCGGCTGCCCAAGATGACGCTGCAGCCTCTCATAGAGAATGCCGTGAAGCATGGCTTAGAGCCGATGCATGAGGCAGGTGTATTGCGGGTCTACGGAGAGTCAACGGATTCGCTTCTACGATTGTACATTGAAGATAATGGGCCGGGGATGGATGAAGAGGCTCTCGAACGGCTCAACAGCTCACTTAGGGAAAGCTTGCCGAACGGAGAACGTACGACACAAGAGTACAATACCGTACCCTCCGCTGCACACATTGAAGGGGCGGCAGTAAAGACTCGGCAAGGTATCGGTCTGCATAATGTGCACCAGCGCCTGCTGCTGATGTTCGGCGAGCCTTATGGTTTGGCTATCCGAAGCCGGATAGGGCAAGGGACAACGATTACAATTACGATTCCTCTAGTAAAGCGTATGGAAGCAGAAAGGGGCAGCCTGCATGAATATTCTGGTGGTCGATGATGAGAAGATCATTCGCGAAGGGGTCAGGCGGGCTATTCAAGCCGGTTATCCTGAATGCCGTGTCTTTTTGGCCGCTTCTCCGGAAGAAGCCATTGAGGTGCTGCAGAGTGAGCATGTAGATGCGGTATTTACCGATATTTTGATGCCTGGCATGACCGGTCTGGAATTAATGAAGCTGTCCCGCCGGAGGCATCCTCATGTCAAATGGATTGTTATCTCCGCTTATTCCGAATTTGCCTACGCTCAAGAAGCAATGAGGCTTGGAGCGCGGGATTATCTGATCAAGCCTATAGGCAAGGAGAAGCTGATCGGACTCATAGCTGCGTTGGAAACTGAGCTGAAGCGAGACAGCCGGCTCACGATGGAGAACCAGCTGCTGAAATCGAATTTGAAATACTTGCGTGAGGCAGTCTTTCAACGCTGGGCGTCCGGTCTGGATATAGGACGGTTTGATATGACGGATCTTACGGAGCGGCATCCGCAGTTTTATCTGGTCATGGTTCGTCTCGAGAGCGCCAACCGAATCCATTTGGAACATTTTATTGTAGACAATGTGTTGTCCGAATTAATGGATAAGCAAGGGCATGGCTTCGTCGTCAGTCTGGACAGCCACAGCCTGCTCGGCTTGGTTACGATGCGTGAGGGAGTGGGGGTAGAGACATTCTCCGCCGAGCTGAAGAGTCATCTTCATCAATGCTTGAAGATCCCTTTTCATCTATCGATGAGTGGTTCATTGAGTGATTTCGGGCGAATTCCCGAGGAGGTTAAGAAGCTCAAGCAGTTCGGTGCCATTCCAGCAGCGAAGCCGGTTGAAAAGGGCGGGGAAAGCTCCATTGACGTCGCTTTGCAGTACATTCGAGCGCATTACGACGCCGATTTGTCATTGGAGAAGGTAGCATCCGTCGTCTTTTTAAACCCCGTGTATTTCAGTCAGCTGTTCAAGCACAAAACCGGTCAGGGCTACAAGGAATATGTGATCCAGCTGCGCATAGAACGGGCAAAGGAGCTGCTGCAGGACCCTTATTTGAAAATCGCCGATGTGGCGGAGCGGGTCGGCTATCAGGATATGCGGCATTTCACCCAGGTATTTCGCAAGAAGCTGACTCTTACACCTACGGAATACCGCAAGCAGTTCGATTGCAGCTCCTAGACAGCAAACAGCCACCGCTCCTCATAGGAAGCCGTGGCTTATTTTCATGTGATCAGGAGCGGCCTGCTCTGCTTTCGTTGTAGCTGGCTATCAAGATGACGGCCTGATCGTCCCCGATGTTAGATACTTTATGCGGTACGCATGCCTGCCAGGTGAAAGTGTCCCCTTCGCTCAAAACAAATTCATCCTCACCTTGGGTTACGAGGAGGGTGCCTTTTAATATAAGGTGGCATTCGACCCCTTCGTGAACGCTTGTTTCCTCCGTCCTTGGAAGCCCCGGCGGAACTTCAATGAGGATAAGCCGCAGACCGCCTTCCTCTCCCAAATGCTCCACCTTTAATTGATCTTTGTAGAAGCTGAAGGTTCGATCCTCTTTACGAACGACTTTCATCCGTTCTTCCTGCTTCAGCAGCAGGAACGCCAATGGTACTTTGAGTACTCCAGCGATAGATTCCAAGGTTGCCAGCGAAGGAGAGGTCTTGTTATTCTCAACCAGGCTCATGAATCCTTGCGAGAGTCCCGTCGCTTCGCACAATTGCCCGATCGTAATGCCTCTTTTTTTACGTATCGCCCGAATCGTCGCCCCAATCTCCATGATTCCATCCCCATTTTTCACCTTAATGTGCTTGCTGCTGCTATCATCTTAGCGAATCGGGCGGTGATTTGCAAAGCATGGACTATTTCTGAGGTACTTCCGGATGCTTAGCTCTGCGAAGGAACAGAGAGAAGAACAGGGCAACGACGGTAATCAGAGTCGCAACCAGAAATGAGTCATTAATCCCGCTGATGGTCGAGTGAGTCGCTGCCAGAGAGTAGATCGTCTGAACCGCTAAGGTACTGCCTGCTTCGACTGCCTGACCCGAAGCCAGAGCGAGCTGCTGCCCGAACTGATTAATATTTTCCGTCAAAATGGGATTGCTCGTTGTGATCTCATTTGAATAATTGCCCAAATGAACTGTGGTTCGGCTCGACATGACGGTAACTAATAGAGCGGTGCCGATGGAGCCTGCGACTTGTCGTGTCGTGTTGGACATGGCTGTTCCATGGCTGCCTAGCTGCCTTGGCAGCTGGTTTAATCCAGCGGTCTGCACGGTCATCATAATCATCGACATCCCGAACATGCGAATCGTGTACAGCAGCATGATGTGATTGTAGGTCGATGTATCGGTCAGCTTACTGAATTCAAGCGTCGTGATTGCGGTAATGATCAAGCCGACAATAGCCAACGGACGGGCTCCCATCCGGTCAAACAGCGCCCCGGAAATAGGGGACATGACCCCCATGATCAAAGCTCCCGGAAGCAGCAGAAGTCCCGATTGCAGCGGTGTAAAACCACGAATATTTTGCAGGTAGATCGGAAGCAGAATCATCGCCCCTAGCATGGCCATATTAACGGCCGCGCCTATGACCGTACTCATAGTGAACACATCATATTTGAACACGCGCAAATCAAGTAAAGGTGTATCGGCGGTTATCTCGCGCCAAATGAATAGGAGCAGGAAGATAATACCGATAAAAAAACTGGCTAAGACAAGCAGGCTCGTCCATCCTTTACTTCCAGCTTCACTGAAACCGTAGAGTAAAGCCCCGAAGCCGACAGTAGAATAAATCGCTCCAGCCGTGTCGAAACGTGGATAGGAAAGCTTAGTTACATTTTTGAGCCATTTGAGTGCCAACAAAATGTCCAGAACTCCTAATGGAATCATGACGTAGAACAAAATGCGCCAAGTGTAGTTCTGAACGACCCATCCTGCTAATGTCGGCCCTATCGCAGGAGCGAAAATCATAACAATCCCCATAGTACCCATAGCTGCTCCCCTTTTCTCAGGAGGGAAAACGGCGAGGAATACATTCGTGATCAGGGGCATGAGTACTCCGGCTCCTATCGCCTGAATGATTCGGCCAATGAGGATAATAGTGAAATTGGGCGATATAGCACAAATCAATGCGCCTACCGTAAAGGCAACCATAGCGAACAGAAACAGAGCACGGGTTCCATACGTCTCAATCAAATATGCGGTGATCGGTATGAGCACTCCATTGACCAACATGTAAGCTGTGGTCAACCATTGTATTGTAGTGGCCGAGACATTGAAGTCGTTCATCATGTGAGGGATTGCCACACTGATAAGCGTTTGGTTCAAGATGGCTACGAAAGCCCCGGCCATTAACACGGTCAGCGTGCGGCCGATCGAGATATTTTCCATAACGGCCCCCTGCTAAATATGAATTCGTACGGATACGTTCATGCCCGGAACGATTGCCAGTCCGTTATAGCTATCCAGTGTAATAGTAACAGGAATGACTTGAGTTACTTTAGTATAGTTGGCATTGCTGTTAGAGGAGGGCAGCAGAGAAAAGGAGCTCGCTGTCGCCAATCCTACTTTGTCTACGTGACCTGTAATCGTAGTCCCGGGAAAGGCATCCGTATACACATCCACGGTTTGTCCCGCTTTAATATTGTTAATTTTCGTTTCTTCAATATTGGCGGTTACCCACAAATGGTTTAGATCAAAGCCTCGGGCCAATGGAGAGCCTGCCGAGACGAAAGAGTTGGGAACAGCGGTTTGCTGAACAATAGTAGCTTCGATCGGTACAGTCAAATCAACCTTAGCAGTACCTGCTGACGGTTGTATGCTGCCCACACGATCGCCAGAACGGTAAGCCTTCCCAACTTGTCCGTTCCATTCAGTCAATTGTCCGGAAGCAACGGCTGCTATTGTTACAGATTGACCCTCGAACTTCGCATTGTCTGTGGTTACGTAGTTTATGGACCGGTTGTAATAGTAGATCGCCGCACCGGCGCCGCCCAAAATGAGGATCAAGACCAAAATATTGATCAAAATTACTTTACTCATCTTCCATTCCTCCATGCATCCATTTTTCTGTACACATTTTCCCCTGTTGGTTCCTTAATTATGCAGTCACTGAGAGTTGGAAATTATTTAAGGCTCATACTTTAACTCTTCATGGGGAAAATTGAATGGAGAAGCATAGGATAGGGAGGATTGAACACACCATGAAAATCTTAGTGGTTTACGATAGCGAGAACGGACATACGGAGGCGTTGGCACGCTCCATCTATGAGGGGGCTAACAGCCATCCGCAGTCAACGGTAAAGCTGCGCCACGTCAGTGAAGCGGACACGAGCGAGCTGGTGGATATGGATGCCATTATATGGGGGTGTCCTGGGCACTTCGGGACCATCAGCTCCGGGATGAAAACCTGGATCGATCAGTTAGGTTACCTGTGGGCGCAAGGGAAGCTAATGGATAAAATCGGTGCTGTGTTTTGTACTACAGCTACCGTGCACGGCGGTATTGAGGCAACCATGCTGAATTTGATTACCCCGATGCTTCATCAGGGGATGATTATTGTGGGTCTGCCAGGTAACATTCCCGAGAATGCTTTGTATGGTTCCTATTACGGGGTTGGAGTTACCTGCCCTGTTGAAGCATCGCGCAATGATCCGCCCAATTTGCCAACGGAGAGAGACCTTGCTTTAGGCCGTGCATTAGGTAAACGGGTTGCAACAATTACTGGAAAAATGAAGCACGACAGGGTGTAGCCATATGCAATATATCATTTTTGGTATTATTGCCGTTGTCGGGCTTGTGTTTCTTATCGTTTATAATTTGAAGGTGGAGTCCAACCGAAAAAAAAGAGAGAGCGAAATGTCCTCTCCAACGCAAGAGCGGATTCCTGAAGCCCCGTCTGAGCCGGTAGTGAGTGTGGAGGCTGCCCCTCCCCAAGCCGTGCCGTCTGCCACACCACCTGCGGTGGCTGCTGTACCGGAGCCCGTCAAGGAAGCGCCTGCAACGGCTGAGCCTGAACCTCCTGATCCCAAAATTAGAAGGGAAAGCAGTCGCGGTGACCATGATTACCGGCAGGCATTAAGAAGTTTTGAGAGCAGCGAAAAGACTAAGGATGATTCAGAGGAAGATAGTTCTAAAACAACCAAAGACAATCAATTTCGTGATGCGCTTCGTTCAATGAATAAGAACGATCAATAAGGAGCCGAAGCTTTCTCCCGGTATAAGCTTGTCTCTATTACAAATATAACAGTCCGGTTTGAAGCCTTAGCACAAACCGGGCTGTTTGCATTCAATTAGGATTAAGAAGGTGTGGGTTATCGTAGTGAAGTAGTATGAACATAGGAAGAGAGGAAGTCAATTGTGCTCGTAAGCGTTCAATGCATTGACGGAATGCGCCAGTGCAGCACCGGCATTGACGGCAGAGGCTACCATGACGGCTTCCACGATTTCTTCCATGGTGCCACCCAGCTTTTTGTATTTTGCTACATGAACGTCAATACAGTAGGGGCAGCCTGTGATGTGTGCAGCTGCAACGGCGATCAGCTCCTTCGTCTTTCGAGGGAGTTGACCCGACGCGAAAGCTTCTTTTTCGAATTGAAAATAGCTGTCTGCGGCGGGAGCGGCCATTTTTCTCAACTCCGTAATACGTCCTAAATACGATTTACGATATAAAACATCATCGGACATGGGGGATCAACCTCATCTCTACAATTTATTTAGATACCTAAGTAAATTGTAATGGATGAAAGACCGGAAATCAAGAAAATAATCCTTTATTTTCCTATATTATTTTGGTTTATCCCTACTTTAATAAATGAGTAGCTTGAATTTATTGCTTCTATATCTAAATAAAAAGAACTCCTGTTCAGGAGTTCAGTCTTTAAAGAAATCCTATTTTCAGAAGAGGGTTAAAGGTGGAGGTGGGGTATTCCCTGGAGGAGCGAAAGCGTTCGCCTTTGTTATCGGGAAATTACCACTAAAAATAAAATTAAAAATTTCCCTATAACAACAGCGACCGGAAGGGGATACCCCACCGGAGTACCACACACTTCTAATCGTCCACGGGTTTCTAAATAAATGAACTCCTATTCAGGAGTTCAAATTGCTCATGACCTTTTGAATCCAAGTTCGCATAATGATAGCCTCATCCGAAGAAAAGCCGCTGCGCATTTTATCCTCACCCTCCAGTACAATAGCCATGCACGGCTGTTCCAGAGCCTTGCCCTGCTCAGTGACATACAAACGTTTGACCCGGGAGTCATTCGGATCTCCGCTGCGCGTAACAAGCTGCTTATGCTCCAGCCCCTTGATTAAATGTGTCATAGAAGCGGGCTGGATGCCGAGCATCTTCTGAATATCGGTTTGCGTAAGCCCGTCCTGTTCCCAAAGCATCATCAGTACGCCCAATTGCGAATTGGTCAGTCCATAAGGCTCCAGACGGCTGTCCAGATAATTGCAAATATCACGGTAAGCCCGTTTCATCCAAAAGCCGAGCAAAGAAGACATATGCTGCTCCATATCATACCTCATTCTAAAAAATGATCAGCTCGGCTTGCCGCCACAGCTGTTGTACATTCAGTGTACATCGGAATGGGGCGGATTCCAATCGATATACAAAGAAACAACCTTGGACCTGCTGGCAGGAACAAGGTTGTTTGTAATGAGAGCAGCCGTTTAGCTGGCTGGAACGATAATTTTCTGACCTGGAAAGATCAGGTTAGGGTTGGTGAGCTGGTTCCATTCCTGAAGCAGGGTCCAGCTAGTGTTATATTGCTGAGCAATTTTCCATAAGGAATCACCGCCTTTTACAATATAAACTCCGGAAACAGCCTGTGCAGCTTGGGCTTCAGCAGGGGCTGGCGCCGCTCCGGACGGGACGGACTCCGAAGCAGCAGAGATGACTTTAATACGGCTGTCTGCGCTTGGCATCACGGAGCCTATTTTCTGCAAGTAAGCGATGACAGATTCCTCAAGAGAAGAGAAATCGTTGGCTAGCTGATAGTCTTTGAACATTGTATATTGATCTCCTCCGGCTGCCATGAAGTCGTTTGTTGCCAGAATATAAGTTTTCTCAAGGTCGATAGGCTGACCCTTTACTAAGACATTGCTAACGCGACTACCGGAAGGTTTCCCGGCGTCGAGTGTGAAAGTAATGCCGCCTACATGCGGGAATCCTCCGAGTGGCTCTGGATAGGAGGATACTCCCAGCTCAAGCGCGGAGACAATGTCGGCGCCTTTGACCTTTTTCGTCTGGATGTAGTTGCCGAAAGGGAGCACCGTAATAACTTGGCCTTTAGTGATCGGTCCGGCCTCGATTGATGCTCGGATTCCACCGCCGTTGGTCAAGGCAATGTCGGCGCCGGTTTCATCCAGCATGGCATCCGTTATCAGATTGCCCAAATTGGATTCGCCAACACGGACAACCTCGCGCTCACCTATCAGCTTCATCGCCGTAGAGCCTACAACCTGGGATAACATGCTATCCTGGCCTTTTTTAATATCGCTCACAATCTTATCCACGGCAGGGTCAGCCTGAATATTATCGGTGGCAGGCTTCATAATGAGGCTTGCCGATTTGCTTTTGATTTTCGTCCCATCCAGTGCGATATCTACTTTACCGATATTTTTGCTGTACTCGCCGGTTTGCGCGATAAGAGCGCCGCCGACCGTCATACCCTTTTCCAAGGTAGAGTGACTGTGTCCATCGATAATGACGTCAATACCGGGCACCTGCTCAGCCACCTTGATACTTGTATCAACGCTAGATTGATCTATTCCTAAATGAGCCAGGGCAATGACAATGTCGGCCTTGCCTTTAAGCTCGGCTACCATCGCTTTGGCTTCCGTTACCGGATCGGCAAATGTGATGCCTTTGACATTATTCGGATGGGTCTTATAAGCCGTTTCCGGTGTAGTCAGACCGAATATACCGACTTTTACTCCTGCTACATCCTTGATGATATAAGGCTTTAGCAGACGGGAACCGTCGGCTTTTTTCACATTGGCGGAGATGATGGGGAATTGAGCCTTTCCGCTTAGCTCCACAAGTCGATCGCTGCCATAGTTGAAGTCATGATTTCCTGGCTCCATGGCATCGAAGCCGATACTGTTCATGATCTTGACGATGCTCTCACCGCGCTCTAGATTTGCTATGGTCTGACCGTGGAACGTATCTCCGGCATCCAGTACCAGCGTGTTCGGATTGGCTGCTCTTTGCTGCTTGATCATCGTTGCCAGCTTGGCATAGCCAATACCTTCCTTGCTTTCTTCAACTCGGCTGTGAATATCATTCGTATGCAGGATCGTGATCGTCTTCGTCCCGTTCGGTACGTCTGCCGCTGCTGCCGGGACCATGGATGAAGTGCTCATGAATAAGGCCAACATCATCGAAAGCCATGCTGCGCTTTTTTTCATACTTGCCCTCCTTGGATTACCTAATTAATTTGTCCATCGCATTGTAACAGCCGAGTGTTAATGGACAAACAAATTCATGTTAATTTATGGTAAATAAGGGGGGAGGACAGCCAGATCAAGAGGGGGTTACTTAAGCTTCAGCATGCCGTTTTTTCCTGCGGATGCTTTGTGCCCGCAGTGATTTGATGGATAGTGTAATGCCGGTTAAAGTAAGGAAGATCATGGCTACAGCCGTCAAGTCAGCGAGCCATTTCACATTGGTTTGACCGATTCTGCCCTCATGAAGCCCTTTGATAATCCCCATAACGCTGCTGCCTGCTCCTTTTTCTCCACCTTTAAAGGCCTGCCGGTTATTATTGCCCGAGGCGCCAGCAGCATCCGTATCAGCATTGCGGGAGGGTACCGTCTGTCCCGCATCTCTAGCAGCTTGACCGGATTGCACTCCATCTTGTCCGCCAGGCACAGTTTGTGTAATGGCTTGAGGAGCCCTCATCTCCATGCTTTCTGATCCAAGCAACCACCGCTCGGATAACAGTAACCCTGTAACCGATTCGATCAAAATAAAAATAGAACAGATCAATCCAATCCATAAATGCAGTTGCCTCGTTCGCCTCATAAGAAATTCACCTTTTCTGAAATTTTTATCATTTGATGATCTGCTTGCATTATAAGACTCTTTTATGAAATGGGACTGAACAACAACTGAAAGTCTCCTGAAAGCAAAAAAAAGCAGCCCCTTGCGCGTAAACGCTGGGACTGCTCTGTCTTTATGAATGCTGCGATAACCTGACTCTGTATTACAACTCGAAGGAGCTTTTGAGCGATACAATCCGGTTATAGACGAGCTTGTCGTCTTGGGTCAGCTTAGGATCAATATTAAAGTAGCCATGGCGGAAAATTTGGAATTTGTCCTGCGGCTTGGCGTCTTTCATGTTTGGCTCTACGAATCCTTGAACCACCTCAAGTGAATTCGGATTAATATGCTCCATGAAATTGTCGCTATCGCCTTTTTCCTCATCCAAGATCAACGGTTCGAACAAATGAAATTCAGCAGGAAGCGCATGAGCCGCATCAACCCAATGAATCGTTCCTTTTACTTTACGGCCGGTAAAGCCGCTGCCGCTCTTCGTTTCTTGATCGTAAGTGCAATGGATTTCGACCACGTTGCCGTCCGCATCCTTCACGAAGTCGTTGCATTTGATGAAATAAGCATGCTTCAGACGTACTTCATTGCCAGGGAACAAACGGAAATATTTGTTAGGCGGGTTCTCCATGAAGTCGTCTTGCTCAATATAAATTTCACGGGAGAACGGAATTTGGCGCGTGCCCATTTCCGGATTCTCCGGGTTAATCTCTGCGTCGAGCATCTCGACCCGGCCCTCAGGGTAGTTCGTAATAACGACCTTCAGAGGACGAAGTACGGCCATTGTACGAGGCGCCTTCAGCTTCAAGTCTTCACGGATAAAATGCTCCAGCATCCGCTCATCCGCTACGCTGTAGCTCTTGGCTACGCCGGTTTCGCGAACGAAGCTGCGGATCGATTCCGGCGTAAAGCCTTTACGGCGCAGGCCGCTGATCGTAGGCATCCGCGGGTCGTCCCAGCCGTCAACGATGTGCTGGTCTACAAGTTGCTTCAAGAAGCGCTTGCTCATTACGGTGTTCGTAATGTTCAGTCGAGCAAATTCGTATTGCTTCGGTTGGTGCTCCATCTCGCATTCGGATACAACCCAATCGTAGAATGGACGTTGATCCTCGAACTCCAGCGTACAAATCGAGTGAGTAACTCCCTCGATAGCATCCTCCAGCGGGTGCGCGAAGGCGTACATCGGGTAGATGCACCATTTGTCACCGGTATTATGGTGAGTCACGTGGGCAATGCGGTAAATGACCGGGTCACGCAAATTAATGTTCGGCGAGCTCATGTCGATTTTGGCGCGCAGCACCTTTTCGCCATCCTTGAATTCTCCGTTACGCATACGCTCGAACAGATCGAGATTTTCCTCGACGGTTCTGCCGCGATGCGGGCTATCTTGTCCCGGCTGAGTCAAGGTGCCCCGGGTAATACGGATTTCATCCGCAGATTGGTCGTCTACGAACGCCAGCCCTTTCTTAATCAACAGTACCGCGCGGCGGTACATTTCTTCGAAATAGTCCGATGCAAAGAACAAGTTGTCCCACTCAAAACCGAGCCAAGCAACGTCCTCTTTGATGGCCTCGACATATTCGGTATCTTCTTTAACCGGATTCGTGTCGTCAAAACGAAGGTTGGTCTTGCCCTTGAACTCGTCAGCGAGCTCAAAGTTAAGACAGATGGACTTGGCATGTCCGATGTGCAAATAACCGTTCGGTTCAGGAGGGAAACGGGTTAATATGTAGTCGACTTTGCCGGATTTCAAGTCTTCCGTAACGATGTTTTTAATAAAATTAGATGATGCAGACGGGTTCTCCAACAGAATCAACCTTTCTTGCGTAATAGTTTATCTTAATATAATACACAAAATCGCGTTGAAATATAATGGTCTTCCTCTAAAACTATGATTTTTTGGGAGTTTGCCCTCCTAAGAAATAACGCCTGACAGGATGCTGAATGCCAAAAATCCCTCCCTTTGGCGGTAAAAGCCGGGTGGAGGGATTTTTTAACCTAAAGGCAGCCGTTCTTCGACTGCAGCCGAAACATTAGATGAATCAGGATAGCACATAAACCTTTACATTTTTTTTCACGCCGAAATTAACGGCTTGCTTCAAATCATCCATGAATACGTCGATTCTAGCTCCCCGGACAGCAGAACCGGTGTCCTCGGCCGTACGAATACCAATTCCATCAATGAATACCATGGATCCGATAGGGATGACGGCAGGATCTACTGCAATGGTCCTGCCTTCTTCGGCTTTGCTTCCACTGTACGTAATGCCGTAAGAAGCGCTCGAAGGCTCTTTACCGGTTGATTCCTTTCCGGCTGTGTACGCTGTCAGGGTGGAACTCAGAACCTGCTTAATCACCTTTTGTTGACCGTCTGGCAGTGGAAGGACCGAATCGGTAGAAGGGATTTGCAGCTTTTGGCCAATAGAGAGAATATGGGGGTCGCTAATATTGTTTTCAACCATTATAGACGTTATGGTGGTGCCAAAATCACGGGCAATCTTATACAAGGTATCACCCGAGTTCACCTGATAGAAAAGAGGCTCGGGAGCGGATAGCTCCTGGACTGCTGGCTGGGTATCAGGCTCAGGCGAAGCCAACGAATAGTAATAGGGTACGGAATAAGCCTCAATCATATCGGATCCATCGTCCAGTACATGATAGGCGTATACCTTAGCGGTCAAGGTCAAGTTTATCAGCAGCACCATAGGGAGCAGCAGAGTAATGCTCAAGCTTTTACGGAACATGAATCTTATCCTCCTTTGGATGAAAAACGATAGAATGGATTTCTAGTAACTAGATTTACCGAATTTGCTAGATTCTAAACCTTACCCATTTTTTCTGATTTGAATGATTTGCATATTTTCACCGATGGTGTATGGTTAAGGTATTAGTAAATGTTGGTTAATTAATGCGGCGAAGGATTGGACCGCACACAGCGCGGACACTAATAATTGGATATTATAGTTTGGATGAGATCGTATCCTGAGGTGAGGGAATCATGCATTTTTGGACAATAAACATTTGGAAGACGCTGAACGATTGGATTCCCGTCATCAATTTGTTATTTGCAGCGGCCATTATTTTTTTGGAAAGGCGCAATGTAGGGGTTACTTGGGCGTGGCTCATGGTGCTGCTGCTGCTGCCGGTTGTTGGATTTATTCTGTATATTTTTCTTGGGCAAAATTTAGCAAGGCAAAAGGTGTACCGCAATCGTCCAAAGCTGGAGAGAAGGGTTAGGGAGGAAATGAAGGGGCAGGCGCAGAGCTTGCATAATAATACGTTTCCGTTTCATGATCCTTCGGTCCGAGATTATCAGCGTTTGATTTATATGAACCTTATTAGCGGGTACTCCCCTCTGACACAGAACAATGAAGTGACGTTGTTTACTGTCGGGGTGGAGAAATTCGAAGCGCTGCTTGAGGAGATTAGCCGTGCCGAGAGGCACATTCATTTGCTTTATTACAAAATAGGCAACGACGAAACCGGAATACGGTTAATTGAGGCTCTGGCACGGAAGGCGGAGGAGGGCGTCAAGGTACGTCTGCTGTATGACCATATAGGGTCTTTGGGAATCAAAAAAAAGATTTTCCAGAGGTTGATAGCCGCGGGCGGGCAGGCGCTTCCTTTCTTCCCTTCCAAAATTCCTTACCTGAACTTCCGCCTCAATTACCGTAATCACCGCAAAATCGTTGTTATTGATGGCCGAACCGGGTTTATAGGAGGCTTTAATATTGGCAATGAATATTTGGGGATGGATCGTCATATCGGGTATTGGCGCGATACGCATTTGATGCTCAGGGGAGATGCCGTTCATAGGCTGCAGGTTCAGTTTTTGCTTGATTGGGGGGTTGCCTCCAATGAAAGCTCGATATCGGAGCCCTCATTCTTTCCAGTTATGCGCGATACTGCCCAAACGGCGGTGCAAATCATCACCAGCGGGCCGAGCTCGGAGACGCAGCGGATTAAGAACGGCTTTATCAAGTTTATTTTTGAAGCCCAGAAGAGGATTTACATTCAAACTCCTTATTTCATTCCGGACGATAGCGTACTCAATGCGTTAAAAATCGCCACGTTATCCGGGATCGACGTACGCATCATGATTCCGCTCAAGGGTGACCATCGCCTCGTACACTTGGCTTCTTACGCGTATCTGGTGGAACTTCTGCGCGCTGGGGCTAGCTGCTACTTGTATGACAAAGGTTTTTTGCATGCAAAGACGATGGTGATCGACGGTCAGGCGGCGTCGGTAGGAACGGCCAATATGGATCGGCGCAGTCTAGAGCTCAATTTTGAGATCAACGCGTTTCTATTCGATCCCGAAGTGGCGACCCGTCTTGAGCATATATTCGAGCAGGACATTCGTTACTGCCAGCTGCTTACTTGGGAAAATTACAACAAGCGGTCGCTGCTTACCCGTGCTGCAGAATCGATGGCCAGGTTGATTTCTCCAATTTTATAATTGAAAAGGAAAAGGATTCCAGTATACAATAGGAGCGGCAATGATGGTGAGGTGCCTATGATACAAATTGGACTTGCTGGTTGGGGGGATCACGATGACCTATATGGGGAGGGAACCTCAAGCCGGGATAAATTGAAGGTGTACAGCCGCCATTTTCCGATTGTCGAAGTGGACAGCTCTTTCTATGCAGTTCAGGCGGAAACGACCTATGAGAGATGGGTTAATGAAACGCCGGATGACTTCGGTTTCATTATTAAAGCTTACCAAGGCATGACAGGACATCTGCGGGGGAAAAGTCCGTTCAGCGACGAATCCACGATGTTCCAGGCATTTGTTGATTCTATACGCCCCGTACAAGCTGCGGGCAAGCTGAAGACGGTCTTGTTCCAATACCCGCCCTGGTTCGACTGCACGCGTGCTAATGTACAGAAGCTCCGCGAAACGAAGCGGCGAATGGGAGAGATTCCGGTTGCACTGGAGTTTCGGCACCAAAGCTGGTTTACTCCTGAGCTGAAGGAAAAGACGCTGTCCTATATGGAAAACGAAGGCTGGATGCATAGTATTTGCGACGAGCCGCAAGCTGGCACAGGGTCTGTCCCGACGGTACTGCATCCTACGGTTCGTTCCATGACGATGGTAAGATTTCATGGACGCAACATGGAAGGATGGAATCAGGGAGGGGCCTCCGATTGGCGGGAGGTCCGTTATTTGTACCGTTATTCCCGCGATGAGCTCATGGAATGGAAGCAGAACCTAGAGCGGCTGCAACTGGAGTCCGATGAGATTTGCGTGATTTTTAATAACAATTCCGGCGGTGATGCAGCCGGCAACGCCAAACAATTAATGGAGCTGCTCGGCATGCAGCCGAAGGAGAACGCTCCGAAGCAGCTGGACTTATTTTGAACAGGGAGAGTGTTAAAGAGCAATGAATCCCCGCTTGGTACATGAGAATGAAACTACATTATTCATCGTAAGTGCTTGCATCAGTGTGTTAATTTATCTCAGCTTGATATTTTCCGTTATCGGAATACCGTATTTGCTGATAGGCCTTGTCGTATCACTCCTACTGCATGGGTTGATGCTCGCAAGCATTCGCAGCTCCGGCGTGAAGCTATCCGAGCGACAGTTCCCTCTTGTGCATGAAAGAGTGCATTCGTTGTGCAGCCAGATGGGGATAACCAAAGTTCCCGACGTCTTTGTAGTCCAATCGGGAGGAATCTTGAATGCATTCGCAGCGCGCTTCTTAGGTAGAAATTTTGTGATCTTGTATTCCGATATCTTTGAATTGATTGAGCAGGGGAACGACGAGGAGCTGACCTTTGTTATTGCTCATGAGCTTGCTCACATTCAGAGAAAGCATATGACCAAGCATATGCTGATATGGCCAGCCATGTGGATTCCTTTTCTCGGGAATGCCTATTCCCGGGCTTGCGAATATACGTGCGATCGTATGGCAACGGCATACACGGGCAATGCGAATGCGGCGGTTCGTGCGTTGACCGTGCTGGCTATAGGCAAGCAGCTGTTCACCCGAGTTAATATTAGCGAGTATTTGGAGCAGAGTGCTAGGGAGCGGGGCTTTTTCATTGCATGGTTCGAGCTTTTGTCGACGCACCCTCCGCTTCCAAAGCGGATTAATGAGATAGGACGATTTCATGCACACCCTTATTTGTTCGGGTATAACTCTAATCAGTTTGAATCAGTGGAGGGCACATCCGCTTTATAGCCTGATCTTATCCTTTAGCCTATTGATCTCGGCATAAAATGCCTCCCTTTGTCCCATAGTAAGCAAGGAATGAAAACTATGACTTAAGGAGGCACTTCCTATGACCAAGGATTCTAGTCTGCAATCGCAAAACCCAATCTCCCAAGCGCAAAACTCCGTACATACCGCGCATCATGCGGTGACGCAAGCGCAAAGCCATCCTAGCGAGCAGCTGATTGAACAGGCTCAAACGGCGGTAGAGCGGGCGGAACGTGCCGTGGATCAAGCAGGTCTAAGCTATAACCAGCAGGCTGTGGAGGAAGCTAAGGCGGATCTGGCGGAAGACCAGGCAGCCTTGCAGAGCTTGACTCCTATGGAAAGCCCGGAGGAGACCGAAACAAGATGAGCTGATTGCTCAAACATAGAAAGGCATGAAGACCTGTCGCTGTTCACCCGCGTGCAGGTCTTTTTGTTGTGGCGGACTTCCATTATGTCCTTCGTGCTTTTCCGAAGGTTCGTATGCTACAATATAGGGAACAATTTACATAGGAGCGCTTATTACGAATGGAGGAGATTAGGATGATCGAGCCTCAATTGGAGCTGGTGCTTGACCTTAAGGCTACTTTAGGGGAGGGGCCCTGCTGGGATCAACAGAGCGGAACGTTGTATTGGGTTGATATTAAGCAAAACCAGGTGCATGCCTACGATCCAAAGCAAGGGACGAACCGAACGATAACACTTGATCAAATGGTTGGCGCAGCGGTACCTAGAGCGGACGGAGGGCTGGTACTGGCGCTGCAGCACGGGTTTCATTTGCTCAACTGGGAGACAGGTCAGCTAACATTCATTACCGATCCTGAGGAAGATAAGCCGGACAATCGGTTTAACGATGGCAAGTGCGATGCCGCAGGCCGATTCTGGGCCGGTACGCTCAGCTTCGAGGAGAAGGAGCCCGTAGCGGCGCTGTATGTGCTGGAGAAGGATCGAAAGGTTCGCAAGGTGCTTGATGGGATTACGGTGTCTAACGGACTCGGATGGAGTTCCGACGGACATACGATGTACTATATCGATTCGCCGACGAGAAAAATTGTCGCTTACGATTACGATGTGGCTACAGGGAGCTTGAATCATGCTCGAACCGTTGTGACGCTGCCTGAGGGAGGCGGCTTCCCAGATGGGATGACGGTCGATGCGGAGGGGATGCTGTGGGTAGCTCAGTGGGACGGCTGGCAGGTTTCCCGCTGGAATCCGCACACAGGAGAGCAGATCGGCGTGATCCCGGTACCGACGGCTCGGGTCACCTCCTGCACCTTCGGTGGGGAAAATTACGACGAATTGTACATCACTACGGCGCGAACAGGGCTTACAGAGGAAGATCTAGTGAAGCAGCCGCATGCCGGTGGTGTATTTCGGATTAAGCCGGGCGCAGTGGGACTGCGAACTGCTATGTACGGTGGGTAAAGTGGCCGCAAGGAGCTGAATAATTTATGATCCAACCTCTAATCGACTTGGTGGAGCAGCAGCTGCTGCCACAGCTGAATATCGAAAGTGTGTACCCTCACGATCCTATCGTGGTGCATCATGTGCCGAAGCCTTGGAAGCTGCTTGGTGCCGGCAATTATGCTGCGGTGGTGAGCCATCCCGATTTCAGCGATATGGCGGTCAAAGTGTATGCCCCCGGTCGTCCGGGGCTAGAGGATGAAACGGAGGTATACCGGCTCCTAGGCAAGCACCCGGCCTATTCGGAATGCTACCACACCGGGGAATGTTATTTGATCCTGCGGAGATTGAGCGGAATAACGTTGTACAACTGCATTCTGCGCGGCATTCCGATACCCAGGAGAGTTATCGATGATATCGATTCAGCGCTCGATTACGCACGACGCAAGGGGTTGAATCCCCACGATGTTCACGGCAAAAATGTGATGCTTAAAGACGGACGAGGCATTGTAGTCGATGTGTCTGATTTCTTGAAAGAGGAATCTTGCAGCATGTGGGATGATCTGAAGACCGCGTATGATCGCTTTTATTTCCCGGTGCTGCACCATATGCCGGTTCCGGAGTTTTTGCTGACTGCGGTGAGAAAGGGGTACCGCTGGTTTAATGACCATGGACGGACGGGCTCTGACTCATAAACTTCTTCTTGTTGACCGTGAAGCATGCGCTTTTGGTCTGTAAGCCTATAAACCCCCTTCTTTAGGAACAACAAAGACAGGGGGTTTTGTGCTGTCCGAGGACAGCATTGTTTTACGGTGAAGGCTTTCCCGAGGCAGGAGCACTGTTGGCAGGTGAGCTTGGAACGGTTGCGCCGTTGGCAGGAATCGGACGCTCTCCTTGCATCGCAGGCTGCCCGTTTGGCCGCTGCATAGGACCCTTATCTTTATGTACCATCTGCCCACCCAAATGTCCTGTATAGGCAACAAGAAGGACACCGATGAAGGCGGCAGCCAAGTAGGCCGGCTTTCTGCCTGTTTCCGCTTTTTTCTTCCAATGGATCCAAAGACGTATTGCAGATAAAATAATGAACAGCACCATCGTTATTTTCCCATACAGCTCGTGCTTTTGCACAGCGGGATTCGGCATATCCGGCCCGGTCCATACCGAGGCGATCACTCCAAGCGTTCCGACGAATAAGCACAGGACGGCCGCCGTGTGCCAGTCCTTCTTTTTCAAGGCGATGGCTAGAATATCGAATACAAAGCTGAAAATCAACATGGCAATCGGGATATGAATAAAAATAAAATGCAGGTTTTTGAAAATATAAGCCATGCTTATCATCCTTTCGTGTTATAAACTGCTTGGCTAATCTTACTTTTTAGAAAAGCAATGAAGAGCTATGAATAAAGGCGTCACCCTCTTTTCCGCATAAATGAGAAGTTCTTTAGTCAACAACACTACAATGAGTAGTGTTGTGATTATCATATCAAAACCACTTTATGGAAACCTGAAAATAAACTTAAAGTTTAGGTGAATCCTTCGCTTTCTCACTGATGCTGCTAAAACATACTTCGCCAACATTACGGGCATAATAACGTCCGAGATCAACATCAAGGAGGGTTTTGGCAGTTATGGCGAACGATAAGAGCATGAAGCCTGTATCCAGTGATGAAGTCGAAACAGACGGCATTTATGAGAATGAGTGGGGGCGTGAAGAGACGCTGAAGCGGGGCGATGAGTTCCCATATGATCCGGCTATGGGCCAAACCGAGTGGGAGTTGGTCAGTCTTCCTCTGGAAAGCCAGGAACAAGAGATGTACAAGGATACCAAAGGCAATACCAAATCAAGGCTGCATATCGACCAAAGTGACAAGTAAAATACTATTGGTCAAATAATCGGGTTGGCCATTAAGGACTCAACTGACAGAAGCATCTGCAGGCAGTGAGGCTGTGGGTGCTTTTACTGTATCGTTTCAGAATAGGCTGGAATGGGTAATAAAGAATCATAGCAACACTTTTACTATGAATCCAATAACGATGATTTCAAAAGGGAGCGTGAGTGTCCATGTCTACAGCAACAGCCGTTTCGATCGAAAAAGCTCTGAATAAGCAGGTAGCCAACTTCGGTGTCCTATATATGAAAATTCATAACTATCATTGGTATGTCAAAGGCCCTCATTTTTTTACGCTGCACGTGAAATTTGAGGAACTCTACAACGAAATTACGCTTCATTTTGATGCGATAGCGGAGCGTTTGCTCACGATTCAAGGAAAACCGGTAGCAACGATGCAGCAAATGCTGCAGGACGCCTCCATTAAGGAAGCTACAGGCAAAGAGAAGGCCGAGGACATGGTTCGTCAGCTTATTAATGATTTCAACACGGTAAACAAGGAGCTGCAGGAAGGCATGGAAGCCGCAGAAGAAGCGGGCGATGAGTCAACCTCCGACCTGCTGCTTGGTGTACAGGCGAGCTTAGAGAAGCACGTGTGGATGCTGCGTTCGTTTATTGAATAAGCGGACGGATGATAAAGCGGGGGCGCTGCGTAATGCGGCGCTCTTTTTTGTGCTTTTACTTGTCCTCATTGCGAAGATATTACAAGCTTATCCATAAGGGAAATTGGCTTTTTCGGTACAATATTAGGTATAATAAGGAAAAAATAGGATGCAAAAAGGTTGCTTTTCTATCTCTGTACCGATCCAAAGGAGGATAAAGAATGGCGGTTTTTTTGAACGGCTGGGTCACATTAAGCTTGGCGGTTGGTTTGTTGGTCGTACCTGGATGCGAGCGACAGATGAATCATACGGAGAGTGGCGAATCCTCGGCACCCGCAGCGGCTCAGCAACCGGGGACGGACAAGAGCTCGGAAAAAGCAGCAGAGGGCGGGACAGCCTCATTTCCTTATTCGCAAGAAATCGTTGCGACCAAGCTCAACGTTCCTTGGGATATGGATTTCGCTCCGGACGGGCGCATTTTCCTAACGGAAAGAGGAGGGGCGATTCGTGTTATTGACAAGGGACAATTGTTAGAGGATCCGGTTTACCGTTTCACCTCTCCGTTATACAATCAAGGGGAAGCAGGCTTGCTCGGCATCGCATTGGATAAGAATTTTAAAAGCAATCATTTCCTCTATGTTTACCATACTTACCAAGAAGGCGGGCAAGTTCGCAACCGAGTGTTACGTCTGGTGGAAAGCGGCAATAAGGCCAAGCTGGACAAGGTACTGCTCGATCTTTTGCCCGGAGAGAGGATTCATGACGGAGGACGGATTAAAATCGGCCCCGACGGCGATCTGTACATAACGAGCGGAGATGCCAACAAGCCTTCCATGGCACAGGACGTGAAGCAGCTCGGAGGCAAAATATTGAGGATTCATACGGACGGCACGATTCCTAAGGATAATCCATTCCCAGGCTCTCCGGTCTATAGCTTGGGGCACCGTAATCCGCAGGGGTTGGCATGGCATCCTGAAACGGGTAAGCTGTTCAGTACGGAGCACGGGCAAACGGCCCATGACGAAGTTAATCTCATTGAGCCTGGGGCCAACTACGGCTGGCCGCTGATTGAAGGCGACGCCTCGCAAATACCGGCGAAGGATGCGGATAAAGCGGGTCCTGGCCCGATTAAGAAACCTATTTTGCAGAGCGGCGATACGACATGGGCACCTTCAGGCATTACATTCGTTACCAAAGGCCCTTGGAAGGGAAGCTTACTAGCAGCGAATTTGCGTGGAATGCAGCTGCAGCGCTTCATCTTGGGCAGTGATCAACAGTCTATCGTTAAAGTCGAGGAACGGTTCAAGGACGAGCTGGGCCGCATTCGTAATGTAATGGAGGGTCCGGATGGCTCTCTCTATATACTAACGAACAATCGGGATGGACGTGGTACGCCCAGACCGGATGACGATAAGCTGATTCGGTTCAAGCCAACTTTTTAACACCTAGACCCTACTTACCAATTGGAACGGAGAATGAATATTTATGCAATCTACAGCGTCTTTATTGAACGATCTCATAGAACAACGCACGCTTATCCAAGCTACCTTAAGCCAAGTGCGCACAAACGACCCTCAAGGCTGCACCAAAGTCATCGTCAAGCCTATAGAGCTCAAGGGAAAGCTTCATTATCAATTCAGCTCTTTCTGCGGAAAGAAAGTGCTGCACGACAATGTGCTGCCTGAGGAAGCGTCTGATAAAATGAACGACTTGCTGACGGTAACGTTCCGTCAAGCGTTGCTGCAGTCTGCGGAAGCGGATTATCAGGTGCTGATCAGCAAGAAAGGGAAAGCAGGCATTTTAAAAAAGCCACCGACCAAGAAGCCTACAGCCGAGCTTGCCCATAACCGTAAAAAGAATTACGTGCTGGAGGAAGGCACTCCGATTCCTTTTTTAGTTGAACTAGGCATTATGAATGCCGACGGCAAAGTGCTTGCCAAAAAGTATGATAAGTTCCGTCAAATCAACCGGTTTGTCGAGATGATTGCCGATGTAGTACCTCACCTGTCCAAGGATCGGACACTCAATATCGTAGATTTTGGCTGCGGCAAATCGTACCTCACGTTTGCTTTATATCATTATTTGAAGGAAGTACAGGGGCTGGATATTCAGGTTATCGGTCTTGACCTCAAGGAGGATGTCATTCAGCACTGCAGCAGCTTGGCGGAGAAGTTCGGATATGACCGTCTGCAGTTCCTAGTCGGGGATATCGCACAGTATAACGACTTGGACCGGGTCGATATGGTCGTTACGCTGCATGCCTGCGACACGGCGACGGATGCAGCCTTGGAAAAAGCGGTACGCTGGCAGGCCGACGTTATATTGTCGGTACCTTGCTGTCAGCATGAGCTGTTCCGCCAGCTGCAGAATCAGGTGCTTCAGCCATTGCTGCAGCACGGTATTCTCAAAGAACGGTTCGCAGCGCTAGCTACGGATGCAATTCGGGCAAAGCTGCTCGACATTGTAGGTTATAAGACACAGCTGCTGGAGTTCATCGATATGGAGCATACGCCCAAAAATGTGCTGATCCGCGCCGTCAAGGGAAAACGTCCCACGGAAGCGGAGCTGTCCTCTTTAGTCAGCAGTTATGTGGAGTTCCGCAGCTTTCTTCAGGCTGATCCATACCTTGAGCGTGCTCTCGAGCCTGAGCTGCGGCCGCTGCTGAACGCTTTAAATTCATAACAATACAATATATGAATGGGCCCGGGTGACGAAAAGTACAGCGGGCTCATTGCTTTTTTAGGGAAACAAGGGGGAAGAACAATGGAAAAGAAGCTGGTGAAGGGCGGCGTCTACGGTTTTATAATCGGCTTATTTTTGGCCATATTGTTTTGCGCCGATCGGGTAACGCTTCATGTGAGTGCTTCATCGACGACAATAGAATTACTGACGATGAGGGATTATGTGCTGAAGCTGCTGCGCTGTGCCTGTGGCTTTTCCTTAGGTACAGTCGCCGTGCTGTGGCTGCAGGATTGGATGAAGCGGGATCCCAGGGACAACCAGGAACAGTCCTTTGCCGTGGGCTTTCTAAAAGCGTTTTTCATCGTATTGGGTGTCATTATAGCCGTTACGTTACTCATGCTGTTGTGGAGACGGTTTACATAAAAAAATGTCGATTTGTTGTGCATGAAATGTCATATTTTGTACATTTCGATAGGCCTTTGCACCTACAAAACCATGTATAATAGTGGAAAATTAAGCCATATACATGGGGGAATCTTATGACAAACGGTTTCGTTTCATTGACAGGCAAGTTTATGGCGTACACCGGGATTATATTATTGGCGTTGATGGCAAGCATCTATGCCTTTGAGTGGCATGAGATCAATAAGGATGCGGAGACGCAGCTGCTCGATAAAGGCAATAGCTTGGCGATTGCACTTTCCAAGACGCTGCAGAGTATCACCGAAGACGATATCCGAAACGGCGTTGTGCTGAAGAACGGAACGCAACTGACTGGCGAAGAGCTGAAAAGCCGATTGTTTAACGATCAACTGACGGTGATGCCGGAGAGTCAGCAGGAAGCGCAGAAGCGTTCGAAAGACGGCGCTTACGCGGAAGGCAAGCAGCTTCTTTATGATGGTCGTTCGGTTCCGCTTGCACAATATGAGCTTAAATACACGAGCGCTTTCGACGATTATACCGACGATCGTTGGCAGGCGGTTATCGATAGCTTTCTAACCGATGAGAATGTCATATTCGCTATTCCTTCGATGTATTCGAATAATCCGGATTTCGTCGGTTATACGGCTACACATAATGGCAAGTACAGCTTACAGGGCGAAGTGTCCAAGGATTCTTGGGGAGCAGCAGGCCTGCTTAGCCAAAAGTACCGTGGCAACCGCGTTTTCAATGATGAGACCGGATACCGCTCTGCTGCAAGCAAAGACACATCCCACGCGCTACTGCAAAAGTATCCGCGTAATCTGGAAGGCAAAATCGTCGAAACGTGGAACATATCGTACCCGCTAACGATTACCGGCAAGCACTGGGGCGGTGTTCGTGTAGCCTTATCCAAGGAAGGGTCCGATGCCTTGGTTGCCAAGCAGCGCAAGATGATGGCTGCAGCTTTCGGTCTGCTGTATGTCGGCATGCTCGCCCTCTTATTCGTGTTATCCCGGCTTATTGTTGCGCGCAAGCTTCGTTTCGTGCTGCGAGCGACCGCTAATCTGAATTCACATGAAGCGGATTTGACCTATCGGATTCCGGTTAAGGGCAAGGATGAGATGGGGCAGCTGGCGGAAGAGGTCAATCGGTTCATTGCTCATCTTCAGACGATTATCGGTACGGTGCATGGGATGTCGGGCCGGATAGGAGCAATATCAGGCAAGCTGACAGAGAGTGCAGCTCAATCCACAGCTATGGCTTCCGACATATCGCGAACGGTTCAGGAGATGGCTGCCGGTGCGGAGAATCAGGCGTCTGGCGCCGAGGATAGCGCCAAGGCGATGGAAGAGATGGCAGGAGGTATACAGCGTATCGCTGAAGCGTCAGCGCATGTGACGGAAGCTACAAAGCGTCTCGTGCAGGAGGCTGAGCTGGGGAGCAGGTCATCGGATAAGGCGATGCTGCAGATGGGAACGATGAATGATTCTGCCCATAAGGTAGGGGAGGCCATTCTCAAGCTGGAGGAAGGGATGCAGGTCGTAGGTGAGATGGCGCATGTGATCTCGGGTATCGCATCCCAGACAGGGCTTCTGGCGCTGAACGCCGCGATTGAGGCTGCTAGAGCGGGCGAGCAGGGCAAAGGCTTCGCCGTTGTTGCAAGTGAGGTCCGAAAGCTGGCCGATCAGTCGGAAACTTCCGCTGGGCAGATTCATGAGATGGTCGATGGAATCCAGATGACTATGAAAGCTGCGGTCCTTGCTATGCAGCAGGGCGGCAAAGATGTAGAGCTCGGGGTACATCAAGTTGAAGAGGTACGTGAAGTTCTGTCGAACATGGTAGGTATGATCCACAGCATTTCCGAGGAGATGGAGGAAGTGTCTGCGGCGGCTGAGCAAATGACAGCCGGTACGGAGGAAGTGACCGCCGGTATTGAAGAAATGGCGAGAATTGCCGGATCGGCATCGGAAAATGCGCATCAAGTGGCTGAAGCATCGCAGCAGCAGCTGCAGGAGTCGGAAGAAACACGTGCATTATCGGATTCGCTTCGTACCGCGGAGCAGCAGTTACAAGAAACGGTGGGCAGGTTTAAGTTTTAAACCGCCCGCGGTTTCTTTTTTTTCGTCACGACCTTTCATCGCTGTGGTACAATAGCTTCGTATTATTGAAGCGGAACTTAACAGACTCGTAACGCGGGTCAGATAGCGAATGAGGTGTGGCAGCGTGGGGTATTTCCTGCTTTTTTTGGCTACGTTATCCTGGAGCTTTGTCGGGATCTTGGTGAAGACGGCCACCGGGATGTTAGACAGTACGACGATTACATTCGCCCGGTTTGCATTGGGGATTGTTTTTCTAGGCATCTTATTGCTGCTGAAGGATGGCAAAATCAAGCTCCGCGGTAATATGAAGTGGATATGGCTCGGAGCACTCGGCAAGAGCTGCAACTATTTTTTTGAAAATTTAGCACTATCTATTGGCTATTCGTATGGAAATATATTGGTGGGCCCGATCCAGACCGTTATTTTGCTGCTGGTGTCGGCCTTTTACTTTAAAGAGCATGTATCGGCTCGTGGGTGGATGGCTGCAGCCCTGTGCATTGGCGGGGTGCTGATGATTAGCTGGAATGGTTTGCCGCTGCACCAGATGCTGGCCAGTAATGGCTTGACGACAATCCTGTTCATGTTCTCCGCAGTAGGCACAACCTTTCACGTACTAAGTCAGAAAATGCTGATCCAATCCATGGATGCAGAAAATATGAATTTCTCTGTATTTTTCTGGTGCTCGCTGCTCATGGCGCTGCCTCTACCGGTACAAGCCCATGCAACCGGTCCTGTTACCGGGTGGGCGCTTGGGGCCTTGCTCTGCTTGGGGCTTATTACAGGGCTTAGCTTCAATTGGTTTGCTCAGGCGCTCAAGAGAGTGAGCTTTGCGGTCGCCGTTATCGTCAGCAACAGCGGAGTGCTGTTCACGATCGCCTGGTCTTATTTATTCTTTCATGATCCTATCACGGTCTATATTCTCGGCGGTGCGGGTGTGTTCGTAGCGGGTCTACTGCTGCTTAATTGGCCTCTCAAGCGGAGTGTGCGGATAACTAAAGGGAAGCAGGCGGAAGCTTAAGATCTGAGTAGGAGGAAAGGAAAATCGCTTAGAAAAAAGCATACAGATGAGCCAGGTTACAGTAGTAACATGGGCTTTTATCGCAGAGAGGGGCTGATCACGGTGAATATGGAGCGAGATCGTTTGTTGGGACTGCCGCCTGTGATGGATGCGTCCTGTCATACGGTTGTGCTGGGCTCGATGCCCGGTGCGCTGTCGCTAAGCAAGCAGGAATATTACGGACACCCGCGCAATCACTTTTGGAAGCTGCTGTACTCCTTGTTTGGCGGAACGTCGGCTGAGGGAGTGCTTCACAATGTACCGAGTGATAGCTACGAGGAACGGCTAGCTTTTGCTTTGTCACATGGAATTGGTCTATGGGACGTATTGGCAGCCTGCGAGCGGGAAGGCAGTCTGGATGCTCAGATTCGCAAGCCGGAGGCAAATGATTTTGCATGGTTTTTCCTTAAGTATCCCGCTGTCCGGCGTGTTTTCTTCAACGGCCAAGCCGCCGGAGAGCTGTACAGGAAGCAGGTTCTACCGAAGCTCGGAGAGCTCGCGATAGGCGGGGGTATTTCGTATGCAGTGCTCCCTTCGTCCAGCACGGCTCGGGCCATGGCGTTGGAGGCCAAGCTTGTGTCATGGCAGGAGCTGCGTGCGGAAGAGGGCGCATAAGGTCGGTATGCATTATGCGAGTTTGCGGTGTAATAATAAAAGGAGCTAAGGAGGCAGGAACATGAAGGAAAACAAATATGATGACGTGACCTTTTTTAATCAGTATAGTAAAATGCCTCGTTCGGTAGATGGGCTGAAGGCTGCGGGTGAATGGCATATATTTCAACAAATGCTCCCTGATTTGAAGGATAAGCGGGTGCTGGATTTGGGATGCGGCTTCGGTTGGCATTGCCGTTATGCAATTGAGCGAGGAGCGAGAGAGGTCATAGGTGTAGATATTTCCGAACGGATGCTCCAGGAGGCGAAAAAGAATACGGGATCAGCCTCCATTCAATACATGCGCATGCCTATTGAAGATATTGATTTTCCTGCAAATAGTTTTGATGTGGTCTTTAGCTCATTGGCGTTTCATTACATAGAATCATTTGAAGCAATTTGCGATAAAGTGAATCGTTGTATAGCGAGTGGAGGGGACTTTGTCTTCTCGGTGGAGCATCCGGCGTTTACATCCAATGAGAAGCAGGATTGGTATTATGATGAGCAGGGTCGCCGCATGTTTTGGCCCATCGATCGTTACTTTGATGAAGGTATTCGCAACACCCGTTTTTTAGGCGAAGATGTGATGAAATACCATAAAACACTTACGACCTACGTGAATACACTTATAAAGTCGGGCTTTCAGATAACGGGACTCATTGAACCCGAGCCGGAAGCTGATTTGTTGAATTCCATTCCCGAGATGAAGGATGAATTGCGAAGACCGATGTTTCTCCTCGTTTCGGCCACTAAAAAGTGAGAAGTAGAGCGTTATATTTAAAATAAAAAACAGAGGGTACAAGTTCTTATTAGGAACTCTGTATCCTCTGTTTCTTTTGCCGTTACACCTTCACTTATCCTTTGAAAGCTTCATTGAGAGGTTTTCCTGCCCTACTCTTCCTCAGACGATTCTTTAGCGATGGCTCCGTTTAAATTCTGGGTCGTTTTAGCGCCTTCCACTGTATCGTTGACGAACTCCATATCTTGATTCTCCGCTTTCATGGAGGCGGTTCCCTCGTAATTGCCTTGATGTTTTTTGTTTTCGGACATGCGGCTTCTCTCCTTTTCTTGGTATGCTTGGCTTCCTCCAGATACTGGACAAGCCGTGCCCGATTGGCACGAACAGGAAGCTTTTCTTAAGCTTGCCTGGGGAGAGGACAATTATTCCTTTTAAGCGGGAATGTTTATAGGGGCAGATGGTATACTAAGGCAAAAGCAACCATTTCCAATAGATGGGGGAACTTACGTGGCGAGACAAGTGAGCAAGGTTCCATACGGCTATGTGCCGGACGATGAACGTAAGGGAAAGCGCGGCTCGGTATGGGTCTATGATAGCTTTGAACGTTTCGATGAGAGGCAGCTGGCTGCGCTTGTGAGCATGGCGGAGGATAAGACAATGGCTAAGCTCGTGTTCTACCCCCTGCATGAGGAGACGCTGCGACGAATGGGGGAACGGGAGGCTGCACCTTATTACCAACGTATGGAAGATCTGGAATTAAAGCTGGAACAATTGGATTCTGGACTGGATATAACAGTAGAGCGATTCGAAGGGAAACGTAAGAAGTATACGCCTATGGACACTGCGTTTCGCTATTTGGCCGATAAGTATGCCGCTCCTCACTTTGTATGGGTGACGCTGGAAATGGCGAATAAGCTGGCGGCTTTTGATTCGTTCGAAGCTTGGATCAAGAAAGTCAGGTTGTGGATCGACATGCCTCCTGGCGGTGTTAAACCTTCGGAGCTGCATCCGCGTCTTCAGACAGCGGACAGTAGATGGGATGCGGTGGAATAAACCTTCTTGAACCGACGTACCCCGAGGATTCCCTGAAAATTAGAGAACCCTACGAACCCTATAAGGACTGGATAAGACATGACTTATAGGAGGGGACTATGAGAAAAAGACTCATATGGCTTATTGTCGGTTGTTTATGCGTTGGATTAATTTCGTACGGCGCTTTCGGATTGTCGGACCGATCGGTATCGGCTGAAATATCTAAGGAAACGAAAGGGCAATTCGTTCGTATGGATGACGGAGGCAAACGGCTTGTTGTCAATGTAGGAGGTCAGGAAGCATCGTACACGGTATCATCCACCGTGTGGGTATACCGAGACATGCAAAAGTCGGCTATGTCGGACCTTCAGGCCGGAGATGCCGTTGACGTCATCTTGAATAGCAAGGATCAAGCGGCTTACATTAAGGCAACAAGCGCTCAAGGGGCAGCGAATAGCGGTCAAGAGGAAACATCTACACCTGAAGCCTCGGCTTCGTCAGATTCTTCAGCACCAGGAAGCAGTACTAATAGTGCGGATGCAGGAACAAGTGCCTCAACGGCAACGGAAGCCTCTAACCCGGCTACCTCATCGCCGGCCCCTGCAATCCTGCAGGGATCTTCTTCTGCTGCAGCTAACGTAAGCGCGAATCAAGGCTCATCTGCAGGTACGAGCAAACCGCCGGCAAGCAACGGGAAGCCGGGAACCAGCGGAATAACTGCGTCAAAAGCATGGGAGAAGCTGTCCTTTGAGTGGAAGAGCCGCGAGTTCGAGCTTAAGGTCAAGCAGGAGCCTGCGAAGCAAGGATCGAAGGAGAAAGGGAAGAGTGAGATCTTCCTGCAAACGAAGGATCGTTCCAGCATCCATCTAGATGGTGCCGAAGCCGACTCGTTTATTCAACAGTTGGTAAAGGGTCTCCCGTCCGATTCTAAAGCTTTCGAAGCCTCACTTAAGCAAAAAATCGCCTCGGAGTTTCAGCTTGCTAATACATCTCCCGAGTGGAAGCTGGATGTTAAATGGCCTGAAAAAGCGGCGAACGTTTCACGCCCGCAGGAATCCAAGGTTAAAGGCTATGAGAAGGATAAAGAACAGGAAACACAGAAGAATCCTGGTAAAGGAAAAGAGAAAGAAAAGCACCAGGACAAGGGCCATGGTAACGATGATGATTAATGTAAGGCGTTAATACAGCAAGCAAAACCCCGCTTACTCGTCGCTTCACCTTAAAGGTGAGGCGAGTAAGCGGGGTTTTTAAGCTGAGCTAGTGCTCCTTAGGCTTTCCTTTGTCTTTGGATTTGCCGTTCTCTTTTGCTTTATCATTGTTCTTGGGCTCGGGTTTGGAAGCTGGCTTACCGATGCCGAGCTTCTCCTGAACCGATTGGAGCCAAGTGTTTTGCGGTTCGGGCTCCGGTACATAATCGTCCGGAACGGTGAAGGACGAGGCAGGCACATCATGAAGCGCCCGGCCCATGATCTCCTTGAACAGCGCAGCGGGAACAGCTCCGCCTGTCGTCAGGTAGTGGTTCTTGTCGGTCTGATCGTATCCGAGCCAGATGGCGGCGGTCAGCTCAGGCGTGAAGCCGACGAACCAAGCATCCTTGATGCCGTTGGCACCGATGTCGGCGAATTCCTTCGTGTCGGGCAGCTGTGTGGTGCCCGTCTTGCCTGCGGTCGGCCGCCCAAGTGCGGCGGCCTGCCCTGTCCCTGACTTTACTGCATCCTGCAGCAGTAAAGTCAGGGTGTAGGCGATAGCCGGCTTCGTCACCGTAGCCGGCTGCGGCTGTGCCTCGACCAAGGGGTAGCCCTCCTTGGTCGTTACCTTCACGATGGCGTGCGCCTGCTGTCGCACGCCGAGGTTGGCGATGGCGCCGAAGGCTTGCGCCATCTGCAGGGGCGACACGCCCTCGGATAAGCCGCCGAGGGCGATGCTCAAAGAGCGGTCGGCAGGCCCGAGCGCAATGCCTGCCCTGCGGGCGAAGCCCATCCCGGTATCGATGCCGATCTCATTGAGCAGCCACACGGCCGGGATGTTCCACGAGCGCATAATAGCTTCGCGCAGCGTGACCTGCCCGCGCGTTTGTCCGTCCCAATCCTTGGGACGGTAGCCGGCGATGTCGAGGTCTCCATCAAAGAGCTGAGAGCTCGGGGTGTAGCCTTGCTCCAGTGCAGGACCATACACCGCTAGCGGCTTGAAGGACGAGCCAGGCTGACGCTTCAGCTGGGTCGCATGATTGAAGCCGCGGTATACTTGCGGTCCGCGAGTGCCGACCAGCGCACGGATGCCGCCGGTCTTATGGTCAATGATGACGGCACCGCTCTGGATAAGCTGATCCGGCTTGCTTTCAGGAAACAGGGCGTCGCTTGCATAGACGTCCTGAGCTGCTTGTTGAACCTGCGGATCCAGATCTGTATAAATACGCAGCCCGTTAGTCAGCACCTGCTCCTCGGTAAAGCCGTATAAGTCGGCCGCTTCCTGAATGACATAATCGACATAGGAAGGATATTTTCCTTTAAGCGATTCCTCATTATGCTGCTTCAAGACGATAGGCTGGGCGACGGCCTTCTCATAGGCGGCCTCCGTTATAAAATTCTGCTCCTTCATCAGAGAAAGCACCAGATTACGTCGTTCGAGCGCTTTTTGCATATTTTTGGCCGGAGAATAGGAGGTAGGGGCCTTAGGCAAGCCTGCAAGCAGAGCGGCCTCCTCCAGCTTCAGCTCCTGCACAGGCTTGGCAAAGTATTCCTGCGCCGCTCCTTCGACACCCCATCGTCCTTCCCCGAAATAAATGCTGTTCAAATACAGCTCCAATATTTCGTCTTTACTATAGACGGTATTGATTTTGAGTGCGTAACCAGCTTCCTTCAGCTTGCGGCTTAACGTCTTATCCGATTGGAGGAACATGTTTTTAGCCAGCTGCTGGGTCAGCGTGCTGCCGCCTTCTTTCAGCTCGCCGGATTTCAAGTCGCGCAGCAGGGCTCGGGCTGTAGACCAGAGGTCGATCCCCGAATGCTCATAAAAGCGCCGATCCTCCACCGCAATAACTGCATTTCGCAGATCAAGCGGAATTTGGTCGAGCGATACCGGAACAATACGGGAGGATGACAGCTGGGAGGCCGGTTTGCCGTTACGGTCCATGATCAGCGTCGGTTCGGGCAAGGGATGCTCCAGCTTGCTGATATCGAGTCCGCGGACCCATTGAGCCGTCGCAAAGACGGCGATGCCTGCAATCATTACCATGAGTCCGGTTAGCCATAAAGTGATTCGGCCGAGACCACGGCGGCTTCGCTTAGGCGACTTGGTACGCTGACTGGCTTTGCTGCCGTCTGAGGTGCTTTGAGCCGTTTCTTTCACTTCTTTCCTTATAGAAGTGCTTCGTGCTGCTGCTTTGGCTGATAATTTACGGCGAAGCCTTTTTCGCAGCATCGCTATAATAGAAGGTCTTTGTCTTGATGTCATAGGTAAACCCCTCACTACAAATACATGATCTTTTTGCGCAATACAAAATGTCGCATACTAATTAATTCGTGGGGATGTCGGTTTTTCTGCGCACAGTTCCATAAGACGCACAGAAAGAACCCCGGCAGGCTTTGGTACCGCAGCTGCCGGGGTTCTCGTTTGTTCATATGGAATGTCTATTGAATAGGGTCGGGCACCATACCGTTTTCCATCACCTGGGAGTTGGTCGGCATGCTGGCCATTTCTTTGCCAAGCTTCTTCACTTCCTCCTCGGTGTTGGCCATACGGCCGTTCATAGTATCATCGATCGGTGCGCTGGTCTGCTTAGGCTGATGGCTGGATAAATACTGCTCAACCTCTGCCATCATCTGTGCCGCCGCTTCGATTGCGCTGAGCGGAATCTCGACTTTATCCCTGAAGCAAGCCTTATGAAGATGGACGATCGTCAGGCCGTTGCTCGCGGTTTTCGTCGGCAGCTGATACAAATAGTCCTGCAGCGTGATGGGGTCGCGGAAAGTGAGCTCATACACGCAGCCGTCACGCTGCGTTCTTTCTGCAAAACCTAAAGCCGTTAATATATTATGCACATGGGAAAAGGGGCGAGTAATCAAATGCATCTGCTTCTTGCGTGTCATTGCCTTCACACTCCTTATAATGGTTGTGTGGGAATGCCAGCGACCGAAGTCAGGCATCCCGGGAATCGGGTAGTCTCTATTACCCCGCTCACGGAATATTGAATCTGCGCCTCTATTCTTTTTACACATTACGCAGCGTCGGCGTGAAAGGAAGCTTTCTTGCGATGCTGTTTGGCGGCGCGCAGAGCGGAGAATGTCCATATCGCTCCGCTTAAGTCAATCAGACTCAAAGCGATGAAGATAGGCTTCAGCATCCCCAGCAGGACGAAGGTGGTCATGAAGACAATGATCGATGCACGTGTGTAGACGGTCAAATAAAAGAATCGGTTCATGCCCTCCAGTGCGGATGCGCAATAGTCGAAGGCGAGGAAAAGCAGGAACATTCCGACGACACGAATCCAGATTTCGCTCTCCGCCGTATAGCCGAGCAGCGAAGCAAGAAGTTCTGGGACGACCAGAAGGACTAAGCTGAGCACAAACATGTACAAGCTGAAGAAAAAAACGGTTTTTGCCGGGTACGTCATATTCGATAACACTTAAATTCACCTTCTTTCGTTTTTTATTTCAAAACCCATCTTAAGTCATAGGTCTATCGTACCTAATTAGGTATTTTATGTAAACAACTAAGTTACCCTATGCCTAATTTTGTTCATAAATGATAGGCCGTGGTATAATACAGGCAGTTGAGTGATTATAAGTGGAGTGACGATAGATGCGGATTAACAAGTACATAAGCGAGACGGGCTTCTGCTCGCGGCGCGAGGTAGATAAGCTGGTGGATGCCGGGCGTGTGACGATTAACGGAAAACGCGCAGAATTGGGCAGTCAAGTTGAAGAGGGCGATGAGGTCCGGGTGGATGGCAGACCGGTCAGCGCCAAGAAGAGAGGGGTCTACATAGCCCTGAATAAGCCGGTCGGCATTACAAGCACGACGGAGCAGCACGTGAAAGGCAACATAGTAGACTTTGTGGGGCACAAAGAACGCATATTTCCTATTGGACGTCTGGATAAGGACTCAGAGGGGCTTATTTTACTTACCAATGACGGGGATATCGTGAACAAAATATTGCGGGCTGAAAACAATCATGAGAAGGAATATATCGTGACGGTGGACAAGCCGATTACACCGATGTTTTTGCAGGGCATGGCGAGCGGAGTCCGTATTTTGGGTACGATGACTAAGCCGTGTCAAGTATCTAAGCAGGGTGAAAGAGTGTTCCGCATTATTTTGACACAAGGACTGAATCGGCAAATTCGTAGAATGTGCAGCGCCTTTGGCTACGAGGTACGGCGATTGAAGCGGGTAAGGATCATGAATATCGAGCTTGGTGCCTTGCCGGTGGGCAAATGGCGTGACTTGACGGATCAAGAAATGAACGAGCTTTTGAAAAGTATCGTTCATGACCGTAAATAGGCAGAGAAGCTTGTTAACCTAAAAACCGGCTCAACAGGGTGTTGGCCGGTTTTTCATATATTGGTTTCATTCTTCCAGTCCTTGACTCCATTATCTTCAATAATGCCCAGAATGACATCCGAGATATCCGCATCGGCCAGCAGCTGGTCACGAACTTGGAATTTGATGTCGTCCGCATCAGCCAATGTCAGCCCCTTACGAAGCTCGATGTATCCTTCCACATGATAGGTACGACCTTCTTGAATGATTCGAAGCCTATAGATGTCGGTTACATCCTTATCAGCCAATATCGTTTTGGCTACCTTCGACTCAACCTCAATTGGTGCGGCTACCCCGATCAAGCCTACCATGTTGTCATAGCCCACTTTAAATGCCACACCAACCATTAATATACCTATAAAAATGGTTGCTATACCGTCAAACATTTTAAAATCCGTAAGCTGAGTAACAATAACAGCGATAAGAGCAAGCAAAGCGCCTGATGTAGCAACGATATCCTCATAAAAGACAAGACGGGTAGGAGGGGCCGCACGTCCTACATTTTTGAAGGCGGCAGCAATAATTCCCAACCCCTGTGCAGAGACTCTTGTTTCATGTACAATTTCTTTCATGGCTTTGATGAGCACAGCGCCGTCAACAGCGATGGAAATAGCCAACACGATAAAGTTCAACCAGAAGCTGTGGGTAACTGTTGGATGCGATAGCAGATGGATGCCTTCCTTAATTGTTTCATAAGCCATGACGGTGACTACAATTACTGCAATCATACAAAATAGATTGATAACCCGTCCGAACCCTGTAGGAAAACGTGGAGTTGGCTTCCGCTCGGCCAGCACGCTTCCTGCAAAAACAAAACCTTGGTTAATCGCATCCGCGATCGAGTGCATGGCCGAGGCAAACATGGCGCCGCTGCCGCTTAGGGCTGCCGCAATGCCCTTCAAAATCGCGATTCCTGCATTCCCTAATGCCGCGGTTGCTGAAGACGTATTTCCTTGCTTAATCAGCTGGACCCAACTAGCCATACATTCCTCCGGTTTGATTGACTTGTTCTCCAATCGGAGAGAAACAAAGAATCAAAAAATAACGTGCTTTTCGTATAATATGAGTTCTATCAGCTTCATTTATGTATAGAATAAACCGAATCGGAAGTCGAAAACGGTCCAAATCAGCGCAAAATTGTTAGAAAATAGTTTGTATACCTATACTTTTGACATCTTATCTCTGGATATAACGATGTATATCGGCAAGCCGTTCCTTGGAAGCGAGCTTTATTTGCGATATAATATATATAAGTGTTACTTATGTTTACACTAAAAAATTGAGTTTTTAAGGGAGGTGTACCTATCCGCCTCACCGAGGGGATAGGGAATTATTGAGTAGTGACCCGTTACCTTTATTGTGGAATCTTGTTTTGATTCTTGTTTTGATCTTATTGAATGGATTTTTTGTCGCTGTAGAATTTGCGATGGTTAAGGTTCGTAACAGCAGGATTGAAACGTTGGCTAAGGATGGTAATACAAGCGCCAAGTTTGCACAAAAAATTACGAGTAACTTGAACGCTTATCTTTCCGCGTGCCAGTTAGGTATCACTTTAGCGTCACTAGCTTTAGGTTGGGTTGGGGAACCGACCGTTTCGAGAATGATTGAGCCTGTGCTCAAGGATATCGGTTTGAACGATACATTGATTCATACGATTTCTTTCATCATTTCCTTTTCCGTTATCACCACACTGCACATTACTTTAGGTGAGCAATTTCCCAAAACCTATGCCATTCGGAAGCCGGAGCAGATTACGATGATGTCTGCCGGACCCATGATTGTATTTTATAAAATTATGTTTCCGTTTAACTGGCTGTTAAACACGATCTCCAACTGGATGCTGCGCAAGGCAGGAATCGAAGTTGCTTCCGAACATGATTCTGCTCATACGGAGGAAGAGATCCGCGTACTGATGAAGGAAAGTCATAAGAACGGCTTAATCGACAATACCGAGCTCACGCTGGTTGACAATATATTTGAGTTTACCGAAACCAATGCGCGTGAAATTATGATTCCCCGTACAGACATGGGCTGCCTTTATGTCCAAATGTCGTTTGAGGAGAACATGAAAATCGCGCTAGACGAGATGCGAACACGTTACCCGGTATGTGATCCGGACAAAGATAACATTATCGGGTTTGTCCATATAAAGGATTTATTGAAGGCAAACGTAAAAAGCCCGGATATTCGCAGAATTATTCGTCCCATTACCAAAGTGCCTGAATCAATGCCGATCAGTAACTTGCTGAAGATGATGCAGAAGAAGAGAGCGCAAATCGCGCTGCTCATCGATGAGTATGGCGGTACTTCCGGTATGGTGACGATCGAGGATATTATCGAAGAAATCGTTGGAGAAATTCAGGATGAATTTGATACCGATGAACGTCCGGTGCTGGAACAAAAAGATGAAAGAACGTTTTCTATTGATGGCCGTATGCTAATTGACGAAGTCAATGATCGGTTCGGAACGGAGATTGACACGGAGGATTATGATACGATCGGCGGATGGGTATACTCTCATATCGAGATCCCGCCTAAGAAAGGTCAGAAGATCTCCTACGGCGACCAATATGAGTTTATTGTAGAAGAAACAGATGAACTCAGGGTCTCGCGGATTATCGTCAAGAAGCTGTCCGTAGAAACGTTAACAGCGTAATTAATAAAGAAGGGCTGTCCTGTAAGGTCTCAAGAGATCTTACTGGGCAGCCCTTCTTTATTGGCTAGCAGTTGAATTTATAGCCTACGCCGCGGACCGTCTGTACAAATACCGGTTCGGTCGGATTCGGCTCGATTTTTTTGCGTAAATTACTAATATGTACGAGGAGGGTGCGGGTATCTCCGTTGCTATCCACTCCCCAAGCCATTTTGTACAATTGCTCGATAGGCACCACTTTATTCGGCTTTTTAGCCATCAATGCTAGCAGATCGAATTCCTTGGACGAGAGAGGAGCGATAGAGCCGTTGACCCAAACGTTGCGGCTGAGCAAGTCGATTTCGAGCCCAGGAAAAGAAAGCTGCTGCGAATCCTCCTTTTGCTGGTCCAACAGCTGCTTGCGACGCAAATGGGCTTTTACCCTGGCCACGAGCTGGCTCGGGCTGAACGGCTTGGTCACATAATCATCGCCCCCGATACTCAAGCCGAGAATAATATCCATATCCTCGCTTTTGCAGCTAATGAATAATATCGGGATATCATAATTTCTCCGAATCTGTCTGCATATTTCAATGCCATCCATCCCCGGAAGCAAAATATCCAAAATGACCATATCCGGCTTAAAGCGTTCCAAATAATCCAATGCGCTCGGGCCGTTGTCCGTGCTTATCACGTCATAGCCTTCTTTAGCCAAATATAATCGAATGAGCTCGATAATTTCCGGTTCGTCATCCACTATTAAAATTTTTTCGGCTGACATTGTCACTCTTCATCTCCTGACCCCTGTTGTATCCTACTAGTTCCCAAATATTGAAAATTGCGATACGATGAGAGAAAAATGTATAGAAAGAAAGTGATTTTCGTTTCCAGAATATATCTCTATTATATATGGATTCCAGTTATTTTTGCTATCCTTTTGTTAAGCGGATGCAGCGATTCAGCGACGAACAAAAGAATGGACCCGCTGGCGGTACAGGGTGTCATGGATTTACGCGGCTGGCATTTCGAGAAGGACGGCATTGTGGGACTGAACGGCGAATGGGACTTTTATTGGAACCGTTTAATCTCTCCTGAAGAGGCTGCTCTTTACGGCGAAAGCCATCAAGCGGCCGACTGGCTTCAGCTGCCCTCCTCCTGGAACGGGTACCTTGTGGACGATGAGGAGATATCCGGCAAAGGCTACGCAACCTTTCACCTAAGATTGCTGACGGAAACGACAGACGATATTTTGGCTCTAGAGCTGCCTTCCATACGTACCGCGTATAAGCTCTGGGTAAACGGGGAAGCATTAGCCAAGGCTGGTAAGGTGGGCGTGAGCCCGGACAGCGGGCGACCTGGATATAAGCCCCAGCTCGTATATTTCAAACCGAACGATACAACGATAGATATCGTGCTTCAGGTATCGAACTACCACCATCGGGTGGGGGGAATATGGAGTGGGCTGTCGTTGGGTACAGCTGAGCAGGTGGCTAACCGTCACAATAATCATATGGGCTTAGATTTAATGCTGGTAGGCAGTTTACTGCTAATGGGACTGTATCATTTTGGACTATTCCTCATCCGGTTCAAGGAAAGGGGATCCCTTTACTTTTCTCTATTCTGTATAGCTGTTGGCATCCGTGCAATGTACGTTGGCGCAGGAGCAGCGCTGCAAATGTTCCCGTCTATCCCGTGGGAATGCGGCTTGCGAATCGAATACTATTGTTTTTACCTTGGGCTGCCGTTGGCAGTTATGTTTTGCAAGTCCTTGTATCCGCAAGAAATTAAGCGTTCTTTTGTTATTGGGACACAGGTGACAGGAGTTCTGTTCTCTTTGGCTGTCACGGTGCTTCCCCCAGAGATATTTACATTCACTACCCAAGCGTATCAGGTTATCACGTTGCTGGTTTGCAGTTATGTCATGGCCGGAATTGTTAAAGCGCTGCTGCGCGGCAGAGAAGGCGCGTGGTTTGCGACCCTGGGCGGGGGGGTATACGCGTTCACGGTTATAGTGGACATTTTGTATTACAATCAATGGATTCGCGTGGGGGATATTTCGTCCTATGGGTTGTTTTATTTTATATTCATGACATCCTTTATTATTAGTCTCAAATCATTCAAAGCGTTTGCTTCCGTAGAGACCTTATCCCGTCAGCTGCGCGAGCTGAATATGGGACTGGAGCACCGGATCAAGGAACGTACGGCTGAGCTTCAGCGGTCTAACCGCAGGCTGGAGAAAATGAACGAGGATTTGGGGCGATTGGAAACCTCGAGGCGTCATTTGCTAAGCAACATCTCGCATGATCTGGGAACACCGATGACGCTGATTCAAGGTTATGTAGAGGCTTTGATTGACCGGGTTGTTGTCGACCCTGATCAGCAGGAGAAATATTTGCGGCTCATTCTGGGCCGGATAACCGGTTTGAATCGGCTGATTTCCGACCTGTTCCAGCTGTCTAAGCTGGAGGCAAGGCAAATCGACTTTTCCATGCAGGAAATGATCATTGAGGACGTCATGAGCTTTTACAGCGATCGTTATGATCTTGAGGTAAAAAACGCCGGGCTGCGATTTAGTGTACAGGCTCCCATTCCAACCCCTGAGGAACGGAATAAAATCGGCAGCGTGTTCATCGACATTGACCGCATTGACCAGGTGCTGACCAATATTATATATAATGCTATTAAACATACTCCAGTAGGCGGCTTCATTCAGCTGCAGATGGCTATTGAAGGTCAGGCTCTTGTTATGAGAGTGCAGGACAACGGCAGCGGGATAGACCCAGAGGATTTACCCTACATATTCGATCGTTTCTACAAAAAGGACAAGTCGCGTAATTCCGCTGAAGGAGGGAGCGGCTTGGGGCTGGCCATCGCGAAGGAAATCGTCGAATTCCATGGCGGGCGGATCTGGGCGGAAAGCCGCCTCGGCCAAGGAGCTTGTATTTGCTTTGTACTTCCTCTCCAGCCGGTTAGCCATGTCCTTAGAGCGTAAGCCCATGGTAAGGGCGCAGGCGGACCATGTCCTTCCCGGGCTCAAGCTAGAGCCGCTTCATGGCATGGCGGTACTCGGTTGGAGACACCCCGTACAGTCGCTTGAACTGCTTGGAAAAGTAGAGCGGATCATGGAATCCGACGGATGAGGCGATCTGCTCCACCGTGAGCTCCTGTCTCTCGCGAAGCAGGAGCCTTGCTTTATCCGTACGAAGCTGCAGCAGGAAGGTAACGGGCGTTAGCCCGGTATGCTTCTTGAACAATGTGGACAGGTAAGCGCGGTTGTATCCGAGCGCCTCAGCCATCAGCTCTATGGTGATTGGCTCTGCATATTGAGTGGACAAATATTGAATAGCCTGCTGCACGATTTGGTCGCTGCTGCTCGTGAGCTGCGGAGAGCTGCTCTGACCGGGCTTCAGCGCTTCGGCATATTCGGCAAGCAGCAAATGCAGATAGCCGCTCGCTCTCAGGTTAGCTTGGCTTACCCTTGTCTGGAAGACAGTCTGCACTTGGTGATAGAGTACACCAATGCTGCGTTTGCGTCCTGTATGAACGATGGGCTGCTGGGAGGAAATGCCGATTTGCTTCAAAATGCGTTCAGCTCGAATTCCTTCGAACGCAATCCAGCGGTAGTACCACGGATCATCCTCGTCCGCTTTGTAGCTGATAAGCTTGCCAGGCTCGATCAGGAAGCTGTCTCCGGGCCCGAGGGGGTAGGTCACCCCTTGACACGTATAAGTGCCGTATCCAGATTGAATATGATGCAGCAAATAGTAATCGACGACCTTGGGTCCTGGCTTATGCCCGGGCTTTGTTTGGCTGCTGCCGCTGAACAGCACGGTCAAATCATCTTCGGCAGGCGGCTGCGGGTTAGAGACGACATAGTAGCTTTCCGTTCGTTTGGCTGGGGTGGACATAGTCATCCTCCTGGAAGGTTCTAGCTTGTATAGTGTTCTCGTACTTGTTGCTCGTATGGATAAAAGTATATCATGTTAAGAGGTAGGGTAAACATACGATCTAACATTTTTCCATGCGATGCTGACATCGTTCCATAGTGAAGTGCAGTATGCGGCAGTATACTAATATCAAGAAAACAGTGCCGCCAAACGATCATAAGCGGCCCAATAAATTAAATTAGGTGGTGTATTCATGGCAGATTTACAAGCATTGAAAGAGCGTTTTACAGCATTATACGGCAATGCCGGAACAGAACCTATTCACGTATTCCATGCACCGGGACGCGTCAATTTGATCGGCGAGCATACGGATTATAACGGTGGCTACGTATTTCCTGCGGCGCTTACTTTCGGGACGACGATGCTGATTCGCAAGCGCGGTGACGAGCAAGTGGGATTCGCTTCCACGAACTTCCCTTTACACAAACATATTTCCATCAATAACATTGCCTTTGACCCCGCGGATGACTGGATGAATTATCCAAAAGGGATTATTCGTGAGCTGCAGCAGCGAGGAGTATCCGTAGGCGGCTATGATATTTTGTACAGTGGAGCTATTCCTAACGGATCAGGCTTGTCCTCCTCTGCTTCTATTGAAGTGGTAACAGCTTTCGGTTTGCTGACGATGGAAGGTCAACCGACGGATAAAGTACAGATCGCCCTGCTTTCACAGAAGGCTGAGAACGAGTTCATGGATGTAAAATGCGGCATCATGGACCAGTTTGCTGTGGCAATGGGTAAGAAGGATCACGCTATACTGCTTATGTGTGACACACTGGAGTACAAGCATGTACCGTTCCAAAGCGGTGCTTATAAGCTTGTCATTGGGAATACGAACAAGAAGCGCGGCCTTGTTGATTCTGCATATAACGAAAGAAGATCGCAGTGTGAGCAGGCGGTTAAGGATCTGCAATCGCAATTTCCAGAGCTGACTTTGCTCGGTCAATTGAGCCTAGAGCAGTTTAATGAATATCAGCATCTTATTCCTGATGAGACTGTACGCAAACGCGCCAAGCACGTTGTCGAGGAGATCGATCGTGTGCTGCAATCCATGAAAGTGTTGGAACAGGGCGATTTACAGGCGTTCGGTCAATTGATGATCGGCTCCCATAACTCGCTTCGTGATCTGTATGAAGTAACCTGCTTGGAGCTGGATGTCATGGTTGAGGAAGCGCTGAAAGTAACCGGCGTATTGGGCTCTCGCATGACAGGCGCAGGCTTTGGGGGCTGCACGGTATCCTTGGTTCATGAAGACAGTGTAGACTCCTTTATTGAGCAAGTAGGCCGGGTGTACAAGGAGAAAACGGGCTTAACGGCAGATTTCTATGTATGTGATATTGGCAATGGTGTAGAACAAGTGTCGGTATAACACGGGAATAGAGTCGGACTGCGAGACGCTTGAACCGCATGTTGATTAGCGAATGAAATGCATAAGGACGGGGAGGATTTCAAATGGCTATATTGGTAACAGGTGGAGCGGGGTATATCGGCTCGCATACGGTTGCAGAGCTTTTGGCAAGGAACGAGGAGGTTGTCGTAGTCGACAACCTGCAGCAGGGTCACCGTGAGGCGGTGTTAGGCGGGAAGCTGTACGTTGGCGATCTTCGCGATGCGGCATTTATGGATACGGTGTTTAAGGAAAACAACATCGAAGCGGTCATTCATTTTGCAGCCAATTCACTGGTTGGAGAGAGCATGCAGAATCCGGCCAAGTATTATCATAACAATGTGTACGGAACCCTGTGCTTGCTGGAAAAAATGAACGAGTACGGCGTGAAAAAGATCGTCTTCTCGTCCACGGCCGCTACTTATGGTGAACCGGAGAACGTGCCTATCGTCGAAAGTGACCGTACGCTCCCTACAAATGCTTACGGCGAAACCAAGCTTGCCATGGAAAAAATGATGCGTTGGTTCGATACCGCACACGGCATCAAATATGTGTCGCTTCGCTATTTTAACGCGGCTGGAGCCCATGAAAGCGGACGTATCGGGGAAGACCATTCGCCGGAAACCCATCTGATTCCGATCATATTGCAGGTGGCGCTTGGACAGCGGCCTCATATCTCGATTTTCGGAGAAGATTATGCGACGCCGGACGGTACTTGCATCCGTGATTACATTCACGTTACAGATTTATCCGACGCTCACATCCTTGCGGTCGAGAAGCTGCGCAAAGGCGGCGAAAGCAGCATTTACAACCTCGGCAACGGCAAAGGCTTCTCCGTTAAAGAAGTGGTCGATATTGCCCGCAAAGTAACGGGTCACGCTATTCCTGCGGTTGTAGAGGCGCGCCGCGCAGGTGATCCTGCGGTGCTTATCGCATCTTCGGAACGGACAAAGGCAGAGCTTGACTGGCAGCCGAAACGCGATAGTCTGGAACAAATTATTGAAACGGCATGGGCATGGCATCAAAGCCATCCGAACGGGTACGCCAAGTAATTAAGTCTATGCAGCCTACAAGCTGCAAAAAAGGAGATCGTGCGCTATGAATGACACAACCGGAATGAACCGGGAGGAGACGGCCGCTCTAACGATTGAACGGCTGCTTCAGTTCGGCATTCGGCAAAAGCTGCTGGAGCCGATCGACATCTACGCCGCGCGCAACGCCCTGCTGGAGCTGCTTCGAATCAGCGAGCCATACGGCGGCGCCGTCGAGGAGGAGCATATCGACAGTCCGGTAGCGCTGTTGGAGGTGCTGCTTGATTATGCGGCAGAAACCGGAATTCTTGAAGACAACAACACAACGCTCCGCGATCTGCTGGATGCCAAAATGATGGGCTGCCTGATGCCACGACAATCGGAGATTGCCGGGCGCTTCTGGAAGACGGCGAAGCAGGATAGCGTGGAACGGGCTACGAACGAATTCTATAGGTTATGTATTGATTCTAACTATATCCGTGTAGATCGGATCGCCAAAAACCAATACTGGCTGGCACCGACGGAGTACGGCGAACTGGAGATTACAGTCAACCTCTCCAAGCCGGAGAAGGATCCCAAGGAAATTGCGCTGCTTAAAACAGCCCCGCAGAGCAACTATCCAAAATGCTTGCTATGTATCGATAATGTAGGCTACGCAGGACGGCTTAATCATCCTGCGCGACAGAACTTGAGGGTCATTCCGCTTGAGCTGGACGGGGATCCATGGTATTTTCAATATTCGCCCTATGTATATTACAATGAGCACAGCATCATCTTGGACCATCAACACCGTCCGATGCAAACCTCGAAGCAGACGTTTTATCGATTGTTTGATTTTATCGATCAGTTCCCTCATTATTTTATCGGGGCTAATGCAGACCTGCCGATAGTGGGCGGTTCGATTCTGAATCACGATCACTTCCAAGGCGGCAAGCATCGCTTTCCGATGGAGAAGGCTCCGGTCGAGAGCAGTATGTCCCATCCGGATTATCCGAATGTGAAGCTAGGTATTGTGAAATGGCCGATGTCCGTGATTCGTATTTCCGGACATAACAGATCCCAGCTGTTGAAGCTGGCCGATACGATTTTGAACGAATGGAAGCAATATAGCGATCCAGATCATGATATATTGGCTCACACTGAACGGGATGGTGTACGAATACCTCACAATACTATCACTCCTATTGCTCGTAACAATGCAAACGGGGAATATGAGCTGGATCTTGTGCTGCGCAATAATAGGACCAGTGAGGAGCACCCGGACGGGATTTTCCACCCTCACCAGCCTCTTCATCATATTAAGAAGGAAAATATCGGCTTGATTGAAGTGATGGGCCTGGCTGTACTCCCTGGACGGCTCAAGGACGAAATGGAGCTCTTGGCCCAGGTACTGACGGGGTCTCTAGCTTTTGACTCGAGCATAACAGAGCATGCCGAGCATCCGCTTCACAAGCATCGCGAATGGATTGCGGAATTGATCGCCGGACACGGTATAGGACTGCCTTTGCAAACGGTTGAAGAGCTGCTTCGTCAAGCTATCGGACAAAAGTTTGCTAATGTTCTCCAGGATGCAGGGGTATACAAACGGACCGAAATAGGGCTTTCTGGATTTAAATCGTTCATTCGATCGTTCGGATTTGAATAAATCTTATGGCATATTAAAGGCCCATCTAATCATAGATGGGCCTTTTTTCCTGCTTTTCATAACATGATGATAACTTTTGTGCGAAAAATAGGAAAATTTTCTCACATCTAAACCATGTTTGTGTTATAGTATTTTACATAACAATAACACTTGCTTTGGAGATGGGGGAGTACATATGTTTGATTGGTTAGGGTTCAGGAAGGGGCTTCCTCTCTGGTGGTCTTACCGATTAAATCGCGGGTTAAGGGCGGATGTTGAAGATATTTTCGAAGGGATTGCCAGCACTCGCATGGAGCTGTTAAAAAGCTGGACGAACGAGTACTGGTCTCATTTGGACCGGCTGTTGGCACAAATTGTATCGGAGATATCCTTACATGAGGTTTCCAAGGATCAACAGTCTGTGGCGTTGGGCAAGCTGTTTGCGTCCGTTCGTAATCGTGCATTGGATTTCTCGGAAGTCTTCCTGTTGGATGAACAGTCTGTGGTCGTATTCTCATCCTATCCGAAGCACATTGGAACAAGCTATGCAGGGCGAGGGCTGTTGTCCAAAGGTCTGGAACACACCAACAAAGGAAATAAATGCTTGTTCGGTCCATTTGCTGATCCGTTGACGCTGGAGATAGGTCCTACGACCTCCGCTTTTCATGATAAAATGACACTTCTCTACATCGTGCCCATAATGACGAACGGACGTTGGGCGGGAGCGCTGTGCGGCAGAGTTCCCAATGATGTGATCGGTGACTTGATCCAACGTGAGTCAGGACACGTCTATCCGGATTCCGGCGATAACTACATTTTTATGGCGCGTGCTGGGTTGAATACTCAGATTGCTCCGGGTACAGCATTATCTCGTAGTAGGTTCGAAGATCGCACCTTTACTCACGGGGAGAACCTGAAAGATGGCGTCACCACCGATTGGGGTGTGGTCACGGTGCAGGAACATACGGAGCTCGAGCTGATGTTTACCGATCCGGCAACCGGGAAGCTCCATCCTGGTGTTGCTAATACGATAGAGAATGGCAGCAACCTGTTCGTCGCTTTTCCCGGCTATTCGGATTACCGGCATATTCCTGTCATCGGCAAAGGAGTCACCTTTCAGCTTCCTCATTGTTCTGATGTCTGGGGCATGATGTGTGAAGGGGACTTGGAGGAGGTATACCGGGTTCGTGGGATCGGCTGGAAGCTAACGAAGCTTCAGCTGCCTATGATTGCTGTTTTTGCTGTGGTTAGCGCTTTGCTGGTTTACTTGGCATTAAGCAATATATCAGTTTCTCCGATCGTCACAGCTGTTGGAATTGCCGTACTCAATCTCGTATATGGCGGCATGGTTGCCTGGACGCTGCATAAGCGTGGCTCCAAGCCGGTAGTGGACAGCTTGCATACGATCAATCGGTTTATCCGAATTAATGCCGAGGGAAAAGGGGACCTGACACAGCGTTTGGATTACGGACGGTTCGATAAGGATGAGACGCGCGAGCTGGCGAAATGGATTAACAACATGATCGACTCGCTGGAGGGAATTATGCTGCAGGTGAAGCAGGCGGCGACAGAAGTACTGTCCAGTCAGCAGCTGCTCAATGATTCGACTGTCAGTACGGCAGGCTCCACGGAACGGATGAGCGGCAAAATTCACGATATGATCCGAAGCATCCGCAGCCAGCTGAAAGATATCGATGTGGCGAAGGATGCGGTAGGCGACATGCAGGGGACGCTGAGAGTGCTTGAGGACAAGGCCTCTGAGCAGATTGCTGTTGCACAGACGGAAGTAGAACGTATCGGGGATAAGATGCGCCAAATCTCGAATAAAGTAGCCGAAACGAACCAAACGATTCTTACGTTCATGGAGACGACGCAGCAGATCAAAAATGTACTGCAGGTCATTGAAGAAATATCCAATCAAACGAATTTACTGTCTTTAAATGCCTCAATAGAAGCGGCGCGGGTAGGGGAGCACGGCAAAGGCTTTGCCGTCGTCGCAGGGGAAATTCGCAAGCTTGCCGATTTAACCCGCAAATCGACAGAAGAGATACACGAAACTGTACAGTTGATTTATAAAAATGCCAAGGAAGCTTTTTCCTCGATGGAGGAAGGTACACAGGTAGTGGAGGAAGGTACGCAGTTGGCTGCCGCAGCCTCTGAGCTGTTAAGCGGTGCCGGTATGGACTCGCAAAAGACGCAGGTCATTAACGAAGTAGTAGGACTGATGGAGAAAATCGCCGACGTCAGTAAAGAGAACCGGCAAATTTCGACGGAGGTCGAGGGAAAGGTGCATGAGCTGATGACCGATATTGTCAACGTCCGTCATACGTCTCATCACGTGGAGGCCATTACGGGCTTCCTACAGCAGTTGGTGAACCAGTTCCGGTTAACGGAAACGCGCAGAAGATGATGCCTCCATCCATAATATGAAAAGAAGCGGCTGCTCCTGACAAGGACTGGGCCGCTTCTTTTTCTACATGTTTACTGCTGATTAGGGGCTGCTGCCCACTTTTCTGCGAAGATCAAAGGCTCGAGCGAACGCCGTTTCTCCCAATTCGTCGATTCCAATATCGGCATGGAAGGATAATTGTCCGTGTACCCAATGGATAAGAGAGCGATAGGATCGATATGAGGCGGGATATCCAGGATATCACGAACGTCGTTTTTCTTGTAAAAGCTGACCCAGCCCATGGCTAGTCCTTCGGTACAGGCTGCTAGCCACATGTTCTGAATGGCGCAGGCTGTCGACATAATATCCGTTTCGGGAATGGAGTTGCGACCGAGAACATGAGAGCCGCCCCGGGTGGGATCGCAGGTGACGCAGACCGTCAAGGGAGCTTGCGCAAGTCCTTCGATTTTGAGCGACATGAACTTCGTTTCCTTCTCCCCTTCATAGTGGATAGCCAGGGCTCTTCGTTCCTTATCTGCAGCCCAGGCGAGCCGTTGTTTCACTTCGTCCGATTGGATGAGAATAAAATTCCATGGCTGGCTGAAGCCGACGGAAGGCCCGTGATGCGCGGCATCCAGCAGCTTCATGATCGTATCCTGCGGGATCGGATCGGGCCGAAATGTCCTGATATCCCTGCGAGTGTAAATCGCTTTATAGACCGCAGCCTTTTCTTCATCACGAAAATCCATCGTATCTATCAACTCCTTCGATTGTTCTAATCAGTAGCTTATCACATAAATCAATTTTCAACGAAATGATGGTTATTTTTAAATGCGATTGAAACATAAAAAGGGCGGACCGCCATTCACAGCTGCTGGAGCTTCGGAAATGGGATGGTTCGCCTTAGTTGATGTACTATAGGACTAAGTCTCCGGGAGACTCGGTTTACGTTTAAGCTCAACCTGGATCGTATCCTGTCCATGGGTAATTTCAGTAACCTCAATCCCTTTTTTTCTTAACGACGAGGTAATTAATGCTTCATCCTGCTCCGGGAAAACGTAAGCGGGATGTTTGTCTGTATGGAACAACAGCTGGTCTGCAACTTGAAGCAGCTTTTCCATCGAGAACGGTTTGCGTAAAAATTTCTCAATATCCTTCTCGTGATAATTAAGCGGCGGCTCCAATGCGGTCGATACGATGACCGGTGTTCGGAAGAAGGTCGGATGGTCGTACAGCTCGGCCATGAAATCCCATCCGTTCTTGGAGCCTTCTAAATGGATATCGACGATGCACAGCCGCGGTGGAGTCGTACGAACTCGAGCTAGAGCAGCTATGCCTTCCTCTGCGGAACGTAGATGTACGGTAGGAATGTCCAGCTTGCCTAAAGCGACCTGGATCAGCTTTGCCAAATTGTCATCATCCTCGAGCACGATAATGCTGCCGTCGACATCAGGGAATGTGTAGCTTTCCAGCTGAACGGTGAAGGTGGTTCCTTCACCCATGACTGAATCGAATGTAATGGCCCCATGGTGGGCATCAACGATTTCTTTCACAATGGCAAGTCCTAGGCCGGTACCCCCGATTTGACGGCGGTCCGAATTATCGACACGGTAAAACTTGGAGAACAGCTTACTCTTGGCCTCTTCAGGTATGCCGAGACCATAGTCGGATATGTGCAGCTTCACTTGCCCAGCCTGGGAGTCAATCGCTATGTTCACTTTATCGGCTTGAGGCGAGTATTTGATCGCGTTGCTGATTAAATTGTGGGCGACCTGTTTAAGTCGGTCGGCGTCTGCACGAACCCATACCTCTGGATCGGCCGACACGATATGAATATCGTGGCTGAGCTTTTCCTTCCATTGCTCCGCGACCTCATGGATTACACTGACTAGCTCAACCGGCGCAAAATGATACACCTGCTTGCCGGATTCCATCCGCTGCAAATCCAGGAAATCGTTAATCAACGTAGATAAACGATGAGCTTCTTTATAAATAGTCTGCATATATTTTTGCTGCTTGTCCGGTGCAAGCTGACGATGCAGAAGTATTTCAATAAATCCAAGCACGCTGGCTAACGGAGTGCGCAGCTCATGAGATACGATGCTAATGAACTCGTTTTTCATCTCGTCGACCTTTTCCTCTTCGGTTCGGTCCCGGAATACGAATAAGTAGCCTCGCTCCTGCTGGTTTTTCTTATCTCCAACCTTGGTGGCGTACAGCTCGATATAACGCTGCTGCTCTTCTTCGTCTATAAAGGCGAACCGTTCAGTCAGCTTATCCAATGAACCGTTAAGCAGGCCTTCCATGGCTTTACGAACAGGGGAGAAGGAAGGAATGACCTTCTCGATATTGCGAGCAAGCTCGGTCCAATTATCTCCGCTATGCTCAGCTACTGTAAAGTAGCTCTTCATCCGTTGGTTGGCAAAGAGCAGCTTGCCGGAGGCGTCGCACAGCATCATGCCTTCATGGGTCGATTCAAGGATATTCTCGATTAAGTCGCGCTGCTCCTCGATTAGTGCCTTCTCCTGCAGCAGCTGCTCGTTTAATTGCTCCAGATGTCGGGATTGAAGATGACGCTCTTCATTCATTTGCTGGGCTAGGAAGGCCAGTCCAAACTGCCGCATTAAGCCTTTACCCACCCGGCCCTGCTGCTCGGTCCGTGATGACAAATAGCCGGTGAGCAGCAGAAAACCGATCACTTCCTGCTTGTCGTCAAACAGAGGATGGTATTGATCTATCGCATAGGTCATACTTCGATGAAGTCCTGTTTCCTCGGCGGACAGCTCCCGCTTACAGTCAATCTGTACTTTCTCTGTAAACACACGCAGTGCAGGACCGAACAGCTCGTGCTCCATTCGCGAAGGCAGGTTCGACGGATAGCCTACCGCATACAAAATGTCATAAGAAGACTGCTGTCCGGAAGCGGTTTGCGATTGGATAACAAGCAGTGCTGCATCCATTTGCAGTGAACTAAGCAGTGCTGGAATGGATGACTCGAGAAATTGGTTCATGTTCAATGAACCGGACAGCTTCTCCTGGTAGGAGCTGATGGTTTCAAGCTCCTGCTCTCTTTGGGAGAGCTTCTCCAGGGTTTGCTCCTGCTCTTCCTGTTGAGCAATAATTTCCTCGTTTTGTGCTTCCAGGCTTTCCGCCATGTAGCGGTATGTCTCCTCACTCTTGCGCAATGCGGATTCGGCCCGATTGGCACGGTTGAATATAAAGGCGGAGAAAGCGCCGATGACGACCGCTACCGCCCCTCCGGCAGCTATGATCAAACGGGCGATATGCCCGGCATGTTGGGCATCATTGTAGGCTTCCGTTCCGATCGTATCGATATCGGTACGAATTTTCAGATGCAGCTGGCGGAATCGATCCATCAGAAGCTTTCCGTTATTCAGCCGTGTACGTGCTTCATCCAGCTTACCGGCCCGGACCAGCTCCACTTGCGAGTTATAATGATCTTGCAGCTTTTGAATTTGCGGAAGGATGTCTCCTTCCATTAAGCTTTTCAGATTCGGATATTTTTTCTGATACACGGCCATGAGCTCCAAGTCTTTGGCGAGCTGTGCTTTGCCTTGCTCATAAGGATCCAAATATTTTTCGTCGCTGGTTACTTCGAAGCCTCGTACGCCGGTCTCCTGATTGACCACGTCACCCAAAATATTTTCGGCTACAGCAGATAAGGGAATCGCTTCCTGCACGATGCTGTTCAATTCAGCCTCCATATTCGTCGAGGCGATGTAGCTCGATACGCTGACAAGAGCGAGCAGGGCGATGATAAGTACAACATACAGCAATGATACATTAGAACGGGTTACATTCATGCATAAACCACCTTACCTGATAATAGAATGAATCCTGCTTATTTGATGCGGTCCAAGCATATATGAACTCTATAGTTGGCGTATTCGACTAACCGATCCAAAAATGCATTGAGTTCGCCATGCGAAGCTACGAGAAGACGGAGTAAGTAGCAGCCTTCCCCGCTGATACGGTAAGCTTCCTTGACGTTCGGATGCTCCCGTACGAAGGTTTGAAACAGCGAATGGGAGCTCGTCGTTTTCATGAAAACGATGATTTGCGCCATAACCGTCAAGCCGAGCTTTTCCTGATTCAGTGTGATATGGACGCCCTGGATAATTCCTGCATCCTCTAGCTTGCGAATACGAAAGCCGACCGCTTGTCCGGTAAGATGAACGCGCTCACCGATCTCCTTGTGGGGCATGCGGGCATCGGCCAGCAAGCATTCCAATATTTTTAAATCCGTGGCATCGAGCATGGGCATTCATCCTTTCCTGCGTGCATCGGTTATTTTTTTCATGGTGAAAATGAATTGCGTCCAGCCCTTTCATCAAGCTCTTCAGCCATAAAGAGAAATAAGGCATACTAAGCATAGATGCCCGGAGGGTGTACTTACTCTGAATTCCAGGCGCCAATCCGTTTATTTGCATAGGAGGGATTTTTCATGAAAATTCAACTGCTTCGACATGCGACACTGCTGGTAGACATACATGGGATCCGTTTTTTGGTGGACCCGATGCTCTGCGAGCAGGGGGCGTATCCACCTGTAATGAATTCGACAAATAGTCGACAAAATCCTTTAGTTTCCATCCCCGTATCACCGCAATTATTGCAAACGATACAAGCTGTATTAGTGACTCACACCCATTTCGACCATTGGGATGAAGAGGCGGTAAGACTTTTGGATAAACAGCTTCCGGTATTTTGTCAGCCGGCGGACACGGATAAAATAAAACAGGCCGGATTCAATCATGTTCGATCCATAGAGAATGAGCTTGAGTGGAGGGGCATCCGCTTGTCGCGAACGGGTGGTCAACACGGGACTGGTGAAATTGGGAAGCGGATGGGGGCAGTGTCGGGATTTGTGCTGCATGCCCAGGATGAGCCTGTGCTGTATATAGCCGGTGACACCATCTATGTGCCGGAGGTGGAAAATGCGTTAGACCGCTATAGCCCAGATGTGACTATTGTTAACGGCGGTGCTGCCCAATTTGCTCAAGGCGACCCGATCACGATGACCCATGAGGATATCGCCCGAGTATGCCGTTATGCACCAGAGACTTGTGTGGTAGCCGTTCATATGGAGGCGATCAACCATTGTCTGGAGACGCGGGGGCAGGTACGAGATTATTTGAGCGCTGAGCAATTACAGCATCAAGTCAGAATTCCTGAGGATGGTGAATGGCTCGATTTTAGTTCAGAGGCACCATGTTAGGCTGAAAGCCTATACAGAAAATATGACAAGATTCGCAGTAAACAATTGCCAGTTTGTCTCTTGTAACTTACAATAGCGTTAAGGTGAGATGTCAGAAATATTGTCATAAAACTAACGCCGGTAGTTATTGGAGGGCAAATGGGGATGCTGAATGAAATACGGGAGCTGCAGGAACGAGAGCTGCGTTCGTTTTTTCAACCGATTTTATCACTGCAAACGCAACGGATAATCGCTTATGAAGCGTTAGGGAGAACGGTGCAAGGAGAAAAGGTGAGGAGCTTGGGGCCTTTTTTTCAAAATCCGGAAATTAGTGATGAGCAGCATCTGCATGTAGACCGTATTTTGCGGGAACAAGCCATTGCCGCAATAGCACAGTCGGATTCTAGCGCGCTGCTGTTTTTGAATTTAAAGCCCTCCTGGATTTATCGCATATATAAAGAATGCGGTATACTTCCGACGCTGCAATTTATTCAGAAGCATGGACTTGATCCATCAAGGGTCGTTATAGAGGTAACTGAAGAGGAGTTCCACGGGAGACTCGACGAGTTGTCCGCTATTATTAACGTTTACCGCGAGCAGGGCTGTCTCATTGCTATCGACGATATAGGGAGCGGGTACAGCAACTATGACCGTATTGCTTCGATTCGACCCAATATATTGAAAATCGACCTGAAGCTGCTGAAGAAGAGCGCCATGCATGACGGCTATAAGGCGCTGCTGAATTCCTTCTCTATCCTGTCTTCCCAGATGGGATCGTCGCTGCTGATCGAAGGAGTCGAGACCAAGCAGGATTTGTATTATGCGTTGAAAGCGGGGGCGCGGTATGTTCAGGGCTTCCTATTCTCGGAAGCAAGGCAGGGGCTTCAGGATGAGCGAGCCTACGAACCATTCTTAAAAGAAGAAATCAGGCTGTACACCGAACAGGAGATGGCACGCTATCGGGCGCTGTTCTCCGTGCAGGACAGCTTAAGCGAGCTGATTGCATCAGATATTCATATTGGCAGCGTGACGGATGCGGATAAGATGATTCAAAGTTTGCTAATGAGCGTAGGACTCAATGTGGTCAGAATTTATATATGCCGTGAAGACGGATGTCAGGTTTCTTCCAATTATACGAGGGATATCGAGGGTGAATGGAAAAAGGACGCCCAATATCAAGGATCGAACTGGATATGGCGTCCTTATTTTATTCCGAATATGATGCGGCTAAACAATCAGCGGCAGGGGATGCTCTCGAGCGAGTACACCGATCTCGATACTTCCCGTCTGATGCAGACGTATTCTTGCCCTGTTGGAGATACGCACTATTTATTTTTGGATGTGCAAGTGTAACGCTTTTGGTAAGCAGCTAGAGTTCGACCCATTCGTTTCTTAAAGCGAACAGCTCCTTCAAATCATCGGTGGACATTTCGGTGATCCACTGCTCGCCATTGCCGACAATTTGCTGGCTTAAGCCTTGTTTCTTCTCAATCATCTCATCGATGCGTTCCTCCAGAGTGCCGAGCGTGACGAACTTGTGCACCTGTACATGACGGGTTTGGCCGATTCGAAAAGCACGGTCGGTCGCCTGATTTTCAACGGCAGGATTCCACCACCGGTCAAAATGAAACACGTGATTCGCTGCGGTCAGATTAAGCCCCGTACCGCCCGCTTTCAGCGACAGAAGGAAAATACCCGGCTGACGGTCTCCTTGTATCTCTTCGTTCTGAAATTCACTTATCATGCGATCGCGTGCCACTCTAGGCGTGCCTCCATGCAAGAATAGCACTTGGGAATCAAGCTCTTGTTCCAGGATGCGCTGCAGCAGATGGCCCGTTTCCACGAACTGAGTGAAAATAAGGCATTTATCGCCCTCCTGACGCAGCTCCTGAACCATTTCCAGCAGCCGTTCGACTTTGTTGGAGCGCTGCTGCCAGGGAACGCCAGCTGGTTCCTTAAGCATGAGTGAAGGGTGGTTGCAAATTTGCTTCAGCTTGGTCAAAGCCGCCAAAATTAAGCCTCTCCGCTCCATGGCGCTCAGGCTGTCCAGCCGTTCAAACATATCCTTAATGTAATTTTCGTATAAGAGACCTTGCTCCGCCGTTAGCGAGACGAATGTTTTATATTCGTGCTTATCCGGTAAATCGAGCTGAATAGCTGGGTCCTTCTTGACTCTTCGCAGCAAGAAAGGGCGAATGAGCCGTTGTACCTTGGATACGAGCTCGGGATCGTTCGTCCGTTCGATAGCGCCTACGTAGTGATGCGTGAATTCACGCAGGGTGCCCAGATAGCCTGGATTAAGAAAGTCGAAGATCGACCATAGCTCGGTCAACCGATTCTCGATCGGCGTCCCTGTCAAGGCGATTCGATGGCGGCTCTTTAGGCCGCGGATTGAGGTTGCCTGCTTGGTGTACGCATTTTTTATATTTTGGGCCTCATCCAGGCAAATCGAGCTCCACTCGAGCTGAGATAGCTCGACTTCATCGAGATGAGACAATGTGTAAGTTGTCAGCACCAGATCGTAGCCTTCACAGGTCTCCTTGAAGGCATCGCCTTTAGCTCGGTTCGGGCCGTAGTGCAGATGGATTTTGAGCTCGGGAGCAAACCGCTCGAGCTCCTTCTGCCAATTGCCGAGCACCGAAGTCGGACATATGAGGAGCGACGGGGAAGACTCCGTTCCGTGCTCCGCATGAATCGCAGCTTCTTGCTCCCGCAAATGGAGCAAATACGTAATCATTTGTATCGTCTTGCCGAGACCCATGTCATCGGCCAAGCAGCCTCCCAGACCAACGCGGCGCAGGAACAAGAGCCAGGAAATCCCTTCGACCTGGTAAGGGCGTAATATCCCTTGAAATGATGCGGGAGGTTCGATCAGCGGCGGACGTTTGGCATGGTTGAGCAAATCCACCATTTCCTGAAGCTGGTCATTAAGCTCTACCTCCATCTGGAGGGATCGCTGGAAGCCGAATTCTTCCTCCCCCTCGGAGGAGCCGAGTAGATGCAGCTCTAGCACGTCACGGAAGGAAAGTCCCTGCTTCTTCTGTACCTGCTTCATAACCTGTTCAAGCTGCTGAAGCTGGGCCGGGTCCAATTGAATCCATTGGCCGCGAATTTGAACGAGCTTGCGCTTCTCCTCCAGGAGTGCTCGGAATTCTTCCTCCGTCAACTCGATATCGCCCAAGGCGATCTTCCAGTCGAACTGCATGAGCTGTTCGAGGCCGAACATCGACTGGGGTCCGGAGCCAACCGACGACTTGATCTTCGCTTTGAGGCGTGGACGCCATCGCCGGATGCGTTCCCACCAGGCGGGCAGGAAGACGGAGTAGCCCGCTTCCATCAGGCGCAGGCTGCCATCGGTCAGCAGCTGCCAAGCCTCGTCTTGCGTGAGCTCGCTGCGCAGCACGCCGGGCTCATCGCTCTTCTCAAGCCATGGCAGGATACGCTGCCACTTGGCGAGATCGCGCGCCGCGCGCTGCAGCTCCGGCTGCCATGCAGCAGGGAGCTCCGTCAGCGCGGCTGGCTCTGGCTCTGGCTCTGGCGCGTGCGCGTCAGCATCGCCCGAGCTGGCTGAAGCCAGCATTCGGGCATCTACCTCGCGCAGCAGCGTCTTGTCGGCGCGGTCCTGCAGCACGACGCGCAGGGGCCAGGTTCCGCTGCCGCTGCGTTGCTGCGGCGGCTCGCTCAGCTGCAGGCACGTCCGGAACGGCGTGCCGTCGGTTTGCCAGCCGATGGAGACGAGCCAGTCCTCCTCGTCCATCCACAGGTCGGCCGGGAGCTTGCCGCGCTGCAGCAGAGGATACGTTGCCTCCAGCTGCCTAATGCTTTGTCGCAGCAGGCTGTCTTCCTCGCCCCACTCGGGGATGAGGCGGTCCATCCACTGCTGCGCCAAGGGCGAGAACCCTTCAGCTGCCACCTGATCCGGCAGCTGAAGCTTCCAGCCGAGCTCGCCCGCCTTCCACTTCGCGAAGTCGGGCATGCAGCGTCCCTGCACTAGCGCCTCCTTCACGTACGGCGCCAGCTTCATCAGCTCGCGCAGCTCGCTGCACCAGTCCAGCTTCAGATGCTGGACTGCGCTCGGGCTGCACAAGTAGTCCAGCGCCTCCAGCGCGGACAGCTGCAGCCCCTCCACGTTCATCGATTCCGTAACCTCGATGAACGTGCCATAAAATGAGGGCTCATGCCAGGCGAACAGCAGCCCCTTCAAATCATAGGCATCGCTCACGCCGCCGTTATACCGGGAGCCCCACAAAAAGAAGCAGCCCGGAGCTATCCATCTGACATTAACCGTGATTGCAGACGAGTCGATCATGGAATCCACTTCGCTTTCCGAAGCTCCTCTTGAAACGCCCTGAGGCGGGAATACCGTGTAGCCAGCCGGTAAATATATTCCTCCCATGTATTGGGCTTTTCGAGCTTTTTATAGTAGGCGTGCAGTTTTTTGAGCATCTTGACGGCCATTTTGTAGGCGTTCCTGTTTTTCTCGGCAATGCTTCGCTCCACCGCTTGATGATACAGCGGCAGCAAGAGAGAAGGGTCGTGACTTTCCACTGTTTTCAAATCCAGCGCATACAGATTGAGCGGCGAGACCCGGTTGGCGATCTGCAGGTCAACCCAGGCCTTGAACCGGTGGGCCTTGAGCAGGTAAGCCGTATAGAAATAGTACGTCCGCGGCAGCAAGGCTATCATGACTTCAACCCATTCGCCGTCGTCAGGCTGTCGGCTGACCGCTTCCATCCAGTACGTACAAAACGTCCGCAGCTCTTCCTGCTGCGCTCTTTGCATGGAGGGCAGCATCCAACGCAGCCAGGACAGCATCCGTTCCCATTCCTGCAACTCGTAGCAATGGTGCAAATACAGGAAATAATCTCGGGCTTCCCGCTTGGTTAGTGCCTCCAGCTGCTCGCGGGCTTGCTCGTCTTTGCCTTCCATTACTTTGAAGTGAGCCATAGCTACCAACAATGCGTCTCTCCGGCGGGGCTGCAGACCTTGCTTGGAAGCAAGAAGCTTTAGACGCTTCAGCTCTTTGGCGATCCGCTCAGGCTCTTCCGCTAGCTGCCACCAAATACTACGGTAGCCTAACAGCCAATCGAGCGGAGAATCTTTGGCGCTTAGCGCCGCCTCGCTCAGCATGGTCAATGTCTCATCCAAAGCAGCGGCATGCCGTTTGACCAATGACGGAATGTCCAATTCAGGAAGCAGCTTCGTAAGCTGCTCCATGCATTGCTTGGCTACGGTTTTGCAGCCTGTTTCTATATAGTGGGACATATAGGAAGTTTTCGTATCGGAATAAAACTGCTCGATCTTACGCATGACGAACAGCAGCACATGCAGCTCATACAGTGTTTGCAGCGAGGGCTCCCATTCCTCTGCTATCGGCTTGAGTGATTCCTGGGCCGCGGAATAGAACTGCTCGATGGAATGCTGCTGAGATAAAGAATAGCCATAAAATTGCTGGTCAAAAAAACGATGCCAATAAGCAGGCAGTTGATTGGCCTGGGGCGCTTCCAGCCGCTCCTGCTTTTTCTCCGTTTTGGTACCGGCAGCTGTGCGCGACAACTGTTGGCGGTTTTTGACCCTAATGGCCTGCTTTAAGTGCTGCAGCAGCAGTTCCGGGCGTGCAAACGATGCATATAATGTGAAAATAACAGCGGCCATATGCTTGCAGTACCCGTCATAGGGGCAGCTGCATTCACTTTTCTCAAAACGGTCCAAATCCAGTATGACCTCGTAGGACTGTGAACCACGAACGAGTGCGCTGATTTCCACACCGTGAACCAGCTCCACGTCGGATACACGGCCCTTATGGTAATACTCCCAGCCTTGCTCAAGGATGGTGAGATCGAAATCATGCTGCATCCGTTCGATCAAAAAGTTCATTCGGTTTTTCGGGAGTTGCAGCTTCAACATAGGAAACGTTCCGCCTCCGAACTTGTTTGTATCCTTACAGTGTAACAGATTTTGGATCCAAATGCTTTATTTCCATGCGGTTGCATGAGAAGGATTTTTCAGGTTAAAATGCTTAGTAAGCATTTTCATTCCATTTTCATCCGGAAGGACTGACGTTGCATGGGAATTAAATTCGCCCGAGAATATAATGACATTATTGACGACTTTACCCAAGCTTTACACAGTATCGACGAGTGTTATGCATTTTTGGAAATGACCTCGGACGACTGGAATGAGCTGGATAGCGAGGAGCAGCAGGACTGTATTAAAACGTTGGCTGACGATTTGTTCTACGGTTTGGGCACGGAGCCTAAAATGCGTGTCGGCAGCTGTACGGTCAGCCATGACAGAGAAAAACATGTCATTGTCATTTACCATGAGGGCAAGCTGATCAGCGTAGTTTACTTGGTCTAATTGGCTAGCTCCATTACGGCAAGTGCCATGGGAGGGCCGGACCTTATGAAAATGACGAAGCTGAATGAGGAAGAAATAGCTTATAAGCTAGAGCGGGCGGCAGGCTGGAGTAGGGAGGACGTTAATTGGATCGTCAAAACGTTCCGGTTTGACGCTTATATGGAAGGTATTCAATTTGTGCAGGAAATTGCCCGTATATCGGAGCGGGAATTGAATCATCATCCGCTCATTGCTATCGACTATAAGCTGGTTCGGCTGCGCCTGACCTCCTGGCGGGCAGGAGGCTTGACGGACCTTGATTTTGCGGCGGCTTCACGCTACGATGCTGTGTTCAACGGACAGCGGGATTTATCGTAAAGCTGCTGAATCTTTCCACACCATACAGTGGAACATATCCATACCGGTTGGGGTCATCCGTTCGTAGGTATCGGTATGGGTAAACCCGGCTTTTTCATAGACGCGATAAGCGCGAATATTCCATATAAGCACCTCCAAATCGATTTCGTTGGCAGGTGCTTTTTGCTTGGCTTCAGCCACGATGGCCCGAACGAAATCAACCCCGTATCCTTGCCCGCATAAATGGGGATGCATACCAAGCCCAAGACGCGTTACCCCGACTAAAGGAAAAAATTGAGCAAACCCTACTAGTGTACCGTCCGAGTCGACTACTCCGCGGTACTGCTCCTCTCGCAATGCTGCATCAGCGAATTCCTCTTGGTCCTTTACCATCAGCTCCCAATCTCGCCAATTATAGATGTCATAGGGTATAGGGTACTTCCAGGTACAAATATCTTGGCAATGCTCTTCCGTTAAAGGGACGATACGAAGTTCGGATGTCTTGTACAAGGGGCACTCAACTCCTTTTCCATTAAATTTCCATACTTTATTGTACAAAGAGAGGGCTCTTTTGTCGACCTGCCGAAGATTCGTTCATTTCCACATTTTGTTCATCCGCTATTCCGTTGTATACTAGAAGAAAAGATTAACTCCAGCAAAGGAAGTGAACTTTCGATGCAGCATATTGTAACTCAGGAATGGTTGTTTGAGCATGGAACCGATGAGAATGTTGTTATAGTAGATTGCCGTTTCGTACTTGGCATGGGTAATGCGGATGCTGGGCGGAAGTCTTATGAGCAGGATCATATCCCTGGTGCCGTTTATGTCGATTTGGAGAAAGAATTGTCCGCTCCTATAACCGAGCATGGCGGACGTCATCCGCTGCCGGATTGGGATCGCTTTGCCGAGGTTGCGGGGGCTGCAGGGATCGGCAAGGACTCGAAGGTTATCGCTTATGACGATCAGGGAGGGGCAATGGCCTCTCGTTTTTGGTGGATGCTCCAATACGCAGGGCATACGCAAGCATTTGTATTAGACGGCGGGTACGCCAAATGGAAAGCTGCTGGCTATCCGGTAACAGATGAGCCTCCTGCGGTACATGCAGCTGTATTTGTGCCTAAGCTGCAAAGCTCTATGGTGGTTAGCATGGAGGAAGTGAAGGAGCGTATCGGACGTCCGGGAACGGTTTGATCGATTCTCGGGAAGAGCGCAGATATCTTGGCTTGGAAGAAGCTATTGATCCGGTAGCAGGACATATTCCTTCAGCGAAGAACTACTTCTGGAAGCAAAGTCTGAATGAAGAAGGCGGCTGGAAGGATGCAGCAGCACTGCGTAAGCAGTTCGGGGAATTGCACAATGCTGATGAAATTATCGTTTACTGCGGTTCCGGCGTTACGGCTTGTCCTAATGTGCTTGCTTTGAAGGAAGCCGGCTTGCCGAATGTGAAGCTGTACTCGGGCAGCTGGAGCGACTGGGTGTCGTATAAGGACAATCCGGTGGCTACGGGGAAAGAATAAGTGCTGAGAGACCACGTAGCTACGGGCGTTTGGCGTATAGTCTGCTAAAGACTGTACGCTTTTTTCGTTGGCTCCAAATCAATAGGGAGACAAGCATCCAGTTCATACGGATCGGCGTACACACCAAAAAAATGAGTTCGCAAATAATTAAGTATCGACAAAATGCGACTATTTGCCTATAATAACCATTGAAATGGAAAAATTATGATAATAAGGGGCGAATATACTCATGCGTGTACGACTAAAAAATGCTGCAGGTGGTATAAAAGAAGTAAAAGTTGGATTTAGTTGGACTACCTTCTTTTTCGGGTTTTTCCCAGCACTTTTCAGAGGCGATCTGAAATGGGCTGCAATAATGTTTATTGCCGCTGCCGCAGTTGGGACATTTACATTGGGATTCGGGGCATGGGTTCCGGGCATTATTTTCTCATTTATTTATAACAAAATGTACATTAAAGAGTTATTGGAAAAAGGTTACCACCCCGCCGACGATCAGGCGCAAGCAACACTGCAAATGAACGGAATTATTGCTGCTTAAGGCAGTTCTTGGGCAAGGGCATATGCTCCGAGGCATCCACGCCGTGTTGGTTCGAATCCCCACTTTCTTGTTCAGAATTATTTGAGCATAGGGGACGAGGACGGGGAAGAATAAGTGGTCACTAGTGACAAAGATTAAAGGGCTGTGTCTGGTTAAGGATAACCTGACACAGCCCTTTTATTGCAAATTTTAATCAGCTCTTGGCGTATTGATTCATTTTGACACTGGACTCCCTGACAATGAGCCGGGGCTCAAATTCTACACGTTCATACCCGGAGGTATTCGGATATTGAATTCGTTTGAGCAATAGCTCCGCCGCCAGTCTTCCTACCTCACTGCCCATAATGGAGACGGAAGTAATTTGTGGTGTTGTGACCGTCGCCCACAGATTGTTATCGATACCTGCAATTGCCACATCCTCCGGCACTCGAACTCCAAGCTCCTTGAGCCGATTCACAATGCCGATAGCAACCATGTCATTCACGGCATATATGGCATCCGGCATATGCTTTAAACTGTAAAAATAGTTGGCGGCCTGGCGCCCCGTTTCAAATGAAAAATCTTCCCCGAAGTAGACGAAGGACGGGTCTATGTGGTTGAGCGACTGCTCATAAGCAAAATACCGCTCTTCTATCTTATGTTTTGGCGCACCCGCATAGGCGATTCTATTGCGGCCAATCTGCAGCAGATGCTCCATCACAAGCTTGCCCTCCTGGCGCGCCATGCCGACAATATCCGCATTGAGGTCCTCGCTCATTTTTTTGCCATAGTTAATGACAGATACCGGGATGCCTGCCTGATTAATCATAGGCTCCAGTTGCTTAGGGTATGCCAAAGGCATTATGACAAGCCCGTCCACATGCAGCTGATCCAGCTCCCGCAGCGTCTCCAGCTCAAGCATGGCATTCCCCAGCGTGTTAATTTGTACAACTCTATATCCGTGCTGCTTGGCAGCCTGCTCGACCGACCAGGCAATATCCGGAATAATCGCATTCCGAATATCGGGGACGGCCAGCGCAATCTGGCGTGTTTGGCGGATTTTAAGGCTTTGGGCCGAAGTGTTAGGGGTAAATCCCATTTCTTTAACGACCTGCAATATCTTAGCCTTAGTCTTGGCGCTGATGCCTTTGCTATTGTTAAGTGCCCGGGAAACAGTAGCTATCCCGACACCGGCTTGTTTCGCCACATCCTCAATCGTTAGCTTTTTATTGTTCACCATAAGAGAATGGTCCTTTCATAACGGAATCGTTTCCATGACAATTCCGCTAACTCCTATTTATATCCTTATTATAACATAGCGCGTCTTCCGCATAACGGGATGGCGCTTAAAAACGTGAAAGAAGCCAGTTTACCAGCAAAAAAGCCCGTTAAAGCAGCTGCCTGCGAATTGACAGTTTGACGGAGTTGTGACATGATAGTTACCGGAAACGTTTCCTATTTTGTCTATCAAGATGGGAAACCATATCAATTATTTCTTAATTCCTACAGGGAGATGACTAATATGCAAGCGTTAAGATGGTATGGTGTGAAGGACTTGCGCGTAGAAACGATCAATGAGCCGACCCCCCAAAAAGGGCAGGTTAAAATTAGAATTGAAGCATGCGGCATTTGTGGAAGCGATCTGCATGAATATGCTGCAGGTCCTATTTTTATTCCCGAGGGAACACCCCATCCGCTGACGAATGAAAAAGCACCTATCGTAATGGGACATGAGTTTTCCGGGCAAATCGTAGAGGTTGGTGAAGAAGTAAGCCGATTTCAGGTAGGCGATCGCGTCGTGGTGGAGCCTGTATTCTCATGCGGAACATGTGATTCTTGTAAGCATGGCAAATACAACCTTTGCGACAAAATGGGCTTCCTGGGCCTCGCCGGCGGAGGCGGAGGTTTCTCGGAGTATGTAGCGGCGGATGAACATATGGTTCACAAAATTCCGGATAGCCTCTCCTATGAGCAGGGTGCATTGGTTGAACCGTCAGCTGTTGTGCTGTATGCCGTTCGTTCGAGCCAGCTGAAAGTAGGCGATCGTGCGGTTGTGTTCGGTACAGGCCCCATTGGATTGCTTCTGATTGAAGCCTTGAAAGCATCCGGGGCATCCAAAATCTATGCTGTTGAGCTATCAGAAGAGAGACGAAATAAAGCTATAGAGCTGGGCGCAATTGGCCTGAATCCAGCTGATACGGACGTTGTGGCAGAGATTCAACGCCTCACTAACGGCGGAGCGGATGTGTGCTATGAAGTGACTGGCGTACCAGCCGTATTGAACCAAGCCATTGCTTCGACAAAAATGAGCGGTCAAATCATGATTGTCAGCATTTTCGAGCGTGAAGCCTCCATTCACCCTAACCAGATTGTGCTGAAAGAACGCAATATTGCCGGTATCATCGGCTACCGCGATGTTTTCCCTGCGGTCATCAGTCTGATGCAGCAAGGCTACTTCCCGGCAGACAAGCTGGTGACCAAGCGGATTGCGCTCTCCAATATTGTAGAGGAAGGCTTTGAGACACTTATCAAAGAGAAAAGCCAGATCAAAATTATTGTTACTCCAAAGAGTAAGTAATTCACGCTACAGCGCAAACCAAAGAGAGGGAGCCTGTCAGGCTCTCTCTGTTTAATTGCAAGGTTACTATAGCATGGGAGCTTTAAATTTTTTTGAGGGCTGTGACATGATGCCGGAAGGCGATGTTCACAGCTTTTTCTGAATATCTCTCAACACCCAAGCTAATAGATACAAGACGATATGTCCCGCCCCAGTTCAGTGGGATGCTTACGTTTGAAGTCTGGTAGGGGGAACGATCTCAGAACTTCTCTTATTCGCTAATATCTGAAACCGTTAGAGTCACAGGACAGTGATCGCTGCCGGTTATTTCCGTATCAATTTGCGCATTTGTCAGAAAAGGACTCAGTCTGGAAGAAGCAAGGAAATAATCGATTCGCCATCCCACGTTCCGTTCCCTTACCTTTGGCATGTAGGACCACCAGCTATACATATCCGTCCGGTCAGGGTAGAAATGTCGGAAAGTATCTATAAATCCGGCCTCCAGCAGCCGTGTCATCTTCTCCCGTTCTTCCGGAGTGAAGCCAGAATTGTTCTGGTTGGACTTTGGATTTTTCAAATCTATTTCTTGGTGAGCAACATTCAAATCTCCGCATACAAGGACAGGCTTCCTAGCATCCAATTGCTGAAGGTAGGCGCGAAACCGTTCCTCCCACTCCAGTCTGTAGTCTAATCTTGATAGATCACGCCGGGCATTGGGGGTATATACGTTCACAAGGTAAAAAGCCTCAAACTCCAGCGTTAGGATCCGACCTTCATCTTCTTGATCTTCCTCAATGCCGTAACGAACAGAAAGCGGCTCTATTTTTGTAAAGACGGCAGTACCAGAGTAGCCCTTTTTGACAGCATAGTTCCAGTACTGACTATACGACTCTCCCAGCTCCAAGCTGATTTGTCCCTCTTGAAGCTTCGTCTCCTGTAAACAGAAAATATCTGCTTCGCATTCTTTGAAGTAATCGTAAAATCCTTTGTTCACACAGGCGCGTAGACCATTGACATTCCAGGATACCAGTTTCATCATCTATCTCCTTAAAGCTTTCTAGTCATTTTTTTAAGTGTATCATAGATTCCTATTACCAAGGAACAACGCAAACTTTAGTAGTCCCCGGCGTAAGGCCTATTCACGGCTTCTAGTAATGAGAAAGCTTTTGGAATACGGATTGCGCCAACCTTAATAAACAGCATGCGGCCAATGTCCTGAATGGATAGAGCTGTATTTTTTGCCCAGGTATGAAAACAGCGCTGGAGTATCTCGGTAAAATAAGCGATGATGAATGGTTTGCCGCTCACGGAAGAGTATACTAATGATGAATGGGATCTGCATAAAATCATGTTAGCTTCCGAGATGGCCACTCGATATGAAATGTTTTGGAGGGTAAAAATAATGAAAGCATTGACGTTCCAGCAGTTTGGCGGACCGGAGGTTCTACAGTATACAGAGCTGCCGGCGCCACAGCTATTACCTTCAACGGTTCTGATAAGGATGAAGGCTGTAGGATTGAATTTCGCTGATATTTATCGTAGACGCGGCAATTATCATTTAGCGGGAAAGCCGCCGTACATACTCGGTTATGAAGGCGCAGGCGTTGTAGAACAGGTGGGAGCAGGTGTTACGCAACTAAAACCGGGGGATCGTATTGCATTTGCAGATGTGCCTTATGCAAACGCTGAGCTCGTGCTAGTGCCCATTGAGAAGGTGATACCTCTGCCCGAGGATACCAGCTTTGAAACAGCCGCTTCCGTTCTTTTGCAGGGGATGACCGCACATTATCTAACCCGAGACAGCTATCGATTGCAGCACGGTGACGAAGTACTGGTTCATGCTGCGGCGGGAGGCGTAGGGCAGCTTCTCATCCAGCTGTCTAAGCTAAGTGGGGCGCGTGTCCTCGGGCTTACTTCATCATCGGCCAAACGCGAGATGGCCCTAGCCGCAGGAGCCGATGAGGTACTGCTCTACGACGGTGACTGGGTAGAGACAGCCAAACGCTGGTCGTCCGAAGGGGATGGACTCACGGTCGCTTATGATTCGGTAGGTTCTACTTTAATGGATAGCTTTGCAGCGGTAAGGACGAAGGGGACGGTTGTTTTCTTCGGTATGGCAGGGGGAGATCCGGCATTAGTCGATCCCCGAATGCTGATGGATACATCCAAGACGCTAACGGGCGGAGATCTATGGAATCATGTAACGACTCCAGCTGATAGAGCGCGAAGAGCCAATGATTTGTTTACCTGGATCCGTGAAGGAAGTATCAAGCTGGAGAGGCCCAAAGTCTTCCCGCTAAGCGAGGGGGCAGAAGCGCATCGACTGCTGGAGAGCCGACAAAGCACGGGAAAGATAATTTTGATTCCGTAGAACTCAAGCAGAGGGGCGAAGTTAACACTCCAATCCAGTTCATGAGTTTAAATATGCTGGAACTACAGCCATCCCCTAAGAGGATGCTGTTCATCATGCCGTTCCTATGCAAATGACCTTATGTTAGTTTCAGTTAGGGAATTCTTTTATTTAAGGGATGAGAGACCAAAAGTCCCGCCTCATGAGATGAAGGCGGGACTGCTTTTTAGAGAAGCCTAGGTTTATAGCGGTGTTGTCTTGAAGCTATCGTTTGATGGTTTGCGTCCCCAAGGCGTACCGAGGAATGGAAGCGCCCAACGATCCAGCCCGTACCAGCCGGCATTTTTCCAAGCAAGTACCAGCCAAGTAGCCAGAATAAACAGCAGAGGATTCGTGCTCAACGTTCCAGCGAATAAGAAGCTGGCGTTCATGATGCCGCCGAAGAAGGCTGCAATTCCTGTTAACAAGCCTAAGATCAGACCAAGTCCTACTAGCAGTTCGCCAAAAGCGACGAAGAACCCGAACACCTTAGCATTTGGCAGCACGAAATTTTCTAGAAAGCTTGCATACCAGCCCGTCACGTCTTTGCCTGCCTCCGCTTTAGCTAAGGCTCCCTTAATGAACCCTTGCAGAGCGGTTCCTGCTTTATCTCCGGTCCATGCAGGGTTAGTGACTTTACCCCAACCGGATGTGATCCATGTGTAGCCGACATATAGCCGGATGATTAACCAAATCACACCTGCTCTGGTGCTGCTGAATAAAAAGTGTGATACGGGATTTTCGGGTATCATGATTTCATTTTTGCTCATGGAACCAACCTCCTTAATGTGAATAGCAATTTAAACTGTGAAATATATTGGATAGCTTTATTGTATCTTGAGCTCGTAATTTTATATGTGATTATAATCACAATATTCCTGATTTGGATTAATTTTCATGGTTTTGACATAAGAGAGTAATTGAAGACCCATTTCAACATGTTTAAGAAATGGGGTTGCCCCCATGGTGTATAATGGTAGTTATTTACGAAAGAGGGGGGCAACAGCGGATGAGAATCGCGGCCATTTCCGGCAGTTTACGCAAGGCTTCCTCCAACACAAGATTGCTGCAGGCAGTAGCAGACTTGGCGCCGGAGGGGATGGAAATATTATTGTTCGAAGGGATAGGGGAGCTCCCGCATTTTAATCCTGATATAGATGGCGATGATTCGCCAGCCTCGTTGATGGAATGGCGGAAGGCGCTTCAAATAGCTGATGGAGTGATCCTCTGCACTCCGGAATATGCGAACGGAGTTCCGGGAGTTCTGAAGAACGCCTTGGATTGGATCGTCTCCTCAGGAGAATTTTTGAATAAACCGACGGCTGTTATCAGCGCATCTCCCTTGGCAACAGGTGGGAAGGTGGCGCATGCCTCGTTGCTGTTGACCCTTCAAATGATCACGGCGAACCTTTTTGAAGGTGGCCAGTTGAGTATTCCATTGATATACAAAAAGCTAAACGAGCAAGGCGAGTTTACGGACGCGGAGACGACCGAGGAGATAAGAGCGCTTCTCCGAGCGCTGGCTAATGCTGTAGAGTTACGGGGATGACGAAGGGAAACCTTTGAAATTCTTACTTGAAAGCTTCTCACAAAAATAAGAGCGGCCTGGGGCCGCTCTATTCGTTTTTCAATATCGTTCGATAGACGTCGATGGCCTGGGCTCTCGACGTTTTTAAATCAACTATCGCATGAGGCTGTGGGAGATGGATGGCTTGATTGGACAAAGAAGATAGCCCTGGAAGCCAACGGCGAATGTAGCTTCCTTCCGGGTCATGTGTTTGTGACTGCGTTACCGGATTCATAATACGGAAGTAGGGGGCCGCATCAAACCCTAGCGAGGAGCACCATAGCCATCCTCCACGATTCAATGTATTATCATAGTCGGCCAGTTTATAACGGAAATACTGCTCTCCGTAAGTAAAGGGGCAGAGCAAGTTTTTGGTAAGAAACATAGCGGTAATCATCCTCAAACGGTTAGGCATCCAGCCTGTCATGTTCAGCTCCGTCATAGCGGCATCCACGATAGGAATACCGGTGCGCGCCTCGCGCCATGCTTGGAAATGATAGCTGCTCAGCTTATAGAGATCATAACGCTTCTCATATTGGAAGAAGTCGGCGTCGAGCCGCGCTTGATAAATATAAAAGTCGCGCCATGCCAGTTGACGCAGCCAAGCCTCGCGCTGAGGATACTCGAGCAGCGCCTCGTATACGGCGCGCACCGAGAGCGCACCGACGTTCAAGTGCCGGCTGAGCCGACTCGTCGCCTCATCCGCGAAGCGATCGCGCCCGTCGGCGTAGCTGCCGAGCCGCTCCGCGAGGAAGCCGCCCAGCACGCGGTGCGGGTCGATCGCCACGGCGCCCGATCCGCCTCCGTGCACGGCTTTCGCGTCGCGGGCGAGACACGCCGCCAGCTCGGGCGGCAGCGCGTAGGCGGCGGCTGCGCCCTCGGCGAGCTCCGCTTGGGCGAGCTCCCGCACATGTGCGGCGAACGCCGGCCGGTAGAAGTGGAGCAGGTACTCGCTCCACTTCCGGTAAAACGGCGTGAACACCTTGTACGGCTCGCTGCGGCCGCTCCAGCGCTGGAAGTCGCGCAGGTCCGCAAGCGATTGCTCGCCGAACTCGGTGACAGCTACGCCTGCGGCGTGAGCCGCTTCGCGCAGTTCACGATCACGATGCGTCGCATAAGGCGTGTAGTCCTCGTGGAACACGAGCTCCTCCACTGGATGCGACGACAGCAGTCCGCTCACCACCCGTGCGGGCTCGCCGTACAGCACGTGCAGCCGGCTTCCTGCCGCACGATACAGCTGCTGCAGCCGTGCGACATGCTGCAGGAAGTTCATTCCGCTGTGCTCACGGTGCCGTTCATGCTTCAGCACGAACGGATCGAGGATCAGCACATGCAAGCTTGGCTTGCGACGTTCACGTATATAATCAAATGCGGGCAGGTCATTGACCCGCAGATCTTTGCGGTGCACAAATAAAATCATGGGTCACGGGCCCTTCAATTGGATTGATTTGGAATATATATGAAAGCGGTTCACTTGCAACCTTTTTGGTTAAATATTCGTATAGAAAGAAAGAGAGCCCAGCAGGCTTGTCCGAACGCTGGAGACGTTACGGATGTAAACGCTGAGGGCTTCAAAAGATAGATACAGTGCTTCTATTTGCTGTCGGTCATTACTTGCTGGTACTGCTCATCCGACAGTATGCGTTTCGCAGTGACAAAGCGCTTCGTGTAGTACGAGTCGCTCAATTTAGTCACCGTAACACCTTGGTTTGTGGCGGAGTGATAGAACTTTCCGTCACCAACAAAAATTCCTACATGTGAGATTCCTTTGCCATCTGTGTTATAGAACACGAGATCGCCTGGGCGAAGCTCATCTTGGGACACCGTTGTACCGATTGCTGCTTGTCCTTTAGACGTATGAGGCAAATCGATATCGAATTTTGCGAAGACGAAGGAAGTGTAGCCGGAGCAATCGAAGCCTTTAGCTGTTGTACCTGCCCATTTGTAAGGAGCTCCCAGCTCTTCGTTCACGGCTTGACTTAGCGGCGTTTCCGCAAAAGCGCTTCCTACTTGAATGCTGCAAAACAGTGCCACAGAAACGGCAAAACCAAAAAACTTTTTCAAAGGAAATTTTCCCCTTCCGGTGCCTACGAGGTTAGCTTAAGGGTTCGGTTGAAGGCTCCCTATGATCACTCTGTTGCGAGATCAATTCACCCGGGTTTTGGATCCCCCGTTTTCCATTGTGTGGAAATTCGGCAATATGTACGTTTTTTTGTTACGACTACAAGAATTCGATCAAAAATGCATTTTTCCTTCCTCTGTCATAGAAAATTCACAAATATAAAGGAATTTTTGATATATTTTTTAGTTTTTCATGTAATTTTACATTTGAAAAGGTTTTCATTGAAAAATTATGAGAGCTATATGCCTTTTTTTTACTCCTGAAAATACAATTTTCGACAAATTACTGAGTGGTTTGACATCTATAATAGCTTGAAAATTCAGCATTACTGGATGTAGTGGAAGCAAGCGATGTGGCAACCGCTTGACTTTACGAAAGAAATCTGATACCTCACATGAGATGGGAAGAGCATTTGAGGCTACCATGAATTCGCACAAAAAAACCGTCACAGCTTGGTATTATCCCCTTCAAGTAGACACTCAAAAAAAACCTTCATGTTATCATGGAGGTTCGAGTGGAACTTGGAGGGGATATTTTTATGGCTAAAA
>NZ_JMLS01000024.1 GCF_000686845.1 Paenibacillus sp. UNC451MF | reverse complement strand
CATATTTGGGAAGATAGCAAGGAGCAAGTGCGATTAAACCGGTTGAGTAGATCCGGTAAGCGGCTTTACCAAAAACGAAAAGAAACGATTGAGCGAAGCTTCGCGGACGCTAAACAGCTCCATGGGTTTCGCTATTGCCGTTTGCGGGGGCTTCGAAATGTCACGGAGCAAGCGCTTATGACAGCAGCCGTACAAAACATGAAAAAGATTGCATTCCATCTGGAGCGGAAGGCGAAAGAGGCCTAGCCTCCCATCCGGCCTTCTCAAAATAGCCTCTAAATACAGAAAGAAACCCAACGTTTTAAAAAAACATGGGTTTCTCTACAATCTGAGGAGGGGATGATTCCCCTCCTTTTTATAATGCTTGCATTAATGACTTTCCTCAGACAAGCTGCTTTCCTTCAAAATAACATCATGCGCCCCGCCCTCGACGAGACTTGTCGCCGATACAAGCGTAATTCGGGCTACTCGTTGCAGCTCATCAATACTTGTGGCACCGCAGTTACACATAGTGGATTTAATTTTGCCAATCGTTTTATCCAAGTTCTCTTGAAGACTGCCGGCATAAGGCACGTACGAATCAACACCTTCCTCGAACAAAAGGTTGTTTTTGCCGCCGGTGTCGTACCGCTGCCAATTGCGCGCGCGATTGGAGCCTTCCCCCCAGAACTCTTTAACAAAATTGTTGCCGACTCTCAGCTTGCGTGTCGGACTTTCGTCGAAGCGGGCAAAGTATCTACCCATCATGACAAAATCGGCTCCCATAGCTAAAGCCAGCGTAATGTGATAGTCGTGAACGATACCGCCATCCGAGCATATAGGTACATAAATGCCCGTTTCCTTGAAGTATTGATCTCTCGCTTCTACTACCTCCATGATGGCTGAGGCTTGTCCGCGGCCGATCCCTTTTTGCTCGCGGGTAATGCAGATAGAGCCTCCACCTATACCTACTTTGACGAAGTCAGCTCCGGATTCAACCAAATACAGGAACCCTTCCCGGTCGACCACGTTGCCCGCGCCGATTTTGACGTCAAAATTGGCTTTAACGTATTGTACCGTTTCGCGCTGCCACTCGCTGTATCCGTCAGAAGAGTCGATAACGAGGGCATCGACACCGGCATCGACAAGAGCAGGAACGCGTTCCATGTAGTCCTTTGTATTGATCCCTGCGCCTACAATATAGCTTTTGTTTCCGTCCAGCAGCTCAAGAGGATTTTCTTTATGGGCGTCATAGTCTTTGCGGAATACGAGGTATTCCAGGTTTTGCTGATCATTCACAATCGGTAAGCAGTTCAGCTTATGTTCCCAGATCAAATTGTTCGCTTCCGATAGCGAAATGCCGGATTGACCATAAATCAGCGTAGAGAAAGGAGTCATAAATTCGTGGATAGGCTTCGTTAATGGATCGCGGCTGATACGGTAGTCACGGCTGGTGACGATTCCGAGCAGCTTGCCGCTAGCCGTGCCATCCTCCGTGATAGCCACGGTGGAATGCCCGGTTTTTTCTTTCAAATCGAGCACATCCTGAAGGGTGTGTTGGGGTGTCAAATTGGAGCGGCTGACTACAAAGCCGGCCTTGTATCCTTTGACCTTGCGAACCATTTCTGTTTGTTCCTCTATGGACTGGGAGCCGAAGATGAATGAAATGCCTCCGCACCGTGCTAAAGCGATGGCCATCCCATGATCGGACACGGCCTGCATGACGGCCGATGAGAACGGAATATTGAGAGATATCGCCGGATCTTCACCTTCTTTAAACTTCACGAGCGGTGTTTTCAAACGAACATTTGCCGGTGTGCATTCCTTGGTCGTCAGATTAGGAATTAACAAAAATTCACTGAAGGTGCGGGATGGTTCCAGGTAATACGTGGCCACGTCATTCATTCCTCCTTGGTTTGTATAAGATATTGAAAGCGGTAGGTAAATTTTTTCAATCTTATCACTGAACCGCATTTTGGGTCAATGAATTTTTTGTAAAAAAAGAAAACAGCCGGTTTCGGCTGTGTATATTGTTAAGAAACGTATAAAACTTCAGAAGGACATGTGCTACTCCGGTGGGGTATCCCCTTCCAGCCGCTGTTGTTATCGGGAAATTTTCAATAGAGGTAACTAATTGTTTCCTCTTACTTTATGGATCAAATGCTGCACATTCAAATCACGAAGCATAGCGCTGACTTCCTTAGACCTTTTTTTGTTAAACTTTTTCAGAATCATATTGATCTGAGTTTTGATGGTGGACAGCTCCACCTGACGGAACTTGGCGATTTCGGCGATTTTCATATCTTTCAGGAGAAGCTCCAGTATTTCTAGCTCGGTTGGTGTCATTTGGGACAAGATAATGGTAGCTTGCAGAAGACTTTCTTCATTGCGGCGAATACGTGAAAATTCATTTTTGATTTTATATGAAAATTCAGGCCGGATTTGAACAATCCCATCGTACGAATTGCGAATGCTGGACATGATGACCTCAGGAGAGCTGGTCTTGAGCACATAATCGACAGCGCCGGTTTCAAAAGCATTAAACACGGTTTCGTCATCCTCATGCACGGTAAGAAAAATAATTTTCATATGAGGATACTGCATAAGCACCTTCTCGGCTGTAATAATCCCGTCGTTCTTCATGTCCATCTCAATGTCCATTACGACGATGTCGGCCTGATGCTCCTGCAAATGCTGTAATACCTGCTTCCCGCTGGAGGCTTGAGCGACCACGGTCATATCGTTCTCACGCCCGATCAACTGGCAAAAATGCTCGCGCAGCACATCCAGATCTTCCGCCACAATAATTCGTATCGGGTTCATTCGGTCACCAACTCTCTTTTTACTAGGATTTCAACACGTACAATGGAAGAATGATTTGAAATGTGCTTCCTTCGCCTGGTTTGCTGTCGAGATGGATGCGGCCGTAATGGCCTAACACGATATGCTTGCTGAAAGACAGTCCGACTCCCCAGTTTCTGGTCGTATTCTTGTTCGTATAGAATGGATCGAAGATCGTTTCTTGAAGCTCAGATTCGATACCGGGACCATCGTCGATGATTTGGATAATGACCCAGTTCTCCTCCACATAGCTGTTGACCTGAACAACGCCCCCCGTATCATCGTCAATGGCTTCGATAGCGTTGATCACCAAGTTGTATAAAGCTTCCGACAAGTGTTCCAAATCCGCCAATACCATACAGTCGCTATCAGGGAGGACGGCCTGCAGATCGACATGCTCGGGAACAACCTTCAATCGTTCCAATGTCAGCTCCATGAGGGGACGAACGGCAACGGGTCTCAGGTGCAGCTGATTCGTCTTGAATGAATCGTAGAGCTGATCCAGTCTCCCGAGTGTGTGAGATACGATATCTCCTGCTTTGGTAAGCGGTTGCATTGAATCATTAGATGGTGAGGCACCCTGAATGGCTCCTTGCTCTTTGGCCTGCTGAATCAGCAGTTGAATCATGAGCAGCTGATTTTTAATGGCATGGGTGAACACTCTCGCCCCCATGTTGGCGGTATTCAGCTTGCGCTGAAGCTGAAGATCACTTTTACCCATGGTCTTCTCTACTTCAGTATAGCGCCAAATAGAAAGGATGCTGACAAGCGACAAAACACCTGTAAAGACAATGCTGGCGTACCAGCCGAATAACGAGAGAGGGGGATTGAAATTGGAAAAGTCCGAATAAAGCACATAGTAGGTTCGTACGTCGAATACCTGCAGCGGCCCCATAAAGCCAAGGTAAAAATAAAACAGCACCAGGGAAACAACGCCGTACAATATATGCTTGCTTTGTTTCTTGACCCAGGGGATCGTCATTTTACGATACTTGCCGATCATAAGCGACAAGGCAACGAGAAGTGAAACCACGAGCCAGCCGCGGGTGACCCAGCCGATAATATACGTAACGTTGCGATCAAGGACTGTAAGAGCCCATTTGTAGATGATCGGATCATAGAAGATGATATTAGCAATCGGAAGCAGAGTGTTGAGGGCAAAAATTTTCCATAGCTGCTTAAAGGGTCGATAGTAGAAAAGAGAAACGGATAACCCGATCAGGCTGAAGACGAACAAAGACCGGCCGATCGTGATCATGCGGCTAATACCTTCGATCTTGATAGGCAAATCCAGTAGAAAATTACGGATGCTATCATTGAAGAACAGCACAATATTCACCTTATAATAAAATCCCCCGTATTTAGCTATGAAGAGGATCAACCCGGCCATACTAAGAAACCAGCCGACCAGAACAAATCCCATCCAATACGCAGACGGATTATGCGACTTGGTAATGAATAATACTATGGCAGCGATCATGAGAAAAATGAGCAGAATAGTCATACAATCACCCTCGTGAGGAAGTACAACTATTTTAACATAAATACTGCTGTCATTTCGCGTTTTTTCGACATAATGTTCTATGCCTGTGTACAGCAAAATTTAGCTTTTCAAATGGGTTGGTTTTGTACTATAATGATACCTCGTCTGTATCGAGGAAATGATGGTTATCAACATCATTATCCACATTATCAACAGCTTCTAAAGTCAAGCTGTGCATAAATCGGAGTTCACTTATAAACATATCCACAACAAGAGTTATCCCCAGCTATTTCATCCACAGAAACGAATGCAATAAAAAAAGCAGACTGCCGAGGCAATCTGCTTCTTTGGTAGTGCAATTAACGCTTGATCGGATGAGGCAGATCCATATGACCCATTAGCGAGTCTACGGCTTTACCGTCAACCAGTATTTCGATGGAATTAACTTCCGGGAATTGGAATAACGTTTTTTGAATCGCTTGCAGCAGCATGGATTCACCCGGAGCACCTAGACGCCCTTCGCCGGATATGGTCATGTCCAGTGTGAGCGTACCATCCTTAAGGACCGCGGATTTAAATCCAAGCGCTTGAGCCAGAGGAACGAGATTGCTGTTCTCAGGAGCCTTCTTTAGAGTCCAAAGCGCTGCGGTATACTTGTCCTTATCCTCGTTGTAGTTGATAGTGACTTCTTTCTCAACTAGCTTCTCTGCCTGATCGTCCCCATAATAAGCTTTGATTTGTTTGGTTAGGGGCTCCTTTTTGGCATTTTGCTGAGCTTCCGGAGGAGTAGGAGTTGGAGTAGCCTGGCTGTTGACAGCAGGGTTCCCGGAGCCTTGAGAGGCTCCTCCATTGCTTAACGGCTTTTGACCGCATCCGGATAAAACCAATGCTACGGCTCCTGTAAGAATCAAACCGCGAACTATATGTTTTTGCATTTGAAAATCACCGCCTTTTTACCTTACTGAATGTTGAGCTGCTCTTTAATTCCGGCCACGATGGCTTCGGCAACCCGATCTTGGAATGCTTCGTCAAACATGAGCTCGGTATCCCGCGCGTTGGACAGGTAACCGACTTCCAGCAGCACGGCTGGCATGTTTGTTATTTTTACCACGCGGAAAGCTTCTTGACGCACTCCCCGGTCGGGCAATCCAGTCGCAGCCGCTAAATGCTTATGCATGATGTTAGCAAACTCAACACTATCCGACTTGTAATAATACGTTTCCGTTCCTGTGGATGTCGATAGGTAACTGTTACCATGAATGGAAACATAAGCATCGGCGTTAAGGTCGTTGGCGAACTTGCCGCGGTCATCCAGCGGAATGAACGTATCGTCATTGCGCGTCATGGAAGGCTGGATTTGCGCTTCTTTTTGAAGCAGGTTATACACTTTTAACCCCATAATGAGGTTGAATTCTTTTTCGTTACGGCCGTTAACGGCTTTGGCACCTGGATCTTGGTCTCCGTGACCCGGATCAATAACGACCTTATATTTGGCTTTATTAAGTACACCTACCAGCGCAGCTGTATTAAACCCGGATTCCCACTTAAGGTCGATGGATTCCTTCATATCCAAAACAACGCGAACGGAATAAGGATTGTTATTAAATAAAGAATAGCGAACATTAGATACATATACGTTGTTGGATACAGTGTCTCCGCTTTTGGTAACTTCATTCTTGTACATAGACGGGTTCAACACAGCATTCGGAATATCGATAACAATCCGATTAGGATCGCGCAGTGAAAAGACACTAGGCTGAAGCGTTCCAGAATCTGCTTTAATAAGCAGTTGAGTTGGAGTCATTTCAATCGATTGGATAACAGGCAAAGGCTTCCCGTTAGCATCCGTTGCAGGCTTGTCCGTCTTATCTGGTTGTCCGGTTGGAGGAAGTACCGTTTCTGTAGAACCCGATCCCGTCTTGGTTTCTTTCAAATAGACAGCTCGAGCTACATCGTTCCAATTGACTTCGATTCCCATGTTCTCGGCAATAAAGCGAACAGGGAGCAGCGTATTACCTTCAATCAGCAAAGGAGCGGAATCCAAAGGTAGCTTGACCCCATTCACGGTTGCTGAAGGCTTATCGATAACCATTTGAATGCTCATCGAATCCTTGGTAATGGTAACTTGTTGTTGTGCTTGATTCCAGGTCACCTTAGAGCCCAGCTCTTCGGCTATGATGCGGACGGGAACCATGGTCACATCCTTAATAATTCGTGGTGCAACTTCGGGATTCAATTGCTTCCCGTTAAAATATAAAGGTATGCCTACGGCCGAACCTTGAGGAGCGGCAGATGCGAAGGCAGGGATCAGCAGGGCGATAAGCAGCAGCGATAACAATGTAGTAACTAACCTTAACTTCATCTTTCACCTCTAAACAATAATCGTTGTGACATTAACCGTCATGATCGAACGGATGAGAGCAGCTATTCATTGCAGCTCTCCGCAAAATTCTCGGAATATGTAGCACTATAACCCCCTTTTCGACAGAGTACATGTTATTAGACTCACGCATATGCGAAATGTTGCATTTTTCCAAGGCCTATTTCTCAGATTGGGACTATGGACGCAGTAACGTGCTGCTGTATGGTTTGAGGGAGGGGTTAATGCTTGATAGCTATTCGGTGGAAATCTGGAATGGCGGGAAAGTACACGTAATTCACGAGAGTATAATCCATTTGATGAGAGGGCAAGTATTTACAATCAATGGATCTAAGTTCTTCACTTTTGGAGGGGCTCGATCTCATGATAAAGAATTTAGAAAAGAGAACATTAACTGGTGGGCACGAGAAATGCCAAGTAATGAAGAATATATTGAAGGACTAAAGAATCTAGAGAAGCACAATTGGAATGTAGATTTCGTTGTAACTCATACATGCCCAGCATCTACAATCGAATTATTTACACAAGACTTAAGAATAAATATTGAAATAGATGAGTTGAATATATATTTAGATAATATTAAAGAACGATTATATTACAAACATTGGTATTTCGGTCATTTTCATGCTGATATGAAATTGCCAAACAATCAAACATTAATTTTTAATAGAGTAGAAGAGTTAACTCGTAAGTAATTTAAAAGATTAAATCCTATAATTTTTTGCTCGGCACTTTAAAAAAGCCTACCTTCGTCAGGGAAATACCCTTCGGAAGATAGGCTTTCTTCATTTTATAACCAAATTAATTGGCGTACACTTCAAATTCATTGACATTCGCTTCATCGGAAGCGGATACGACATACAAACGGATGTAGCGGGATGTTACTGGAGAGAAGGTGACCGTTTTGGAAGCGCCGATGGTTGTGCCGGTAGTAATATCGGTGAACGTAGAGCCGTCACTCGACGATTGCAGCTTGAAAGATGTGATATTGGCATAATTGGTTTCTTTAATGATGACTTTGCTATAAGTTTGACTAGAACCGAGATCGACTCTCAACCATTGGTCTGCACTTGTTCCGGAAGCGGAAGCCCAACGAGTGCTAGTGGAGCCGTCTACTGCTTTACCTGCAGCATAGGTAGTGCTCCATTCGGTCGATGCAGTGGCGGTTTTATTCAGGGCAAGATTAGTAGGCGTAGGTGTGGAACCGCTGCTGTAAGTATCGCCGCCTTCACCGCTCCATGTCATTTCTACGAAGGAAGAAGGGCTCGCGGATGTAGCTGTGTTGGAGCCGGATGCATACAGACCTCCTGCAACATTGGTGGAAGTATAGTCCGTATACAGCTTATTGTTGGTGAAGCTTGTATAAATAAGGGAACCAGCCAGGTTGTCTCCGGTTAAAGCCTTCATCTCCAAATTGCTGCCGTAGGAGTTGTTGTCGGAAGCGGTCATTTTGTTACCTCTGATCCCTTGCCCGGTACCTGCGTTATTTTTGATGGCCGTGTTGATGACCTGCACGTTATTAGCCCGGATGAACAATCCGTTATTGCCTACAGTCGATTCGGGAACGGTATTTTGGAAGTCAATGTTGGCGCCTATAACTTTAATGTCATGCGTGCCTTCCTTGAAGTCGAAGCCGTCATTTTTCGTTTGGATGGCACTGCAGTTGAGGAACGTAATGTATCCGCTTTGGTCGGCATTAGGTGCTGTCGTCCAGTTTTGGTCAGCATCCCCGACATAATAGCCCTCGCCGAATTTGCCGCTTTGACCAGTATTTTGTGCGGAGCAGTTTTGCAGCAGCCAATATTGGCTGTTTTTACGGATTTTGAAGCCTTCGGCTAATGTGTTCTTAACGGTTACGTTCGTTACATAGCCGTGGGACGCTTCGATTAAGAGCCCTTTATTGGAATTCGAATTGGAATTGATCGTCAGGTTCTCCAATTTATAATAGTTGTGTTTGACATGAACCGCGGCATTGCCTGCCGAAGCGGTAAAATTAAACGTAGCCCCGCTGCCAGTCCCGCGAATGGTAATATAATTGCCGTTGGAACCGCTTACAGAAGTGGCGAGGGTACCGTTCGAGATGTTGTATGTGCCGGAAACTTCAATAATATCTCCAGGTTGAGCGCTGGACAAATAACTGCGAAGCGTTGTAACATCTCCGGCAGGTACGGTTTTGGTTGCTGCAAATGCCGTGGAGACGGCGAAAAACGGAACCAGCGTAAAGCATAGCAAAAACAAAACCGATACGGACATGGTGCGGCTTCTAAGCCAACCAAATGGGGTTCTTGAGCCTTTCATCATTAAACATCCTCCTTAGATAGGTATTGCTGCTGCTGTAATAAACGATAACCGCAGGGCGTTAACTTGAGCCTTTCACCTCCTGTTTTATTGATGGGACGCAGGCCGTTCCGTCGAAGGAATGGAAGCGTCTTCTTCTTAAGCTTAGCGAAATTAAGCTAGTCCCAACATAGCTAAAACTCACATTATTTTCGCGAAAACTAATGAGATTATCTCTAGAAAAAAGGTTGACGAAGTCAGCTCATTCCTCTACACTAGCATTTGATTAGTTGACTAATTAAAAAGGTGGGGTCGGCCATGAATTTCCAACATACGGATGCTCTGACGCATCTCATGAAGCATGTTTTGAAGCTTCATCGACAGAGTATCGACAAGCTGATCCAAGAATATGAAGTATATCCAGGTCAACCCCCGCTGCTATTAAGATTGGCAGAGCAGGATGGCCAAATTCAGAAGGAGCTCGCTTCCAGAATTCATGTGCAGCCGGCAACTCTTACCGTTATGATTACTCGCATGGAGAAGGTAGGACTGGTCGAAAGGAGAACTGACCCTGACGATCAACGTGTATCCAGAGTGTACCTTACGGACAAAGGGCGATTTGCCACGGAGAAAGTTAAGGGAGCTCTGCATGTCATTGAAGACAAATGCTTTGAGCATTTTAGTCTGGAGGAAAAGCTGCTGTTCAGGCGGTTATTGCTGCAAATGCACACCGATTTGGAGGTAATGCAGCAAAGTAATTAGTTGTCTAATAAAAGAGAAGGAAAGAAAGGTTTGATCCTATGACTGAACATCATATTGATGATTTATCATCATCCGCGCGTTCGCGGCGGCTGTGGATGGCACTGGTGCTGGGGGCGTTGGCATCCTTCGGACCGCTGTCCATCGATATGTATTTGCCGGCGCTGCCGACGCTTGCGGACGATCTTCATACTACAACTTCACTTGCCCAGCTTAGTCTCACGTTTTGTTTGCTCGGGTTATCGCTCGGTCAACTGTTGGCCGGTCCTCTAAGCGATGTTAGAGGTCGCCGTATGCCGCTTATTGCCGGATTGCTCGTCTATACGGTTGCTTCGCTCTTATGTGCGTTTAGTCCATCCATCTGGGCGTTGATTGCACTTCGATTTATTCAAGGTTTTGCCGGTGCCGCAGGTATTGTTATTTCTCGCGCTATCGTAAGAGATATGTATTCGGGCACGGAGCTGACGAAGTTTTTCTCCTTGTTGATGCTAGTCAACGGTGTTGCTCCAATTTTTGCTCCCATTGCCGGGGGGCAACTATTGCGTGCCACGGCCTGGCCGGGTGTATTCGTCGTGTTAAGCGTGTTCGGTGTGCTCATGCTGCTAGCCGTTATATTTGGCCTTCCCGAAACGCTACCGGTACAGCGGCGCTCCAAAGGAGGTATCACCAATACGCTCAAAACCTTTCGAAGCTTGGCAAGTGACCGGATGTTCATGGGCTATGCATTGTCCCAGGGACTTGTAATCGCCGCTATGTTCGCATATATATCCGGTTCACCGTTTGTCATTCAAAATATTTTCGGCGCTTCGCCGCAAATGTATAGTATGTTCTTTGCGATTAATGGGCTTGGCATTATTATTGCGGGGCAAATTACTGGAAGGCTGGCCGGGAAGCTTGGTGAAAAAAAGCTGCTTGTTAGCGGACTCGTGTTGGCTATGCTCGGAGGTGTAACACTGCTTGCCATGATCCTTGTCGGGGCGGGATTGTACGCTATATTGGTGCCATTGTTCTTTGTCGTGTCAAGCGTGGGTATCGTAAGCGCAACCTCGTTTGCCCTTGCGATGCAGAATCAAGCGCAAGCTGCGGGAAGTGCATCCGCTCTTCTGGGATTGCTGTCGTTCATTGCCGGGGGCGTTGTAGCTCCGCTTGTCGGGCTCGGAGGAAGCGGGACAGCTGTACCTATGGGGATTGTTATTGCTGCAGCCGATGTTGGTGCTGTCGTATGCTATCTATTGATGATCCGGCGCAAAAAAGCTTCTGCAGTTTATTCAGCTAGTGCTTAAAAAGTTTTTTCTTTATTATATAGTTTGGTTGTCACAAAACGGCTTCTCGGTTGTCTTAGTTAGTGTAAAGACAAAAACAATCCCATAGGAACGGGATATGAGGAGGCCATTTCAATGAAAACAAGACTATTCATGAATCAAGTCGCTCCAGAGGGTTATCAAGCGATGCTGGGGCTCGAACAATATGTGGAAGGCACAAGTATTGATAAGAAGCTGAGGGAGCTCATTAAAATTCGTGCTTCTCAGGTGAACGCTTGCGCATTTTGTATCGATATGCACACCAAGGAAGCACGCAAGCTTGGTGAAACGGAGCAGCGTATTTATGCATTGAATGCTTGGAGAGAGACTCCTTTCTTCTCGGATGCGGAACGTGCGGTGCTTGCTCTGACGGAGTCGATCACGCTTTTGGCTGAGACACACGTACCTGACGAAGTGTACGAGGAAGTAGAGAGCTACTTTAATGAGAAGCAAATCGCAGAAATCATTATGCAGATCGTCACGATCAATGCATGGAACCGCATCGGGGTATCGACCCGCTTGATGCCTCAATAAGCAAATAGGAACTTGAAGGCCCCTTTCTGGCTCATACAGCCATAAGGGGCCTTTTTATATTACATTGGATGGCAGAAGTTTTTGTATTAACGGTAAAAAGCTGGTCCCTAATTTTATTGGCAATCCTATTGAAAGTATTTGATGTAGACCCTATATCTATGAAATTTACCAAAAACAGCAGTAATAATGGTAGTGATGCAGCTCCGCTATTTTACTTTCTTTTTTTTTGGTGTTAAGATTTGAATACCATGTGATAGGGAATTATATAATAATTGTTTCAAATCATACAATAATTGTTTCATAGGAGGGGTCTATATGCGGAATATAGCCAATAACTTGACCGATCTTATCGGAAATACACCACTGCTTCAGCTAGCCAAATTCAGCCAAACGCAGCAGCTGGAAGCTGCATTAATTGCTAAATTGGAATACTTTAATCCGGCTGGAAGTGTGAAGGACCGTATTGGATATGCAATGATTAAGGATGCTGAGGAAAGAGGCGTTCTGCACAAGGATTCGGTTATTATCGAGCCTACTAGCGGTAATACAGGCATCGGTCTCGCGTTTGCAGCCGTTGCTTTGGGATATAAGCTTATTATTACTTTGCCCGAATCGTTCAGTATCGAGCGTAGAAAAATTTTACAAGCACTCGGAGCAGAATTAGTCCTCACTCCAGCAGCGGAAGGAATGCCGGGAGCCATGCGTAAAGCAGAGGAGTTAGCTGCAGAAATTCCGCATTCGTTTATCCCTCAGCAATTCGATAATCCGGCTAATCCGCAAATTCACAGAGTCACTACTGCTGAAGAAATTTGGCGCGATACGGACGGCGAAGTAGATATTTTCGTAAGCGGCGTAGGAACTGGAGGAACGGTTACTGGTGTCGGCGAGACGTTGAAGAAGAAAAAGCCGTCTGTGCAGATCGTTGCAGTAGAGCCATTCGATTCGGCAGTACTATCAGGAGGTAAGCGGGGGGCTCATCAGCTGCAGGGTCTCGGAGCAGGTTTTGTACCCAGTGTGTTCAATCGGGAGATTGTTGATGAAATCTATAAAGTGAAGAACGAAGAAGCATTCCAGACCACTCGCCAGCTTGCTAAAACAGAAGGCTTGCTGGTGGGCATTTCATCGGGTGCTGCTGCATTTGCCGCTGTCCAGCTTGCCAAGCGTTCAGAAAATAAAGGCAAGAATATCGTTGTGATCATGCCGGATAATGGTGAGCGTTACTTATCTACGCCATTATTTGACTAAGAATAAATCCCAGCACCCCGACAGGGGGGTTGAGTCTATGGAGAAACTCAATTATTCAGAAGATGAAGGATGTCGGGAGGTGGGGTATCCCCCTGGAGGAGCGAAGCGTCCACCTTTGTTATCGAGAAGTCACTGCTGTAAAGCGAATAAATTAAAAATTTCCCGATAACAACAGTGGCTGGAAGGGGATACCCCACCGGAGTAACTCGTACACCTCTGAAACTTCATGGGTTTCTCGTCAATCTCAGCACCCCGACAGGGGTGTTTTTTTATGTCCAAACGATCCCGCCTATAATTTCTTGCGGAAAGCGCCAGGCGTCATACCTTCTTCGCGCTTGAACACTTTATTAAAATAGCTCGTATGTTCATATCCGACTTTACGTGCTACTTCGTTAATATCCAACTCCTGCTGACGCATCAGGAGCTCTTTGGCTTTACGCAGCCTAATTTTGGTGACATATTCGAAAGGTCGCACTCCAAGTGTAGCTTGAAAGAGGCTGCAAGTATGCTGCGGGGTCACTGAAAGCTTGGATGCCAAGTCCTCCAGCGTGATAGCCTTATGGTAGTGATCCTCAATATATCGAAGGGCAGGGGCCAACTGTTCGAAATACTGCTGTCTGGAACGGATATCGGTATGGGCTCCATAACGGTATAGATCAAGAATAATCTCGTAAGTAAGGGACGAGCACTTCAAGCTTTTCATCGGATCGGTGGCTTCGGCAACAGACCTGAGCTGAAACAGCTTCTGGAGAATTGGGTCTGGATTGGCAAAGGTCAGAATGCGGCTGCTGACAAAATCCAAGGAGTGCAATATTTCACTCACGTAGCTTCCGTTAAAGGCCATCCAATTCACTTCCCAAGGCTCGATGGTGGCGTAATATTCATGTGGCTCGTCAGGAAATAGCAGCATGCCTTGCCCTTGATTGATGAAATGCTCCGTTCCATTCAGATCCAGCATGCCTTGTCCTCTTGTACATTGAATCCACTGATAATCCGTGTACCCATTCTCACGCTCAATCCGGTACTGATTTCGCCATTTACCTATGCAATTCAGATATACGGGCAGCTTGTGCTCCAGCTCCGTGATAGTCATATACACGTTACCATGTCGAATCATGTTAAGATTTTCCTCTTTTCCTTCATAATTTGAATATAGTTATATAAACTGAAAATGGTTCTATTGATACCCCGTAAAATGCTGACCTATAATATTCATATAGTATAATGAATCAGCCGTGAAGTATAGCTTAGGGTCTACCGTGAAGGAGGGCTTTAGATGAAAATCACTTTTTTGGGTACCGCCGCTGCGGAAGGAATTCCATTTCCCTTCTGTGCCTGCAAAACCTGCGAGCATGCGCGAAAAGAAAAAGGAAAAAACATTCGCAAAAGACAGTCGATGCTGATTAATGATGACCTGCTCATAGACATCGGACCGGATTTGTATGCCGCTTGCGCAGACCTCGGCATTTCCCTTGTTGAGCTTAAGTATTTGCTCGTCACACACAGTCATGAGGATCATTTCAACGCGCTGAATCTTAAGCTTCGTCAACGAATGTTTCGTCTATCGACAGATTTGCAGGAGCTAACCGTCGTGGCAGGTCCATCCGTGCTCACTATGTGGGATTTTTCGGGAGGCAAGGACAAGTCTGCTGAGATTAGAAGGATTCCTTTCTCCGCAGGACGACAGCTTGAGCTGTCTCCCTATAAAATACAGTCGATTGAGGCCTCTCACATTCCATCTATCGGGGATGCGATGAACTACATCGTTGATGATGGCAGAGTGAAGCTGCTTTATGCTGCTGACACGGGATATTACCGGGAGGAAGCTTGGAGTCAGCTAGCGGGCTTGCGGCTGGATGCGGTCGTGATGGAGGCCACGCTCGGCACGCGTCAGCAAGCCAAAACCCATCTAAGCTTCGGAGACTTCCAATTGATGCTCGATCGCATGCGTGAGTTGGAGGTTATTACAGAGACGACACCCGTTTGGGCTACTCATTATTCCCATCAGTGCGTAGATCCGCATGAGGAGATCGCAGCCTATTTTCAAAGCATGGGTGTGACATGCGCTTATGATGGATTAAGCGTGGAAATATAGGATTGTACTTTTCTCTTAAATGAGAAAGGAGGAGATAAGTTAACGATGGAAATCCCCAGGTTGTTAACACGATCCGTCGCTGCGCTATGGTTGACGGTTATGATCTGCTCTGGCTGCAGCAAGAGTCAAGAGATGACGGCAAATCCTCCGCCCAAATCGTCTGTACCTGTGGATAGGCTAGATGGCTTATATGCTGCCTCATCGTACAAGGGGCTTCTCACAGTGAGATATCTGGATCTGGAGAACAAGGAACCTTCCGGTGACTGTATTATCATTCAATCACCCGACGGCAAGACGATGGTCATCGATGCGGGAATTCCTGAGGTTGGGCCTCAGGTAGTGAACGCTTTGTCGAAGCTGGGAATTAATAAAATCGACATAGCCGTCAATACGCATCCGCATCCTGATCATATCGGTGGTTTTGATAGCGTTTTCAAACAAATTCCGGTCGATATGTTCTACTTGGAGGATGAGAAGCCCGTAGAATGGGCTGCCTATCGGAACACGATGTCGGTAGTTCAATCCAAGAAAATCAAAACCGCATACTTACAGGAAAATGATCAGTTTCAGCTAGGGCAGCAGGTGAGGGTTGAGGTGTTGAATCCCCGAAAGGGAGAGCTGCCAGGAGCCGTCAAAAAGTTCGAGTTGGATGAAGTGAACAATGCCTCAATGCTGCTGAAGCTAAATTATAAGGATACGAGCTTCTTATTTACGGGAGATATACACCGGGAACGGGAGGTAGAATTAATCGAACGCTTCGGTGACAAGCTCAAAGCTGATTTCATGGATGCGCCGCACCACGGAATATCAAGTTCGTCATCACAGTCTTGGCTGAGCACAGTATCGCCAAAGGTATCTGTCATCAGCTACAACAAATTCAATAATTACAAGCAGCTGCTAAACTATCAAAAAAATCATATCGATACCTATGTCACGGCCTTTCATGGTCAGGTGCTGTTAACTTCTGATGGGAATAAGCTGAATGTCTTAACGCAAAAGGATTACCCTGCACCTAAGAAATAGCTTCAATTGCATATTAAGCGGAAGGGGATGAACGGAATGCATCCTTGGACGGGGGCTTGAATGTCGGATACCGTGCGCTCGGTTATACAGGCTAGAGGCCATAAGATGCTCGAACGGAAAAAATCAATGAAGTGAGGAGTTCATACTATGTATCCCTTAAAAAAAGGATTAAACGTAACTCTCGCGATGATTTTAGTTGCTGCTATAACGGAAGGCTGTACTCAGAAAACAACTACAATAGATGCTGAAGCCAAACCGCAAGAACAAGCCAAGACTCAGGAAAAGCTCGAGCCCGTTACGCTTAAAGTATATCAGACTCAGGCCTATTGGACCGATGAGGATTTCAAGACGCTGGTTCAAGACCCTGTTCAGAAAAAATATCCGCACATTACGCTCGAATTTTTATCCAAATCATCGGTAGAGAAGGCCATAACAGCAGGTGAAGAAATCGACCTGGTCTCGGTCTGGAACGGATTAATGCCCCAATATGACGATATGGGGTTGTTCGAGGACATCACTCCACTTGCTAAGAAGATGAACATGGATTTAGGGCGGTTTGATCCAGGAGCCCTTGAAAGTGTCAAAGCCGCAACAAAGAGCGGACTGCTCTATGGCCTGCCGAATTGGGTGCAAATTTATGTTACTTACTACAATAAAGACATCTTCGACCGATTCGGGGTCCCCTATCCGAAGGATGGCATGACCTGGGATGAAACCATTGACTTGGCTAAGAAAGTGACACGAGAGGATGGAGGGACTCAGTATCTCGGATTAGATCCCGATTACTTAACCCGAATGTTGACTCCCCAGTCGCTAGGTATTGTGGACGGACGAACAGATAAAACCGATGCTAACAGTGAGCCTTACAAGCAAGTGTTCGAAACGGGGAAACGCATATATGACATACCTGGCAATAAGCCTAAGGAAGGCATTATGAAAGGGAGCATTACGGACCGGTTTATTAAAGATAAGACGGTAGCGATGCTGACGACCATTAATTTGTTCGATAAGTTGACAGCAGACCCTACCCTGAATTGGGATGTGGCCCAGTATCCGAGCTACCCGAACAAACCGAATCTTTATGGGGCATACGATATTAATGTGACAACCATCAGCAAGACGAGTAAGCATAAAGAAGACGCGATGCGAGTGCTGGAGGTTATGTTCTCGGACGAAGTGCAGCTGATGAGCTCTAGAGCGGGCAAGCTGCCGCTGATGAAGGATCCCAAATTCAGCGCTGAATTTTTGAAAGGCAATGAGGCCTTCAAGGATAAGAAGATTCAGAGTATTTTTAAAAGCAAGCCGGCTCCTGCAGCGCCTCCGTATTCAAACTTCTACACGAAATCTAGAGGGATTCTTGTAGATAAATTTAAAGAATATGCCGAGAGCAAAAAGGATGTAAACACCGCTCTACGGGAAGCGGAAGAAGCGATTAATCAATATATCAAGTCAGAGAAGCCATAATCAAAGGCAGAGGAAACTTTTATGAAAATTGACTATCATACCCACCATGACCGCTGCGGACATGCCCAAGGGTCGCTCAGAGATATGATTGAATCTGCTATTAGGCTTGGGCTGGATCAGATAGGCTTATCCGATCACAGCCCGTTCTTTAATCGGGAAGAAGATCATCCTGTTCCAGGAATGACGATGGCCAAGTCTGAATTTGCGCTCTATGTGGAAGAAATGGTTCGGCTGAGGGATGAATACAGGGGTCGCATTGATGTTCGCTTAGGTGTGGAGTCAGACTATTTTCATGGTTGGGCGGAGGAATATGGCCGAATTTATGCCGGTTATCCTCTCGACTATATCATGGGTTCGGTTCACTATCTAAACGGCAACGGCTTTCATGTTTTTAGTCCAAAACTATGGAAGCAAGAGGGACTACAAATCGAGAAAACATACTCCAGCTATATACGCCTGATTCAGGAGGCGGCACGGTGCGGTCAGTTTGATATTTTAGGCCATATGGACGCGGTCAAAGGCTTGAATATACTACCAGAGGGTAACCTCCACGAGCTGTGGGATGTGACGGCTCGAATTATTGCAGACGCTGACATTGCTGTTGAAATCAATTCATCAGGGCTGCGCAAGCCTTGTGGATCATGGTTCCCCTCCATAGAAATTATCGAGCGATTGGTGAGCTTGAAGGTCCCGCTTACTTTCGGTTCCGATGCGCATGCTCCAGAGCAGCTCGCCTACGAACTGCAGCGCGTCACAGACACAGTGAGGGAGCTCGGAGTGAGAGAATGGGCTACGTTTCAGCGGCGCAGGCGCATCATGGTTCCTCTTCCTTCTCGAATGTTGTAGCAAAGTACGGCCAACTTCCTACTCGGAATATAGTTCGAGAGTAGGGAGTTTTCTTTTTATTCAAGGACTCTCGAACAAAAAAGAGATTGACATCTTTCCTAGGTTCAAGTACTATTATCGATGTGAATGAGAATCATTATCATATGAACGAACTTGGGAGGTCTAGACAGAAATGTATTACAAGAACCAATCCTTTCGAATGAGATCAGCAGCCCTGCTCGCTGTCATTTTAATGTTGTCTGTTTTCTTGGCTGCTTGCGGCGGGAAGCAGCAGGCACAGACAGGAGCTGCCGATAACAAAGCCAATGCGGGAACGGCTGCAACGGATGCTCCACGTAAAATTAAGCACTCGATGGGTGAGACAGACGTACCTGCACATCCGCAAAAGGTCATCATTTTGACAAACGAAGGAACGGAAGCTTTGCTCGCGCTGGGTGTTAAGCCTGTCGGCGCTGTGGAATCGTATACCGGTAAGCCTTGGTTCGATCATATTAAAGCGGACATGGCGGGTGTAACAACAGTCGGAACAGAATCCCAGCCTAACTTGGAAATCATCGCTTCTTTGAAACCGGATTTGATTATCGGTAACAAAATGCGTCATGAAAAAATCTACGATCAATTGAAAGCAATTGCTCCAACTGTATATTCCGAAACATTGCGCGGCGAATGGAAAAGCAACTTCTCGTTTTATGCCGACGCTTTGAACAAGAAGAAAGAAGGAGAGCAAATTATCACCGCTTTTGACAAACGCATTGAGGATTTCAAAAGCAAAGCCGGCGATAAGCTGAAAGAGAAAGTAGCTGTTGTTCGTTTCATGGGCGGCAAAACCAGATTCTATTATGGCAACATGTTTACAGGCGTTATTTTCCAACAAATCGGTATCCCGCGTTCTGACCCTAAGAGCGATGAGAAATCATTCGAGGATATTACTAAGGAACGTCTGCCTGAGCTTGATGCCGCTGACCGCGTCTTCTACTTTACGTATGAAACCGGAGATGGCAAAGGAACTCAGCAGGAGAAAGAATGGATGAACGATCCGTTGTGGAAAAACCTGAAAGTAGTTAAGAATAACAAACTGATTAAAGTAGATGACACCACTTGGAATACAGCTGGCGGCGTTAAAGCGGCTAACCTCATGCTGGATGACATGTACAAAATCTACGACATAAAACAATAAGAAATAGATGAAAAGCCGATTGTTCCTCTGGGGATTTTCGGCTTTTTTAATTTTTACAGTTTTATTCGGCGGATGATCGGGATAACTCTGTACGGTGCATTTTGCGGTACATGCTGGGAGATAAGGAGGTCACTTGACGGAATGTTTTAGAGAAATAAAATCGGTCCAAACCTACAGCCCTTGCTATTTTCTCGATAGTCCACTCCGTCTCTATAAGGAGTCTTTTGGCATTCTCAATTCTGACCATGCCTATGTATTGGATTGGGGACATCTTGAACATGGATTTGAAATAACGGATGAAATAGTTCGGATTATAATGAAACTCTCCAGCTAATCTTTCCAGCGTCAAAGGCTCAGCTATATGATCCTCAATGTACTTGAGAATGTGATTGGATGAAGATGGAGATGAAGGCAGCAGCCCAACCGTATGTTCAGGAGAATGCTCCAAAAAATAAGTAAGGATATCCATTAGACTGGATCTGATTTTTAAAGGGGAGGTCAGATCGTTTCTTGTTTGATAGGCATCCGTCAATTTTCGAAACAGGCTGGATACGTACTCGGTATCATTAACTTGAATGAAATAAGGGAAGTAAATGAGCTGAGATAAATGAAAGTTGTCCACTTTTGCTGAAAAATGAAGCCAATGTGGCCGGAATACCAGATGGTGCTGCTGCCGCAAAACAACACGATCTCGAACAATCTCTTCTATAGACCATCCGGTGGCAAAACGATCGATACAATAGCGCAGGATACAGCTGCGCCTTTGAATAAGTTTACTTTCCTCCCGAATATACTGGAGAAAAATATGCTTGATTCGAGTATGACTCTGGTAAATGGCTTATATCGCCCTGGTGCGAATAGCCCGGCTGTGAACGCGGCTGCCGGCAGCTACGTGACAGATGATATGGACGGTCAGGCTAGAAATGACGGCAATAACGATGTAGGAGCCGATGAGGCTTCATCCGCCAATGTGACGCGCAAGCCATTGACTGCGCAAGATGTTGGTCCTTTGTGGATGAGATAGGCTCCATCTTAATAGCTGAAGCAGTTGAAGAGAACCCAATGAAAGGAGGAGCTTCCCGGTTATCGGTCGAGTACCTCCTTCAGGAGATATTCCACCTACCACCTAGTAGTTCTGAAAATATGGCATTTCAACAAGCTTAACTCCCGCTAAAACAGCGGGAGTCTTTTTGTGGTTAGGAAACATAAATTGACAATATTTTTCATGTTTTTAGGAACATTTTCCATAATTTACTCGTCTATGTAATAAACAAGCTAATAGCCAGGATGAAATCAATGGAGGGTATATACCAAATGCAAACGCAAACGAAGTATCGAAGTAGAGGAGTAGGTTTGAAATCCGGCAGGTCGAGCGAAAAGAGCACCGTTATGCACGGGGTGTTTTTTATTTTTGTTACGGCTTATTTACTGTTGGTTCCATACCTTAAGGGATTATTCTTGTCAGCTAGGATCGAGGGTGATCCAAGATCCAATATCTCTTACGAGCTGCCGATCCAAAGCACGCTGCTGCTGGCGTCTTTTATTTTGCTAATTATTGCTGTCTACGCGGTAAAATACCGCGAGCAATGGAAGGATCACGGCATAACACTTGGGCTCGTTTGGCTTATGCCGATCAGCGCCATATTGTCGTACATACAAGCTGTCTCCGTACACTACGCTTTTTTACTCATTCAGGTTCAATTGTTCTACGCAATCATGTTTCTGCTTGGAATGATCATTACGCTCAATCCGTCAGGCCGAAGACTGCTTCCACAGCTCATTGTAATGAGCACTTATATCGTTACCTTGTATGGCCTTCTTACTTTATTCGGGAATGCGCATTATTGGTCTGCTGTTGTCGTCGAGTCGTATGGTTTACGGTTAAACTCCGTCTTCCAGTATCCGAATGCCAATGCAGGATTTTTGCTGGTTGTTATAGCTTGTGCAGCTTATGGTGCGGTGACGGAAAAAAGTAGAACCATGTCCTTGCTTCACGCATTCATGCTCGTTCCAGCCATTCTGTCGCTATTCTTGACTTTGTCTCGCGGAGCGCTGCTAATGCTGCCTATTATCGTTCTATTGCTAATGCTGCTGCTGAAGATGTCCAGACAATGGATGCTGCTGCTCCACCTGCTATTGGCAGGATTGGGGACATTATCTATTCTGACACCAATGACGGAAACAGCTCTGTCTGTGCAGAAGAATCAAGCCGCTGCATCGATCTGGGAGGGCTGGGGGCTTCTGCTTGCCGTAGCGTTGGGAGCCGCTCTGATCGGTTGGGCTGCTCAGCATTTCCTGCTGCTGCGTGATCGGAATATGGAGAAACAAGATACCCGGGAAACGAGTATAGGAACATCGAGGTTGTGGACTCGCCGGTGGGTGCTTCCATCCGGAATGGTTGTCGTAGGTCTATTAGCCTTTGTCATTGTAGCCATAGATAGTCCGCTATTGTCACTGCTGCCGCAAACTTTGGAGCAGAGGATAAAGAGTATCAACTTCGAGCAGCATAGTGTGCTGGAGCGCGGCGTATTTTACTTGGACTCGTTAAAAATCATCAAGGATTACCCTGTGTTTGGAGCGGGCGGTGGAGCTTGGTCGAGCTTGTATCCGACATATCAAAGCTACCCTTATACTAGCCGGCAAGCACATAATTTTATTTTGCAGCTGTGGATCGAGCAGGGAACCGTAGGGCTTCTTTCTTTTATCATACTGCTTGGCTATGTGGTCTTCAGGTATATTCGTGCGTTGCTTCGACTGAATGTTAAGTCTGAGCCTCATGTAATGTACTTCATTGTCGCTGGTGCTTTGTTGATGCACAGCCTGATGGATTTTGATTTAAGCTTTGTGTATTTGACTTCGCTCGTTTTCCTCTGTTTAGGAGGTATGGCGGCTGTCGGGGGTGAGCGATTGCCTGCGACGGGCGATCATGCAGGGACGAGCAAGAAGCTGACATGGAGCTTGATCAACATGAAACCGGCTATCATTTACGGAGTTTTGCTGTCTGTGGCAGCGATCTTCCTGATGATTACAGGTGTGTTGAATGTGTCAGGTGGCCGAACGATGCAGAACGCGGTGAAAGCTATGTACGAGCAAGAGGAGGTCGACCTCCAGGAAACAACCCAATGGATGCAAGAGGCAATAAATAAGCAACCGGATAATCCCGGCTATATGCTGTTGTTAATAAATCTTTGGCGATCCGGCTTTTCCCAAACGAAGGATGAACGCTTTGATCAGGAAGCATTGAAGCTGGAGGAGAGGCTGCAGAAGGTAGAGCCATGGTCGAGGGAGCTTGTGGAAGAAAAATGGATAAGAGCTATCAGAAAGCAGGATTATGAGTCGGCATTAACCGTAACATTGGATGCGTTAAACAAATTTCCATGGGAACCTATGCTATATGAGCGGGCGCTCTCCGTTCATTTCCAGCTAAGCGAAAAAGCGCAGCTCGCTCATGATATCAATGCCGCCTCAATGCATCGCAGCGAAGGAATAAAGCTGTTCAACCATTTTCTCGACAAGCGCAAGCAGCTTGATGCTATGCCCAAAACGATCAACCTGGGAGCCCCGTTCACGGTTACCCCGGAAATGGCCATCGCAGCAGGTCAAATGCTGTACATAGAAGGACACTATAATGAAGCGGAGGCAGCCTTGAAGCTGGGAAGCAACGGACGGCTGGAAGAACAGGTGCAGCAGGTTATCGCCCGTTGGTATTTAGCTGCGCTTGCCAAAAGCGGCAAAGAGGACAAGGAGCTGTACGATAAGCTGACCCAAAGAAATCCTGAGGAGAAACAGTTTATCGAACAGCTGCTGCATGCCTCTTATTAAAGCTTAGCTTGAGGAAAGCAAAAGGAGTTTTTTTACAAGTGACGAATGATTAACAGTGCTGCTCATGTTGAACAACGACCAAGTTTTCAATTTTAATTAAAAACATGCCCCGGCATGTCGATTTAATCAATCTGCATTCGTCGACTATGTAGAGGCATCGTTTATCGGTTTGATAACAACTCAAAAAACAAGTCTCTAATAATAAAATTCAGGAGGGAAATTACCTGTGCGATTTATGATGATTGTTAAAGCTACTAAGGATTCCGAGGCAGATATTATGCCTAGTCAGGAGCTTATCGAAGCCATGCTGCGGTATAACGAAGAGCTGGCTAAGGCAGGCGTACTGCTTGCTGCCGATGGATTGTATTCAAGCTCGAACGCCATTCGGATCTCCTATCCGGAGCCAGGAGGCAAACCGAAGGTGATCGATGGCCCTTTCACCGAGGCAAAGGAGTTAATTGCCGGATACACACTCATAGAGGTGAAGTCAAGAGAAGAGGCGATTGAATGGGCCATGCGTATGCCGGACCCCCATGGGCATGGGGAAGGACAAATCGAGCTTCGGCAGGTGATCGAGGCGCCGGATTTAACGCAAGATCCGGAAATGTTGGCCTTACTTCATGAACAAATGGAGAGGCTCAAGAAATCGTGACGGCTTCTTCAGCAGCTCACCGTACCATTGATGCCATATGGCGAATTGAATCGGCCAAGCTTATCGCAGGATTATCACGTATGGTACGCGATGTTGGTCTCGCGGAAGATCTTGCGCAGGATGCGCTTGTCATTGCCTTAGAAAAGTGGCCCGATAGCGGCATTCCGGACAATCCCGGTGCCTGGCTGATGGCTACGGCAAAACGTCGTGCAATCGATCTGTTAAGAAGAAACAAACTCCGTGACCGGAAATATGAAGAGTTTAGCCGCAGCAATGATCTATTTACGGAGCATGCGCTGGAAGTTACGACGGAAGGGGATATCGGTGACGATCTCCTACGATTAATCTTTACAACTTGTCATCCGATCCTATCCCAGGAAGCACGTGTTGCTCTGACGCTCCGTCTCCTTGGAGGTCTCACCACAGATGAGATTGCCCACGCCTTCCTCGTTGCGGAATCGACTATCGCGCAGCGGATCGTAAGGGCGAAGAGGACTCTAAGCAAGGCGCAAGTTCCATTTGAGCTTCCAGTAGGCGATGAGCTCAAGGAGCGTCTGTCTACGGTGCTTGAGGTTGTATATCTTATGTTCAATGAGGGATATACGGCAACATCCGGGAACCATTGGATACGCCCTTTGCTTTGTCAGGAGGCGCTTAGGCTTGGCCGTATCCTTGCTGAAATCGCTCCAATGGAGCCGGAGGTTCATGGCCTGGTAGCATTGATGGAGCTTCAAGCGTCAAGGTTCAAAACCCGTGTAGGCCCTGCGGGAGAGCCCGTGCTTCTTATGGATCAAAATCGAGGGTTATGGGATCATCTGCTGATTCGCCGCGGTTTGACCTCACTCGAGCGAGCTAAGAAGCTAGGTCGCCCCCTTGGTCCCTATTCTCTGCAGGCCGCGATATCAGCGTGCCACACGGAGGCTCGAACCGCAGCAGAGACGAACTGGGTGCGCATTGCCGCTCTCTACGAAGCATTGTCCCGTGTGATGCCTTCACCTATCGTAGAGCTTAATCGTGCAGTAGCCATAGCTATGGCATTTGGACCATCGTTTGGTCTTCAAATGGTCGATGAGCTGACTTCCGTACCGTCGCTGAAGGATTATCACCTTCTGCCTAGCGTTCGCGGCGACCTTTTGGCCAAATTGGGACGTTACGATGAAGCTAGCGAAGAGTTCGAGCGCGCTGCGGCGCTGACACGTAATACACGTGAGCGTGAACTTTTGCTCAAACACGCTGCCGAGTGCGCATCAAGCGAATCAGGCAGCTAACTACTTACCATCTAAATCAAGTCGAGAAGCGAGTGGACATAACGTTCATTCGCTTTTTTTGAAAATGATTTGTTTGCGATGTCGATTATTTCTTCTTCCGTTCGTCGTTTAGGTAGAAGGAGGGAAATATCAATGCGATTTATAATGATTGTCAAAGCAAGCGGGCATTCTGAGGCGGGCGTGAAGCCCAGCCGGGAACTCAATGAAGCGATGAGGGCTTATAACGATTCTTTAACCAAAGCCGGCGTGCTTCTCTCAGCGGAAAGGCTGCAGCCTAGTTCGAGCGGGCTGCGAATTTCTTATCCGGTACCAGGGGGTCAACCCAAGGTAACGGTAGGACCTTTTGCATGGGAGCAGCAACTGGTTTCGGGATATACACTGATTGAAGTGGAGTCGGAGCAAGAAGCGATCGATTGGGCGATGCGGATGCCGGATCCCCAGGGCTACGGCGCGGGGGAAATTGAGCTTCGCCGGCTTTTCGAGCAGGAATCGTTGTTAGAACCCAAACCACCCGTCACGGAGTTTGATTTGCTGGACTAAATGGACGTGCTGAGAAAAAGTTAGAAGATTTTTCGTCGGCGGTCGATTTCAACGTTTCTCGTTCGTCGTGCTTATAGATACAGATTTTAATGGTTAATATCATGGATAATAAAGGAGAATGACAGATGAACCAAGAAGTAACGGAATTTATTGAAGCAGTAAAAGAGCCTTGGCAGAGGGAGCTGAGCTTCCAGCTTCGCGAGGCTGTTCATAAGGCAGTTCCAGACATTCAAGAGCGGATTCAGTACAAGAAACCTCATTTTTTGAGCAATGGCAAATACTCCGCTGTCATTAGCAATTCCAAAGACGCGGTAAGCTTTACGATCTTTAACGCAAGTGAGCTTACGCTTCCGGAAGGGATGTTCGACGGTCCACCTGAAAGAAAAACAATAAAGCTGCGACAAGGTCAAACGGTCGATCTCGATCAACTTTCGTCGCTGGTAAGCCAAGCCGCTGCGCTGCTATAAGCGGATGAAGAGAAGTTAGATTCAGAGAGGCTTCAAGCAAAAAACCGCCATGCGTTGTGGCGGCTTTTTTTGTCATAATAACAGCAGCAGCTAACTGAGTCGAATAAGAAACGTATCGAATTCCTTATTCATCGCTCATTTCTTTTTGGCGAATATCTGGAAAGTAACTCCGAACTTGTCCGTTACAATACCATAAGCGGGGCTAAAATGAGTTTCCTGCAGAGGAAAGCTCACTTGGCCTTCTTGCTGCAAGGAGTCAAACAATTGGTTTGCTTCTTCAATATCGTTAGTGGTAATACAGATGTATACAGTATCTCCACCTTGGTGGGGTTGACCAGGTGTAGTATCGGCAACGAACAGATCGGCTTCGCCAATTTTTAATACGGAGTGGGCCAGGCGTTCTTTTATATCCTCCGGTACAGGGGATTCTGGGCTTACAGGCGCTTCTCCGAAGGTTTGTGTAAAAAGGACTTTGGCATGTAACGCTTTTTCATAAAATTGGATAGCCTCCTTGGCATTTCCGTCCAACATGATAAAAGGGGTCATTTGTAAAATCATCGTATACAGCTCCTTTGGTTTTGTTAAGTTCGGTTTGTTAAGTCCTGCTGGTCTTATATTCATAATAAACGATAATAGTGACAGCTATTGTCATAATAGCGAATCTAATATTCGATTAAGCGCTTTACCTAAACTTAACCTTTATCATGCAAAAAGCGGTTGTAAGCCGATTTTTAGCTCTATATAATAAGCAATAAAGAGGGGGGAGAACCAGCTTACGTGGACAGGGCGATTCAATGTGTCCCAACAGCTGACTTAAATTTGGAAGCGCTTTATTAAGGTTTTGTAAAGCGAGGGTGGGTTAATGAAAATACCGTTACTGCGCAGAGATTATTCGAGGCCGTACTCGTTGAAATATCAACTGATTGTCATCTTATTCATAAGCTCGTTGACTCCACTGATCTTGATCGGAAGTATTTCTTATTTTTCGATGTATGCCATTTTGCAAAATAAGGCGGAAGGAGGCGTACAGAGCAACCTTCATCAGGTACGCATTTCTCTTGAGGATACGATAGGCCAGCTGAACCATACCTCCCAGCAGCTTGCTTTTGACGGTAGAGTCGGTAAAAACCTGGAAAGCTATTTGGCAGCTGATTATTACGAGAAGAAGAGACTGAATGACGACATTCGCAGTGAGCTCAGCTTGATTCATTTTACGAACCCTACGCTTGGCCTTATGTTCTACTATTTTGCGAACGATAACCAGAAGCTGTTTGAGAACTTTAATGTGCGTGATGATGATATCCTGAAGCTCCCTGTGCTAATTCGTTTCGATAAAATTACCTATTACGGTCCGCATCGTTCGCTCAATCCGATAGATGGCAATGAAGTGCTATCGATACTGCGCAAGGTGGAGCTGCCGGATCGCGATGATGTGTACGTCTATATAGAGACCAATTTCAAGCTGGCCGAGAGCATTATTAAGGACAACGATCAGTTCGGAGGTCACTTGGTCCATCTCATCGTAGACAATAACGGCAAGGTCGTGTTTAGCGAGAATAAGACCGATTTTCCGATTGGTTCCAGCGCATTGTCCGCGAAGATGAAAGAAGCTGCGTCAGAGGACTATTACATGTTCGAGGAGACGAGCAATCAGTCCTGGAAAGTGATGGCTGCTGTTCCTCAATCAGTATACAAGCAGGAAATTAACCGGTGGATCAAGCAATTCGCTTTGTTCGCAGTGCTCACGCTTGCGGCTAGCGGCTATCTCGCCTGGCTCATATGGCGCACCGTGTACCGTCCGCTTAATGTCCTGAATGCGGATATTCGCAGCGTAAAGCATAATTATGAGCACTTCCCAACAAGGCAATCGCATATTTCGGAATTTGCCGTCATTTACCGTGAGTTTGCCGACATGAGGGGACGTATATTCGAGCTGATTAATGAGGTAGAGCAAAAAGAAAAGGGCAAAGCTCTCCTTGAAGTCGAAAAGCTGATGACCCAGATTAATCCGCATTTTATTCATAATACGCTCGATACGGTTCGCTGGCTTGCCCGAGCCAATGGACAAAGAGACATTGACCGTCTTGTATCGATGCTTAATAAAGTGCTTTATTATAATCTCGGAAAAGGGGGCCCTGCCCGCATACGAGACGAAATCGAGGCTCTACGGCATTATGTCGAATTACAGGGAATTCGGTATCATTTTGAGTTTGATGTTCATATTCACGCGAACCCGAAGGCGCTGGAGCTGCCGATCCCGAGATTTATCCTGCAGCCTTTGGTTGAAAATGCCTTGTATCACGGCATGGAGGATCAAGGCGCTATTGAAGTCGTCGTCAAGGAGGATGGGCAGTCGCATGTCATCATCGAAGTGAGGGACAATGGAGAAGGGATGACGCAGGAGGAAATGGATCGCCTCGTGCTTGAAGACAATCCGGAGAGAAAAATGGTGGGGCTTGGAATCGGGCTACAGTATGTGTACCGCATGGTCAAGTTTCAATTCGGCGCTGAGGCAAGCTTTCATATTGAAAGTACAATAGGGTCAGGTACGACGATCCGGCTCCGTCTTCCAATAGCGAAGACTGAGCTTGTGAATTAAGCAGGATTCATAGGGAGGTGTCACCATGCTGAAAGTACTGGTGGTAGACGATGATCATTTAGTGCGCAAAGGCTTTATCTCCATGATGCCATGGAAGGATTACAACCTGGAGGTCGTAGGAGAAGCGGGAAACGGCCGGAAAGCATTGGAGTTTCTCGAGCACCATGAGGTCAACCTGTTGATTACGGACTTGGCTATGCCTGTTATGTCGGGAATCGATCTGATGCGGTCGGTTAAGGAGCGGCATCGGCATGTAGCGATGGTTGTACTCACTTTTCACCAGGATTTTGAATTCATTCAGGAAGCACTTCGTCTCGGAGCGCTGGATTATATTACAAAGGTTGAGCTTGAACATGAGCATATGGGTGAAGTGCTGAAGAGAATCGTGGACAAGATGAAGGAGCAGGCTCAGGAGGCGGATTGGCGAATAGAGATGGCCGATCATGCTAACGTCCTACAGGAGCTAGACAGCCCCTACTCTCCTGAAGTGAAGGCAAGCATTGCCAAGGCGGTGCATATTATTCACGAAGAGCTTCAGGAGGAGCTTCATCTGCCGGATATCGCCAGAAGAGTAAATATGAGCCGCAGTTATTTCAGTCGTTGCTTTAGGGATATTGTAGGCAAGACGTTCAATGACTACATTCGGGAGGTGCGGGTCAATCATGCCAAAGAGCTGCTTTGCCGTACAGAGAGGACAATCGGCTGGGTTGCCACACAGTCGGGATATCCCAATGAAAAATATTTCGGCAAAGTTTTTCGTGAAATTGCTGGTGTACTCCCTAGCGAGTTTCGCAAAATGGAACACGAGGTCGCAAATCGTCTTCCATGAAGTGCAATTTCGTCTACAAAACTATGAGAGAAAGACGATCGTGAGATGATTTGTGCCGCAATTCAGGACACAAACTGACCTGGTCGTCTTTCTTTTTCTTTAAAATATAAATGAAGACAGTTTTCTTACGAAAACTCTAAAATAGGCTTACGAAGTTAGTTTTCTAACGAAAACCTTTGAGGAGGGGAAGTATGAGAAAGAAAAAAGCGTGGCTGATATTTGCGGCACTCACCGTATTCATGACGGCATGTTCAAGCAATACTCCCGAAACAGGTAAGACAGCCGACACTCCTAAACCTTCAGGACAACCGAACGCCAAGATCGATCCGTTCAAGATGCCCAGCCCTATCGAGGTAACCACCTTCAAAAGCGTCAGCCCGGGCGCCAAGCTTCCAGCGGGCGATACGGTAGAGAGCAACCAGTACATGAAATACATCGCAGATAAAACGAACATCAATTTTAAAATATTATGGTATGCCTCCGGTCAGGATTACGATCAAAAGATGAAGCTGGCAGTCGCGAGCAACGATTTGCCGGATATGATGCTCGTCAATGAGCAGATGTTCCTGGCGTTGGCCGATGCTGGTCAGATCGAGGATCTCAGTAAAGTGTACGAACAATACGCGTCCCCTTTAACGAAGGAGTTGTATGCGTCTACAAGTAACAAAGCATTGGAGAAAGCGACCTATAAAGGAAAGCTGATGGGAATTCCGAATATTAGCGTTCAAGCGGATGCGGCCAGTATGGTGTGGCTGCGTAAAGACTGGATGGATAAATTAGGGCTGCAGCCGCCCAAAACGATCGATGATGTTATTTCCATAGCCAAAGCATTTGTTGAAAAAGACCCTGATGGCAATGGCAAAGCGGACACGATAGGACTGGCTGGCTCTGAAGGCTCGCTTAGCGTTCCAGGAAAGGCGCAGCGGATCGACTTTAAAGGCTTCTTCCAGGCCTACGGCGCTTATCCGGGCAACTGGATCAAGGACAGCAAGGGCAATATTGTGTATGCCTCCATCCTCCCCGAGACGAAGCAGGCGCTTGGCAAGCTGCGAGAGATGTATTCGGCGGGCTTGATCGATAAGGAGTTTGCACTGCGTAAAGATCCGAATCAGGTCGTTGTCGGCGGTAAAGCAGGCATTTTCTTCGGTCCATGGTGGTCGGGCGGCTTGATATCCGATGCTATAAAAAATGATCCTAAGGTGGATTTTGTTCCTTATCTGATCCCCGATGCTAAAGGTACTGTTAACAATCTGATGATTCCGGTCAGCAATACGTTCCTTGTCGTCAAAAAAGGGATGAAGCATCCTGAAGCGGCGATGGTCTATGCCAACACCTTCATTGCAGCCCAGCGTAAAGCAGATCCCGATGCATTGAAGCTGGATTTCTCCGTAAGCGCGGAATATTGGCCGATCGGGAATGCAACGTACGACTACAGTGATGCCGTGGAACGTAAGGCGGATGTTCTCAAAAAAGCACTGAATGGTCAGACCAAGCCGGAAGAGCTCAGTCCGGAGATGAAAGAGCTGTACGACAAGGCTATGAGGGATAAGAAAAATCCGAAAGCCGATCTTAAGGATTGGTCGGGCTACTACGGCTACACGGTGCCAGCCGATTTGCTCAAAATGAATATGAACAAAATATACAGCGAGTATACGGCCGTGACGAAGACCATGGAGCGCAAGTGGGCTAACCTGCAAAAGCTCGAGAAGGAGACATTCTTCAAAATTGTCATGGGCGAGCAGCCGCTCGATGCGTTCGATCAGTTCGTAACCGATTGGAAATCACAAGGCGGCGACGAGATCACCAAAGAAGTTGTAGATGAAATTAACAAAGCCAAAAAATAATACAGAAAAGATAGAGTGAGAGCACCTCCCGTGAAAGGCGGTGCTTTCTTCATCTGATCACCCGAGGTGAGACATGAACATTAAATCGTATTACAAGCACTATCACCTGATGCTGCTGCCAGGCATTTTGTTTTTGATCTTATTTCATATTGTACCGATGTTCGGAATCGTGATTGCTTTTCAGAACTTCAAGATCGGACTAGGTATTTGGGATTCCCCATGGATCGGTTTGGAAAATTTTACGTACATGTTCCAAATCAGAGACAGCGGGCTGATCTTTTATAACACCGTTTTCATAGCCCTCTGTAAAATTATCGCACATCTGGTAGTCCCGTTAATTTTTGCAATCCTGCTTAACGAAGTCCGCTTCATGGTGTTCAAACGATGGGTGCAGACGATCGTTTATTTACCTCATTTTTTGTCCTGGGTTATCTTGGCTGGAGTCGTGATCGATATGTTATCGCTGGACGGGATTTTCAACCAAATCGTCAAAGCGATGGGGCATGAGCCGATCTTATTTCTGGCTAGCAACAAATGGTTCCCAACCATAGTGATCAGCAGTGATATCTGGAAAGAGTTCGGCTTTGCCGCCATTATTTATTTGGCTGCTCTAGCAGGCATTAATCCCTCGCTGTATGAAGCGGCGGAGATGGACGGTGCCAGCCGGCTGCAGCAGCTGTACTATATTACGCTGCCGAGTCTAGTGCCTACGGTAGTGCTGCTTGCGACACTCAGTATCGGGAACGTGCTGAACGCGGGCTTTGATCAAATATTTAACCTGTACAACCCGCTAGTCTATGAATCTGGAGATATTATCGATACTTATGTGTACCGGGTAGGTCTGGTTCAATCCCAGTATGGTTTTGCTACGGCTGTCAGTCTGTTAAAATCCTTAATCGGCTTCGTTCTGATTATCATTTCTTACCGGATTGCCTATAAATATGCAAATTATCGTATTTTCTAAATAAAGCAGGTGAAAACGGATGGTACGGAATAAAACCGTTTCAGCGCGGTTGGCTGAAGCTGTATTACTGCTCATTATGCTCATGATCTCTATCATTTCGCTCGCACCGGTTCTGCATACGTTCTCTGTATCGTTCAGCGACAATGCGGCTGCGTCCGGGGGCTTCGTCAAGTTTTGGCCGGTGGGCTTTAACATTGAATCGTACCGCCGGATTATGGAGGAGCCTCACTTTCTCAATTCGTTTTTTGTTTCTGTCAAAAGGGTGCTCCTCGGAGGCGCCATTAACTTCTTGCTGACGGTTCTGATGGCTTATCCGCTATCGCGAAGCACTAAGGAGTTTCCTCTTCGGAACCTCTATATGTGGTTCATGCTGTTCACGATGCTGTTTAGCGGTGGCATCATTCCTCTCTATTTGACGGTTAAGGCACTGGGAATGTTCAACACAATATGGGCGCTGGTGCTGCCGGGGGCTGTACCTGTATTCAATGTCATATTGCTGATGAATTTTTTCCGTAATATGCCCAAAGAGCTGAGCGAGGCAGGCTACATGGATGGGGCAGGACCGTGGTACATGATGATCAAAGTTTTCGTTCCGCTCTCGCTGCCGTCTCTTGCTACCGTGACGCTGTTCAGTATCGTTGGGCATTGGAACTCCTTCTTCGACGGGATGATCTTCATGCGCAGCGCGGAGAATTACCCTCTGCAAACCTATATTCAGCAGCTTGTGGTGAACCTGAACATTGTGGAGCTCGATTCATCGCAGGCCGAGCTGCTGATGAAAGTATCGGATAAAACGTTGAACGCCGCCAAGATCGTCGTTTCTATGGTGCCGATTCTGATCGTTTATCCGTTTTTGCAAAAATATTTTATTCACGGCATTATGCTTGGATCGGTGAAGGAGTAAGTTTTGTCGAAGGCAAAACTCTAAGCGGATGCTTACGAAGTAAGACCGAGGCTGTCGAGAAACCTAAAAAGGCTGAAATATTGCTAGTATAGTTCGGTGGGGTATGCCCTTCCAGCCGCTGTTGAAATCCGTGAATCTGATTAGAATTTAGCGGTATATTCACGAATTTCAAAGGCGGACGTAAACTCTTCCAAGGCATACCCCACCTTCCTCTATAGCAAATTTCACGAAGATACAGGCTTCTCGACAGCCCAATAATTCTAAGCAAATACTTACGAAGAAAGTTTTGACTTTGTCAAAACTCAAAGTGAATGCTTACGAAGAAAGTTTTGACTTCGTCAAAACTCTAAGGAGGATAAAACCCATGAACTATACGATGATGACGTTTAATTTGCGGTGCAATACGCCAAGCGACGGAGATAACGCATGGCCGAACCGCATAGAGCGCGCAGCGGATATGATTAAAGAGCATGATCCCATTCTTGTCGGAACGCAGGAAGGGTATTTCTCCATGTTGACGGAGCTGCAGGAGCATCTCGAGGAGTACACTTGGATCGGCGTGGGCCGATTCGGCGGATTTGAAGATGAGCACAACGCGATTTTTTATAAGAAGGACTGTTTGGACGTGGTTGATCAAGGGCATTTCTGGCTCTCGGAGACGCCTGACGAAGCAGCTACTAAAAGCTGGGGGAGTTATTTCCCTAGGATGTGTACTTGGGCAACATTTCGCGATCTAAACGGCGACAACGTGTTTACGGTATATAACACTCACTTGGACCATTACAGCCAAGAGGCCCGGGACAACGGTGTCAAGGTGATATGGAACTATATGTCCCGCCTGATAAGTCATGATGTGCCTGTGATCGTGATGGGCGATCTGAACAGCGCGCCCGCCGATCAGCCGATTCGTTATATGCGGGGGCAAACGGGAAAAGAAGGACCGAACGGATGGCTTACGGACGCTTACACGGCTTATGAGGGAACAGTTGGCCGGACGGCTCACAGCTTCCGTGGCGGAACGGACGGGGATCCAATCGATTATATTTTCGGTTCACCGGGTGTGAAGATTCTGGAGACGAAAGTAGACCGAAGGCAGATTCGAGAGGCCTATCCATCGGATCATTACCCTGTTGTTGCGATTGTGGAGATTGATTAATTAAACCGGATGGGGAGAGCAGGATATGGACAAAGTGCAGAGACCAACGGTGAGAAACGAATTCCAACGCTGCATTGCTCGCAGTGAACAAGGGATGTATATCGAGATTCCTTTCGAGGTGCCCGATCATGCGGAGGAGCTAGCGGTTACTTACTTGGTCGAATCGTTTGGTGAAGCAAGGGCGGTCATTGATCTGGGTGTGCGGGATACCGGGAGGGTGCGTGGCTGGAGTGGGGGAGCGCGGAAGGAGTTCAGGATTGGACTAGAACAAGCGACGCCAGGTTATGTTCCCGGTAAGCTGCACCCCGGTTCATGGGCTGTACTTCATAACGCTTATCGGGTACCTGAGGAAGGCTGTCAGGTCACAGTTACAGTCGAAGTCTTTCTATCAACATCCCGGTGGCTTAAAGGGGATTTGCACACGCATAGTATACATAGCGACGGCACATATTCGTTGGAGGAAAATGCAGCGATCATGGAGCAGCTCGGTTGTGACTTCATTGCAATGACGGATCATAATGCAATAAGCCAAAACTACGCTTATCCCCGCAACACGGCGGTGCTAATGATTCAGGGAATGGAGTTCACGACCAATTGCGGGCACAGCAATTTTCTGGGGGTTACTGAGCCTTTGGATGATTTTCGAGTTGAAAATCAGGCTGATGTCAATGAGCGGATTCGTATGGCCCGCGAGCGTGGAGCTCGTATTGTGCTGAACCATCCTCATTGTGACTTTTGCCCATGGGAATGGGATTTTAACGTCGATTTCGATTGGGTCGAGGTGTGGAACGGCCCTTGGACCGATCGCAATGCGAGGGCACTGGAATGGTGGCAGGAGCAATTGGTGGGCGGGCGCCGTCTGACAGCCGTTGGAGGCAGCGATGTGCATCGGCCTGACAAGTATGTCAAGCATGCGATGCCTTGTACATGGGTGTATGCGGAGACGAAGGCGACACAGGGGATTTTGAATGCTATCAGTAAAGGGCATGTCTGTATATCTTATGCCCCGGAAGGTCCGTTCTTAGAGCTGAGTTTTGGAACTTATCGGACAGGAGATTCTGTTCCTAAAGAGGAACGAGAGCAGATTGATGCCGTAACGCTGAATAGCAGCGGATTGCTCCCGGGAGATCGGGTAAGGTGGATTACGGAGAAAGGACTTGTAAAAGAAGAAGTATGTACTTCTGAGGAATCAGAAGCAGTTAGCTTGAATATTCAAAAGCATGAACGAACCGGCCCTAGGTTTGTTCGCGTGGAGGTGTGGCGGCATTTTAAGGAAGTAGATCAACTGCTGGTAGTGGCTCTTACCAATCCAATCTATTTTGATGCAATCTGAGTGTTAAGTTATAGACTTATCTCAAATATATAGGCAGAGGTTGCTTCGGATGTGAGGATGAAGTCCTAGACTACCGCTGCCTTTAGTTTAACTATCGTTTCCTGTTATCACAATACTCGTTATTCAACACCTTACTCGCCAGCTTTGTCTTCGTCCGTTAATGAATCAGTTTCAGATGTCACTGTTTCATCCATGCTGGAATTTGGAGCAGAGGATAGAACTTCTTTCAAACTGTTTTGAAACTTGGCCATTACTTCTTGAAACTGCGTTGCCTGTTTGGATGTGGGGTTTTCCTGCGCTGCCTCTGATGCTCTCATCATCAGATAAACTAGATCGGACCATTCTTTCATAAAACCACGCAAATCTTGCTTACCATTTCCACCGCCAAGCTTCCGATGTCGTCCATGCCGTTCCCAGCGGTCCTCTGTCCGTTCCGTCACTGTTTTTTCTCTTTCACGAAGAGATTCCAGTCCCATTTCCGTTATATGGTACAGCTTCTTACCCTCTGTTTCGCTGTAGCTAATAAGCTTCATGTCGTCTAACAACTGCAAATTCGGGTAGATAGAGCCTGCGCTAGGGGTATATAAGCCACCTGTTTTCTCCTCCATAGCCTTGATCAACTGATAGCCATGCATGGGTTCCGAAGCCAACAACTCGAGTAGAGCAAACTTGAACTCCCCGCGCTCAAAGAAACGACGTTTGCCTTCACTGCGTCCACCAAAACCACCCCGCGAACCGCCATGACGGTGCCTCAAAAACTTCTCATGGTGTACGTATTCGTGACTAAAACATTTTCGCTCTTTATGACGACCCTGATAAAATCTCATATATATTCACTCCTCAATACGATATATCGCTATAATATAACGATATATCGTATTAGTCAATGCCTTTATTTTATACATCCACTGCCCCTATATTCCCTATTAAGCTTACCTGATTACGGCTCGAGTGCTCGACTAATAAAGCAAATAGCAAATAATGCTTTATGGGCTATTCGCACATTGTTGAAATAGATGATTTACTCTAAGGAAAATCAAAGATAGATGGAGCAGACTGCATTAGCAGCTGTTCCCCATTTTATTCTAGAATTCCATAATTTACACTGTTATACTAATTCTAATAAATTTGAAAGGAAGAATACCTGTGAATCTAGTGATGCAAGTATAAAGAAAGAAACTGCTAATGAAAGTAAAAGGGATAGGCAAACATATGGTAGAACATTCATGGCCTTTGCCTCTATCATAAGCTTACTAATTATGATTGGTATTGCTATCTCATTCTTAGGTTCTAATTCTGAGAAAAAAGAGGCTGAAGAGTTAAAAAAGATCGGGATAATTAGTAATAATTTTGAATCATTATATTCTTTCTACGAATCTAGAACCTCGTTACAACAGAGTGAATATTGGGAGTCAATTAAAGGAAAACAAGTCCAATGGAGTGGCACTGTTTCTGAAGTAAGAAGTGCATATATTTTAGCAACTCACAAAATGTAATTAACGTAAAGATTAAACCAGGACTTGATTTTAAAGTTGTTTTTCCAAAAGACGTCGATTTAACGTCTGTTAATAAGGATAAGCCTATTACTATCAGAGGTACACTTTCAAGCCGATGGGAATTATCAGATGCGGAAATAATTAAAAAATAAATGATCAGCAAAATTGGCAATCGAAACGATAGTCGGTGCTGGTGACATATTAATACTAATTCTGACGGTGAATATAAATTATTGGACTGAATGTGTTAGTCCACTCGAAAAATTAAATCTATTATCATTTTTATCCCAAATATAACTGTATGATCATCATATCGAAAGGGAGTGAGGTTACAACATGAAAGCCCTCATCATTTCCGATATTCATAGCAATATTTATTCCATACGCGCTATATGGGAACAGGAAAGTGACAGTGATATCATTTATTGTACGGGGGATCTGGTTGACAGCGGCCCTTTTCCCAACGAGGTGATCGATTGGGTGCGGAAGCAACATGTGGTATGTACGAAAGGGAATCATGATGAACGTGTCATCGCCCATTATCAATCAAGTACAAAGATGGAGGATTTGCCTTCAAACAAACGAAACTGGGCGTATCATAATGCAAGCCGCCTAAATGACGAAGAAATTGCCTTTTTGCAACGATTACCTGAAACGGTGGAATTCCACATGGACGGCATTCACTACTGCATGAAACATCAATTTGGCCCAAAATATGAAACCATCGAAAGCATTTATCAGTTCAGACAATTTTGGTCCACATACACCACCGAAACCAAAAACCACGCACATGCGAAAAGAATCATCCTCGGGCATACCCACTGGCAAGCGGTGCATTACCTAAAAGACGACGAGTTATGGATAAATCCGGGCAGTACCTCGTATCGCCCAACCCGGCAAAAAGAAGACCGTTCGCAAGATGCGCATTACATCACCATTACGGACGGTCAAATACATATTAAAAGTGTGGACTATGATGTTACACCGGTCATCCAGGCTGCAGAGCAAGAGAATTTGCCTTCGTATTGGTGCTGAATTTACGAAAAAGTTCCTTTAGGCTCAGCGGGAATGTTCAGCGGAAAGACTCCTGCATTGATGTATTACTCATAGGATTTTTTCGTAATAATTCCTTGGTCATAAACATACTGTAAGGATCTTCGATGTAATCTGCAAATGGATTGCAATAATGGAAACCGAGATTCTCATATAGCTTCCTTGCTGGTGCAAAGGATTCCATAGAGCCAGTCTCCAGACTGAGTCTAGTATACCCACGCTCTATGGAGACGGCTATGATATGTTCAAGAATTTTTCTTGCAACACCTTTTCGCATATGGGACGATGCCGTACGCATGGACTTTACCTCACCATGTGTAACATCAAGCTCTTTAAGTGCCCCTATTCCAAGTAATTCATCTTGCTCCCATGCACTCCAAAAGGTCACCTCGGGTTTTCTTAATCCATCCAGGTCTAAGGCATGGACACTCTCCTTAGGAGAGTCTTCTGACATTCCTTGGAGATGCTCTTCAATTAAAGCGATTACTTTATATCCAGTTAGATCGTCCGTTCTGATTTCCACTACAACCACTCCCAAATGTCTATTCTTTTTAAATTATATTATAGATCATTTTATTTTTACAACTGAAGCTATATTCTGGTCACTATGTAAGAAGATAGAATAATATGGTGTGGTGTGTCGTGGTGAAACTAAAGCGTCATTAGATAGAGAAAGGGTTGCCGGCAAACGGCATCCCTTTTTTAACAATCAGAACGGTGTCATTCGCCATTCAAATGCTCGGAAAGAACTTCATCGATAGCACGTCGGGAAATTGCGGCGAGTAGGGGGTTCGTATTTAAGTAGTATGCTAAGGCGATCAGCCCGAAGGATAATGCCCAGCCACGACCTCGAGCCCAAGTGGCGTCATCCACCGATAATGCTGCGCGAAATAACTTACGGCTTTCGGTAGATAGGAAAGTCCATGCGACCATCATATCGCAGGACGGATCGCCTACTCCGAGAGTACCGAAGTCTATGACGGCGCTTAGTCGTCCTTGTTCGACCAGCAGGTTACCCGGATGGAGGTCGCCGTGGAGCCAGACGGCTGGACCTTGCCATACTGGTGCCTGCAGGGATGCTTCCCAGGCAGCGGTTGCCAAGTCGGGATCGATCACGTTGTTCAAGTCTGCGATTGCTTTCCGGACGGACACATCCCGCATGCTCAATGGCACACCCCGGCCAGAGTTATGCGATCCTGGGGCCGGACCCCCTGTGGGATCGATCCGCTGCAAGGAGGCTACGAATTGTGCCAGTGCAGTCGCTGCTTGACGAGGATCATCGATTCGCCCGATGGTTGCGTTCTCACCTTCGAGCCACCGATACACAGACCAGCGCCAGGGGTAGCCCTCGGCGGGCATCCCCATCACAAGCGGGAGGGGGATAGAAAGTGATATATGTGGTGCAAGTTTGGGTAGCCACTGCTGCTCCTTCTCAACCTGTCCAATAGCCCATTCGACACGAGGTAATCGCACGGCCATATCTTTGCCGAGCCGATAAATCATGTTGTCCGTCCCGGCTGATTCAACCGGTTGGATGAGATGGTCTGCCCATTGCGGAAATTGTACGGTGATCAATCGTTTCACGAGAGTTACGTCGATGTCCATCTCATTCGCTTGGTTCATTTGATCATAGCCTCCCTTATGTGGATATTGCTTCAGATAGGAAGAAGTAATATTTCCACTAAATCATATCATAGTAAGGTTTTTCAATTCGTAGTAATGGATAGCTATAATTAAACTATCCTGCCTCCAAACAGAAAAGTAGCCTTGCATGCACATTGAGAATATAAACATGGGGATCCATTAATAAAGGAATAAATGCAGTTAATGTCGAATCTCATCTGGTATGATGCGAATAAAAAATAAAAGTGCCCTTAAATATATAGTCATAATAATATTATTTCTTGGCGTTCTCCAGGGTCTGCGCTGGGCTTGGCTCGAGATTTTTCATATTGAAAAGCACCCTCCTATTGTTAATGGTGTACTTGACCTGCGCGGTCGGGATCTGGATTATTCTTCTATGGTCTCTTTGGATGGTCAGTGGCAGTTTTATCCTGCAAAGTTAGTTTCTCATCAGGATGTACAGTCAGCTGAGGACCAATTCCGCAATATTCAGGTTCCGGGAGACTGGAGCAGCGTGCTGTCTAATGGATCGGACTCCGCTTATGGGTACGGAACGTATCGTCTACGCATTCTAGTCGATCCATTGAAGCAGCCTGTTGCATTTTGGTTTCGAGGAATACAAGCTTCATCCGGTGTGGAAATAAATGGGCAAGTTGAGAACGATTTCGGAAAACCTGCCACAAATGCTAAGGAGTACACGCCCAAGAATATCTCTTATACTGGCTCCTACACTATGGTGGGTGCAACAGAGATCGAATTGCTTATTCGAGTAGCCAACTTCGACGACCCTTACAACGGCGGTATCCTGCATTCCATTCGCTTTGGTACTCAGGCAGCAATCGACTACTTGCGGTGGTATTCCATCGGGTTTCAACTGGTTATATTTGTTGTTCTTATGCTTCACTGTTTATATGCTTGTATCCTCTACTGGTTTAATCCTCATGTACGGATTTTGCTCATTGTCTGTGCCTTAACATTGACTGTTGGAGTTTCGATTGGGGCCGGCCATGATAACCTGCTCTTGCTATGGTTGCCGATCAACTATACATGGGGTCTGAAGATCAGACTGATTGCCCTGATATGGCATTCCTTTTTTATTCTACTTCTTTTCAGAAGCTTCTCTTCGACTCGTCCGAAAAGCATAGGGTTGAGAGCATTCACCGCGGCGCTCATTTCTTATTCAGCATTTCTGCTGGCTGCTAGTGCTCCATGGGTGAATGGAACATCTGCACTAGGGATATTTTCTTTTTTCTATTTAGTACCCTTTGTCTGGTTTATTTATATAACCGGAACAATGGTCTTCAGGAAGCAACCCGACAAGGACGGCGTCTTCTTGCTGTTATCCGCAGCAGGCATTATGTCTAGTTTTGTCTGGAGCTTATGGAGCTCTTATACTGTCGTTTACTATCCAATAGATATCATTGCAGCTATTATTGGCTTTTCTGCCTACTGGTTTAAGAAGTACTTCCATAATTCCAGAGAAAAAGCAGCGCTGTACGAACAGTTAAAAAAAGCCGACAAGCTCAAAGACCAATTTCTTGCCAATACATCGCACGAACTAAGAACACCCTTGCATGGGATTATGAATATCGCTCAGACCGTTGTAACCAAAGAGAAAGAGAAGATGGGTGAGAGAAGTCTTAAGGATATGGAACTGCTTATAACCATAAGCCGCCGGATGTCTCATATGCTCGGTGATCTTCTCGATGTCGCACGGCTCCAAGAACACCGCATTGTGCTGCAGCAAGAGCCCTTGCAGATTCAATCGATCGTTCCCGGTGTAATCACTATGTTAAAATTTATGATAGAAGGCAAGCCTATTCAATTGCATATGGATATCGCAGAATCGATGCCACTGGTTATGGCCGATGAGAAAAGACTCGTGCAAATTTTGTATAACCTGGTTCATAACGCGCTCAAATACACAGAAGAAGGGACGATCTCTGTCTCCGCCGAAATTCTGGGAAGACATGCCGTTATCCATGTTTCCGACACTGGGGTCGGCATGAATGAGGAGACTCAGGCGAGAGTATTTCTTCCTTACGAACAAGGATCTTATGGAATTAGTGATGGACGAGGAATTGGACTTGGTTTAAGCATTAGCAAGCAGTTAGTCGAATTGCACGGTGGTACATTGACAGTTCGCTCTGAACTGGGTAAGGGCTCTGTATTCAGTTTTGATCTGCCGTTAGCGAGCAGGTCGAGTATCCCATTGTTACAACATCCTCTTCATTCACACATAGTAACGGACGGAACTGAGGATAGGCCCGCTGAATTATTGTTTCCAGACACCGCAATCGATGAATTGGCAGTCTCCGTACTGATCCCGCCGCTTTTGGATGAGGTGAGGATGAATATTCTTGCAGTTGATGACGACCCCGTTAACCTGAACGTGCTTGTTGGAATCCTTTCGACGGAGCCATATAACATCACAACAGCTAATTCAGCTCGAGAGGTGATGGATTTGCTCGGTACACAACAATGGGATCTGCTGATTGCCGATGTCATGATGCCGCAGATGTCCGGCTACGAGTTGACGCAGAGAGTAAGGGAGCATTACTCCGTATCGGAACTTCCGGTTTTACTGCTGACTGCGCGCAGTCAGCCTGCTGATATCTACACCGGATTCTTGTCGGGAGCCAACGATTACATTACCAAGCCTGTAGACGCTCTGGAACTAAAATACCGAATTAGGGCTTTGATCACGCTCAAGCAATCTATAAACGAACGTTTGCGCATGGAGGCTGCCTATTTGCAGGCACAAATTCATCCTCATTTCCTTTTTAACACACTCAATTCAATCATGTCGTTAAGTGATATCGATACGGAAAAGATGCGTCAGCTGGGCGAAGCCTTTACGTCCTATTTACGGATCAGCTTTAATTTCCTCAATACGGGGGAATTGGTCAAGCTTTCCCATGAGTTGGAGCTCGTTAAAGCCTATTTATATGTTGAGAAAGAGCGCTTTGGGGAAAGACTGTCTATCGTATGGGATGTTGAACCCGAGACAAACTTACTTCTCCCTCCGCTTTCAATACAACCACTAATTGAAAATGCCCTCAAGCATGGCCTCTTGAGTCAGAGTAAAGGCGGTACGGTTCATCTTCGGATTACTCGACAGGATAGCTTCACGCTTATTGAAGTGAAAGATAATGGCAAGGGGATGGAACAAGAACAGGTTATTCAGCTGTTGAGTCCAATCATAAAGGGAACAGGCGGCATAGGACTTTCCAATACGAATCGACGATTAATACAATTGTACGGTCAAGGCTTGTCTATTATCAGTAAGCCTAACGAAGGAACAACAGTATCATTTGTCATTCCGGACAACCAAAATCAACAGAATATTGACGTAGGTTAGTTCAAAAAAAGAGCAGGCGAGGCGCCTGCTCTTTTTTAGCATTCAACTTAAAATTTTAGTTAGTGCAATATAGGTGGACTTATATTTCACCTGAGGTCATGTTGGTTCCCCACTTATCCTCACTTTTCTTCCAATCTCCCGTGTATTCGCACATTCCACTAGATTACATGATAGAAAACTATAACCATATAGTACAGTACGAATAAAATGTACAAACAGGAGGTGGTAATCAGAATGGGAAAATCAACAAAAGCAAAAAATGGGGCTGATGGGCAGCCAGGTAAGAACGGAACTAATGCTACTGTAGGTAATGACGGTCAAAATGCAGTCTCCTTTACAGGATTAGATGAAACCTCACTCGGTGTATTGCTCGACCAATTGAAAACAGTACCTGGTGGCAATTCCATCGATGTCACTAATAATAATGAAAAGCTACAAATTACACTAAATGGAAAAACAATTGTAAATATCAATAAATTAGAATTAACCGATAAGCTTAAAAAAACGGATGATACTCAAAACAGTTAGCCCAGGAGGTGCTCATAATGGGACATTCCAAGGAAAAAGAAAAAAAGATCGACATTGACAACACAGCTAACGGTCCTGGAGGAAACGGAGGCAATGGCGGTACCGGCGGTGACGGCGGCAGCAATGCTTTTACCACCTCGTCAAATAGTGCTAGCGTAAGCATTGCGGATTCCACAGCCAGTGCAACCGGCGGTAGTGGCGGTGCCGGCGGCAGTGCGAGTGCAATAAGTGGTGTTCTTGCTGTTGCAGTTGCTGGCGATGGGGGTAATGGCGGAAGTGCCTCTGCCGAGATATCGGCGGGTATTACTCAATCGAACAGTACCGTCGCTGGAGACGGCGGAGTTGGAGGCACTGGCGGCGAAGGCGGAGATGTAGAAGCTAAAGTCAAAATAGATAATGACGATGATGATGACTAAACTCATAAGGAAAGCGAGCTGAAATCAATGACTGACGATATGAATAACAACACAGCAACAACGGCCGATTCATCTTTACCGCAAGCGAATGCGAGCGCAATCGGCGGGACCGGCGGGGCTGGAGGACAAGCGATAACTTTATCTTATTCCAATAACTACTCTAGTTTGTTGCTCATGTATACGTACTTGCTGAACTTGGCGAACAGTAATGATGGCTTAAGGGCAGAAATGAATCTGCTTCTACCCATACTTCAAGAGGCAATGGAAGATGAGAAGAAGTACCGGGAAGCATTCTTAACGGCCGTTCAATCCTTGGGCAAGCAATAATAATTGATATACAGAAGAAGCCATCCTGAACATGCCAGGATGGCTTCTGTATTTAAAAAGGGTAAGCGCTATTCCTTCGAGTTTACATGTCATAGGTCGATATCGTATGATAAACAATAAAACGCAGACAAAGTTAGAGAGGAGCAGGGGATGAAACCGACTATTTATGATGTGGCCGAGGCCGCCGGGGTATCTATCGCCACAGTATCCAAGGTGATAAACGGTACGGGCCGCATCAGTGACAAAACGAGAAAGCATGTAACGAGCATTATGGAAGCGCTAAAATACCAGCCGAGCATGGTCGCTTCTGCTTTGACAGGTAAAAGCACCTTTACCGTAGGGCTGACTTTACCGGATTTGGCGAACCCGTTTTTCGCTGAAATCGCACGCGCAGTAGAGGATCGGGGGCACGAATACGGCTTCAATGTGTTTATTTGCAGCACAGATAATGATCCTGACCGTGAAATCAAATATTTCTCGCTGTTAACGCAAAAAAGGGTAGATGGCGTTATCGTCGCCACTCGAACGGAAAAAGATATGTTTCTAAAAAAGCTGATTCAGCAAAATGTGCCCATAGCACTTATTACCGGGGAAATGCCGACATTAGCCGTGGATACGGTTATGGTGGACGATTTTCTTGGTGGCTATCAGGCGGGAAGCCACTTGGTCGAGCAGGGACATCGGAGAATCGCCATTCTGGCGGAGGATGTACATACAATGAGTAACCGGGAGAGGATTCGCGGCTGCAAGCAGGCGATGACTGCAGCAGGGATTGAGGTGGATGAGCGCCTTGTGACCTCCGGAGATTTTACCGTTAGCGGAGGGAAGGAAGCGATGAGCCGACTGCTCGATTTGGAGGAACCGCCAACCGCTGTGTTCGCATGCAATGATTTGCTTGCCATCGGGGCCATTCAAGCTGCACGCGAGCGAGGTCTGCAGCTTCCGCAGCAGTTGTCTGTCGTTGGCTTCGACAACACGATTCTGGCAACGATTATCGATCCTCCTCTGACAACGGTTGCGCAGCCGATTCAGGAAATCGGGCGTCAAGCGATGGATCTGCTCGTGCAGGAGATTAAAGGTGAAAAATCCATGAAGCAGCGGGTTGTCCTAATGCCTGAGCTGGTCGTTCGCGGCTCTACAGCGGTGCTTCCAGGGAATTAATTATTTGTGTGTTCTAAGCCGCGGGACAGCATGGGGTTAAAGTGTACAGGCTTTCCAAAGCCAATGACACTCGCGTTTCTATGATTCCGCGTGGACACATTTTTCTAAAGGCCCCTTGACCTTTCGTGAGACGATGATTATAATGATGAACCAATAACATATTCAGGCAATGACCAAAGACATGATTTCCTTCAAGGACTGTCAGAGAGAGGAGGTTAGGTGAGAGCTCCTTCAGAGGCCGGAAGCGTAAATTACCCCTTTGCAGCCGTGATGTCGAACCTGCAACTGTTAAAGTTGCGACAGTAGATAGCACCGTCTCATCCGCGTTACCGGATGCTTGAGGAACTTGCATTGTATGTTGAGCCAGCTTGCCCGCTGCTTAGCTTACTGGTGTAGGTTCGAATCAGGGTGGAACCACGAGCTGAACGCACTCGTCCCTTGGGAGAGTAGCGTTTTTTTGCGTTCATATAAATCAAAACCAAAACGAATGGAGGCGTCACCATGGGTATTAATGAGATTAAAGTCACTTTGCCGAATGGAGCAGTCAAGGAGGTTGAACGGGGGACCACGATGGAGCAAGTGGCTGAGTCCATTAGCCCGGGCTTGAGGAAAAATGCCGTAGCGGGCAAGCTGAACGGCAAGCTTGTCGATTTGAACCGGCCGCTCCAGGAGGACGGTCTGGTAGAAATCGTGACGCTCGACAGTCAAGAAGGGTTGGAGGTATATCGCCACAGCACAGCGCATTTGATGGCACAAGCGATCAAACGCATCTACGGACAGCAGACGGTGAAGCTTGGCATCGGGCCGGTTATTGCAGATGGCTTTTACTACGATATTGATATCGAGAAGCCGCTGTCTACTGACGATCTTGCCGCGATTGAGAAAGAAATGGAGAAGATCGCACAGGAGAATTTGCCGATTGTCCGCAGGGAAGTAAGCCGTCAGGAAGCGATTCAAACGTTCGAGAAGCTCAATGATCCGCTTAAGTTGGAGCTTATCCGTGATCTGCCTGAGAATGCAGTCATCTCGATCTATGACCAAGGCGAATTTTTCGATTTGTGCCGCGGACCTCATTTGCCTTCCACAGGGCGGATCAAAGCGTTCAAGCTTCAAAATGTGGCAGGAGCCTATTGGCGCGGAGATTCCAAAAACAAGATGCTGCAGCGTATTTATGGGACAGCTTTTCCTAAAAAAGCGGATCTGGAGAATCATCTCCACCTGCTGGAGGAAGCCAAGAAGCGGGATCACCGAAAGCTTGGCAAAGAGCTCGGACTGTTCATGTTTTCCGAGGAAGCGCCGGGAATGCCGTTCTATCTGCCCAAAGGGATGGCAATCCGCACACAGCTTGAGAATTATTCCAGAGAGCTTCAGCTGAAGCAGGACTATGATGAAGTCCGCACACCGTTCATGATGAACCAGAGGATGTGGGAGCAGTCCGGTCACTGGGATCATTACCACGAGAACATGTACTTTACGGAAGTGGATGATACGAAGTTTGCGCTGAAGCCGATGAATTGCCCCGGACATATGCTGATTTTCAAAAACAGCCTACACTCCTATCGGGAGCTGCCGATCCGAATTTCCGAATTCGGGCAGGTGCATCGTCATGAGTTCTCAGGCGCTTTGAACGGGATGATGCGGGTACGGACATTTTGCCAGGATGATGCGCACATCTTCGTGCGACCGGACCAGATCGAAGAGGAGATCGGCCGCGTTATTGCGCTGATCGATCAGATGTACCAAGTATTCGGCTTTGAATACAAGATCGAGCTGTCTACTCGTCCGGAGGATTCGATGGGTTCGGAAGAGCTTTGGCAGCAGGCGGAAATGTCCTTGCAAAATGTACTCGAGCACCGCGGCATCGAATACCGGTTGAACGAAGGAGACGGGGCATTTTACGGACCCAAAATCGACTTCCACATTCTTGATGCGCTTGGTCGGAGCTGGCAGTGTGGCACGATTCAGCTAGACTTTCAAATGCCGGAGAAATTCGATTTGAATTACATCGGAGAAGACAATCAGAAGCATAGGCCGGTGGTCATTCACCGTGCGATTTACGGTTCGATCGATCGCTTCATCGGTATTTTGACAGAGCACTTCAGCGGAGCTTTCCCAGTATGGCTCGCTCCGGTTCAAGCAAAGCTATTGCCGGTGTCAGACAACTACATTGACTACGCCCTTCACGTGAAGAAGCAGCTGGAGGATGCAGGCATTCGTGTGGAAGTCGACATCCGCAGCGAGAAGCTTGGTTATAAAATACGGGAAGCGCAGCTGGAAAAAGTACCTTATATGCTGGTATTGGGCGAGAGTGAAAAGAATGCCGGTCAAGCAGCTGTCCGCCGTCGCGGAGAGGGAGATCTGGGCGCAATGGGTATTGCGCAGTTTGTAGAAATAGTTACGGCTGAGATTCATAGCAAGCACCAGTAGCTGAAGGGGGAAAGGGAACTCTGCGTTCTTTCATTGGTCTTCGTACAATCCTGTGCTATAATCAACAAAACACCAATGGACCGCGGAGGACATGAAATGCTCACTTTTGAACAAAAACTGGCTGTTATAGAATCATTCCCGGAGCTGCAGCGCAAGGACGTCTCCTTGGGCCGGGTCAATTTTCAATATGAGGACAGCGGCTTTGACCGCAAAAATGTCGTTTATCACCTGCACAAAAACGGCAACGGCTTCGTCTACGCCGGACATTTGAAGGGATATTCGACCGACGAGAAAGGGCTCGTCAATATCCGAGATCTCACGGAAGAGGAGCTTCGCAGCTTGCTTGAAGCCTCCATCCGCTCGCTCGCACCTGATCCGACGCAGACTGCGAAGTCGTCTTCAACTTCGTCAGCAGCAAGCCGTGAGGAGCTGTGGACCGGTCCTGACAACCATAAGCTGCGGCTCTTCTACGAAGATGAGCTGTGGTATCTATATGATAGACAAAATCTGGAGTCGGCCTTCGAAACCTACGAGGAAGCCGAAGAATACCTTCTGGAAGAAGGGTTTACCCGCAGCGGCGCTTAAGCGTCCGCTGTTTTTTTTGTTCTTGCCAAAAGGATCACTAGCGGCTGCCCTGGTACCAGTCTGTATCTGTTACAGTAGAGGGGACAGCAGTCTGGCGATCGACTCTTTGAATTGACTTAGATAAGATCTCCGTTTGTAGGAAGCTAGTGTCAGCTCATGAGAATGGTTCAGATCCGCTGTAAAGAGATTTTCAAGCTTACCCGCTGTCTTCGTATCGTAAATAAAGGCGTTAATTTCAAAGTTCAGCTTGAAGCTGCGAATATCGATATTGGCTGTACCTACTGAAGCGACCTTGCCATCAATCACAAGCGTTTTGGCATGAAGAAAGCCTTCTTCGTACAAATAACAACGCACCCCGCTATCCAATAACTCTCCCAGGTAAGAACGGGATGCCCAGAAGACGAAAAAATGATCCGGACGGTCCGGGATCATGACTTTGACGTCGATACCGGATAAAGCGGCCATTTTCAGCGCATTCAACAGACTCTCATCGGGTACAAAATAAGGCGATTGAATAAAGACGCTGCGTTTGGCGGAATGAATCATTTTAATATAGGCATTTTTGATCTGCTGCCGATGCGAGTGAGGACCGCTAGACACGATCTGCATACCCACGCCTTGCGGGTGCATATCCTCGGAAAAATATTTAGCTTCATAGCTGATTGGAGGCGCGGAGGTTCGGTTCCAATCCATCATAAAATGAGCCTGCAGCACTTTGACGACGCTGCCCGCAAGCTTCAAATGGGTATCCCTCCAGGAGCCGAGCTTCGGGTCTAGACCCAAGTACTCATCCCCTACATTGAAGCCTCCGATATAGCCCCATTTGCCGTCGATAACACATACTTTGCGATGGTTACGGTAGTTTAGCCTCAGGTTCAAATAACGAATCCTTGACGGAAAAAATGCTGCTGCCTCTCCGCCCGCATCGAGCAGCGGTTTCAGGAAATGCTTTTGCAGCCCATAGCTTCCGACATCGTCGTACAACAGCCTAACCTCGACGCCCTCCTGAGCTTTTTGCGTCAGAAGACGGATCAACTCCTGTCCTAACGCATCCGCTCGCACAATGTAATACTGCAAATGAATATATAGTTCTGCCTCTCGAATTGCCGTAAACAATGAGGTGAACTTGCTTCGGCCATCCGTGAAAATTTCAACCTGATTATCTTGGGTCAGTACGGAATAACGGCCGCTCATCAGGTTCATATGCATCATATCGCGGTAAGCCTCCATGGCTGGGTCAACATAGTGCATCACTCCGAGCTCAATTTGCTCTGTCTGCAGGCGCGATACCGCGTTGAAATCCTCTCTAGTCTCATCTCTCATCGCCTTTATCCGGCGGCCATTCAACGTTTTACCAACCAGCAGATAAATGATAAATCCGACCCCAGGGAGGAAGAGGAGGACCATCAGCCAAGCCCAAGTGGCCACCACATTGCGGCGCTCAAAAAAGATGATGGCTAAGGCAAAGAGATAATTGAGAAGCGTCAGCAAATTATAAACGTCTTGAAATTCGAACAAGCGGGGTCACCTCCTGCAAGCTTTCGACTCTTTTCTTTAAGAATAACCCCTTATGGAATCATTATCCACCTTAGTGTTAGAATCTCCTTACCCAGATTCCCGTATGCATGAAGCCGAATGAGTTCTGCCTCCAGGTGATCCGTTTTAAGGAGTCTTGAGAAAGTATCTATTTACTCATTGACAACAACGGAGGGATGGAGTAAATTTGAATTAAGGGAAAGCGCTTAACCACAAGCTGAGAAGTTTACCGCTATAAATGTATTTTTAGATCGATTAAGCAATATATTGTTTTAGGTGAAGCGCTTAAATCAAAAAGGTGGAGGAGCGATTTATGAAAACGGTAACATTGACGATGGCACAGGCGTTGCTTCGTTTTTTGAACAATCAGTATATCGAGATTGATGGCGTCGAGCACAAATGCTTCAAAGGCGTGATGGGCATATTCGGTCATGGTAATGTAACGGGGCTCGGTCAGGCGCTGGAGCAGTACAAGGAAGAGATGCTCTTCATTCAAGGGAAAAATGAGCAAGGGATGGCGCACGCTGCAATCGCTTATGCGAAGCAGAAGAATCGGCTGGAAATGTTCGCCTGCACCTCGTCAATAGGTCCGGGCGCATTGAATATGGTTACGGCGGCCGGAGTGGCCACGGTTAACCGGATACCTCTGCTGCTCTTGCCTGGCGATGTTTTTGCCAGCAGACAGCCCGATCCCGTGCTTCAGCAGATTGAATATCCGCTGGATTATACGGCGACTGCGAATGATGCCTTCAAGCCGGTCAGCAAATATTGGGATCGCATCAACCGTCCAGAGCAGCTGATGACGGCAGCTATCAACGCAATGCGTGTTCTCACCGACCCGGCAGAGACGGGAGCCGTGACATTGTGCCTGCCGCAGGACGTGCAGTGTGAAGCATACGACTATCCGGAACAGTTTCTAGCTAAGCGCGTGCATCATATCGACAGAAAACCCGCAGCAGCAAGTGCCGTTGCCCGGGCAGCTCAGCTGATTCGAAGCAAGAAGCGTCCGCTGCTCGTAGTCGGCGGCGGAGTACATTATTCGCTGGCTGTCGAGGAGCTTAGGCAGTTCGCGGAAGCGTTCAACATTCCGGTCACAGAGACACAGGCAGGCAAAAGCGCCATCTCTTGGCAGCATCCGCTCAGCTTTGGCGGTGTAGGCGTCACGGGAACGCTCGGCGCGAACTGGTTAGCGGCACAGGCGGATCTTGTCATTGGCGTAGGAACAAGAATGTCCGATTTTTCTACCGCTTCCAAGACAGCATTTTCCCAAGAGGGCGTCGAGTTTCTGAACTTGAATGTCAGCTCCTTGGATGCGTACAAGTTGGACGGCACTTATGTCACGGCTGATGCGCGGGATGCGCTTCAAGCCATTGCAAGAGAATTGAAGGTCCATGGTTATTCGTCCAGCTACACCTCGGAGGAATTGGGGGAGCTGAAGCGGCAGTGGGATGTCGAGGTAGACCGTTTATACAGTTTGGAACGTCCAGACGGTTTGGCACAGACCCGTGTTCTCGGCGAAATCAACGGCTTCATTGACGAGCAGGATGTCATCGTCTGTGCAGCGGGAAGCCTACCCGGTGACCTGCATCGTGTCTGGAGAACGACGCAGCCGAAGACGTATCACATGGAGTACGGATTTTCCTGCATGGGCTATGAAGTGTCCGGTGCCTTCGGAATTAAGCTTGCGGAGCCGGATCGAGAAGTGTACGCCCTGGTTGGGGACGGCAGTTATTTGATGCTTCACTCGGAGCTTGTGACCAGTTTGCAGGAAGGGAGAAAAATAACGATTCTCCTGTTCGACAACCACGGCTTCCAATGCATTCATAACCTGCAAAGAGGCCATGGCAGCGGCAGCTTCGGCAACGAATTCCGCGAGCGCTCCAATTCGACGAGCCAGCTTACCGGGGATTACATGCCGATTGATTTTGCAGCACATGCCCGCAGCTTGGGAGCAAAAGCTTACTCTGTCCATACAGTAGAGGAGCTGAGAACTGCCCTCGAGAAGGCAAAGGGAGAACAAGTGACAACCTTAATCGATATGAAGGTGCTTCCTGGAACGAACACAGATGGCTACGAATCGTGGTGGCACGTAGGAGTCGCAGAGGTTTCGGACATGGATAATGTGAAGCAATCCTACAAGGAGCTTCAAGCTAAATTAAGCACGGCACCCAAATGGTAGGCCGTCACAAGTTGCATATAGGAGAGAGGAGTCTGTCCATGAAAGTGAACTATGGCATCTCGGCCATCAATTGGGTCAACGAAGATATTATGGAGCTTGGCGATCATTACACCGCAGAGCAGGTGCTTGGAGATATGTCCCGGCTGGGCTTTGAGGGAACGGAGTTCTGCCGCAAGTTCCCTCGAGACACGGAAGAGCTGAAGGAGCTGTTGGATCGCAATGGAATGGTCCTGACCTCGCAGTGGAAATCCGTCCATTTTAGCCAGCTGGAACGCAGGGAGGAAGAGCTTCAAGCGTTTCGCGAGCACGCTGACTTTTTAAAAGCGATGGGCTGCCGCTACGTGGTAACCTGTGAGACGGGCAATGCCTTCGAGGATCTGGAGAACAATTCGGTACGAATCGAACCTTTAACTGATGAGCAATGGAAGCATATGGTCGACGGATTGAATGAAGCCGGCCGCTACTGCAGGGACAACGGCATGCAGCTGGTCTATCATTACCATGGGGAGACGGTAGTCGAGAGCGGTGAAGAAATCGCGCGGTTAATGGATTCCACCGATCCAGAACTCGTTCACATGCTATATGATACGGGGCACGCTTATTTTGGAGGAAGCGATCCGCTGTATATTTTGCAAACCTACTACGACCGTATCCGCTATATCCACCTGAAGGATATTCGTCCGGAGGTGCTGGACTGGAAGCGTCAAGAGGGCATCCGGTTCAGAGAAGCCGTGCGCAAAGGTATTTTCACCGTCCCGGGAGACGGCTGCATTGACTTCAAACCTATCTTCAACGAGCTCAAGGCACGCGGATATGAAGGCTGGATGATTATTGAAGCGGAGCAGGACCCCTCTATTGCCGATCCGGTGGAGTATGCACAAAGAGCAAGGGCTTACTTGAGCGAAATAACCGGTGATTCATCTTTATAGGCATGAACTTATTTTAAGATAAAGCGCTTAACCTAAATGAACGACAGTGAGGTCAAACTATGGATAAATTAAACATTGGGATTATTGGCGCGGGAAGAATCGGCCGGTTGCATGCAGAGCACTTGACACGGAACGGCCGGGTCGCCATCCGCCAAATATCGGACGTTTATGTCACGGATGAACTGAAGGATTGGGCTGCAGGTCTCGGCGTTCCTACGGTTACGGATAATTACAAGGACATCATGGAAGACCCGGATATTGATGCCGTCTTTATATGCTCCTCTACGAATACGCACGTTCCTTTTATTACGGAAGCTGCGAGAGCGGGCAAGCATATTTTTTGCGAGAAGCCGATCAGCCTTGATTACCGCCAAACGGCAGCAGCGTTGGAGGAGGTTCGGGCGGCAGGAGTTATTTTGCAGACGGGCTTCAACCGGCGATTTGATCATAATTTCAAAAGAGTGCGTGAGCTCGTAAAAGCCGGCCGCGTCGGAGAACCCCATTTAATCAAAATCACGTCCCGTGATCCGGCGCCGCCAAGTAATGACTACATCAAAGTATCCGGCGGACTATTCATGGATATGGCGATTCACGATTTTGATATGGCGAGGTATTTGTCCGGCAGTGAAGTGACGGAGGTATACGCTCTGGGTGCGGTGCTTGTAGATCCGGTAATCGGAGAATTGGACGATATTGATACGGCGATCATCAGCCTGAGGTTTGCTAATGGTGCGCTCGGCGTCATTGATAACAGCCGCAAGGCGGTATATGGATACGATCAAAGGGTGGAAGTATTCGGCTCCGAAGGCAGTGTTGGCGTTCAGAACGACCATCCGAATACCGCCGAAATCAGCACAGCTAATGGAGTTATTCGTGATAATCCTAAATATTTTTTCTTGGAGAGGTACCACGATTCATACATCGACGAGACACGTCAGTTCATCGATTGCATCTTGAATGGAAATCAGGTGCCGGTAGACGGCAACGACGCTTTTCAGGCAGAGAAAATAGCGTACGCCGCCAAGGTTTCCCTGCTTGAGGGACGACCGGTGAAATTAAGCGAAATCGAAGTCGGAATCGGCTAAAAGGAGGAACAGCAATGTCCAAGAGCGAGCTGATTGTTAGCAGCGCTGTAGTGCCTGAGGAAGGCGGCCGCGTGCTCAACATAACGCCCCATTCCGCAGGATGGAAATTCGTTGGCTTTGAAGTGTACCGCCTTGAACCAGGACAGCAGCTGCAGCAGGAGACGGGGGAAGAGGAAGTGTGCCTTGTCCTGATCGGAGGGAAGGCAAACATAGCTACGGCTGATCAGAGCTGGGAGCAAATAGGCGAAAGGATGAGCGTGTTCGAGCAAATTCCGCCCTATGCGGTGTACGTTCCATCCGGAGACCACTATGAGGTCGAAGCTATCACCGATTTGGAGCTGGCCGTATGCAGGGCGCCGGGGAAAGGAACGTACGAGGCCCGATTGATCTCTCCATCACAGATTGAGGTGGAGATTCGCGGTAAAGGAAACGCCGAGCGGCGAATTCATCAAATTTTACCGGAAAATGAACCGGCGGACAGTCTGCTCGTCGTCGAGGTATTAACACCTAACGGTCACTGGTCGAGCTACCCGCCGCACAAGCATGACGAGGAGCGCTTGCCTGAGCAATCTTACTTGGAAGAAACCTACTATCATAAGATTCAACCTGAGCATGGCTTTGCGATCCAAAGAGTATATACTGACGACCGGTCGCTTAATGAAACGCTGGCTGTAAGCAATGGAGATGCTGTTTTGGTTCCGCGAGGTTATCATCCGGTATCTGCACCACCCGGGTATGATTTGTATTATTTGAACGTCATGGCCGGGCCTGTCCGGACGTGGAAGTTCAAGAATGATCCTGATCATGAGTGGATATTTAAGGAATGGACCAAATAAATCAAAATCAATACCTATCGAGGAGGTCAATATGAGCTTGATTACATTTGATGAAAGTCGTCCGATGGATTTTATCGGTTTGGGCCGCTTGTGCATTGATTTGAACGCCAATGAAATTCACCGTCCGATGGAAGAAACACGGACCTTTACCAAGTATGTCGGGGGGTCGCCAGCCAACATTACTATCGCCATCGCAAGACTGGGCAAGAAGTCAGGCTTCATTGGCAGAGTGTCCGACGATCAGCACGGACGCTTCATCACGAATTATCTTGAGCAACGTGGAATCGATACATCCAATGTCATAACGGACAAATCCGGTACCGTTACAGGGCTTGCGTTTACCGAAATCAAATCGCCGACTGAATGCAGCATCCTGATGTACAGGGATAATGTGGCGGACTTGAAGCTGGAGCCGAGCGATGTTCGAGAAGAGTACATTAAGAACGCGAAGGCAATCATGATCTCCGGTACAGCACTGGCCGCAAGCCCATCACGGGAAGCGGTGTTCAAAGCGGTAGAACTCGCTAGAAAGCACAATGTCGTCGTCTTCTTCGATATCGATTATCGTCCTTATACATGGAACTCACGTGAGGAAACGGGGATTTACTGCAGTCTGGTCGCAGAAAAAAGCGATGTGATTCTGGGTGGAAGAGAAGAGTTCGACCTGCTGGAAGCCCCGTACGGTCCACTCCAAAAGGACGATACCGCTACGGCCAACCGCTGGTTCGGTCATCACGCGAAGATCGTGCTGGTGAAGCACGGCGGAGACGGCTCGGTCGCTTTTACCAAAGACGGTCAAAGCTTCACAGGAACAACCTTCCCAGCTAATGTCGTGAAGACCTTCGGTGCAGGCGATTCGTTCGCGGGCGCATTTATATACGGTTTGATGAACGGTTGGGACATCGCAAGAAGCCAGCAGTTCGGAGCAGCCTCCGCTTCCATCGTCGTTTCAAGTCACAGCTGCTCGGATGCAATGCCCACGGCAGAAGAAATTCAGGCAATTATCGATAAGCATACAAATCAATAAAAATGCATTAGGGATAGGAAGGGAGAGACCATTTCATGCTTGTCACCTTGAAACAAATCGCCGATGAAGCCGCGGAGCGGGACTACGCAGTACCGGCGTTCAATATATTCGGATACGAGGATATCATCCCGGTCGTACGGGCGGCGGAGGAGAAGCGCGCGCCAGTCATTCTGGCGGCTAACATTCCGGCTATTCAGCATATGCCGCTTGCATACTTAGCCCCGCTTATGCTGCAGGCTGCAAAAAGCGCATCGGTACCGGTGTGCGTCCACCTGGATCACGGTAAAGACTTCCAGTCCTGCTCCGATGCAATCGAGAACGGCTTCAGCTCCGTTATGTATGATGGTTCGCAGCTGTCGCTTGAGGAAAATATCCGCCGAACGAAGGAAATCGCGGATTATGCTCATCAGCGAGGCATTTCCGTCGAAGCGGAAATCGGCTCCGTCGGCTATAGCGATCCGTCTATCGCGATGAAGCATCAGCTGTCTGATCCAGATGAGGTAGAGCAGTTCGTTCGTGAAACGGGCATTGACGCGGTAGCTATCTCCGTAGGGACAGTCCATCGGATGGAGACACAGGGCGCGAGTATCGACTTCGATCTGCTGGAGCGCATCCAAAGCCGGGTGAGCATACCGCTCGTCATTCATGGTTCCAGCGGCGTCCCGGACGATCAGCTGCGCAGGCTCGCATCCTATAGAGTAGCCAAAATCAATATCGGCACAGCGCTTCGCATGGCGTTCGGTAACACTCTGCGCGACGAGATGGAGCAGAAGCCAAAGGCATTCGACCGGATCAGCTTGTTTGGGCGGCCTATGACAGCCGTACAGGAAGCGGCGACTAAAAAATTTTCCATTCTAGGGTTCTAAAAGGAGAAGATACGTGATGACACAACCTACACAAACTGCAGCTGTTCCCACATTGAAAAATTTTATCGGCGGCCGGTGGGTCGAGTCGACGTCTTCCCAATATGAGGCGGTTCCGAATCCGGCAACGGGAGAAATATTAGCTACGGTTCCATTATCGACTCGGGAAGATGTCAATCTGGCGGTAGCTACCGCAGCGGAAGCCTTCAAGGAATGGAGACATGTCGCCGTTCCACGTCGCGCGCGCATTCTGTTCAAATACCAGCAGCTGCTGGTTGACAACTGGAAGTCACTGGCAGAACTAGTCACCAAGGAAAACGGCAAAAGCTATGGTGAAGCTTATGGCGAAGTACAGCGCGGCATTGAATGTGTCGAGTTTGCAGCTGGTGCTCCTACTCTTATGATGGGCAGTACCTTGCCTGACATTGCGACTGGGATTGAGTCCAACATGCACCGGTATCCAATCGGGGTCGTAGGCGGCATTACGCCGTTCAACTTCCCCATGATGGTACCTTGCTGGATGTTCCCCCTAGCGATAGCTTGCGGCAACACCTTCGTGCTTAAGCCGTCGGAGCGGACGCCGCTATTGGCTAACCGGCTTGCCGAGCTGCTGACCGAAGCCGGGCTGCCGGACGGCGTGTTCAACATCGTGCATGGGGCGCATGATGTGGTGAACGGCCTGCTCGAGCATAAGAGCATCAGTGCCATCTCCTTCGTCGGCTCCCAGCCGGTCGCAGAATACGTGTACAAGACGGCAGCGGCTCATGGCAAACGGGTTCAGGCGCTTGCAGGCGCCAAGAATCACTCCATCGTGATGCCAGATGCCAATCTGGACCTTACGGTAAAAGAGATCATCAACGCTTCCTTCGGCTCAGCAGGTGAGCGCTGCATGGCTACATCCGTGGTTGTTGCTGTGGGCAGTGTAGCAGACGAGCTGGTGGAACGGCTGGCAGATGCGGCCAAAGCCATTACGATTGGCAATGGCTCTCAGGACGGAATTTTCCTGGGACCGGTCATCCGCGACTCCCACAAAGCCCGTACGCTGCAGTACATCGATGCAGGGGCCCAAGAAGGAGCGCAGTTGATTCTTGACGGCCGTGAGGTGCCGGAAGCGAGTGGCAGCGGATACTTCGTCGGACCAACGATTTTTGACCATGTGAAACAGGGAATGAAAATTTGGACCGATGAAATTTTCGCTCCGGTACTGTCTATTGTTCGGGTGGAGTCACTGGACGAGGCAATTGAGCTTGCCAATGCCTCAGAATTCGCTAACGGCGGCTGCATTTACACGGACAGTGCGAAAGCGATTCGTCACTACCGCGAAAATATCGATGCGGGAATGCTGGGAGTCAACGTAGGCGTTCCGGCGCCTATGGCCTTCTTCCCGTTCTCAGGGTACAAGAAATCATTCTATGGCGACCTGCATGCTAATGGTAAAGACGGGGTCGAGTTTTATACACGTAAAAAAATGATCGTTGCACGATACTAAAAGCTGCAGCTAATAAAACAAACCAGCCTATACTCAATCTCGTTGAGTCATAGGCTGGTTTGTTGACGTTGAAGCATTTTGGCCACCTCGGCCGTAAACTAAGCTTATTAATTGAGCTGCAGTTTGGCGACGACTTCCTTATGCGGTGCTCGTCCTATCACTTCACCGGTTTTGTGAAAGCCCAAGCTTTCGTACAGCCGTTCTGCCGCCGTATTTTCCGGTTTGTATGAAATTTTAAGGTCAGGGCTGCAATCTGGTTGAGCACGAATAAGTTCTATTGCTTGAATTAGAGCTGTCCTTCCGTAACCTTTACCCTGGTGCTTCTTATCAATCATCAGCCGAATAATCCAGTAGCAGTCATCCTCAGGGTCGCAGCCGTACATGACAAATCCTACCGGTGTATCGTCGCTATAAACAGCCATGGGTACTTTATCCGGCTCGAATTTGGATTGCAGGATAGAGTAAACATTTGGAGCGACGAAGCGCTCCTGCTCCTGATGGACGGATAGACGGACACACTGCTGCCAATTGTCAGGCGTAATGGCTTTTAGCTGTATAGTCAAATGACACGCCCTCCTTATGTTCTTTTATAGAAAGAAGACCGCCAAGGGTCTCCGGTTCATACTTAAATATTCATCAATCCTTAGTTGTCTTCTTCTCTTCTTATCATAGCAGATGAATGAAGAATAAGGTTGGGACAGTATGGTTCTATTTATAATTTCCCGCTGTGGGATGCACGCTTAGAACTTTAGATCAAGCTTTTCACTTATGATTTTACAATTTTCGGGACTCCTGATTGATGTCGGAGTCCTTTTTCTAGCGAAAAATTGAGAGGTTCGGACGAAAAAGTGAAAGTTCTCTCTCAAATGAACTGCTTACAATAGGGATATATTCGATGAGGAGGATGAACTCGAGTTGAAATTATCCCATACAGATTTGCTGAAGCTGAAGCGATGGAACACACCAACGATCTACAACGGTTGGGAGGCGATTACGAAGTATGATATTACACAAGGCTTCAATCTCGAGGAAACCCGCGATTTTATGCCGCACATGGGGCCGATGGTTGGCTATGCGGTTACTGTGCAATTTGAACCGAGCAATCCGGATCACCCCAAGAATAATCCGAGTGCGTGGAGTGAGTATCGTAAGTATGTGGCTAGTGTGCCTGGGCCAAAGATTGTTATAGTGCAGGATTTGGATAAACCGCGAGTGATTGGCGCATTCTGGGGCGAAGTGAACAGCAATATCCATCGTGCATTAGGCTGTATCGGCACCATCACGGACGGAGCCATCCGCGACACAGACGAAATGAACAATGCTGGCTTCAAAGCCATTGCTCGGAGAACATGCGTCGGTCATGCTTTTAGCACACCGGTTCGCTGGGGAATTGAAGTAGAGGTATTTGGCTGCAAGGTTCAGCCAGGGCAGTTGATTCATGCTGACAAGCATGGTTTTATGGTCATCCCGAAGGAAGATGAAGCCCGATTATTGGCAGCTTCCGTTTATATGGACGGCAATGAGTGCAGTACGGTGATACCAGCGGCACGCAGTGCAGCAGGGAAGACGGTGGAGGAACTGCTCGCGGGGATGGATGAAGCAGGCAGACAATTTGGTGTGAATGTGAAGAACCAGTTCGGCACTTCAGGAGAATGGTAAGAAATGAGGAGTGAGTCAGCATGATCCTTGGTGACTTGAGCAAATGGGAGAAAGAACAATGGGCATATGCCCCAATCTTGCGTAAAGCGATTGATTATTTGCGCATGACAGATCTGGACAATGCTGACATCGGAACTTATAGACTTCTTGGGGAGGACATGGTTGCTCTGGTTCAACAAGCCAATACCGTAGTTTCACTGGAACGAAAATCGGAGCATCATGCCAAGTATATCGATGTTCAAATGGTCGTGGCAGGGGAAGAGATTCATGTCGTTGCCAGACAATCCGAGCTTAACGTCCCGGTTGAGGATCAATTGAACGACAAGGACTATGCATTGTACGAAACGGTTGAGAATGAATTTGAATTGCTGCTAAAGCCAGGCATGTTTGTTATTTATTTTCCAGACGACCTGCACCGACCAGCTTGCAGCCCCGCAGGAGGAACGGTAACCAAACGCGTCGTTATTAAAATCAATAAGGATCTCCTGCAAGCATAGGGTTGATACGATAATCTCCATCATCGGCTAAAGGATTTACATCCCGTATGATTTATTTCGTAGGTGTCCCGGTACGATGAGATACCCGGTACACTTTAGGAGATATCCCCTTGGTTTTATGGAAAATTCGGACAAAACTAGAATAAGATCCAAAACCGGATTCCTCAGCAATCTCCGTGATCTGCATCTCTGTAGCATGCAGCAACGAGCATGCATGGCGGACGCGAAGCTCATGTAGCAGGTCTATGAAATGAATGCCGTATTGGCGGGTAAACATTTCGCTAAGGGATGAGGGATGAATACAAAATCTCTCGGATAAATCGGTAAGACTGAGCGGCTCCAAGTAGTGTTCATGAATATAGCTGATCATAGGCCAAATAGAACGAGTCTGGGATGTTGGAGTCTGGGACAATGCACGCGTAGTCATGCCCGGAATGGCCTGCAGTCTGCTTCTGGCAAACTGGGTAAGCACCAGCTGCAAATTCACTTTTAACATGACCGTTGCAAATGGCTTCGGCTTCTCGTATTCATCCCAAATAGAATGGAAGCTTTGCAGCATTTCATCAAACAGGCTACCACTCAAATGAAGGAATGTCTGTCTAGCCTCTGTAGTACTGCCTAACAGGATATTATGTAATCCGGAATCCAATTCGCCAAGCTCAAAAATAACATCCAGGGGGAAATTGCAAATATATAATTCGAGTGGATGGTTCGGATGGGAGACGATTTCATGGACTTGGTATGGAAGCAGCAGTACCATGGTACCGGGCAGCATGTCATGCGTAGCGCCATTAATGGTTTCCGTGCCTTGACCGTTAAGTACTAGGGTCAGTTCTACAAAGTCATGTCGGTGGGAAGGCGTTTTCCACTGCAGCTTCCGTTTCATAAAGAATGGAAAGCTAGAGTTCATATTAGGATATTCGAATAAATACTCCGGATACATGCTGCTGTACCTCCAATTCCAGATACTGCTATTATAGCAAGAACATGAAATTAGAAAAGGGTAACATGAGGGAGTTGAACATGAACATCGTCGTACTGGACGGATATTCGTTAAACCCTGGTGATTTGAGCTGGGATGAATTACTGAAGCTTGGGGATGTGACTATATTTGATCGAACCCCTGAGAATAAAATTTTGGAACGTTCTCAAGGAGCTCATCTGCTGCTGTCCAACAAAACGCCTCTATGTGCAACCACACTGCAGCAGCTGCCGGATCTAAGATATATCGGTGTTCTTGCTACAGGCTATGATGTAATTGATGTAAAAGCTGCTGAATCCCAACGAGTGGTGGTTACTAATGTCCCGAGCTATGGAACCGATTCTGTCGCTCAATTTGTTTTTGCTTTACTATTTGAAATCTGCCATCAGGTCGGTATGCATGCACATTCTGTACAACTGGGGGCATGGACCACAAGTCCAGATTGGTGTTACTGGAAAGCCACGCTAGTTGAATTGGCTGGCAAAACGATGGGGATTATCGGTGCAGGTCGGATAGGAGTGCAGACGGCTCGTATCGCTAATGCGTTAGGAATGAACGTGATCGCTTTAACTGGAAGAGGAGAAACGGATCGAGCGGTTCCTTTTGACGGCTTCCAATGGGTTTCTAAGGAGGAACTATTCCGGAATTCAGATGTCATTAGCCTACATTGTCCGTTAACGCCAGAGACAGAAGCCATTATAAATAAAACTCATTTAGGTATGATGAAATCTAATGCGTTTCTCATTAACACTGCCCGCGGGAAACTGGTGAATGAGATGGATCTTGCACATGCATTGAATGAACGGAGAATCGCAGGAGCTGCGCTAGATGTGCTTTCCATGGAGCCTCCTAGCTCAGATAACCCGTTACTTCATGCATCCAATTGCATCATTACCCCGCATATCGCTTGGGCAACAAGGGAAGCCCGAGGGCGACTGCTGCAAACCGCTGTGGACAATGTGCGCTTCTTTCTGGAAGGCAAGCCTCAGAACGTTGTTAATGACATAAATTTCTAAAAAACGAAAGGATACAGGTGAATCTACTATGTCGGCCTTGAACAAATTCAAAGGAATTATCCCCGCATTGATTACTCCTTATGATCGTGAGGGGAGAATCAGCGAGTCGGGAACCCGTCATCTCGTTCGTCATTTGCTGGACAAACAGGTGGATGGCTTTTATTTAAGCGGAAGCACGGGTGAAGGATTTCTGCAAACCGTTGGCGAACGTCAGGCGTTTCTCGAGATCGTAATAGATGAAGTTAGGGGAGACGTTCCTGTAATAGCTCATGTTGGGGCAATGGACACGGCTACCTGTGTGGAGCTTACGAAGCATGCTGCCCGATTCGGCGCAGATGCAGTCTCGTCGGTGGCGCCGTTTTATTACAAGCACGGAAAAGAGCAGGTCCGAGGGCATTATATGGATATTGCAATGGCTGCAGATATTCCGCTCATTATTTATCACTTTCCCGCTATGACGGGCGTTCAATCTACCGTATCGTTTTATGAGGAGCTATCTAAGGTAGAGAACATAATCGGGGTCAAGTTTACGTCTAAGGACACTTTCGAGCTTCAACAGTTAATAGAAGCGTGCGGTCCGGATTTCCACGTGTTTAACGGTCCTGACGAATGCCTGCTTGCGGGGCTGGCTGTCGGCTGCTGCGGTGCTATCGGGAGTACATACAACATCATGCCTGAATTATTCGTCGAGCTGTACCGTGCTTTTCAGATGGGGGACTTGGTTACGGCTCGCATGCTGCAATCCAAAGCGAATCGTGTGATCGCTGAGTTATTAAAATATGATTTCATCGCTTTTGAAAGAGAAATCTTGCATTTGCAAGGAATTGAAGCAGGACTGCCGAGAAAGCCGATTCAACAGCTGTCAGAGGAAGAGCGGTTGCAGATTCGCTTGTTTGCGCAGCAGGTTGAATTTTTGAAAATAGATACCGTCTGAACATGAATCTGCAAGATAGCTTATCAAGCACACCCGAGGTGTGCTATTTTTAATGAAGAACGCTGAGCGTTAATTTCGACTTCCTAAGGAAAGGTGCGTTCGGATGCGAAAACAATGGTATTATCGGTTGCTCTTGTCCTATCTTCCCATTTTCATTGTAGTATCGTCCGTTGTTGTTCTCATTTCCATTATTTCCGTGCGATTAACCATTGGCAATGAAGCCAACCGGGTAAATGAGGTCGCGACGAAGCAAATGCTCCAAAGCGTCGATGACGCTCTGCGCTCCATCGATCAATTAATCGTAAAAGAAATTCTTAACAGCGTGACCTTTGATAAATTTTTCGATCCTGCCAAGGAAACGAATAAGTATCTGGATTCACTTGAAATGAGCGAACGGATTCGAAATATCATTCACGCAACGCCACTGATAGACTCACTGTATTTGTACCGATTCCGGGATCAAATCGTGTTGACAAGGGATGAAAGAATTTCCATCGACAACTTCCCAGATCGGGACTTTCTAATGGAAGTGATACATCATCAGCCCAAGTCGAAATGGTCGGATTTGCGTAAAGTTTCGGAAATGAACGTATATTCAAACGAAGTGGTGACCCGTAAGGTACTGACTCTTACCAGCAAGGTTCCGACCATTTCCGGAGGACAAGGGCTCATTGTTGTTAATGTTCGTCCTTATGCTATTCAATCCATGATTGAGCAAATGGCTAATTCCCAATATAGTCATTTGGACTTTGTAGACAGAGAGAACGGTTCTATTGCTGCCATTGGTGAGAGTGAAGTTACATACGGGAAGAAAAAAATACATTCTTTTGAGGTTACGTCGGATTATACGGGATGGGGTATGCACAGTTCGGTTAACAACTCCAAGGTGTATGGCTTCAGCTCGGCCATATTTTATGCTTGCTACGTACTATGGCTGTTAGTCATTGCTTTTGGGGGTTACTGGATGTATGCCGTTACCCGTAAAAACTACAAACCGATCGAAGCATTAACGGATCGTTTGGAGCGATTCAAATCACAAAAAAGCATGCAGTTGCTTGGAAATGAGCAGCGAAACGACTTCGACTTTATTGAGGCAGCGATAGACCAGTTATTAGACCAAGTGGACGGCCAGCAGGTGTTGAAGAATGAAAATGTAAAGTACCGTCATACGAAATTGTTTTTGGATCTCCTTGAAGGAAATATGATCCATCGAGACGATGAGCTGATCGTGCAAATGCTGGAAGAACGATATGTTGCTCGCGTTGCGTTAGCGGAAATCGATCGATTTCCCGATTTTGCGGTACGCTATAATAAACGTGATCAATATTTATTAAAATATGCGATTCTACGAGTATTCCAAGAGGTAGCGGAAAAGCACCGTATTCGAGTATGGACAGAATGGCTTCAGGCAGATCATTTGGCCGTTTTGTTTCAATCGGGCCATTTGGATTCCAAGGTGGAGACGATCACGCAAGAAGTTTGCGATTGGATTCAAGTGAATCTGGATATTACGATTACCATCGGTATCGGATCGTTAGCGGAGGAGATCGATGATATAGCTGAATCCCATAAGGCGGCAGTGCATGCTGTCAAAATGAAATTCAAGTTCGGTAATAATCGAGTCATCTCCTCGGATAATATTCAGCATCTGAAGGAAGAGGAACTGGTCGTACAGCCGCAATTACTACGGAGCATTGCACAGACTTTTCGGCAAGGTGATTCCGGGTGGTCTGCCAAACTGCAGGAGTTCGTTCAGCAGACGTCGGAAGCCAGCCTATCCAAAGATAGCGTCCTTAACCTGATGAAGCTCGTTTTGTTCTCCATCGATCGTGAGATGAGCGAAACATCCTCGGATCTGAAAACGATCTGGAAGAACGGGCTGAACTCCTTAAACGAGGGGCTGGAACCACTGGAGACAGAGGCGGAGCTATACTCTTATTTCTATGCGCAGCTAAACGCTGTCTTTGAGGAAATTATCAAACGTAAGGATGAAGATTCTCAAACGGCACTTCTCTATAGAATTAAAGCCTACTTGGATGAGCATTATGAAGATCCGGATCTGTCTATGACGGGAGTCGGGGAGCTGTTTCAAATCAACTCCAGCTTTATGAGCCGTATTTTTAAAGAAGAATTTGGAATGAATATGATGGATTACCTTATGCTGACGAGAGTTGAGAGGGCGAAGCAGCTGCTTCGAGAAACCCGGGATACGGTTCAAAGCATTGCCGGTCAGGTTGGCTACCTACATACGATTTCGTTTATCCGTGCTTTCAAGAAGTCTACAGGACTTACACCGGGGGAATACAGAAAAATTTCGACGGAAGCCGATTGAATACTGCCCGCTGAGAAGCCTGGGTGAATAACAGGCTGCTATGAGAGCGGATCCTTATTGCAATCTATCCAATAAAAAAAAGTACATTAGGCTTCGCTTGCCCTTCGAAGATCGCTTCGAGAGCAGCTGCGAAGCCTTTTTTTGTGTCCTATCTATTGAGAAAAAAGGTGTATATTGTGCCGGATCACGGCTCTCCGGTATATTGGGGACAATTCCACAAACGATCATACAAAAAGGAGCAGGCAAAATGAAAATGGCAGCCGTGGCGGTGAAAAAGCATATTCGTACAAACACGGAGCGAAGTAAATTATGGAGATCGAATATCCCCCTATGGACCTTGTTTCTACCGGTCCTGATCTACTTCATCGTATTCAAGTATATTCCGATAGGAGGGATCATCATTGCTTTTAAGGATTACAATCTCCGCGAAGGAATATGGAACAGCCCGTGGGCCGGATTTAAATATTTCGAGATGTTATGGAGCAGCCCGGATTTCATGAGGGTGTTTCGCAATACGTTATTAATCAGCATTCTTGGCTTTGCTATCGGGTTTCCTTTTCCCATCCTTCTTGCCATTCTGTTAAATGAGATTCGCAAAAGGTGGTATAAGAAGGTAGTCCAAACGCTCGTTTATTTGCCGCATTTTTTATCGATAGTTATCGTCACCGGGGTCGTAGTTACTATATTTTCCTCAAGCGGAGCGATGAACGAATTATTGCAAGCGATTACGGGTTCGAAGGAACCGATTCCTTTCCTATATAAAATCCCGAGCTGGCTTGCGATCTATTTTGGTTCAGGCATTTGGCAGGAAGCCGGATTTTCCGCCATTATTTACTTGGCTGCTTTATCCTCGCTCGATCCGTCTTTGTATGAAGCGGCTGCTATGGATGGAGCTCCCAAATGGAGACAAATGTGGCATATTACGCTGCCAGGAATTCGCTCTACGATCATCGTGATGTTCATTTTGCAGATGGGGAAGCTGATCGATGTAGGGTTCGACAAGGTGTATATGTTGTCCAATCCAGCCGTATCCGAGGTAGCCGATGTCATCTCGACATTTGTGTATCGTGTGGGGCTACAGGGAGGCCAGTTCAGTTTTACGGCGGCTGTTGGGCTTTTTGAATCGGTTATCGGGTTAGTACTGGTGTTGGCAGCCAATGCCATAGCCCGCAAATTTGATCAAGGGTTGTTCTGACTTAACAAGGGGGCAGGCATGAATGAAAGCTACACAAAGTGAAAAAGTATTTTACGGATTCAACACTTTATTTTTGGGACTATGGGCGTTAAGCGCATTATTTCCTCTGCTTCATATTGTATCGCTATCGTTCAGCAGCAATCACGCGATTTTGGCCGGCAAAGTGTTTGTATGGCCTGTAGAGTTTAGTTGGGACTCGTACAAAGCTTTGCTGAAAGGAACTCGTGTGCCCAATGCATTTGTGAACAGCCTTGTGATTACCGGAGTCGGTGTGGCGCTGAATATGCTTATCACGGTTTTTGCCGCGTACCCGTTATCCAAGAAGCATTTTATCGGGCGGCGGTTCATGACACTGCTGATTATCTTTACGATGCTTTTTTCCGGAGGACTCATACCCAGCTATTTATTAGTGAAGTCGCTAGGCATTATTGATACCTATTGGGCTCTGTGGCTCCCTGGTTTAGTCAGTGCTTACAACATGCTGATTATGAAAACTTTTTTTGAGAACATTCCGGAGGAATTGGAAGATTCAGCCCGGATGGATGGATGCGGAGAATGGAGATTAGCCGCACAAATTGTACTCCCGTTATCCGCTCCTGTATTGGCGACACTGGCTTTGTTTTATGGAGTGAGTCACTGGAATTCATTCATGAATGTGCTCATTTATATCAATGATTCGAGCAAATATAACCTTTCCGTTCTCATCCAGCAGATGGTGGCGCAATCGAATCTGATGAACGAGCTTCAAAATATTCAGGAAGAGGATAGGCAAATGCTGACCCCGGAATCGATTCGCTCTGCTGGTATGACCGTGATGTTAATCCCAATGCTCGTCGTGTATCCGCTTCTTCAAAAGCATTTTGTTAAGGGGGTGTTGATCGGCGCGGTAAAAGGATGAGTTTAGCGTTATGATGGTTAAAGACAAGCAAACAGGAGGTCACAGGATGAAAGGGAAGAGGAAGGATTTATGGAAAGCTGCCGTCGTCGGTTTTTGTATGCTTGCGATAGGCGCAGCAGGGTGCTCCAAGGAAGCTCAGAACGGAAGCGAAAGCCCCAAAGCAGATAAACAGAAGCAGCAGATTACCATTTCTGCGTACGATGCCGGCAATACACCTCCCGAAGAGGGGACAATTGAGAAAAATCGCTGGGTGACCTGGATGTCCCAGAACGGACCGGCCCAAATCAAAGTCATTTCGATTCCAAGGACTGAGTCCGTTCAAAAATTCAACACGTTGTTTGCCTCGGGCTCTGCTCCCGAGCTGATTCAGGAGTTTAGCGGCCCGTTCCGCAACCAATTGTATGATCAAAAATTAATCCTGCCCGTCGATGACTTAATTGAGAAGCATAGCACGACCTATAAGGATTTACTTAAACAATATCCTGCATTGAAAAAAGCAGCCACGATGCCCGATGGGAAAATGTACGGGTTTGGCCGAATTAATGGGCTGCGACCGCACAATGTGTTGATGGTAAGGTCGGATTGGCTCAAAAAGCTGAACCTTCAAGTACCCCAAACTCCGGAAGAGCTCATTAGTGTATTGAAAGCATTCCGAGATAACGATCCGGATGGCAATGGAAAGAAGGATACCATTACGCTTGATATGGGCTCCCGTTCCATCCAAGTTATCGATAGTATGTTCGGCAATGTAGGCTGGGTCATCTCCGGCGATAAGATGGTTTGGGATTGGGACAGAGCGAAAGCAGCGGCTGCCTTCAAGAAGCAATTATACGATGAAGGGTTAATTGACAAAGATTATTTAACGAAAAAAGGCTCCGGTTACATGGGACTGTATGCGCAGGAGATTATTGCCGGAAAAATCGGGATGTGGGGTTCGAGCGTACATCAATCCGATATTGAAACATTCAAAGCACTGAAAAAGGCAGATCCGAATGCAGAATTACAGGTTATTCCGCTTCCTGCTACCGTATTCGGGCAGTTCAGCCCTATCTTGTCCAACCCGGTTCAAGTGACCGCGATGATCAATGCGGACGCCAAGCATCCGGAGGCAGTTATGAGCTATGTTGATTTCATGGCAGCCAAGGAAACAGGCCAAACCTTAAAATACGGAGTCAAAGGTGAAGATTGGAAGGAAGGCTCAAATGGATGCCAGCAATTCATTGATAAAGAAAAAACAGATCCGAAGATCAAATACACAGCCGCCTATACGATGCTCTTCTCGCCGATTGTAGAAGGTTCTTGCGGTCAGTTTCAGGCATCGTTGAATCCTAGCGACCCCATAGAGAAGCAATACCTGGATCTTATGAAGCAGGCGTATGATATTTATTTGGACGAGAAACGCCCTATGCCGGACTTTACGCATCCGGAACATATTCCCGCTATGCCTGGGGAATTGCAAACGTCGTTTAATAACGCCACTAAAAATATAGGAGATATTTGGACCAAGGCCATTATTTCTGGAACTTCCTACACGATTGATCAGGCATTTCAGGATGCCAAAAGCACCTGGGACAAAAACAACGGCAAAAATATTGAAGAATGGTATGCCAAATGGTATCAGGACAACAAAACAAAGGCATTTTTGACTAAAGACTTTTACGAGTTCAAGCTGAAATTTTAACGAATAATGATCTGTCATCGCAGCCGGTAAGTATTCACCAAGCTTTGGTACAGGATGGATAGAGTGCCTTCCATCCTGATTTCCCTAGACAGGAGGAGGAATGAGACGAGTGTGGAATGGAGTGATCCAATACAGTAAGGTAGCGGAAGCCGGAACGGGCAATCCTCGTAATGATACGGCCAGCGTCGTTCAGCTGAAGGATGGAAGCCTGCTTTTGGCTTGGCATAAGTACGAGGATAGCTTGGAGGGAGGAAGCGATTTTGGCCTTTGTCGCATTTATACCAAACTATCGAGAGACGGCGGAAGCACATGGGGGGAGGAATCCTTGCTCGTGGACGTTCAGCCAGGAGACCATAACGTGCAAGCTCCCGGTTTAACCCGATTACCGTCGGGTGAACTGATGCTTCATTGCTTGAGAGGTCATCACGGGGGCAGCAGCTCAACCCTGTGTTTATTCCGCTCCACCGATGAAGGGAGAAGCTGGTCGGATGCAGGCAATGTATGGAATCGAAGCGATGGACAATGGCTTCAGGGAGGCGCCAATCAGATGAATGTCTTGTCGAGCGGGCGATTACTCCTGCCGTTTCACTTTGGAACGGGGCATCAGGGGAGCCAGCATAATATCGTTGCTTGCTTTCTAAGCGACGACGAGGGACTCAACTGGCGGAGGTCAGGCGGGACGGTCGACCTGCCAATGCGCGGTGCGATGGAGGCATCGGTGGCAGAGCTGCCTTCCGGGCAGCTGATCATGTCGCTTCGGACGCAGCTAGGGTCCGTGTTCTTGTCCTATTCTGACGATGGGGGAGAAACATGGTCGTTGCCTCAAACCTCGGGATTAAAAGCCCCAGAATCGTGCACTTGCTTAAGACGAATTCCAGGAACAAACGATTTGGTCTTGTTTTATAACGATAGCTGTTATGATCCTACAAGACACCATTACGGACTGCGTACCCCGTTAACTGCTGCTTTGTCGCGAGACGCCGGTATAACATGGGAGAGGGTGGGGGACATCGAGACCGGGCCGTTCGAATTCATGGATTTGAATTGTATGTTTACCGGTTCGGGTAAAGCGCTGCTCACTTACACGAAAGTGGAAGATCCGCAAATAACTCAGCAGGATAAGTCGCTTCCCTTCAAAAGAACGGAAATGGATCTCATGATAGCTATTATAGATAGGGAATGGTTGTATTCTTAATCATTCCATAGGCTGTCGATAAACCGTGAGTTCTAGAAATTTGCCCTTAGAGTAGGTGAGGTATCTCTCGGAAGAGCTTTAGCGTCCACCTTTGTCATTGGGAAATACCCGCTGCAAAGCGATTAGATTCAAATTCCCAATGACAACAGTGGTTGGAGGAGGATACTTCACCGGATTATATGTGCAAATTTCAATCTTCTTAGGGTACCGGCAAGCTCGTGGAATGGTTATTTTCATCACCATTCCCCAACAAAGGAGGAACCATCTTGAGGATACAATACGACCGTTTTCCCGGCGGAAGAACGAAAGCCATTACATTGAGCTACGACGATGGAAGAGAAGAGGATCGTGTGCTTGTTGCTAAAATGAACGATTACGGATTGAAAGGTGCGTTTCATCTAAACTCGGGTTTTCTTGGTAAGCCAGGTTATATAGGAGTGGAGGAAGTTCGGACGTTGTACACCGGGCAAGAAGTATCTGCCCACACGACAGCGCATCCCTTCCTGGACCTATCCCCTCCGGATCGCATTGTCATGGAAATCATGGAAGATCGCGCCGCTTTGGAAGCGCTTACTAATTATCCTGTTCGTGGCATGAGTTATCCCTATGGCTCTTGGAATGAACAGGTTGTGTCGGCTTTGCCTGGCCTTGGCATTGAATATGCTCGAACGACAACCAGCAGTCATACGTTCCAGATGCCTTCCGATTTCCTGCTATGGCATCCGACTTGCCATCATAAACAAATGCTGGAGTACGGCGAAAGACTTCTCTCCGATAAGCCCAGGCACTCGCGAATGGCACTACTTTATGTGTGGGGCCATAGCTATGAGTTCGAGAGAGACCGAAATTGGAGCATGCTCGAACAGTTCGGGGAGCTAGTAGGGCGTCACACCGATATCTGGTATGCCACCAATTCCGAAATTGTTGCTTACATGGGGGCCATCCGGCAGCTCCGTTATTCGACCTCCGGCTACATTGTACATAACCCTTCAGCCATATCTGTGTGGATCGGAGTGGATGAAACAGCTATCGAAATAAGAGCAGGGGAGGTGAAGAACTTGAAGACATAATGATTGGCTTGTATAGAGAAAGACGGTTTGCTTTGTTCAACCACTTTTAGAAGAGGAGTGATGGTTTATGAAAGCTTTCCGACGGATACATCCAGTCATCCGTAATTTACTGATCATGGCTATTGCATGCTTTTTAATGACTAACGGAGGCTCCTTGATTTACGCCCTCGAAACGAACAATGCCACAATCCAGGTCCCGCCGCTGGCAGATACTTATATGAATGGGGGATCGTCAGTAAATATCAATTACGGTACGTTCCCGTTACTTCAGGTAAGAACGTGGAGCGGCGATCCGAACTATACTCGGGAATCCTATATGAAATTCGATCTAAGCTCTTATGCCGGGGAATTGGGAACGGCAACGTTGAATGTTTATGCTGCGGTCAACAATGCTAACGGAAGTCCACTGGCCTTTCAATTGTACGGAGTGGAGGACGATTCGTGGAGTGAGAATATGACGACCTGGAATGACAAGCCGGTCATGGACCATTATTTGGCTAATGTGAATGTAGGCTTGACCTGGAAATGGATTCAGGTGGATGTCACTTCTTATGTGAAGGCGCAGCTCGAATCCGATCAGGTAGCCAGTTTCGGTTTTACTCAAGCCGCCAAGAGCGGTGCTCTTATCCATATCAACAGTAAAGAGAGCACAGCGAATCAGCCCTATTTGTCCCTATCGCACACCCGTGTTAATCCAGCGGCTCCAAAGTGGCCCTCCGGCGCCAGCGTTGAAGTTGTACAATTGAACGAGAACGGTTTGGAATTAAAATGGTCGGAACCGCAAGGCTCTGCGGGAAATTATCGTGTCCTTCAAAATGGCAAGTCCATTGCAACCGTAACCGGCACTACGTATCATATTCCGATTCAAAATTCCGATATCGCCAAAACGTACACATTCAAGATCGAAGCTGGAAGCATTCAAAATCAGTGGAGCCAAGATGGCCCCTACGTAACGGTGAACGTACCTGTAACGGAGCTGAAACAAATCAAAACCGGAAATGTGTTTACCGAAAATGAACCGATCCAGTTCAAAGTAGCTACGCTGCAGTCCACTGTTACATGGTCTGTTTACGATATGCAAGGCGCTAAAATATCTGAAGGAACAGGACACAATGACAAAGGCCAAATACTTATTCAAGTCCCATTCTCTAAACGAGGCTACTTTAAGCTAGTGGCAACCGTGGGATCTACGAACCAACAACCGTCAGTCTCATTAGAAACGTCGTTCGCTGTTCTATCGCCCTATGATTTTACTGCCGTAGCGGATTCTCCATTTGGGATCGCAACCCATCTGCATCGGGGACAGACCAGCACAATCCCGTTAATTCAACAGGCAGGAGCCAAATCGGTCCGGGATGGCATTGAGTGGCATGCGATTGAGAAGACCAAGGGAGTGTACACATTCACTCCAACTCCCGATAATTACATGGTTAAGCTCAAAGAGCAGGGTATCGGTATGGTGTTTGTGGCCGCATACAATAACCCGTTTTACGACAACAATGGAACTCCATATACCGATCAAGGGCGCGAAGGCTTTGCCAACTATGCTGAAGCGTACGTTAATTATTATAAAGATCAGTTGATTGCGATGGAGGCCTACAATGAGTTTAACGGTGGTTTTGGAAAAAGGGGCAACAGTCCCGCCAACTCCCGGCCAGATTATTATTTTAAATTATTGAAAAAAACGTATGAAACCGTCAAAGCCGAGCATCCCGAATTCCCGGTCTACGGCATTGTGGCTTCTGAAGATGCAGTGAGCTGGATCGAGGAAGTGTTCAAGTTGGGCGGGCTGCAGTACATGGACGCGGTAACTCTGCATCCTTACCGTTACCCCAATGAGCCGGAGGGCGTAGCCGACTCTATGGAGCAAATCAAGGCATTGATTCGCCAGTATAATAACGGCCAAGACAAACCGATTTGGATCACGGAATTCGGTTATCCAACCTTCAACGCCGCGAATGGCATCGATGAAATTAAACAAGCAAATTATTTGGTTCGTTACTATGTCTCGGCGATTTCAAGCGGAGTCGAGAAAATATATTGGTACGATCTAGTGAATGATGGGCTCCGTAACGACTACAACGAAGATAATTTCGGTCTGCTCCGCAATGTAGCTGACCCACTTGGAGCGTTTACTCCAAAGCCCGCTTATGCTGCTTATGCCGCTATGACAAGAGAGCTCACCGGTTGGCAGTTCTCGGGTGAAGAGTCATTGGAGTCCGGCTTGAAAAGCTACCTTTTTGCGAAAAGCGGACAGAGTAAACGGGTCGTATGGTCACTGGCATCCGATTCCGCTGTTATCCGGACGAATCAACCTGTTGAAATTACAGACATGATGGGAAATACGCAAATGTTTACGCCGGTGAATGGCAAAATCTACGTCACCTTGACTGGAGAACCTATCTATATCAAAGGGGAGATCCAAGGGATCAGCAAGGATGCAACATTTGCGGTTCACGGGGAAAGCTCGCTGACGGGCGAGCCGGTAACTTTGCAGGTTGAGATGATCAACACGACCTCGGGAACGCTTGATTTTACTCTGGACGTAGAGGGCAGCTCTTATCCACTTTACGCTGCTCCTGGTCAAACCAAGCTCCAGCCTGTTGTTGTTAGCGGCTTAGAGGTGCCGGGGACACGACTGGTGAGAGGGGTTCTGAAATCCGGCGGTCAAGCAATCGGTCTGCTTCAGCATGCGGCAGCAGTGAATCCGTCTGAATCGATTCGTATTCGTCCTATAATTAAAGATACGCTGCCGCTCAGTCAATCGATCAAAGTGCAAGTCCACAATCATTCAAAGGTGAACGCATTGCCTATCCATGGCGTGGATTGGCAGCTAGGAGCTGTATCAGGCCATCAGGAACTGAATCAAGTGCTGCAGCCTGAAGCAACAGGGGAATTCGACATCGCCCTACAAAACATAGAGCTGGCAAAAAGCTATACAGCTAACTTTAACGTGGCTTACGGAAACAACAAAACATACGCTTATACGGGCTCCGTTGAATTCAATCCGGTCTATAACGGAACGGTTAACGTAGATGGAAACCCTGACCCGCTTATCATTGCGAAGCCGCCGACCATCGATTTAGCCAAGGGTACCGTAAAGGTGAACGGCTACAGAGGGACCGACGATTTGAGTGGTTCACTATGGCTCAACCAGGATGAGAATAATTTTTATTTGACTGCATCGATTAAAGATGATACTCATGCTTTTCCGGCGGCGGATGTGAATATGTGGAATAACGACGGAATCCAATTTGCCATCTCGAACGGTTTGCCTGGTGAGGATTCGAATTATTATGAGTATGGCATTTCACAAACCGCAGCAGGTCCTCAAATATATAGGTGGATAACACCCTCTGGTGTTGCCAAAGGATTGGTTGCAAACGGGACGGTTCATGTTGCAAGAGATGAAGCTCAGAAGCTGACGACCTATGAATTGGCATTGCCATGGTCTGAATTAGCGCCGATTCGGACAGAGAGCGGAGTATTCAGTTTTTCGTTGGTGATCAATGAGAACGATGGCAATTTGAGAAGAGGTTACATCGAATGGGGAGGCGGAATCGGCGACGGCAAAGCGCCAAGCAAATTCCGGATGATGCAATGGGTTCAGAGTCTACCCCAACAATGAATCAATTGGAGTCATAACGAAAAGAAAGAAGATACAGGCGTGAGCCTGCATCTTCTTTCTTTTATTAATCAACTACTTAGTTCGGTTCTGCTCGATAAATTTATCCATCTGCTCGTTATATTGGCGCATAGCCGTGTTGACGTCCATATTATCTTTCATGATTGTCTTCATAAGATTCGTAATCTGGTTAAACGCCTCGCTAGCAAATTCCGTCGGCGGGAAGGCTGGAGCGGGCTTGGTTTTGAATATGGCTTGAACGTTTTTCCCTTTAAGGAACTCGAGATCTTTACCGAATTCATCCTGGAATTTCTTATCCTTCAGCACGGAGCCTTTTCCCATATGAGCCATATCAAGCTGTACCTCGTCGGAAACGATGGTTGTCATGACCTTGAAGGCGGCATCCTTTACCTTCGAGGATGGTGACATAAGCATGAGATGGAAATCGGCTTGTGTGCCTATGCCTGGTCTCTCCGCAAATACCGGATATGAGGCGAAATCCCAGTTATTCCACACATCCTTGACATCGGCCAAATTACCAAGGTTGTTCAAGCCTGCGAGCATGGCGATGGTGCGGTCCTTGACAAATGCATTCACGCCTGGACTGAACGGCTGGACTTTATTGTTGCCTGGAATGCTGTAAATGTTCTTAACCATTTCCAGTACGGTTTTCCACTGATCGGTATTTACAATTGATTTGTAAGATTTAGGATCGATGAGAGGCAGAGAAAGCTGAGACGCGGGGCGATACACTGAGTCTGGCTCGAAACCGCGATACTGCACGCCATTATCCATTCGGGTCATTTTTTTGGCTAATTCAGTCACCTCGTACCAAGTCATCCCGTCCTTAGGATAAGGAACTCCGAACTTATCGAAAATATCTTTATTATAGTAGAGCGCATTAAACTGGACGTAGTAAGGGATTCCGACCAGGTAGTCGGTTTGATTGTTCGCTTTGACAGTATCGAGAAGCTCGGATTGGAATCGGCTTAGATCATAACTGTTTTCCTTTATTATTTTTGTCATATCCTCTTGGATGCCGAGCAGCTTCGTTCCTTGCAGCGTTAATGAATTGGTTACGTTAATGTCCGGCAGGGCACCTGCTACGAGAAGCTTTTCGAAGGAATTGTTTTTGTCATCCAATTTGACAATATCGACGGTTATATAAGGATATTTCTTCTTCACAGGATCAATGATATAGCGTTGAATTTCGTTATCGGTCAAATAGCTGGGGCGGACTCCGAATGTAACCGTTACGGGGTCTTTATTTTCCTCCTTAACTTTAGGTTGATCTTTGCCAACAGCTGTCGTCGTCTCCTTGCCGCCACAAGCAGAGAGCAATCCCGCCAGCATGACAAGGCTAAGTAAAGCTCCGTTTGTTCCACTCCATTTGAACATTGCTTTAAGACCTCCTATATTATGTTTGAAAACGATTCCAATAAGTAAAATTATAGAAATAGAAGCAAAAAAATGATATCCTATTTTTTAATCAATCTTTATTCAAAATTGTCATTTGCTATTTTTTAATGTTAAAAAATTGTTAAGGGTTAAGGATTAATGGACATCCAAATTTGCTCTATTCATAAATGTAGGAGTGAGGTCGGTGCTGCGTTATGGCTAAGCCTGTCGGTGTGATTGCTGAGGCGAGAAATGAGCTGGTCATTTACCAAAATCCGCTGTTGTTTCTGAAAGTATGGGAGCTGCAGCGCAGTAATGTTCATATCGGCGATTGGCATTATCATAAGGAAGTAGAATTTCTAGCCATTCAACAAGGAAATTTGGATGTATATACGAAGAACACGGCCCTTACTTTGCATGACGGCGATGTATTCATGCTTGGCTCATCCCAACTGCATAGGTCTGATAGAAGTACGGATCCGCTTCGCTATGTGGTGCTTCAGGTGAATTTGGCTCAATATTTGGATCAAAGCACTCTGCCCTTCCTTCACGGATTTTCTGAACTCACGAATCCGTTAGACGATTTGAATTATATTTTCACGACCAATACGGATGCCCGTCGTGAGGCTCACTGCTTAATATTGCACATTTTTGAAGAAATGCAAGGGAAACGCAGAGGATATGAAATGGCCATTGCGATAGCGGTCCGAAGTCTCATGCTGCTGCTAGTGCGTTATGACAAGCAGGGCTTGCTCAAGGGGTCGGAGGATATTGAAATTATTCGCTTGAAGCCAGTGCTGAACTACGTCGATGCGCACATTGGGGAGAAGATATCGGTGGAGGACGTCTGCAGCCTGATGAATTTGAGTTATCATTATTTTGTGAAATATTTCAAAAAGGTGATGGGAGTAACCTTCGTTGATTATGTGAATTTCAAACGAATAAAAATGGCTGAGTGCATGCTGCTGACACAGGATCTCAGTATCGTGGAAGTCGGCTGCAGTGTAGGCATTCCCAATGTGGCGCAATTTTATAAAATGTTCAAGCGCTACAATCCATGCTCTCCCAGGGAGTTCAGATCTCGGCTCCGCGAAGGGAGCGGGGAGGGTTCAAATATATAAGACGTTTAGTTTCAAATAATAATATTTGATTAAGATGTTAAGATTGCTGCGGTTAAAATAACAAATTATTATAAATGTTAATCGCAGGGAACTATGCAAGATATAGTGAAGGCATGACCATCCATTATTTTGTTTCATATCCCTATATCTAATGAAAAATTCAAACCCGTTTTGAAAGCGTTATCTTAAGTCTGCGAATGAACCTGCGAGAATATACATAAATCGGGGGACAAGAAGATGAAAAAGCTTGGTATGGCGCTCGTTCTGTTCGTATTGGCAACCGGATGCAGCACGGCGAAGGATGGTGGCGGGCAGGTAAAGGAAACGGTGAATGCAGTCCCGTCGGTCAGCACTGAACCTGTAACGCTTAAAGTATATTTGAACGTAGGGGTTAGTGAGAAGGAAGCGCAGCTGTTTTATATTGAGCCATTAAAGAAAAAGTATCCGAATATTACACTGGATTTCGTTAACATGAATCCGACGAAGGAGAATCATATCAACACGCTGATTGCCTCGGGTAATTTGCCGGATCTGGTTATCGCCAGCACGACGGGAGTTCAGACCTTTCAAAAGATAGATTTTACGGCCGATTTGAACCCGTTAGTGAAAAAATTCGATACTGATTTGAGTCGACTTGATCCTATTACTTTGGAGACGCTGAAGAGCTATAGCAATAAAGGAGAGCTAATGGGGCTTCCCGTAACGATGAGCTTCCCGGCGCTGTACTACAACAAGGACATTTTCGATAAATTCGGCATAGCCTACCCGAAGGATGGAATGACTTGGGATGAAGCTATCGCCATCGCCAAGAAGCTGACCCGAACGGAGAACGGCATCAGATACCGCGGGCTGAATCCGGGCGGAGCCGATTTAATGGGATATGGATTGTCGCTACCTTATGTTGATGTGCAATCGAACAAGCCTGTGCTTGAAACCGATACCTGGATAAAGGTCGTAAGCAAAGCAGCGGAAATTTATTCTATTCCGGGTTGGTTGGACGGCAATTTGCCATCGGGGCAAGGGCAGAACGACTTTACCAAGCTGAAGGACACCGCTATGATCGGCTCATGGTCTATGCTGGCTGCGCTAGAGAAGCTGCAGCAGGAAGGCCAGCCTATGAATTGGGATATGGTAACAATTCCTAACTTTGAGGAAGCTAAGGGAACCGGGCGTGAGATCGATTTCCAAATGTTTATGATTTCAAAAAACTCGAAGCATCAGGAGCAGGCTTTTCAGGCCATATCTTATTTCCTGAGTGATGAGGTGCAAACGATAATCAACCAGAACGGCAATCTGACCGTATTAAAGAAAACACAGGAATATCAAAACAATTTCGGTACGAATCTGCCTTCCTTGAAGGGGAAAAATTTGAATGCCATTTTCGGTGCTAAGCCCGGTAAGCTGCATCCGCCGACTCCTTATGATGGGGAAGCTCGCAAAAAACTAAATGCAGCTGCCTACGAGGTAGGTGCCTCGAAGATTGATGTCAACTCTGCACTGCGCAGCGTGAATGAGCAGATGGGCAAATTCATCGCATCGGATCAAGGAAATGTGAAGTGATTGGACAAACTATGGATAAAGGAAAAGGAGAGCTTGACAATGATCAATTCGAAGCTGCCCAAAATATTTTATGGCGGAGACTACAACCCGGACCAATGGCCACGGGAAATATGGGATGAGGACATGCGTCTGTTCAAGCTAGCCGGTATCGATGTAGCGACCGTTGCCGTATTCTCATGGGCACTCCTTCAGCCGGATGAAGTAACCTACGACTTCACTTGGTTGGATGAAATATTGGACAAGATGGCACAAAACGGCGTTTATGCTTGTCTCGCCACATCAACCGCAGCCGTGCCTGCTTGGATGGCCAAGAGATACCCCGATGTTCTTCGGGTTACGTCCGACGGCAAGCAGCGTAAATTCGGAGGACGGCACAACTTTTGTCCAAGCAGCCCGTCCTATCGGCGTTTTTCCCGTCTCATGGCACGTAAAATGGCGGAGCGGTACGGAAATCATCCGGCTTTAGCCGTATGGCATGTCAACAACGAATACGGTGGGAGCTGCTACTGCAACCAATGCGAAAAGGCGTTTCGCGTCTGGCTGAAGAAGAGATATGGTACGCTGGACGCGGTGAATAAGGCGTGGAACACCCGTTTTTGGGGACATACATTCCACGATTGGGATGAAATTGTGCTGCCAAGTGCATTGACAGAGCAGCTTGGAGACGGCAAGACGACATTTCAAGGAATCTCTCTGGACTATAACCGCTTCAACAGCGATGCGCTGCTGGAATGCTACCAGGCAGAGTACGAGGAGCTCAAAGCCGTAACGCCGCATATCAAGGTAACGACGAACCTGATGGGGACCTTTAAACCGCTCGATTACTTTAAATGGGCGAAGTCGATGGACATTGTCTCCTGGGATAACTATCCGCGATACGATACCCCTGTCAGTGTAACGGCGATGAGACATGACTTGATGAGAGGCTTGAAGGATGGCGAACCTTTCATGCTGATGGAGCAGACTCCGAGCCAGCAGAACTGGCAGGCCTACAACAGCTTGAAGCGCCCTGGTGTTATGCGTCTATGGAGCTATCAGGCGGTTGCACGGGGAGCAGACACGGTTATGTTCTTCCAGCTTCGGCGTTCGATGGGCGCTTGCGAGAAGTATCACGGAGCAGTTATCGAGCATGTGGGACATGAGCATACCCGGGTCTTCCGTGAATGCGCACAGCTTGGCGATGAGCTGCAGCGCCTTGGAGATACGTTACTGGACTCCCGTCTCGATTCCAAAGTCGCGATCTTGTTCGATTGGGACAATTGGTGGGCTGTAGAGATGTCTTCGGGACCTAGCAAGGAGCTCAAGTATGTAGATGAAATGATGAAATATTACAAAGCTTTATTCGATCATAATATTCAGGTTGATCTGATTGGCGAGGATACGCCGCTTGATTCCTACCAAATCGTCATAGCTCCGCTGTTGTACATGGTTAAGCCCGGCTTCGCCAAGAAGCTTGAATATTACGTACAGCAGGGTGGACGCTTCGTAACCACGTTCTTCAGCGGCATTGTGAACGAGAACGATCTGGTTACACTTGGTGGCTATCCGGGTGAACTGCGCTCTCTGCTGGGCATTTGGGCGGAAGAGATCGATGCTCTGCCTCCTGAGGCTTCCAACGACATGGTTATGACGACGTCCTTCGGCGAGCTTGATGCGGGAAGCACATACGGGTGCCGTTTGCTTTGTGATCTGATTCATTCGGAGGGAGCCGAGGTACTGGCAGAATACGGCTCAGACTTTTATCAAGGGATGCCGGTTCTGACCCGCAACCGGTTCGGGCAAGGAGAAGCGTGGTATGTTGCAACGAGTCCAAACGCGGAATTCATGGATCGTCTCTTGCTGAGCATATGCCGAGATAGTGGAATCGAACCACTGCTTCATGCTCCGGAAGGCATCGAGGTAACACGCCGGACGAAGCAGGGGCAGCAGTTCACGTTCGTACTCAATCATAATGATCATCCGGCGGCTGTCGATCTTGGAGAAGTTATGTATAAAGATCTATTGGATGGGAATAATCGCTCAGGAGTAACCGAGCTTCCTGCAAAAGGTGTATGGATTTTGCAAGATGAAGTCCGCTAACGGATTGTGATCTAACTGGCAGCCTATCGCTCAAGGTGTATCTTCCTTGACGATGGGCTGTTTTGAATAGGCAAGCTGCGGATGTGTACAGGCTGCAATAGTGATATAATGTGGTATTAGAAGGATCCACTACAGACAGAGAGGGGGGCGGAGCGATGCGCAAAAGCTTTGTCATAGAAGCGGTTATGATTGCGGTGTACGGAGAACTGCTCGTTCCTGGCCAACCAGTTGAATACATCGTTCCTTATACTACGATACAGGAGTTGTATGAGCTCAAAGACAGCAAGGAACCGATCATGCCGGATCCAAACGATGAGCCTCATGTAAGACAAAAAATTACCGAGCTGATCGGATTGCTGGAAGAGCCATTGAACCGTAAAAAGATTGAGCGGGCCTTGAATGTTCCATGGGCCAAAAGTCCGCCGATGCCACTAAATGATGTCGTCACGTTAACAATGGTAAACTCTTACGATAATGAAGAGTACGGGGAAGCCTTTGATCCGATCGAGACGGAGCTCGTCTTGACGTCCATACGTGAGCATGCACCGATTTTGACGGATCAGCCTGATTTTATTGAAAAAGTGATTGAAGCGGCCATCCAGGTTCAAGTCTATGATTTGGACGATTTCGAATTTGCCATAGAGGATGAAGGGATAATTTAGCCTATCCTTTACAATGTTGTTATGTTAAATCCATATTTTGTGATAAAAGCCGCCGATATTGCGGCTTTTTTTTGTTATTGAGGAAATTATATCCATCTAGGAATGTAGAAAGTTAACGTTTTCTTTGAGTGGGCGATTCAGTTTCTAAAGGTTCAAATGCAAACAATTATGCATTTATTTTTGTCATATTTTTAAACTTTTTCTATCGTTCTTGTCGAAAGAACAAAACAATTGTAAATAAATGTATTGACTGGAGTATTGAGTATTATGTACTATGTATACAAAAGTAAAATTTTACATTGATCATTTTTGCATCCATAGACCTACTGAACTCGCAATAACATTTGTACAAATGTTTCTAGAGGTGATGTTAAGGGCAAATTTCTGCGTTCCTGTACTTGAAAATTTTATAAAAAAGGTAAATCCAGTCGAAAGATGGAGACACAAAGCCACGGGTCTAAGGTTGTATACAGCTATGATAGCCGGGTTGCCAAAACAGAGGATGTTTGTATATTTTGGCTATTCAAATTTGAATAGCCATTTTTTATTAACTTCAGAGGAGCGGAATATGAATACGAAACGATTCACGGCTATTTTTCAGTCTCAATCTTGGAGAAGCTTCAAGCTGCAGCTGATGCTTGCTGTTATTGCTGTTATTTTTGTAACGGTGGCTGTCGTAGGCGGTTTTATGTACAAGTCGTCATCGGATATGCTGAAGCAAGATATTGAATTGAACGTCAATCAGCAGCTGGAATTAAACGCACAGCTGATTACCCAATGGCGGGATAGGGTGACGGCGGAAATGAATGGTATTACCGGCCTGCCCTCTTTTGTTAACGGGAATTCTTTTGACGAACGGGTTGGAGTACTACAGGGTTATTTATCAAGAAACTCCGATTTCTTACGCTTTTCTCTTTTTGATACCAAAGGACAAGGACAGCAGATTGAGAAAAAAGCGTTGGGAACGAAGTTCGACATCAGCTCCCGGGACTACTATCAGATTGCATTAACCGGGAAGACGTTAATCAGTGAACCGATTATATCCAAAGCCGACAACAGCATGATTATGAATGTCGCTGCTCCTATTCGTGATGCTAACGGCACGGTTACAGGTGTCATTACCGGAGCGATCGGCCGAGAACAAATTGCAGCTATCGTGCAGCGCATTCAGTTCGGCAAAAGCGGATATGCCTACATGGTTAATGATAAAGGAGACATTTTGGCTCATCCGGATGCCAGTAAGGTGTTGACGGAAAATATTTTGGATACGGCAGCGACACCTGAGCAAAAAACAGCTTACGAGCATTTTTTACAAATGCAGGAGCCGTTCATTGGCTATATTGAAGAAGATAACTCCAATCATTTGGTCGGTGCCCGCCAAATTCCGGATAGCGTATGGAAGCTTGTCGTAACCGCACCTTATTCCGAGTTTACTGAGTCATTGGATAGCATGTGGCTTCGGACACTCCTGATCGGACTCATCATCATGATAGTTGGGATAGCTATTGCCTTGTGGTTGGGTACAACGATGTCTCAAGGAATAATTCAAGTAGGACAAGCCATGAACCAATTGGCGCAGGGAGATTTGAAGCAGCAGCTGAAGGTGCGTGCACGCAATGAGGTAGGACAGCTGGCAAGCGACTTTAACACCATGACGGAAAATTTAAGAACTTTGATCGGGCAAGTTTCCCTTAATTCTGAACAGCTTGCCGCCACTTTCGAGGAGCTGTCAGCTAGTGCGGATCAGAACTCTGTCGCTTCTCAACAGATAGCTCAATCGATACAGAAGGTAGCAGAGGGTGCAGACGTTCAGGCTCATGGCGCTTTGCAAAGCGCGAACGCGATGGAAGAAATGGCCTCAGGGGTGCAGCGTATTGCTCAAGGAACCTCCGTAATGGCGGAGAGTGCAATTAAAACCTCGGATGAATCGGAAAAAGGGAAAGAAACGGTAGAGAAAATATCGTATCAGATGGACAATATCCACGTTAAGGTCAGTGAATGTACCTCTGTCATTAATCGATTAGATGCGAAGTCGCAGGAAATTGGTGATATTGTTAAACTGATAACGGAAATTTCCTCGCAAACGAATCTGCTCGCATTGAACGCAGCCATTGAGGCTGCACGTGCCGGGGAGCAAGGGCGTGGATTTGCTGTAGTCGCACAGGAAGTCAGAAAGCTGGCTGAGCAATCCGCTCAATCCGCCAACGAAATCACAGCATTAATTCGAGAGGTTCGAGACGATACGGTTCTTGCGGTTGAAGCTATGAATGAAAATGCAAGAGAAGTAGAGACAGGCATTCAGGTCGTGGCTGATGCGGGAGAAACGTTTAACCTCATCTATAGAGCAGCTCAGGAAGTGGCGAACCAAGTGCAAGAAATATCTGCTGTCGCCGAGGAAATTGCAGCCGGAACAGAGGAAGTGTCCGCTTCGCTGGATGAGTCCGCGAACATTGCCAAGGAATCAACCGGACTTGCCCAAGACGTATCGTCCTCTGCACAGAAACAAATGGCTTCCATGGAGGAAATTACCGCAAGCGCAGGCGATCTGAGCAAGATGGCACAAGATCTGCAAGGACTTATCGGTCACTTCAAAATCTAGACAAACACCGCTCCTTGAAAATGTTCAAATAGTTAAAAATGGAGTGGGCTATCTGAATAAGATAGACCCACATCTCTCTATCAATAAATGCCATAAAATGGGATTTTATAGGAGAAAATTCTCATAAAAATGTTGACCGTCCAATACGTATCACGTATCATGTGTACATGAAATAAATGAAATATTTGGATGAGACAACCAGATATGAGGAGATGTTGATCATGAAATTTAATATGAATCCCATCGTTAAACATACGACAACAAAAGAACGAGCCTACAACGAGATCAAGAAGGTAATCCTTAACGGATATATTTCATCAAAGGAAATTTTTACCGAAGTACAGCTAGCTGATTCATTAAACACATCCAGAACTCCGGTTCGCGAAGCGCTGCTTGATTTGATGAAAGAGGGCTTGATCACTTCCATTCCCCGCAAAGGAATGACGATTCGTACAGTAACAGAAAGTGAAATCGAGCAAATTTTTCTTGTAAGGACGTCTGTTGAGAGCGAAGTGATTAAAAGTCTGGCTGAGACGATCACTGAGCAGCAGTTGGAGCAATTAAAACGCAGCTGTAAGCAGCAGGAGAAGGCGATGTTCGAAAATGACGATGTCAGATTTATTCATCTGGATCAGCAGTTTCACAGCACGTTGATTCATTTTGCAGGTTTCGAATTAATAGAGCAGACTCTGCTGAACTTTCATAACTTATCCCAGTTAATTGGGCTTAAAGCGGTGAAAAAAAGCAATCGGATGCAGGAAGTGCTGATGGAGCATTTGAAAATCATTTCCACTCTGGAGCAGCGAAAACCGGATTCAGCGGTCCTAACAATGATTGAACATTTGCAGAGAACTAAAGAATCTATCCGGTAAATATATAAATGGAAGCGCTTTTATAAACGGGGTACTGTGTATTAATGTATACACAACACGGAATACAGAATATTTAGATAATTTGGAAAATACAGTTTATTTCGTGCTGGGGGTGAGCTGCTAGAACTCTTTGCAGAAAGATATTCATGAATGAGAGGAGAGATGGAAGTTGGCAAAGCCGGAGTTGGAATTTACGGATTTTCGCCTATTTGAGGAGAAGCCTTTTAGTGCAGTGGAGGGCCTGACAGAAAGAGTGATAGCAAAGGATTCTGATTCGGGGGTGGCAACACGCATTCTCATTTTTGCACCGAATACGGATACGACTCCTAACGGGGTACAGATTCATGATTTCTGGGAAGAGCTCTATATTATCGAAGGTTCCATCATTGATTTAAGTCTGAATCAGGAATTTACGGCGGGTATGGTTGCATGCAGACCTCCTGGAATGAAGCATGGACCTTGGATTTCACCTAACGGCTGCAAAACGTTTGAGGTTCGCTATTACGCGAAGTAATGGAGGCATTTTGATTAAATGAACCAATTTGACATATGGAGGGATATTATGAAATTGTTCAACAAGCGCTCTATGACAGCAAGTGTATTAAGTTTAATGTTAGTAGCCACAATGGGTTGCGGCACCAATGGTGGTGGAGCGAAATCACCTGCAGCAGCACCTGCAGCATCGACTCCTAGCAGCACAGTTCCAGCAAATATTAAATTTGCGACGAATACACAGGGCAGCGCATGGTATGTATATGGTGCATCCATCGCAGAATTAATGCGTCCTGTACTCAAAAATTCGACCGTAGACGTACTTCCGTTCTCAGGCGGGGTAGGAAATGCGACCATGTTGAAGGATAAAAAAGCAGATATGGCATTATCCTTCAGTATTACAAGCAAATGGGCTTATGAAGGCAACATCGCTTATACCGACAAACAACAGGACTTGCGGGCACTTGTAGGCTCGATGGACCAATATTATGTAGGGCTTGTCGCATCCAAATCGTTCGTTGAGAAAAACGGAGTGAAATCCATTAAGGATATTGCAGACAAAAAGCTCCCTGCTCGCATTTACACCAATACCAAAGGAAGCTTGGCGGAATTTGCAACCAGACAGGTACTTGAAGCTTATGGCCTAACTTATGACAGCGTGAAGAAATTCGGCGGAAAAGTGGAGCTGACCTCCAACGACGTTATTCAAACCGCTTTCCAAAACGGTGAAGCCGATCTTCACATTCTCGTTATGCCTAAAGGACACCCAACCATCAGTGAAATTGCTGTACATACTCCCATTGCTTTCGTACCCATGGAGAACGATGTAGTCGATAAGTTCAAGAAAATGGGTTACCAAGCAGCCACTTTGCCTAAAGACTCCTATAAAGGACAAGCAGCAGACGTGCCGACCATCGGCTTCTCCAGCATGATCTTGACGACCATCGGCTTGAACGAAGAGCTTGCTTACAACATCACCAAAACCATCATGGAAAATAAAGAGAAGCTGGTTAACGCGCATGATGCATTAAAAGACTTCGACCCTGCAAAGGCAATGGATCCGGCAAGTGTAAACGTTCCGCTGCATCCGGGGGCTGAGAAATATTTCAAGGAAAAGGGACTGCTAAAATAATAATTGGAAGAGAGGACAATGCCATATGAAAAAATTTTTAAGTTTGCCATCACTTATTGCTATCGCATGGTCCGTATTCCAGTTATACACAGCCAGTTTCGGCAGCTTTCCTAGCGTCACCCAAAGAGCGATCCATGTTGGCTTCGCTCTTGCTTTAACCTTTTGCTTGTTCAATGCAAAGAAAGAACATACCAGTACGTTGTCCAAGGTATATAACTACTCGCTTTCCGTACTTGGGTTAATTCCAGGCTTTTATATCGCATTTTCCAGCGAACGGTTGAATTCCCGAATTCCGTACGTAGACGACATCACTTCAATGGACTGGATCATTGGGGTTCTGACCGTTCTCTTGCTGCTGGAAGCTTCCAGACGAACGGTTGGCTACGCAATGACATTACTGGCTGTTGGGTTTATACTATACGGTTTCTTTGGCCCAAGCTTGTCTGGTCTTCTGCAGCACCGTGGAATGAACTTTACAGAGATGGTAGATCTGCAGTTCCTTTCTGTAGATGGGATATTCGGTTCTCCAATCGGGGTATCCGTAGATTTCGTGTTCTACTTTATATTGTTCGGAGCTTTTCTGGAAATATCAGGGGGTGGGAAGCTGTTCATTGATATTGCCCACACCATTACGCGTAGAACGGTGGGCGGACCTGCCAAAGCAGCCGTAGTTGCGAGCAGCTTGATGGGGACGATCAGCGGGAGTGCAGCCGCTAACGTTGCGAGCGTTGGGATTTTTACCATTCCACTGATGAGAAAATCCGGTTATACGGGCATGTTCGCTGCTTCTGTAGAAGCATTAGCTTCAACAGGGGGGCAGATCCTGCCACCTATTATGGGCGCAGCGGCTTTTATTATGGCGGACATGCTGGGGGTTAAGTACAGCGCCGTATGTTTGGCTGCGTTAATTCCTGCTATTCTGTACTATTTATCTGTTTACGTGATGGTGGACCTTAAAGCGAGAAAAGAAGGCATGGGCAAAAGCGAGGTTGAAGACGAGCATGCCGTGGAGAAAAAGGAAATTTTGAACAGGCTGCACCTGCTTATTCCTTTGGCTTTGTTGGTGGTGCTTATTTTCGTCGGCTTTACGCTTCAAAAAGCGGCCTTCTGGTCTATCGTAGTTATTGTTATAACAAGCTTTATCCGTAAAAATACCCGATTTACGATCGTGAAAATATTCGAAGCACTGGAAAGCGGAGCTAAGCAATCGATTCAAGTTGCTATTCCGTGTGCTGTAGCCGGTATTATTGTAGGGGTTATCGTCTACTCCGGGCTTGGTTTGAAATTCACGAGCTTAATTATCCAGTTCTCGATGGGTAATTATGTGATCAGCTTACTGTTGGTATGTCTTGCCTGCATTATTCTGGGCATGGGGATGCCGACGACTTCGGCTTACATAATGGCGGCGGTATTGATGGCTCCAGCACTGCAGCAGTTCGGGGTTGAGAAAATGACGGCCCACATGTTCGTATTCTACTTGGCTTGCTTGTCTATGATTACGCCGCCTGTCGCACTAGCCAGTTACAGCGCTGCAGGAATCGCAGGAACGAAGCCGTTCCAAACGGGCTTTGTCGCTTTTTACTACGGTATTCCGGTACTGCTCATTCCGTTTGCCTTTATTATGAGTCCTGAATTGCTATTAATCGGTGATTGGAAGCATATCGTGTGGGCTGTCTTCTTCACTTGCGCGGGGATTTTTGCACTGTGCGCGGCCGTTGTCGGCTATCTATTCCGTGATATGAATATAGTTATCCGATTATGCTTCTACATTGTTTCGATCTGTATGATTGTTCCTGAGGTTATATCCAGTGTTGTCGGTCTGGTGGCGCTGATTGTATTATGCATGTATCAAAAGTACAAAAAACCGCAGGTAAAACAAGTACTATCTCATGATGGAGGCGGCGTATAAGATGAAGGCTAATAGTTTGAGATCCTGGTTGCAATTTATGAACGAGTCCGATCAATTGGCGGTAGTGGACAAACATGTATCAACGGAGTTCGAGCTTGCCGCTTTGACCAAGCAATATGACGGTGTGAAGCCGGTGTTCTTCCCGAAAATTTCGGGCTACACCACTTCCGCTGTGGCCGGCATTGCAAGTACCCGTTCCCATTTCGCCCAAGCTATGGGGTGCAAGGAAAATGAAATGATTCCGAAGTTTCTCGAGGCTATCGACCATCCGCTGCCGACCGAGCTGGTTTCAAGCGAAGAGGCTCCCGTACATGAGGTTGTTATCAATACGGATATCGATTTGTTAAGCCTGTTCCCGATTCCGATTCACCAGGAGAAAGATTCGGGGCCGTATATCAGCGCAGGGCTTGCTATTGTTCGCGATCCAGAGTCCGGCAGCCAGAACGTATCCATTCACAGGCTCCAGGTTTCGGGCAAAAACCGGCTTGGCGCGCTGATTCTTCCGAGACATACGTTTAATTTCTATAAAAAAATGGAGGAAAAAGGGCTTCCTCTAGAAATCGCTATCGTTATCGGAGTCGATCCGATTCTGATGCTGGCCTCCCAGGCCATTGCACCTTTAGGTCAAGATGAGATGGAAATTGCAGGTGCGCTGAAAAATGCTCCAATCCCGGTAGTCCGCTGCAAAACCGTGAACATCGATGTGCCGGTGCATGCCGAAATCGTGCTCGAAGGCAAGATTTTACCTAAGATACGTGAACCGGAAGGTCCGTTCGGAGAATTCCCGGCTTACTACGGAGCACAAAGTGATAAAGAGGTTATCGAGGTCCATTGCGTAACCCATCGCAAAGATCCGATTTATCAAACCTGCCTGGCGGGGTCGGACGAGAACCTGCTCCTTGGAGGGATTCCGCGGGAAGCGTCGCTATTGAGATCATTGAAAAATACGGTTTCCACCGTTCGTAACGTACATTTAACCAAAGGCGGTAAATGCCGCTTTCATATGGTCGTTTCTATGAAAAAACGAAATGAAGGCGAAGCTAAAAATGTCATTCTTGCCGCTTTTGCAGGACATTATGATGTGAAAAAGGTGATCGTCGTAGACGAAGAAATCGATATTTTCGATATGGATCAGGTTGACTGGTGCGTGGCGACGCGGTTTCAGGCAGAGCATGACCTTGTCGTCGTCCACCGCGCACTAGGCTCGAAGCTCGATCCGTCCACGGATAACGGAGTAGGCTCCAAGATCGGATTTGACTGCACGGTTCCGTTAAGCGCAGCGCCATTTGACTACGAAGTGACCCGCATTCCTAACCTAGCGGAGTATGTGCAGAACGCCACCGTAGTAGACAAGCTGCCGCAGCAGTTCGTTGACCGTTATTTTCCGGGCAATAAATAAACGAATAGATAAATGATGGGGGACTCCTGAATGAAAAGAATCATCATTGGCATTACCGGAGGTTCAGGTGCTATCTATGGTGTGCGTTTATTGGAAGCATTGAATGGATTGGGGGCTGAAACCCATTTGATTATAAGCGAATGGGGGGAGAAGACGATTCAGATGGAAACGTCTTATTCCTTGAATCAGGTGAAGAAGATGGCTTCCGTTTATCATAATGTCAAAAATCAGGCTGCTAGTGTTTCTTCTGGTTCCTTTAGGGTGGACGGGATGGTAATCGCTCCATGCAGTATGAAAACGTTGGCCGGAGTAGCAACAGGACTTGCTTCCGATCTGGTTACTCGAGCGGCAGACGTCATGCTGAAGGAAGGTAAAAGGCTGATCTTGCTGACAAGGGAGTCCCCGCTGAATTTGATTCATGTACGAAATATGGAAACCGTTATTTTGGCAGGAGCAATGGTATTTCCGCCGATGCCTGCTTTTTACAATAAACCGCAAACGATTGATGATATCGTGAATCATACGGTAGGTCGAGTTCTCGATCAGTTTGGCTACGATCCGGATTGGGTCAAACGTTGGGGTTCCGGTAACCGAGGGCAGTAATGCCAGTTGGAAAGGAAGAAAAGGATGGTAAGGACCGGCAAGCAGTACGAAAACTCTTTGAAGGACAACCGCTGCATCTATATTAACGGTGAACGCGTTCATGATGTAACGACCCATCCTGCCTTCTCGGGTATTGTTCAATCATTTTCCAAATTGTATGATATTGCAGCTAATCCGGCTAATCAGATGACTTACACCACCGTGGATGGCTCCATTGCGAATAAAATCTTTATGATACCGAGAAGCAGGGAAGATTTGGCGGACCGCCGTCAAGCGATTACCCGTTGGGCTGAAGCGACCTGCGGCTTTGCGGGAAGAAGCCCGGATCATGTTGCCAGTTTTTTGTCAGGCTTTGCGAGCCACCCGGAAGTGTTCGGTGATAGGGCGCAGAACGTTCTCGATTTCTATCAATACGCAAGGGATCATGATCAGTTCGTTACTTATGTCATCATCCCTCCGCAGATCGACCGTACTAAAACGGCACATGAACAGGAGGAGAAGTTCCTCCCGGTCGGTGTGTATGAAGAAAGAGGAGATGGAATCATCGTACGAGGATCGCAAATGCTAGGAACGAGCTCGGCTGTATCTAACTATTTGTTATGCAGCAGCATTACCCCTTTGCGTCCTGGGGACGAGGACTACGCCATATCGTTTGTCGTGCCGATGGATGCACCGGGGCTGAAGCTATATGCACGACAAAGCTTCGCGGCGGATAAGCCGAGTACCTACGATTATCCGCTGTCCACCCAGTTCGATGAGAGCGATTCTCTCGTTGTGTTCGACGATGTGTTTATACCGTGGAAAGATGTCTTCGTGTATAAAAATATTGAAGCGACACGTGCCCAGTTTCTGTCCACACCGGCACACGTGCTTGGCAATAATCAGGCGCAAACTCGCTTAACCGTCAAAATGAAGTTTCTGATCGGTGTGGCAAGGAAAGTCACGGAAATGAATGGCACTGACAAGTTCCCTCAAGTACAAGAACGACTTGGGGAGCTGGCTTCCTTGGCCGCTTCCGTGGAGGGGATGCTGCTTGCATCCGAATACGAATGCATCATCGATAGCCAAGGAGTAGCGAGGCCGCACGGACGGTTCTTGTACGGTATTGTTGGCATGCAGGATACGATCTATTCCTCAGTCATCCGCATATTGCGCGAGCTGGTGGGAGGAGGAGTACTCCAAGTACCGTCGTCCTACAGAGAGCTGGTAAACCAGGAGACCCGTGGGGATATGCATCAATATATCCGCTCGAACGTTGCGAGGGCGGAGCAAAAGGTGCAGCTGTTCAAGCTAGCTTGGGATATTATCGGTTCTGAATTTGGCGGACGTCACCAGCAGTACGAGATGTTCTACAACGGGGCGCCGTATGTCGTCAAAGGATATTCGTTCCGCAATTACGGCTATGACGAGCCGCTCGCTATGGTGAACGCTTTTCTTGATAGTTATGGTCTGCCGTCAGCTTAGAGCTTTACAGCGATTAGATATTAACAATAAAAACACAAGGCAATCTTCCTTGTGTTTTTATTGTTATTAGTAGGCTCTTTGCTTTTCCCTCAACCTAATCTGGATCCTAAGTCAAGGACACTTTGAAAAAAGAAAAAGAATTAAGCAGCACTTAAGAGATGATTCCTGTATTGTACAGGAGTCATCTTTTTTAATCCCCACTGGTATCTGAAATTGTTGTAGTAATGAATATAGCGGTTAATTTCTCGCTCTAATTCAGCGAAGGATTTGCATTTCCTGCTCTTCACATGGTCCTTCATATGACCGTAGAAAGACTCCTGAGGGGCGTTATCCCAGCAGTTCCCTCGTCTGGACATGGATTGCCCCAGTCCTTTGTCTTTCAATAGCTTTTGGTAAGTGGGGCTTGTGTAGTGGCCACCCTGATCCGAATGAATGAAGGCCTCTTGATGTAATGTTAACCTTCTCTGTCTTATCAACAATTCTATCGTGTCCATTGCAAGCGGAAGGTGAAAGGTAGTGGACAAGTTATGAGCCACAAGTTCACCTGTGGAAGCATCCAAAATGGTCGACAAATAAGCCGTCTGAGAGTTACCATACGGCAGGTACGTAATATCTGTTAGCAAGACGAGACCTGGAATGCCTTTCTTGAAGTCTCTCTGTAACGTATTTTCAAGCGTGCGGTGTTCTTGCGTCGCTTTTGCCATACGTCGGTAGGGGTTGGCTTTTCGATGTGGACATACGAGGTTTAAATTGCGCATCAACCTTCGAATTCGCTTCAGGTTATACACCGTATGGTAATCATTCTCCAACGTCATCTTAATGGAGCGAGAACCCTTCTTGAAGCCTCTTCGATTAAAAGCCTTCTTGATTAAAGCACCAGCCTGTTCGTCTGCTTTGATGCGTGCAAGTCGTTTGTCGGAGCTTTTGAGGTAATTGTAGTACCCGGAACGAGACACGCCTAACAATTGACAGAAGTAACGCGTCATCCGTGCTAGGCCGTGCTCTACAGCGTTTTGGATAAGCTCGAAACAGTCACTCTTGTGCAGGTTTTGTCCGTTTGCTAGCAGCCTCCTTTCGTTCTTGTCTAACTTTTTTACGTACGCCAACTGAGCCTCCAGAAGTTTAATCTTCGCTTCTTGCTTCGCAATAATCTCTTCTGAGGATAAGGGACGCTTTGAAGAGCGTAGTGCAGCTTCTTTACGAGAGTCCGCTAGCCCAGTAATTCCCTCCTTCTCATAGGCTTTCTTCCAACGATCCGCGCACTGCTCGACTCGTTTCATTCCGAGCATCTCCACATCGAATCCGTGCGCCTCGAATATCTCTCTTGGTGTTTGGCCCGACATATATTGATCGATGAACAGACGTTTGAATTCATCGGCATAGGTAATCGATTTTTCGCTCACCCGTAAGACATGCGGATTTAATGTTAATCGTTCACGTTCATTTTGATTGAAATGCTTTTTACTCATCTTGTTCGCCCCCACTGTTGCCTTCAGTATACAAAAAAGTACCCATACACTAAACACTTTTTTTGAAGTGTCCAGAGTATGGGTACCAGTTTAACCTATCCTTCTTTGGTTTCGTCTGTTTCCATAGACAGACTCTCTTTCTCATGATTCAGCAGCCAGCGCTTACGCGTTAACCCTCCACCGTAACCGCCTAAGTCACCATTGGAGTTGATGACACGATGACATGGAATGACAATGGCAAGCTGATTGGCCCCATTGGCTTGAGCTACAGCTCGATAAGCGCTTGGTTTGCCAATTGCCGCTGCAACATCAGCATAGGATGATGTTTGACCTGGAGGGATTTTTTGCAGCTGCTCCCAGACCTCTTTTTGAAAAGGAGATCCCGCCATCCATAAAGGTGTTTTGAATTCCATTAGCTCCCCTTCAAAATAGCCCTCTAGCTCCTTTTCAATTGATCGAATGGGTTCTGTGTAACCAGGAATAATGGCTGATTTGGTCCTCTGTCTAAGACGTTCGACCTCGCGCTCCAATCCCCGGCGATCCACGAATTCAAGCAGATAAAGTGATTCTTCATCCGCGATGGCTATCATAGGTCCGAGTCGCGTATCCAGCCACGATGCTTTTAAAATATTATGCTTCCCAAGCAGAGTAGGCGCTGCCCCCATAATTCTGGAAAATGCGTCCCTGAAGCCGCTGCTGGACTCGTAACCGGTTGATAGTTGGGCATCGATTACAGCGTTACCGGCTCTTATATGTTTCAGTGCTATTCCCATACGCCGAGATCTAGCGTACTCAACAAATGTCATGCCAAACCGCTTCTTAAACTGACGGCGCGCGGTTGAAGCATCGACCGATAACTTCCGAAAGTCATCTTCCTTCCATCTCTGTTCTGGATTTTCTTCCACCGCATTTACAAGCTGCTGAACAAGCTCTGAAACATGATTGGGATGCGAAAGCGGACGACAGCGTTGGCAGGGCCGAAAGGAGGCAAGAAGCGCTTGCTTGGCTGTCTCGTAAAATTCGCAATTCTCAAATTTTGGCTTTCTTGCAGGACAGGTCGGACGACAGAAAACGCCGGTCGTCTTGACTCCTACATAAAATATACCTTCATATTCTGATTTTTTATCTATTAGCGCCTGATAATATTCCGACTTCATTGCGGACGTTATCATTCTAGGTTCCTCCTTCTTTGCCAGAAAGCGTCGGTAACAAATCCTCATGTTCATATTATATCTGTTCTAAAAGCTGCTGCCGCCGAAAATCGTACTTTGATTTTTTTTGGGTTATTACCAGCTCTATAGGTTCATTTGAAGCCTATGGAATTAAAAAAAGCTCCCTACCAGGGAGCTTGAGAGGCAAGCGCGGCTAACAGATTCGTTAGCCGTATTGAACTTGTGTTATTTTATCACACTATGAATAAACCTCTCTAAAGAAGTCACGTCCGTAATGTTCTTGTTGCATGCATCGCTGTGAATGCACATGTAGTTGCCGACCGCTTTATAATAATCGGGGGTAGCATTCACAGGTTTAGATTTAGACACGGCTGAAAATAATGCAACCTCTTCGTGTTTATTGCATATAAAACATATGCCTTTCTTATTTAGAGGTGTGAACTTGCCTTCAATACCGATAACTTGGCCGTTCAGGTCATAAACGATAAACATTTTATTGGTTGAAATGTCTAACCAGCCAAGATAGGTTACCCGATTGTAGGGTATCGTCGATAAATGAGGAAGCGTCAACTTTTTGTTTTTGTGAAACAGCTTCTTGATCTGCTTTTCCGTCACTTGTGGAAACTGTATCAAATACGGCTCCAAAGAACGTCCATATGCCTGAAAATCCTCGGCTGTTTTCAGCGTTGAAATAGCAGCTAGCATTTCCTGTTGAGCGTCCGTAGCTTGATCAAACACTTCTATAATTTTGGCTTCGGCGCTATCACGTACAGATTCCACAACTTTAGGGTCGGAAACCGTTCTGTACGTTAGCTGCAGAAGATCCATTTGTTTTTGGATAAGGTTATATTGATGGTTTCTAATAAATGGTTGAATCATGAGTCTCAGCTCCTTATATTATTGAAAATGTATAAGGTGCAAAGCCAATTATTAGAAACGATATAAGCTAATTTGGGCGATGTCATACTCAGTAATCATCCAGCCCCATGCAAAGTATCGCCTCCAATACTAGGCTCTGCATGAGTCGTTGCTAGCTCCGGCAAAGTGGATTGCCACGTGTACCACCTCCTTCTGATTATTATATGACGAGTGGTTTCCTTATACAACTTCCTACTTTTAGTATAAAAAAACTTGGCATTTTGTAGATGCGATCATCCAAGCCTCTTTGACTTCAGGTAAGCAAGATTTTGTTGAATTACACTCATTGACGAATAAATGGTTTGTTTGTATAGTAAGTATAACACTAACTACTAATAAGGAGTCTTATGGACGATATTTATAAAGAGCTTCAAAAATTAGGCTTTTCGCAGTACGAATGCAAAGCTTATGTTGGGCTGTTAAAAAACTCGCCTATTACCGGTTATGAAATCAGTAAACGGTCGGGTGTCCCGCGCTCCATGATATACGAAGTATTAGGCAAGCTGCTGGATAAAGGGGCCGTCTATACGGTGCCTTCCGAGCCTGTAACCTATGCGCCCTTACCGGCCAAAGAATTAATAAGCCGGCTGCGCAATACATTCGAGCAATCCTTTGAATATCTTGAGAAAAGTCTCTCTGCCTTGGAAAGTGAGCAAGAGATCGATGTCATTCGTCGTATCAGCAGTGACGAACTTGTTATGGCTGAAATGATCGAAATGATAGAAAAAGCCGAGCGTGAGTTGTGGCTATCGATCTGGGAGCCTCAGGTTGCTACTATTAAAGAGGCTGTTGATCAGCGTGTGCAGGCTGGATTGGATGTTTTTTCTTGCGTGTTCGGAGCGCCAGGTACGAAATTGGGAACCACAACCCATCATAACTATATGGCTCCCGAATTTCCCGAACAGCGAGCGAACGGGCATCTGACAGTTGTTACCCGGGATCATGAAGAAGTGCTCATTGCGAATTTTAATCCAAGTTCAGCTGCAACTTCCTGGGCTGTTAAAACGCAAGATCCCGCACTTGTTTTAGTTGCTATTGAGTACATAAGGCATGACATTATGTTTGCAGAAGTAGCGACGCACTTTGGTCCGGAGAAGTTCAAAGATTTTTGGACTAATCGCCCTGATTTATTTCATGTAGTAACTGGAAAACGGTTCAAGTGATTGAACCGTATTTTCTTTCGATTTTTTCGTAGTAGTTAGCTGAATAACTTCTGATACTTTCAATTATAAACATAAAGAAGGGAACTAAATGAGTACAAAACAAATTCACGCACAAACCGTTTCATCCCATGAGGATGAAGAAAGCTTTCTTCAAGGGGTGAAGGACTGTCTCCCGACCTTGCTTGGCTACGTAAGCATAGGGATCGCCGCGGGGGTTGTCATGACGACTGCTGGACTAAGTATTTCCGAAATAACCCTGTTCTGCTTGCTGCTCTACGCCGGTTCCGCTCAATTCATTGCAGTCGGTATGATGACATCTAGCAGTTCGATTACAGCTATTGCCATTACTACTTTTTTCGTCAATGCTCGTTACATTTTGCTAAGCGCGGCCATATCACCGTATTTTAAGCATCTTTCTTCGTATAAAAACATGCTGGTCGGTACGTTGCTTTCCGACGAGACGTTTGGGGTCGCTATGAATAAGGCTGTAAAAACGAAGGAAATCAATGAGAAATGGATGCATGGTCTGAATATTACCGCCTATTTGGGTTGGTGGGGAGCTAACCTGGTGGGGGCATTTTTGGGCCAATGGATTTCGAATCCTGAACAATGGGGTCTCGATTTTGCATTGGTTGGCATGTTTATTGGACTTCTGGTGCTTTCCCTGGTAGGCAGGAAAAATGTTAGGCGTGATCTTATTGTAGGTATCGTCGCAATTGTGGTTGGAGTCGCGAGCACCTTTGTGTTATCAGGAAGTCTAGGAATTATTGTTGCGACCGTTGTTGCAGCTACGGTAGGAATGGTGATGGAAAAATGGAAGTAAGATGGTATGTCTTATTGGTTGTTGTAGCGACCGCAGTTGTAACGTTTATTCCCAGAGTGGTACCGCTAATGGTGCTTAGTCGTTTTGAATTACCGGGTTGGGCCATGCGATGGTTGAATTATGTGCCGATTGCGGTTATGGCTGCGTTAATTGGCCAAGAGCTGTTCATTCATGATGGAAGCATTCCTCCTTTGTCACAAAATCTAGAGTTATGGGCTGCTGTTCCCAGCTTCATTATAGCCGTATTGACTCGCAGCATATTAGGAACCGTGCTATCCGGAGTCGTAGTATTAATGGTTTTGCGTCATTTCCTGTAAAAAAAGACACCATCAAAGGTGTCTTTTTTTACTTCAGCCCGAAGGCGGCCATACCGATTTTAAGACCCAGCTGATTTTGATCGGACCCTTTGGCATCAGTCGAATTCACAGAGTAAACTACTTTGCGCTGCAGGTCACGTGTAGCAAACATGCCGTTGGCATAGCCCGGTCTCGCTCCGGTTTTCCCCCAGAATGTGACGCCCTTGATATCCGTCCGCATTAAGCCCATGCTCAGCGTTGCCTGTCCTGTATCCTTACCGTCTTTATTCCATACTGGAGCATCCGGCACAGTAAACATATGCTCCAATTCAGCTTCTGGTACTACCTGACCGTTGAACAATGCAGTCATAAAAATGTCGAGATCACTTGTTGTTGAGATGATTTCGCCTGCAGCCCAAGTGAACGACTGACTGCCTTCCGTAACGTCAACCAGCTCGGTTTTGTCCCCCTGCTGGACCGCTTGATACCCTTTAGCATGTGGGCCGATGATTCGAATGTCGCTTCCGGGTAAGTATGTATTGTACAGGCTTAGAGGCTGCACGATCCGGGATTGGACCTCAACTTCATAAGGGTTACCGGTTACTTTCTCGATCAACAAGCCGGCAAGTACATAATTGATATTAAGATAGTGCTGCTTGGCCCCTGGTTCGAATTCCATAGGTTGACTGAAAGCCAGCTTGAGGAATTCCTCCGGCGTCCAGTTTTTGAACCTCATTTCATCTTCACTTACATTGTCCGGGCGATCGGGACTCGGCAGACCGCTAGTGTGATTAAGCAGTTGGCCGACAAGGACCGGTGGGAACTCAGCGGGCAGCAAATCAGGTAAGTAATGCTGAATCGGCTGATCTAAATCGACCATTTGTTCTGCGGCGAGCTGCAGCACGATGGCAGCGGTAAAGACCTTGGTGATGCTGCCGATTCGAAACCTTCCATCAGCACGTGCAGGGGAGTTGGAAGCAATATCCGCCACTCCGGATGCGCCCATCCAGCTATCCGTTGGTGTCCCCACATAGACCAGGGCAGCTGTGGCTTTCGAGTTCGGTAAACCTGACATCACATCACGCATAGCCCCGAGGTCCAATGGAGGAAGTATGGTTTGCTTGGAAGTTGGAGCGACTTTGGCGCCTGTTTCTTGAGAGGCAGCAGAAACAGGAATAGAGCTGGCCAAAGTGGCGCTAGCAAGCATAATGGCAAGGATAGAACGGCTGAAAGGCTTTTTCATAACAATAGTTCTCCTTCGACTCATTTGATAGTCTTAGTTTAGAGCTTTAGGAGTTTTCTGGTAACAGTCAGAAGACCAGACTTTAATCTGGACTTTGGTCTAGCAGGGAACTTAACCATTTTAGCGAAGAAAAGGTTAAGGTAAAAAACAATTATAAACCTACATTATTGGTAAAAAATCCTATATAGTTATTCGTGCCGGGAGCAATGTAGGTGGAGTCGGCAATGGGTTGTATAGGAGGTGTATGAAATGGTCGATGTTTTTGCGGTAGCGGACATTTTGGTCAAACACATCAGGAACCATCACCCGCAAGATGTGGCAATCGTCGGATACTATGGGTCTTACTTGCAGGGGAGGGCTACGGAGCGGTCAGACTTGGATTTTTTCTTCATACCGGCTACTTCTAGAGGCAGAGAAGTGGAGATGCAGTTTATTATAGATGGAATAAGCTTCGATTTTTGGCCAATCAGTTGGGAAAGAGCTGAGAAAATGGCCTCATTGGAGGATTGGAGCACGACCATTATTACAGATTATGAATTGCTGTATGTCCGAGCGGAGGAGGACTTCGACCGGTTCTTGAGCCTTCGCGATACCGCGGCGGCAATGAAGGATCCGACTCATGCCGATGCGCTGATTAACAAAGCGGAAGCTGTGCTGCGAAATAGCGTGCTGCTTTTGACAAAAATGAGGCTTGCCGGACTGGATTTGGATTTATCCTACTGCCGAACGCTGGCACATGAGGTTAGTGTTGATCTTTTTCAAATTCTTGCTTTGATAAACCAAACGTATTACACACGCATGTGGGGGCATTTTCGCGAGCAAGTCAGGAATCTGCCGGTCAAGCCGGAACCATTGGAGCAGTGCCTCGACACGATCATGTACAGCCGTTCTACGAATGAAATCGTTCAAGCTTGTGAACAGATGGTCGCGGACACTGTGCATCTGCTCGCTGTACGGAACCAAAATCAGCCCAAGGTTCATTCCTATAAGGCTCGGATGAAGGGATATTTTGAAGAGGGGAAAGGGGTCCTGAACAAAATTTTGACTGCGTGTGAGCAAGGTCATTACGAAACGGCATTTTTCGCGGCCATTAGCTTTCAGGACGAACTGGCGAGAATTCTTTATGCTGCTGAAATCGGACGCTGGCCGCGGGAGCTGGACTTAGGAGAATATAGGCACTATTACAGGCAATTCGGGTATCCGGACCTGGCCGCTCTTCTGGACTCGACGGATTTCGAACCTCTGCGGAAGGCTGTGTTGGAGCTGGAAGAACGGCTGGAGAATCATTTGCGTTCAGAAGGGGTGCCAATTCAGCGGTTTGACTCGGTTGCGGCATTTGAAGCTTTCGTGAAAAGCTCATCGATGTGAGCAAATTTATTTAGTAATTTTATATATAAGGTGGACGACCAAGAATGAAGAGAACCGAAATTTCTTTTAATATAAATACCGTACCGATCTCCATTAGACCATTTATGCAACATGCAAGGATCTATGACAGCAGCTGTTCGGAAAATGCAAGAACGCTTCTTGTTGAGGGGGCTGAGAAGGCTTATCTCAAAATAAGCAAGCGGGGGAGTCTTGAACGGGAGTATGCGATGACCCGGTTTTTGAACTCCTGTCATGCCATTGCCCCTAAAGTCATCGCATATGAATCCGATGCGGACCAAGATTATTTATTTACGGAAGCGGTAGCGGGAGAGGATGGAACGGCAGAAGAGCACATCGGGAATCCCGGTAAATTAGCGGGTGTATTCGGTGAATACTTGAGAATGCTGCACTCACTGCCTATCGAGGGCTGCCCTTATCCTCATAGAACTGCAGAGATGTTAAATGAACAGACGTCAATAAGCTTAAGCTCTCAAATGATAGAGCAAATCAAGTATGAGGCTGCCGACAATGCGATTATTCATGGAGACTATTGCTTGCCTAATATCATTATGGATCGATTCGTGCTTAAAGGGTTTATTGATCTGGGGTACGGCGGGGTAGGAGACCGACATTATGATATTTACTGGGGTATTTGGACGTTGAACTACAATTTAAAGTCGGATAAATACAAGGATATATTTCTGGATGCTTACGGAAGACAGGATGTGGATAAGGAAAGATTGAACCTTTTTGCTTCATGGATTGAGATGGCCGATTAATCTAACCTATAAGGAATCCACTTTCCTCTCTTGACGGAAAATAAAACTAGCGAAAGGAAACTTTTTACATATAAGAACGTCTAATTATAGTGAGGACAGCGGAACGAATGCCGAAGGAGAGGATTGTGAATGAAAGGCAAACAATTGGTACTGGTACTGTTATTGACCACGCTCTGTATTCTTAATGCATGTGCAGACAAGGATGAGGAGTCCCAAAGCATCGTATATGAAAATACCAAACAGCATTTTACGCTGGATATTCCCCGAAAGTGGAAAGATAAATATACAGTGCTTGAAGCCGGAAATCGCATTACTTTCTCAGATAAGACCAATGAGCCGGCAGGGCAGTTATTTATGATTGAAGTATGGCCTAAAGCGAAGTGGGATTCAGAAGGCGAAGAACTGGCAAAGATCATTCATATTGCCAAGCTTGGCGAGATCGGGGATGCGGTGTATACGTTCCATACTCCCTCAGATGTCCAATATGTCCCGGATGATGAAAACAAGAAGCAGCATTATTTGTCCATGTTTAGTGATGTAAAGAAAATCCGTAATTCCTTTAAACTAAGACAATGAATTGAAAACGCTTTCTAAATAAGATCTTAGGAGAAAATAAATGCGGAAATTATTATTAACCTCTTGCGCTTTCCCGACTGAGCGGGTAACCCAAGCATTCCTTGATTTATTAGAACAAGATCCGCGAGAAATGACCTCGGCCATTATTACTACTGCTGCTGTTCAATTAAAAGAGCATTCCCGGCCATCGGTGAAAGCCAAAAAAGCCTTGGAAACGATGGGATTTCGGCGAGTCGATTTTATCGATATTGAGTTTGAGCGGAGCAGATAAGCTTATTGTGGAGTTAAGTCATAAGGGTGTAGTTCTTGTAGGGATCAGTGCCGGGACCATGGTTTTAGGGCCGGATATTCGTATTGTCGATCACTTCACTCCCGATTTTAATCAGGTTGGGATGAGTAACCTAGATGCGCTTCATTTGAATGAAATGATCATTTTTCCACACTATGGGAGAGAAGATAAGTTTCCGGATGAGAAATCCCATGAGGAAAGAATACGGCAATTTGAAGCGAACCATCAATGCGAGGTTCATAGACTTGCAGACCATGAGGCCATTTGCATCCATGGGAATACTGTTAGTAAAATAGTTCGTGACCGAACGTTTCATTTAGGTTAATAGATGATGCTCGCTTATCGGATGAATACAAACTGTTTATATGCCTTACCATAACTGTAGAGAGCCGTTTTCGACGGCTCTTTCTTTATGAAGTAGTAAAGGGACCGTTACTTATCTTCATGTGTTTTCAAGTATTGTTTATTCGCTTTATATGCAAAGATAAGATAAAACGTTATCATCATCGGAATGAGCAACCAGAAGAAACCTCTAAATAACACAAACGGCGTTTCAAAGAAAAAGGCATTCCAAAAGGCAGATCCCGTTTTCTCCCATAGTCCCGGAGTAAAATATAATAATTTCGGATTCAGAAGAGCTCCCACTTTAATGGAGTCGGTTGAAACTAAGACGGCAAATAAACAGATGAAGCATGAAGCCAACGAGATCCACATCTGAGATATTCTTTTATATCGGCTGGCTTTGGAATCGGCGTCTGAGAAAATATCTTGATTTTCGTTTTCATCTATACTCTTGAAGTATTGAGCTCCAGAGCTCTTTGTTCCTGCAATGTGTTTCCAGCCGAAGTCTTCAAACAGGGCGCGATAGTCTTCAAAATCGTCTTGTTTTTTAAATGTCCGATAATCCATCTTGATGACCGTATTGGTTGGGGGGACCTGTTGAAACTCATAACCGATTGATTTTTTAGTGAGTGTATAGCCTTGCCGGGCCATCTCATTAAGCCATTGTTCCTCTTTATCAAAATCAATGAAAAACTTATATTTTCTCATCTTGATTCCTCATTTCAGAATATTTTTTGTCACTTCAATCATGTGATTCATTCTTTCAAAGTCGAGCCTTAACATTTCTTTTCCTTTTTCTGTTATGGAATAAACCTTGCGTCGACTATCTTCGCTTTGGACAGGTTGTATGAATTTCAGCTTCACCAGATTCTCGACCGCTCCGTAAAGTGTGCCGGCCGCCATTCTGACCTGCCCGCCGCTGAGCTCCTCCACCTTTTGCATAATTAAGTATCCATGCGCCGGTTCCACTAAAGCCAAAAGAATATAATAAACGGTTTCCGTCAGTGGCAAATTTTTATCACGACTCATATGCTCTCTCCTTTTATTCAATACAACTGTATATCGTTCAACTGTATAGTTATACTATATACAATGCGACTGTATATTGCAATAAGCAAATAGTCATGATCTCGTGGAAACAAAAAAACAGGCTGACGTGGCAGCCTGCCCGGATCCATAGGCAAATGTGATACAATCCTATGTAGCAAGAACAATCCAAGCATTCGCTGCAAAAAATAAACAATTATAATATACTTAAACAAATGGCAATGGTAATGATTTCCTTGTGGAAAAGGAGGAAATGACATGATAATTAGAAAGTTCCAAGCCTCCGATACGAGTCCAATAGTCGCGTTGTTTTATGAAACCGTGCATTCGGTGAACGGCAGGGATTACTCTCAAGAGCAGCTGGACGCTTGGGCACCTAGAGATGAGGAGATGCTCAAGCTGGCAACCTGGAGAGACTCGTTGAGCCGCAACAGTACTTATGTTGCTGAAATTGGCGGCGGAATGATCGTCGGTTTTTCTGACATGACATCGGAAGGGCATTTAGACCGGCTGTACGTTCACAAGGATTTTCAAAGACAAGGCATCGCTACCGCTTTAGTGAATACTTTGGAGACCGAGGCCCGAGCATTAGGGCTTGCCGAAATCGATACAGAGGCGAGCATTACGGCCAGACCTTTTTTTGAAAGGCATGGATACCGGGTCATAGAGTCGCAGGTTGTAGAGCGTAGAGGCATTCAATTGGTTAATTTTAAAATGATCAAAAGCATGCTGGATAATGAATGAGCGCTACAGGCAGCCTAGAAGGTTGCTTCACCCTATGGAGGTGTTTAAATGATCCGCATTTCTGAAGAAGAAGCGTCTTTGTTTGGAGTAGCAACTAAATTCGATTTGATGGAAAACGGGGAGCGCAGGTTCAGGCTCAATTGTTCCCAGGACGGAAGTTCCTATTGCCGAACGGTCGCTTCGGAAGATGGTGCTTGGCAGAACAGTCACTATCATAAGTCGGTGTCCGAATTTTATGTAGTGCAATCAGGATGGATAGCCTATGCTATAAAGAAGGACAGGGAGTTTAAGCTAGGTGTATTAAAGCAAGGAGAGAGCATCACCTTTACTCCTCTGGTTTGGCATAACATTTACCTCTCATCCAATTCAGTCATACACACTATAAAATATGGCGATTATCTGGAAAATGACTGGTTTCCTTCACCGGAGCTGGATCAGCTGACTAAACATCTGGACCCGGACAGTCTATTTTCACTGAGTGCTGAAAAGAAATGAGGTTAAGAAAGGATGTTCATAGACCTTTCGCATACCATCCATGATGGAATGTCCGTATATCCCGGAGATGCGGAAACTGTATTGGTGCAATCCAAGCAATTTAAGCAGGATGGTTACAACAACCATCAATTATCCGTAAACATGCATGCAGGCACCCACATAGACGGACCTATGCATCTTATCGATTGTGACAAGTATCTTAATCAATTTCCTGTGGATACTTTTATAGGAGAAGCATGTCTGATCGATGTGTCCCAAGAAACCATAATAGATTACAAGAAAGAGTACGAACAGCTTATTAAGCAGAGGCAAATCGTCATTTTGTATACAGGGTACAGTCAATATTACGGACAGCCCAAGTATTATTCGGATCATCCCGTGCTGACCGTTGAATTTGCAGAGCTGCTCATCAGAAAGCAAGTGAAAATGATCGGCTTGGATTTGCCTTCGCCGGATCAGTATCCCTTTGAAGTTCATAAGCGTTTGTTTCATAACGAGATTCTGATTATCGAAAACTTAACGAATGTAGAACAGCTGTTGCAGGTACCATCGTTTGAAATTATAGCTCTGCCGCTAAATATTAAAGCGGATTCTTCTATGGCGCGAGTTGTTGCGAAGGCAAGATAACCTTTGCATGGGATCCACTGCCCATGGTTGTCAGTCAAGATGGTTTATACTACTTCATGTGATGCGTGCTAGAAGTCAAGATTCGCATTGAAAGAAGAGGGATGAAGATGATATATATCGCCTTACTGCGAGGAATTAATGTAGGTGGCAAAAATAAAGTCAAGATGGCGGATTTGAAGCAGACCCTCGAATTAATGGGTGGATTAAGCAGGGTACAAACCTATATACAGAGCGGCAATGTGCTGTTTGAAGCGAATGAGGAGGAAGAGCCGCTGCGCGAACGGATCGAGCATAGATTGGAAGCGGCTTTTGGGTTTTCCATAACGGTTGTACTAAGGACTTTTGATGAGCTGAAAAGGATTGCTGCTCATTGTCCGTTCTCGGATGAGGAAGTGGCCGAAGCGGAGGCAGCGTCAGATGCAGAAAGCTTGTATGTCTCGTTTTTGCTGGAAGAGCCATTGCCGGAAAAGGCGGAGCGGCTGAAGGGATACCAAAGTGAGAATGATATGTATCACATCGTGGGGCGAGAGATTTACCTATTATTCCGCTATAGTGTTCGCGATTCCAAGCTGGCAACCAATCTTCATAAGCTGGATGTTCCAGCCACTATCCGTAATTGGAAAACAGTAAATAAACTGTTAGCCTTGGGAACGGCGATGGAGGCTTGAGATCTCATATGAAAATATTCGTAGCAGGTTCCACAGGTGTGATTGGACGCTTATTGCTTCCAAAATTGGTACAGGCGGGTCATGAAGTTACTGGAATGACTCATAACGAAGAACGCCAGCCCCTCATTCAAGCTCTGGGGGCGAGGCCCGTCGTTGTCGACGCATTTGATAAAGAGGCGATTCTATCGGTGGTGGGCGAGGCACGGCCGGATGTGATCATTCATCAGCTCACGTCTTTAAGCAATTGGAATTTAGAAGACAACAGCAGAATTAGAATAGAAGGAACGCGTAATCTGATAGATGCTGCACAGGCGGCGGGGGTCGAGCGCTTTATCTCGCAAAGTATCGCTTGGGCGTATGAACCCGGTGATCGTCCTGCCACAGAGGCAGTTCCACTAGATATCCAGGCTCCATTGCCCAGAAAATCGACAATAGATGGTATCACAGCATTGGAAGGGGCCGTAGCCGAGATGCCGCATCACGTCATTCTCCGCTATGGGATGTTTTATGGACCCGAAACCTGGTACGATAAGAAAGGTGTTATGGCGCAAAGAGTACGACAGCAGCAAGTAAAAGCAACGGACGGAATTACATCCTTCCTTCATGTGGAGGATGCCGCGAACGCTGCCGTGCTGGCGCTGGATTGGCCTGCTGGCCCGGTTAACATCGTAGATGACGAGCCTGCTTCAGGCAAAGAATGGCTGGCGATCTATGCCGATGCCCTGCAAGCCCCTGCCCCGGAATATCAGCCGGGAAGCAATAGAGGAGAACGGGGGGCGTCGAATGCCAAAGCCCGCAACGAGTATGGTTGGTTGCCGCTATATCCGACATGGAGAACAGGTTTTACCCAAAGTTTAAAATAATGATAGATTCATAAATGAAGGGGCTGCTGTGGGCGGTCCCTCATAAGATGAGGCTAACCGGTGATTTTCGGTTGGTCTATTTTACATGCGATGCAGTGGACTGAGGGACAAAGCATTGGTTTTGGTGTAGAACCAGTAGATTTATAAAGAAACCTCATTGTATAATGCTTTTAGCTAAGATGGTTTCAGGTGTAGCCATACAAAAGGAGCGAATGGGTAAATGCGCGTTATACTTATCGATGATGAAGAAAATGCGCTCGATATTTTGGAAATCTTATTGCATGAGATCGGTAATGTAACGGTTGTAGGACGATTTACGAATCCGGTGCAAGCTCTGGAGGCTCTTGAAGCGCTGCAGGCAGACGCTGTGTTTTTGGATATCCAAATGCCGGGCATGATGGGAATGGAGGCGGCAAGACGGATCAAGACCATTTTACCCCATACCGAAATTGTGTTTACCACTGCCTATTCGGAATATGCGGTAGAAGCATTTGAAATTCAGTCTGTGGACTACTTATTGAAGCCCTTTACAAAAGAAAGGCTGCGGAATACTGTCTCACGCTGCATGAAAGCCATATCCGGCAAAATCCATAGGAAATCTGAGGATAAAGCTGGAACTTTCGTTCAATGCTTTGGAGGATTCCAGATACAGACAGCAAACGGAGTTCTTCCTTGGAAAACCAATAAGGAGAAGGAGCTGTGCGCTTTTTTAATTCATCATGTTGGTCATCAAGTCGATGCCGCAATGATAATTAATTCGATTTGGCCTGAGTCCGAATTAGATAAGGCAAGAACTTACTTATATACTTGCATCTCCTATTTACGCAAAAGCTTTCAGGCGAATAACGTTAATCTGAAAGTGAATAAAGTCGGCAAAGGATATGTTATAGATACGAGTTCAATGGAAAGTGATGTAGCTGAATTTTTATCTATAGTGGAAAAAGCGGCATCAAACGAGGCTTTGGACGAGAAGCAATACGAAAGATTGAATGTTTTACATATTGGGGAGTATTTGCAGGGGTGCGATTTCGATTGGGCCATGTGGAAGCGCGAAGAGCTCAAATCCAAATATATCCAGACGTTGAGGATCGCTTACAACTATTTCATGAAGTGCGGAAATGCTCTACTGGCTGCCGACAGCCTGAGGCATGTTTTGGAGGTATCCCCTGATTCGGAGAAAGACGGCAGAGATTTGATTCAACTGTATATCCATACAGATAAGCGCAATGAGGCTTTAAAAATATTCCGGCAGCTCGACCATGCGGTTCGGGTGAATCTGGGCGTAGATCTAGAAGAAGAGACGGTTCGCTTATATAAAAGCTTCGCCTAATTCATTTGAGGAGAGCGGCATGAGAAAAAAACTGGCGGCAGCGGCCGTAACCCTTATCATATTGGCTGTTAGCTACGGATTTTTATACCAATTGTTCATGGCTAACATTAAAAATACTCCAGTCGCATCAGGCGGCCGCATGGATCTGAGGGGCTGGCTCTTTGTCGAGAAAGGAGCTGTTCCACTCGATGGAGAGTGGGAATTTTATCCTGGGCAGCTGCTTGGACATGAAGTTATGCAGCAAAACAACGGCTCAGCACCTTCATCCGATCTGATTACGGTACCTGGGTCATGGACAGATCGTATGGATGCTTTCGGAACCGCAACATATCGGCTGCAAATCCAAATAGATGACGTCAGTCGAACTTACGGCTTAAAAACATTATCCATCCAAATGTCCAACCGTATCATAGTCAATGGTGAGATAGTAGGCTCTGCAGGAATTCTGCCGGATAAAACGTCATACACCGGAAGCAACAAACCGTATGTTAGTTATTTTTCATTAAAGCCGGGCTGGAACGAAATTATCGTCCAAGTGGCCAACTACGATTATGCAGCCAGCAGCGGTATTGCCAACTCTATTTATTTTGGTTATTCGGACCAGATTTCCAGCCTGCGCGATACTGCAATTGCTCACGACTTAATCTCGATCTGCTGTTTTTTTATCATCGGCGTGTATTTTATCGGCATGTATATCCAGCGGAAAAGCGACTATTCCCTTGCTGCATTTGGTCTTTTGTGCATATTTACTACGGTGTATTTATCGACGCGGGGTGAGAGACTGCTGTTCGTCTTATTCGACTTCGTGTCGTACAATGTGTACATCCGCATGCAGACGATTTCTGTATACGCAGCTTGCATTGCGCTTCTCTTTTATGTCTACACGGCTTTTCGTCCTTTTTGCTCGAAGTGGCTTGTGTATGCGGGTATCGGTTTCGGGGTAGCCTTGATGATTTTCGGACTTGTTGATATTACTAATAGCAGGATTCTTATGCTGCTTACGACTTTTTATGCGACGGCTCCCTTTTTATATGCGACGTATGTGTACTTGCTGGCTGCATTTCACCGGGTGGAAGGCAGCATGTATTTGGTAGTAGCTGCTATCGCCTTAAACTATCATTCCATGATCCAAAGCTTTAACGTGTATACGAACGTGCCGCTTTATATGACTTTCCCATTCGAGGTATTCCTCGTACTGTTGATGCTCGCCTTGCTAATGTCGCTACGGTTCTCTAACGCTTTCAAGAAGAATGAGCAGCTTTCCCAGCAATTGCTCAAAGCGGATAAATTGAAGGATGATTTCCTTTCGAAAACATCACATGAATTTAAGATGCCTTTGCAAAGTATTATCATGATTTCCGAATCGATGATCGATGATGTGCGGGAGCCGCTGCCGGTGGAGCAGCAAGAGAAGCTGGAGCTGGTGCACAGCATCAGTAAGAAGCTGTCACAGCTCGTTTACGACATATTGGATCTGTCGAGGCTCAAGCAGGGAGATCTTACCGTACGGCCCGTACCGGTCGATGTGCGAACAACGGTGGACATTGTTCTACGGATATTCTCTTTTTTGACGGCAGGGAAAAATGTGAGTTTAATCAATAACGTTCCGGAATATTTACCGAATGTTTTGGCGGATGAGAACCGTTTTCGGCAAATTTTAAATAATTTACTGGATAATGCCGTTAAGCATACGGAGAGCGGAAGTATTGAAGTATCGGCAGAGGAGCGGGACGGGAAAATCGAGATTTCCGTTAAGGATACGGGGGCCGGGATCGATCCGCATGCTATCTCATTCATCTTTGAACCGTTTAAATCGTTTGAATCCTCAGGCAGCCAGAGCTTCGGCTTAGGATTATCCATCGTTAAGCAGCTTATCGAGCTGCAGCAAGGCAAAATTACAGTTTACTCTGTAAAAGGCGAAGGCACGGTGTTTACATTCAGTCTGCCATCCGCTGGAAACGATGATAGAGCGAAGAAAGACAGAACCGCGTATGACCGAATAGGGAACGAGCAGGCCTATTCCTTCCCTACTCCATACTATATGGAAAGTAGGGGAAAACACACGATCCTCATCGTTGACGATCAGTTCTCGAATCTGAAAATTTTGATCGATGCGCTTAAGCCTCTGGGCTGCAATGTCATCGCCGTCAAAAACGGGATGGAAGCGATAGAACAAATCCATAAACCGAATGCGGTCGATCTGGTTATTCTGGATCTGATGATGCCTGGAATGTCGGGGTACGAGGTATGCCAAACGATTCGCAAAAAGTATACGCTGCTTGAAATGCCCGTATTGATGGTGACGACGGCGACACAGCCACAGGATAAGGTTGCTGCTTTTGAAGCAGGGGCAAACGACTTTTTATCGAAGCCGTTTGATACGATGGAGCTTAAGGCGAGAATTAAGGGCTTGCTGTTAATGAAGGATTCGCTTGAAAAGGCGATCGAGTTGGAGGTAGCGTTTCTCCAGTCTCAGATCAAGCCTCATTTCTTGTACAACGTACTCAACACTATCATAGCATTGAGCTACACGGACGAGGAAAAGTCGCGAAAGTTAACCACAGATTTGGCCGATTATTTGCGCGGAAGCTTTCGGTTCAGCAATGTTCAGAAACGGACCTCCTTCGGTCAAGAGCTGAACTTGATCCGATCCTATGTGGAGATTGAGCGCACGAGATTTAAAGATCGACTATGGATTGAATATGACATAGCGGAAGAGATGTACGGTGTCAGCATCCCCCCTCTGCTCATCCAGCCGCTCGTTGAAAATGCCATTCGTCACGGGATAGGAGGCAGAACGGATGGAGGAACAGTTAAAATAACAGCGAGCAGAACGAATGGACATTATTGCTTTCAAATCGAAGACGATGGGGTCGGCATAGAGGCTGAGAGGCTCAAGCAGCTTTTGGATCAGACCCCTGATGCTTCGCAGGGAGTTGGTTTGAAAAATATTATGAAACGTCTTAAATATGAATATAATTCGGACCTTAGAATGGATAGCTCTCCCGGCAAAGGAACCAAGGTTACAGTACTGATTCCGGTTGGGGCGAGCCTTCCTGCGAAACAGTCTAGAATAGTGTGACGGAAAAAGCGACAACCTTTTGATGAAAATCAAGGGGTTGTCGCTTTTTGTTTGAACATAAGTCTTATTATGCAGGTTTGTTGTGAAAAACGCTTATTTCTGTGTCGAAAGACCTATGTTTTTAAGGTTTCTTTAAGGTTCGATGTCGTATGATGTAAAAATGTGCTAGATTGGTCCCGGTTTACTCTAAAAAGGGATGTTTTTTAGAAATATAAGCATATAGATTCAGAAGAATTATTTAGTTTAATAACTAAAGTATTTTTTGAGGAGGTCTATTTTGAATGCTTAACAGCAAGACGGCAAGAAAATGGTGCTCAATTATTCTATGTCTGAGCATGCTGTTATCGCTGTTTTCTCCCTGGGATGTTCCGAGGGTGGAGGCGGCAAGTGCTTCATGCGGTATAACTGGAGACCAGGAGGTTCGATTCGGTTCGATCCAAGTTAGAATCGGTAATTGTACCTTTGCAGCAGAGAATGCATTAGGGAATTTTCAGGGTTCCACCCCCGGCTATATTCGAAGCGGTATAGGGGGACAACAAGATTTTGTTGGCGGTGATCTATTCGTTTATTCAGGCGACACCATGGATCTGGAAGTCAATGTTGCACAAAATCCTGCATTAAAAGATCTTGCCCAAAGCGGTCAAGCTAAGGTTGCCATCGGCTGGTCCGCACTGGATTGGGTCGAGCAAGGGAGCGGGTGTGGCCTATTCGGTGCCTTTAAATGCTTCCAAGGAACAAGAGTCATAGTGAATGTCGATGGTCATGATCTGCTTGACGAAACGGCATGGGATGGCGGTGTTGGTCCAAGGAGCACAGGTGATATTTCGATAAATCAGAATTCAAAGATTAAGATTAATGTGGAAGGCGTTAGGGATGATACGGATGCTCCATCGGGTCCAAGAGGATTATACATAAAGTTTAAAGATGAGTCGCGCCCGAGTTTGACCGACTACACATTTAAAGGGAACGGAGCTTGGAGAAATAATGAAAAAATCCAACCGATCCAAAGAGAGCTATATGCAAAGAAAGATGAGTTTTTTAGTCTCGCTTATAACTTCAGCGAACCGGTGAGGCCGACATCTGTGAGTTCGGCATACAGCGATCCTTTTCTCAAGCATCCACTGTTTGTAAACCCTGCTGGTACAGGGCTGCCAGCTGCCGGTGAACAGCAGTATTTAAAAAATACAAACTATACAGCATCAGATTTTGCTCAAAGTCTTGATAAAGTTCCGCTTAATAAAAGCATTGAGTACAAATATACGGCTTCTAAATATCATCATAGCGGGAATATTCCTCTTATACCGAAAATGGAAAGGAATGATGAGGAGAAGAACGCGAACGATGATACTTACGATATCGATTCATCCTTGGAACAAAAGCTCAGGGGAGCTGTTCTTGCTGATGCAGCAGGCAATATAGTGCAAGATTTTTCAGCTTTTAATAAGGCAGGCAGTACAAGCAGCGCAGGCGATAATTATTTGGTCGGTAAAACCGTGAATCCCTTCAACTTTGAAGAAGGAGGACTCCGGGTCATCGTAGATGCGGTACCTCCTAAATATACGAAGGTAGGCAACGGCATTCAGCCGGAAATATTAACCGGGGTCACCTTGAACAGGAACGACTCCTTTGATTTTACCGTGCAGCTGACGGAAGAAGCTGTCGTGAAAACAGGATGGGATAAGACCAAAACGTACCTATTACTGAGTAATGGTATGAAAGCCCAATATGTATCGGGTGATGGTACGGATAAGTGGACCTTTCATCTGAAAATCCCGGACGGAGTAGACATTGAGGCACCGCTTTTGAAAGTCATTGCCTTGACTCATGAGGATAACATCATCGACCCTGTAACCAACCGGAATAAAGACACCAACGTGCTGCAGGATTATGCTGGCAATATGCTGATCCAGCCCGCCAATTATGATGGTATTTTCACAGATCCGGAGGATGGTGAAGACGCCTCCAACGTCAATTCGAAGATTGACTGGGCACAATTATGGATAGACAATACGAAGCCGGAGGTCAGCTACCGTTATGAGACGGGAGGGGCCTCGGATCAAACCTATCAAAAGAGCGGGAAAGTAACAATAGATGCCAACGATCCTTCATTGATAGTACCTTCACTTGATCCGACGAGGCCTGGTGAGGTAAGACCGAGCAGAGGAATTTACCGGCCGTCCAATATGACGGGAGCGTCTGCGCCAGCCGTAGGGCTTGTCTACTACATGTGGAGCCAAAGTCCGAATGATCCTTTTGCTGGAAAAGAAGCAGATCATTTTGCAGCACTTAAAAGATACTCACTAAAGGGCAAGCAGCCGAGTGAAGATTTGTACCCAGATGAGGCATTTAAAAACATTAAGCTCAGCGCTGCCAATAACAAAACGAATCTGATCGCTTTGCCTTCCGAGGCGCTAGCAGAAGATAAAAGCGGTGAATGGTATTTGCACACCTGGACAGCCGATATGACTTGGGACTCGGCGAGGGAACTGATGCAATACAAGAAGCAGCAGAACTTCAGTCAGGACCATCACGATCAATACCAAGAATGGTTAGATAAGGCTCCGGGTTCCGATGCGGATAAAAAAATATATGCAGATAATGAAGTCCTGAAAAAAGTGGGCGACTACGGTGATATCGAAATATGGCCGTTAGACGACTTTATGACAGACGATTCCAACTGGATCCATAGCATCGGCACCATCAAGGTGGATAACAAAGCGCCGACCGTCACTTTCGAAGAAAAAATCGGAGATAACACGGCAGCGGTCCAAATGAAGCTGAAGATTACTGACGAGCATAGCGGTGTAAGCAGCAGCTTCTATCAATGGGTGAAAGAAACAAGCGCGGCACAAGACGCAGCTTGGATGCCGATGACAGGAAACAGTGCGACGGTAACGACTCAAAATGAGGTTGTTGAAGACGGAGTTTATGTCCTGAAAGTCAAAACGGCTGATAAAGCAGGCAATGAACGGATCGTTGACAGTGAGAAGGTGACGGTGAATTCATCCGATCAGATCAGCGGCAGCTTCTCACCGGAAGCCAATCCGGGGTATGTCAAAAGCCATGACGTCCAATTTAAGCTCACTGGACTTGCCAGTTTGTCGTCGCTATCAACAGTGACATCCACGACGTATTCGGGGACTGTAACCCAGTCGACTTATTCGAGAACGGTCACTCAATCGACTTACTCCAGCACAGTAACGCAATCCACGTATCAGGGGAAAGCCTTGATGTCTGTGAACAATCTGGTTTATGTGACGTATGCGGGCTATTCGATTAGTGGCAATCAGGTACGTCCCGAGGAAGCTTCCTTCAAACCATTTCCATCCTTTACAAGTGGAAGTAATGGAGAGCGTGTGTATACCGTGCCTGCTGATGTGGCGAGAAACGGCGAACAGTATGTTCACATTTTTATTAAGGTAGATGACGGAGGATTTGAGAAAAAGTATTTCTTCTCCAAGCTTTACTATTTCGATAACGAGCCTCCGGTAGTCACCTTCAGCAAAAGCGGAGTTAACTATCCACAGACTTCCCAATCGGTAACCGTTACCGCAGAGAAGGCGGGTATTAAAGAAGCGGAGATGCAGCAGAAGAAATATCAGTGGGTCGACGAACAACTGCCTGCGCCGAACGAAGCTTCACCAGGCTGGATAGATTTGCCGACTAATGGGCAAGTCGAAATTAAAAATGACGTGCTTCAACCCGGTGAACAAAAAAGCTTCCGACTGTACGTATGGGCTATGGATGCAGCTCAGAATAGCGTGATCGCCAAAACAACTGGCGTATTCGCCTTATCCAAGTCTGAAGATGCTGAGAAACCTCCGGAAGAAGTGACATCGGATTTGATTTATTTGTACGGTGACGCGGAGGATGGCTATACCGCTATTGTGCAGCTCGGACTTGCAGCCGAGTCAGTAGATAAAGGCGGCTATGATTTCTCTGTATCTCCTGATAATGGGGCTAGCTGGTTAAGATGGCGCCCTTATACGAACTTTGTGGCGCTTAAGGTACCTACGAACAACACAAATGATTTGCACATTCAGGTGAAATACAGAACGCCTGCCGGAGTGGTCGGTGAGCCGAAAAGTTTGGATGCCAGCAGCGTTTCCAAAAGTATGCCGGTCTATGCATTGGCTACATTAAGCACCGACAGGCCTGTCAATGCAACTGTAGGTGTAGACCTAGATATCGCAGCTCCGCTTGGCATCAAAGTCGTGCCTTCGACTGTCAATCCTTCGACGCCAGTACGTACCGGCAACACGTTTCATGTCAGTCAAAACGGACTATATTCCTTTGACCTGACGGATAACGCCGATGCAGCAAGAAAAGCGACGCTGTATGCCGTAGTCAAAAATGTAGACACCACTCCACCAGTGGGAACCATTGAATATTTGACCACAAGAAAAACGAACGGGAATGTAACCGTCCAACTGACCGGCTTATCCGAACCGGTTACCGTTACCGATCCAGAGCGTCGCTCGACTCATACTTTTACAGAGAACGGCGAATTCACGTTTAAGTTTAAGGACGAAGCGGGGAATGAAGGCGAAGCCATAGCAAAAGTGGATAATATCGATAAAAGCGCGCCAAAGGTGAAGATCGTTCGTTCTTATGCTTACGGCGAGAACGGCAGCAAAACGTTCGGAACAATCACGGATAACGCGGGTAACGTGCTGCACTCCAACGGAGTCAATTTAACCGTGGTTAAAGAAAAAGAAAATGACAAAGATTTCATCGTGCCAGATGGAAAAAATACCGTGATGCTGCTGGAAAACGGCACGGCTTCGTTTATGGTTTCCGATCAATACGGCAACACGACGGTTGTTAAGGAAACGGTAGAAAACGTCCTTTCCACACCACCAGTAGCTGATTCGGTAACTTACACCTTCGTAGATGCTGCTGGCAACGCTTTGCCGGACAACAAGATTGTAACGATTAACGGACAGCGATATGCACAGGGCAAGATGAAAGTGTCGCTCGCCGGAAAAGCTAAAGATCCTAATAAGGTCTTTGCTGGAACGACTCCTATTCGTGAGAACGGTCAGTATACGAATCAAATCAGCGGTTCGGACGGCTCATTTACTTATTCACGGATTTATTCTGCGGATGGCTCAACTCTCATCGCTTTAACCGATCTTCTGGGGAATACGAGGAAAGTGCCTGTTACCATCCAAGGATTGGATAACACGCCGCCGGATATCAAGCTGAACTTGTCCTCGGTCGGCATTACGCAAAACCAGCAGGGCTTTGAATTCAGCAAAGATTTGGGAGGATACACCGTTAGCGACAATGTGTCCGCTGCAGATACAATCAGCGTTTCGATCAGTGGGTTGGATCTATCCAAGCTTGGACGGCAGCGGGTAACTTATACCGCTATTGATCAGGTAGGTAATACCTCGGCAGCCTACCAGGACGTTACTGTAGTTTCCAACGAAGGCATGCTCATCTTCGCTGATGATGTACTCATATCCGCTTCCAGTGGCGAATCCGCCTTGTTTGACAAAAATACACTCACCTTCAGCATCTCGAAATATAACATCATGGATGTCAACGGACAGCAGCAGATCAACGAATGGGGTACTTACGATCTGATGTATCAGCCGGGTCTGTACAGAGAAGGGCAAATGAAATACATTGCCAGCAAAATCTCGTACAGCGATTTGGTGAACGGCAAGTTTAAGGTCACTTTCCCTGAAGCGGGCTGGTATACGATTATCGTAAGAAACCAGGAACGGGAACGTGAGTATTCGACCTTCTTTATCGGCAAAAAAGAGTAGATTGGCTAAGACAGGATAGTTGGGATAAGGGCTCCTGCCAAGGATGCCCTTGTCCTTATTAAGGAAATGATGGCAATACGGTTTCAGGATAGGAGGCAGTTTAATTGAAGCTTGTCAAAAGGACGCTTGTATTTTTGTTTGTACTTATATTCGTCATGGGCTCGAATGCCCAAGTTGCGTCTGTTCTTGCGGCGGAGCTCAGCGCTCCCAAGGTGACGGTGCTGCAAAATGATTTTATTAAAATCACGGTCGACAATGGCACTGGGCGGTACGGCATAAGAACGATAGAAGGGCAGCCAATACGGAAAAAAGATGATAACGTTAATATGATGTTCCGTGGCGATGATCCGGAAACTTCCTTTACGACTTTTCGGATCGACGGGACCGATTATATTTTTGGTAATCCGTACAAGTTTGGGGCTGATTTTTTCTCTGAAGTCACTCCGCCTCGAATTGTCGAGAACACGAATGGGACAAGGCAAATCGAAACGATTTGGAGAATCAAGAGCGTTGAGATTAAGCAAATCTTAATGCTATATAGTGACAAATCGGATAAGAAAAACGTCGGAAATGTCAATATCCGCTATGAGGTAGTCAACCGAAGCGGTGCTCAGGTAGAGCTTGGCTCCCGTATGCTGCTGGATACGATGGTCGGGGGAAATGACGGGCCCGAGTTCCAGATCGGAACAGCTTACAAGGTTCCTCTTATGGTAGAGAGAAAGCTGGTTCATGATCCCGAGAATGATCCGAGCATCTCGGAAGAGGATAGACCGTTATATAAATTACCGCCATATTGGGTTATGAGGGACAAGCTCGACCAGACAAACCCGCAAGCAACCAATGTGATGGCTTATGGATTCAATAACTTCGCGGAAAAGAACATTAACATCGTGGATGAAATGATCGTGGGGCATTGGAACGGCCTTGCGAATACGAAATGGGACTATACGCCGAATCCTAATCTTGATTTCACGAGAGATACGAATGATTACGGAACGAAGGATTCTGCTGTTGCCTTCTATTGGCAGCCGAAGCCTCTCGCGAACGAGGCCATTCAAACTTTTGAAACGGTTTATGGCTTAGGTGAAATCATTGAGCCGGATAAAGTATTCTCTATTCGGTTTCTCGATACGCCACAGCAGCTGGCAACATTAAGCGATAACAGCAATTATGCGGGCGAAGGTATCTTCGATATGAACGCCGAGGTGGAAAACCTCGCTATGTTCAATATGGAGCAGTCCAAAATCGAAGTCGAGCTGACTTTGGACAGTGGACTTAGCTTCGTCAAGCTGGATGAACAAGGCAAGATTGTGCGCGACGCGAGCGGCAAGGCTCTAACCGAAGGATATCGAAGCAAAAAACTGGAGTTCAGAAAGACAGCGACGCCGGAAGAGGCGGAGAAAGGCATTATTCCAAAATATAAACCGGGTGATACGGTAACGGCCTCGTTTAAAGTGCAGGCTAAGGGAAGACCTTGGCCGACGACCAAGCAATACATGATGACCGTAAGAAGTCCGGAAACCCAAGTCAAGCTTGAAGGGCAGACGGATGACGGGTTAAAAGCTCAATACGAGTCGAATAAATCCAACTTTATTCTATTGCCGGCCATCGGCAATGCAGTGCCTACGTATGCTTATGGCCTATCACCAAAAGAAGCGTACAGCGGTGATGTGAAATACATTACGGTAAATATGACGAATATCGATGCTTACAATCCGGGGAGCGATACGAGTGGGCCTAACTTCGATCTGTATCTTAAGGAGAAGGTAACGGGCAAACGGTATAAAGTGCCGGTCAAAAGCTCGGTTATTTTGCAGCCGACAGATGACGGATTCTCTGGAGATATGCGCATTACGTATCGAGGCGGAGACTTGGTTGATGACAAAGGGAAGGTGATTCAGGCCGGCCTTGGACCTGAGCTGCCTTTAGGTGAATATCAGGTCGAAATTGATTACAAAGGGGACACCGGCGGCGATACGGAAATCGCTGCGATGTACGATATTACGACGAACCAAACCTTTGCCGTCACGGATAACGAGATCAATCGAATCAGAGAAGCTAAACTGATGGCTGTTTACAAGCAAACGGTCGATTTAAGCCATGTCACGCCATCTTTGAGCGGACAGCTGCTGGAGGATATCAACAGCGCATTCCCGGGAGAACCTTTCAAAGAAGGAGCCGATTTATACAGTGCGGTAACCATTTTCAAACAGACCAAAGCTTTTTTTGGCATAGCAAGTAAGGCTTTGGACCCTGAGTTCGAACTTGCAGAATTTTTGGATGACGAGGCTTTGAAGGAAGTACCTGCGTACCAATACGCTTTGTTCGAATCGGAAGAAGAGATGGAAGAATTTTTTGAAGATGAAGATCGGGAGAAGCTTGTAGACATTCGCGGGATGATCAAGCAAGCAGGCTCTGGCGATGATATACAAGTGGTCGTGGATACGAAAACCGAACCGGCCATTATTAACGGAGCCGTGTCATATCGAGGCAAAGATATGGTATTTGTCCGGGGCAAACTGGACATTTTCGGTGCCAAGTCGAAGGTGAACGGCTACGATAGCATGCCATTCTTTGACACGCTTTCTGTAAAAGGGGATGGAACACTTAGCGTAGCCAGCAGTGGCTTTGTATTTCACAGAGGAGAATGGACGTTAGATTTCTTCAATGGTTTTGAGAAAACATTGGGAGAAGGATATACCATTCCACAAGCGGAATTTCCAGAGAAAGAAGGAAATGAAGAGGACGACAGCTTAAACGGTAGCTTGAAATGGGCTTCAGGAGCGCTTGGAGACAGACTGAATCCGCTGCGCCAAGTTATGGTCCAGCTCGTTTATTTCAACAAGCACAGCTTGTTTGCCGTGCCGAACTTTACATTTTCCGGCTTCGGTATCTCATTTAACGATTTTATTTTAAGACCTGGCGGTGTTTCCTTCGGGGGCACGGTTTCGCTTAAGGTGCTGAACGCTGAAGTGCGTAACGTCCAATTTAACGATAAAGGCTTCGTAGGTATCGAAGCCGGATTGAAATTCGATCTTAACGAAGAATTAGGCTTATTCGAACCGAAGAACAAAGGCAAGGAAGATGCTAAAGAGGATCCGGAAGGTCCAAAGAAGCCGAGCGGTGAAATCGACATCATCCACTATGTGCAGCAGGTTGATGGTGTTTCCAACACCTACGGGTTAAAATTCGATGCCCAGTTAAAGAGCATGACCGAAGTTGGTGTGGAAATTGCTTTCAAAAAAGTAGATGACGGTCGGATTTTACCGGATGTGTTGGGATTTAGTGCCTCACTTAAAAACCCCGGGGTGCTGATTACCGGTGCCACTTATTTAACAGGTGTGCGGGGAGCGGTTCGTGAGCTGGCAGATACGATAGCCGGAGGCACCAAGGATGATCCGTTTCCGCTTGTAATAGAGGCTGGAGTCAGCCTAAGGTTCGGTATTGCGCCCGCTTACTTCTTTGGCGATATCGATCTTACTCTGAAGCGGACGGGAATAGCATTGCAGGGGAAACTGGATTTCTCCCCAAAAGGTGATCCTGAGGAAGATGATTTAATCAACATGCTGACGCAGGCTCTGATTGAAGCCCAATGGGTAACTCCATGGTTCGTACGTATGCAGGCGGAAGTCGACATAGGCGGCTGGAATGTCATCGTAGGTAAAGTCGGAGTGTTTGTAGGACAAAATCTGGAGAAGCACCGGACCGACTTTGAAGGATATATCGGCGCCAAGGTTCAGATTCCTGAAGATGTGCCTGTTGTCGGTGGATTGCCGCTGGCCAGCGTATTTTTCGGGGTTAACAACGACAAGGTCTGGGGAAGCGTGGGGATTCTGTTCATTTCCCTCGGTGTTACTTATTACTGGGGCGGCGGGGTCGAGTTCGGCACCTCAAGCGAGCAGCTTCCTGACGGATTTACTCATGTGTTAATTAATGATCCTAATCGTGGTCCACGTCTGCTCGTCATCGGGCAAGGGGTGAAGACGGTTGCCACGTCCTGGATAGAGGCGGAAAAAGAAACTCAAGAGATTGTTTATCGTGACGTAGCTGAGGGAGTTAAAGTGCTGGATAACGGTGCGATGAACATCGGTATCGGTGGCATTACAGTGAAAAACAGTGGGCGTGTGCATGAAATACCGATGAATGGTGTATCCGGCAACGCAATTATTGAAGTAGAGTACTTGGATAAGGAAATACCGAACCTTACGCTTAAGGATGCGGCAGGACAACCTTATCCGATCGTATTTGACAACGATAATAAGAAACCGGGAGCGACAGCTTTTACGCAGTACATCTCGGCTGCAACCTCGAGCGATAAGGTGGATCATCGGAAGGCATATATCGTTCTTCCACAGGAACGGATTTCTGGCAGTGGCATATGGACCCTTACCTCCGAGTCGGCGGTACAGACCAGACTGCTTAACATTCCGACATTACCACAGTTGAAGAATGTCAGCTTGACTAAAGATAGCAGCAGCACGAACAAGTTCACGGCAAATTGGGCCGTAGAGAATGCGAAATCGGGAGATACGGTCAATCTGTATTTGACCAAAGATCCAGTAAGTGCGGATACGGCAAAGCTTGAGAATGGCAAGGAAGTGCTCGAACCGGGCGATCCGGGTATTCTGATTGCCAAAAATGTTCCGGTTAACGAGAGTGGCGGAGTCAACGGGAAAACGACTACAGGCAGTAAAGCCATTGACGTAACTCAAGTATCACTGAATGAGGACGGTGTAGGCGAAGAGGATGTTCAGGATATTACCGGACTGATGCAGCAGGGCAGCTATTATTTGCGGGCAGAGCTCAAGTCCGATTCCACCTTCGGTACCCAAACCTCGGCGGAGCAATTCGAAATCATTGATCGTCTAGCTCCGCAGGCAGTCAATGACGTGACTATAGAGCCGGCAGGGAACGGATACTTCGAACTATCCTTCAAGCCAGCGCCGAAGAAAGACAACTTGAAAAACTTTGAACACAGCTATGTCATCAATGCAATGCAGGAGCAGGGAGGCAAGCTGAAGCCTTATACGAATTTCGGCGAGCTGATGTTCACGGAAAAGGAACTAGCGGGTCACTGGAACTCTGCAACCGGCAAATACGAGGGCATTTTACTTGGAGGCTGGACTGCTACAACGACATCGGCGCCGGATACTGATCCGAAGAGCCTTAACTCGAAGGCCGTTGATCCGGCCAAAGTGAAGTATGTCGGATTGCAGGTTGGGCAGGAGTATACGATAGGCGTTTCGTCTGTTGTCAAGCCTTCTAAGGAAGTGGATAAAAACGAGAACTACCATTATGCAAACCGAACGGATAGCGTGAGCAAGCTGCTTCCTGTGCCTGCGAAGCCTGACCTTCAGCAAAGCAAGGAGCTGCTGCAAAAGCCTCAGCCAAAAATCGATTGGCTAACCAACAATATCGCACAGCAGAGCATGGAGCTGTTCTCGGATCAATTGGATGTGAAAGTAGAAGCCTTCTACGACAATCAATCGATTGGCCAAGTTACGCTCGATAATGACGGCAGCGGAAGCCATGGCGTGCTTCAGCTTAAACCGCTCACGACGGACGGTACTTACGCAATTGAATTGGTAGCAACCAATACGAAAACGAAGGATAGCAAGGTCAAGATGCTGTACCTGACCGTAGATACGATTGCTCCGATATTATATCTGGATGAGCCATTAACGGGTGCAAGGACCGATGGCGGGAAAATCCATTTTTCGGGTCGAAGCTCGAACGATGCTGTTGTTAAGGTGATCGGGAATGGTAAAGAGACAGCTCTGAAAGTGGAGGATAACGGGCGATTCTCTGGAGAAGTTGCTGTGGAATCGAACGATCCGACCGTAGGTCTCACTGTTAAAGCCGGGGACGGAGCAGGTAATGAAAACACGGCTGTTGTTGAGATTACGAACGATCGGTATAACGTACCCGCTGGTCTTGTGATTCGTCAGGTCCCGGTCATGAAGCGAGGGGACAGCCAGAAGCTGGAGGCATTTCTCCGAGTATCTGACGGCAAAGACGCTCAAGGCAAGCCGAAGTTCAAGGAGGTTGCCGCTCCAGGACAAGTCAGCTACTCTATCCTGTCAGGTGATGCGGTCGATCTGAGCGAAGACGGAACGATTACAGCACTATCAACGGGAGCAAGTCTTGTCCAGGCAAGCTATCAGGCTTCTGAAGGGGTCACGCTGCAAGCGATGGCGGCTGCTACTGTAGAGGTTCCAACGCCGACTGAGCTCGGTATTATCACAGCAGCCACTTCAGCTATAGCGAACGACAGCAGTAGAACTAAGGTGACTGTGACCGATGCCGGTGAAATGCTTGGATATCAACTTGTGTACAAAGTGTTTAAGAAAGGTACTGCATTGGCGCTTCCAACGCTGGGTCAAAATTTAAGTGAGTGGAGCTTCCTGCCTCAGGATGGGAATGTTAAGGCCGAATCCGGTGATGACGTCATTGTGGCTAAAAGAACCTCTTCGGGCAAGCTGGCTGTAGCCTCGACAGGCAAACTCTCTGCTAACGTATTCCGTTCTTCCAAAGGAAGTGGAGGCGGCGGAGGAGGAGGCGGTGCTGGTGGCGGCGGCATCCCGGTCGAAACGTCAGAAGTAACCATCAACCAGCAGCGTATTAACGCCGATAAGCAGGACAACGTACTTGTAGCCGGCATTACAGCGAAAAGTGTGGACGCTGCAGGTAGTGGAGACATCGTAATCACTTCTCTGGATAATACAGTAAGAGGATATACGTTCCGGGTAGATACGGATGTTGTTCAGCTGGCTATCAGCAAACAAAAAAATATCGTCATCAATGTTCCTTTGGCCCAACTGACGCTGACACCTAAACAGCTCGCGGGTCTGAAAGGGAACTTGGAAGTAAATATTTTCCCGAATGAGAGCTATGTCCTCGACTCTCTCGGAAGCATTGCGGATAGTCTGGATTCTACCTTATTGGTAGCAGGTCAAGGCGTATCCATCAAGACTAATATTCCGGCGACTAGCTGGAATTCCTATGCGTCATTGCGAGTGCCGATGCCGGGGGCACTTGAACCTGGACAGCTTACAGCGGTTGTGCTGAAAAATCCGGAAGGAGCTTGGACACCGCTGCCATGGAAGATAAATGCATCTGGCGATGCAGCGTACATCGATGCTCAATTGACGGGAGACGGCAATCTGGCATTTTTACGAAACGAGAAAGCGTTCGGAGATGTAGAGGATACCTATTGGGGCAAGGCTAGTATCAGTCAAGCTGCTTCCAAGCTGTTTGTACTTGGCAAGGATACGAACCGCTTTGAGCCGGAAAGTCATATTACGCGTGCCGAATATCCGACGATTTTGCTTCGGGTTGCAGGGATGATGAATAGGAACGGGCAGGCTGCGTTCACAGATGTCAGCGTAGATGATTGGTTCGACAGGAGTGTGTCAGTTGCAGCACAAATGGGTATTGTGAACGGACTAGCAGATGGTTCCTTCGCTCCTCAGGAGACGATGTCGAGAATCGAAGCCATGACGATGGCGGGAAGATTGCTTAAAGCGCTTGGACTTGTCGAAGATTTATCTGAAGAGGAAGCCGACAAGCTGCTTAGCACGTTCTCAGACGCAGCGAATGTCCCAGAATGGGCGAAAATACCGGCTGCACTCTGCATTAAGAACGGAATTATTGAAGGAGATAACAATAAAGTGAATCCGCTGGACGATCTGACAAGGGCTCAAGCAGCAGCTATTGCAATAAGACTTGACTCATGGATCTCTAGCAACAAATAAACGAAAGCTACCGGCACAAGTCTATAGGACGTTTGCCGGTAGCTCTTCGGATTTTTACCAAACTAAGGCGGTGTGAACATGGCAATGAAGCAAAAATCAATCTATGCGATTGGATTTGCTGTATTATTTATAGCATTATTGGCAGGCCTAATGACCTTCCATGCAAGTGCAAGCACAAGCCATTGGACGGATGGGGGCCATGCGGATACGGCCTGGTTTGATAATGCTACCGAATACGGGACTTATACTATCGATACGCCGGCTAAACTGGCTGGCGTCGCCAAGCTAGTTAATGACGGGGTCAACCGAAATGGGATACCTATCAACGGGTTTAACGGGAAAATTCTGGAGGTCAGTCAGGACTTGGATTTATCTGCTTACCTGTGGGTGCCGATTGGAACACAGACAAAACCGTTCAAAGGGACGTTGATTGCAGCAAGTGGAATTTCCAAGGAAATCCGCGGTATGACCGTAAATGACAATATCATGTACGGGGGCTTCATCGGCTATATGGACGGAGCTACTGTGGGAGGCTTCAAATTTACGGGGACAGGCAGCATTAACATGCCTTCCGTCACTCAAAATGTCTATGTGGGCGCAGCGGTCGGCAAGATGGTAAACAACAGTATTTTGTACGATATTACAAATGATGTATCTATAAAAATAGATACGTCTAATCAGGTTACTTACGTCGGGGGGATCGTCGGCCAGGGCGAAGGAACCTTATCCAACTTGAAAAATAACGCTCAGATAACTGCATCCGGCGGCGATGTGTATGCCGGAGGGGTCACGGGCAGTGTATACGGCAGCGGAGCAAAATACGTAAAAATATGGAATAACGGTGCGCTAAATGCAACTAGTAAGGCTAACCGGAATGTATATGCAGGGGGGATTATCGGCTATTCGCCGGTGTCCGTCGAGATGAATCAGGACAATACGATCATTTCCAACACAGGTGCCGTTACAGCTATCGGCGGTTTGAACAACTATGCCGGTGGCATTTTGGGTAAGGCGAACGGTCTGGCGAAGTTTTCTGTAAATACTTCCAATAGCGGTGCGGTAAGTATCGCTGCTCCTTCTGCAAGTGGATCGTATGCCGGAGGACTTGCAGGTTCACTAGGTACTGCCAATGCGGATGTTACTTTCAACAATACAGGAGTTGTAACGAACAACGGCGGAACTAACGTTTATACTGGTGGGCTCGTCGGCTATACGGAAGGCATCTTTTCGTTGGAAAAGAGCCATGTCAATAGTGTAAGCATTGCGGCATCAGGAAAAGACCACGTTTATACTGGTGGACTTATCGGTTATGCGACGGGGGACTTCTCATTTAAGGGAGCAGCCAAAAATACGGGAGCGATCCGCGTATCGGGCGGAGCGCTGGCGGACAAACCGGATGAAGCCTATACCGGCGGTTTAATCGGCTACGCAGAGAATAGGGCTTTATTCGAAAATGCGTCTCTACTCGCTTACGAGAATAGCGGAAGCATCACCGTAAGCGGGGGAACGGGAGTCTACACGGGCGGTATCATCTCTAACCGAGCTTATGCGAGAACGGGGAATGGGATCAGCAACGTTTCCAGTGCCGGGGATATCAAGGTAGACGGTATATCCAAGCTGTATACCGGGGGCTTCATCGGCTTCATTCCGGCTGATAGCTCTGATAAAACGATAGCAAACGCAACGTTTGCAAGCGATATTACTGTCAATGCTGCAGCTTCCAGCTCTGGAGGCACGGTCAGCACAGGCGGCATTGTTGGCTATTTGACAGGTGGTAATGCAAACATAAACAATGGTTCTTTAAAGCAGACACCGGCAGGGATCGTTGACGCAGCTCAAACGTACAAGGGTGGTACGATTACATCGACGGGAGGCGGCGCTAGCACATATACCGGCGGTATTGCAGGGTATGTGGACGGAGGAGTTATTTCTGATGCTAGTGTAGGAAACACGAAGGAAAGCCATGTTAGGATTACCTCCGATGGGTTCATCGGCGGCATAGCAGGAAATTTGAAAGGTACTGTAAATAAGGCAACCATCCAGTATGTAACGGCGACGGTACAAACCGCGGACGGCTTCGCAGGGGGGATTGCGGGTACAGCACAAGGGTCCATTATGGGTGCAACGGTTGGCGATAAAGGAGACCACGATAGCGATAGTGTGAAGCTTGCTGCTGCAAACGGCATCGACAGACTGACAGCCGGTGGTATTATTGGGCGTAATGAGGGACCTCTTACGGTTAATGACACTCTTGTTACCCAGATTGGCTTGTTGAGTGAAGCGGGAAGAACCAGCTATAACTTGGGAGCAGTGGCAGGAACACTCACAGCTGAAGCTCAAATTGGAGCAGTGGGGGCCCCGGTTCAGGTTAAGCAGCTGGAGATCGATGTTAAAGCCGATAATAGCAGCGTAGGTGGAGCTATCGGTATTAACCGTACGCCACAAGCTTTCCTCGATATCGAAGGCGTCAAGATTCTAGTTCCTGCTAACGCAGGGAAGATTGGCGGCGCCGTAGGTGTTCAGGATACGACTCAAGAAAATACGACTAACGACGGCTCTGCTATCACAGCTAAAGATATAACTGTTACGGCTCAGGGGAACACACTTGAGATCGGTGGGCTTTATGGTGAAAATCAAAAGAACACCCCGAAGAGCAATGCTCTGAACGTTCAAGTGAACGCTTCGGGAACTGCGAACCAAGTAGGTGGTATCGCCGGTAAAAATAGGGGGGCTATTACCAACGTTCAAGCTGATAATCATCAGCTTGAGGTTAGCGGCGAAGCAGGTGAGGTCGGAGGAATCGTCGGACGCTCCGAAGCGCCGGATGGAAGTGCATCGCCGGCAAGCATTAGCAGCGCATGGGTCCATGCCGGAGAAGCGACCTTGATCCAGGCAACGGGGGGGAATGCCTCCATTGGCGGTATTGCCGGATATGTTCAAAATACCGAGATCAAGGACGTTGCTGTCGATGCTAAACTCCCTGATTATGCGACGATTTCCGTTAAGGGAGCCAATGCCAGCGCAGGCGGTCTAGCGGGTAAAATTGAAAATAGTAAAATCATCGGAGACGAAGTCAAAATCAACGCCAACAACTTGTTTATAACCAGCGCAACGACTGCAGAATCTTCCTATTTCGGCGGTATCGCCGGATACAGCAGCAAATCACGTATAGAAAAAATTGCATCAGGCTCTGTCAGTCTAGTCATAGGAAGTCCAAACTCATTAGTTGGTGGTATGACTGGATACAACCTGAGCACGGAAACGACCTCCGTTATCTTAAATAATAATACGGCAGCTCTTAGTATAAAGGTGACTCCGACTGCAACTTCTTCCATCATCGGCGGTATTGTCGGAATCAATGATCGTCGGGCAGGAGACCCTAGCTCCGATCCGGGCAAGGCAGTCAGTACGATTCAGAACAGCCGAATCGTAGGATCGATCTTGGTGAACGCAGAGGCTTCGGTAACTGGTGGCATGGTTGGTGAGAATCGCAGTCTGATCGCCAATAACAGCATTTCCGATAAAATTTCGATTACTTCCGATGGGAATTCCGGCATCGTAGGTGGCTTGGCAGGACGGAATATGGAAAGTGGAACGCTATATTACACGTATTCCAATGCGAACCTGATTATCGAAGGTGAAAATACGCTTGCCGGTGGTTTGGTCGGAGAAAATTTGGGCCAAGTGACGGCGTCCTACGTGGACATTGCTATCACGGGCAATGCTCATGGTATCGAAGGCAGCTCTGTCTATCTGGGAGGCTTGGCAGGCCGCAACAGTGGAGCGATCGATAAATCGTACTCGGTTTCCAAGGTTACCGCGAACGGAAGCTATTCGATTGTCGGAGGTTTGGCGGGCGAGCATGCAGCAGGCACAATCACGAACTCCTATGCAGCTAAAGAAGTCATTGCAAATGCAGACCATTCTTTCGCGGGAGGCCTGCTTGGCAGAATTACGAACGGTACTGTGACAACGGCATACTCAGCTGGCAAGGTGACGGCCGGTGACGGCTCCTATGCCGGCGGTTTTGCCGGACGTTACGACAATACCAACAAAGAATTGCTGTATAAAGCTTATTACGTGAAAGATGTAGACAATGATATTAATGGAGATTTGCCGGACTTTGCGGATGGCAGCTTCCTCTGGCTTAATGCACATGCACGTCTTAGCACAATATTGGCGGCAACGCTTAAGGATAGAAACTACTTCCCTGGGTTGTCCGGCTGGGATTTCGATTCGACCTGGAGATACGGCTCGCTCGATGCGGAATATAAATATCCCGAGTTAATCCGTATTGCCAATGGTGGAGGAGAGACGGGCGGCGGCAGCGACGTGAATGCCAACATCAACTGGTATGTGCGTGACACCTTCGCGATTAACTTTGAGGTGAAAAGCGAGGCGGAGCTTGCTGGGCTTGCGGCGATCGTGAACGGAACTATACCTGGCGTTCCTAAATTCTCCTTTGAAGGCAGAACGATCAAAGTGATGAGTCCAATCCACATTCAATCGAAACAATGGGTGCCAATCGGTATCAATGAAGATAGCGCGTTCCAAGGGAATTTTAAAGGAAACAACCATTTGATCGATGGCCTAACTTTGACGTCGACTTCCTCTTACTCCGGATTGTTCGGAGTCATCGGACAGAAGGCTATTGTAGAGAATATCAAGCTAGAGCCCCTGTCTTTAACCGGGCAACAATTCACAGGCGTCCTTGCCGGGGTCAATAAAGGGACTGTATCCCATATCAGCATCAAGCTGACAGGAGGCGCTAAGATCAGCGGTGCTACCGTTGGCTCTCTGATAGGAAAAAATACAGGCACTGTAGCAACTGCTGACGTTAGCTTGGAAGGCGGAAGCCGAATTGAAGCAACGGGGACGAATCCGGTAGCAGGCGGTCTTATTGGAGACAATGCGTTTGCGGTCAATCCGAACGTGTTCACCTTCAAAGTGACGGATTCAAGTATTGGCAGTTCAGCGAGCAATGCTACGATAGGTGGCCTCATCGGAAGGCAGAACGGCGATGTCAGTGGCCTCAGCATGGACATTGCTTCCCGAATTTCAACTACGGGTACGGGCAGTATCGTGGGAGGATTGATCGGGCAGCATGTTACCGGTAAGGCGGAAAATATTCATCTCGCCTTCACTGAAGGCAAGCTGGAAGCGCTTGGAGCGGAATCGACCTTGGGAGGAATCACAGGTCAATCCGGCTCTGATAATCCGATCAATCATACAGTTATCACGGCTGGCAATACCATACAGCATATGGTTGGAAACGGCGTTGTGGGCGGCATCGTGGGAACCAAGGAAGGAAAAGGCAGCAATTTCTTTGATCTGGATGAAGTTAAGGTAGACAACGTCATGCTTGCAAGCTCCGAGACAAGCGAGCAAGCGATCCTAGGCGGAGTTGCGGGTAAGCTTGCGAATACGGCAGTACGGCAGGCTTCAGTGAGCGGCTCGCTCAAAGCTGCCGGAGACCGTGTGACCGTCGGCGGCATTGCAGGCCAGGCAGACGATTCTATTCTTTATATGGTTGATGTGAAGTCGGATATCGATTCCGCTTCCAGATCGGGCGAAGCCATTGTCGGCGGCGTTGCGGGGCTTATATCTTCGAAGGATGTCAATCAAAGCTTTGATTTCAGCAAGCTGGCACCGTTGTACAAAGGAATTTACAATGCCAACGTGTCGGCCAAATCCATTAAAGCGACAGGAGTGGATAATGGAGCCGATATGTATGTCGGCGGTATTGCCGGTAAAAACAAGGCGGCTTCCATCTATCATTCTGTAACAACTCCAGCCATTGCCGTCAGCGGAGGAAAAACGGCTGATGTCGGAGGCGTCGCAGGTTTCAGCAGCGGCATTATTGTAAGTACTTCCGCTCATAACAGCATTGCCGCAGATTCCAGCCGCGTTTATCATGTCGGCGGTTTCGTCGGTCGAGCGGCAGGCGGGGAAATTCATTATTCGAATGCAGCAGCAACCGCAGGAGAGAAGATAGTCATCGCTAGTGCGGTTACGAAACCGGGCATGACGCCGGCTACTCACGTCGGCGGCTTTGTGGGGATGTCGGACAATACGCGATTCGCCGATTCTTTTGCTGATATTCCTGTTCAGGTCGTATGTGACAATCAGGATAATACGATTTATGCGGGCGGCTTTGCAGGCTCGCTCGGTGACGCTGATCCGGCAGGGGCAGGAGCGATTCAGCGGGCTTATGCTAAAGGAGTCGTTGATGTCCAAGGGATAACGGGAGCTTACTCAGGCGGCTTTGCGGGATCGGTTGATCATTACGAGATTACAGAGGCTTACGCCACGGGAGATGTGGTAAATACAGGCTTCGATACGAGAACCGGCGGGTTTGCTGGAGTCGTGGAACGATCGGCAATGGTGAAGAAAGCATATGCTTTGCAAAGCAAAGTGGAGACCAACGGGGTTAATCATGCGACCAGGTCGTATACTGGGGGCTTTGCAGGGTACAACGATGGAATTATCGAAAGTGCGTACACAGGCACTGAGAACATTAAGATGAACGTAACTGGCGCCAATGCATTCAAGGGGGCGCTTATCGGCTACAATTTCAGGGACGGTAAAGTAACGCTTTCCTCTTATCTAGGATCTCTGGCTCCATTCGGCCGCAGCCTAGGGACAGTGGAAGCAGCAAAAGCGGAAGATGACATGACAAGCGCCTATGGCTTTGGCAAATGGAACTTCGAGATGGATGCTTCCTTCCTGAGCCTCAATGGTGAAGGTGAAATCGTCATCCAGAACGTCAAACAGCTAAATGGCGTAGTTACCCTGTATAACGATGTGAACTTGAACTATTACCGGTTGTTTAATAGAGCAGCCGATGTCAAGCCTAGTTTGAACAAGCTTTCCCTAGGCGCAGATATTTCCATTGGTGACACCTCATGGGTACCTTTTGCTGCTTTCCATGGAGAGCTCGATGGCAAGGGTAAATCAATTAAAGGACTTCAAGGTCGAGCATCCGGAACATCAGCCTATGGTTTTACTGCGGAGAACTACGGGAAAATTGTTAATGTATCCTTTGCAGATGCAAACCTTACTGCCGGCGCTAATACAGGAATTGTAGCTGGGATTAACCATAGCGGAGCTATCATTAGCGGTATTACCGTTAGCGGCTCGGTGAAGGGAGACGATTATACCGGGGGGATTACGGGGAAAAATGAAGGCGCGATTTCGAATGTTATCCTTCAATCTCTAAACGTTAGCGGAGCTGATTACACAGGCGGGGTAGCAGGAAGCAACGAAAACATGATTTCGAAAGTCACCATGCATGATCTGACCGTACAAGGCGCCAATAATACCGGCGGATTAACAGGTGAGAATAAAGGCGGACTTTCAAGTGTTAGCATCCAAGGTTTGACCGTAAACGGCACCGACTTTACAGGCGGAGCGACAGGAAATAATGGAGGCACAATCTCAGATGCTAGCATTCAATCTCTTACGCTAAACGGGGCCAATCATATCGGCGGCTTGACAGGAGCGAACAGTGGCAGCGCCGAACAAGTTGTTGTGAACGGTACTATTGACGCTGCGGGTAGCGTTTTGGGTGGAATTGCAGGTTCCAATGAAGGGAAAATCAGCAAAGCGTATTCAAGAGGCATCATCCATCCGAAGAATGCAGGACAAGAAGCGCTGGTGGGAGGCATTGCCGGAGTAAACGGAAAAGCCGGGGACATCAGGGAGTCGTTCTCCTTCGCAGATATCTCCGTCACATCGGACCAAGCAACAGCAGGAGGTATCGTGGGGCTGAACCAAGGATTGATTGGGAACACGTATTATTCGGGACGCGTTCAAGCCAAAGCGACGACGAAAGCATGGGCTGGCGGTATTGCCGGACACGCATCTGAAGGCGTGATAAGTGATTCGATGAATTACGGTGAGGTTATTGCTGCGGTAGGTGGAAAAATCGTACTAGGCAAAACATTTTTCGGAGGCATTGTGGGTCAGAAAGAAGCGGCAGCTATGATCAAGAACACCGCTTTTAACAAGCAAATGCTCAAATCGGACACGGCATACTATAATGCTAATGGAAACAGGGCAGCAGGAGTAGAAGGCGAAGCAGCGGGACTGCTAGCCAAAGACTTTGTCCAAGGGACGCTGCCGGTAAGCCTGAATACAGGAATATGGAAGGCAGCTAAAGGATTCTATCCTCAGCTTGCTGCGTTCAATGGAAACGGAGCATCGAAGCTGAGTGCGGCAGCCATTATCCTAGGTGATAAAGATGTTATTCATAACATCAAGTCTGAATTTGAGCTAACTCAGGACGGTGAACTAGCTTGGACTGCTGATCCAAGGGAAATTTCGATCAACAGCGCTTCAGGTTCTCTGAAAGGCTCGATGAACTTAGCCGGAAAGGCTATCTTGAGAGCAACGGTGAATGGAGACTCCAGAGAGTTGACCGTGAATATGCCGGTCCCTGCGTTTGCAGAGACCGCTCAAAAGCCTAAAGCTATAACCGGGGACAATCCGTTCAACACCAAGACTTCTGTAGCACTAGCTGCAGATGAAGCAAATGGCATCATCTACTACACATTGAACGGCAGCCAGCCAGATCAGTGGTCTCAGGTATATACCGCACCTATCGTATTAACTAATACGACAACGATCAAGGCAATCACAATGGCTGATGAAAAAGAAAGCAGTGAGGTGTTCTCCGCGATCTGGACCAAACAGGAGCCAGAGCCTTCCCGCGGGAAAGGTGGAGGAGGTGGCGGTTGGTTCCCACCTGTAGTATCAGAGCCGGCCGTTATAGCTTATATTGGCGAAAAAGCAGTTCAGACCGATGATTTAGCTTCGGTAACTGTCGCTAAAAACAGCAAAGTGACATTAAAGGCTCCAGAGGGCCAAATAATTTATTACACGACCGATGGAAGCACTCCAACAAAGAACAGCCTCCGCTATACTGGAGAATTGTTAATCACACGGAATATGACTATCAAAATGATTACCGATCAAAACGATCAGGTCGTGACGATCCATTACCAGGTGGAGAATGCCAAGTTCGATTTGAAAAGCGATGTAAGCCAAATGAAGTACATATCAGGCTATGAGAATAACGAATTTAGGCCTGATAATTCGCTCAGCAGATACGAAATTACAGATATGCTTGCTCCGCTGCTGAATAGAGAGGACGTGACCGTCGGAAACCTGCTCAGAGACGTTGATAGCGGCAAACAAAATCAGATCGCCTTCTTTGCGTCGGCAGGTATTATTGATGGTTACCCGGACAACACCTTTGGCGGTGAGAAAGGGCTGACAAGAGCAGAGTTTGTCGTCGTTATGTCCAGAGTGTTGAAGCTGGATATCAACCAAACAGGTGATGCATCTTTGTCTGATGTATCCGGCCATTGGTCGGAAAAATACATCAATGCCTTTACGAAAGCAGGGTATGTCGAGGGCTTCCCGGACGGCACATTTAAGCCTGATAGCGAAATTACAAGGGCGCAGGCCGTCGTCTTGATCAACAGAATCATAGGCATTAAGAAACAGGATCTGCCTGAGAAATTCAGCGACCTGCCTCCTGCTCACTGGGCTTTTCGGGATATTATGGCAGCGATGAAATAAGCATCAGGGCCAGAGAGGCGGCATGAAATTTGAAAAGAAAAATAACGGCTTTATGTTTAGGATTATTCGTTTTGCTGTTGTCAGGTATGAGTCTGCTTGCCAAAGTCAATGCAGATGAGGCGGCCACTTTCAATGCGGAAGACATTTATGAGCGCACAGAGAGCGCAGTGTTCTACATCCGGGCTTTGAATGGAGACGGTATATTAAAGGCTTCCGGAACAGGAGTGATCCTCTCTCCGGAAGGCATCGCGGCAACGGCTTGCCATGTCATTAAAGAGGGGGAGAGGCTTGAAGGAATTATGGGCGACGGAAGAACGGTATCTCCCATCGAAGTGCTGAACTGTGATGAACAGACGGATGCGGCGATCTTAAAGCTTCCCATTCCAGATTCGGGTTTGGGGGAGCACGTTGCGTATCATTCCCTTCAGGTTAGGGAAACGGCAGTAAAGCATGGCGAGAAGGTATTCGCTATAGGCTACCCTATGAAGGACAGTCCGATAATTAGCGAAGGCATTATTAACTCGCCGAACGCGCAGATCAATGGGAGAGGACGGATTTTGACCTCGGCCCAGATCGTAAGCGGAATGTCCGGAGGGCCGATCATTGACAGGTATGGGCGTTTGTCCGGCATTATATCCGGATCATTGAAGACAATGAATAATATCCATCTAGTCATTCCGATGGATGATTTACGAAATCTGTTACCTTCACAGTAAGATCGATTACGAAAGAAGCCGGCACGCTTTATAGCGATGCCGGCTTTTTTTACCGGGAAAAGTGATCCTCAATCAACCGCCTCGCCGCGCTCAGGAAATAGTCTGGATGGAACGAATCCTTATCGATATATGCACTCATCATAGCCCCGTCACTTAAAATCCGGATCTGAGCGGCCAACTCGACCGGATTTTGCACTTTGCCTTCCCTCGCTATTTCCTCTACCATATCCCAAGTCCGATGCCGGTTATCTACGGCAGAACGATGACCGGGATGCTCCAGATCGGGAAACTCCACAACCGCATTCATAAACGGACAGCCACGAAATCCCGGATCCTTCATCCGCTCGACTAAATCTTCAAGAAGCGAGTAGAACTGGTCTTTAGGAGAGTTAGGATGTCGCCGTTTCGCTTCTGCAATCGAATCAGCTCTCTTACCATGCCTTATCTCTAGATAAGCAACGATGAGGCTATCCTTTGTAGGGAAATTCCGGTAAAAGCTCGCCTTAGCTACGCCAGATTCCTCAATAATTCTGTCGATACCGACAGCCCGAACGCCTTCTTTGTAAAATAAATTGGAAGCGACCCGCAAAATCCGCTCCTTTGCCGATTCTTTTTTTTCCATAATAATCACCCGATTCCAAATTTAAGGAACAATGCTATTGACATGAGACAGATCTGTCTGTATCATACGAATCAATGATGGATGAGACAGTTCTGTCTCATTTATTGTAATCGAGCATCCCTGCACATGTCAATGTTCCCAGGGGGTACACAAGGAGGATAAAATTGATGTCGCAAGCTGCAGCACATAGTTCACTGAATCATCCGCAGGTGGAGGTGAACACTCTTCAGCGTCCGCGAATTATGCTGACGGTTTTGCTGCTATCTGTGTTTATGGCGGTGGCCAATATTTTTATTGTTAATGTGGCGACGCCGTCGATTCAACGCGGCCTTCATGCTGATTTCTTCGGTGTCCAATTCGTCATCTCGGCTTATACACTGGCCTATGCGGTCGCTCTTATTATTGGCGGCAGACTCGGCGACCGATTCGGTCGACGGAAGATATTGCTTGTTGGCGTCGCTGGATTTACGATCAGCTCTTTGCTATGCGGTCTATCCATTGATGTTGGGATGCTCACTGTCGTGCGGGTCATTCAAGGATTGAGCGCAGCGCTGATTTCACCGCAAATATTGTCACTTATCCAGGCTCAATATGCGCCGGAGAAAAGAAGTAAGATATTTGGACTTTACGGGGCGACACAAGGGCTGGCTGCCTCTACCGGTCAACTGATCGGTGGATTGCTACTTTACTGGAACCCCTGGGGTCTGGAGTGGAGAATGGTTTTCTTCTTTAGTGTACCTATCGGTATATTGATATTAAGCATGATTCCGTTGATACCGGAGTCAAGAGGGATGGTTGCATCGAGGACGGACTGGTTCGGTGCGGCGTTAGTTGCTGCAGGGTTATTATTGCTGGTGTACCCGCTAGTCCAAGGTCAGAAAGTAGGATGGCCGTCTACGCTCGTTATCAGTTTGCTTTTGTCCGTTCCCGTGCTGGCCTTATTCATTTGGATTCAAAAAAGACTTTTGCAGCGAAATGTCGACCCCTTCATGAATGTGAACTTATTCGGTCAAAGAGGGTTCGGAATCGGGATGCTTGTCGTCTTTTTGCTCATGTCGTCGCAAGCAAGCTTCTTCTTGATCTCCGCTTATTTGTTCCAAATCGGGCTCGGATTTACTCCGCTTAAAGCAGGAGCGGTCATTTTACCAATGGGTCTAGGTTACTTCCTCGCATCGTTAATGTCATCGCGATTGGCTTCAAAGATCGGTTCACATGTTCTGAGCGTCGGTTCTGTGCTCACGGCAGCAGGGTATTTGTTTTTGGCCCTGACCGTACAAGGAACAGGGATATCGCCCAATATTTATGTATGGATTCCAGCATTAGCTTTGCTTGGTATAGGTCAGGGTTTCATTGCCGCACCACTTACCAATGTCGTTCTTTCCAAAGTGAAGAAGCAAGATATTGGCTCCGCATCGGGCATTTTGACGACCGGAATGCAGGTGGCTTATGCTATTGGAATCGCTCTAATTGGTATCATATGGACGAACTCACTTAGTCAACATGCAGAAAAGGCGGGCCACCAGACTGAGCTTCAGATGCGTCAGCAATTGGCTGCGTATGCACCTTTGTCGGCAGAGCAGAGTGAGGCCGTATTAGCCAAGTTCCGGGTATGCTATCCTGAAACCATAAGCTCTCATGCGTCTATGTCACCTAGATGCGTAGATGCAACAGCATCTGTATCCAGCGAAGCAAAGCGGCTGTTTGCGGACGGGGTGCGGCAAGCGAACGCCAGAGGCTACACGGAGGCATTCATTATTTGTCTATATGCTCTTGCTGCATATACTGTTTTTCTACTACCACTTTCCATAAAGCTTGCTAGGAAAAAATAGCCCTTTGGTAATCATATTCACAAAATGTAACGAAGTGGAGACCTCGGTGGGGTCTCTTTTTTATTTAAATTGAGTAAATGTTAGTTATTGTAAAATGACACAACATATGATAATCTACTCTGATTTGATTCATTCAACACTGCTGTTTATCATGAATTTTTACTATGAGGTGACTTTGATGGCGTGGAATATTGGATTACTTTGTATAAAAGCCGATGTAGTTAAAGTAGAAGAAGATACGTTTCTTGACATATTTTATAAATCAAAAGACGGTGTGCATTTTGAAGAAATTGCTTCAGTAACAATGGATTCTGCCCTTGGAGTGGGATATGCGCAACCGTGGACACTGATTTTTGATATTAATGGTAGATTTATTTTTGATCAGAAAATACCAATGGAAATATCCAAAAAATATAAAATTAAAACGTTCTGGATTGCAGAATCTCTCATCTATAGAGACTATCATTTCGGTATCCTCAAAAAAGGCGGAGTTAAAACGGAAGTAAATGGGAGGGATGAAGGATTAAAGTATTTAACTTCAAAAGGAATTAAAGCAGCTGATGAGTGGGGGGAAACTATTATTTTTCAGATCATTGAGAAAGAAATATTTAATAAATTCAAAGAGAATTATGATACAAGTTTATGGGATCTAAGATACGCAAAATATGAACTTGATTGATTGCTAAATAAAACTATTGTTGGCTGCAGTTAATTACCATTAGGCGGGGATGGGGTAGATCTTAAGATGAGCAAGCAATATGGTTTCAGTCAAAATGAAATTGAACATATAACCAATCGTTTTGGTAAAGCTTTTTATGAAAAAGTTTTGAGGGATATTGAAGTGTATGCCGAAAAGTGGAGCTTAACCTTTATTGAATTTATTCCTTCATATTCTGCAAACATAGTTTTTAAATGTTACGCAGAAAGGCTTGGAAATGTAGTGCTAAAAATAGCTCATCCTTCATTTGGAGAAATATATACAGAATTTAATACATTGCGTCAATATAATGGCAGACGATTTTGCAGAGTCTTTGAAGCTGATATCGAAAACGGCGTCCTGCTTGAAGAGTGTGTGCAACCGGGAAATCCTTTAAGGGATGAGAGTTCTCTGAATAGTAGACTATCTGTATTTTGTTCCCTCTATAAAGAACTGCATATAACGCCTGCTAATACAGAAATATATCCGACTTACATCGAGTGGGTCGATAGAATAACAGACTACATGAGCAAGCGACAAGATTGTGAAGAGTTATATTTGCATATGAAAAAAGCAAAAGATATCTGCTTATTAGTTTCAACATTGTATTCACAAAAGATGCTGCTCCACGGCGATTTTCATCATGATAATATTTTACTTGGTAATGATGGAGAGTATGTAATAATCGATCCTAAAGGCGTAATAGGCGACCCTGTATTTGATATTCCACGTTTTATATTGAACGAATTTGGTGATGAAATAACTACGGAATTATATATGAAAATAAACGATATTATACTCATTTTAGAAGAAAGGCTTAATATCCCGAACAACATAATAAAGAAATGCCTTTATGTAGAAGCTGCTATGGGAGCATGCTGGAGCGTGGAAGACGGCACAACCCCTGAGGAATATCAGAGCCTTATAAAAAGTGTTGCTTTCGCAGAGACCATTTTGAATGCTTGATTGCGTATCAATAACCGACAGGACTAGACTGCCGTCAAAAATTGGCAGTTTTTTGCTCATTTAACGGGCAGCTTTTGCAGGGTTTTCTCCGTACAATAGATGTTATTAAACATCTCAAGGGGGAAAACGATGAATTGTTTGGTTCATCAAGAAGCGGATGTAGATTATGCTGCGAACCGCCGTGCGATTGCTACGCACAGTATGACAGCGATATTCACTGTAAAGATAGGCCAACCGATTGACTCATGCAGAACGAGAGACGCAAGCAGGAGGCCAAAGAAAGGCTGGAGGAGCTGCAACTGTCCAACCCCGGCTATGCCGCCCTGGGCAAGACCACGATACCAGAACACAAAGCCGATGAGCATGCTGAACAGGGACACATAAGCAAGGCTAAAGAGCGCGGAACCACTGATACCCGCCCACGAAACCGGCATGTAATAGAACGAGAGCAGTAGCATTACGGGAAGCGATAGAAGGGAGCATGACCCGGTATATGCTAGCAAGAATTAGCTCCAAATGCTCATGCCAATGGGAACTAACAAGAAAAGAATGATCCCGTTGGATACTCATTTTGAACGGAAAGCGATTTCCTTCAAACGTCTCTGTCTTCTTGTTTGCTGTAGCAAGCATAGGCATGATCTCCCCTCGCGTTACATACAAAACTACCCTTATTAATTATATCACGAATAGTCGGCTGGCTTCTGCATTACTATGTTGGCTACATTGCAGAGAAACACAAGAAATTGAAGTTTTACCTGGGGTCAAGAAATGTTCTTTGTTATTAGCTGGGCATATACGATGGGAAAGGATGCATGTATAATAAAGTTTATTCTATATGGATAAGGAGCTTATTTAGAATGACAAATTTCATATCCGTCGTCGGCACTGTTTTTGTCGATTGCAAAGGATTTGCTAATGAGCAATATAACGCACTAGGACGTAACCTGGGCAGTATTCAGTTCGTGCATGGTGGAGTTGGACGCAATGTTGTTGAGAATTTGGCCAATCTTGGATTGTCGACAGCACTCGTTTCCACAGTGGACGATTCGGCACTTGGTGAGGATATCAAGAAACGCCTTAAGCAATTAGGGGTTTCGCTCGAGTACTTGCCTGCAACACCTAATCAAGGTATGGGGATGTGGCTTGCTTTATTGAATGAAAATGGGGAGCTGGTAGGCTCAATCTCCCAAATGCCGAACTTGACGACAATGCAGCATATGATCATGCAGCGTGGAGAGGAGATAGTTAGCGGTTCCTCCCATCTTGTCTTGGAAATCGACCTCAATGAGCAGATTTCCCGGCATATGCTAGAAATAGCAAGTCGACACAACAAGCCGGTATACGGTATTCCCGGCAATCTCGAGGTAATACTTAAAAACCGTGATTTGCTGACTAAGCTCGATTGCTTTATTTGCAACAATATTGAAGCTGAGCAGCTGGTCTGCAGCGACTTCAGTGATATGGCTCTCGAACAGAAACTGGCGGCGCTTCAGACATACGTAGAAGAGCAGGGGCTTCAAGCGATGGTGATCACGCTTGGATCCGAGGGATCAATATTCTATGATCGGATAATGAAGGAATCGGGATATCAGCCTGTATTCCCAGTGGAAGTTATCGATACGAGCGGTGCTGGGGATGCATTTTTCTCGGGGACGATTATGGGCCTTGTTCGCGGCTTGAAGCTGGCGGAGGCAGTGGTTTACGGCACGAAGGTAGCCGGTTGGACGATTGAGTCGAAGGAGAACAACTGTCAGGAGCTTAAAGAGAAAATGCAACAGGATGAAGCATTTCAGAAGTTGCTCGTGAAATAAGGAGAGGGGCGTAAGCCAACTCAAGAAAATCAATCAGTGCTTACACCGATCCGTTTGAATGCAGGTTATTTATTCATAATGGATTATAAGTAACTACTAACATCGTCAAAACAGACGATGTTTTTTTTACATGTCGGGAATGAATTTATTCTACCGGACTTTTTGGTGGTTGGATTTTCCATGCGGATTGAAGCGACCCGCTTTCTAGGGAGCGAAGTCCCTCACCTCAATACAAAGCGAAAAGTCCTGACCGTGTTGATCAGGACTTTTCGCTTTGGAGAAACTCTAAGGACTCAGTCCGCACGATTTCAATTCTTCACATGTCTCCTCCATGAAAAGGTGATATCGAAATAATTCTATTTTGCGTTCGTATCTGGCTGATGTATACCAAAAATATTACCTTCCGTGTCCATATAGTACCCTTGCCACGCCATTCCAGGTAAAGCATACTTTGGCAATGCAACCTTGCCGCCATGATTAAGAATTTTTGATTCCGTAGAATCGTAGTCTCCCACTCCCATTGTACATGCAAAGCCATTCAAAGCCTGGCCTGGTACTGCGGAAGCCCCTTGACGTTGCACCAAAGCACCATTAATTCCAGGCTCATTTGCATCGCCTGTCACAGCCCCCCAATAGGGCATTCCCGCATAATTGCTCCAATCCTCGAATGTCCACCCAAATACTTCTCCATAAAACTTCTTAGCACGCTCCATGTCATCGACATGAATTTCGAAATGAACTAATCTGCCCATGTTTTCCTCCTAAGGTTTGACTTCCTTATCTCTTATATTAGGTTTACTTTTTGATTCTCCTTCTTCATTATTGGAATTATTTAGAGGATTATTCATTTTCATAACAGAGCTGAAATCAGGACTAAGCTAACGGGCAGGTTAATTCCAATATGTGGTATATTTGATTTAATAATATGCAATTTAAGGGGGTTATTGCTTGCTTTATATGGTACGACGCGGTCAAACCGATTTAAACCGAGAAGGAAAGCTTCAGGGCAGAATGGTTTTACCCCTAACATTTACTAAGCGGAGGTGCCTATGAATCCTGCTTTTGCTACCTATATCCAATCGCTGGTCGGTCGGGATGTGACCGTCATCGGCGCCGGCGTCAGCAATGCACCGCTGATCCGCATGCTGCGCTCGGCCGGGGCACGCGTCACCGTGCGCGACCGCAACCCCGCCCTGCCCCGAGAGGAGTGGGACGAACTGGGCGTCGGGTTGCACCTAGGGGAGAATTATCTGAATCGCGTTGAAGGCGACATGGTGTTCCGCACTCCGGGTATGCGCCCAGACCATCCAGCGCTGGACTCGGCCCGCGCGGGCGGTAGCCGTGTAACCAGTGAGATGGAGGAGTTCTTCGCGCTGTGTCCGTGTCCCATTTTCGGCGTGACCGGTTCGGACGGTAAGACAACCACCACATCGCTGATTGCCGACATGCTGGCTAACGGGGGGCGTACGGTGCATCTGGGGGGCAACATTGGCACGCCACTGCTGACGCGCGTGGGCAAGATGTCGCCGCTGGACGCATGCGCGGTCGAGCTGTCCAGCTTCCAACTGATGGACATGACGCGTTCTCCCCATGTGGCGGTGATCACCAACATCTCGCCCAATCACCTCGACTGGCACCGCGACATGGATGAATATACCGCTGCCAAGCGCCGCCTGCTGGATTTTCAGACTGTTGACGACTTTGCCGTCTTAAACGGTGATAATCCAGCGACTGCCGCGCTGCGCGGGAGGGGGCGGACCAAATATTTCGGCGGGCACACTGTCCACGACGGGGTGATCGACAGTCTGTTACCCATCAGTGACATTCGTTTGCCGGGGTGGTACAACGTGGAAAACGTAATGGCTGCCATGAGCGCTGTACGGGGGACGGTGTCGGATGAAGCAATCCTGGAGGCGGTGCGTAACTTCGTCGGCGTGGAGCACCGAAACCAGTGGGTGGCAACTGTGGGCGGCGTGCATTATTACAACAATTCCATCGGCTCCAGCCCCGCCCGAACCGTCGCCACACTGCACGCGCATGTGGGCCGAGTGCTGCTGATCGCCGGCGGGCGAGATAAGAAAGTACCGTTTGACGAGATGGCTAGACTGCTGCCTGATCATGTCAAGGTGCTGCTGTTGATCGGCGAAGCGGCCAGTCAAATCGAGGCTGCTGCGCGCGGAGTGCCGAGCTGCCCGCCTATTGTCCGCTGCGAAGGCCTGGCTGAGGCAGTGGCGCAGGCACACAAGCTGGCCTCACCGGGCGACACTGTGCTGCTGAGCCCTGCCTGCACTGCATATGACCAATATAGCAACTTTGAAGAGCGCGGGCGTCACTTTGTAGAGCTGGTCGATGCGCTGCAACGGTCGGAGGGAAAGGATTGAGCATGACATGGGCGTGGAGGATGACTTAATGATATATGGCAGTACAAAATGTGCAATTCAATATGCCCAACGTGGTGCAATTGATGAGTGGGTTCAGTTATTTCTTAGAAATGACGGAAAGAACATTGCATTAGCAGACGGGTTATTGCTTAAGCAGAGGTACTATATCGGTCCGGTCGTAATGGATATATCGGAGTTTGGAATTGAAGAAGGAGCTCCATCTTATCTGACTAAAGAGAGTGATATAGCATGGTTTTTCCATGTCGTCGATAAAATGAAGAAGGCATATGGCAATTGGGATTTTCCGCCGCTAATCGTCTTCTATTCCGCTGGCAAATATAAAATCGCTGATGGGCGTCACCGCAATGAAGCATTTCGACAAATGAAAATAAAACATGTACCGGTTATTTTTTGGACCGATTCTGAAGAAGATTATCGTTATATTATAGAGCATATTTCATCAATGGAAACGAACTCTGAGTAACCCGAAAGTGTTAAACTTGCGGGGAACGATAGTTCAACTCATCTTGGAGGTAGCACCAACATTTTGACCGTTTTATACGCTTAGCGTTAGTGGATATGAATTATCGACGCTATTAAATACCTTAGCGGTCATTCCTTAGAGTAGGGAAAATCCGCTATTCATGTGCCCAAATGTCCTTTGCGTATATTTTCGTTAAAATGTTGGTCAGACCTCATGTATAAAATGCTACTTTTGTAAATATGTAAACGTTAATCCAAGAGAAAAGCGGCCCCTCCCGCTGAGAAGGCCGCTTTCTCCTAAGTCGTTTTGCTTCGTTACTCCCAACATTCACTTATTGCCTGGCGTCCGTTTAAGCTCTACTTCCTTCCAGTTTGTACGACCATTCTTGTCGTAACCAGTCATCTCGGAGGCGTTCACCATTTCGCCTGTATTGAGATCAAAGAATACGGTCATCCTCAAGCTGTCATTCTCACTGCTAGGAGAATTCGGTGAGATCCCCATGACTCTAAGAAGAAAACGATTTTGGGAGGAGTTTGGGTCAGCGTAGACGAGGTGGCTGAACGGATGCATAACGATCGTTTGCAGTTTATTAACATCGACTGTGCCGCCATCAAGTTCTATTTAATACACCGTGTAAATACCATTCCGATCGTTGAAACCTTTTAGCTCTTTTCAGTTCCACAAACGAGTACGATAGTTGAATCGTTCTAGTAGCCTAAGAAATGGGCTTTGTCAAAAAAGGAGCGCCTCGGTATGATGGGTTTGTCCACGGGTTCGAAACCCAACACCATCAAGGAGGCGCTCTTGTTATGAAGTTTAAGCAATCAGACGGACAAAATCAACGCATAGAACGAATTACCACTTCCCATCTTGTTGTAGGCATCGATATGGCAAAAGAAGTCCATGTAGCTCAAGCTACGAATTTTCGTGGCATTGTGCTTTCCAGTAAACATCTTTCTTTTAAAAATACAATTGAGGGATTCGAAAAACTGCAACAGTGGATT
>NZ_JMLS01000023.1 GCF_000686845.1 Paenibacillus sp. UNC451MF | reverse complement strand
CCAACATCAGCAATCCCCAACTCTTCCGCCACTTTCGCTTTTGTCATCCCTTGAAGTCGCATTTCTATTGCTTTTTTCCTTATCTCAAAGCTATACGTCGTGAGCTTTTGCCCCTTTTTTGCCATAACGAAAAGCACCCCCTACAGTTTTCATCGGTTATTAACACCAGGGTGTTTTACCAATGTCCACTATAAGGGGTGCAGTTCAGAATGAGAAAGGCCTCTTTAAGATCAACAACAGGCTTGTGAAAGCTGCAATAGTGTTAGCAAGTCACATAAATGCTGGGTCCAGACCCGCTTTACAGCTCACACGGAGCCCGGATTTGCCGTCCCCCAGCTTGGGTAAGACCGGCCCCCTTCATTCTTATAGCGCTTTTTCTCCAGTTGCTGAATATCATGGGTTTGGAAGCCTTCATCCATCCGCTCCGCGATTTCAACCAGCTTTTCCACATCACCAAACGAGTATAACCGCGTCCCGCCCTTCGTACGATCCGGGAACAGCAGCCCTCGTTCCTCGTAATATCGAATTTGTCTGATCGATAATCCGCTCAATTTGCTTACCGTTCCGATACTGATGACTTTTTTATCCGAAAGTGACATGGCTACCCCTCCATCGAGCTCCGGAATGAGATCTATATGTGAAATTATATAACATACACCTAAAAAACATAGGGAAATTAGGACTAATTCACGCCCTACTTCAAATATTTTTTTGTCGTATCTTCACGAAAGCAAAAAAAGCCTGATCGGACTGTCACAATCCGTACCAAGCATGTTACGTATATATAAATTTATAGCCTACTCCGTGGACATTGATAATATGTTTTGGATTAGCTGGATCGCGCTCGATTTTTTTACGAAGATTGCTGATATGCACAATGATCGTCCGCGTATCGTTGAATATTTCCTGTCCCCAGACTTCCCTGAACAGTTCTTCACGAGTAATCGTGCGTCCGGGATGCCCCGCCAAATAGATCAGCAGCTCATACTCTTTTTTGGATAAAATGATTTCCTCATCCTGCACCTTAACCGTACGGCTGGCTGTATCAATTTCCGTAGCACCGAAGCGCAGCAGGGTAGAAGGCTCTGTCTTCTCGCTCAAGAGATGGGGTCGTCTCAAATTGGCTTTGACCCTGGCGATCAGCTCGTTCGGACTGAAGGGCTTCGTGATGTAATCGTCACCGCCAAGAGCCAATCCGGTAATTTTATAATGCTCCTCTGTCTGACAGCTTACGAAAATAATCGGTGCCGATGAAATTTCACGCACTTCCTTGCATACTTCAAAGCCGTCTTTTCCCGGCAGCACGACATCCAATATAATTAAATCGGGTCGCAGCGTCTCGACAAGTTGCAACGCATCGTCACCTCGATCGGTCCAAGCAACGCGAAACTGATGCGCTTCCAAATAAACTCGCATAATTTCACGAATCTCCGGGTCATCCTCTACGATGAATATCGTTTGATCTATCACTAATCCTCACACCACCAAAACAAATGATCGTTCTTGATTTACTCAAGAATAAATAAAGTTTTCCAATTGGTCAATAAAAAAGAAAACCCGGCGATGCCGCCAGGTCGTCCTTTTTTACCTGCTTTCAAAGGAAAGAGCCGTATCCAAAAATCCGCCCTGACGATCCAATAACCCAAGATCACTTTTTCCGTTACCGTCGAAATCATGAATGATTAACTTCGAACCCGGTTTCCCCCATGGCCCAAAGGTAGACAAGAGCTGGTATTCGTTATCTCCTTTGCGCAAGTAAACAGTGAATCGCGAAGTATCGGGGTTCCAACGAAGAACATCCTCCTTGCCATCTCCATTAAAATCAGCAATTCGAATTTCTCCGAATTCATCGGGAACGTTCAGCTGAATCTTCTTGGATTTCCATTCCAAGGATGCCTTATCTGCCAAAAGCTCCAAGCCGCCGATGGTGGTCGGTCGCGAGAGAAACAGCACTTTAGCGCCATCAGTCTCCGTCCGCTGCTGAAGCTCATGCTTCCACTCGCTTTTCATCTGGTAAGGCTTCATCGGCTTGACCTCGCCTTTGCTGACACACAATCCATTCACCTGCATGCGGTCCGACGACAAACCCGCTAACACCACATCGCCATCCGCCTGTTGGATCACTTGCAGATTCGCCCAGCTGCGAGCCTCCGTTTTCCAGCTGCTTTGCAAAACAAATCGTTGTCCGTCGGATACGAAGCGTTCGAGCTTTCCATTAGGCTGAACGATCCAGAGGCTGGCATTATCCTTTGCTGTTTTTCCGCTGACAGCGGCAGCTGCACCATTGGTGTAAGAGACATTAGCCCACACAGAAGACATTCCCTGAGGTTCATTACGCAGTCCTCTAAATGAACCTGCCGCAACGGTGACAACTCCATTTTTCAAATCCCACGTCACCATATCGGCTTGCCCATCACCTGTTACGTCAACCATCATAGGCTTTTTCAGTTCAGGCGGCTTCCCTTGTCCCTGACCTTCTGCGGTGTTCCACTTAATGCTTTGTGCAGGAGTGAATGGAACGTAGTCTTGAATCGAATAAAATACGTACCGCTTGGCACGAATGCCAGTAATAAGCTTTTGCAGCAAGCTTTTATCCTGATCTGGATATTTGTATTCCGGCAAGCCATCCCGTATGACCGGCTGACCTTCCTCGTCCATAACCGGAATCAAATATTTGAACTCAAGAAACGGATGATAAAAGAATGAATTGATATTATTCGTCTTGCCTAGGCGATCGACGATTACTTTCTCATCTTTATTATATGGAATGTAGTCAAAAGGCGTCGGCACATAAGCTGCACCCATGCTAGTTTCACCATATTTTCCATTGCGAATGTTCATGTACTGCGCAGAAGGAGAATTACGGTTCACCTGCACATCCGCCTGATAATTCAAACCGAAGTAAGAACGAAACAGCTCATCCTGCTCAGCAGTGGACCGATAATGGGGCGATTCCCAAAACTGCGGCGTTAACCCTGCTTTGCTCATTATCTCCAAGCCCGCCTTCAAACGTGGTTCGGCAAACGCAGCCGATACGGTTGACTTCTCGCCTGGTTCGTCAAATTCATTGCCGATCCCTGATTCATGATGTCCGTCATCACGACGTACATTTCCAAACTGGTGCGTATAACCGTGCATACCGAGAACCGCACCGTCTTGAACGGCTTGCTTCAGCAGCTTCTGATAGGCAGCAACATAAGGATTGTCCGTCTGGTCCAAAGATACGTCATAACGCGTGCTGTCCGCCGGATAATCAAGCCAACGCGGAATGACCGCAAGGTGATAGGCTACATGCTGATCTCGCAAGTATTCCATGACCGCCCTCAGCTTACCCAACTGCTCTATTGAACCATACTGCCCTCCAGGCCCAATATCCTCCAGCCTCATAAGCACAAAACGGGGGTTGGTCGCTTCCCCTTCAACTTTAATATGATACGAGGTAAACATCATAAAAATAATAAGTACAGAAATCGCATAACGCAGCCATTTAGATCGAAATATGGCGGACATCCGGTCATCGTGCTCCTCTCTTGCTGTACAAAACGGAAAGGCTTGAGCCTCACAGAAACGCTTTCAATTTTGCCTAGGATGATTGTATCAGATTTCGGTCTCGGCGAATATTGTTTTCTTTCAAAATATTAAGCGTTTTCATTATGAAAATAAAGCCAAAAAGCGCCTCTGCCAGCAAAGCACTTCTTGGCTTTAATCCAACTATTTCAATACAGCTGCAAACCGGAGTCTCCGGTAATCAGCAGTCCAAAATTTCCCGTTATACAAGTCATTACGGAGAATTGAACAGCACTGGGTATAAGCCTCTCGCTTCTGCTCCTCTGTTAATCCAACGAAGAACATACCGGCGAATGTATGCAGCCAATGATTCATACCTTCCTCACCGTCTACAAGCTCTGTAGGTCGATCGAACAGTTCCATATACCGGACCTCAAAACCGTGCTGCTCCAATAAAGCGCTGTATTCGCCGATGGTTGGAAAATACCACGGATTGCGTTCCTCTGCATCGATACCGTCATGCTTCAGCACTTCAGCGATTGCCCGGTATATCCGTTCGACATTTCCACTGCCACCGAATTCAGCTACAAATCTTCCGCCTTTATGGAGCGCCTGACCTACGGAATCTATCACCTGCTCAGGTCGCTTCATCCAATGAAGTGCAGCGTTGGAAAAGACGGCATCGAACTTCTCCGGAACTCGAAACGTGTGGGCGTCAGCCGCATCGAATTGAAGCTCCGGATACTTGTCCCTGGCTTGGTTCACCATATCCTGTGAGCTATCCATCCCTTGACAGTAGGCACCATGGCTTGCAATTTCATAAGCCAAATCTCCAGTCCCGCAGCCTAAATCCAATATCCGCTCTCCTTGTCTCGGTGAGAGCAACTCGACAACCCCCTTGCCAAGACGCGATACAAAACCAATCTTGCTATCGTAGAAAGTTGCATTCCATTTCTGCTCTTTTTCGTTCATCTTAATCCGCTCCTCTATGTTCTATTCAATACCTATTATGCATCAACTACCTTATTACTTGAAATATATAATACATATCACTTTTATAGGTAATACCTATAATCAATCCCCTCTTTTCATGGTACTACTTAAAGTTAGTACTTATGGTCGATTCACTTCATCGTTACACTAAACATAATCCATCATTTTACATTAGGGGGACAGAGCATGTTGAATCCTTATTGGGATCCTTCGTATGCGGAACCTTTCTTGAATTATTCACCTTCTCATCTTATAGCCATAGCCGTATTGTGTATTATCAGCACGTTTCTCTATGTATTCAGGTCAGCTATACAGGCGTCCGCCAGGCTTCAATCCTTTATTCGCTGGAGTCTCCTTATGGCCCTGGCCGTTCCAGAAGTGTTGTTGAATGTATGGTATGTGCAGGAAGGAATGTGGGATGCTCAGAAAACACTTCCTTTAGAGCTGTGCAGCATCATGCTTATTTTGTCCGTTGTCATGCTGTTGACCAGCAGCCGCATGCTATACGCCTTAGTATTTTTTGCTGGTATCGGAGGTGCTCTTCAAGCCATGATTACACCGAGCCTTTGGTATCCGTTTCCTCATTTTCGGTTTTTCCACTTTTTTATCGTTCACATTGCTATTATCGCTGCGGCATTATACATGACTTGGATCAAGCAATATAAACCTAATTGGAAAGCGGTCGGATGGACTATGGTTTTTCTTAATGTACTGCTTATCATCGTCGGCGCTTTGAACTACTGGTTAGACGCCAACTATATGTTCCTTATGCACAAGCCGTTAACCGCATCGCTTCTGGACCTGCTGGGTCCCCACCCGTACTATCTCTTATCCGAGGAAGCCATTGCACTATTCATGTTTTCCATCATGTATGTGGTTTTCTTCGTACTTCCCGGCAAGCGGAATCGAATGAGTAAAAGCTTCATCTCCACCAACGACACCTCAAGTGAATAATATCTTAATCCTTGGCAAAAATACCCTTCATGAAAGGAGGGGGACCATGTCGACTACAAATAATCAATCAACCGACCAGACCGAGGAGCCTACTCCCGCTGCAGAAAGCAAAGATGTGGAGCAGAGCAAAAATCCAGGCATTGACTACACCAAAGATTTCATCTGGGGCAGCGATCAGGACGAATATATCGATGAATCCTGAAGACTAGCCAAGCTATGAAAATGTATCCATAATTCTGTAAAAAGTCCGCCTCCAAGGCGGCTTTTTCATTCGTACGTCCTTCATTTTATAAAAAAACGTCCAAAAACGTACGATATGTGCGAAGTCCACATTTTAAATCCGTTTTTGTTAATTATTGCATTTACTTCTGAAAAGTTAAAAGGCTATAATGAATTCATTGTGTTTATTTTGCTGGAGGCCAAGTCATGAGTTCCGTTGTTGCCATACTGTTATTTATTGTTACTATCACGTTGATCATATGGCAGCCGCGAGGGCTAAATATCGCCTGGTCTGCTGCCGGCGGAGCGATTTTGGCCCTGCTGGCAGGCGTTGTAACTTGGGCGGATGTTGCCGCCGTCACGCATATCGTATGGAATGCTACACTTACATTTGTTGCATTAATTGTGATTTCCTTAGTTCTTGATGAGCTGGGCTTCTTCGAATGGTCCGCTCTGCACATGGTACGGTTATCCCGAGGTAAAGGCATCCGGCTGTTCTTGTTCACGATTCTGCTTGGAGCCATAGTGTCCTGCTTCTTCGCCAATGATGGAGCCGCATTGATTCTGACCCCTATCGTATTGGCACAAATGCGGGCCCTCAAGCTTCCCAGCCTCACTGTGCTGCCCTTTGTCATGGCCAGCGGCTTCATTGCCGATTCCACCTCGATTCCGCTAATCATAAGCAATTTAGTTAATATCGTATCTGCGGATTTCTTCCATATATCCTTCTCTGACTATGCGTTGACGATGATGCTTCCTAACGTCTTCTCTCTATTTGCCAGCATCTCCGTCCTTTATTTATATTACCGCAAGCACATCCCGGCCGTTTATGATGGCTCGCTTGTACATTCTCCACGAGAAGCCATCAAAAGCATGCCGATGTTCAAGCTGTCCTGGTACATATTAGGTATTCTTTTTCTTGGATATTTGTTTGGCGAAGCCATCGGCATTCCGGTTAGCATTATCGCATGCTTCACAGCTTTATTACTTGTCTGGGCGGGCCATCGCTCCAAAGTCATGAGCGCCAATAACATGCTGAAAGAAGCGCCATGGTCCATTGTGCTTTTTTCCATAGGGATGTACGTGGTCATTTATGGCTTAAAAAATGCCGGCTTCACGTCTTTACTCGGAACATGGATCGACTCCTTTGCATCGCACGGCTTGTTCGCCGCCACCATGGGGATGGGCTTCCTGGCCGCTCTCCTGTCTTCGATCATGAACAATCTTCCTTCAGTCATGATTGGAGCGCTTGCGATCGATGCGACCCATACCAGCGGTACCATTAAGGAAGCTCTGATTTATGCCAATGTGATCGGCTGCGATTTGGGTCCCAAAATAACACCGATCGGTTCCCTGGCAACTTTAATTTGGCTTCATATATTATCTCGCAAGGGCGTTAACGTTAGTTGGGGATACTATTTCAAAGCAGGCATCATTCTTACGATCCCCACTCTGTTCATTACACTACTTGGGCTTTATATACGTCTATGGTTTTAACAAAAGTACGGTTCCATATAAATGAAATGATGTAGGTAGGCAGGTGAACCAAGAACATGCAAAAAATTCCCGTCACCCGAGACGGAAAAAAAGGCTCCGATATTATGATCGTGCATTCCGACGATGTCGTCAAAATCGAATGCTTGAGAGAAAAGGAATACGTTATCCACACGATTAACGACAAATACTATTGGGCTGCCTCTCTGGAAGCTTTCGAGGAATGGATGTATGAAGAAGGCTTCAGGCTGATCGACCAGATGAACGTCGTCAACATGAATCACGTAACCGGATACGATGTCAAAAAGGGCATTGTTTATTTGAGCACCGACCAGGAGAATCACTCCAAAACAGCTTCGGCCGCCTGGATTCATAAGGATCATATCACAAACGTGCAGACAATGCTCGGGGAAGTGAAGAAGCTCGACAAGAGCAGCGATCCGGACGAGTTTCAAAGCGATATCTTCGAATCCATCTTAGCTCAGGAGGAAGATAGCCGTTTTGCCAGGTCTTATGCCATGATACAAGCCATTTATGAAAAGAAAAGAGCGGAGAAAAAGCTCGAGCAAAGTGAGCAGCGCTACAAATCGCTGTTTCAGCACAATCCCGACCCTATATGTTCGTTCGATAGCTATGGCTATTGTACCAGCGCCAATCCCGCTTTATTCCAAATGACCGGCTACACGGAAGAAGAGCTGCTGAATAAATCGATTCATCATCTTATCATTCCGGAGCATATGGCCAGGTGGCAAGAGCAGTTTGCCGGTACCCTTCACGGACAAAATCTTCAATATGAAATTACCTTCTTACATAGGAACGGTAGTGCCGTTGAATTAAGTGTCCTGAACGTACCTATCGTTGTAAACGGTCAAATGAAAGGCGTTTATATGATCGGTAAAGATATTAGCGAACGGAAAAGAGCCGAGGAAATGCTCCTCCGTTCCGAGAAGCTGTCGATTGTGGGGCAATTGGCTGCCGGCGTAGCCCACGAAATCCGCAATCCGCTCACTTCACTTAAAGGCTTCGTACAGCTGATGCAAACTAAAATATCAGGCTTCGAGTCGTATTTCAACATCATGATGGACGAGCTCGACAGGATCAATTTCATAGTCAGCGAATTTTTGGTTATCGCCAAGCCTCAATCGCTGCGCTCTCAGCCGAGGGATGTTGCCCAGATATTACAAAGCACCGTCGCCTTAATCGGATCACAGGCCATGATACATAATGTAAAGCTGAATATGAAAATCGAGGAGTCTCTCCCGAATATTAACTGTGACGAAAATCAAATCAAACAGGTGTTCATCAACATATTAAATAATGCGATCGAATCGATGCCTGAGGGCGGAGAAATCCAAATGGAGCTCTGTCTTCGCGATGACAAGCATCTTTTGATCCGTTTCGCCGATCATGGCTGTGGAATTCCTGAGGAACGTATCCCTCGGCTTGGAGAGCCGTTTTACACAACCAAAGAAAAAGGAACCGGCCTCGGCTTGATGGTAACCTATAAAATTATAGAAAACCACGGGGGACGGATGGAAATTCACAGTGTTGTTAATGAAGGAACTGTAGTTGAAATTACGATGCCTGTTATGAACTAAAAAAAGCCTTCGGTCCACTTGATTCGTGGTTCCGGAGGCTTTTAACTGTCCTATGGCAATGAAACAGTAGGATCAATAGTAAGGATAAGAGTAGGGATAGTAAGGGTATGGATATGGATGCGGATATTGATAATATCTTCCGTCGTCAGTTACAACTATAGGTACAATGAAAGGATTAATGTATCCTACTTCAGGATAAAATCCCCCGTCGCCTCCATGAAAGCCTCCCCCGTGGAAGCCACCATCATGGAAACCACCGCCATGAAATGCGTCTCCATGGCCACCATAAAACTCCCCGCCGTGACCAACCGGTCGGAATAATTCATCATTTTCAAATTGAGTTGTCGTCATTCGATATCTCCCACTTCCGTAAGTAATGTAGGCATCTGTATAGTTCAAATATATGTAGGCGCGCTTAGGAGGGTGAATGCCTATAAGGAAAATGGGCGGATACCTAGATGTCGGCACCCCGGTCACAAAAAGAACAGTAAGAGCCATCAACGGATGGCCCCTCTAGGTTCACTCCTATTTATTTAAGTAATATAATATGACAGTAACATTTAACGATTCAACAAACTGCCAACATATCTCAACAATTCATTAGCGGAGGCTGTAGTATAACCATGCTCTTCGACAAGTCGCTTAATAACCTCGTTGATCCGTTTCAGTTGATTTTCATCCGGCGTTTTGGTCGAGGTCGTAATTTTCACGATATCCTTCAAATCCGCAAACAGCTTTTTCTCAATCGCTTCGCGCAGCCGTTCGTGACTGCTGTAATTGAAACGGTGCCCTTTTCGCGAATAAGAGGACATGCGAATCAAAATTTCTTCCCGGAATGCTTTTTTGGCATTTTCCGAAATACCGATTTGCTCTTCGATGGAACGCATCAGTCTTTCATCCGGATCCATTTCCTCACCAGTTAAAGGATCCTTAATCTTGCCCCAGTTACAATAAGCCTCGATATTGTCGAGGTAGTTGTTAAACAGCGTTTTGGCTGACTCCTCGAAAGAGTAAACGAATGCCTTCTGTACTTCCTTCTTGGCCAGCTCGTCATATTCCTTGCGGGCAACGGAAATGAAGTTCAAGTAGCGCTCCCGTTCCTCCTTCGTAATGGAAGGGTGTTGATCCAGACCGTCTTTCAGCGCACGCAGCACATCCAATGCATTGATAAACTCCAAGCCCTGCCGAATCAATGCGCTTGAAATTCGGTTGATAACATACCGTGGATCAATGCCTGACATCCCTTCTTCCAGGTACTCATTTTGCATTTCTTTCAAATCGGCTTCCTTGAAGCCTTCGACCTCTTCCCCATCGTACATGCGCATTTTTTTGACCAGATCCATGCCCTGCTTCTTCGATTCCTTCAACCGAGTGAGAATCGAGAAGATCGCCGCTGCCCGCAGGGAATGCGGTGCAATGTGGACATGGGACATGTCGCTTTGCCGGATTAGCTTCGTATATATTTTCTCTTCCTCTGAAACCTTCAAATTGTAAGGAATCGGCATCACGATCATCCGTGACTGAAGCGCTTCGTTCTTCTTATTAGCGATAAATGATTTGTACTCGGATTCGTTCGTGTGAGCGATAATCAGCTCATCTGCGGAAATCAGGGCAAAACGACCTGCCTTGAAATTCCCCTCTTGAGTTAAGGAAAGCAAATTCCACAAAAACTTCTCGTCACACTTGAGCATCTCCTGGAATTCCATAATACCTCGGTTCGCTTTATTCAGCTCCCCGTCGAACCTGTAAGCGCGAGGGTCGGATTCAGACCCGAACTCCGTGATCGTCGAGAAATCGATACTGCCCGTTAAGTCCGCTATGTCCTGTGACTTCGGATCTGACGGACTAAACGTACCTATCCCCGTCCGGCTATCTTCCGAAATCAGCACCCGTTCCACCAGAACATCCTCAATGCGCCCGTGGTATTCTGTCTTCAGACGCATTTGACAAGATGGGCATAAATTCCCCTCGATTTTGATTCCAAACTCAGTTTCCACTTCAGGACGCAGATCTTGCGGTATCAAATGCATCGGTTCTTCATGCATCGGACATCCTTTGATTGCGTAGACCGCGCCTTGATCCGTACGCGAAAATTGTTCCAGTCCTTTCTTAAGCAGCGTGACAATCGTCGACTTACCACCGCTGACCGGACCCATCAAAAGGAGGATACGCTTACGTACATCGAGGCGTCTGGCTGCTGAATGGAAGTATTCTTCGACCAATTTTTCGATGGCCGTATCTAGACCGAATATTTCCTTCTCAAAGAAGTGATACCTGCGCTTGCCGTTATCGTTTCCGATGCCTTGCGATGCGATCATCTCGTAAACACGGGAATGCGCCGTCATCGCCAAATGGGGGTTCTTACGAACCAGAGCGATATAATCGGCAAAGGTTCCGGTCCAAGCTAGTCTGTCGGTTTCTGTGCGGTAATCTGATATTTTCTTGAATATGTCCATGAGTTAACCTCCTCCGTACGGTGCAGTTTGCGGTCACATCATCAAAGAAACGAAGTGTATTAAATAATTATGCAGGGCACAGGGATAAGTTGCCCGAAATTTTAGACAAAAACAAAAAACAGCAGCAAGCGGATTCTGTAGGACGCCCAATACCCAGGAACGTCCAGTAGAATCTGCTGCCGCTGTACAATGATAATTTAAAGCCATTGTCCAAGCCGCATGATCGTATATCGATTACGTACATACATAGCATATTGCATGCTTTCCTGCAAAAGCTCCTCTTCAACGCCCAGCTCTTCAATCGTTGTAGGACCGCCTGCTCGCTGCAGCGCTTCCGCCAATACCGCAGGGGACGGCACGCTCCGGCAAACGTCGCGAATAGCGTCCCAGTGCTTGATGATCCGCTGAGGCAGCTCCTCATCCAGCGAGGAAACTGAGCCTGCCTCGAGGCCATTCTCGGCAAGCACTTGATCAGCGATGCTGCCGTAGCCCTTCTTAATCTGAGCGCACACCCGCTCAGCTGTCGGTACATCGCCGCTCGCTTGCTTGGCGGCGATAGCTCTGGCGGCCGCTTCCTTCGTGAGCGCAGCGGCCGACTCATACAGCGCGGCCATCTTAACGGCCGCGACCCCGACCTTGGCGCCGTGCAGCAGGGCGCGGCGACGCTCTTGAATGAACTTCATCTCCCAATAATGGGAGAGATGGTGCTCTCCGCCGGAGGCCGGACGCGAGTTACCGACAAGCAGCATGGAGATGCCTGACAAGGTCAGGCCCTCCATCAGCTTGCGGACACCTAGCTCCGTCCCGGCGGCAATGTCCTCGGCATGGTCGACGCACAGCGCGAGACCTTGCCGGGTCATCTCAGCGGCGAGCTCGCAGTACGGCTCGCCGAACAGCACTTGTCCGAGCTGCCAATCGGCAAGCGAGGTGTACTTGCCCAGCATGTCGCCGAAGCCTGCGGCGATCATCGCTTGCGGTGACTTGGCGAGCAGCGCCAAGTCGGCGAATATTGCTTCCGGCGGCATAGCCGGAATCGTTTGTTTGAAGCCGCCGATAATGAGCGGCGCTCCGACCGAGGCGAAGCCGTCCACCGACGGGGCCGTCGGCACGGAAAGAAACGCACGGTTCGTCCGGTGAGCGACGAAACGAACCGTGTCGTGGATCGTGCCCGAGCCGACGGCCACGATCGCCTGCGCCGACGGCGTTACGTGCAGCATCAGCTGCACGATAACGCGCTCGTCAGCGGCGAGCTCCCCGTGCTCGTCTTCTGCGAGCACGCACAAACGCGCCTTCAGCTGTGCCGCTTCGCACTGCTGCAGCAGCTCTCGCCCGGCCGCCTCCAGCGTGTGCCGGTCGGCAACCAGCAGGAGCTCGCTGTAGCCGCGCTCCTGAGCATACGGCGCTAGCTCTGCCAGCGCGCCGCGCTCTATAATCACCTTACGGATGGAAGTCGAATGCTCTTTTCCACAATCGCATACAAAACGTTTTCTTAACCACGGCTCTATCTGGCCGACCTGTTCTATCATCATGATTCCCTCTCTACTATTGCAAGTCTTTTGGATCTATCTTATCAAAACTATGCTATAATGAACATTAATTTTACGTAGAAAAGAACCCCATGGTTCCAAAGGAGACGAACCGCTGTGGCGATCAAAACCGAGACGGAGCTGTATGCTCCGGTCAAAAGCTTCTTCGAGCAGCAGGGCTATCACGTCCGGGGAGAAGTACATCACTGCGATCTTGTAGCTATTCGAGACGAGGAGCCTCCTGTCATCGTCGAGCTGAAAAAAAACTTTTCGATTCCTCTGCTCCTCCAAGGCATTAACAGGCTCCGCCTGACTCGGCAGGTGTACGTTGCCTTCGAGATGCCGAATAAAAACCGCGCTCCTCATGGAGCGACCTGGCCTGAGCTGCGCAAGCTTTGTCAGATGCTTGGGGTCGGTATGATGACCGTGCAATTTTACAAACGCAAAAAACCGCAAGTAATCATAGAATGCCACCCTCCTGCAGCAACGGCATCCAAACAAGGTGTACTGCCCTTAGCCCCGATATTAGAGAGCTTAATGGAACCCACCGATTACACAGCGGCGGCGGAAGCTATTACTTCTCCCGCTGCTCCGACCGTGCTGCCACGCCATAACAAAAGAGCTGCCGAGCGCATCGTACGAGAGTTCAAGGAACGTCGTGCCGATTACAATGTAGGAGGCAGCAGCAAGCGCAAGCTAATCACTTCCTATAGGGAGAAGGCGCTCCATATGGCATTCCTGATTCAGCAGAACGGACCGATGAGTCCGCGTCGGCTGCGTGATCAAACGGGTATTGCCAATGCAGCCAGCCTGCTGCAAAAAAATTATTACCGTTGGTTCCAGCGGGTGGAAAGAGGCGTGTACTCCCTTACGCCGATAGGAGAGGAAGCGCTGCAAACCTACGCTCAAGTGGTGGAGCGGCTGCCCCAGCCCGAGCCTGCATCGACTCCTACATAATTCCTCATTCCGTTTATTGACCCATCGTTCCTTATCCGTAGGTGTCATGCAATGCAAGAGCATGTTTCCTCTCTTCCTTCGCATGACCGACTCGGTTATTCCAGACAAACAGACATATTCCCGTCTAGCTCCTTATATAAATAGAGTACTAGAGTTCTATGCAAAGGAGTCTGTCTATGAACCCATTCGAGCTATGTATGCGTTCCCAGTCGGTCCGCGCCGTACCACGCCGCTGTTTCCTTGTTTTTTCCTGCCTGCTCGCCATGCTTTTCATTACATGGGATTGGCTGCTGCCGTATGCCTCAGCCTCACCCGAAGAGACTGCCTTTCTCCAGCAGGAGACCGCTACAGCCAAGGCAGGTGACTCTCAGCCTGTTAAGCCGCCACCGCCCATACCCGTGCTGAATTACCACAGCATTACCGTCGATCCCGGCAACCGCGCTACCATTACCCCAGAGAAATTCGAAGCTCAGATGAACTATTTATCGGAGAACGGCTATACACCTCTAACTCTACAACAATTTATAGATATTTTGGAGGGCACCGAGAGTGCTCCTGACAAACCGGTGCTGCTTACCTTTGACGACGGCTATGCCGATAATTACGAGCATGCGCTTCCGCTGCTCAAGAAGCTTGGCTTCCATGCCACATTGTTCATGACTCCCGGCATGGTCGATGACGGATATTTTCTTAACTGGGACCAAGTTAAAGAAATGCATGAGGCCGGTTGGGACATCCAACCCCATGGAATGACTCACCCTCATCTGCCCCTTTTAAAGAAAGACAAACAAGAATACGAAATCACTGAAGCCAGGCGACAGATCGAAGAACAATTAGGAACGACGGCGGATGTGTATTGCTACCCTTACGGTGAATGGAATCAAACGACACTCAAAGTTCTCAAGGACCATGAGTTCCGATATGCCTTCACGATTGAGCAAGGAAAAACTACTTCCAAGCAAGACCCTCTGAAGCTGACTCGGATTTTCGTCAATGGAGAAGAGTCGATTAATAAGTGGATATCTCGTTTGGCACCGAATTAATGCAGCGCAGGCTGCTTTTGCTGTCGTTTCAAAAGCTCTTTATGTATCCATATGGCCGCTTGTGAGCCTTCGCCCATCGCAATGGTCACTTGTTCGGCGTGTACGCCCACATCTCCAGCCGCCCAGACTCCCGGCACATTCGTCATTTTGGATCGGGGGTCGGCGGAGATATGACGGTTCTCGAGCCGTTCCACTCCAAGCTGTGCCGCCAGTTCGGATTGTACCTTATTTCCGCCGAAGGCTATAAACCCACGCTCTCCCTCTATAACTTTGCCATCTGTCAAACGTACTCCGCTAAAATCTCCAGTCTCCGTAACCAAAACCTCAGCTATCGCTTGATCGACCATCAAAATCCCTTTTTCTTTTAATTGCTCCAGCAAATCAGTGGAAACTGCCGACTGATGCGATTCATGATTAATATAGACAAGCTCCTGACTCCAATACGATAGAGTCAAAGCCATGGAGGCGCCCACATGGCCTGCTCCAAGTACAATCGTCCTTTTGCCGCTAACCTCATATCCGTCGCAATCCGGACAGACGTATACGGTCAATCCGAGGCATTCTTCCAATCCGGGAAGCTGCGGAAACCGATCCATAAGACCCGTAGCTAGAAGAATCGTCGCTGTCTTCAGTTCTTTCCTTCCCTGCTTCGTTAACGCCTTGAACCCATCTTCCTCTGCACTTAGCCCACTAACTTCATCGTTCATAAATTGCACGCCGAGCCGCTCCGCCTGCAACCGCCCGAGTCGTCTAAGCTCCGGTCCAGACACTCCATCCGGCCATCCCAGCACATTATGATAGCATTGGCACAACGTCGATCTGCCAACCCCTTTATCGATAACGAGTGTTCTGTGCTTGTATCTTCCTAGCTGAATTGCTCCCTGAAGACCAGCTATCCCGCCCCCAACGATGATGCAGTCGTATTCCTCTTCCCTATTCACCTTCCATAAACATCCCTTTCATAACGATTTTTCCCATTAGGTTATCCAAGCTGAGAATAGTCCATGCACAAGAAGCACAAGGGCTGTTTTTACAAAAATTTCAAATAGAATGAGCAACTAAAGATTATAACTATTCGTCATTTTCCTTGTGAAAGGAATGGATGAAAAATGTATCGGACATGATTAAACTGACGGATCAAACCATTACTTACTAGTCCTTAGGCAGCTCCTCACGCAAAAAGGAGAGCTAAGCCTACAATGCTAGCTCTCTTTCTCTTTTATTTTCTGCTCTTCTTTCACGAGCTCTGCTTCCCCGCTTCAACCTCCGGCACACGCTCAAGCAGCCACACCATCCCTATTTGGGCAATAGCAGCGAAGAACAGTACCCAGGGAAGCAGCTCATTTCCGCTATATCTGGTAACAAGAATCAAAGCTAGAATCGAAACAACCCGCCCAAAGTTAAGGAACGTCTCACGCATAACAACCGACTCCACTCTCAACTGCCCTTTTAACGGAAGCGCTCCGATCAGACGGAAGTAGAAGGAAGTTATCGTATTCCCTTGCAGTGGTGAGCAAATAGAGTAAAGCACCATGAACAAGATGACCGTTAACAAGGTGAGCTTCCATAAGATAAACACAGTTCCCAGAACGTATCCCACTGTAGATATAATCAAAAACTTGCGCGCCCGGTCTTCCCGTCCATAACGGGTAAGGACCATGCCCATTCCAATGCTCAAGGTCGCATACAGTACCCCTAAATAGCCTACGAGGTCTTCTCTGCCAACGATCTGAAATAATAATATATTTGGCAAGAACAGCATAATCCCCTGGAACAGCCCCATCACCCAGAAGCCGATCAGGGACTTGAACCAGCGTTTGTTTTTGTTCATCAATAATCCGACGAATTTTAAATAATAAGCTTTATGATGAGATACTTTCGTTTTAATCTTCAAGCTGCCGAGCGTAGCAATCAGGAACATGAGGAAGGCGATGGAGAACACGATCGTGTATCCCTGCAATCCGTCGTTTTGTCGAATAATAAATCCCGCCAATGCAGGACCTATCAACCCAGCCAGCGTAAACACAATCATATTAATGGCTAAATACCGAATCCGGTTTTGCTCCGTGGACACGTCGTACATCAGGGTCAAATACCCCGCCCAGTAGAACGATCCAGCTGCACCTCCAAAAATCGCAAACAGCACGTAGTAGTCTACGACCTTCTCCTGAGCGAATACAACGATCAGGTAAAACAGCGCAATCAGTCCAATACCGATACGGTAAGATACCATGCGGTCTTTTCTCTTAATGATGAAGCCGCCAAGAGCAAACGCAAGAGGTGCTGCTCCATAGTTCACAATGTAGTACATACCGTTAATCCATAAGCTTTCGGTTAGTCTCCACAAATACAGGGTCAAAAATATACCTGACATGGAGGCACCGAATTGAAAACAAAAGTGAATAAATAAGGATACTATCGCATCCCTGGATAACCGCTTATCCTCAGGTAAATAACGTTTTTTTGCCACATACCATTGCCTGCTACCCGAAATAAGCCTTGTTATCATGTCCATCCCCCGTCACCATCTGGCCGCTAATCATACTCATTGTAACAGCGATACCCCGCTTCTGTTAAACGGATACAGCCACGCCAAAACCCGACGTAAGCACTTGTAAGCGGATTTAGCATTGGTTTTACTGGCTAATCATTCCTTGATAGCTATTTCGTCCCCATTGCTTCCTAATGCTCGCTTTGCTGTAAAATAGTTCCCTGGTATCCAAGTTCTTTTGCACATCAAAGACCCGACTTATTTCGGTGCCTAAAATTTCTGAGTATAACTACATTCATAGTTAGTGCTGCTCCGATAGGGTATCCCCATACTTTTTCTGTAAGTTATCAGTTCTTAGACAATTGAAAGATCCCCCACTTTCCGTCATAAAGCTTCTTTTAAAAAATAAAAGACCCCGGCTTCCGCCGAGGTCTAAGTTAGTAATATTATTTTTTCAGGCTATCCCATGTTTTTTGGAACTCTTCGAGCATTTGGTCCTTCGTTTTTTGCTTAGCAACATAAGCCTGCATCGCAGCGGCAAACTTCTGGCTGCTCGCCTCTCCGCCCGGGAACTTAAACCAGTTCCAGCTGAGCGTCTTGTTTTCTTTGCTGTATTTGATAATATCTGCGGCCAATGGACCTAAGATTTTCTCGTCAGCCGGAATGTTCGTGAAGGCAGGAATGAACTTGAATTCCTCCGTAATATACTTCTTACCGATATCGGAAGTAACCATCCAGTTAAGGAACTTCTTAGCTTCTTCTTTGTTAGGCGAGTTTTTGTTAATAACCCAGTTATTAGGTACGCCGACTGGAAGCTTATCGTTAGCTGCGGCATCGTCGCTGATCGGCATCGGCAGGAAGCCTACTTTAATGTTAGGGTTTGTTTGCGTAATTTGCAGCTGTGTCCAGTTACCTTGCTGCGTCATAGCGGCTTTGCCTGTTGCAAACTCAGTTACTTGCGTTTTGTAGTCGGTTTGCAGCGGGTTTTTATTGCCGTATTTCAACTGAAGATCAAACAGCTTCATCCAGTTCTCGAATCCCGCATTGCCTTGAATCTTGGCTGTACCTTTATTCAAGCCGTCGATAAATGCATTAGGATCAGGCTGTTGAGCAAATGGAATGTTGACGAAGTGATTGCCCAGTACCCACCATTCTCCATAGCCGTTCACGAAAGGCTGAATGCCTTTATCCTGCAGCTTCTTAGCCGCAGCTTCCAGCTGAGTCAGCGTCTTAGGCAGCTCCGTAATGCCTGCTTGAGTAAATAAGTCTTTATTATACAAGAAGCCATAGCCTTCCAAGTTCAACGGCTGACCGTACAGCTTGCCGTTTTTGGTCATTGGCTCTTTTGCTACAGGAACCATATCTTTAACCCATGGCTGATCAGACAAGTCTTCCAAATGCTCGATCCATTTATCCAGGTCGGAGAAGCCGCCATTGTTGAAAATATCCGGCTTATCCCCCGAGTTAAACTTTGCCATAAGCGCAGCTCCATAGTCCGAGCCTCCGCCTACTGTATCGATTTGAATCTTTACCCCTGGGTTTGCTTTCTCATATTCAGCGGCAAGCTTAGCCAATGGCTCAGCGATTTCAACCTTGAATTGGAACATCTTGAGCGTTACTTTTTTTGCTCCGGCATCGCCGCCAGTCGTGCCTCCAGCTCCAGGAGCCGGATCACTCTTCGCGCAGCCAGCTAGTAAGGAGCCTAGCATTACCGTGGTCAAGCCTAATATTGCAATCTTCTTTTTCATTAGAGAAGCCTCCCTTAAAGTTGATAGTTTCTATGAAGCGTCTATATTTATTGTTTGGTGTTTACGCTTTTATTGTAAAAAATAATGGTTACTGCGAACACGGACTATATTGAACGAAAAGGTGTAACCTATTGACCGACTGTAACCGGATCCAATTCAAATCCATCTACAATGTTTTACCCTTTCACAGAGCCGGCCGTAATGCCTTCGATAATATGCTTTTGCATCGCCAGGAAAAACAGTACGATCGGAATAACACCGAGTACGAGTGCCGCGAGAGCTAAATCCCATTGCTTCGTATATTGACCGAAGAACGAATAGGTGGTCAATGGAATCGTCCGCAAATCGGGACTGTTCAATATAAGCATCGGAAGCAGGAAGTCGTTCCAAATCCATAAGCTGTTCAGAAGAATAACCGTCACAGTCATTGGCTTCAGCAGCGGGAATACAATCTTCCAAAATACGCCCAATGGGGAGCAACCGTCCACCGTGGCTGATTCCTCTACTTCCAAAGGAATCGATTTAATAAATCCATGATACAAAAATACGTTGAGTGAAACTCCAAAGCCAAAATAACAAATGACAAGGCCGGGAATGCTGTCCATAAGACCAACTTCACTGGCTACACGCACCAATGGAATCATAATCGATTGGAACGGGATGACCATTGCTGCGACAAAGGCAAGAAACACCAGATTATTGAAGCGTGACGGAACTCTGACCAATCGATAGGCGGCCAACGAGCTGATCACGACAAGCCCAAGGTTGCTGAATACCGTAATGAGCAGCGAATTCCAGAATGCTTGCGGAAACTTCATGATCCCCCATACTTTAACGTAATTGCTGAAATTGAGAGACTGCGGCAGGCTGGCAGAGTTGATCAGCAGCTCACCGAAGCTTTTCATGGAGTTGACGATAACAAAATAAAATGGGACCAAAAACAGCAATCCAACGATAATACCGATAATTTCCAACGATAGCAAGCGAAGATTGTAAGTGTGTTTCGCTTCCATTACACTTCAACCTCCTTCTTCTTCGTCATCCAAACTTGAACCATCGTAATGAGTGCCACCACGATAAAGAATATAAACGCTTTGGCCGTCCCTAGTCCGTACCGGTTATTACGGAACGCCTCATCGTAGATGTTAAGCGCAACAGATTGTGTTGAGTTAAACGGTCCGCCTTTTGTCAGCGATACGTTAAGGTCGTACATTTTGAACGCCCACGAGATCGTCAGGAACAAACACACGGTGACAGCCGGCATAATCAGCGGAATCGTAATGCGGCGAAGCGTTTGCCAACGGCTTGCACCATCGATATAGGCCGCTTCTATAATATCTTTCGGCACATTTGCCAGCGCCGCAATGTAGATAACCATCAAATAACCTGCGGTTTGCCATACACTCACAATCACAAGACCCCAGAAAGCAGTTGGCGCATCTCCGAGCCAAGGCAGCTGGAAAAATCCGATATTCGTCGCCTCGCCGATCGTTGCAAACCCTTTGACAAAAATGAATTGCCAGATGAAGCCGAGCAGCAAGCCCCCAATGACGTTAGGCATAAAGAATACTGTACGTAAAATATTTCGGGATTTCAGTGCCTGTGTCAGCAGAAGCGCTAATGAGAAGCCGACCACATTCGCAAGCACCACGTTCGTGATGGTGAACTTGGCTGTAAACCAGAAAGACGAGTGAAAATCTTTATCGTCCACTATAATTTTTTTGAAGTTATCGAGTCCTATCCATTTGATCGTCGAAGTGACTCCGTTCCATTCGGTAAACGAATAATAAATGCTCATTAGAAACGGTACGATCACGATAATGGAGAAAAAGACGAGCGCCGGACCGACGAATACCGTCTGGAGCATCCAATCCGACAAGCGATGCTTAGCTTTCATAGCATCTTTCCCCCTTTTGATAAGTATAACCCTAGTATAGAAACGAATGCGGTTGAAAAACACCGATTATGGTGACCCATCAGGTGGAATTTATTGATGTCGCTTGTTACAATAAACTTGGCATTCAGATAAGATCACGAAGGGGGCCGTCTATGATTCGTAACAGCATTCGCAATAGGCTGATCATATTTTTGCTCGCCGCTACGATCATTCCGATCTCCACTTCGATGGTCATTACCTATTTTTTCACTAAGCAGTCCATTTCGGGAGAAACGATAGCAAGCAACTCGAACCTCATCTACCAGGGAAAGACGAATATTATGAACTACCTCAGGGTGATCGAGCAGAGTTCCTTATCGGTGTACAACGACACAACGCTGTACAAAATTATCGAGAGCGGAGATTCGGATTATATTAGCATCAGCGAAATATCCAGAGGGCTGCAAACCTTGTTCAACTCGGTTAAGGAGATCAAACAGACGTATTTATATATCGCTCAAAGCGATCGTTCGTTCTCCATATTACTTGGTAATCCATTGCGTAACGAAGGTGCAAGAGACAAGTACCATCCCGATATGCTGAACTCCGAGCTTCGTCTGGAGCCGACTCATCTCATTCATGATTACAAGATGGGAGGTATCTTTTACGTCCCTCCATCATCCGTTATTACACTTCACCGTTCCATCCGAAATGCTCTGACGCAGCAGGAGCTGGGGATTCTGTCCATTGATTTCAGCGTGGATGTCATACGCTCCATTAGCGAGCAATTGTATACGCCTGGGCAAGATGAGCTGTACATACTGGATAGCGACGGAACGGTCGTCTACGGGACAGATCCTGCTGCGGTGGGACATGTGCTGCATGAAGAATGGGTGGATCATCTAATGGCAATGCCTGCAAGCAAAGGAAGCTTCGAGTGGAAGAGCAAGCCATTCTCTGGCATACATATTTACGAACGCATGTCGACGCCATACATGAATTGGACGTTGGTGAAACGGATTCCGTACGAAAGCTTGTACAAAAATGCACGAGAGCTTACGAAAATCAATACACTCATTTTCAGCTTGTTCTTGATCGTCGTCATCTCGGCAACCCTCTATATTTCGTTCCGGTTCACGGCGCCGATCAAAAATTTGATCGGTTATATCAACAAAATTCAGACCGGCAACATGCAGGTCGATATTCAAGTGAGCAGTAATGATGAGATCGGTATTCTCGCGCGTCGCTTCCGTCTCATGATGCAGACGATCAACAACTTGATTTTGAGTGAATACAAGCTCGATTTAGCTAATAAGACGAACCAATTGAAGGCACTGCAGGCGCAGATCAACCCGCATTTCTTATATAACAGCCTTCAGTCGATAGGGACGCTTGCGCTGCAGCACCAGGCACCCAAGATCTATTCACTGCTTTCGTCTTTGGCCAAAATGATGAGATACAGTATGAATACAAATGAAACGATCGTCCCGCTCAAGCAGGAACTGGATCATGTGAAGTCGTACTTGCAGCTGCAAATGCAGCGCTTTGAAAATGATCTATCCGTTTCATTCGAGGTGGATGATGATACGCTGGATATCATGGTACCCAAGATGATTCTTCAGCCGTTAGTCGAAAACTATTTCAAGCATGGCTTCGACCCTCGGGAGAAGTTAAACAGTCTGCTCATTGCCGGATCGCTTAAAGAGCGTCAGCAGCTGGAGCTTATTGTTGAAGACAACGGGAAAGGTATGGAAGTGGAGCAGCTTACCAAGCTGCAAAAGCAGTTGAGCAAGCACATGAACGCAGCGGCGGAGCCGTCGGAGAGTATCGGACTGCTTAACGTAAGCTCAAGGCTGCAACTCTACTTCCCTGGGGCAGCTATGAACATAGATGCCTGCAGCCCGTCCGGGTTGAAGGTGACGATCACGATCCCACTGCATGCACCAAATCTCAGTTAGTATCGCTTCTGCACATGTAGAGGCTGTTTAGGAGGAACTTCAGCATGAAAGCCATCATTGTAGACGACGAGAAGCATGTCCGGGAAGCAGTCAAACTGCTTGTAGACTGGAAGTATTTCGGGATCGATGCCCTTTTCGAAGCCCAGGACGGCGAAGAAGCGATTGAGCTGATCCGTGAGCATCAGCCTCAGCTTATTTTTACGGACATGATGATGCCGGTCAAAAGCGGTCTAGAGCTGCTGGAGTGGCTCGCCGCCCATTACGCTTGCGGCAAAACGATCGTCATCAGCGGGCATGATGATTTTCAATTGGTGCGGCATACCGTCAAGCACGGGGGTGTCGATTACATATTGAAGCCTATCGACGCTGAGCAGCTCCATGCTGCGGTCAGCAAAGCTTTGGAAAGCTGGATTCGCGATGAGAACGAGCGCCACCGGCAGCGGCAGAGCAATATCGAGATGAACCAATTCCGCCCCGTCTATTGGGAGAAATTACTATCTAATCTGATTGCCGAGCCATCTGCTTATGAAGCCTCGGCTGCGGCTTTGAGCCAGGAATTCGGCTTGGACCGCAACGTCAAAGAATGCCGATTAGCCATTATGACCCTGGATACCATGAACGCAGCGCTCAAAAAGAAGTTCGATGCCAATTCAGACCTATTATTCTTTTCCATTACGAATATATGTAATGAAATATTACGAGCAGGCCAACGCGGGATTGCCTATCGTTACTGGAACAGCGAAGGAGAAATCATTCTTCTGCTGTTCGGCTCCGATGATTCATGGAACCAGATTCTCTCTTCCATTCAACAGGGTATGAAATCTGCGCTGCGCAGCAGCTTCGATATCGGCATCGGCCGTGTTCAGCCGTTTCCGAGCGGCTTGCCCCCAGCTTACAAAGATGCGCGCACCGCTTTGCGTAGACGTAACCTATTGTCCAAGCAGAAGCAGGTGCATCTGCTTCCAGACCCGCTGCCTACTCAGCAAACTGTGATTTCATTTAGTGATTATGCGGAGCGGATCCGTCTAGCTGTCCAAAGCGGCAGTCCCGAGCAAATCAGCAAGTCGGTTGAAGAATGGATTGCAGCTGTTGGCAAGCTGGACTCCATCACTTTGGAGCAGTTGGAGCTATGGTGGAGCGAATACAACGTCCTGCGCAGCCGATGGCTGGCAGAATGGTTCGGGGATCAGCCGCCAGTCCTACAAACCTCAATGAACTCCGCTCCCTTCTTTATCCCTTCGGATGAGACGGGTTCCCTGTCCATTCCATTGTGGAAGAAGCAATTGACCGAGAGTTTAACTGAGCTGTCCAAGCATTTGCTTGAGCATCAGCATCGAGATCAGAACGTCATTTATGAGATTGCAAAGTATATTCAAAACCATTATCATCAGGATATTACGCTTCAAGAGATTGCCAATCATTTCTATTTAAGCCGTGAATATATTTCCCGTAAATTCAAACAAGAGTTTAAAGTCAATTTATCCGATTATCTTAGTGACATTCGTGTTGAGAAAGCGAAGCTTCTCCTGTTAAATCCTCATCTAAGGATTGCTCAGGTCGCCGAGATGGTAGGCTACGATGATGAGAAATATTTCAGTAAAGTGTTTAAAAAGACGGTTGGCCTCTCACCTAACGAGTACAGGAAGGTGAATCAACCATGAATACGCCCATCGAACCTGCTTCCGAGCAGCTTGTGGTGCGAAAAAGCAAACCGGCTAAAGGAAGAAAAAAAACATACGTATTTCTATTTATGGGATGGACGCTGCTCATCGCGCTGGGTGCGCTCGGCGCCAAGCTATATACGGATCATCTGCGACAGCAGATCGCCGCGGAGATTGCCCAGCAGACCGAAGTGCAGCTGAAGGCTGTGCAGGAGGACTATCAGAAGCAAATTGCCCAGCTAAAAGAGAGCGTTAGCGGCGACCTTACGAAGATGCAAGGAAAAATCGACTCGTTGAACGAGCTGCTCGCATTTACTAAGGATAGCGCCAACAATAAGACCGATAACAGCAATCAGCTGTACACACAGCTTAATGAAGTGAAGAACAAGCTCGATGAGTTGAAGAAAAACCTGGATGTACTGCAATAAGGAGAGCCTCATGAATAATCCTATTCAACTTATAAACCGTACTCTGTTATTGGCGATAGCGCCTTTTATCGGTATTATGATCTTTTTACTTTGTACTCAGCAGTCGGTTCAGCTTCCGGACCTGCAGCGGTTCGCCAAAACCGACTTTTCGATTCAGACTCAGCTAGAAGCCTCGGCTCAGCAGCTGGACAAGGCCAAAGTCGACGCAACGCAAACCAAATCGACGATTGAGCGATTCTTTCAGCTTTATGATAAAAGCGCATCAGACGTCACGGCCATGGTGGCAACAGCTGACGCAGCTTCTGCTAAGCCTAATGCAGTCTTCGATTCACGCATTATGACCAAGCTCGGCGGCAGTGTCGCCAGACAAACGAGCAGCTCCAATATCGATATGAAACTGTATAATTTTAGTGATAAAAACTATAAAGGCTATGCTTTGAAGGTGAATATGAAATCCGACAAAGCTATGAAGATGGTGCTTGGGAAGGATGCCGTAGGTGGGAGTGAGACTACGCTGGATGCAGCGCGGAGATATGGTGCCGTTGCTGGTATCAATGCTGGCGGCTTCGCAGACGACAACAAGACGGGCAAGCGATTTCCGCTCAGCACAACGGTATATAACAGCAAGTACGTATACGGCTTTGAGCCGACCTTCGAGGATCTTGCCTTCATTGGATTAAGCACGAATAGGAAGCTGATCGGCGGAAGATTCTCACGCCAAGAGGATTTGGATAAGCTGAAGCCAGCCTTCGGAGCCACCTTCGTTCCGGTGCTGCTGCAGAACGGCAAGAAGCAAGCGATCCCCCCTCAATGGCAAACCTCGCCGGCCAGAGCGCCCAGAACGGTCGTAGGTAACTTCAAGAACGATCAACTGTTGTTTTTGGTCACTGACGGCTATGATGAACGAGGAAATTCGGGGGCTACGCTTGCTGAGCTGCAGGACAAGCTCCTTCAGCTTGGTGTCAAGGATGCTTACAATCTAGATGGTGGAGGCTCCTCTAGCCTGATTTATGATGGACAAATCATCAATCGTCCTTCGGACGGGAAATTACGGCCTCTACCCACTCATTTCTTGTTTTTTAAATAAATGTTCACATTTTGGTAATATTTTTTTAGGCAGTGATTGGTTATAATAATGTGCAGGGGGTGCAGCCGATGTCAGCAACATTTTGGATTGTGAACTTAGTATTCTTGATGTTTATTGTAGCTATGTGCACTGCATCTTATAATGATGACAAAACGAAAGGTCTTTAATTAAGACCTTTCTACAGATTCATAATGAGATAATCTTCTTTTCCGGTTTACCGGAAGCTAAGATCGAAAAAAGCATCACGCTCCTTGATTCAAGGAATCCGTGATGCTTTCTGCTTTTTTACTGCTTACATCGTTCTATTTCAGGACGCTCATTTCTCCCAAACATTCAGCGCAAATGTGACGCTCTTTGAACTCGCTAACCTGCTCCATAGAGCTGCAAAAAACACACCGAGGGCGGTATCTCTCCAAAATAATGTGATCTCCGCTAACTAATATTTCAACAGGGTCCCCTTCATTCATCTGATAACGTTTGCGCAGCGATTTCGGAAGTACGATACGGCCCAACTGGTCGACTTTTCTAACTACACCTGCCGGTTTCATCATTAATTCACCTCACTTTCCACAACAAAAAGAACAGTATAACCAAGCCTTAAAACGAACGGAAGCTTGTCTTTATACTATTCGTTGCGTATGTCAAAATTCCTGCCATACCCCCCTTAATTGTTGCAATTTAAGTCAGCCCTGGAAACCCGTTTTGACGCAATGCTTCATATAAAATAATCGCCGCTGAATTGGACAAGTTAAGCGAACGTACCGCATCCGACATCGGCATACGCATCAAAGTCTCCGGGTGCTCCGCCAAAATTTCCGGTGCTAATCCTTTCGTCTCTTTACCGAACACGAGAAAATCTCCGTCCTGAAATGTAAAATCTGTGTAAACGCGACTTGCCTTGGTTGTTGCAAAAAAGAAGCGTCCGTCTTTATATTTATCCTTCACTTCTTGAAATGAATCATGATATTCAAGCTTTACAGAGTGCCAGTAATCTAGTCCCGCACGCTTTAAAGTTCTGTCGTCCGTGTTGAAGCCAAGCGGCCTTACCAGATGCAGCCAAGTTCCCGTCGCTGCACATGTTCTTGATATGTTGCCCGTATTTGCCGGAATTTCCGGTTCCACCAGTACAATATGAAACGCCATAGCCGAATAGTCACCTCGTTTATTCTACTTTACTATTTTATACATAAGCTTTGAAATTTAACATTCGTTTTACCTATTCTTAATATGCGGATGATAGAAGCTTGCAATAATATAACTATCAAATGCTAACATACAAAAGGAGATTCGAAGGATGAAGAAGAAAATTCTTGTTGTTGACGACGAACCTTCCATTTCGATGCTTATAGAGTTTAACCTGAAGCTGGTAGGCTTCGAGGTGCACTGCGTATATGACGGCGAAGCGGTATTTCAAGCCATTCAACATTTTCGACCTGATGTGATCGTACTGGACCTGATGCTGCCCAAAATGGATGGTATTCAAGTGTGCCGCAAACTTCGTGAACAAAACAACCTGGTTCCCATTATTATGCTGACCGCTATGCAGGACTTATCCGATAAAATAGCTGGTCTGGATAATGGAGCCGACGACTACATGACCAAGCCGTTTAGCCCTCAGGAATTGATTTCTCGAATCCAAGCTATTCTGCGCCGACTGCAGACACTTCCATCCTCCGTCGACAATGCTCCTTTGGCTGTAGGTCAAATTGAGATTCAAGCCGACCAGCGGGAGGTTACCATTCGCGGGCAAGCTATTGAGCTTACACCCAAAGAGTTCGATTTGCTGCTGTTCCTCTGCAAGCACCGCGGGAAAGTATTAAGCCGGCAGCAGCTGCTGCACGGCGTGTGGGATTATCACTTTCTTGGCGATACACGGATCGTTGATGTGCATATCAGTCATCTGAGAGATAAAATTGAGCACAATGCGCGAAATCCTGAATACATTGTCACTATTCGGAATGTCGGCTACAAGCTGACCGAACCGGCAATGAAGGAATCCCTTGCATAACCCGATTTTATTCGTTAAAAATGAGTGCCGCCTTACTCAGGTAGCGGTGCTCATTTTTTATTGTCCTGCGCCTGTCTGCATCTCCGATCCGAGTCACAAAAAAAGACAGTCCCCCTTGTGCAGTAAGGACTGCCGCTTCATTTATTACCCGTTGCGTTTTTGGAAATCGATCATATAGTCTGCCAACGCTTTGCAAGCCTCGTAAGGTACTGCGTTATAAGCGGAAGCACGAATACCGCCTACGCTGCGGTGACCCGCCAAGCCAACGAAGTTGTGCTGCTCGGACTCTTTCACAAATTTCTTCTCCAGCTCTTCGCTCGGAAGACGGAAGGTGATGTTCATGATTGAACGGCTATCCGTGTCGATGTTGCCGCTGTAGAAGCCGCCACTTGCATCAATGACGTCGTACACTAGCTTGCTTTTCTCGATGTTGTTTTTCTCCATTGCTGCAACGCCGCCATTGTTCTTAACCCATTTCAGCACCAGGTTCACCATATAGATGGAGTGTACCGGAGGTGTGTTGTACAGGGAGCTGTTCTTAGCATGCGTTGTATAGCGAAGCATGAAAGGAATGTGCTTCGGTTCTTCAGCCAGCAGATCGTCGCGAATTACCGCTACGGTTACACCTGATGGACCGAGGTTTTTTTGTGCACCCGCATAGATCATAGCGAATTTGCTCGCATCGATCGGACGGCTCAAAATTCCGCTTGTCATATCTCCGATCAATGGAATGTCGCCTGTTTCCGGAATGAACGAGAACTGGGAGCCTTCGATTGTATTGTTCGTAGTCATGTGGACATACGCTGAGTTCGGATCAATGTGGATATCCGCTGCTTTTGGCAGGCTTCTCCATTTACCTTCTTTGTTGGATGCTGCGATGACGGCTTCTCCTACTACTTTGCCTTCTTCGTAGGCTTTTTCGGAGAAACTACCAGTGATAATGTAGCTGCCCACTTTACCCGGCTTCAGGAAGTTCATTGGGATAGTGGCAAACTGAGTGCTTGCTCCGCCGCCCATGAACAATGCTTTATATCCAGATTCAATTCCCAAAAGCTCAAGCAGCAAAGCTTGCGTTTCCGCATTGATAGCTTCATACTCTTTACTGCGATGGGAAATTTCCATCAAGGACATGCCAATTCCGTTATAATCTACAAATTGCTCTTGAGCTTGCTGTAATACTTCCAACGGAAGCGCCGCAGGACCCGGGTTAAAATTATACGCTCGTTTTGTCATGGTTTCACACCTTCACCTTGTTATTAACATCAGCATCTTTTGATTTGATATAGGTATGATAGCAAAGTTTGTCCCTATCCATCAAGTAGTTATGTGTATTCTTCACATCATTGATACATATTTCACATACAGCCGGATAACTTAATTTAGAAGAAAAAATGAAAGGAGCCTGATGATGAATAAGGATCGACTATTTATTGCTATTCCTATAATGACTGAACAGCGCTCCATACTGCAAATCAAGATGGAAGAGCTCCAGTCTTTGCATCCCTTTAAAAAATGGGTGCATCCCGAGGATTTGCATATTACCTTATGCTTTTTAGGAGATACCGACCCAGACACCGCGGAAAAAGTAAAAGACACCTTATTGGAGCTCACAGCGTCCATACAAACGTTCAGATTGGATTTAGGAGAGCTGGGTACCTTCGGTAAGCCTAATGCTCCCAAAATCTTGTGGGTGGGCGTGCACGGCGAGATGGAGCCACTACGGCACCTGCAAGCTCTAATCGAGCAAGCGATGGAGCCCCTCGGCTTTAAAGCAGAGAATCGGACCTATAGACCCCATATTACCATTGCGAAGAAATATGTGGGCGAAGCCGACTTCTCAGAAGCTTTGCTCCTGACTGCCGAACAATCGGCCCAGAGACCTGCTCGCTGGACAGTACAACAGATTGTATTGTACCGTACGCATATGGATTCTCAGCCCATGTATGAGATCATAGGGAGCTTTCCGCTTGGCGGGCGTTAGCAGCTTGAGGTGCAATGACGCCTGCTGAAAAAAAAGATTCATTCTCTTAAGAAAATGAATCGGATCAGAAATCTATATATTATTGATAAAAATTTAAATAAAGGCCAAATTTTCGTAGCTTCCTTGCAGCACGCTTGCAGTATCGCCCTTCAACCAATTATTCACCAATGTATAATAAACGGAGCGGAAATCGACCTCATACTTTAAGTCTCCGTTGTCTAAATTCGTGAGACTCGGCATGACGCCGTACATTCCGCCTTTCACCTTGCCGCCAAGCACAAGCACTGGTGCGGCCGTTCCATGGTCTGTTCCGCCGTTGCCGTTCTCCTTCACTCTTCGTCCGAACTCAGAGAAGGCCATAGTGACGACACGGTCTTGCAAGCCCTGTGCTTCTAAGTCCTTGTAGAACGTTCCTACCGCTTCGTCCAACTGCTTCAACAGCTTTGCATGCTGATCCTTCTCCTGGGCATGATCGTCAAAGCCGCCTAGCTCCAAATAGAAAACACGGGTTCCCGATTTGCCTGACAACAGCTTCGAGACCAATTGGAGATCGCGAGCAATATTCGATTTCGGGTACTCCAGCTTATTTTGGTAACCGGTCGTCAAGCCGTGAATCGCATCGACACTTTGGTACGCATCAGCCCCCCGTTGGCAGGTTATCTTGATTTGTGTTCCCTGCCTATTGGGATCGTACATATCCATGAAGGCTTTGGCCAAGCGGTTCTGTTCAGCCTTCGGCGTTTTGGGATCAAACATATTGTAGGTTTCTACCGTTTGAATAACCGGGACGTTGATGGTGTCGGAATGAAACGCTTTGTTGGCATTGTTCCCGATCTGAAGCGCTTTGAGCGGGTTCGCCGACTGGGCTAACGATGATTCTACATACCGTGCCAGCCAACCGGATCGAATATATTTCTCCGGCTCTGCAGTTTGCCATATTTCCATGGAACGAAAATGAGAATGATCCGGCTTCGGATATCCCACACCTTGAATGATGGCTAGCTTGCCGTTCTTGTATAGTTCATTCATGTGAGCCAGACTTGGATGCAAACCAACTTCATTGTTAATGGCCAGCACTTCTTTTTCCGTAATTTTAAGCGTTGGACGAGCATCAAAATAGCCTCCCATACCATAAGGAATGAGAGTATTGATCCCGTCATTGCCGCCGGACAACTGGATGACGACAAGGACAGGCGACTCTACATTCTGTTGATCATCATCGGAGGTACTGCTAAGCGGAGATCCATCCTGAGCAAAAATCATCGGACCTCCCAGTCCGAGAGTAGCCAGCAGCGCCGTGCCTTTTAACAAAAAATCCCTTCTTGTCAGCTTCATTCTCCTTCTCACTCCCCTCTTATTTCATCTGCGCTTCGGGACTCAGCATGATAAGCTGCAGCAGCCCTTTCATTCCCGCGGCTTTTTGCGTAGAATGGACGAACGTCTCGTCAGCATATTTGGCAAGCACCTGACTTGTTTGCTCCCCAAGATACCATACCCCTGCATTCTGCGCATATTGGCTTACCCAATCCTCCGCTGCTGCTGTTGATTCGAGCTTATAATCCTTACTTGTCAATAAGGTATTGTTAATTCGTTTCGCCACTGATTCAGCGAATTGATAACGTGCCAAAAGACTTGTGGTCATCAGCCAGGCCGTACCGCCTCTCCACCCCGCCACATCCGGTGGCAAATAAAGCTCTTGTCCCATTTTCCTTGATGCTTGCGCGAAGCCTTTGGACATGGGGATCCGAAACGCTCTCAGAATGCCTACGACGTATTCTACAGGTGTCTTAATCAAGCTTACCAGGTGCTCAGCATTATAAAATGCATCCGATAGAAACAGCCTAGATAGCACTTCACCTACATTCTTGGTGTTGGCAAAGTCAGATGCCACCTGATTAACCCACTCCTCAGAAGGTTCGTCTGTTGCAAAGAACTTAAGCAGCTTCGTAGCCATAAAATGAGATAGAGCATCCTGCTTGAACAGCACATCGACTGTGCTGCTCTCGTCGAAATCTCCCTTTTCCCCCAGAATCGTCTTACTGCCGTTATCGTGCTGTCCTTTATTAAACTTCAATTCGTCCAGCTTTTTATTGTACGACCAACCGGTAAAGGCTCGCGCCGCTTCCTTAATGTCCTGCTCCGTATAGTTGCCAATCCCCAGCGTGAACAGTTCCATCACTTCGCGGGCATAGTTCTCGTTGGGCTTACCCTTCTTGTTATTGTTGGAATCGAGATAGAGCATCATCGCCGGATCTTTACCAACCTCCAACACCAGATCATGAAAACTACCCATCGCATACTTTCGAAAAAGCTCATTTTGCCGAATCATGAGAGGAATTTCCTTCACCTTTTGGTAAGAGGTTGCAAAATGACCGTGCCAGAACAACGTCATTTTTTCAATCAACGGGGCCTCCGAGGTGACCATACGATGAAGCCAATAGGTTTGCTGGTCGCCGATCGAATCGACCTTTAATTCTTTGCCGTCCGCCTTAATTTGCTCCAATGGCAGCAGTTCGCTCGCTGCTCCTGTTAACGATTCGCCTGCTATCAATCGCCGGACCGTCTCCTCCTTGCCCATATCCATGCAAGCGCTAACACTACTTTTATCTACATAGAACCCTGTACGGTTCAGCAGATGTACAATTTCCTTCTCCGTCCAAGCTGCTCCCATCCATTGCACCACCCATCCTAACTAGGTTTCATTGCTTCCATTATAATGAAGAAATATTACAAAACGGTGACGAGTACACAAAAATGAATTAAGCCGTCAAAAAATCGCCGGACGGTTCTCTTTGGCTTAAACCCAATCGCTAGTGCATAAGGAGGGATGGGTGTAGGATTCCGCGGCCGCTGTTGAAGTGCGTGCTCCTTGAATTATAGTTTATAGCGGTTGGAAAACGAACTTCAAGGCGGACGCTATCGCTTATCCACCCCATACCCATTCCCTCTTTTGTTTTACTTGCAGCTTTCTTCTTAAAACAAAAAGACCGCTTAGTAAGCGGTCTCAGATTGACGAGAAACCCATAAACTTGAAATATTGCTAGTATACTCCGGTGGGGTATGCCCCTCCAGCCGCTGTTGTTCTTGGGAAATTTTCAATTTATTCGCTTAACAGCGGGGATTTCCCAAGAACAAAGGCGGACGCTTTCGCTCTTCCGAGGCATACCCCACCTACCCATATAGCAAATTTCTCGGAGAAATAGGTTTCTCTACAAACACTGACCGCTTAGTAAACGGTCTGATCTTTTATATATTAAGTTCTGAACTTGCATAAGGAGTCCGAAAATTCAACTATACCTAATCCAACATCATAACAATCAGTTCAGGATAAGTCTATTATTTTTTCTAAATTTATGAAATAATTTCCAATGCATTATAAAAAAGGAGGCTAATTTAGCTATGGATCATGTTAACGTACAGGTTGTCGAGTTAAATGAAGACATCATTCCAGAGGCAAGTCGGCTAATAGGTCAACACAAGAACCTAGACTGCTCAAATGAACTGCAGCTTTCGGAATGCAAAGAGACGCTGATGCGGCTTCTCCGGTATCCGCATGCCTTCTGCTTATTGGCCCGCATCGAAGATGAATATGCCGGATTTTTAACCTATAATTGGGGCTTCTCTACATCGAGGGCGTTGCCTATCATGCGAATTCAAGATGTGTATACCGCCCCTCGCTACCGGCGAAGGGGAGCAGCGCATCAGCTGCTTCTCCATGCCCGTGCGATAGCTGAGAAGGAAGGTGCTAATCGGATGCAGCTGGAAACCGATCTTAATAACGCAGCAGCGCGACCTTTATATGAAAAGTTAGGCTTTCTCTGGATGGAGCAAAAGATAGTCTACATGTACCCTATGAACGGTTGGCGCTCCTAAGGAGAGAGTAAGCTGAAACTTCCTGCACAGCAAGAAGGAGAAACAGCCCACCGGAAACCGGAGGGCTGTTCTCTATATGAAAGATAAATAAGTTCTTACAGATCGAAGTACAGGGAGTATTCATGCGGATGAATACGGATTGCAACTGCTTTAGCTTCGCTGCGTTTCAAGCCGATGTAGTTATCGATGAAATCTTTAGTGAATACGCCGCCTTCAGTCAAGAACTCATAGTCAGCTTCCAAAGCGTTAAGAGCTTCATCCAATGTACCAGGTACACTGCGGATTTCGCCTTTTTCTGCATCGGACAGGTCATAGATGTTTTTATCCAATGGACCGTATCCAAGAGCACGAGGATCGATTTTTTTCTTGATTCCGTCCAAACCAGCCATCAGCATAGCTGCGAATGCCAAGTAAGGGTTAGCTGTGGAGTCCGGAGTACGGAACTCGATACGGCAGCCTTTTGGAGTTACTGCAGCAACCGGGATACGAACAGCCGCGGAACGATTACCTTTGGAGAATACCAGGTTAACTGGTGCTTCATAACCAGGAACCAGACGTTTAAACGAGTTCGTGGATGGGTTCGTCAAAGCAATCAAAGCCGGTGCGTGGTACAAGATACCGCCGATGTAATGCAAAGCCATTTCGGACAGGTTAGCATAGCCGCCTTTTTCATAGAAAAGAGGAGTATCGCCATCAAAAATGGATTGGTGAACGTGCATTCCGCTACCGTTATCGCCAAACAATGGTTTAGGCATGAAAGTTGCTACTTTACCATATTGTCTAGCTGTGTTTTGTACAATATATTTGTATTTCATCAAGTTATCAGCTGTAGTAGTCAATGTATCAAAACGGAAGTTGATTTCACCTTGTCCTGCAGTTGCAACTTCATGGTGATGACGCTCGATGCGAAGACCAGCTTCCATCAACAGACGACACATTTCGCTGCGGATATCTTGTTGAGTATCTGTAGGACCTACTGGAACGTATCCGCCTTTGTGGCCGACTTTAAATCCAAGGTTACCGCCTTCTTCTTTACGGTTGGAGTTCCAATGAGCTTCTTCTGAATCTACAAAGTAAGATGATTCGTTTTGTCCGCTTTGGAAACGAACTTCGTCAAAGATGAAAAATTCGGATTCTGGAGCAAAGAATGCTGTTGTACCTACTCCAGCAGATTGCAAGTACTCTTCCGCTTTTTGAGCGATGCTGCGCGGGTCACGATCATAGCGCTCGCCTTCTGGAGTGTGGATGTTACACATTACGATCAATGTAGGATGAGCTGTGAAAGGATCTACATATACGGTCTCGGTATCAGGAAGCATAACCATGTCAGACTCTTCAATACCTTTAAATCCTGGGATGGAAGATCCGTCGAATGCTACCCCGTTCTCAAATGTAGCTTCGTCAACTTCATTAGCTGGCAAGGAAATATGGTGAGCTCTACCGGAAAGATCCACAAAACGAAAATCTACCCACTCGATGCCTTTTTCTTTAAGGATGTTTAATACGTTTTGAACTGACATGAATAGCCAACCTCCTAATTTCCGAACATTCTTCTTGGTTTGTTCGTACATTGTTCAAGTTTTTTGTTTATCATGGTGTTATTATAAAACTTTTCATGAATGATCGTCAATACTTATGTAAGGTATTTTTTGTGGATGTGTGAGGTATTCTTACACATCCATATGGTTTCGTTCATAATTTCGACAAAAATAGACTTGATCCCCCTTGAAGCAAGGAATCAAGCCTTGTTAATTGTTAACATCTCTGTTAGATTAAACAGTTATTTCTTCTTTTTTCGTATCAAATCGTTTGCCGCAGAGCGGAGCAAGCTTTTCTAAATCGATCATTAGCTTGGCAAATTGATCCGGGAATAACGACTGTACGCCGTCTCCTGTCATCGAATTGTCCGGATCTGTGTGCATTTCTACTATTAAACCATTAGCACCGGCAGCAACGGAGGCCTTACTCATTGGCTCTACCAGCTCTCTTCGGCCTGTTCCATGGCTCGGATCAGAGATAACCGGCAAATGACTTAAGGATTGGAGTACAGGGATGGCAGCCAAATCCAACGTATTTCTCGTGTAAGGTTCGAATGTTCGGATTCCGCGTTCACAGAGCATGACATTTGGATTACCTCCGGCCAAAATGTATTCCGCCGCATTCAGAAATTCATCGTACGTGGAGCTAAACCCTCTTTTCAATAAAACCGGTGTCTGGATCGTTCCGAGCTTGCGCAGCAGATCGAAGTTTTGCATATTCCGTGTACCCACCTGTAGTATATCCGCGTATTGAGCACATACATCTACGTATTCAGGTGTCATAACCTCAGTAATCGTCAGAAGTCCGTGTTTTTTGCCCGCTTCGGCCATCATTACCAAGCCTTCTACGCCAACGCCTTGGAAACTGTAAGGACCCGTTCTAGGTTTGAATGCCCCGCCGCGCAGCACTTGGGCACCTGCCGCTTTGACAAGACGCGCAATCTCATCAATCTGCTCAGGAGATTCAACTGCGCATGGACCTCCCATAATAACGAGCTGTTCTCCGCCGATCTCGATATCCTTGATTTTAATGACCGTATCATTCGGATGGAAATCGCGGCTCGCCAATTTATATGATTTTGAAATTTTGACCACCTGCTCTACACCGGATAACTGACGCAGTTGTTCAGCAAGCATCGGATCTGCTTTGCCGATAATGCCTATGACCGTCCGATCCACCCCTCTGGATACATGAGCTTGAACTTCATGCTTTTCGATGTGGTGAACAATTTCTTGAATACGTTCTTCCGACACTTTATTAGAAATAATAACGATCATAACGACAACACTCCTATTTATATAATGTTAGAAATCGTGGATAAGTGACTCCATGAACTAATACTTACAAATACAATAGACAATCCACTGACTCACTTCAACGCTTATACGCTTTTAAGCTTTTAATCACTAAAGTAACTATACAACGAGAAAAGCTCCTCGTCAAGTAGAGGAACTTATAATTTCCTCTTAATGAGTTGACTCAGAGCTTATCATTAATTGAGCTTTTCTTTGTTTACGTCTTTCTTTCCTTCTGGAATCGTACAATTCAAGTCCCCACCGTATTGGGTAATATACAATAAGGCCCAAAATGATACCCACCACTACACCGCCGATAAACAGCTTCAGATTGGACCGAATAAATGTATCCATCCAATCTGGCAGATGATCAGCCAGAAACTGTCTGGTGCCGCGCGGCAATAGGAGACCGCCGATTTTCATGTGAAAGTACGTCATCGGGATATAAATAACCTTCCCGAATACAAAACCGATTAAAGCCGCAGCCATGCTGCCGCGAAACAAATAAACCAACGGGAAGATTAAGAAAAATGCCAATCCAACGGTAGGCAGCGTAAACATCTCTATCGCTAAGCCAACGGAGAAACCGGCGGCTACCATACCCGGTCCTCCCTTGGCCCGAGTCAGCAGCAAGTACTTTAATTTAAACCAACGTTTAATATTTCGGAAGTGAAAAGGTTTTTTGCTACTTGCCTTCTTCTTCAGCTGCATTTCCCTTCATCCTAACGTTATGTTATTCAATACTAGCCTTTTGCTTCACCGATGGAATCAATTTGCTCATATTAATCGTTCGCTTGATCTCCCAGGATGATTCATTTTGTGGATCAAGCTGTTCCAAATAATTTATGACTTCTTTAGTAATTGGTGTCGGCGTAGACGCACCGGAAGTAACGGCAACGCGTCTTACAGGCTCCAGCCATTCGCGCTTGATCTCCGTAATATCCCCAATACGGTACGCTTTAACTCCTGCAATTTCTTCTGATACCTGAGCCAGACGATTCGAATTGTTGCTCCGCGGGTCACCGACCACAAGCACCAGATCAGCATCCATCGCCTGCTCAGCCACCGCTTCCTGACGAATCTGTGTAGCCAAGCATATTTCATTATGAATTTCGGCCTTTGGAAATTTCTCCAGCAATCCGTTCATAATATGCTTGATGTCCCATTGGCTCATTGTCGTCTGATTAGTGATGATGATTTTAGATGAAGCATCGACTTGCAATCGATCGATTTCATCAAGCCTTTCGATCAAGTGAACCTGATGAGGTGCGACACCAATGGCTCCTTCAGGCTCAGGATGGCCTTTCTTACCTATATAAATAATATGATATCCTTCAGCTGTTTTTTCCTTGATCAGGTCGTGCGTCTTGGTCACATCCGGACAAGTCGCGTCAACAACGGTAAGTCCCTTCTCTCTTGCAAGCTGGCGAACCTCAGGAGAAACGCCGTGAGCTGTAAAAATAACAGTGCCCGTCTCTACCTGCTGCAGTATTTCAAGCCGGTTCGGACCGTCCAAAGTTACAACGCCTTCTTTATCAAAATAATCCGTCACATGGGAATTATGCACGATCATGCCTAAAATATAAATCGGTCTCGGCAGATTCAGATTTTTTGCCGTTTGCATGGCTAATGCCATGGCATCTACAACTCCGTAACAGTAGCCTCTCGGAGAGATTTTGATTACATCCATCCCTGCACCTGCCTCTCTAGTTCATTATACCTGATTCCCCGCGTCTAGGGAATGCCTGTGCTCGAATGTTGTCGATACCCGAACCAAGGGCAGCCAAATGATAAATGTACTCCCCTCCCCTTTACGGGTGGTGACCTCTATAGAGCCTTGATGTTCGTCTATGATCCACTTGGCAATGGATAGTCCGAGACCAGTACCCGCGGTTTGACCTCTTGAAGGGTCTGCTCTGTAGAAACGTTCAAAAATTAACGGTACCTCTTCTTTATCCATACCTATGCCCGTATCTTCGATCCGGATGCCTATCTGCTCATTCATGATTTGAGCATCCAGTCGGACGGCTCCGCTCTCGGTATATTTAAAAGCATTTTCCACAAAAATGAAGATCAGCTGCTGCAGGTAATCTTTATTCCCGTTAACGTGAACTCCTTCAAGCGCGGTTAAATCACCGGCTACCCAATCCACAGCTCGCGGAAGCATCTGAGCCTTCCGAATGACCTGCTCAACAACAGGCTTTAATTCAATGTCCGACTTTTCCATTACAAAGCCTGCATCGGCACGAGCGAGAGCCAGAAGATCATTCACCAAACGAGTCATTCTTTCGGACTCACCGGCGATGTCATGCATGGCTTCAAGCGAAAGCTCAAGCTGTTGTCTTTCTTCAACTGTTCCATTGGCTGCAGTACGTTTCCACATCTTCTCAAGCAAATCGACATTGCCACGAATGGTCGTCAGCGGTGTGCGCAGCTCGTGGGAAGCATCGGATACGAAGCGGCGCTGTTTCCTGTAAGCTTCCTCCAGATCGGAATAAGTTGTCTGAAGCCGTCCCAGCATACCGTTGATCGTATTCGTCAAGCGCCCGATCTCATCCTCCGGTCCATCATAGTTGATCCGGTTCCCCAAATCGGCACCCTTCTCAATCTGATTCGCCGCGTCGATAACTTGATCGATAGGCCTTAACGCTTTACGTGCCATAAACCAGCCTACGGAAGCGGCCAGAAGGATCGTTACAGCAGATGCAAAAATTAAAATTATCCTTAGAAGTGAAAACAATTTCTCGAAGTCCGCAGTGTATACGGCCGCCTGAAACACCCCAGCAAGCTGCTGCTGACCGTTCTTCAAAGCGGGGATCGGAAGACTGTACACCATGAAATCCATGTTTTCGATTTTCACTTTTTGAAACAGCTTCCCATCTTCCACTAAAACCTGCCGCTGTTTTTCCGTCAGATCCGGCAATGACATGTTAAGTTCCTTCAGATTCGCCGACTGATCGGATTTTCCGTTTAAATAGTTGTTCAGTTGGTAAAACGTCGTCGAATTTTTAAGTAGTTCGCGACCTTGAGGCATAAAGAAGTCCCAACTGACACCGCCGCCCAAAGTAACCACCATTCGAGGCTGAATACGCGTGTAAACATCCTCCGTCTGATTGATCAAGTTATCTTTATACGAAGTATAGTTATTATAGTAGAGCAATCCGTACAAGCCAAAGCCGAACAACAGCACGGTGACCGACAAGATGCCCGTATACCATAAAGTCAGACGAAGACGTATGCTCACGTCATCCCTCTCCTCTCAGTACATATCCGGCGCCGCGAACGGTTTGTATCATCCGCTTATGCCCATGCTCCTCCGTTTTTTGTCGTAGCAGAGCAATGTAGACCTCAAGCACGTTGGACTCGCCGCTGTAATCGTAACCCCATATTTTTTCCATTATCAGATCTCGCGAGAGCACCCGCTTCGGATTTTGCATAAATAGATGCAAAAGCTCAAATTCTTTGGTCGTCAATTCAACCAATTGACCGCCGCGAAATACTTCTCGCGTGTCCAGATCCATGAACACATCTTGATACTGCAGCCGATTCGTCGCCTGCTCCGATTTATCAGCTGTCTTTCTGCGCAGCAGCACACGAATTCTCGCAAGAAGCTCCTCCAACGCAAAAGGCTTGACCAAATAATCATCAGCCCCGCTATCCAAACCCTTCACCCGATCTGCGATCTCATCCTTGGCCGTCAGCATGAGTACAGGAACCGTCGCTCCACCCTCTCGTATACGTCTTACAACCTCCCACCCGTCCAGCTGTGGCATCATAACATCCAAAATCACGGCATCCGGGTCGTGCTCTAATATTTGCTTTAACCCATCCATACCATGATTAGCTGTGAATACGGTATAACCTTCAAATGCCAGAGACCGTCTAAGCATGGATGTAATTTTCTCGTCGTCATCTATTACCAATATTTTTTCTCTCATCTGAGCACCACCTTCATTCTATTGTAACAAAATACATGTTCCGGATACAAAAAGAAGCAGAGCAACAGACTAGGCTTCGCTCTACTTCTTTCTTTTATTTCTAACCCTTTTCTGTGTAGGTTTTATTCCGCGTTTTTATCGCCGACGACAACGGTCACATTCTCTTTTTTGCCATCACGCATGACGCCGAGCGTCACTTTATCATCGACCTTCAATGCTTTAATTTTATCTTGTACTTCTTGAGTCGTTTTTACTTTGGCACCATTGACTTCAACGATGACATCGTACGGTCTCAAGCCGGCTTTAAAGGCAGGACTTTTTCTTACGACATCCGAGATAATAGCCCCATCCGTATTTTCAAGCTTCAGTTCGGAAACCCAGTCCTTATCGATAGCAGCCATCGCTACCCCAATATAAGGAGATGGTTCTTTAGGAATTTTCACATTATTTTTGAGATTATCCAGAACGCTTGAAATCGTACTTGTCGGAATAGCGAAACCAATGCCTTGAGCTTGTGCGCTAACCGCGGTATTAATCCCAATGACCTCACCATTCAAGTTCAACAGAGGTCCACCGGAGTTACCAGGGTTAATGGAAGCATCCGTTTGCAGCAAGTGCTTGTATTCTCGGGTTCCTTGCGTGTCCAGAATAGAGATCGGGCGTTCTTTGGCGCTCAACACCCCAACTGTTACTGTGTGGTCAAATCCGTAAGGATTCCCGATAGCAACAACCCAATCTCCTACATTCGTATCTTCTGCTTTACCTAGCGGTAGGGAAGCAAAATCTTTGCCGTCCGTCGCATCAATTTTCAAAGCAGCCAGATCAAGATCATAGCTGTTACCCAATAGCTGAGCTTTAAATGGTTGTTGATACCCTTGCACGGTTACCCAAATTTCATCAGCACCGTCAATAACGTGCTCGTTGGTTAAGATGTAGCCGGACTTTTCAAAAATAAATCCTGTCCCCATCCCACCAGGCTGAAGCTGCTCACTGTCTTTTCCTTTTTGCTTCTGCTGGGAGCGTCCGTCATCTCCGAAAAACTGGCGGAAAAACGGATCATCAAAGATCGAATTGCCGCTGCTTGCCTTAGCCTTCACCTTCGTCTCAATTTTGACTACTGCCGGCCCGGATTGCTCGGCGATTTGCGCAATATTATCCGGTCTGCCGAGATTAAGGGATGTAGGCTTGACCGCTCCGTTGCCGCTAGAGGATTGGGCGGTTGCTCCTGAGTTCGCGCTGCTGCCCATTACTCCTTGAGAACCAGTAAACCAGTTCATCTTATCGGAAGCGAACATTAAGCTTCCTACGACTACAGCACCCGCCACAAAAGAGATAAATGCGCTTCTGAACGAAGATGTTCGCTTCTTCGGTTCGTACTGCCAGTTTCTCATTGGATCTTGAGGCATTCCACCGTCCTGTCCATTGTACGAGAAGCTGCGCAGCGGTTTGGGAGGCGTCATTTCAACTCGAGTATCTCCTTCGCTGGAGCTCGCTGTTGTAGAACTCGGCGTTTCTTCATTTCCCATCGAAGATTTATAAGGCCCGTAGGAATAATAGTATGAAGGTCGTTCTTGCTGCGATTCATTCACATCCGATTTGTCGGTCTCACGTGATGAAGTATCATTAGTTTCACCGTCTTGACGGCGAAAGAAGTCGTCATAATTTTTTTTATCATCCATTGTAAAACCCTCCGTTCATCAGGCTTTAAGGTTCTGAGTGCTACTTGCTATCTTTGACTATATAATGCATTTGTAACCTTAAAGAAACCTTAAAATTAAATGAATCGGAGTTAAAAAGAAAGGTCAATAGAGTCTATCCCCCTATATCCCCCCTTGCTCTCAAGGGGGACCCTGGGCGCTGGCGCCCCTGGACCCCGCAAACTCGGTGGTGGGAGTAGGGTGTGCAACTTCGATGGTACGTTAGTGGGTGGATCGCGTTCGTCCTGAAGGTTCTTTGCTTATCAGCAAAAAACATCAGGACACGCTTGCATGAGTACGGTAACAGGCTTGTGGTTGGAGGGACGTTGAGTGTCTAAGGGGCGCGTCTGTCCAGGCTCCTTTGCAAGCAAAGTTTGCCTGGACACGCTTTAGTTTTGGCAGCATAGGGCAAAAAAAGTAATATTTGCCGTGCTGTTTAAATAAGAAGAGAAGTTGTCCCCGACAACTTCTCTTCTTAATTTAAATGCGCCTACTCATAACAGACTCCCATGCCACTAATACTACTTATTGTAACTATTCATTGCTCACGATCATGCTTAGATCACAAATTTATAAGGAAAGATACTTACGGAGCCGCCCAGTTCGCTTCGACTTCCCGCAAAATACTCTTCGCTTTAGAGACCCACTCATCGTCAACAGGAGCATCTTTATCGACCGGCTCCTGAAATTGATCAACTAGTGCGCCATAGGTGTTAACCTGAGCCTCTTTATCCAAGCCTTCATTATATAAATGCTTCAAGACAAAAGGAGAACCGATGCGAATAATTGCATCTGTCGAATTTGTATCTCCGTCTAATGCACCGTGAGTCACTCCGAAAGGAATACGCAGCCACACTTTATTTTCATTATCTATTGCCCGGTCAAAATAACCGTGATCGTAATCCCAATTGCCACCTAGAGTAAATTGATGATCATGCAAATAATCGCGAATTTGATCGTAAGCTTCTTCCCGGTTTACCAGGGCAGAATCCAATGGAATCATTGTCCATCCTCCTGTTTCTTTTAGTTATAGAATGAACGGAGCGCACAAAATTTATCCCTTTCATCACAAAACCGATTATTCGTCATCATATGTCATTTTATCTTACGTCATTCGTTGACATAACTATCATTGAAACCGTATAATGATTGGCGTAGAAGGACCGAAATGCAGTTTACAAGGGAGTTGAACATATGGATTTGTCCGCTTTGGCGAGTGGATTGGATACGATCTGGGTCGTTTTAACAGCCGCGATGATCTTGTTGATGGAAGGAGGATTCGCCCTTCTGGAAGCAGGCTTCGTACGGCAGAAAAACGCTGTCAGCATCATAATGAAAGTATTCGTGGACATCACATTCGGCGCGCTTATCTTCTATTTTATCGGATTCGGTCTTATGTATGGCAAGGATGCCTTTGGCTTCATCGGAACAAGCGGGTTTATGATGGGAGGAGACCTAACACACATTAAGCTCTCTATCTCCAACGATACGTATTGGCTGTTCCAATGCGCTTTTGTTATTGCAGTCATCTCCATTGTGTCCGGTGCCGTCGCTGAACGTATTCACTTCCACGCTTATATACTCTACACCATAGCTATGACAGGTCTCATATATCCTATCGCCGGACATTGGGTTTGGAGTATCGGCGGCTGGCTCGGAAGTCTCGGCATGATCGATTTTGCAGGCTCCGCTGTCATTCATGCGATGGGAGGATTCTCAGCACTGGCTGCAGCCATCTTCATTGGTCCGCGTATCGGGAAATTTTCCGATAACGGAACTCCGAATATCGTACCCCCATCGAACCTTCCTTTAGCCTCAGTAGGCGCCTTTATCCTTTGGTTCGGCTGGTTCGGCTTTAACTCCGGCAGTACGCTAAGTGCAACGAACGGTTCTATCGGGCACATTGCCGTAACGACCATGCTTGCCGCTGCTGCGGGTGGCGCCACTTGCATTCTATTCACCTTATTCCGTTATCGCAAAGCAGATCCCCCGATGGTTATTAACGGTTCCTTAGCCGGCTTGGTTAGTATCACAGCAGGCTGTGCTTTCGTAAGTGATGGAGCAGCCATTTTTATCGGTGCCGTCAGCGGCATCGCCATGGTATTTGCAACAGAGTATTTGGATTCCAAAAAAGTGGATGATCCCGTAGGCGCCTTTGCGGTCCACGGTATTAGCGGCAGCATAGGCACTCTTGCCGTTGGCTTGTTTGCAAAGCCGGAATTAACTGAGGGCATCGGTCAAAGCTACAGCGGATTGTTCTACGGCGGTGGATGGAATCTTCTCGGAGTACAAGCACTAGGACTTATCATCGTCTCTGTATGGGGCTTCACGCTGACTTGGCTTTCCTTGAAGCTTATTAACCGGCTTGTTCCCGTTAGGGTTAGCCGTGACGAGGAACTCGTCGGTCTGGACGTAGGTATCCACGGCGTGCCTGCTTACAGCCAGGATCATGACTTCATCGAATTGAATCAATTAAAAAAACGATAATTTAACCATAGTGCATCATATATACAAAAAGGGCTGGCAGGAAGCAAATCATGTTTGCTTTCTGCCAGCCCTTCATATTATTATTTTCCTCCGGCACTATCCGATTTGGATGTCACTTTACCATTACGGAACGTGACTTTAACCGAACCACCGTCTTTTAATTTGTATTCGTAGGTTTGAACAGGATTACTGCCGTCGCCTTCTTTGAACTCGCTAATCAGCTTGCCCATTTCTCCCATGTTCTTGGACACTTCATCAAACGTCATGCCAAAATCGACTTTGCCATATTGATCCTGCGTCACGATAGGCTGCTCCTTCGCTCCTTTTGGGGCTTCCACAGGTGCAGGCGTTTCTTTATTAGAGGACTGGTCGGCAGGCTTAGCTGTGTTGTTGGCTTGATCCCCTTTATTGGCATCGTTAGGAGCTGGTGAAGTCGTTGGACTAGGTGACGGTGTCTGCTCTTGCTTGGACGCATCCGGCTGAGCCTGGTCCGCTGGTTTGGTGGTGCATCCTGATACTAATAATGCTACGGCAAAAAATATGATGAGTACTTGGCGCATCATCAAATCCCTCCATTCATGATTGTATTTCAGAGATGATATTGAACCCTGCAGCCGCCCGACTGAACCCATTATAACGATTTTTTTGTCGTAAAGCAAAGTCTTAAGTCGATTCCAGTTTCGCCCATCGATATTTAAACACAAAATAACCCCGTCGCTATTGCTTCATATAGAAGCAACGCGCACCGGAGCACGGGCTGAAATTTCATATAAACGGCCTGATGAGATATCTGAGCTACAAGCCAAGCTCTTTAACCATTTCCTCACTGATCGCAACATCATCCGATTGCTCTGTTCCGTTCAACACTGCCTTCGCCTTCTCGATTTCAAGACGCAGCTGCCGGATTTGCTCCATGGGTTTTTTCACATAATGAATATACTCTACAGCCAGATGATGGTCTGGCTTTTTCCCGGCAAACATTCGACGAAAAGATGACATGGCCCGATAGCTGCGTTCTTCCATAATCCTTTTCTTTTCATAACGCTCGATGACCTGCTCAATTTCAGCAATCTGTTCTTCTTTGCGAGCCACATAGACCTCTAAAAAAGGCAGTACTTCCGCCGCTTTTCGTCTCGTTACCTGCACCGAATTCCCCATCAATAAAACCTCTTCCATGGGACATCACCTATCTCTTCATGTTAACTTTTATCACAGTATAATCCTCATTTTACACTAAAAAATAAGCTTTGAAAACCTCTATTTCGTTAACAATGTCAGGAATTAACCCGATAATCCTTGCAGATTGTGCATATCGTATGTTTTTTTCTGATAAATCGTAACAAAAAAAGAAGCAGACGCTATATTGCGTCCGCCTCTTCTGCATCATATCTCACATACCGTTAAATTAGTATTTAGCGTTTTGATTGGCACCTTCGCTTGCATTGTTTTGTCCTGATTGCTTCACGTTTTTAGCTACTACTTCTTCAGCAAACTCAGTATCGTTTTGCTGCTTTTTGTTTTTGTTCTTAGCCATGTTGTTATTCACCTCCCCTTACAAGCATTAGTATGGGTAAGGTGAAGTCCATTTATGTTGGAAGTTTAAAACAGTATCTCGTTCTCCAGCTGGCTCCAAATCATTTTCGTAATTTTGCCGTCGCCCTTTTTGACGACGAATACATTCAACGTTTTTTTGCCCCATTCACGGTACACTTGATCTTTGGTTTCAAAGTACAAGTCAATTCTTTTGCCTTTAATCGCACTACCTGTATCGGCTACAATCCCGTATCCATACCCCGGAATCCATAGAACCGTTCCAAGAGGAAAAACGCTCGGGTCAGCAGCGATGGTTGAGAAAGAGTTTTTATCGCGCTGAACCTTCATCCCGGAAAAAGTGACTCCATACTCAGGATGACCAGGCGTTTTACCTGTCGATTCCTTACCCGCATAATAACCGGTTGCAGTCACTTCCACCGCAGTATAGTGGGATATGTCCTTCTTCAGATTAGGCAAAAAGGTATATTTGTCGCTCTTTTTGTTATAGTTAACGGTAGTGTTTTGTTTGACTGCAGAAACAGCCTTTGTCTCTTTAGCAACATTATTTTCCTGCTGTTGGGACGCAGCCTGCGGCTGAGCAGCTGCTTGAACGTTTTGGGACAACGTTGGCAAGGCTTGACTGAATTGACCGTGATCGACAGGACCGTTTTGTGCCAGTGACTGCTGTTCCTGTTCTAGTGCCAAAAACAATCCGAGCAGAACGGCAATGAAACAGATCCATTTCGCATGACTTACGGCTTTTGGTAACATACTTGGTTTAAAACCTCCCCTTAATATAAGAGGCTATCCAATTACTACTAGGAATATACAAAATCGCCAAACAAGCACTATCTCACCTGATACCAAACTTACAAAAAAAGAACAATCCCTTCGAAAAGGAATTGTTCTCATATCATTTAATGTCACTTTAGTCGATTTGCTTCGAACGGATCGCTTCGCTGATTAAAGCAGCTGCGCTGTCCAGGCTTTGTACACCCAAATCGCCTTCGCCGCGCTTACGAACCGAAACGCTGTTGTTATTCATTTCGTTCTCACCTACAACGAGCATGTAAGGAATTTTCTCAAGCTGCGCTTCACGGATTTTGTAACCCAGCTTCTCATTGCGCAGGTCGGATTCAACGCGAATACCTGCAAACTGGAGCTTCTCTTCAACTTCTTTAGCATAGCTCTCAAATGCCGTTGAAACTGGGATGACTTTCGCTTGAACCGGAGATAACCAGGTTGGAAGGTTACCCGCAAAGTTCTCGAGCAAGAAAGCCGTCATCCGTTCCATAGTTGAGATAATACCACGGTGAATAACGACCGGACGATGCTTCTGTCCATCTTCGCCTACATACTCCAATTGGAAACGTTCTGGCAGCAAGAAGTCGAGCTGTGCTGTAGACAGCGTTTCTTCTTTTTTCAGGGCTGTTTTGATCTGTACGTCCAACTTAGGACCATAGAATGCTGCTTCGCCTTCCGCTTCATAGAACGGCAAACCAAGCTCTTCTACAACCTCACGCAGCATGCGTTGGGACATTTCCCACATGTTATCGTCTGGGAAATATTTCTCGGTATCCGCAGGATCACGGTAAGACAGACGGAAACGATATTCCTTGATTCCGAAATCCTCATACACTTGGCGAATCAGATTGACTACGCGTGCGAATTCTTCTTTGATTTGATCCGGACGGCAGAAAATATGCGCATCGTTCAGAGTCATTGCACGTACACGGTGCAAGCCTGTCAAGGCTCCGGACATTTCGTAACGGTGCATCGTTCCAAGCTCAGCTACACGAATCGGCAGATCGCGGTAGCTGCGCATGTCGCTTTTGTACACCATCATATGATGCGGGCAATTCATCGGACGAAGAACGAGCTCCTCATTGTCCATAATCATTTTAGGGAACATGTCCTCTTGGTAATGCTCCCAGTGCCCGGATGTTTTATAAAGCTCTACATTGGCCAGAACAGGCGTATACACGTGTTGGTAGCCTAAACGCTCTTCCAAATCTACGATATAGCGCTCCATCGTGCGGCGTACTTTGGCTCCGTGAGGAAGCCATAGAGGCAAGCCTTGTCCAACTTCACGGGAGAAGGTAAACATTTGAAGCTCTTTGCCCAGCTTACGATGATCGCGTTTTTTAGCTTCTTCGAGCAGGTGAAGATGCTCGTCCAGTTCAGCCTTTTTAGGGAATGCCGTACCGTAAATACGCTGCAGCATTTTATTTTTGGAATCTCCACGCCAGTAAGCCCCTGCTACGCTCAATAGCTTGAATGCTTTAATACGTCCAGTGGACGGTAAATGAGGTCCGCGGCACAAGTCAAAAAATTCGCCTTGATCATAGATCGTCAGCACGGAATCCTCTGGCAAATCACGGATCAACTCCAGCTTCAGCGGATCTTCGAGCTCAGTGAAAATACGGATAGCTTCTTCTCTGCTGACCACTCTGCGGCGGATCGGCAGGTTCTCCTGGGCGATTTTCTCCATTTCTTTCTCGATCTTGGACAGATCCTCAGGAGTAACAGGTGTTTCCAAATCAATATCATAGTAAAAGCCGTCCTCAATTACAGGACCGATACCGAGCTTTACTGTTTTTTCACCATAAATGCGTTTAAGCGCCTGCGCCATCAAGTGAGCCGTACTATGACGGTATACTTCAAGTCCCGCTTCGCTATCCAGCGTTACGATTTCCAAGGCTGCATCCTGATCGATAGCCGTGTTCAAATCAACCGCTTTGCCGTTTAATTTGCCGACTACCGCATTTTTCTTCAATCCAGAGCTGATGGAACCGGCTACTTCTTCAATCGTAGTTCCCTGCTCATATTCTCTTACCGCTCCATCCGGAAAAGTAACTTTTACTGCCATCTTGTTCAACCTCCTGAATTATTGAAGCTTTTAGCAAAACAAAAAAAGCGCCTCATCCCAAAAGGGACGAGAGCGCTTGGTCTCGTGGTTCCACCCTAGTTCGATCCGCTCAAGCTTCCTGCGAATCCTCGTAAGCATTCCTTAACGGGAATGAACCGGAGATATATACTAAACGAAAATGCCGATTATAGCATGCCGTGTTCCATATCTCAGCTACAAAGGGGTAAATGATTGTCGTTCACTGAAGGAGATTACAGCCAAGTCCCCTCTCTCTGTACAGCACTTCAACCATTGTTGTCTTTGATTATTGCCCTAACCTTTATTATAGTCAGCTGCTGCCGATCGGTCAAGATTGTGACATAATCTGCAATATTCGCAGAGCTGAACGCGATTTTCAAAAATTTGCGTGATCGTTTTAATGACCTGAACCTCCGGGTCTCTTGTATGGATGCATATTTGACGAGGAGATACCGAAATCAACGTACTGACAATGACATCTTCAAAGTTGATGTCCTTCTCGAGCATTTCCACAGTTAAAGTCGCATCGGTCTGGCTCGTATCAATAGGCTCCATACGATCGTTCAGCAGAGTAAATTCGTTGCCGCCTTTATGTATCAAGTGAGCCGTTGGAATTTTGGCTTCCTGAATGTAAACAAAATATTTTAACAGTGAAATGAACTCCTGATACTGCTGATCCATCAGGAACTCGTCAATTGCATATTCAACCACTTCGTGAAGCTCACTCATATAGTCCTGCAAGCGAAATTTAATAAAGCCCTGTAAGTTCAAATCCGTAAATTCCTGCAAAAATGCGCAAACCGCCTGTGTAATCATTTGCTTGCGGCGTGCCACCGCCTGCTCAAAGGTAGGTTCAAAGGCTTCCTCATCCTCTTCGGACGACTGCGCAGGGCGGCAATAGCTAAGAATAGAGGCGATATCCTCTTCCAGCTTGTAATCGAAATCTCGGGCAATCATGGCACGAATCAATCGTCCCTCTTCTTCCTGAATAATCCATTCAGAGACTGCCTCAGCTACCTTTGAATACAACTCATCGGTTTTTTTATCCAATTGAAAAAGGGGAAATATCCCTTCAGCATGAATAACAAAGGTCGTATGGTCTTGCTCGACATATGTTGCCACGTTATTGGAATATACGTTTCTGACAGCATCATCCACCGCCGCATGAAGCTTATGAACGGATGTATCCGATGTTTTCGTTAAGGTTAAGGCAAACAGCTTCATCCTATTCACTCCTTCCTTCCCTTACTTCTCTTTTTTAAGTATATGGTCGGGAGGGGGCATATATACAAACAACAATTTCCCATGGAATAGTAAGTGAATTGAAAACAAACATAAAAAATGCATCCTTTAGGCCACACAGCAGCTAAGACAGTGCAACTAAAGGATGCAGGGATGATATAAGGTACTACTTAAGCTTTTTGCAAAAACTCACTGATCTCAAACCAGGAAGGAATTCCGGCTGTGAGCACACAAACGAGGGATACTTCTGCGATTTCTGCATCCGTAGCTCCCCATTTCTTCGCTCCGTTGACATGCACCTGAACTCCTTCAGGGTATCTTTCGGCAAGATTAACGCCAATTAATACGAGCTCCTTCAGCTTTCTTGATACTACATGGTCTCTTAGAACGACATTTCTTAAATTGGTATATCCGACCATAGCGGAAGGATTGGCTTTTTCCAGCAGTTGAGCCCACGAAGGAGTCAATCCCGATTCCTTTTCATAGTATGCATAAGCATCCTCCAAGGACGTGATGGAAGGAAGCTCTCCGTTATATTCTTTAACCTCTGTACCTTCAATGCCCAAATATTCGGCTGCGAACTGAATCGCCTTCATCCCCGTAAACCAAGCAGGTATTCCACGGGAGATAATGCAGGCTGCAACGACATCGGCAATTTCTTCAAGATTAGCGCCAGCATCGACAGCTCCTTGCGTATGATAAATCATGCTTCTTTCATAACGACGCGCCGCATTGACACCAACCAGAATAAGCTCCTTTTCTTTGCGCGGAAGAGCACCGTCGACTAAAATTTCGTTTCTAAGCAGCGTATAGTGTTCCATTGCTTTTGGAGAAAAATGATACAACATATCCACCCATTCAGGAACTTTACCGTACACCTCTTCGTAATATTTCAGCACATCAAAAGAAGCCATTATTGTTCACCCTTTCTTTCCTTGCTTGGTTGTACCAGTTGAAGCAGCTCTTGAGATGGTCCGTAAAAAAATATCGTCTTTCCTCCATCAATGGACGGGCTTGGTTCTTCCGTATTGAAATGGATCCCTTTTTCCCGATAAAAACGAATCGCTTCATAGATATCATCCACCGTTAGCGCCAAGTGATTTACAATGCCTTTGCTTGCGTAGCTATAATCCGGTGTGAGATTATTGATCAGTTCAATTTCAAAGCCAGACTGGTTGGGATGATATAAAAAGGCCAATTCCTTAGCCGGTGTCTTGCCTCTCGTTCGAAGTATAAAGCCAAAATAGTTACAATAAAAATCGATGGATCTGTCCATATCGTTGACGATTATTGCCGTGTGCTCCACTTTACGTATCATGGCTTAAGAATCACCTTCGCTCCCTGTTTCTTGAGACCATACTCAAACCCGTTTACGACATCTTCCAATGGAAGTACATGAGAAATTAGCTTGGCATACGGGTATTTTCCGCTCGCAGCCATCGATATAGTCCGTCTAAGCGTTGTTTCCGTAACGCCATAAACCCCTTTGACAGTGACTTCGCCACGAACAATCTCATGTGTTGGCAAGGTTGTTTCTTTAGCGGATATGCCGACTAGAAGAACCTCACCGCCCTTTGTGCACATACGCACTGCCGAAACAAGAGATTGGTGGAAGCCGCTTGTTTCAAAAATATGGTCGACCCCTTGACCGTCTGTAATTGCGCTCACGGCTTCCACATCATTGACTTCATCAGCATACACGATGTCTGTAGCTCCCAGCTCCTTAGCAAGCTGCAATCTTTCCTCATCTGCATGCAGCCCCGTAATGATCAGCTTTCTTAAGCCGTAATTGGACAGGGAGGCAACCATAGAAAGACCTATCGGGCCGGGTCCAATAACGACAGCCGTATCGCCCGGCTTAATATCGGAGCGTTCCAGTGCCTTCACACCAATAGCTAGAGCCTCCAGCATGCCGGCAACTTCAATAGGCAGCTCATCTGGAATAGGGAGAACATTTTTATAATGAATGGCTGCATATTCAGCCATACCGCCATTGGTGCGAAAGCCGTACCGAAGCGATTTGGCCGGCACCTTGGCCATTGCATTGGAACCGTAGTCGCAAAGGTTGGTGTTCCCTCTTTGGCAGTTATAGCAATCTCCACAAGGTACATAAGGATTAATAATGACGCGCTGATTTAATAAATGCTCGTATTCAGGCTTGCCGACATTGACCACCGTACCGGCGAACTCATGTCCCAGTATCACTGGAGTCGCAACCCATTCGTAAGCCTTCATGCCCTCGTACATGTGCAAATCACTGCCGCAAATGCTGACAGCTTCGACTTTCACCAATACATCCTGCTCGCTCATTTCGGGCGGATCTATTTCTTTGAACTCGACTCCACGTTCGCGATTTGTTTTAACAACGGCTTTCATTAGTTCTCCTCCTCCACGGAACGGAATACGGTAGCAATCCCTTGACCCCCAGCTATACAAAGGGTCGCCAGACCCCATTTCGCTTTTCTTTTGCGCATGGCATGAATAAGCGTGACACTAATTCTGGCTCCGCTGTTTCCAATAGGGTGTCCAAGAGCAATGGCACCGCCGTTGACGTTGATTTTGTCCATCGGCAATTTCATCTCTTTAATGCAAGCGAGCGATTGTGCGGCAAAAGCTTCATTAAGCTCCACCAAATCCAGATCCTCCATTTGGATATCCGCCATCTTTAGCGCTTTCGCAGTAGCTTCCACAGGTCCGATCCCCATGCGATCTGGCTTGCACCCTGATACTCCAAGCGCACAAACTTCAACCAACGGCTTTAACTGATATTTTTTGACCATCTCACCGGAAACGACAAGCAGTAAGGATGCGCCATCATTAAGACCGGATGCGTTGCCCGCAGTTACTGTACCATCCTTTTTGAAAACAGGCTTGAGCTTACCGAGCTGCTGCATATCAGTCTTTCTCGGATGCTCATCAACTGAAAAAATAACAGGCTCTCCTTTCCTCTGCGGAATCGAAACAGGAACAATTTCATCATTGAACTCGCCATTTTGAATGGCGTTATGTGCCTTTAACTGACTGTTATAGGCGAACTCATCCTGCTCGTTACGCGTGATAGCATAATCCTCCGCCAGATTTTCAGCAGTCATTCCCATAACAAGACGACCGTATTTTTCTTCCGGCTGGGAACCCGGCTGGCTTTCTTTGTTAGGGTCTAGAATTTCCGAATTCCCGGCAATGAATCCATACCGTGCGTTACGGATATAATAAGGTGCAGCACTCATGCTTTCGACCCCGCCCACGATGAAGGCATGTCCTAATCCTGCCCGAATAGAAGTGAAAGCGTTATGGATTGCTTGCATGCCTGATCCGCATTGGCGGTGAACTGTATAGGCTGGCAGCGATTCAGGCAAATCAGCTTTCAGCAGCGCTTTACGGGCAATGTTGGATTGATCTTGGCTTTGCTTGGCTTGACCGATGATCACTTCGTCGATTTCTTCATCTGGCACCAGGCTTTGCTTTTTCAATTGATTGAATAATGGAACGAGCAGATCGTCCGGATCAATATCCTTCAGTGCTCCACCCAGTTTCCCTACTGCCGTTCTATGCGCACTTACAACAAATACTCGATTATCCATGGTTAATCATCTCCTATTCAATATCAAAGCTTGCTTCTGTTTTGGCTTGTACTTCCTCCAATGAAACACCCGGCATTAGCTCTATAAGCACCAACCGATCCTTTTTATATTCAAACACCGCTAATTCTGTAATAATCAGATTGATTTTACGCAATGAAGTAATCGGGTAATTGCAGGTTTTAACAATTTTCGGCTCGCCGTTTTTGGAGGTGTGATTCGTCGTTACGATGACCTTTTTTGCACCGCTCAATAGATCCATCGCTCCGCCTACTCCCATAATGTTTTGACCTGGTATTGCCCAGTTGGCAATGTAACCCTGCTCGTCAACCTGCAGCGCACCCAATATGGCGACATCGACATGCCCTCCGCGAATCATAGCGAACGATTCACCGCTGTTAAAATACGATGCGCCGATTCCTTCAGAAATCGGAAGCTTTCCCGCGTTGACCAAGCTTGGATCAAAATCTTCATCCGAAGTCAGCTCCATGACCCCAAGCATGCCGTTCTCCGTATGGAAATGAACCGAGGTCGGATCGACATATTTGGCAACCAACGTCGGTATACCGATTCCAAGATTGACGACAGAATTGGGCTGCAGCACTTTAGCCGCACGTTTCGCGATCATTTCTTGAATTTCTTTATTTGAGCTCATGTTTTGGCACAACTCCTTCTTTGGTTAGTACTAGCTTGCTTTCCACAATGGCATCAACGAATAAATGAGGAGTGACGATTTCTTCCGGTGACAGCTCACCGGCCTCTACGATCTCATCCACTTCCGCAATGACGAAATCAGCAGCTGTTGCCATCAACGGATTAAAGTTACGTGCCGTTTTATAAAAAACAAGGTTCCCAAGAGAATCGGCTTTGGCCGCTTTTATAAGCGCAACATTAGCTTTAAGAGGCTCTTCGAGCACGTATTGCTCGCCATTGATGATTCTGACTTCCTTCCCCTTAGCTAGTTCGGTTCCGGCACTTGTGCGTGTATAGTAGCCTCCGATTCCTGCGCCGCCGGCACGTATCGATTCCGACATCGTTCCTTGAGGCATTAATTGGATATCAAGCTTGCCTTCATTGAAGTTCTCTCCAACTTCCCGGTTGCTGGTGAAATAAGAGCCTATCGCTTTTTTGATTTTTCCTTGTCTCAGCAAAATGCCCAATCCTTTACCGGCTTCACCAAGGTTGTTGCTAATGACGGTCAGCTGATCTACATCCAGCCGCGTCAGTTCATCAATAAGGGTTAATGGTGCTCCAACCAGACCAAAGCCACCGACCATCAATGTATCTCCCGATTGTATCTGTTTAATAACCTCTTCGATTTCTCTTAGCTTTCGCATTATGATCCACTCCTTGGTAAAATAAGAAAAGCCCAGCATCTCCAAAAGAACTAAGCATACGCTTATCTTTTGGAAAGGCTGGGCTGTTTCATTTATGTGAGAACGGGGTAAACCGTCCTCACCATGAAAGTTCATCTCTCCATATCATTAATGAATTATTTAATTAAAATGCAGTGCTTCTTACCATTCTTCAATTGCGATAGCGCGAATCGGCGATCCGGATAATCCCTTCATATTAAGAGGTGTCCCCATAAAGTAGAAGCTGTTTTTGCTCAGCTTGTCCAGGTTGACCACATTTTCGATAATCAAGATATTGCGGCTCAGTAACGCAAGATGCACATCGCGCTTCATGTTGTCGTTGATGTCAGCATTGGCCAAATCTAATCCAATCGCTTTCAGCTTCTTCTCAACAACCCACTCTCCGACCGAGGCGGCAAGAGCCTTGCAATCATGGAACCCGGGGCCATTCCATTCACCTGGCCAACAGCGGAACAAGACGATGTCGCCTTCTTTAATATCCAACCCTTTCTCCTCGACTACCTTCTCGATCATTTCACGGGTAACCGGTTCGCTAGGGTCTTTAAAAGAAACATCAACAACGTGCGCATTCCCCATTGTAGCATCAATTGGAATCTGTTCGATGGTCAAGCCATCTTTGAAAAAGTGATAAGGGGCATCGACGTGAGTTCCGCCATGGTCAGACATCATAAAAATCTTACTGGCGTAGCCCTCACAGGGAGCCACATATCTAGGCTTGGAAAAATCATGAGTAACATGATCCATGATGACCACTTTAGGATGAGATGGGAACGATGTCAAGCCATCATATAAGAGTACGGATAAGTCTACAATTTTCATGATAGTTACCTCCAGGAAGTTATTTTAACCGATATAGCCCCAAATCAATACCGCACCGGAATACACAATGCCGATCCAGATCATCATTACGACCGTATAGCCCATAACGTCTTTCAGCTTCAAGTTGGAGAGAGCAAGCGCCGGCAAAATCCAGAACGGCTGCACCAGATCATTCCATGCGTTACCAAGCATGACAGACATCGATGTTTGGCTGATCGAAGCCCCTAATTGTTTGGCCGCATCGATCATGAACGGACCTTGAACTACCCAGTGTCCGCCTGCAGATGGAGCAAAGAAGTTGATAACAAAGGAGCTGACAAGTCCGAAGAACGGCAATGTATGCTCAGTTGAAAATTGCACGAACCAGTGCGCCAAAGTTTCAACCAGCCCGGAACCAGCCATAATGGCCATGATACCTGCATAAAAAGGATATTGCAGAAAAATACCTGAAATCGATTTGATTCCTTCATTCAACGTAGCCACATATTTGGCAGGCGTACCGAGAAGAAGAATACCTAAGAAAAGAATAATAAAGTTGATACGGTTCAGGTCGAATGATCCGCCTTGTCTAATATCTTGAAAAATGAAAATGGCTGCAACAATAACAATCAGAAACGAAAGAATACGGCTGTTGTTTAATTTGTTAGCAAGCGTAGGCTCTTCGACAGCCACTTTTTCGACTACGCTCTCCTCTTCTCTTAGCTCAGGAAGAATTTCTACTATGTTCTCTTGCTTTTTAGGATGCAGCCAAGCATTTAAGAGCGGCAGCGAAATAATAACAATCAAAGTCGTAATAAGCATCGGCACTGAAAAAATAGTTTGATTAAGCGGAATGACACCCATCGCTTTTTCCAAAGGATGCCCTGCTGTAGAAATAAGCACCGGAATACTGGCGGAAAGCCCGAGACCGTAAAGCGTAAAACCGCTGTAAGCGGATGCAATGATGAGCGGGTAATGGACGCCTTTTACTTTTACAGCCAATTTCTTTGCTATAATACCGCCAATGACTAGTCCGAAGCCCCAGTTTAAATAGCTGCCGACTCCGCCGACGAGCGTTGCGACGATGATGGCCCCTCTAGGAGTATGAATGCGGCTGACAATTTTGTTTAGAAGACGATCTACCAATGGCGCTCTTGCCAGAACGTAGCCCATTGCCAGTATGACGGCCATCTGCGTAGTGAAGGCGAGCAAGTTCCAGAAGCCTTTCCCCCAGTTGGAGGTTGCCTCCGTCAAGCCTTGCCCTTGAACCACAATCGCAAGGATGATCGTCAATAGGGTTAATCCGATGGCGAATACGAACGGGTCAGGCAAGTATTTTTTCATCAGATTGGTAAAAAAGCGAGTCAATTTTTCCACAAAAAGACCTCCCTAATTTTCCTTTGTATCTAACCACTTGATCAATTCAAGCAGCTGACGATTTTTGTTCTGGCTGATGGAAGGGACATCTTTATCCTGCCAATCATAAAAGCCTTTCCCTGTTTTCACTCCTAAGTTACCCTGCTCTACTTTATTTGTTAGAAGCGGGGACGGTTCTGTCCGATTTTCCAAGTCCTCGTATAAGTAAGAAGCAATATGGCAATGGACATCGAGACCGTTCCAGTCCCTTTGCTCCAAGGGTCCTGTGAACAGCAGCCTGATACCCAAGCTGTATCTGACCACAGTGTCGATATCTTCAGCCGAAGCCACGCCTTTTTCTAGAAGGGATATAGCCTCCCTTGCAAGCGCATGCTGAATGCGGTTACCGATGAATCCCGGAAGCTCTTTATGGACCAGAACGGGCTTCTTACCCATCTGTTTAAGAAACTCCATAACCTTCTCTGCTGTATGAGCTTCGGTTGCGGTTCCCTTAATGACTTCTACCAGAGGAACGACGTGAGCCGGCATGAAGAAATGCATACCGATCAATCGGCCCGGATAATTCAAAGCAGCAGCTATGTCGCTTACAGGAAGCCCGGAGGTGTTGGTTGCAAGAATCGCTTCAGAACTGCAAACGCTTTCTAACTGTTTGAAAATGTGCTGCTTCAAGCTTAGGTTCTCCGGAACGGCTTCAATTATTAGCCATGAGTCCTGAACGCTCTGAATATCGGTCGATAACTGGATTCGAGAAATAACCTGATCGACATCTTCTTGTAGAGAATGAAGCTGTTCTCTGATTCTCCCCAGGGCTCGCTGTAATGCATCCTCATTCTGATCAACCAAGAGAACGTTTACATTTCGACTGGCAAGCAATTGGGCGATTCCGCTTCCCATTGTCCCTGCACCAATGATCGAAACATGATTTTCCATCAGATCATCACCTTTACAAAATAAAAATGAAAACAAAAAAAACCTAGGCTTACCAAAAGAAATAAGAAAATAAAAATCTCTTATCGTCGTTTTGGAAAAGCTAGGTTTTCTTAAATTAATATGAAATGTTTAATTTCATCATTAAGAATATGCTCTTCGAAGACTTCAGTATTCTTTTTTGATTACGGTTTCATTATACGCCTATTCGACAGAATTCGTCAAATGTTTTTTCTCAAAGTAACGTTTGTTCGCTGCTTTTAAAGCGACAATCACGGAATTCGTCGAAGGTGTAAGGTAATGAGACTCGATTCGCTTGATCAAATCTTCAATCCCGTTAGATAATGAATAGCCGACCAACAGCCGCCGAATGAAATCTTTCGCCAAATCCGTTATAAAAGTAAACTCAACATCTACAATGGTGTCATCGCTGGGATCAATCTCCAATATGATTCCTGCATGCTTATAAACCTCATACATTGCGCTGCCTTGAGGTGCCTTGGCATAAGCCGTAACTAATACTGTATTCATCTCGTACTGCTTGCTCATGTGTACTCCCCCGTTGTCCTTTACTCGTGTTTATAATGCCCTTTTTCTCAAAAGATAGCAACAACAAATTTTAAACATAGAAAAAAGACCCTGCGAAAGAGGTATCTTCACAGGATCTGGAGCTTATTAGTTCTGCATTACAAAGTCGTTGTCAACCTTATCTTCCTCATTGTCAAACACACGCAGGATTTCGTAGCGTGTATTTCGCTGTGCCGGGATTTTGCCGGCTTCGCGGATGATTTGCAGCGTCGAGCCGATGTTGACCTTGTGTGTCGTTCCTGCCGCGGAAACGACGTTTTCCTCGATCATGGTGCTGCCGAAGTCGTTGCAGCCAAAATGGAGCGACTGCTTGCCGACCTCCGGACCCATCGTAACCCACGAGGATTGGAAGTGAGGAATATTGTCCAGCATAATGCGGCTAATGGCAACGTTCTTCAGATAATCCTGAGGTCCGAGTTTGTCGGCCTTCAGATTCGTGTTATCCGGCTGGAACGTCCAAGAAATAAATGCCAAAAATCCAGGCGAATTATACTTGTTCGCAATACATTCGTCTTGAGCATCACGAACGCGAAGCAAGTGCAGCGCGCGCTCTTCCATCGATTCTCCGAAGCCGATAACCATCGTGGCAGTGGTGGACATGCCGATCTTATGAGCCATCTGCATAACGTCCATCCAATCCCGCCAGGAGCCTTTTAAACGGCTGATCTTGCGTCTTGTACGGTCATCTAGGATTTCGCCTCCGCCTCCCGGAAGAGAATCTAATCCAGCCATGTTCAGCTCTCTCATAACCTCTTCGAGCGTTAAACCGCCAGACATTTCTTTCATCTTCAATATCTCGGCAGGAGAGAAAGAGTGCATCGTAATATCAAAGCGCTTCTTAATCTCGCGAAGCAAATTCGTATAATACGTAAAAGGAAGGTTCGGATTCGTTCCTCCCTGCATGAGAATTTCTGTACCGTTAACGTCCAGTGTCTCCTGGATTTTCTGGAAGATGGTCTCATCTGGAAGCACATAGCCTTCACTAGAGCCTGGCGCACGGTAAAATGCGCAAAAACGGCAGTACACATCACATATGTTCGTATAATTAATATTGCGACCGATAACAAAGGTTGTGATCGGGTCCGGATGATGCCTCAACATAATTTGATTTGCGACATGGCCCATCTTTTCAATCTGATCCGATTCATATAATTGAATACAGTCTTCAAGACTGATTCGGTTTCCGGCCAGCGCACTATCGAGGATGCGGTCGATTGAACTCATCCTGTGCTCACTCCTTTTTGCTAGCTAATGACAAAAAATATTTTGCATACGAAAAAACTTTACAATAATCGTACCACAAACCGAGGGCCTAGTCATTAAAAAAGAGACTGGCAGATCGAGGCTTCTCCCCGCTCCGACAATCTCCTGACACACTTTTGGCAATTATACCAGCACCATGTTCGCTTGGCGGCTGCGTTGAATTTTTGCTTTTAGCAGATCGAACCGCTGCACTCGTTCCTGGTCTGCCGCCAAAGGCTCCGGTCTTGCAAAGTAGAAGCCTTGTCCCATTTGCACCTTCAAATCGTACAGCATCTCCGCTTCCTCTTCGCGTTCTACGCCCTCTGCAATAACCTGACAATTAATGTTTTCGGCAAAATGCATGAGCGAGCGAAGCAGGGATTGCTTCACGGTCATTTGATCGATATTTTGAATGACGGACTTGTCAATTTTGATGATGTCGGGAATGAGCTCTGTGATCGATTGAAGGCTGGAATAACCTGCACCCGCATCGTCTACGGCGAATCGGAAGCCAAGAGAACGGTATTTGGCCATCAACGCTCCCATGAAATTAAAATCTCGAATTGCATGCCGCTCCGTTATTTCTAGTACGATCTGGGACGGAGCCACCGAAGGATGCTCTTTTAGAAGCATCAGCAATTGCTCCAGCAATAACGGATGAGATAACGTCACAGGCGTTATATTAATAAACACTTGTTCCTTGATGCTTCGTTTAGACATTTCCTCGAAAGCTTTTTTCATGACCAAAAACTCCATTTTAGACAGCACATCCGCCTGATAAGCAAAATCAAACAGCTCGGCAGGGCTGTGAAAAGGAGTATTTTGTGGACCGCGGGTCAATATTTCCCATCCAAAGATGTCTCCGCTCGTTAAATTCATAATTGGTTGGGCTAATACGGAAATATTCTCCGTCTCTATTATATCAATTAGCTGTTGCCTTGATTGGGAGAAATGAACAGGCAGCCTCTTTGTAGCAATAGACAAAGCATACCGATAGGCGAATTGAATCGCTACTTCGATATTCTCCATTTCAGGACCCATCATATAACAGCCGGATTGGAAGGAAAAAGAGCTCTCTTGCTTGGCAAAGCCTGGCATACGCAAGCTGGCTTGCAGCTCCGCGCACAACTGCTGCCCTTTTTGTTGAAGGGTATCATAGGAAAAGCTTGGCTGCTGCTTCACAAACAAGCAAATATCTTCATGACCGAATCGTTTAATGCCGATTATATCCTGATGCTTAAAGTACTGCGGCAGCATGTCCATTATCGTATCATTGATTTGCTGCTGCAGCTTTTGAATGCTTGAATAAGAGTACGTTGAGAATAGCTGATGAACATCCTCCATATGAAACAAGATCAAATTGCAGCCCTTACCTTGGAGACGCTGCTGCTTTACCATCGAGGTAACGGGATCGCGTAATATAAACTCAGGAGGAAAATATTTCAGGGAACGGTTGGAGAAGGGTAAATAGGAAAGCATTTTGAATCGTTGTTTCCACATATTGATAAAAAGCGACGGCATTTTTTTCCCCCTCTACCTGCGAGCACCTTTTTGAACCATCATAACATGAGACCCTAACGTTGAATAGACATAATGTCCTAGGAAAGAGGCTATTGGCCCAAAATAATGCTTTAGAACTACCCTTGTCGAAATATGCTGTCAACCGTTGCTATACCGGCTTCAAACACAAAAAAACCGGTCAAATGCGTAAGGCATCTAACCGGCTTTCCTATATTTATTAATCGCGCAAAGCTTGGTCCAAATCTTCGATAATATCATCTATGTTCTCTAAGCCAACGGAGTAGCGAACAAGGCCGTCGGTAATGCCTCTTTCGAGCCGCACTTCCCTAGGCATCGCCGCGTGAGACATCAAAGCGGGATATGACAAGATACTCTCAACAGCTCCCAAGCTAACAGCAACGAGCGGTATTTGTACTTTGCCAAGCACCTGCTTGGCGCGCTCTTCCGAGCCTACGTCGAAGGAAACGACGGCTCCATAGCCTTTGGATTGCTTCTCATGGATCTCTCGACCTGGGTGATTCGGCAGTCCAGGGTAGTACACCTTGTCTACGAATGGATGAGAAGAAAGCCAGTCAGCAAGACGCCTTGCACTGATTTCATGCGCTTCCATCCGTGTCTGCAGCGTCTTCATGCCGCGCATCAGCAGCCAGCAATCGTATACTCCTAGAATCGTTCCAAGCACGTTCTGCACCTGCATCAGCTGGTTTCCAAGAGTATCGTCAGCTACAACAGCCAAGCCAGCCGTTACGTCACTATGGCCTCCCAAAAATTTGGTCGCACTGTGTAATACGATATCGACTCCGAATTCGATTGGGCGCTGGTGATATGGGGTCATGAACGTATTGTCGAGTATCGTCAGAAGGCCCTGCTTCTTAGCCCAAGCTGTAACTTGAGCAATATTGGTAATCTTTAGCGTCGGATTTGACGGGGTCTCCAAGTAGACAACCTTCGTATTCGGCTTATGTGCCGCCTTCAGTTGATCAAGATCGGTCATATCGACAAATGTAGTTTCTATGTTCATCCGAGTCATGATCGAGTTCAGAAGTCGATACGTTCCGCCGTAGACGTCCTCTGTACAAATGACATGATCCCCGGCAGACAGCAGCATGAAAGCCGCCGATATGGCCGCCATTCCTGAAGCGAAAGCAAAACCATGGGTACCGCCCTCCAGGAGAGCGATATAATCCTCCAGCGCTTGACGTGTCGGATTCCCCCAGCGGGAATAATTATACTCCTGAGGCTCATCCAGAGAAAACTGATGAAAGGTAGAAGCTTGATAAATGGGTACACTTGAGGCGCCCGTTCTTGGATCAATCTCTGCTCCGAAATGAATCAGCTTCGTTGCAAATTGTCGATTCGCGTGTGGGCTCTTGTTGTTATTCCCGGCCATTCCAGCTTTAAGCCCCCTCAATTTCCTCTTGCGCTAAATCAATAGCTCTCGACAGATCCGCGATCAGATCATCTACATGCTCGATCCCTACCGAATATCGAAGCAAACGGTCGTCAACACCTACTTGACGACGAATCTCTTCTGGAATATCCGCATGCGTCTGAACCGCAGGATAGGTCATCAATGACTCAACCCCACCCAAGCTTTCAGCAAAAGCAATCAGTTGAATATGGCGTAGGATCGGCTCAATATAACGGGCATCCTTCATTTTGAAGGAGAAAATACCGGTATTACCCGACGATTGCTTCTTCTGAATCTCGTGGCCCGGATGACTTTCCAATGCAGGATAGTATACGGATTCCACTTGAGGGTGATTCAACAAGAACTCAGCGACTTTCGTTGCATTATATTGATGGCGCTCCATGCGAATCGCCAATGTTTTCATGCCGCGCATCAACAGCCAGCTGTCCTGCGGATTCAATACAGCTCCAATGGAGTTATGCAAAAATGCCATTTGCTCCGACAGCTCTTTACCCTTGGTAACAATCAAACCTGCGAGGACATCGTTATGTCCTCCCAAATATTTGGTGGCGCTATGAATGACGATATCGGCTCCGAGTTCGATCGGACGTTGGAAAAATGGTGTCAGCAGCGTATTGTCTACGATAGACAAAATGCCTTTTTTGTTGGCCCAGCCGCAAACAAGCTCCAGATCGGTAATCATCATCAGCGGGTTCGTCGGGGTTTCGATCAACACAGCTTTCGTATTAGAGCGGTAGTTGGACTCGAGTGCATCCAGATCATTCGTGTCCACATATGTTGCGGTTACACCAAAACGCGACATGATCTTCTCCAGCAAACGGTAAGTCCCGCCATACAGATCAAGCGAAACGATCAAATGATCGCCTTGACTGAACAGCGCAAAAATCGTTTGCAGTGCAGCCATACCGGAGCTGCAGGCGAATCCGGCATCGCCGGACTCTAGACCTGCAATAGCATCCTCTAACACCTTGCGTGTAGGGCTTTTTGTACGGGCATAATCAAAGCCGGTGCTTTGACCAAGCTTCGGATGACGGAAAGCCGTGGATTGGTAGATCGGAAAGCTGACCGCTCCGGTTACCGGCTCCTCTTGCGAACCGATTTGTGCCAATCGGCTCTCTATTTGTAACTTCTTGTTTTCGTTCATATACAGTACTCCTCCTTGTGCAGATCAAACGGCGTCTCTTGGTAAACATAGTAGTTCAACCAGTTGGAAAACAACAGGTTCGCGTGCGCTCTCCAGGATACGAGCGGCGGTTGGGTCGGATCATCTTTCGGATAATAATTTTTCGGTACCGCCACATCCATACCTTTGTTCACGTCACGGTCATACTCATATTTCAGTGTACACGCATCATATTCCGAATGTCCGGTTACAAAAATTTGCTTGCCGTCCTTCGTCCCGACGATATACACTCCCGCTTCCGGAGATTCGGACAAGATTTCGAGCTCAGGATGATTTTCAATATCTTCTCTGCGTACTTCCGTATGACGGGATTGAGGAACAAAGAACATTTCGTCAAAGCCGCGAAGCAGTTTCACGTTGTGGGTGTTCACGAGATGAGTAAACACGCCGAACATCTTTTGCTCCAAAGGATATTTAGGAACATCGAAGTGGTGATACAAGCCGGCTTGAGCAGCCCAGCATATATGCAGGGTCGATGTCACATTCTCTTTGCTCCACTCCATAATTTGCGTCAGCTCTTCCCAGTAGTTCACTTCTTCAAAGTCAAGCTGCTCTACCGGAGCACCTGTAATGATGAGACCGTCGAATCTTTCGTTACGCACATCATCAAAGGTTTTGTAAAATTGCTCCAGATGCTCTGCGGAAGTGTTCTTGGACGTATGCGTCCTCGGATGCAGCAGCACGAATTCCACTTGCAGCGGCGTATTGCCGATAAGACGCAATATTTGAGTCTCTGTTGTTTCCTTGGTTGGCATCAAGTTTAATATAGCAATTCGTAACGGACGAATATCTTGGTGGAAAGCCACCGTTTCATCCATGACGAAAATGTTTTCGTTCAGCAAAATTTCTCTTGCAGGCAAATGATCAGGAATTTTAATAGGCATTGGTCAGTCACTCCTTTTTTGTAGGTGTTCATTTTTTGGAAGCAAACTCCTGCAAAAAGGCACTAAAAAAGGCCTTTTTCGCGCGCACGAGAAAGGCCTTGTCAATTTAACAATGTCCTCTCTCATCTCTCAGAAGCCATACGCTTCCGCAAGATTTAGCACCGTGCATTCCTTCCATTCCCGCTTATAGCGAGAATGCCGAAAGGTCTGTCGGTTGCCGGGTATCATCGGGCTAGTCCCTCCACCTGCTCTTGATAAGAGTTTGAAACTTAGATATGAAGTTGTTTATAGTCATACTGTATACGAAAACGACTTTATCGTCAAGACGTTAAAATAATATCCAGCGATGGAAAACCCTTCCCCTATCAAGCACCAATGTCCTTAAATCGCATACTGTAATATAGAGTGAAAACAACAAAAATCGATCGATTTCACCTTGAAGCATAACAAATGAACAGTTATACTAGACAAGTAATTCGACAACACTAGCAAAGGGGTGCACCAAACAAATGGACGGAGACCCGAGGAGTAGTATCTGCGTTCAACTACAACCGAATATTTCGTTTGGAATGCCGACGGCTTACGCCGTTGATTTCAATGCGCCGGCTTCTCCTTTGCTTATTCATATGCACAGCGATCAAGCTTATCTTTAACCATAAATTCATTTACTGGTGAAGGTGCCGTCCGTACGAATCAACGACGTTTCTTCCGTTTGTATTTCCTCACGAGCCGATTTAAGGCTGCCCTTATGGTTACATATCTAGGGTAGGCCTTTAGCAAGCCATGTGAAGGGGTGGAGCAGATGAAAGCACGTTTGGTTCAGGACGGCATTTTTACTTTAATTGAGGATATTACCCAAACGATGGAACCGCCGGAGCACGGTTTTTATTGGATCGATGCCGACGTTGATGATTTGACTATTTTACAGCCTTTATTTCATCTTCACGAATTAGCGGTGGAAGACTGTTTAACTGAGGAAGAGCAGCGGCCAAAGATCGAGCTGTACGACACGCATTATTTTATTGTGGTCAATAGCATCCGGTTCGATGATGAAGAAATTTTCCTGAGAGCCTTGAATATATTTCTCGGCAAACATTACATTATTACGGTTACGAGGCAAAAAATTAACGAGCTGCGTGTTTTGAAGCCGGTGCTGTGGGAAGAGGAAGTTACTGCACCCGACCGCTTCTTATATCATTTGATCGACCTTGTCGTCGATAATTATACGAATGTCGGTGACCGGATCGAAGCGAAGATAGAGAAGCTCGAAGAGGATATCCTCATGAACACGAAAAAATCGCATCTCAATGAGATTATCGGTCTTCGAAGCGAAATATTATGGCTTAAGAAAGTGCTCGTACCGCAAAAAGAAGTAATCAATACGCTTAATAAAAAAGAGCTTCGCCTGATCAGCGATCCGCTCAAAAAATATTTTGGAGATATCTATGAAAATGCCGTAAAAATTTCGGAAACGTTCGATACATTCCGGGATCTGATGGGCAACTTACGTGAGGCTTACCAATCCAGCCTATCAAATCGCGCCAACGAAATTATGCGCATTTTTACTGCCTTAACGACGATATTCATGCCATTGACTTTCATTACCGGTATTTATGGGATGAATTTCGAGCATATCCCCGGCATTCATTGGGAATATGGCGGAGTAGCTGCTGTCATTTTTATGTTCATCATAGGGATATCTATGTTTGTATTATTTCGCAAAAAAAATTGGCTGTAACCTCAAAATCTTGCCTTGGCTGCTAAAGCTGCTGGGGCAAGATTTTTTTGTTCCTGTTTCACCACAATGGCTTGGCGTGTAATAGTAAGCATTACAGGAAGGTTGAGGTGATTGGTTATGTTCGGCAAAATTTTATTAGCCTATGACGGCTCGGAAACGGCAAAAAATGCCTTAGAGCAAGCGATGGAAATGAAGATCTTGCTTCCGGATTCCATATTGGAAATTGTCCATGTAGCCCAATTGAATAATATCGTCGTCGGCGATGCTTTTATCACCAGCTCCGCTGCAGTGCAAGACGAGCTGCATGATGCTGCAGAAGCAGTGCTTGACGAAGCAAGGCAGCGGATCGCGTATCTTGGATTAGCTACAACAACTCTGCTGGAAGGCGGAGCCCCCGCTCAGATGATTCTTGACTATGCCGAAGCCAATCTATTCGATCTTATCATTGTCGGAAGCCGCGGGCTTGGCACGTTCAAAGAACTTCTTCTAGGCAGTGTGAGTTATGAAATTGTACAGCATGCCCAAATTCCTGTGCTGGTGGTTAAATAATCCTATATGCCGCGAGTATTCAAGTTTATTTAGGCAGCGGGGAGGCCAAGTTTCTCTTTAATAATTTCGGAACCAACCCGACTTCCCCGCTTTCAGCATCTGCGCTACTACTTAACCAGCAGCCGCTGTTGTTTTACTATTTTGAATACGTCTAAACTTAATCCGGAGCAGTCGGAGCCACTCATAGATGGTATCAATCTGCTTGGTATCAAGCTCGTCCTGTTTATAAAGCGTTTGAAGCACAGGCTTCAAAAAGCGATCTCCCTGAAGCTCAAATGCATCCCACGCTAATTGAAGCTCCTCATCGGGTACCCCTTGAAGCACAGCCTCAATGTAGGAATCCAAATCATACCCCTCGCGATCTAGCTCTTCAATCCACATTGCTAAGTCTCTTCGTTGTAATTTCGTTTCATCCTGAATCAACTCCAGGCTATCACCGCGGGAAATCGCTTCAAGGAGCTTGCTCTTAAGCTCTCTTTTATTTTGTTCCGCCTGGTCTCTTCGTTCTTTCTCTCGCTGCTTCCATTCATGGAACTCTACGAGATTAACCTGCGCTTCGACCCAATCGAGAGGGAATGAAGTTGTCCTAGTACAATTTTGAGTAAATTGAATCAACTCAGCACCATACATTGCCGCTTTATTAGGTCCGAAGCCAGGGAGCTGATTCAACTCTTCCGGTGTTTGTGGCAAATAAGCGCATATCATTCGCAGAAGACGGTTGGTTGCGACGAGAAATGGGGATTTGCCTTCCTTGCTCGCCTGCTTGAGCCGCCATTGCCGCAGCTCTTCATAGAGCTTCTCATCGGAATTCTCTTCGCTGTAATAATGCAAGAGCTGTGCGTACTCGGATTTGCTGCTAACAGGCGCCGCTTCAGCAAACAAACCCGCCCTCAGCATCGGCTTAAACCCGTCATGCTGCTTCATAATGAGATGCCTGCGAATCGAAGCTTGCAGTTCGTCCCAGCTCGTCCCTTCATACCAGGTTTCTTGAACCAGCTTCCCATCCTCTTTCGTTTCCTGCCATCCCGAAAACCAACGCCCCTTGCTCTCTCCCACCGAAACCTGAGCGCTTCGAGCGCGCCCCTCTCCTACTTGCTTCTCCATACTGTTCAAAAACAACAGCTTCATACAAACCCCTCCTTTTTTCGTATTCAAACGCAAAAAAGCACCCCTCCTACACATGACACATGGTAAGAGAGGTGCTTCCTCAACGATTTGAAATTATTCCTATTTTATCATAAACTGTCACTCAAAGCAATCCGCATAGCCGCTGTTGGATAAAGGGCATTCTAATATAAGCAACTATCACAGCAAGGAAGGTGATTTACGTTTATGAGTCATACCGATGATCAAAAAGACGGCTTCCTCAAAGAGGATCGGCATAAATATACGGATCTCAAGACCGTTGAATCGCAAAGAAACGATCTTACTGCTGAGGAGTTTCCAGAGGGTCCTTATGGGGCAAACCTGCACGAAGCTACTACAGAAAAAAGCTCTCCCTGGCGTATTGACCAACGTCCGCAGAATCGGTTTACGTACGAGAACCGCGAGCTTCATGCTGGTATCTCCAGAGACTACCCTGGCTCTCATCCAACTCATTCATACATTGACGGCGATGAAGAGCATGGAGTACCAGAGGAATAGCTGCAAAAAAAGGCAGGAGGAACGAAAAGTTCCTCTCTGCCTTCATTTACTTAAGCTGCGCTATGAAATTAAACCTTCATAACTCCGCCTGTGCTTGCATTTGTAACGAGCTTGGAATAACGAGCCAGGTAGCCTGTAGTTACTTTCGGCTCGAAGCCTTTCCAGTTGGATCTGCGTTTTTCGAATTCTTCGTCCGAAATTTGCAGTTGAATCGTACGGTTTTCCAAATCCAGCTCGATAATATCACCGTTTTCTACGAATGCGATAGGTCCGCCTTCAGCAGCTTCTGGAGAAATGTGACCGATGCTGATACCACGGGATGCGCCGGAGAAACGGCCGTCTGTGATCAGACCAACCTTCGCGCCAAGACCCATACCCACGATTTGGGAAGTAGGAGCCAGCATTTCCGGCATACCTGGGCCACCCTTAGGACCTTCATAGCGGATAACGACAACATGTCCTTCTTTTACATGGCCGTTAGCGATACCATAAAGAGCATCCTCTTGGGAATCAAAGCAGATAGCAGGACCTTTGTGATAGCCGCCAACCGATTTGTCAACGGCGCCCACTTTAATGATGGAGCCCTTAGGAGCCAGATTACCGAACAATACAGCCAAGCCACCGCGTTCGGAGTGCGGGTTATCCAACGGATGGATAACGTCTTTGTCTGCAATTTCACAGCCCGCTACGTTTTCACGAAGGGTTTTGCCTGTTACCGTGATACAGTCGCCGTTCAGAGCGCCCGGCTTTTTCAATAGCTCGTTGATGATCGCGCTCACGCCGCCTGCGTTGTGCACGTCTTCGATATGATAATCGGAAGCCGGAGCAATTTTCGCCAAGTGAGGTACACGGTTAGCGATTTCATTGATACGCTCGATTGGATATTCAAATCCTGCTTCATGAGCCAAAGCCAAAGTATGAAGAACCGTATTCGTAGAACCGCCCATAGCCATATCCAATGCGAAAGCATTGTCGATAGCTTCGATAGTGACGATATCACGAGGTTTAATATCTTGTTTGATAAGCTCCATCAATTGAGTAGCGGAGCGTTTAACGAATTCTTTACGTTCTGGAGAGATCGCAAGAATCGTTCCGTTACCAGGAAGTGCAAGACCAAGACCTTCTGCCAAGCAGTTCATAGAGTTGGCTGTGAACATACCTGAACATGAACCACATGTCGGACATCCATATTGCTCAAGCTCGAGCAAGCTTTTCTCATCGATTTTACCAACTTGGAAAGCACCAACGCCTTCAAATACGGAGGTCAAGGAGATCGCACGGCCATCGCTTGTTCTGCCGGCTTTCATCGGTCCGCCGCTGACGAACATAGTAGGAATGTTCACGCGAAGTGCGCCCATCATCATCCCTGGTGTAATTTTGTCACAGTTAGGGATACATACCATACCGTCAAACCAGTGTGCGGATACTACAGTTTCAAGTGAATCTGCAATGATCTCGCGGCTTGGCAGCGAGTAGCGCATGCCGATGTGTCCCATGGCGATACCGTCATCCACGCCGATGGTATTAAACTCGAAAGGAACGCCGCCCGCTTCGCGGATAGCTTCTTTAACGATTTTACCGAATTCCTGCAGGTGAACGTGACCTGGAACGATATCGATATAAGAGTTACAAACCGCGATGAACGGCTTGTCAAAATCTTCTTCTTTAACACCGGCTGCACGCAGCAAGCTGCGATGAGGGGCACGGTCAAAGCCTTTTTTAATCATGTCGCTTCTCATTTTCGGTTTAGACATATCTGGTGTGACCTCCTAGGTTAGTTTTGGCTAGTAAACAGACTTTCGTCGTTCTATCATTCTTTAAATTCTATCATGTTTGCACAGAAATGAAAATGTAAAATGTTCTTATGCGAAATATTATGTTTGCCTTTTGCCCGCAAGCGATTCTTCATGTATAATACAGAATACAATTCGATTGAAATGCGAGAACGGGGTGACGCTTACATGTCAGATTTGGATTACTTATATGATTCTAGCGAGGATACAACGACACGTTTTGTTTGCTTCGTTGGCGAATCGATGCGCCGCTTTGATTTGGCCATTACCAATACGAACCGTTTCTTTGGTAAAAAGCTCGTAACCGACTTGCAATCCGGACGGACTGCGGTCATTGGACCCGACGATTTGGAGGAAGAAGGCTACTTGGAGCATGTATACAAAATTACGGAAGAGGAAGCCGTAGAGCTGACCAATTTCCTGTCTCAAGTAGTTGGAGTCATTAATTTCACCGACATTTAGTCGGGTCCATAAAAAGACCGTTTGCAGCTGCCGCATGGCAGGTACAAACGGTCTTTTTGTCTATTATCCATCTAGTAAACTAGCAAAGATAAAGATTATTAACGCTTCACCAGATCCTCGCGTACCGGAGTGAACGAATCCAGCAATGCGCTTGGCTCAAGCGCTCTGCAGCCGTGCTTGGCTCCGCTAGGAATGAAGATCGTCTCTCCTTGCGAAATCACGTGTACTTCTCCGTCGATAGTAAATTCAAGCTTTCCTTTAAGACAGTAAGACAGCTGCTCATGAGGGTGGCTATGCTGATACCCTTCTGCATTTTGCTCAAAGTGGACTTCCATCATCATAATCGTTTGACCTGGCGCGAAAATTTTACGTTTAACGCCCGGCTCCGCATTTTCCCATACTCCGATATTGCTCATCCGTTAGGGCCTCCTCTGCATTTAGACGCTAATCCTATCATTGGTAACGTTTGCTAACGAAATCTAGTATACCTGATTAGCGCAAGCTTTGGCTATCCTAACGCTTCAGTTGCTGACGGATTTGCAATGCCGGCTGCGGGTTGTTAACCGTCATAAGCAAGGAGCCTGTGCCTATCGCATAGAACACCTGCTGCTCCGTATCAGGACAATAACACCACGGGAGAATTCCCTGCTGTTCATATTCCTGGACCCGCTGCGGGGTCAGCAGCTTCATGCTGATTCCTACCGCCCACATTTTGGACAAGGTGCCTTCAGCTCCAGCAACGTAGTTAGACATAAGCTCGCCGGGAAATCCCTGCGTTTTTAGCTCGTATTTATCATGAATGTAAGCGAGCACCTCGGCATCGAAGCAAGTAAACACACATCTCGGAAGATACTCGTAACGGCTAAGAATCGCAATGGCAGCATCGGCCACTTCTTTGGCATCTGGGCTGGGCTTGATCTCTACATTAAGGAGAACATCCGGATACAATTTCATCAAATCACAAAATTCCTCAAAAGTAGGAATCTTAAGTCCTTCATACACCTTACCGAACCAGCCTCCAGCATCCAATTGCTTCAGCTCCGCTGATGTAAAATCGCTCACCTTCCCGGAACCGTTAGTCGTCCGGTCCACAGTCGCGTCGTGGATGACCATGACCACTTTATCCTTGGAGAAACGCAGATCGAACTCCAGCATATCGACACCCAATTCGATCGCTTTCCGAAAAGAAAGCAGCGTATTTTCCGGGTACTCCGATTTCCAGCCCCTATGGCCTGCGACGATGATCGATTGGTTATTTTGAAGATTAGATATCATTTTCATAAACGTTCCTTTCCATTCTTTATGTTTATTTCTTGAGAATTCGTTCGGTTTCCTTCTTGAACGTGTCGAGTGTGCTTTCGATATCTTTATTGTCATACATAATGGCTTGAATGGCTTTAAAGAACTCCTGCATATCCTGCGGCCAAGCTACGTGCTTATTCGTATCGACTGCGTATTGCAGCTGATCGTAGGCTACCTTGCGGTTTGGTTCTTTTTCCCACAACGCCTTCATTTGCTGTGAATCCGCCATTTTCTTAGTAAACGGCAAGTATCCGGAATCCAGAATAAACTGCAGACCGCCCTTCGGATCGGTCATTGCCCAATTCATAAATTCCCAAGCTGCATTTTTATTTGCGGAGCCAGACATCAATGCGAGGTTCGCCCCGCCGGTTGGAGTGGCATACACTTGATCCATTGGCAGGTAAGCCGTCACATACTCAAATTTGACATTGTCCTTTAAGCTTCCGATCACGCCTGTGGACTGGTACATTATGCCGATCTTTCCGCTTGTGAACATCTGATTGACGATATTGCCGGAGTCCTGAGCCGGAGGATAATAAAGTGCACCCGTACTTTGCAAATCCTTTAGATACTTGAACGTTTTGACCCCTTCCCCGTTCGTAAAGCCAATGGAAGTGCCGGCATCGTTATAAAATTTACCCTTTGCTTGGGAAATCATCGCTATAGGGTACCAGGTATCATATGGCATGCTGACGCCATAGCGCTTGTATTCCCCATTTTCCTTAATGACCAGGGCATTCGCCACTTTCTTAAGTTCATCCCATGTTTTTGGAATCGCCAGGCCCTTCTCATCCAGCATCGTCTTATTAACGTGTAGAATCGGAGTAGAACGATTGAACGGCAAGGAAACAAGCTTTTTATTAAAAGTGGAGTGTCCCATGAGTCCCTGTGGGAAATCATCGGTGGATAGCTGCGATTTTTTCATATAGGGCGTCAAGTCCTCTAATACATCCGCGTCCGCAAACATTTGAACATAAGCGCGCTCAAGCATCGTCACGTCCGGTCCTGTTTTTGCAGCGACAGATTGCTGAAGCTTCGTTACCGTCTCATCATAAGAGCCTTGAAACGTGCCTACCACTTCGATCTTGTCATGGGTTTCGTTAAAGCGTTTGATCAGCTCGTTAATGTAATCTCCATTCTTCCCGCCTAGTGAATGCCAGAACTGTACGGTAGTTTTCCCTCCAGCGGTTGAGCCTGAAGGATTCGTAGTAGCTTGCTCCGTTTGGTTTCCCGAACATCCTGCAAGCAGGCCGGTAGTCATTGCCGTTGCCATTACGATTGCTGGAAGCCTTTTTTTCATCGGAATATCCCCTTCTTTTTATCCATTTTTTATTTGATGCCCGAATGTACAAAAGCTTTAACAATTTGCTTGGAAGCAAACGAATACACAATGAGGATTGGAACGACTAGAACTACGTTGCCAGCCATAATAATATGCCAATTGCTAATTCCTTCTGTCTCTCTTAGCATAGCGATCCCCATAGTAAGTGGGCGAACAGAGGCCGAATCCGTCATAACCAGAGGCCAGAAGTAATCGTTCCAATGGCTGACGAAGCTGAACAGCGCAATTGTGGCCAGTGCAGGCATCGACATAGGGATCATAATAGAGCGCATTATATGAAGCTCGCTCGCATTGTCCAGTCTGGCCGCTTCTATGAGCTCTTGAGGGATCTGCATAAAATATTGCCGAAGTAAGAAGATGCCGAAGGCGTTCGACATGAACGGAATAATTTGAGGAAGCAGCGACTTAATGAGTCCTGCATCCGCCAGCATCAAATATACAGGGATGAAGGTAACTTGACCTGGAATCATAAACGCCAGAAGAACCATTCCGAACATGAGCGTATTTCCTTTGAACTTGTACTTGGCAAAAGCATAGGCCGCCGGAATCATAACAGCCGATTGCAAAACGATAATGGATAGCGTAATAATAACCGAGTTCTTCGCATAGGTCGCGAACGGTCCCGCACTCATTGCCTTAACAAAGTTGATCCATTGAGGAACGGATGGAACCCAGGTCGGAGGAAACGTCAGCGTCTCCTCAAGCGTCTGTAGAGCGGTCGAAATCATCCATAAAAAAGGGAAAATAAACGTCATAAGCACGAGCAATTTCAGCAAAAAGCTTATAGACCGTTTGGCCGATTTGGCTGCTGTCATTGAACGAATGCTGTAAGCTTGAGCTGCTTCTACACTCTTTTCTCGTTGTGCAAGCACCCGTTAAGCACCTCCTTGTTGCGCGTCGTTTGAACATATATAAGACTTATTGATAATGAACCTTCTTGGACAGCACTCTAAAGTAGATGAAGGTGAGAACGGCGATAATCGCCATCAATACGACTCCGGTTGCCGAAGCATATCCTATACTGTTGGACCGGAACTCGTATATGTAATAAACAAGCGTAGTCGTTGAACCGTTCGGACCGCCTCCGGTCATAATTTTTACAGTGTCAAATACCTTGAATGAGCCGATCGTCATAATAACTAGAATAAAGAACAGCTGTGGAGATATAAGCGGTAGCGTGATTTTGAAAAAAACATGAGCCTTGCTGGCGTTATCTAGTTCAGCCGCCTCATAAATTTGAGGATTGACCCCGTGAAGGGCGGCGACAATAATCAGCGTATAGTAGCCGATATTTTGCCATACCGAGACAATAATGACCGAAAACAAAGAGGTGCTGGAGCTTTGAAGCCAAGGCATGGAAGGCAGACCTGCCGACTTTAAAATAAAATTGAGTACCCCGTGGCTTGGCTCCATAAGCCACATCCATACTAGGGCAACCGATACGATAGAAATAATGTGGGGGGTAAAAATACCGGCCTGCACAATTTCGTTAATACGCGACTTTCGCTTCAGGCAAACAGCGATAAGCAAGGATAAGGACATGGTTAGGAAAACGACTCCAACCGTATAAATAACGGTATTTAGCAGAGATTGGTAGAAGTCCTCTCGAGAGAAAATCTCGATAAAGTTATCGAGTCCGATGAACTTGCTTTTGTCCTTATTCAGCAAATTGTATTTATAAAAGCTTAACTTGACCAAATACAATACCGGATAAAGGACAAACAAGATAATACCGATCATAGCCGGTGCAATCATGACATAAGGGCGGACTGTGGTTTCCCATAGTTTTTTGGTATTCATGCTGTCGACCTCCTTCTGCTTGCAACACCGAAATAATGAAACGCACATTCCATCGATGCCAACCTTATCCCCCCTTGATTTGATTTGGACAATATTTACGAAACCTTAATGATTGCGCTTTCATAACATGATTTACTTTCCTGTCTGCACATGGTGCTCGGTTTACTTCATCTTGTTTCTGTAGTACAATTTTTACACGACTTTCACTGTGTCACCAGTGAAAGTCGAGATAAGTTTTTTTCCAGTCCCTGTGAGCCAGAGCAGATTCCATTGCGCCAGCTAGGTCGTCTGCTTTGCTCACTACGGTGAATTGGTCGGGCACTAACCGCCTTAACGTTGCTTGACAATCCGCTTGCTCCATCACATGGAGTACTTCTCGGAAATCTTTGTCTGAGCTTCTACTGCTCCCATGCATCGTTATGCCTTTTTCCAGTATGTCACGCGTGTTAATTGGAACAAGGTCCTCGCTCACCCCCATCGCAATGAGATGACCTCCCGGCTTCAGAATGCTGATCCCTTGATTGATAGCACTTTCGCTAAAACGGCCTCCCGTGCACTCCACTACAATATCTACCTTGTCACCGGCAGCAAAATCATAGCTCTGCACCATTCTCGTTTCAGCAAATGAAAATTCGTCCAGCTTTTCTCGTATGGCTCCAAATACAGTCAAGCGATCGCTGTTGATCTTATATGCGTGGTGAAGCATCGCTGCGGTTAGATAACCAACGGGTCCATCCCCGAATACAGCAACTTTTGCCTTATCCAACAAATGCCTGACCCCTCTAAGCGCCCGGTATGAAACGCTGCACAGCTCTGCCAATACAGCAATTTCATCAGACACGTCATCGGGAATAGGGATTAAGCATTGCTCTGGAAGCACCAATCTGCTTTGAGCTATCCCATCCGTGCCACTCCCTAGAAACTCACTGTTAGAGCAATAATTATCTTCAATCTCTCCCCGGCATGCCGGGCAGCATTGTTCTGGCTGCAGACCTCGAAGAAGATAACCCGGAACATAAGGAACGATAACCACTCTCTGACCTTGAGTAAACTGCTGCGAATTGCTTCCAACGACAGTCCCTATACCCTCATGAAGCAAAGCCATGGGTAATTTTCTCGCCAAAACTTCCGGCTTTCTTTGACCTCCGAAGTAGCGAAGATCGGCATGACATATGCTTGCGATCGTCGGTTCAACGACTACAAATCCCTCCCTTACCCCTCGTTCGATGAACAGCTCTTGAACGGTATAAGGCTGAGTCAATCGTAATGTGCGCGAATTTACTGTCGCTGCTGCTGTTGCCACTTACCGTAACACCTCCATGGAAATAATCCTGTATATTATGAATTTCCGACCGGTTATAGCCTGTCAGGAAAGGTTCATCTGGAGTTAAACTGTCATAACATTGATACCGGCATCCCGAAACGGTTTGATGTCGTATTCAGATACTTCCTTGCCGGTAATTAAAGTATGGATAGAGCTGTTCGGTGTAACCGTGTGCAGCGAAATCTTGCCTACCTTGGTGTCATCAGCTACGACGATGACTTCCTGGGCAGCAGCAATCATTCCTTGCTTAGCCAGTACGAGCTGAGCTTCCGGATGCATTAAGCCGTGCTTAGGGTGAATCGCAGGCGTCCCGAGAAACGCTTTCGATACGTGCAGTGATCGAAGTACATGATCGGTGAACATGCCATTAAGCATGAAGCTCGACGGGTACAGCTCTCCCCCGGTCACAGTCACCTTGACTCCCGGAGCGTCCCTTAGCTCCGCTGCTACGTTCATATCGTTAGTAACAACGGTTACATTAGTGTGGTGGACCAGGTTCTTGGCGATATGCAGCGTAGTCGTACCCGAGTCGATAATAATATGATCGCCGTCTTCAACCAGGCTTGCAGCCATTTTGCCGATGCGCATCTTCTGCTCAAGCTGCACATTCGTTCTCTCATTAAAGGATGGCTCGTTATTAGTGAGCTTCTCAACAATGACTCCACCGTGAGTTCGCTTCAACAAGCCCTCCTGCTCAACCTCCGCCAGATCCCTTCGAATGGTCGCTTCATGCACGCCGAATTCTTGAGCCAGTGCTGCAACCGAAGCCGCTTGATACAGCCTCACATATTCAACGATTTTCCACTTTCTCTCGGCAGCCAGCACTATGTTCCCCCCTTCACACTCAACAAAACAAACACCAATGCGCATTTATATGTTCATTTATGCTTGTTTTTGTAACTTTAGATTACATTGTCAAAATGCCATTTGTCAATAGAAAATTACTATTTTCACGGACTTAAATCAAATATTTCTAAATAAGAATACCGCTTGATTATGCTCTTTTTCAATATTCTCAAGCATACAAACATTTTCAAGCATTATCCGAGCATATTGCAACAAAATGAGATGGTTCACTCTCATACAAGCACCTTTTTATAATAATAAAAAGCCTCCTTCCTCCTTCATTCAAATCAATGGAGGATTAAGAGGCCTTAATAAGTGCAAATAATAAGAACGTGCTATGTATGATCAACCTAATAACTTGGACAGCCCTTTAAATTCCAGCTCTTCAAACTTGGCAACGACCTTCTCACGATCGACCTCCCAGCTGGCAGCAGCCAACTCACATACTACTGGAACATCGGTACGAATCCGCGCCAAATCTCTGGAAAGATGCAGCATTTCAAGCTCTGCTTCGATTTTCGTTCGTACTCCTTTGGGCAGAAGAGTCAAGTTCTCTATAATTCCCTCAACAGAACCGTGCTCCAGAAGCAGCTTTAAAGCTGTCTTCTCTCCAATCCCCTTCACTCCAGGGTAATTATCCGCCGTATCTCCCATCAAGCCTTTCAGATCGATAAACTGCTGAGGTGTCAGCTGCTTCTCTTCCATTAGCGTCTCCGGACTGTATACTGCGTAATTGCCTTGTCCCTTCTTCATTATGACTACTTTCACCCGCTCCTGCAGCAGCTGAAGCATGTCGTGATCACCAGTCAATATATATACCTCATTCTCCAAGCTATATGTACCGGCTAAAGTTCCTATGCAATCGTCCGCCTCATAGCCGCTTAACCCGACGTTTGGCACGCCGAAGCTTTCGACGACATCTTTGACAAGATCAAACTGCGGAATCAGCTCCTCCGGACAATCCACACGATTAGCTTTGTAATCCGAAAACTTTTCATTGCGGAACGTCTTGCCGCCCATATCCCAGCAGCAGATGACATGAGTCGGTTTAAAGGTTTGTATGGCGTCCCAAAAGTATTTGACGAAGCCAAAGACGGCATTCGTCGGCACCCCGGCGCTAGTTTTCATTATGTACCCGCTGTACGAAGTCGCATAAAAAGCACGAAACAACAAAGCCATGCCATCGACTAATAATACGGATTGCGGTTGTTCTTCATATGAATTCAAAATCATCTCTCCCAAAGCCATTTTGTATATATTATACCATGGCACTAAGAGGAACGGGGCGAGTTGGTCGAATTTGCCTTAACCGAAGGCTTAAGTGACCTTATTATGCAAAAAGACCATAGACCCTGAAATATAACAAGGTTACAGTCTTTTGATTTGGGCCTGGTCGCAACAATTAATAAGGCTAGGGGGACACGACATGGTGCTGCTGCCGATATTGCATCGGTGTGATCCCAAATTTCTTTTTGAACACGTAATGCAAATAATTGGAGCTGGAAAAGCCGTTACGAAAAGCAATTTGATCAATCGTCTCTGAGCTTAAACTGAGCTCGCTGCAAATGTGAGTCAAGCGCAGCTGCTCTATATATTCGCTGAAGGTTGCGTTGGTATGCTCGCGAAAAATGCGCTGGAGCTGCCTCGGACTGATCTGAACCCGTTCGGCCACAACTTCTAGGGTTAAAGGTTCCATGTAATTGTCTTTGATAAATTGAACCGCTTGCTGATACCGATAATGCTTCATGTCACGGGAAGGCAAATCCGGTTGAGGTACGGATGCATAGGTACGCGCTGTGCGAAGCAAAATTTGAATAATCGCCTGCTTCAACACCGTAAACAGCCCCGGCTGATTCTCATGCCACGCCCGGTATGCGGTCAGAAAGCAATCCATCGCCCGATACTGGTCGACCGCCGGCCTTACGGGAAGCGACTGAAGCTGTTGAATACAAGCCTCTGCCTCGGCTACCTCCCATTTTATGCCCCAATCCTTCGTATCCGAACTGCCGTGGCTTGCTTCAACCTCAAGCTTCACAATGTCGATATGCAGGCAGAGCTCATCCATTGCTTCCTGCTCGTCAGCCTCCTGATAATGCAGCACATTCGGTCCGGTCAGGTACAGCATCCCCTCCTGAAGTGCGTAGGGAACCTCACCCAGGATCACTTTCCCCCTCCCGCGAGGAATATAGTGAAATTCGTAATCGGAATGCTTGTGAAAGCTGACGGTTCGCCCTGGAGGAAAGCTAGTATGATGAAATTTCAGCATACGAATTCCATAGTTTCCCCAACGGAATTCAAGGTCAAGCCGATCCAGTGCATAGGGCTGTTCCTGCATCAGATCGAAAGCATATGGTTTAGAGGTTACTCTTGTTGAACATTCCAAATTCATTTTCACCTCCGTGTACAGCATAGGCGGGAAAAGCCCGCCCTTCCTTACACACGTAAGGTCAGATCAAGCCCTTCCCGTACTTTTCGTAACAACTATTGCGCCAAATCGCTAAGCTTAAAAGCCTCTCCGTTGCTAGCCGAGATATTGGATGCTTCCATTAAGCGGGTTAAATCTAAAGCAAGTTGAATATTTTCATCAGCGTTCGTATCGTTCTCAATATGGCTTACCCACTGATGGAACGCAGAGGGACGGTTCTCCGGCAGCTGCTGCTGCACTTGCCATTCCTTCGCCGATTCATCCCCAAGCTTCGAGCTCCGGACAAGCAGCTTATTGTCATGAGTAGAATACAGCAAGCTGCCTTCGGTGCCATGCACCTCGATAACGAATGGAGAGAAGCGGTTTACGAAGCCGGCCTCGACTATCGCCAAAGCGCCGTTCGCATATCTAAGAACACTCACCGCATTATCCTCTACATCTTTACCTGTCACATAGCCGTAGTTGGCAGAAACGCTGTCAGGCAGCCCCAGGAACAAACGCGCCAAGTACATCGGATGGCAGCCCAAATCGATCATAGCACCGCCACCGCACTGCTCTTTATTGAAGAAGTGAGCAGGAAGCCAACCTTGCTGACCGCGTTCGGACGGTATAGCGCCGTTATGAGACAATCGGGTGCGAACCAGTGTAATGTCTCCTAAAGCGCCTTGGCGCAAAATGTCTTGTACCGCGAGTGTATAATCCGCGTTCAAACGAGGCAATGACACGGTTAGTTTCACTCCGGATTCTTTGACTGCTGCCAAAATTTCATTGCATTCCTTTAGCGTTGTCGCTATAACTTTTTCGGTGAAAATATGCTTGCCTGCACGCGCAGCCGCAATCAGTACTTCCCGATGTATATTTGTCGGTGTGTCAATAATGACTCCGTCAATGTCCTTTTGAGCGAGAAGCTCGTTCAAGTCCTCATAAAATCGTACGCCGCGCTCTTCCGCCTGCTTGCGTCCCCGCTCGGGGAGCTCATCCCATGCAGCCACAATTTCCGTGCCGGGGTGCTCTGTTGCCTGCCGGGCATAGTCGTTGGCATGCACATGCCAAAAGCTTAACATTGCTACTCTGATCATCCTATGTACCTCCGCCTGTTAAAATCATATCGTATTTCCAGCACGAACACTATAAAGATATTAATCGAAATAGACCGCTTCGCCTGTCTCCGCAGATTTATAAATCGCTTCTAGAATCTCCGACACAACGCATGCCTGCTTCGGCGTAACAATCGGCTGTTTGTCATTCAATACCGCATCGATCCACAGACGAATCTCCGTGTCTTGCATGCTTTCTTTTTTCCCGTCATAAAAATCGACGCCGCCCGAATCCAGTTGTACCTGGTTCTTGAACAAACGGCTATGCTTCTCTCCGTTAATGCGCAAGCCTTCTTCCATATCTGCGCCACCCTCAGTGCCGCATAGCGTGCTCTTCGCTTCCTTCACATCCAGCGTATTCAGCGCCCAGCTGGACTCCAGTACAATCGTCGCTCCGTTTTTCATCGTAATCATGCCGAAGGCGGAATCCTCGACTGTGAACTTTTTCGGATCCCATGGGCCCCAAGCATTGGCAGCGTTTTCTTTTTGCGAAAGTTTGTGGAAGGTCGTGCCAAGTACAGCCTTAGGCTCATAGTTGTTCATTAGCCAGAGCGTCAAATCGAGTGCGTGAGTACCAATATCGATCAACGGTCCTCCGCCTTGCTTCTCTCCATCCAGGAATACTCCCCATGTCGGCACTGCCCGTCTACGGATCGCATGGGCCTTGGCGTAATAAATGTCCCCTAGCTCTCCTGAATCGCAAACTTGCTTTAAATAAAGACTGTCTGAACGGAAACGGTTATTGTAGCCTATCGTCAGTTTTTTACCGGTACGCTCTGCCGCTTCTGCCATCTGACGCGCATCCGCTGCCGTCTTGGCCATCGGCTTCTCGCACATCACATGCTTGCCCGATTCGAGTGCAGCGATCGAGATATCGGCATGAGAATCGTTAGGCGTGCACACATGGACAACTTGAATGCTTCGGTCCTGCAGAAGCTCCTTATAGTTCTCATACACCTTTGCTCCGGCGACACCGTACTTCTCGGCAGCCTGCTCGGCTCTCTCCACAACAATGTCACAAAAAGCGACAAGCTCCACCTGTTCCAACTTGACTAAGCTCGGCAAATGCTTCCCTTTGGCAATGCCTCCACAGCCGATAATTGCTACTTTTAGCTTCTCTGACATTCGATAATCTCTCCTTTGAAATAACGACTTGGCTTTATCTTAGCACGTTTGTAAAATCGTTTAAATTTCAAATAAATGACAAGTAAAAGTGCAAAAAGGCGACATAGCATGAACGGTAGTTATCTACTCGGATTAGATCCTTCAAAATTCCATCATATCGCATCCACAACATTGTTGAATTCTATAAACGTAAAAAATCCCTGCTGGTCAACGCCATCAGAGATTTTTATCCACAGCTTCTATGTTACGATTGAACCTGCTCTGGAGGCTTCACCGTCAGTAAGAATCTTTCTATTCTGCTCACTGCTTCGCGTAAACGCTCCTCTTCCTGTACAATCGCAATCCGTACATACCCTTCGCCTTCCTTGCCGAACGCATCGCCCGGAATGACGACAACTCCGGCATGATACAGAATTTCCCGGGAAATTTGTCGAGAGGTCCAACCCTTAGGAATACGCGCCCATATGAACATCGTCGCTTTCGGGCGAGGGATCACCCAGCCAGCGGCAGCAAGACCGTCTATAACGATGTCACGCCTCCGCTCGTATAGACCAGCAACGGTTTCCTTATGCTCCATATCTTCCTCTAGTGCCGCAATTCCCGCCTCCTGTACGGCCAAAAACACACCGTAATCTATGTTTGACTTCAAGACACGCAGTGCTCTTACCGCGTCGGGCTGCCCCACCATAAATGCGATTCTACAGCCTGCCATATTGAAGCTTTTGGACAAGGAGTGAAACTCTACTGCAATTTCCTTCGCACCTTCGATTTCCAAAATACTCATCGGACGGAATCCGTCAAACGCCATTTCCGAATAAGCCAAATCGTGAACGACCAACAGGTCGTATTTTTTACCAAAGGCTATAAGCTCCTCAAAGAAAGGCCTTGTCGCAACCGCCGATAATGGATTGCTCGGGTAATTCAATAAGATAAACTTGGCTCTGTGAGCTGCTTCCTCTGGAATATCATCCAGCTTCGGCAAATATCCATTCTCTTCTCTTAGCGGTAGAAAATACGGTTCTACACCTGCAAGCACCAAACTTGCCGAATAAATCGGATACCCAGGGTCAGGCACCATGGCGACATCTCCCGGGTCGGCAACCGCCATCGCCAAGTGAGATAAGCCGTCTTGTGAGCCCATCAGTGCAACGATTTCCGTCTCCGGGTCGAGAGATACTTGGAATCGATGCTTATACCACTGTGCTACCGCCTGCCGAAATGCCGGACTCCCCTCCGAAGTTGGGTAGCCGTATACCTCAGGCTTACGAACTGCCTGCTCCATTGCTCTAATTACTCGCTCGGAAGGCGGCCGATCTGGGCTGCCGATACCCAGGTCAATAACGTCCACACCTTGTCGGCGAACCTCTTCCTTCCACTGCGCCATTTCAGAAAAAATAGCGGATCCCAGATGGGATAACCGCTTGGATTGAAATTGTTTCATCGATCAACGACCTCTTTGCTTTTCGATTATATATTTCCAACTTTATGAACTACCGACATCATAGCGATTAAAAATGCGGCCAGAGCCAGATACGTAATCCCGTATTTCCAGCGCACAGCGTTAGGCACATCATAATACCTGTCATTCTCAAACGGCTCATAATCGACCTGGCAATGAACCATCAAGTGCAGTCCCTCTTCCTTCTGAAGCCGTTCAAGTCGTGTTACATGCACCTTCTGGATAATTCCCTGCTGCATTAGCGGAATCGTCCCTTGGAAATTCAAGCCTTCCCATACGACCCGTACGAACTGCTGACCTTCCAAATCGGAATAAGTCACAAAAGGAAGCTCACGTTTATGCTCTTCTCCCGGGATAATATATCCCTGTTCAATGAGCGGCTCCGCTGGAACAAGGAAGCTTGCACTGACCATTCGCTGCTCTCCGTGCTTGCGGTGCTTGACGAATTTTTTATACAAATCGTAGGCAAACATAACCCAGATAATGAGCAAAATGTAGCTGAAATTGTACACGATCAATACGAGTCCGCCGACTAAGCCTACAAGCCACAGCCATCGCGATACCGCAGTTGCGATTCGTCCTCCGTCCAGTGGATGGATCGGTATGAGGTTAAATAAATTAATCAAAAAACCAGCTAGCGCCAAGCTATAGAGCAGCGGGCTGTTGAGTAAGTAGCCGAGGCCGAACGCCGCGAGTGCCCCCACTGTCCCAAGAATGGGGCCCCCGAAAGCAACATAGGCTTCGGTAACCGCATCTCTCGGGTGACGTTTCATATTAATCAACGCCCCGAGAAAAGGAATAAATATAGGCGCGCTAACGGGTAGTCCTTTCTGCTTGGCTGCTGCAACATGTCCGAGCTCATGCACCAGTATGAGCAGCACAAGCCCTATGGAAAATCTCCAAGGAAATAAAAGCGCATAACCGCCGATGGAAAGCAGCATAGAAATAAATACGCCGCCGAATTTTCCGAACTTTAACAACGACAGCAGCCATTTTCCTTTTGCCAACAGAAAAACAACAGCCGTGCCGATCATCCAGAACGGATTTTTCTTCTTATTGTTTCGCTGCAATCCTGTCACGCTCCTTCGCGTATCGCTTTAACGGCCCCAAACCTCTTCATACAGCTCTTCCTTGTAGCCTACCGTCACGGTAGAGCCGTCTGTCACAACAGGACGCTTGATCAGTCTGCCGTTAGAAGCGAGCAGATCGATCTTTTCATCCTCGGTCATTTGAGCAAGCTTGTCTTTCAACTGCATTTCTTTGTAGACTTCACCGGACGTATTAAACCATTTTTTAACGTCGAGTCCGCTATCGGAGATCAATTTCTTGAGTTCTTCACGACTCGGAGGATTATCGAATATGTGCACGGCTTGTACGTCCAAGCCTTTTTGCTTTAGTGATTTTAAGGCATTTCGGCAAGTACCGCATTGTGGATATTGATATACGACTACGGATTTACTCATGATGGTCAAAGGCTCCTTTTGGAAAATCATTGGTTTTCATTAAATTTTCGGCGAAAGCCGATGTATTGTCAAGTCGAAGCATCATGACCCGCTTGGCTCCCACTGTAATGCAACCATCTATATGTATTACGAAAAAAAGATTCTGCGGTTTCCGCAGAATCCTTTAATCTCAAGTCAGATCATGCAGCAGACAGATGCAATGCTCCATATCTTCAGGAAGCGGTGCATGGAACTCAATCCACTGCTTCGTCGAAGGATGAACAAATCCCAATGTACAAGCATGCAGCGCATGCCGCTCCAGCCCGTAAACTTGAGACGACTCCTTATCAGCTTCGTCCACGTCATTCACAATCCCAAGCTTATACATCTTGTCACCCAGGAGCGGGTGGCCGAGATGCTTCATATGCACCCGGATTTGATGCGTCCGCCCGGTTTCGAGCCGCAGCCGCACCATTGTAGCTTCCTTGAACCTGCGCTCCACTTTATAATGGGTAACCGCAGGGTAGCCCGTCTCCGTCACGATCCGGATATGGGGCTGTTCGGGATCTCGATCGATCGGTTCGTTAACCGTGCCTTCATCCTCTTCCATAACGCCATGGACTAATGCGATGTATTCCTTCTTCACCTGATGAACCTGCATCTGCTCGGATACCTGCTGATGAACGAATGGATTTTTGGCCACAGCAAGCGTTCCCGACGTTTCCTGATCGAGCCGATGAATTGGCCGGAAGCGAAAGCTCAGTCCCTTCTGCTGCCAGTAGTACACGACGCCATTCGCTAGTGTATTCACGTAATGTCCATGCGTCGGATGTACGATCATTCCGGCTGCCTTGTTCAAAACAAGCAGATGTTCGTCCTCATACATGATCGAGATGGGCAGATCCTGAGGTAAAATATCATCGGATTCCTCTTGCATCATCCGAACCTCTACCACATCTCCCTCATGAACACGAACACTGATATATTGACGCTGGCCATTCACCGTAATACCTTGTTCCGTCAGCTTCAAGCGGGACAGCAGCTTGCGGGACAAATGCATTCGATTTTGTAAAATTGTCTTCAGAAGGAACCCTTCCTCCTCAGACGACACATGGTACACTAAGGGTTCATAATACGCATTCATTTACGGCGGAACACCTCGGCACTACGCGCATACTCGACATCATTGACGCCGCTGCGGACGTTCGCCAATCTTGCTACAGTGAAGAAGAAGTCCGACAATCGGTTCAAATAACGACGAACCTGCTCATTAATCGGCTGTGTCCTCGCCAATGTAACGACCCTACGCTCAGCACGGCGGCATATTGTCCGGCACACGTGAAGAGCCGAGGATGCCTGAACACCTCCAGGCAAAATAAACTTTTTGATGTCCGGTGTCTCTGCATCATATTTATCGATCCATGCTTCCAAACGATCGACCATCTCGGCCGTCACTTTATATGGACGAAGCTCCTGCTTCAGGAGAGCCAGGTCAGAGCCGCAATCGAACAGCTCGTGCTGCACCTCCAGCAGATCCGCTAACAAATCGGCGCACTTCTCTGCATCCAAAAACCCCATCGCTTGCCCAACAAAACAGTTCAACTCATCGACTGTACCGTAAGCCTCTACACGTACATCATCCTTGTCGACCCTTCCGCCGATAACTCCAGTCTGTCCAGCATCGCCTGTTCGCGTATAAATTCTCATATATTCGCCTCCCTCAGCTTTTTTAGGATTGTATTCCTATCATCTCATAGACCCGCTTCATATCCAAGTGGCGTCTCACATGATCCGCCAACCGGTCAAATGCTGCCTCTCTTCGTTCTTGAAAGCGAAGCTCTGCAGCCTTTGGCTGCCAACCCTTCACCTTCCGAATCGAGTTAAGCCATTCTCGGCGGAAATCGTCATTATGTAAAATGCCGTGCACATACGTTCCCCACAGCTTGCCGTCCACTGTGATCACGCCATCTTCATGATAGGCCTCGCTTCCGCCCACTTCCCTGATTTGAAACGGATGCTTCACTGGTTCCAAGAATCGCGTCCGGCCCATGTGAATTTCATAGCCATAAATCGGCAGCGTGTTGTTGCCTAACTCACGCGCTTGAGTAGTTCCTTCAGCACGTACCGTCCGCTTATCGGAAGTAAACACGGTTTCCGTAGGCAGCAGGCCAAGTCCAGCTGTTTCCGGACGATCCGACTCCACCAGCTCTGGATCAAGCAGCTTGCTGCCCATCATCTGATAGCCAGCACAAATGCCAACCATGGTTCCGCCTTGCTCCGCATGTCGCAGCAGCGCCTGATCCAAGCCATTTTCTCTAAGAAACAGCAAGTCATCGACGGTATTTTTGCTGCCCGGTAAAATGACGGCATCCGGACGCCCCAGCTCTTCAGGAGAGCTGACGAAACGAAGGCGTACGTCTTGTTCATACAGCAGCGGATCGATATCCGTGAAGTTGGATAAGCGAGGCAATCGGATAACAGCGATATCTAGCATCTCATTATCGGCTTCCAATTTCTCTGCATCGCCTTTCATGTTGGGCACTCCAGGGCTGCCTTTGGCCAAAATACCCGTAGCAAGCTTCCGGTCGAGCGATGCGGAATCCTCGTCCTCGAGCTCCAGGTCAGGCAGGTATGGTATGACACCCAGCACCGGCTTCCCTGTCCGTTTTTCGAGCCAATCAAGACCAGGATACAGCAGCGTCACATCACCGCGAAACTTGTTAATAATAAAGCCTTGCACGCGGTCCCTTTCCTCTTGAGTGAAGATGTCCATGGTACCTACAATGGAAGCAAATACGCCTCCTCTATCGATGTCGGCTACAAGTACGACAGGAGCATCCGCCCAACCTGCAAGTCGCATGTTAACGATGTCTCTGTCCTTCAAGTTAACTTCAGCCGGGCTGCCCGCACCTTCTAGAACAACCGCGTCATATGATTGCCGCAGCCTGTACAGAGAGTCCTTGACGATAGATTCGGCTTCGCTTAAATACTTCTCCCGATAAGTTCGGGCATCCAAATCGCGATACGGCTTCCCGTGAACTACGACTTGCGATACCATATCCTTCTTCGGCTTTAACAGTATTGGATTCATATCTGTAGTCGCTGGAATGCGGCAGGCATCTGCCTGCATTCCCTGCGCTCTGCCGATTTCTTTGCCGTCCGGGGTCACGTAGGAGTTAAGCGACATATTTTGCGATTTAAAAGGAGCTACGCGCAGACCGTCCTGCAATAAAATTCGGCATAGCGCCGTCGTAATCAGGCTTTTTCCGGCATCAGAGGAGGTACCTTGGACCATAAGCGTTGCGGCTATAGGAGTTACCGTCGATCCTTCAGATGCAGATAGGAGCTCTTCAGCAAGATCCTTTGAATTGTTGCCTGTTTCAGGATTCAAGCCTTGACCCGACACGGATAAAGTAAAAGATTGTTCTTGTAAATTGCTTGATGCACTGCGTGTGAGGCCTGAGCTTGAATGAACAGCCTCCGATTGAGAATAAAGTATCGTCGGCCCGGATCGTTCGAGCAAGGCTTGAATTGAGGCTTGCAGCTCAGCTACCAGACGCTCATTGTGCTCCCGCAGCCGAATCGCAACCCTTACGTAATTCTCGTCAAGACCTGGAAAAAGCGAAGCGTCCCGTATCAATACACCGCGCTGCCCCATTTCGGTCTGTAAAGCTTTCACCGTAAGACCTAAACCACGGAGTGAAAACATAAGGTAGTTCGTATCGCTTGGTGTGACGATGAGGCCTAGAGATTGCAGTTGGCCTATTAGCCACGGGCGCTCCTCAGCCAGCCAAGCATGAGTCTTCTGCTCGTAAGCTTCATCGTCCAATACAGCGGTGCCGATCAACTGTGCCATTGTATTGACGCTCCAATGCACCTGTTGGCTCCGCATCTGTGCAATCACATCAGGGTGAGCCACGATGAAACCGAGGCGAAGGCCGGGAATCGAATAAAATTTCGTCATGGAGCGAATGACCATGAAGTGGGATGAAGCTGCCGCTTGACGTATCATCGTCAACTTATCCTCGTCCGGACAAAAATCGATGAATGCCTCATCAAGAATAACAGGTTTATTAGCTCGCGAGAGAAGCTCGCGAACACCTTCCGGCAGCAGGCGTCCCGTAGGATTGTTCGGCGAACCGAAGAAGAGCATATCCGAGGCCGCAATAGCCTTCTCAACATCAGGAAGCTGCATGATAAAGCCGTGCTCTTCCCGCAGCAGCAGCTCGTGAATACGCCCCTTCGTCTTGTCCACCGCTTCCTCGTATTCGGAAAAAGACGGCCGTGCCAACGCCGTCAGACGAGGTTGACGAACGCGGACAGCAAGGTCAATAAGCTCTGCTGCTCCATTTCCTACGAGAATCGACTCCATAGGCACGTTATAGCGATGCGCAAGCTTAAGGCGCAGCTCGCGAACTGCTGGATCGGGATAAGCAACCACATCGCGCCAATGATCTCTCAATATGGCTTCAACCGCTGCAGGCGGTCCTAACGGATTCATATTCGAGCTGAAGTCAAGAAATTCATCCTTGTCTTTACCGAACGCCTCGGCGGCCGTCCATAAGTCCCCTCCATGCCCATATCGTTCCAGCATTGTAGTTCCCCCTCTCTCTAAAGCACTACAGTATTATAATTCAACGATTCATCCCATGAATGATGATGTATAGAAATAACAAAAGAAATGTCTCCAATAATTCGTTGATTGCCCCGTAAGTATCTCCAGTCAAGCCGCCCAGCTTGCGGCTGATGAACACGGAGATCAACACCCCGATAACTGCACAGCCTACCGCTACCAAACCTACGAGCATTAATCCCCGTAAGGATATGAACGGCTCTCCCATCATCCAGACCACAATCCAGGACAGCAGCACAGCCAGTCCCGTGTGTAGAATTAAATGCTTCGCGCCTAGGCCGCGAAAGAAAGCTCCCAAACGACTGCTACCTGTCTGATCTTGCCTTGCATAAGGCCAGAAGGCGATCGCGACCACCATATACCATCGGCTCCACAGAGCCGCAAGAGGCAGTGCAAGCAAAGATCCCCTCCAAGAAAGCGGCAGCCACTGCTGCAGAAGTGTCCACTTGCACAGCAGAACAAGTACACAGGCGATAACCCCCATAGCACCTACCCTGCTGTCCTTCATAATCTCCAGCATCTTCTCGCGGGACCGGTAGCTGAATATGCCGTCCGCCGTATCCATCAACCCGTCCAGATGCAGTCCCCCTGTCATTGCTACCCACAGAGCTAGCAATAGAGCAGCGGTAACACCCGGTGCAAGCCAGCCCTGCAGAAGCCATCCAGCTGCTCCTATCAGCAGTCCGATAACAGCTCCTACCAGTGGATAAAAGACAACGCTGCGGCGAAACAAAGCATCGTTATACTCCAACGTAACCGGCACTGGCAGCCGAGTCAAAAACTGAAAGGCTGCTGCACACGCAGCCAATCCTTTTACAACAAAGTCCAGCAGTATGCGCACAACAGCCCTCCAGCAATCAAAATACTAACACCGTACAGCAGTCGGACGGTGTTTAATATATCGTCATTACAGCGCTCGCGAAGCGGCCAGCCCATCCGAGCACGCTCGCTTATCCGTCCATGATAAACATTCACGCCGCCAAGCTCGATTCCGAGTGCTCCCGCTACCGCCGATTCTGGAATACCACTGTTCGGACTCGGGTGAAGCCTGGCAAAGCGACGAATCGCTTGGGCAGACCTCATGGCCGAGCAGCCCCGGTTAACCGCTGCAACGAGCACGAGCAGTATCCCCGTCAATCGCGCGGGAACCCAGTTCATCACATCGTCCCATCGCGCGGAAGCCCATCCGAAGAACATATATTTATCATTTTTATAGCCGACCATTGAGTCTAATGTATTAGCGGCACGATACAGCATGGCTAAGGGTGCTGCACCCAAGAAGGCGTAAACCAGCGGAGATACCACCGCATCCACCGTATTTTCCGCTACGGTCTCCACCGTTGCCCTCGTAAGCTCGGATTCATCCAGTTCTGACGTATTTCTTCCGACAATATAGCCGGTATAGGTTCGGGCCTCATCCATCCGTCCGTCCATCAAAGGAACATAAACCTTCATTGCTGCATCCTTAAGGCCCTTAATAGCAATCGTTGTTGAGATGAACCACGTATTCACCGCATAACCTAACCACGGATGAATTTGCCTCGCCACCCATAGTAAGAGCCATATGGCTGCGAAGGAAATGGTTAACGTCGATACGGTCAGCAGCACGCCTCTTAGCCGTTCACGGCTCGAGTCTCGACTTACCGCCTCTGGATGCAGCTTCAATTCAACCCAGCGTATCCATTGCCCTATCCGGATGACAGGATGCGTAGGCCAGCGTGGATCCCCTATCAACCAATCGATGATAATCGCGGCAACCAGCATAATCGCTGTCTCCCGCCAAGAATAAAACAACAATAAATCCACCTGCCTGCTTGTACTACCTGATTCATGATATTAGCTTGGTTAAAATATTGATAACCGACCTATATGTATAATTATTGAAGATTTACCACTTGAATTGCTGGCTCTTAAGCTCCATCGGGATGCCTGCTGTAACGAGGAATACCTGTTCCGCCTCACGCGCCAGCCTTTGGTTCATGATTCCTGACAGGTCACGAAACTGACGGCCCAGCTTATATTCCGGCACCAGACCATAACCAACCTCATTAGTGACAAGCACCAGATGATGCCCTTGATCCGCAAACCGGCGGCTGGCGGCGACGCATGCATCTATTTTCTGCTTCACAAGCTGCTCAGCGTCCGCTTCCTGCTCGTATCGGAGCAGCCAATTGGACAACCACAAAGTAAGACAATCGACCAAGACCACAGTTCCTGTTGCATCTGTTGGCCAAGGCTGCTCCACATACGTCTGGCCTTGTAAAGTCACTTCTCCAGTCCAACGACTCAACAATGCATCCAGCTCGAACGACTCCTCGACCGTCGTCCAAGGAAATCCTGCTTCGTCTCTCTGCCTTCGGTGCAGTCCGATCCGTTCTTTCATTTCCTCATCATACGCTTGAGCTGTAGCGATGTAAATGCCCTGATTCTCTAGCCGCGAGGCGTAAGCTTCAGCGAACGAGCTTTTCCCGCTGCGGGCTCCGCCTGTTACCAATACCAACATCGCACGCTTCACCCCTCCCCTCAGTTACTCGATGTAGATATGCCTGCAGACGCAAATGAAGCCATCTCCTTCATGATCTTCACTGCCGCTTCAATAAGCGGGAATGCCAGAACAGCCCCGGTGCCTTCGCCAAGTCTCATATCCATACGCAGCATTGGCGATAGGCCAATAGCTTCCAGTAAACGTGCATGCCCCTGCTCCTGTGACAAATGGGAAGCAATCATATACGATGCACTAAGCGGAGCAATCCGGCTTGCCACCAACGCTGCCGCAGAGGATATGAAGCCATCGATCACAACCGGTCTACGCTGTACCGCTGCTCCAAGGATGACGCCCGTCAATCCTGCGATTTCTAAGCCGCCTACTTTGGCGAGCACATCGATCGGATCATCAGGATTCGGTTGATTGACGGCAATCGATCGTTCAATAACCTCCTGCTTGTGGAGCAGCTTCTTGTCGTCGATGCCTGTGCCTCTTCCTACCGTAACACCAATGTCAGTGCCGGTTAAAACGGCTAATAGAGCGGAGCTTGGAGTCGTATTGCCGATCCCCATTTCTCCGGTTGCAAACATAGTATAGCCTTGGCCCGCCAGCTCTTTGACCAAGTCCATCCCCGTGAAAATAGCTTGAATGGCTTCTTCTTCGGTCATCGCAGCTTCCTTTGCCATATTGCGAGTGCCTTTACGAACTTTGCGTGAATACAGCTGAGGATGCTCCAAATCCGCGTTAACCCCGATATCGATACAGACGACATCCGCTCCGGTATGCCGTGACAGCACATTGACCGCAGCCCCGCCATTCAGGAAATTAAGCACCATTTGTGGTGTCACTTCAGCAGGAAACGCACTAACGCCTTCCTCGCACACGCCGTGATCTCCCGCCATCACAATAACGGCCTTCTTGCCAAGCTCTGGCAACACTTTGCCATTCATCCCTGCAAGCTGCCTTGCCACTTCCTCCAGCTTCCCCAGACTTCCCGGAGGCTTGGTCAGCTGATCAAGATGACGGCCTGCCGCCTCCACCGCAGCCTGATCCAGCGGCGTTATTTCTGAAACCGTATGATTCAGTGATGTTCTATTATACATGTTCAAAGTCTCCTTCAACTTTATTGATCTGAAGCTTACAAATCAGGGTTATCGACCGTCCCCGCTCTGTAAAAGAATTTGCGGAACGCCAGCGACCGGGTGTTTGAGCACGATCGGCTGAGTGCGATACACATCCTCTAGCAGCTCGCTGCGCAGAACATCTTCCGGCTTGCCGATACCCGCTACCCGACCATCTTGGAGCAGCAGCAGCCTCCCGCAATATTGAGCGGCCAAATTCAATTCGTGCAATACGGCAACAACTGTGAGACCCGAGTCTCGCTGCCAAGAGCGTATCCAGTCCATCATCTGGACCTGGTAGCCGATGTCCAAATAGGTCGTCGGCTCATCAAGCAGCAGCAGCTTCGGCTGTTGAGCCATCACTTTCCCGAGCGCCACACGCTGCCGCTCTCCGCCGCTCAAAGCATCCATGCTGCGGTGCTGCAGCTGACGCAGCTCCAGCCGATCGATGATGTCATCGATAAGCTGCTCCGAATTGACCGCTCCCGCTTCATCTCCGAGCCAATTTTGAAAGGGATAACGACCCATGGAGATGACCTCGCGTACTGTAAAGCCAAGCGGAGGCAGCGCATCCTGCTGAAGCACTGCAGCCCATCTGGCAAGCGGCTTTCGTGGATATCCGTGCGCATCCTTACCATGCAGGAGCACACGGCCTGTTGACGGCTTCTCAACGCCAGAAATCAGCTTCAGCAGCGTGGATTTGCCGCTGCCGTTCGGTCCAATAATACCGAAGCATTCTCCAGCAGCCACCGAAAAGCTAACCTTCTCAAGTACTGGCCTCGATTGATAAGCTATTCCTACTTCCTCCACGTTGATGATCTTATCAGTCACATCCGTCACGTCCATTGTCAATGTACGTCCCTCCCTTCACCTTTCAGCCGCATCACTAATTTCTATTCACCGGATAACCGCTTGTTTCTTTTTAATAAATAGGCAAAAAACGGTGCACCCATAAAGGCCGTAACAACCCCCAACGGAATCTCCGTCGGGCTTAGAAGCGTGCGTGCCAGCGTATCCGCCCATAGTACATAGACGGCACCGCCGATAAGCGAAAGCGGCAGCAGCAGCCGGTAATCCGGCCCTACGATCAATCTAAGCAAATGCGGCACAATCAGACCGACAAACCCGACAACACCGGAGACCGACACGGCTGCTGCAGTAACTAGCGTCGCTGCCGTAAGCACAACAAGCTTCGTCCGCTCTACACGGACCCCCAGATAGGCCGCTTGCTGCTCACCGAGCGCAAACAAATTCATCGCTCGGCCGTATCCGAGTAGAATGATTACGCCAATTGCCAAATAAGGAAGCAGCACAAGCGAATACATCCATCCCCGGAGAGCCAGGCTGCCCATGAGCCAAAACACAATTTCGTTAATGACCTGCTTGGACATCGCAACCATGAAGGATACGAATGCACCAAGAAAAGCCTGCATTACTACACCGGATAAAATAAGTGCCTCCATTCGCATTTTGCCGCCCGATCTTGCTAACAGGATGACGGTTACCAACGACAATGCTCCGGTAATAAAGGCTACTACGGGCACTGTCCCTGTGCCTAGCAGGGCGAACTGCAGCCCGAACAAGATCAGGAATGCGGCTCCGACCGAAGCGCCGGAGGATACCCCAAGCGTGTAGGGATCTGCTAACGGATTGCGCAGCACACCTTGAAATGCCGCCCCTGCTATTCCCAACGACGCTCCGACCAGCACGCCCAGCAGGACGCGAGGCAGCCTGACCCGCCAAATAATTTGCTCCGATGCCGGTTGCCATTCTACCGGTACCGTACCGCCAACCCAGGGAAGGTGATGCGCTAATATCCCCCATACATGCCATAGTGGCACGTGTACCGTTCCGATGGACAAACTGATCGTCACGGAAAGAAGAAGGAGCAGTACGCCCGCTCCTCCCCACACCATTAGCTTCCGCTTCATGTTATTTCACCAGTTCCGGATAAATGCCTTTGGCTACATCCACCAAGCCTGCCGTAATGCGAGGTCCCGGACGACTAATCCAATCTTTATCCACTCCGGCCAGCTTGTTGTTTTTAATTGCATCGACATTAGCCCAGCTGCTCCGCTCTCTAATGATTTGATCCATTGACTTCTTGGAGTTTTCATCTATCAAATTTTTAGGATAAAGGATCACCTGAGGGTTATCTGCAATGACCTTTTCTTCGTTCAGCTTCGCATAACCTGTTACATCGGAAGAAACGTTTATTCCACCTGCAAGAGTAATCAGCTCGTCCATGAACTCGCCTTTACCTACTGTCCAGCCTGGAGAAAACTCCATGAATACTTTTTTCTTTTGCTCCGGCTTCAAATCCTTTACAGCATCCGTCACCTTCTGGCGCTCCGCTTTCATGGAGGCTACCAGCTTCTCCGCCTGCTCCTGCTTGTCAAAAATTTGCCCGAACTTCAATATGTTGTTCATTACATCATCGATCGTCTTGGGTTCAACCTTGAACACGTTCACATTCAAGCCTCTCAGCTGCTCGACCGCAGCGACTTTCAGAGACACGCCCGACAGCACTACATCCGCATTAGCGGCGATCAACGCTTCCTCGTTGGGCTTTACAATGCTTCCCATCTTCGGCTTCTTCTTCGCTTCCTCCGGATAATCGCAAAAGTCTGACACGCCAACGACCTTATCTCCCAATCCAAGCGCGAACAACGTCTCCGTCTCACTTGGAGATACCGATACAATTTTGGTCGGCGCTTTCTCGAAGGTGAATTCCTTGCCTGTCGCATCCTTAACTTTAAACGGATACACGGTAGACTTCGCGCCTGCTGCAGGCGAGCTTGCCTGGTCCCCGCTGCTTGCTTTCGGCGGATCCACCAAGTCTCCTGTCCCTGACGGTTTAGTCTCCTTCGGCACGCAGCCGGCGGCACTGAACACCAACGCAAGACCAAGCACAGCAGTAAGCCATTTCTTCGCACCTTTTCGTTTCGCTTCACTCCACATATTCATCCTTACTCCCCTTTAAAGTCCATTTCCTGGCTCAAGCCATTGGTTACTATCCTATATGCATCCACAGCAAAAACCCTCTGATCCTGATCGCTAGATTTAGGAAACAGAGGGCATGCGGTTTCAAACGTTCCCGGCTAATCCGAGCAAGACGTTTGCAAGCGACACTCCTTTTTCCTCGAAAGGTTCGGTCCACTCCCGAGAAGGCAGGTTTCCTGACTTATGGAGCCGTAACGGCAGCCTCGCCTTCCCATCCTTCTCCAAGAACAGTGGCATGATAAGGCACCCTCTCCAAATACAGTGGCGGGACCGCACCGGATTCACACCGGTTTCCCTTTTAACCTGCCGGCGATGAAGCTGACAGGCACCTTTTCGAGCAAGTCTATGAAATTATCCTCAGGTATATCCGTTACCCGAATAACCTTCTTTTGATTACTTTTGAGCAATGACCTTCATTACCTGCATCACTTTATCCTGGTTTTTGGCATTTGCCGGAACAAAGGCTACCAAGTCTTTGCCGTTCAGCTTAAGCTCTGTGAACCATTTGGTTTGTTCTAAAGGAATCCCGTACAAATGCTTCTCTTTCTTGGGCGCAGCATCCTTTTCTTTCGAATCAACCGGAAGCTCCAGCACGCCGCCCGGAAAATCTTCCTGCTTCGCTACTTCATCCAGACTGACGTAACCGCCCTGCTGACCAATCGTTTTAAACTGCTCTGTCGGCAAAATAATAATGCCGTTATCCCCCGCTGCAATCTCAACGACCAACTTATCCATCGAAAACATCGGTGTGGTCTGAATTTTCACGGTAGGAGCCTCGCCGAGCTTTGTTTGCAATGCGGCCTGAAGCTTATCTCCGACTTCATTTGGAATTCCGTTGGAGCCCGTCATAAAAACCAACACATCCGCCTTTGGCCCCCCGCCGCAACCGGCAAGTACCAGCAGCAGCATGATGATCAGCATGAATTTCCCTCTCATGTTCCCTCTCCTTATAGATGCGCTTACTTGGATTGCTACTAGCCCTCATCATATCATAAAAGTCTAGTTTCTTTCAAAAAAAGAGACGAAACCACAGCAGCAGCATCTTCCATATCCAAACATAAAAAAGGAACCGCTTAACGGTCCCTCTTAATGCGATTCATATATTCATTTATCTTTTGGTCCAGGATCATGCTGATCTTCACGACATTAGGTGAAGTCAGGCATTTTTCAGTCTGAACTAGCCGTTCCAGCTCCTGACGTAAACTATAAATCTCTTCTTCCAAAGATACGTCAGAAGATGACTGCTTCTTTTTCCCAAAAAACCACTTAGCTTGCTGGTTATTCTCGCGAATCCAACCAATTTGTGGGTAATGCCTAAGCTGATATTCCGGAAAAGCCACTCTTCATCCCCCCTTAGCCATATCTCTAGATACGGAAGTCCCATAAACAAATAATGATATGAAACTTCTATACTATTAAAGATACCAGCTTTTGTCGAGGTTGGAAATGACTACTTTTGTCGAAACTATAATTTACGTATAAAATTTCCGATCCGATCAATAGCCTCAAGTAATTGATTAACGGAAGTCGCATAAGAACAGCGCACGAAGCCTTCTCCGCCCTTACCAAACACATACCCCGGAACCGCAGCCACCTTGGCTTCATGAAGCAAACGTTGGGCAAACTCTTCCGAGCTTAGGCCTGTAGACGCAATGGAAGGGAAGGCATAGAATGCGCCTTGCGGCTCATGGCACTCCAATCCGATATCTCTAAAGCCCTGTACAACCAGACGGCGTCTTTGGTTATAGGACTCTACCATCCGATCCTTTTCTTCCATGCCGTTTTTCAAAGCTTCAAGCGCGGCTACTTGCCCCATAGCAGGAGCGCACATCACGGTGTATTGATGGATTTTGAGCATAGCGGATATTAAATCGCGATGCCCGCAAGCATAGCCCATTCTCCAGCCGGTCATGGCGAACGCTTTGGAAAATCCACTTACCAGAATGGTACGATCACGCATGCCAGGCATTGCGGCGAAGCTTACATGTTTTTGCTCGTAGGTCAATTCTGCATAAATTTCATCTGAAATGACGATAAGATCGTTTTCCTCAACAATTTTCGCAATGGGGAGCCAATCCTCATATGTCATAATTCCGCCTGTCGGATTGCTCGGGTAGCAAAGGATCAGTACTTTTGACTTAGGCGTAATGCTTGCCTTCAGCGCCTCTGGAGTCAGTTTGAAGTTGTCCTTGGCAAACGTTTCGATACCAACCGGGATCCCCCCGCCGATCGTCGTTATCGGAGAATACGAGATATAGCAAGGCTCTGGAACGAGTACTTCATCTCCAGGGACGATCAAGGCACGCAGCGCCAAATCGATCGCTTCGCTCCCGCCTACCGTAACCAATATTTCGTCAGATGGTTCATATGGCACATGGAATGAATCGTACAAATACTCGGCGATCGCCTCTCTAAGCTCAGGCATCCCCGCGTTAGGTGTGTACTTCGTATTACCGCGCTCCAACGAATATACGCAGGCTTCGCGAACGTGCCAAGGCGTACAGAAATCAGGCTCCCCGACGCCAAGGGAAATAATATCTTTGCTTGCGCTAACCAAGTCAAAAAACTTGCGGATCCCTGACGGAGGAATTTCTCTTACCAAGGGAGCCAAATAACCCGACATCGACTTTGTAGAAGGTTCATGTTGTTTGATCATCACTCATCATCCTTCACGGGGAGATTAACATACGGCGATCGTCTTCATGGTCTTCAAAGGTGATGCCGTCCTGCTTATATTTTTTAAGTATGAAATGTGTTTTGGTAGATAAAACGCGGTCTACCGGCGATAATTTATTAGAAACGAATGAAGCGACTTCCTTCAATGTTTTCCCTTCAATCTCCACCAGCAAATCGTAGGCTCCGGACATCAAATATACAGATTTGACTTCGGGATACAAATAAATACGCTCGGCAATCGCATCGAAGCCACGGCCGCGTTCCGGCGTAATCTGGACTTCAATCAATGCGGTAACCTTCTCGTTGTCCACCTTCGCCCAGTTCACAATCGGAGCGTATTTAATAATGACATGCGATTGCTCCAATTGCTGAATCGCTTCCGCCACTTCCGCCTCCGGTGCCCCCAGCATAGTCGCTATTAACGCTGGAGTTCTTCTCGCGTCTTCCTTAAGCAGCTCAATAATTCGCATTTTAAACTGTTCCATCGGTGGTTAACCCTCCTAAGAGTTGTGCCTCGTAAGCTTTATTAGAGTGTTGCATTTTAGCAAACTTGTCTCTCATGCTTACCGTGTCATGGATTTATAAATTATTACTCCATATTACACCCAACAAGCGACTTTTTGCAAAATAAAATTCATCCTGCTCGGCACAGCAAGCATTCGGCAGCCTTGTTCCAAAAGCAAAAATAGCCTAAAGGCACATTTCACTCCTTAGGCTACTCATTTATATAGGATTTTCATCTGGAATGGCTGCGTGTTAAAAGCGGTGAATCGACAACAATCTGCGCATACACGCTTCGATCTCCCGGTAGCGATTGTCCTCAAGCACCGTAATTTGCAGCTCATGGTTCGCATCGGTTTTTCCCGTCACCCTTCCGACGCCGATCAATCGACCTTTATCATAAGCAGCAATCACATAGGAGCTTTGACAGTACGTTTGATACAGTAGTTCCGCATTGCTTTCATGCTCCTCAACAGATGCAAGTAATTGCTCAAACTGTCCTTGTGCAGGAGGTTCATTTTCCAATGCAATAACCAACTAAATCACCTTCCCACTAATATGTTCTTATTTATAATTATACATCTTAATGTATTTTTATTCAATGTTTTTCAAAAAAAATTTCTCCAATTTATGAGGCGGCTTTACCCAAGATAAAACTGCAAAAAAGCACCTCTCGTGAGGTGCTTGTACCATTGCCTAAACCTATATCAAGAAAAAATCCCCATGCTCAAGTAACGTTCTCCCGTATCCGGAGCTATGCATAAAACCCGCTTGCCTTTACCAAGCTTTTTGGCAATTTGCAATGCAGTCCAGACCGAGGCTCCAGCAGAAGGTCCAACGAGAATGCCTTCTTTGCTTCCAAGCTCACGAGTCGTTCTAAGCGCATCCTCATCAGCAACCTGCACGATTTCATCATACACATCCGTGTTAAGGATTACAGGAACAAACCCAGGGCTTGTCCCAACAAGCTTATGAGGTCCCGGTTTTCCGCCGGACAATACAGGAGATCCCTTCGGCTCAACGACATAGATTTGAATGCCTGGTATTTTCTCCCGGAGCACCTCACCTGTACCTGTAATTGTGCCTCCTGTACCGGACGATGCAACAAAAGCATCCAGCTTTCCATCCATCTGCTCGATAATTTCCAGTGCCGTTGTCGTTCTGTGAATTTCCGGGTTCGCCGGATTCTCAAACTGCTGCGGGATGAAGCTGCCCGGAATTTCTTCTCTAAGCTCCAAGGCTTTGCGAATAGCACCTGGCATTCTCTGGTCTGCCGGCGTCAGCTCGACCTTAGCCCCATAAGCCTTCAATATATTAATACGTTCTTTTGTCATATTATCCGGCATAACCAAAATGGCTTGATAGCCTTTAGCCGCAGCATTCATGGCAAGTCCGATTCCCGTATTACCGCTGGTAGGCTCAATAATCGTAGCGCCGGGTTTCAAAATCCCGTCTTTTTCCGCTTGTGCAATTAGGTTCATTGCCGCCCGGTCTTTCACACTTCCGCTCGGATTGAAATACTCCAGCTTCACATATACCTCGGCGTCATTGTCGCCTGTCAGCCTGTTAAGACGTACAGCCGGCGTATCTCCAATAAGTTCCGTAATGCTGTTTACCATTCGATTGTTACTCATCTATGCCACTCCTCTCCGCACAGGACTCGTCGCTCTATGCTCTACAACCTTCGTCCTAATTGTAACGGCACTCCTTATTTTGTCAAGGCGGGCCGCACACTTCCAATAGCACCTGGACCCGCAAGATCAAGCACCATCAACGGCCTTAGCTTGCTTATCCATCGGTACTTTACGCATGAAAAAACATGCGGCAAGCGGTGTACTTCCGATTCCAAGCAGCAGCCAATTCATTGCTGAAGGAGATGAAGTGATAGCGACTACCACAATGAAAACAGCCGTCCCGCTGATTCGACCCGCATTCAGGGCCAGCTCACGCATCACAATGTATTCTTCTCTGTGCTGCACACTATCCGCATGATTCCCAATCAGGTCAAATACAGATGAGGTCATAGGGATGGAGTAGAGAGGAAAGAAAAGCCCTACACCAATACCGAAAATGAGCAGTGTCAAAAAATTCACTTTCCAAAAGAAAGGCAATATGACAATCACCATCATTAGTGCGCCGATCAACATCGCCTTTTTCCTGTACTTCGGCTTCAACAGCCGTCCTGTAATCATAAAGCTGACTAAAGAAACAGCAGATGTAATCAGCGCAAAATTTCCAAGCTTCATCTCATTGCCGGTATGAACGAAAACGAGCAATCCGATCATAAATCCGAAGACACCTTCGCGTGCTCCTTGAGCAATTAAGCCAAGGGATACGGTACGCCACAACGTTTCCTTTTGCCTCAAGCAGCGCAGCGTGAGCAGCCATTCATAATGACCCTCGGACTTTCTTTTTTTCAAGAAAAAGCTGAACACCACACCGACGACGAAAATAGCAAGCGATATCGTAAAAATAACTCTGTATCCGTTCGTCTGCTTCAAATATATGATCAAAAAGCCCGAGATCCACGGAGCAATCATCCCCGCCCCCGACCCCAACAGTCCTGCCCAGCCATTAAACCGATCCCGGTTCCCCGGGTCCGTTACCTCGAAGTATACGACGTTAAAAGCAAGCCAGAACAATCCGGAAGCCATCCCCAGAATGACTCCCAAAAGCAAATAGTAGTTAACCGCCCCGCTTCCAAACCATAGTACCAGCGTATAGAACATCGCTGAAACAACAACCCCTGCCCTCAGGCAGTTCATCTTGTTATGCTCCTTCACCCATTTGCCGGCAAGCCAGAAGGTTAAGGCCATCATCACATGATTAATGAGTGTGAACCACCCGATCAACGCAAAGTCTTGGCGAGCTTTCCATAAGTAAACGTTGACAAACGTACCAGACAAAGCGTTGGCTGCCGCCACCAAGCCATGAACGGTTAGAAGCAGCCGTGACTGTCCGGTCAGCGCGCCCCTTCCTTTCTTGGAAGAAGTGTCGCTCCCGCGGCCTCCATAGCGCCAGCCTGTACGCTGCTCTTTGCTTCGCACCCATTTGTGCGGAAATTGTTTTGTTCCCGAATGCATCGTACTCACCTGTTATGTAGGATATGACGTCCTTGTTAACCTTCCCCTCTCTATGAAAAACATGAGGGAATGAAAAAAAAGGAAATTCTCACATCCTGTGAGAATTTCCTTTTTCTCGAGCAGCGCTTACTGCTTGCCGTGCTGCTTTAACAGCTCGATCATACCCAGACGATCTTCCTCAGACAATACCTGTTCAACCTTGAAACAGGACGGGCACACGAATACTTTCGTGCTATGGGCAGCCTTGACTAATGGCTGCTTCAACGTTTGGGGTACTGCAGGAACGAAGCCTAGCGCCATCGTCCGCGTACCTGTTAACAGCATGTAGCTGTGGCAGACGGGACATTCCGGCGTATCCTCTTGGCTATCCAGCACACGTTGGACGCCTTCCTCATAATCGTCGATACCATCAAATTCCTCATATTCTTCATACTCGTCACTGTCATCTTCGATGTCATTATCATCGACATCTTCTTCGTCCAAATCCGAATCCTGCTCGTGTTGTCCTACTTTCAAATTAATGCTGCGGTAATCGCCAAGCTCATTAAAGCAGTGCGGACAGCTTTCCTCCGGACCGATTTCGGGGTCCCACACAATCTCCGTTTGGCACCAAGGACATACTTGATCATGCGATTGCGACACCGTACCTACCTCCGATTCAACTTACTAGCCGTGTTTAATAAAATAATAAGTGCCCCAGACAAAAAACACAAGCGCCAAGGCTAATAAACTACCCCATAAATATTTCATTGCATGCCCTCCGGTTATAGCCCAATCCTCTTTATGTTACACTGGCACCGATAACATAAGATATGGATATCGAAATGATCATAGACAAAAATCCTACCGCTTTGTTGTCCTTTTGAATTTGCTCGTCAATTTTAAAATATGGCGTTAAAAATTCAAAAATAAAATAGGCGACCAACAGCAGCACAAAACCGTATCCGGCCCAAATAAGCGAATGGAGCACGGAATCATTATTCAGTATAGCGAAACGGAACAAATTACAGATTCCGAATATTTTCCCCCCGGTTGCCATCGCAACAGACAAGTTACCGTTCTTAATCTCTTCCCAATCCTTATATTTGGTCACAACCTCGAATATGGCAAGGAAAACGATCAGAGCTACTACAGCAACGGAGAAAAATGCTAATGTCTCAATATAAGGATTATTTAACAACACATCCACCTCTTCATTCAAGTATCGACACCTCCCTAAAAACTTCAAAAGTATAGCGAATCTCCGAAGCTAAATCGTTTACATTTTGGGGAGCTCCCCGGACAAGAAAAGCATATTCGGGAATGGGACTGAATATGAAACTGCGTTAACGGTTGAAGAGACTGTGGCCGGCAGCCGCAGTCTCTCTTCTAAGTCGATACTATTTCGGGGTGGATTAAGATTGCTTCTTCGCTTGTAGCTTAGCTCTCAGAGCAGCTAACTCATCGTCAACGCCATCGTTTTTGCCCAATTGATCCAGCTCGTCGTCGAGGCTGCGATTTTTGGAACGAAGCTCGTTGCTTGCTTCCGCTTCTGCTTCCATTTGCAATACTCTCTCCGACATACGGTCAAAGCCTTTCGCCGCATTGTCAGTTCCAAATCCGGACATAGCCTGGTTGATTTGCTTTTGGGCTTTAGCTGCTTCAGCACGAGCTACGAGCAAATCTTTCTTGTTTTTCATTTTGCCGAACTCGTCTTTCATCTCTTGCAGCTGGTTACGAAGACGATCGGCATTGCCTTTTGCAATATCGTATTGATTTTTCATTTCATCATAACGAGTTTGATGCTCTTTCTTATCCTGCAATGCACGGCGAGCCAAGTCTTCGTTACCTTGCTCCAGGGCTTTCAAAGCTTGCTCTTCACGCTTTTGCACCATTTCGAATGCTTCTTCATATTGCTGCTTGAATTTCTTCTCAACCGCGATTTGCTTCGCTACAGCCACTTCGGCTTCGTTGATATCTTCTTCCATGTCGCGCAAAAATTGATTCAGCATTTTTACCGGATCTTCCGCTTTATCCAACAAATCATTAATCGAAGCCATCGTCATATCACGCAGTCTTTTAAAGATTCCCATCCTAAAATTCCTCCCATGAATAGTAGTTTGTATTTTAAAAAGTCTTACATCCTATCTTACAGTAACATCGATGTTTACACTATACATACGAGGTAACCCTTCCTAGAGTTTCATCGCATATGAAAATTTTTTGTCATTTTAGCTCGGCTACAGTTACCCCAGTACCGCCTTCATTATAATTGCCGATGCGGAAACTCTTGACGTGCTTATGCTTACGCAAAAATTCCTGAATTCCCGTCCGTAAAATTCCGGTACCTTTACCATGAATAATATAGACCTGGCCAAAATTAGCCAAGTACGATTCATCCAGGAATCGGTCGACTTCAATGATGGAATCTTCCAGATTGGATCCCCGTAAATCCAATTCCATTCTGGCGTTCTCATCCCGTGTACGCTTGAGGCTCGCTGCTGCTTGCTGCGGTTTTTTGGCCGCCGCGGAGGCAGCCTTAACGAGCTCCAGATCCGTTAAATGAACCTTCATCTTCATAATTCCGAGCTGAACCATAGCTTCAGTATCACTAACCACATCGACGATATGCCCCTTCTGCCGAAGGTTCGTTACGAGCACCTCATCACCCGCTTCAAGCTTATCCTGCTTCTTCTTGGTCGTCGCGGCGGAAGCCTTTTTCTGACGAAGCTCGGGCACCGCCTGATCCAGTCTGCGCTTAGCGTCGCTTAGTTGGTGATCCTTGACCAAATTCGCTTCCCGCTGCATACGGCGTAAATCAGAGATGATTTCATCGGCCTCGCGGCGAGCCTTGGCTACAGCCTCCTGAGCTTCCCGCTCCGCCTTCTCCAACATCCGGTCGCGCTGCTCTTCAAAGCGCTGCTGCTGACCTTCGAGCTTTGTCCGCAGGCTTTCCACTTCGCGACGAAGTTGTTCGGCCGTTTGACGCTCCGCTTCGGCAGTCAAACGGTTTTCTTCCAGCGTGGCAATCATCGATTCCACGCGCTGATCTTCCTCGCCTACCTGGCCGCGGGCATGGTCGATGATCGATTTGGCCAATCCCAATCGCTCGGCAATGGCAAAAGCGTTGCTTCGTCCGGGTACTCCGACTAGCAAACGATACGTAGGGCTTAAAGTCTGAACGTCAAACTCCATACTGGCATTAATGATTCCTTGACGGTCAAAGGCATAAGCTTTGAGTTCGCTGTAATGGGTCGTAGCGACGATGCGGCAGCCCATTTTGTGAATATACTCCAGCAGCGATATCGCCAACGCCGAGCCTTCCGCCGGGTCAGTACCCGCACCGAGCTCATCCAGCAGCACAAGACTCTTAGGGGTCATATCGCGAAGGATTCGAATAATATTCGTCATATGGCTTGAGAATGTACTTAAGCTTTGTTCAATGCTTTGCTCATCGCCGATATCAGCATAAATAGCATCGAAAACACACAGCTGGCTGCCTTCCTCCGCAGGAACGAACAGCCCTGACATCGCCATTAAGGAGAGCAGACCGATCGTCTTGAGTGAGACGGTTTTACCGCCAGTGTTCGGACCGGTTACGATGATCGTCGTGTACCGGTTCCCAAGCTCGATATCCAGCGGAACGACCGCATCCGCAGGAATAAGGGGATGGCGTCCGCGTTTGATTTTAATAAATCCTCGGTCATTCAATACCGGCAGCGTCGCCTTCATCTCGTGAGAGAGACCTGCTTTGGCAAAGGTGAAATCCAGCTCGGCCAACGCATCGATATTTCCCAGCAGAAAGTCAGCAGACTCTGCAACCAACTCGGTAAGAATCCGAAGAATCTTTTCAATCTCCGTCTCTTCCTTGAGCTTCAGCTCCCGCACTCGGTTGTTCAATTGAACTACAGCTTCAGGCTCAATGAACAGAGTAGCGCCTGATGCGGATTGGTCGTGAATCATGCCGCCGAAATGGCCGCGGTACTCCTGCTTGACAGGAATGACATAGCGATCATTACGGATTGTAACGAGGTTATCCTGCAGCATTTTTTGTATAGATGGGGTTCTCACCATCTGCTCCAGACGGTCGCGAGCACGAGTTTCGCTCGTTCGCAGCTCCTGTCGGATACGGGCCAGCTCAGGGCTTGCCGAGTCCACCACCTGCGCATTGTCGTCGATACATTGCTTAATTCTATCTTCAGTTGTCTTCAGCTCTTCAATTTGCTCCGTGAGCAAAATCAGGGACGGAATAGGATAATCCTCATGCACGTCCGCCAAAAACCGTTTAAGCCTGCGGCCGCCATAAATCGTATTAGCAACATCGAAAAGCTCGGATGGGCTCAATATCCCTCCGATTCTCGCTCGATGGACTGCGGATTTAATATCGCGAATGCCTCCGAATGGAGCGCTTCCTTTAAGTCGATTAACGTTAACCGCCTCGTCGGTCGCTTTGAGACGTCTCTTCACTTCTTCAAAATCACCGCTCGGAAGAAGCTCCTCGACCCGTTCTTTCCCTAATACGGTTTCCGCATGATGTGCACATTTATTTAAAATGGAGGCATAGTCCAGAGTCTTTAATATTTTGCTGTTCAATTCCATCCTACCTTTCTATTCCGTTACAGATCTATTCATTATATTATATCCGAACCCTTAGGGATAAGCTAATTTTCAACTATAGCCGTTTTCTCCATCATCCTAAAATCTGGCTCACATAAACATACCCTTGCAGGCCATAATACTATGTGCAGCGAGAAAATCGTCAATTTAATGCTATTCAAGGTCGTGACATCCAAAATCGCTACAGAGGGAGGTTATAAGCTGATGCATTTGCTTGGACATATCGTCAGGTTTATCGTATCTGCTTTGGTGCTGATGTTCGTAAGCTTCATCGTACCTGCATTTAAGGTCGGGGGATTCTGGAGCGCATTTTTCCTGGCATTGGTCATTGCGATTGCAGCATGGGTCATTGAAGGTATCTTCGGCAAAAAGATTACGCCTTTTGGCCGGGGAATCGTTGGGTTCATCACGAGTGCCGTCATCATTTGGGTGGCCCAATTTGTTGTAAGTGGAGTTTCGACGAGCTTCATCGGCGCTATTCTGGCTGCATTGGTCATCGGGATTATCGACTTGTTCATTCCGGTCAAAACTCCGTTTGAGCAAGGAAACGGCGGACGTGAGTAAGTAATGAAGTAACATACTTTAGGCGTTCGCAGTCTTAAAAATCAGTCATGCGGGATTCCGTAAGACTGATTTTTTTATGGATTTTGTTGCAAAATCGCCTTCCATTATTCACCGGTTTGTCACTGCATTCTGTACATCGCTCGTGTATCATGAACAATGTGGTAACCATAATTGTTTGATGGAGGGGTACAGAATGAAAAAGTTAATCGTGTTGGCAGTGGCTGTCTGTCTTGTATTCGCATTATCCGCTTGTGGCAAAAAAGAAGAGGCTACAGCGCCTGCGCCGGCTTCTAACGCAGCATCAGGTACGGCATCTACTGGAGCTTCTAACGATTTGAAGCTTGTCGCTTCGAACTTTAAGTTCGATCAAGCTGAATATAAAGTGAAAAAAGGGCAAGACATTACCGTCACCTTGGAAAATAAAGAGGGTATGCACGGCGTAGAGATTAAGGGACTGAACGTTAAGCTGGACGGCAGCACAAAAACAAAAACGTTCAAAGCTGACAAAGAAGGTACTTACGACATTATTTGTACGGTTCCTTGCGGTTCCGGCCATATCAATATGAAATCGAAGCTGATTGTTGAATCCTAAGATTGCCAATCATGCAAAAAAAGACCGATCTCTAGAAATCCTAGAGATCGGTCTTTCGTTTATGCGGCCTTTTTGTTCCAAAGCTCATGAAGCTTGTCCGTCACCGACGGCAATGCGTTGTAAATATAAGGGGCCGATTTGGAGCCATCCAACAAATGACGTACCGTTTCATTAGGAATTACACTCATCACTTGTACGGCAATAACTATTAGCAGCACCGCCTCCGCCAAACCTAACAGTGCTCCGCTCCATTGATTTATCGTCTTGAGACCCGGCGTTAAGGCGATCCAATTCAAAATACGACCAACCAGACTTAAAGCAAACTTCACTCCAAAAAGAAGCAATGCGAACGCAATGGCATTGTATATGTAGGTATCGAGATGGAGACCTTTCATGAGGTTCTCATACTTCTGGAACGATTCATTAGCCGGCAGGGCAAGGACTCCTGCTACCAATGGAGCTGTTTGCCGGTAAAGAGCAAATGCAACCAGGTAAGCAATAAACAAGCCCGCAACGGATACGATTTGGCTAACCAAACCTCGATAATAGCCCAATACCGTACCCGTCACAGTAATCACAGCCGCAGCCCAATCCAATCCGTTCATTGGGACCCCCGCCTTAAGACGTTAATCATTTTCAACAACTAGTTCAATCCACTCGTTATACTCGATTTGCAGCTTCTCATACTCGGATTTCAGCTCTTGCAGTTCGGTATAAACCTGTTGAGCCCGTTCACGGTGGTCATTATACTCCTCTTGCAAAGCTAGATTTTGCGCAGCCTGCTCTTTGAATTGCTCCTGCAGCTCGTTATAAAGCTCCACCTGGATTTGCAGCTCCTCTTGATGAGCTGCAAACTGGATTCGAGATTGCTCAATCTGGGTCGACAACTCACTCTGAAGCTGTTGTCCGACACTATATTGACGTTCAAGCTCTTCGATACGAGCCAACTGCTGCTCCTGATTGTGCAGCAAGCTTTGATTGCGCTCAACCTGCTGCTGGTAACGCTCCTCCAGCTCAGCCAATCGTTCGTTCTCGCTAAGCAGTTGAACCTCCAATGCCGCAGCCGCTTCCGCTTGTCCCTGCAGCTGCTCCCGCAGTGCCGCTCTCTCTGCTTCGAGCTGACTGTTTTCCTCCAGGCTCACGCTTTCCTGCTTCTTCATCCGGGATTGCAGCTCAGCAAGCTGATCCTCAAGCTCTTTATACAGCTCTTCTTGCAGCTCCAGCTCTTCCCGCTGCTCTCCACTAAGCTTGCGAAGTTCATCCGCCTGCGCCATCAGATCTTCATAGCGACGCTGCCACTGGCCCGCGCTTTCTTGCAGCTGCAGCTGGTATGACTGCTGCTCGCGGAATTGCGCCATCAACCCGCGCAGTTCTTCCTGCATTGAAGCCACTTGCTGTTGGTGCTCTGCCAGCTGAACTTCCCGGTGCCCGAGCTGCTCTCGCAGCGCGGCGATCTGCTGCTCGCTATCTCGCAGCCCTTCCTCGCTGCGAGCAGTTTGCTCCTGCAACTCGCGCTCTGCTGCGTCGTGTAAGCCCTGGAGCTCCGCGTACAACTCCTCTTGGAGCTGTGTTTCTTCCAGCTGGCTAGCGAGCTTGCGCTGAAGCTCTCCAGCTTGCTCCCGTTCCGCTTGCAGCTCAGCTGTCAATACATCGCTGTGCTGCCGTTGCTGTTCCAAACGCTCAAGAATCGTCTTGCTCTCCACAGCCTGATCATTAAGCTGAGCTTCAAGCAGCTGCTTCTGCTCCAATGCTTCCACCAGCTGCTCCTGCAGTTGATCGGTCAATGCCTTAGCCTGCCACTGCTCAGCACGAGACTGTTTCTGCTGCTCCTGATTCCGCTCCAGCTGCAGCTCGTATTCCTTTTGTTGAAGCTGAATTTGTTCATTCAGCTGATCGTTCAACAATCCAAGCTCTTCATACCGCTGCAGTTGTTCATCGCTTTGTTTTTGCAGCTCCGATGCCTCTCTTTGCTGAAGTTCAAGTCGTTGCTGCAGGCTGCTTAGCTGTTCCTCCAGAACGCGGCTGCGTTCCTGTTCGAGCTTCACTCGCTCTTCCAGCTCCGCTTGCAGGCCGAGCTGCTGCTCCAATTCCAGTTCACGCTCATGCTTCAGCTGCTCCAATTCGGAGTGCGTACGATTTATCTGAGCAGATAGTTCCTCATGCAGTTTTGCAGACTCTGCCTGCGCTTGCTCCACTTCCGCCGTCAGCTGTGTTTGCAGCTTGGCTGCTTCGGCTCGTGCCTGCTCCAACAGCTCTGTTAGCTCCGCTTCCTGCATTCGGCCCAGCTCTTCCAGCTCCGTCGACGTTTCACGCTGCTTCGCCAGCTCCTGCTGCAAGCTGTCGCCACGCTCCTGCTCTTGCTTCAGCTGTTCTTCCAGCTTTACCTGCAGGCTGCGCTGATGCTCCAGTTCCTGCTCCTGTTCGAGCTTCAATTGCTCCAGCTCGGATTGCATTCTGCTCGCTTGTGTCAACTGCTCTTCACGCAGCCTTGCCGATTCGGCCTGCGCTTGCTCCGCTTGAGCCTTCAGCTCCGTCTGCAGCTGAGCTGCTTCGGCTCGCGCTTGCTCGGATTGTGCCGACAGCTGTTCCTGCAGCTTGGCTGCTTCCGCTCTCGCCTGCTCCAGCAGCTCGTTCAGCTCCGCTTCCTGCATTCGGCCCAGCTCTTCCAGCTCTGACGCCGATTCGCGCTGCTTCGCCAGCTCCTGCTCGAGGTTTCCGCCACGTTCCTGCTCACGCTTCAGCTGTTCCTGCAGCTCCGCTTGTACGCTGCGCTGATGCTCCAATTCCTGCTCCTGCTTGAGTTTCAATTGCTCGAGCTCGGATTGCACTTTGCTCACTTGTGACAACTGTTCCTCACGCAGCCTTGCTGACTCCGACTGCGCTTGCTCCGCTTGTGACGCTAGCTGCGCCTGCAGCTTCGACGCTTCTGCTCGTGCTTGCTCCAGCTGCTCAGTCAATTCTTCTTCCTGCATCCGGCTCAGCTCTTCGATCTCCGACGCCGATTCGCGCTGCTTCGCCAGCTCCTGCTCGAGGCCTTCACCGCGTTCCTGCTCACGCTTCAGCCGCTCCTCCAGCTCCGCTTGCACACTGCGCTGCTTCTCCTGCTCTTGCTCCGCTTGAATTGCTAGCTCTGCCTGCAACTTCGCTGCTTCTGCTCGTGCTTGCTCTGCTTGCGCCGCTAGCTCCTCCTGCAGCTTCGCTGCTTCTGCTCGCGCCTGCTCCAGCAGTTCGTTCAACTCCGCTTCCTGCATCCGGCTCAGCTCTTCCAGCTCCGATGCCGATTCACGCTGCTTCATCAGCTCCTGCTCGAGGCTCTCGCCGCGTTCCTGCTCACGCTTCAGCTGTTCCTGCAGCTCCGCTTGCACGCTGCGTAGATGCTCCTGCTCTTGCTCCCGCTCGCGCTTCTGCTGCTCCAGCCGTTGCTGCAGCCTCGCTACTTCCACCTGTGCTTGCTCCGATTGAGCTGCCAGCTCCGTTTGCAGCTTGGACGCCTCGGCTCGTGCTTGCTCCGCTTGCGCTGACAATTCTGCTTGCAGCTTCGCTGCCTCGACTCTCGTCTGCTCCAGCCGCTCGGTCAGTTCTGCCTCCTGCATTCGGCTCAGCTCTTCCAGCTCGATTGCCGATTCGCGCTGCTTCGCCAGCTCCTGCTCAAGGCTGCTGCCGCGTTCCTGCTCATGCTTCAGCTGCTCCTCGAGCTCCGCTTGCACGCTGCGCTGAAGTCCCTGCTCTTGCTCACGTTCGCGCCTATGCTGTTCCAGCCGTTGCTGCAGCTTCGCTACCTCCACCTGCGCTTGCTCCGATTGGGCTGCCAGCTCCGATTGCAGCTTCGCTGATTCGGCCTGTGCCTGCTCTGCTTGCGCCGCTAACTCTGCTTGCAGCTTCGCCGCTTCGGCTTGCGCCTGCTCCAACTGCTCGGTCAGATCCGCCTCCTGCATTCGGCTTAGCTCTTCCAGCTCGATTGCCGATTCGCGTTGCTTCGCCAGCTCCTGCTCGAGACCGCTGCCGCGTTCTTGCTCGTGCTTCAACTGCTCTTCCAATTCCGATTGCAAGCTGCGCTGACGTTCTAACTCCTGCTCCCGTTCACGCTTCTGCTGTTCCAGCCGCTGCTGCAGCTTCGCTACCTCTACCTGCGCTTGCTCTGCCTGGACCGCCAGCTCCGATTGAAACTTCGACGCTTCAGCTCGTGCTTGCTCCAACTGTTCGGTCAGCTCTGCCTCCTGCATCCGGCTCAGCTCTTCCAGCTCGGATGCTGCCTCACGCTGCTTCACGAGCTCCTGCTCGAGATCACCGCCGCGTTCTTGGGCCAGCTTCAACTGCTCTTCCAGCTCCGCTTGCAAACCACGCTGCTGCTCAAGCTCCTGGTCCCGTTCCTGCTTCAGCTGCTCTAGGCCGCTGCTGCGTTCACGCTCACTCTTCACCTGTTCTTGCAGCTTCGCATTCAAGCCGCGTTGCTCTTCCAGCTGCTGCTCGCGTTCCTGATCAAGCTGTGCCAATTCAGTTTGAAGTCTGGCTGTTTCGGACTCCAGCTGCTCGATCTGTGCTGCGAGCTCCGCTTCCTGCATTAAGCTTAGCTCTTCGAGTTCCGACAGCGCTTTGCGCTGCTCCTCGAGCTGCTTTTCCAAGCTTTGGCTGCGTTCTTGCTCGCTTCTAGCCTTGGATTCTAAACGCACACGTTCCTGTCCGGATTGCTTTAACGCCTCCTGAAGCTTTGCAGCCTCAGCCTGAGCTTGCGTACGCTCTTCTTCGAGCTTACGGCTATCGTTCTCCAACTCCTGAAGCCGTTCCCTCTCCACCTCTAATTCCTGTAGAAGAACAGCATGGCGCTCCTTTAGCTGACCCAGCTCTTCCTTCGACTTTTCAAGCAGCTTATGCTTCTCGATAAGCTCTTCAAATTCATCCTGCATTTTATAATAGTCGTCTGATATATGTACCGCCGCCAAAACGGCTATTTTCGGTGTATCCAGCCGCGGGGACCCCGTGGCGATTTTATGCATTTGATCGTTCACCTGCGCAACAACTCGTTTCATATTCGTCGCGCTTGTTCTGGCAACCAGCTTATAGGGGGTGCCAAATATATCTACCGTCATTCGGATTTTTTCTTCATTGCTCACAAGTAAACTCTCCTTTCTTACCTTCACAGAGGAGGTCTATAAAGTCTCCGCTCGGAATACACCGGACATCCGGTGGTCTTGATTGGTTTTGCAAGCCATTTTGTTGCTTTATTTCAGCAGCCAAGGCTCCATTTTTTCCATGATAATCGGAGGACATTTGTAAACACTTGGAAATACAAAAAAAAGGTTCCTCGTATCTCCATTTATTTCGATACGGGGAACCTTTTTTCCTGCTGTAGCAGGCATATTTATGACAAATTACGAGCAGCTGTTTCTTACTTTCTCAGCTCGGCTCCAAACGTTTGCTCCAATGCCTCAACAACCTTAGCATGAAGCTCGCTAACTTCCTCATCGGTCAATGTACGCTCAGGAGTCCGGTACACAAGAGCTAGCGCAACGCTCTTCTTATCGGCGCCCAAACGGTCGCCCGTGTAAATATCAAATACTTGGATCGATTCGAGCAGACTACCAGCCACTTCACGCACCTTGGCCATCAGATCACCGACCTGTACTTCCCTGCCTACTACAACGGCAATATCGCGTCCGATAGACGGATAGCGTGGCAGCAGCTTGTGGGTAATACGCTCGCTCGCTTGCTCTGCCAGTACGGAGAACTCAACCTCTAGTACGTAAGTGTCCGCCAAATCCTTTTTCTGTTGAAGTGAAGGATGCAGTTGACCCAAAGTACCGATGACTTGTGTTCCTTCTGCTGTTTGTAATGTAATATGAGCTGTACGACCTGGATGGAAGCCATCCGGCTGAGCAGCTTTGTAGCCAATGCCTTGCAAGCCCAGGTAGCTTACAACACTTTCGAATACGCCCTTAAGGTCGTAAAAATCAACATCTCCGGATTTACCCGTCCAGTGCGTTTCATGGCGCTTGCCTGTAATGAGTGCGGATAGCATCAATCGCTCTTCCGGAAGCTTCGTAAGCGAGCTTTCGTCCGTCACGAACACTTTGCCGATCTCAAATACATTTACATTATCCGTATTGCGGTTCCGATTATAGGCAGCCACATCCAGCAAATGAGGAATCAAGCTCGTACGAAGCGTGCTGCGCTCCTCGCTCATCGGCATCGACAGGGTAATCGGCTTAGCAGTTGGATAAGCTCCTGGGAATTCGGCAATTTGATCAGGATGTGTGAAGGAATAAGTAATGGCTTCATGCAAGCCGCTTCCTGTCAGCACATTGCGTACCAGACGGCGAACAGCCTGATCCTTCGTCAATGCTCCCGGAGTCGTAACGCCGCTCATTAACGTCGTTGGAATGTTGTCGTAGCCATACAGACGAGCCACTTCCTCGATCAGATCGACAGCCCGCGTAATATCACCTCGACGGCTAGGCACATGAACAGTGAAGGTTTCTCCTTGCGATTCCACGTTAAAATGCAGACGGTCAAATATCGCGCTTACTTGCTCAGCGGACAATTCCGTACCTAAATATTGATTGATTCTGCTTACGCTAAGCTCGATTTGTACCACTTTGTTGTCCTTCGTCACTGCTTCAACAATACCCGATGCAACTTGACCTCCAGCGTATTCCGCCATAAGAGAAGCAGCACGGTTGAGTGCAGGAATGACCGCCTCCGGATTCACTTCTTTTTCAAAACGAAGGGAAGCTTCCGAACGCAAGCCGAGCTGACGGGATGTTTTGCGCACAGTGCCCCCATCGAACTTCGCCGACTCGAGCAAAATACGTACAGTTCCGTCTGTTACCTCGGAGTTTTCTCCGCCCATCACACCAGCCAGTGCTACTGGCTTCGTTCCGTCCGTAATAAGCAGCATGTGAGGCTCTAAATCCCGCTCCACTCCATCAAGAGTGACGATCTTTTCACCAGACTTCGCCATGCGTACATCAATGTGTCCGTTAGCCAATTTATCCGCATCGAAAGCATGCAGCGGTTGGCCGTACTCAAGCATGACAAAGTTAGTGATGTCCACAATGTTATTGATCGGACGAACGCCGGCAGCCATCAGACGATTTTGCATCCATAGCGGGGAAGGACCTATTTTAACATTTTCGATATAGCGCGCAGCATAGTGCGAGCATTGTTCTTTTGCTGTGATTTCCACAGAGATATGATTCGAAGCTTGCCCAGTTGTACCGTTCTTCTGCAAGCCCTGCTCCGCATCCGGCAGTTGAACCGGACGTCCTAGAATCGCTGCGATTTCATACGCTGCTCCCAGCATGCTCAGACAGTCAGAACGATTCGGTGTCAGATCGAAATCAAGCACTTCGTCATTGATTGCCAGAACATCAAGAATGCTCTCGCCAACCTGAGTATCTTCAGGCAGTACAAGAATGCCTTCTTGAATTTCTTTTGGCAGCAGCTTATCGTTGAGGCCTAGCTCCTTCGCCGAGCAGATCATCCCTTGGGATTCTACACCGCGCAGCTTCGCGCGTTTGATAACCAATCCGTCAGGCAGCTTGGCACCTACAATAGCTACAGGAACCTTTTGGCCTGCGTCTACGTTCTTCGCTCCGCATACGATTTGTAAATCTTCGCCTTGCCCTACATCTACAGTACATACGCTCAATTTATCAGCATCCGGATGCTTTTCGCGCGTTTTCACAAAACCTACGAGTACTTTCTCTACCCCTTTGTTGCGCTTTTCCACAATATCCACTTCAATACCGCTCCGCGTCAGCTTCTCTGCCAGCTCATCGGCTGTGAATCCAGTAACATCCACATATTGGGCTAACCATTGGTAAGATACTTTCATGTCCTCTTAACACTCCTCTCGATTACAAATGGGCGAACTGCTTCAAGAAACGCAGGTCGTTCGTATAAAAATGACGGATGTCTTCAATGTCGTATTTCAGCATGGCAACGCGTTCTACCCCGAGACCGAAGGCAAAGCCGCTGTACTCTTCAGGATCATAACCGCCTTTTTCCAGAACGTTCGGATGAACCATCCCCGCACCGAGAATTTCGAGCCAACCGGTTTGCTTACATACGCGGCAGCCGGAGCCTCCACACATCGCACAAGTCACGTCAACCTCAACGCTAGGCTCAGTGAAAGGGAAAAAGCTAGGACGCAAACGAATTTGCGTATTTTGCCCGAACAGCTCGCGCACGAACTGCAGCAGCGTACCCTTCAAATCGCTCATGCGGATGTTGCGGTCGATAACAAGACCCTCGATCTGTGTGAACATATGCGAGTGAGTCGCGTCGTCGTCGTCACGGCGGTACACTTTACCTGGGCAAATGATTTTGACCGGCACATCGCCTTTCATTTTCTCCATCGTGCGGACCTGCACAGGGGAAGTTTGTGTACGCATCAAAATTTCATCTGTAATGTAAAAGGAGTCCTGCATATCGCGGGCCGGGTGATTCTTAGGCAGGTTCAATGCTTCGAAGTTGTAGTAGTCCTGCTCAACCTCCGGACCTTCCGCTACCGTATAACCCATGCCGATGAAAATATCTTCGATCTGCTGGATGACTTTGCTGATAGGGTGTGTTGCGCCTACTGGTGCAGGTCTGCCCGGCAAAGTAACGTCGATCGTTTCAGCGCGAAGACGTTCTTCCGTCTCGGCCTTTAGATACTCCTCCTGCTTGCTCTCGATGACGGCTTCGATTGCACCGCGTACATCGTTCGCCACTTGCCCGATAACCGGACGTTCCTCAGCGCTTAAAGCACCCATTCCGCGCAAAATTTCGGTCAACGGACCTTTTTTGCCCAAATATTTGATTTTCATTTCATTCAGCTGCTGCTGGTTCGTCACCTGCGCCAGCTCCTGCAGAGCTTCGACTTTTAGAGCTTCCAAACGCTCTTTCATGTGTTCATCCTCCTTATAGTTTTTATCTTCCTCGTAGCCGCCGTATAGCGCTGTGGTTCAACCTACTCATAACCCCCGACTTCAACGGAACAAAACGGAACAAATCCCCCGAAAGTGAAGTGCTGCTGTGTAGAAAATTCCGTCCGCAGCGAGCAAGCTCGCTCGGCGTCTAATCTTTCTGAAGCTTCATCCTGAAACACTTCAATCAAAGATTAGACATTTTTGGGGAGTCCCCCGTTATACACGGAAATTTGCTTCACAACATTCCCTAGGCAACAAAAAAAGGCCTATTCATCCCAATAAAGGGACGAATAAGCCGTGGTACCACCCTTGTTAGAAGGCATCTTGACACCCTTACATCACAGCGCACAGCGCTCGGCAGGGACAAGGATTCTCCTTCTCACTTCATTGAATGTAACGGTTCCGAACATGAGTTCTTGGCCGGCTCCCTCCTACTTACCTCCAGCATCCGCTGTGGTTTCAAAGGACTGCTCAGGAGGGAACTTCGGCAGCCTGTTTCTGTAGAACCGCTCTCAATCTCCGGCGGCTCCTCCCTGTAAAGAGGCACTGCTTACTTTACTCCGTCAACGCATTTTAGGTATGAAACTTTAGCTTATTATATGAAAATTGCGCTTCTAATGCAAGTGGCGGTCTTCTTCTTCCTGCCTAAATTTCGGATTCCCCGGACATGTTACCTATTTTTCATGAGAAATAGTGAAAATAGTCATAAACATTTGGCAAAAATTTGTCGAATAAATATCTAGTACCTACTTTCTACTACTATGACTAATACATGAGGTGAAGTCCATGCGCTTTACGGTCGGCAAAAAATTAATTGCGGGGTTCGGAATTGTTTTACTGCTTCTTTTTGTTCTTGGGTATTTTGCAGTTGGGACGATGGATTATATGAAAGGGCGCGTTGACGCTATTACCGTTACCTGGATGCCAGGTGTCGAATCCATTAACGAATTGAATTTTGAAGCGGAGCACATCTTGAATTTGACCTACAGGCACAAGGACGAGCAGGACGTTCCGACGATGGATATGCTGAGCAACAGCATTTCCCAGCTGTACAATAAATTTGACTCCAATCTCGAAATCTACGAGAAAACCATTACTACGGATGAAGAAAAGAAGAAACTTGACCAGCTTAAAGCTTCCTGGACCGAGTTTAAAGACAATAACAAGCTGATATTGGAGTCAAGCCGCAGTGGACAGATGGCCCAATCCGTGGATTTGTTGCGAGTGGGACAAAAGAGGTTCGATGATATGCAGCTGATTTTTAATGATCTGAAAAAAACATATCATGACGGGGCCATAGCAGCCGCTCAGGAAGTCGCAGACACGCATAAAGGCGGCAGCATCTTCATCTATTCCATTGTAGGCGCCAGTATTCTTTTCAGCATCATTGTTCTCTGGATACTCCACCTGCGCATCGTTGTCATTTTACGTAAAGTGACCGGACATATTATTCAGGTCGCTGCGGGGGATCTGAGCATTCAGCCCGTAGCCGTACGGAGTAAAGACGAACTGAGCGACCTGGCTGGAGCCGCTGCTTCCATGGTCACCAACTTGAGACACACGGTGACAGAGACGTCCAACACATCTTCTCAGGTAGCCGCCATGTCCGAGGAGCTCGCGGCAAGCGCTGATCAATCGGCGGGCACATCCAGACAAGTTGCTGCCGCTATGCAGGAAGTATCCGGCGGTTCAGCCGAACAGCTTGCCAGCACGGAAGAAACCGCTAAAGCAATGGAAGAGATGGCTCAAGGCATCGGTAAAATTGCCGAAACATCCTCCGTTGTTTCCGAGAAAGCTATTGAAACTTCGCATCATGCAGCAAGTGGAAACGATTCTGTCGAGCAGGTTGTTCGTCAAATGGGATCCATTCAAAGCTCGGCAAGCACTACGGCTGAATTTATCCAGAAGCTGGGTCAAAGATCCGATGAAATAGGCGAGATTGTAACGATCATTGCCCAAATCGCCAATCAGACGAATCTTCTTGCTCTCAACGCCTCTATTGAAGCAGCTCGTGCAGGTGAGCAAGGAAAAGGCTTCGCCGTTGTCGCCAACGAGGTGAAGAAACTCGCTGCACAGTCCAGCTCTTCGGCCGATGAGATATCGGCTTTGATCGGTGAGATTCAGTCCGAGACGCGACTGGCCATTGATTCGATGAAATCCGTTAACCAAGAAATTACGGACGGCATCTCCGTCGCTGCCACGACCCGAGACATGTTCGGACAAATACTTGAAAACATTCAAACGATTAACCATGAGCTGCAAGAGGTATCTGCAACATCTGAGCAGATGGCTGCGGCTACCGAAGAAATTACCGCTTCTATCCTATCTACCGCAAACATCGCGAGAAGCGCAAGCGAAAATACGCAAAGTGTAGCCAAGGCATCCGAGGAGCAGCTGGCATCGACGGAAGAAATATTCCATTCCGCCTCTCATTTGTCCAAGCTCGCCGACGATTTGCAGCAAAATATTCGTTCTTTTAAATTATAATTTGCTATCGACTGTGCAGGTGAAGAGCTCCCTTTCCACGCGGATTCTTTATGATTCCGTTGGTGTCGGAAGGAGAGCTCTTCACTTGTTTTATGTGAGCTGCTTGTCGAAATTTGGTGACTTTACCCCTTATTTCTTGCATAATGATACTTATATTATCCATATCGGATAAGGAGGATCGGTATGACCATCTTAACTAACTTTGGACAAAGAGTACGAGAGCTTAGACTTAAGACCGGGATGTCACAGGAAGCGCTAGCATTACGCTGCGGAATGGACCGTTCCTACATCGGAGGCGTAGAGCGGGGCGAGCGGAACATTTCGCTGGAAAATATATCGATCATTACAAATGCGCTGGACGTTGATATGAGCTACTTTTTTGACAATGAGCGCTTTTCTATGCACACGGCTTATGTAAAAAGTGAATATAAGAGAGCCTTAAGCGAACGGTTTGTTTATCATATTGATTTCGATGAGCAGGTTATTTCATGGCAGGTCAAAGGAATACTTAGCGTGGAGGATGTTAACAAAACCGCTTTTGATCTTAAGATAGCGTGTACTTACTTGACCAAAGGCCACATTAAGCTGCTGATCGACAACAGAGGGATGGTGGCGAACGGGCATCCTTTTGTTTTTTCGCCAGATGTGAATGAGCGGATTGAGGAGCTTCAGAAGTGGATGTTCCCCCACTGCCAGAAGGTTGCGGTCTTATGCAATTCGAAGCTGATGAAAAATCAACTCGACCGGCTCGGCAAACGAACCGGCATGAGCCAAATCTCCCAGCATTTTTATGGAGACAACAATGAAGATATCATAGCCCAGGCCTACGGCTTCTTAGGCATTGATCATAATACATTAGTCTTTGAATGAACGAGTCGGGGCGGTGAAGCCCCGCTCAAGCTTATTGCTGCTTCGCATAGTTGTGCATGTTCGTAATGTATTCCTCGACCAGCTGTTGTATGGAAGCCAGCTTTTCTTCCGGCTTTCCATAGCTCTCCAGCCCTTGCAGCATCGACTGAATATACTTCTCTCCCAATGCTTTGAGGACATTATTCGAGCTGCAGTACTCTCTTAGATAAGCAGGAATAAAGTAACATTCCAACGAGTCCATTGAAAAGGCGTACTCGTCCTCCCCTGCCTCATCCTTGCTCAGCTTCAGCTTATCGTGCAGTCCGGTCGTTGTAATTAAACCTAACCGGTATGTTCTTCTAATAAATTCATACTGATCTTGTCCAATATGGCCCTGCTCGTGCTGCCTTGAATTTCTCTCGTCCAGATAATACAGTACGCCCCCCCACTCCGAGGTGAACTTCAGCCAAAAATCCATATCATCCTTATCAATCGTAATGGTAACGACCTCTTCAAAAACCATATCGGGATTTTCGGAAAGCATTGCTTGCAAGTTCGAATCCATTTGTTTCGCTCCTATTCTAAGTTGGGTCCTATAGTCATAAAAATTCTTTTCTCATTATAATGGACACTGCCGCAGTTATTAATAATAGGACAACGCCGATATTGATAGCAACATCCGCCAAATTAAGAATGCCATGACCCGAAGTAAACTCCAGGAAATCGGTCACTTTACCGAATAAAATTCGATCAATTGCATTACCGGCCGCACCGCCTACCAAGAAACCCATACTAATATCCATCGGCTTTCCTTTGACGTCGCCCTTTTTTCGGTAATAAAGCACGCCTGAGATAAATAAAATGGCAAAAAGTGCGAAGAGCCTCCCGTAGCCTTGAAACAAGCTATGAGCCATGCCACTATTCTCGTAATGGGTTAAATTCAGTACGGAATCCCAAAACGGAACCGAGTCTCCCACCGCTATTGAACCACGTATCCAAATTTTCGCCAGCTGATCAATAGCAATGACAACAACCGCTATACTATAAAATAGCATAAGAAACCTTCTTTCTTTAGGTAAAACCTTTCATGCAAATCTGCTGATTTAAGCGCGTTCGGCATGCGCCAGCTTCTCCAACTCCTCTATGCCAACATCATCGGTATAATGCTTTCCGTCCATTTCATGCACTACCATATGGTGATCTGCCAAGTAATTCAACGCATGCTCCAACTGCAAACCGAGTATGTAACATGCCGAGTCGATTTCAAATTTATTTTTCATTTCAGTCCCTCCTGACGCCTCAACTCAAGTATTCCCTGAAACTGTAAAACTTGCGGTTTCCTTCATAATCATGTACCTTAGACAAGGTGCCTTTACTCGTGCACTATTTTAATAGATTCGAATTGGAGTTGAGTTATCATTTTTATCAAAGTGTTGAAAAGCCTTTTTCTTGTTGCATTTAGCGTCGTCATCAGTTATTTCTTTGTCGGTGGAGCCGTAATGGGTCTAATCACACGCATCGGAAGCTTTTTTAGAACAACTTGATTCACCCTTTGCCATGTAAAACCATAAATGGGGTCTTAACTACAAACAATCCACTGGCATCAACGGGTCGCCTCCTGCTTCGTTTGTCCTAATCCTACCTTATCAGCTATACTCTCCATCTAGCAAGTATCTGCATAGCCCATGATTGTTTCATAATCCTTAATCTTCTTCTTACATTTAGGAGGCACCACCCCCTGCATCGAAAAGATAGATTCCCTTTGCAGGCCATCATGTAAAATAACCCTCCGGCTTAAGCCAGCGGGTTGCAGGTGGATAACTTCCATTCACTTGAACGTCATAGGCTCCGCTCGCATAAGGCTGTTATTGCAAAATAAAAACAAAATAACCGTAGATGATTTCCAGCTCTTTTAACGATACTTGAAGCTCGTTGGCTTGCTGCTGAAAGGAGCACTCCGGCTTGTCGATCAACAGCTGCAGGAGCGATTCCGTCAGGCCTATAGGGGATTGCTCCAAATCCGTTTGAAGCACTTTGAATTCGTTTAGAGAACGATTGCTTTTAATAATGCCGAAATCGGTGAGCTTCAACAGAGAGCTAGTAACCTCTTCATGCGACGAGTCCAAAAAGTTGCTTAATACTTTGACGGACAAGCTGCAAATGCCTTCGTTATTCTTCGTCGATTGCAACAATGCGGCAAGCTTCTTGTACGATTCGATTCGAAATAGAGCTTCATCAATGACGCTGGATGTAAAAATCGATTGCATGGGATCACCGTAATTTCGTAGAGATAATGAATGATGCGTTTATGTGTCAAAAAAAGAGAGTTACAGCCATTGTACTTCATTTCTGCGTTTAAATCTTACCATATCCTTACATAAACTGCTATAGAAGCTGCTGCTGCTTCCCATTTTCTCTAGCACACAGCACTGTTTAATAAAAGTCCGCTAGCACCTGTTCTCTTTTCTTCATCCACTTGGACACTAGTGCTCTTATGCCCCTGCGCTCGTAAATGGTGATTACATGGTCGTAATATTCCAGATAATCGGGCTGTAAAGGCAGTACCTTTTCAATACAGGAAATAATCTTATCTTCCTCTTCCTGCTGCTCGTAAGTCAGGATTAACCACACCACCACCTTGCGCAGCTTTTCCTTGATTGCATCCAGCTTTTCTAGAAACCAATCGTCATAAATATCCAAGTTTAATGACTCTGGAAGAGAATGAATCACTTCCTCGGCAAGCCTCTTTTTACGCATAGTATCCGTCTCGGAAAAAAAATCGTTGATTTCATGATTCAGGCTAACCAGGTCGCATTCCAGCATTCCATGTAAATAAATGTGCTCCTTGTCAGCTGCAAGCAGGCTGGCTTGATCCTCCGTTTTCAGCAGCTGCTTCAAATGATTCAGGCATACGCTCAAGTAATTGCTGGACTGCTTGGATGAACTGTCAGGCCAAAACTCGTTATATAAGCTCTCCCTAATACAGGCAGGATGAAAAATCAAATACACCAGCAATCTTTTGGCAAGCCTCTGATTCCACCCTTGAAGCACTTCCGTGCCATTTACATAGACTTTGAACCCATTCATCAATTGAACCTGCAATGATTTTCTAGGCGAAGCCTTTGCTTTTCCTTCAAATATAAGGTCCATTACCTTCGAGCGCATCCCGTTGACTACCGGATCATCCGTATGAATAGGTCGGATAGTACTCGAATCTTTTGTATTACTCATAAAATGATCCATGACTTTTGCAGTATGCTCTGGCTGATCTATGAACGTCATGTTGGAAGCATCCGGAACAATATGAAAAGTAGACTTCGGTATGTAGCTGCTTGTGATGCTGGATAAATAGTGTGGAAATAAAATATCAAGCTCGCCCGCTAGGACTAGAGTAGGAACAGCAAGTTTCTTGAGGTCCTCAGCCGGAGTAGAGCGAAGAAATAAATCCACCATCGCAAAATAAGTCTCAAAGGTCGTTTCCTCATAAGCATTCAGCAGTGTCATGCCTTCAGGGCTATCTATAGGCTTAATCGTTATCAGATTGATTAGATGTTCCGCAAGCGCATGCACGTTGCCCGGCTGAAATAATTTCATCCGGTATTGCTTGGACTCCTCCACAATTTCCGCGGGATAAAAGGCAAGGGTAGATATCAATATTAGCCGCTTCACATATTCAGGATAGCGATTAGTAAAGCAAACTGCGTAGGTGCCTCCTAGCCCATGACCAGCAATATGACAATCCTCAATTCCAAGCTCATTTAGAAGCTTGTACAAATCCTCGCAGAGTACATTCCAATCAAAGCTATCCTGATCAATGTCACTCTTCCCGTGCCCACGAATATTAAAGCATAATACGTTATATTTCGAGTTCAAGTGGGGGATGAAATAATCCCAGGTTTTCATATTCAAACCCATTCCGTGGATGAGAACGATCGTTTCTTTGGTGTGATTTTGCTCCTTAGAGTAGTATTCATATTGGATACGCACGTTGTTATTTATTAGAAAGTTCATACTCTAGCCCCATTGAAAATGATGTAGTGTAAGAACAGTGTAATGGCAAAATAGGTAGGATGGAATCATTTTCTTAAAATATATTAGAGTTTTGTGTAGAATTTTACTCGTACAAACGACCTAACTCCAGGAACTTACCGAAAGTGAACCAATCGCATTGCGTTACTTCCCCTAAATGATCCTCCAAGCCCGACGCTCCGCATTCCAAATAAGAGAAAATATCAAAGTTATACCAAGTATGATTGGTCCTTGAGATTGTACCCAAAAATCGGTACTTATTCTCCTGCTCTTGACGCTCCATCTCCCTCAAATCATAAATTTGAAACAGCAGCACTTCCTTTGCATACATAAAACCATTGGCAGCCGTGTCTGGGGACGGTGGTCTATTGTATCTATTCCAATGCTCATCGTAATCCGATGGCAAGGTATCAAAGCTCGCTTCCAGCAACTCACCCAACAATGAGTACGACATTAGATTATTTTCATGAAGCAGTACATTTGTATAAAGGGACCTTAGGTAAGATTCCAGACTGTGCTCGTATTGGCTTCCTTTGGTCTGCAGTAACTTTTGGATAAAAGCTCCCAGGTCTACTGATGTTGCAATATTCATCTTTTCACCTCTTTTACGTTCTATGTTCTACTATATACCATTTTGATTCAAAGGAAGTATTCCCCACTCCATATCCACGATTCACAAAATAAAAAAAGGAACAACTTTTAAAGCTGTTCCCAGATTGATGCGAAACCCCTCCGAGGCATCATGCACCACTAAACAATGAACTCCGACATGATTTTACTGGTATCAAAAGGCGTAATGCCTCGATCTACCGAAAATATCGTATCCGCCTCAGCTGCATTCTTCACAAGCCGACCCCTTGCCTTGGCATGGAGCATGAATAAGTCGTATAGGTTAGGCTTCGTTAAGGTTGTCATTGCTTTTCCCATTAGAACCATCCCTTTTTGGTTGCCTTCTACATTATTATAGTAGTTAGGATGTTTGGTAAGAGCCAAGTCCGTCCAAATAACCGTTCGCTCCACCACATCCAGAATAACAGGAATCGCAATTTGCGTGTCCGCGGTTATATCGATTTTATCTACTACAGTCGAAGGCTCAAATATGCCTCCCGTCCCGGGATTCGATCTTATCATCCAACCTGCAAAGCATTCCGGCAGATCGCAATAAGACTGCTCAGTAAACGAATTCAGCGAAGCAACAATATATCTTCCTCCATAGCTGACAACAGAAGGAATATGGATGTCGATGAACTCGCAAGCCCCGTGAGGTGCTGATGTAATATCCCCGCTATGGGCCGCTTTATATTTATCAGAACGAAGATTCGTGTAGGAGATATGCTCGACATACTGCCAATTATCGTCGTACATAACGGCCGACAAATCAATATCTATCCGTCCTGTAGCCCTACCGTCGATTACGCCTTCCTTCCACCAAGTAAAAAACCGAATCGTATTACCTTCCGGCATCCGCAGCTTGCTTCCCCTTACAATCGTCCGTAGAGATTTGCTAGCGGATCTTTGGGAGAAAGGTACCATGTAAGACTGCAGCCGTTCATCCATATAAATATTTCCTAATGAAGGCAGAGCTGAGAACCGTCGTACCAAGGCACTGCTGCACAAATCTACAACGGCTTGGCAAGCCTCCGAGTCTAAGTCGGCAAGCCTGTTTTCAATGGCTACCGCTTTGGCCACGTTACCTTTCGGGAAAAACGTACGCAGCTCCTGCAGTTCATTCCTATGGTTAAAATGAGTTCTTACTTGCAGCAGCACGGGAGTCGATACTTGATCGATCACCTCTCCAAACGCTTCTATAATAGGGGAGGCATCGTCACTAATTCTTAATAGATGATCCAGCCTTCTGGCAAACTCGCCTGGACGAGTTTTTAACAAATCCACCGCAGTCCATACATTGTTATATAGAAGCGCCAGCTCAAGACTTCCTCTAAAAGTCTCAAAAGGCTTATTGTTGCGAAGAATATCGAAAGCCTCTTTACAATAGAAAAACTGGTTTTTATATTCCGAAGGATGCAAAATTTCCCCGAGCCGAATCCAGCGATGCTTGTACCTGAGCATATCTTCAGTTATTGGAAAGCATTGCTCCAGCAAGCCCAAAAGCAAGCGTCTCTCGGAGCGCTTGAATTTCCGGAATTTCGTAGGGCTGGCGAGACTGACGTCTCCATCCGATAGCGCTACGGCTAGACGCAGCACATCCGTTGCGGTTTTGATGTATTTTCCAATGAGTTTGGTATTAGCTCTCTCGTGTTTCATTAATGCCCCGACAACGAAGCCCACATTTTCTTTTAGCGGGATTTCTGGTGGCATAATAGGCTCCAAATCCTCATAATGCTCAATAGCCCAATCCATGTCTTCCTTGTCTGCTGCCGAGATGGAGACCTTCGCTTGGATAAGCTGTCGAATCATTTGATCGAATTCCGCTTCACTTCCCAGATCAATGACCTTCAAATTCACTTGATCCAACAGTGGAAAACGATCTATGGCCTCGTATTCCGGCAATTCAAGGGTTATATAGTGAAGGATAGCGTTGATATAGAGCTCGGCTTCACTTGCCAGCATCACTTGTCGAGGAAAATCGGGGTACATAGGCCTGTAGTTCACATGGGCCCCTATGAGGGTCTTCAAGTCTACCACTAGCTGATCATACAGAGTCGTGAACTCTTCAATAGACATAGTTCGTACCGTATCCATGAGCTGCTTCGAAAAAGTAAAGCCGAGGTATTCGATATTTTTCATCGCTGTAGCTAAAAATCTATCGGAAATCGGATTGGAACCCGAGCCCGGTTCCACTATAAGCTTGCTTGCTCTCCGCAAATAAATGACATGTTTCATATAAAAGACTCCAGGAAATGAATATCCCTATCATGGGCTTATTACTGTAGAAGGAAGGAATATAATAGCCTGGATGCCTCCTCTCCATTGATAGAATAAACCAGGAAATTCGCATCTCTATACTTTAACAGAGTTTTTAGAAGGAAGAGATGCGATAGCCTGATCTACCTTCAAGAAAGTTGAGCCCCTAGATCACCAGAGAAGTTTAGAAGGAAGGAGCACAATAGCCTGAAGGTAATTGAAAGTCCGTGTCGCCGGCCTTTCGAGTATTATCATCGCATTTCGTGCGGCTTGCGAACAGGGTGAAAGTATTACGATGGGGGTGTTGTGGGTATAATTTGAATACAAAATGAGCTGATCCGGTGAAGTACCAAATCAGCTCTTAAATTCCTCAACATGAAACATACCGTCATCCGTCCTGACTCGAAACAGCGCATCAAATCCCTCACTGTAATCAGGAACCTGCAACTTGTTCATAACACTCCGGATCCCAACTTCTGGTACCTTTCCCTTCCCCTTGCGTACCTCATTTCGATTAATTGACTTTTCAAAGTCGGGCTCGAAGTAGTACCCTACCACCCGAAACTTGTTCTCCTTAGCAAGGGCTATGTATTTGCTCCTATCCTCAACCGTCGGATTCGTATTATCCACAACAAAAGGCTGCTTGGCTTGGAAGGACGCCTCCAGATAAATATTTTCTCTATGTCTGGTCCTGAACATGTCCATGTTTAATCGCATATGGGAGTTGAAAAATCGCTCCTTAAAAAAGGTTGATTTCCCTGAAGCCTGAATACCGATAAAAATGATACATTCCACAACTATTCATCCCTATCCAAATATACATATTGATTAATGTAATCCCTATTCTGTGAGAAGATAGGAGTATCATAATCGACGTCCCACTTCCTTCTTTGAACCTCGCCCTTAAAATAATGCTGCTTCGTAATACAAACTCCCCGTTTTTGCCAAACAGGAAGGTCATTCCAGTTGATGCCTCTTTCCAAAAACAATTTATCTTGAAGCTGCTTCCCATCTAGTCCTTGAAGCTCTTTATGTGCGAAGTGTGCTTGCGCAACCATTGAAATACTGTTCTTCGTCGCATCCTGCTGTCGCCAAAGAAAATAATTAGCTACCTCATCGTGAGGCAATACCCAAGCTCTACTATCAAAGGTTGCTAACTCCTTGCCAGGGTCATGCTTTCTATACACCTCGTTGAATTTAGCCGTAGCCATAGAGGCAGAGACGGATACCATCTTTTGTATATTGTTTTCAAACCACGATTGTGTAGTCAATTTATCATAATTGGTGAGAAGGATCGAAATCTCATCACTTTGGTGGTAAACTAATTTGCAGCCCATCATATTTTGGGCAAGATACTTACAAGTCTCCCATAATGCACTGGTTAGCTGCTCATCAAATGGCTTGTTCATTCCCCGTGTAAAGGTATGAAAGTGACAGCCATCAATTCTCAGGATGACAGGTAGACGCCGCGGCAAACTGTGGCGGAAGGCATATTCGTATTCTTTCATCCGATTTCCAAAATCATCTTTGCTCATTGTTGTTGTCCTTTCTTTCAATCCTCTTTTATAATTTTGGTTTTCATAGCCATTTGGGATTAGAATATAGCTTTTCTAACCAATCCTCTAATGTTTCTTTTATTTCATATTTATCTTTTGTTCGCTTCTCTTTTAGTACATTCCAGTTTTCATTTACTATAACCAATATATATTCTCCCTCAGCGCTTGAATCTGGATACCAGCCTAAGTCAATTACTATTCTTTCTTTTCCCTTTTCAGGTATAAGCCATTTGCCATTTTTAAGCCCCATTTTATATATTTGGAGAAGATCCTCAGTGAAGTAATGCCAATTAGCCAAGAAAGTACTATCCTCTGTATCTAGCTTCGGTTCGACATCACAAAATTTGTTATATCCAATTGCATAGCCCTGGGGTATTCTTAGTTCCATTAGGTTCATAACACCCTCCCTTAATAAGGTTTTAAATAGAAGCAAATTGTCGATCCGAAAGTAAATGGCACCAATCTGTCCCCAATATCTAAAATAACTCCTCATAATTCCCATATAAAAAGAAGAAAAACCCTTATAAATCAAGGGTTTTTCTTGTAAGCGGGTGATGGGAATCGAACCCACGCCACCAGCTTGGGAAGCTGGAGTTCTGCCATTGAACTACACCCGCATATGGGAATGGCTCACAAAGAAATATATATCCAATTATATACAGTTTACGCAGACTTGTCTATGATAACTCTTTAACCTTCTCCAAAAAAGCATTGACCACTCCAAACTCAACTAATTATTCGTTCCAGCAACACAGCTACTCCGTCATGGTCATTTGTTTCCGTAACCTCATAGGCAATATCTTTTAATTCCTCAATCGCATTTCCCATTGCAATCGGAAAGCCGCATAAACGGAAAAGTCCCAAATCGTTATAGTCATCTCCAAACACCATAACTTCCTCGAGTAGAAAGCCCAACCTTTCGCATATTTGTGCAACTGCGTTTTCTTTGGATGCCTTTTTAGAGGAGATTTGGATTAGTGATCCGGAATCCGTTATTACAATATTCACTTTATGCAGGAACTGCTCTAATAATTTCCCAGTTTCTTTGAAGTTGGTTATTAGTAGTTTAGAGGCTGCGAGTTGACGCATTTCTTCAATCCCGACAATATCCGGCTTAGTCTTAATCTGCATTAATTCGGTGTAATCCAATTCTCTATTACTATACCAACTATCTTCAACCTCAACAGAAAGATGGGGGTCACTCTCACTTGATATGAGATAATCAATCAGTTCTGCGTTAATAGAATCATCTAGTGGGTAATGCTCTCTTAGATTCAATACCTCGCTAATCACTAATGCTCCATTATAATAAATCTTGACTCCTATGCTCCGTAATTGTTCAGGAAGCAAGTCTTTAACAGACCTCGGGGGACGGGCAGTAGCGATAATGATCGGAATCCCTCTGTTGTAGCATTCTAAAACAGCGCTCAAATTACGAGGACTGACCTTTTTTCGGGAATTCAATAACGTTCCGTCCAAATCCAACACGATCGCTGAAACCTTCAATTCTCCACACCTCCTCTTCCAGGTATTGCCTCAATAAACCTTTCAATCGTTCCATCAAAAGGAAACTGCCTATTCTCCACTCGCTGCTGAAGACTCTTTAATTCCACTCTCGCTCTTTCCACCAAATCAGGAGGATAAGATAGCTCTACTGAATTAACGGCGAATTCGTCCTCATCGACGACCTTCCATATGTTGTTTCTTTGTACAAAATCCAAGTCCAGGTCGACATACGACACCGTATTTCCGTTCCATACAGCCGGCTGATTAATATTGCAATAATATTGAAAGATCTTGCCGTCCGCAACATCTGCACTCACGGTGTACCAAGAATCAAAGGAGAAAAATTCAATCGTCCAATGATCACAAATAAAGGTTTTGCCTCTCGTGTAATGATGCAATTGCCGGCCCCGCTCGCTCAGCACAAAGATGTGCGTATCTGTCTTCTCAAGCAGCATCGTATTCCATTCGTAATGGAGACGGTTGCCGTACTTCATAGCCTGAATCGTAATAAGCTCCTTGTTCATATATACACTCCCCATAGCTTCAGAACGCAGAATCTGATGCCTCTATTGTCATACAGCTGATTATACCAAAAAATACCTCCTAACCATAAACGGTAGAAGGTATTTACTATTTTTGCTTATCCCTATGAATCAATCCAGTGTGCCAATATGATTGAACGGAAAATACCGGAACATAACTTTTCCCACCAGCTTGCTTTTATCTACAAAAGGCGTCGTTGGCCATAAATGGGAATCGAGACTATCATTGCGGTTATCTCCCAAGAAGAAATATTTGTCCTCAGGCACCGTAATCGGCCCGTAGGTGTACTTCATTTTCTCATTCAAATAAGGCTCGTCCACTTTCTCCCCATTACGGATCAAACTGCCGTCTTTAATTTCTATCGTATCGCCTGGAAGGCCGATTAATCGCTTTACAAAACGCTGATCAGCCTGATCCGGCAGCGGAGGATAGAACACGACAACATCTCCGAATTGAAAGTCGGTCAGCTTGACCATCTTTTCGACCAATATTTTATCGTCCAGTTGGATGGTAGGAAGCATCGAACCGGTCGGCACTTTCATTCCCTGGGCAACATACGTATTGAAGGAAAAGCTGACAATCACAGCGATTGCCAACGTTGGAACCCAATCTTTGATCCATCGTTTCACCCGTTGCATCGTTTCAGCTCCTTTGCCGTTTCTCTTGTTCACAATACATCATTTCGGCAAAGGAAAGATTAATGTAACATAAATTTTCAAAAAACTAAGGAGTCGCGGCTGCGGCTTTGTTGACTACCGTTATATATTCTTTCGTTCTTTCTTGTCCAACTGTCCATTCGACTTGCACCTGTTCGGTATCCTTCCAGCTAGTTACTTCCCCTTTTCTGTCCAGGGTCATCGGCTGTTCCGGCTTGAGCAAAGATGGCTCAGCAACAGCATTAATCAGCGGGTTTCCACTAGTATGAACAACAGAAAAAGCTGCTTCACCGAGTTTTTCATCTATTTTATATTCAACCGTAAGCGCTTCTTGCAGCTTGGAGCCTTTTGCCGTATAGTCAACTTTTACTTTCCAATGCTCCGATTCTCCTTGAAGTGTCGCCGGCTTAGCGCCAGGGTCATTGGAGTTGGCGGTATTTTTGTTACATGCAGTTAGTGCTGTTACTGCTATGAAAAGCGATAATGCCGAAAGAACGAGTGTTCTTCGTTTCATAAGGTTGTTCCTCCCAACTTGCTTTAGGTTTATTTTGAATCTGCTTGCATTATTTTATTCGAAAATAAAAGCTCATTTCAAGCGGTGGGAATTTTGACATCCTTGCGGTGTTGTCGTTAAATAAAGGAGACAGTCATCCATATTCAGGGAGGGATCCGCATGAAATACCGCAGACTTGGCAAAACCAATTTGAAAGTATCCGTCATAGGAGTCGGCACGTGGCAGTTCGGGGGAGAGTGGGGTAAGGCATTCACTCAGGCTGAAGCGGACGCGATTCTGGATCAAGCCAAGACATCCGGCATTAACTTGATCGATACGGCTGAATGCTATGGAGATCATACCTCCGAATCGCTCATTGGAGGCTACGTGTCACGCAACCGCCGCGAGGATTGGGTCATCGCTACGAAATTCGGCCATCATTTCCACGGGCACCAGGAGCGCACACAGCACTGGTCGCCGAAGGAAGTATTAGATCAGTTAGAAGCTTCTCTTAGAGCGCTAAAGACCGATTATATCGATCTCTACCAGTTTCATTCGGGTACGGATGAAGCCTTCGACCAGGATGAGCTGTGGACCTTATTAGACAAACAGGTACAGGCAGGCAAAATCCGTCACCTGGGTACCTCGATCGGAAGCAACGATAATCTTCATCAAACCGCGGCTTCAACCAAAGTGAATTCGCAAGCTATTCAAGTCGTTTATAACCGTTTGGACCGCAAACCGGAGGAACGCGTATTTCCTTCCTGCGAAGAGCAAGACTTGGGTGTGCTAGCACGTGTACCGTTGGCTAGCGGCTATTTGAGCGGCAAATATAAGCCGGGTGCCGTATTCCCGGATAATGACGTCCGCAACCGTCACGATCGCGATCAGACGATTCTTCGTCTGGAGGAAGCTGCACGCATTCGCGAGAACGAGGTGCCTGCAGGGATGGATATGGCCACATGGGCATTAGCCTGGTGCTTGAAGCATCCTGCCGTAACAGCCGTTATTCCAGGCTGCAAAAGTCCAGAGCAGGTTATCTCCAACGCAGCAGCTGCACAATATGTTTCCGATCTGCATAAGCAAAGCTGGAAAGACTAAGCAATATAATCCATGTTTTTAGACAGTACCGTCCATGTTATTCGGTCGCAGGTTTAAGGTATGCTAGTTCGTGAACGCATCATGAAAGCATTTATGCCATTCACAGCTAGAACAGAAAGGTCTTGAAACCGATGAAGCTTACGACACGAATTTACATGGATGCCGCTTTGCAAAATATGAAAAGCGTCAGCTTTTTCACGTTCCTTCAAGTACTTATCGCCCGTTTAGGGGCGAGCAATTTCGAAATCGCATTATCCAATTCGTTGCCACCTCTGTTCTGCGCGTTGTCGTTAGCATTTCTCACCCGACAGCTCCCGGTAACCAGAGGTGTCTTTCTTGTCAGCGGCTACATACGGCAGCTGGCGTTTTTGTGCATGGCTTTTGCCGCACTGCTGCCTCATCCTATCCCTTTTCTGTTATTTTTCTGGTGCATCAATGCTGTGGCCGTCATGATAACAGGCGCGCAGCAGCCCGCCATTATGCGCAGATGGATCGCTCCTGACGAGTTCCCGAAAATTTTTAGCAACAATAAAATAATCGGCATTATTATCGTAACCTTCGGTAGCTTTGGAATCGGTCAATACCTCGATGCCTTCGACTGGATGTTCCCAAAAAACTACGTAATATCGATGCTGCTTGGGTGCTTGGCCACCTTTGCAGGGATGTCCTTGATCGCGGAACTGGCTCCTAAAGAGAGGAAGCCAATTCGCCTGACCTGGATGAAGCCGTTTCAAGAATGCGATCGAAAAACCTGGTGGATGGGACTCAATAATGTCGGCATTGCAATGGTACCTCCGCTGTTCGTCATCTACCACGTCAATGTACTTAAACTGACCAATTCCCAAATCGCCTATTTCGTCGTTATTGCCGGAATTGTGTCCACTCTGCTGCTGCCGGTTGCCCGACACTGTATGGAAAAATTCGGTATGATGAAGGTGTACGGAACAGCCGTTATCGGAATGGCGCTTGCTGTACTGCCTTACGGATTTATTCACTCGTTCTGGCTGCTGCTTGTCATTCAAGGCTGGGTTGGTGTCTGCCTTGCTGTTCATGAGGTAGCTTCTCAAACGATCATGATGAAAGAAGCCTCTAAACACCGTAAGGAAATGGCTTATTTCTCCGACTTTCAGCTTGTAATGAACGCTGGAAACGCCATTGGTGCACTATTTGCCGGTGCTCTAATTTCTTTTCTACCGCTATGGGGATGCTTCATTGTGATTGCCATTATCCGCGTTGGCTTTTACTTAACCTATCGTTCCGTCAAAGAACCTGAGACACAAGAGCAACGAGCCAAGCTCCATTCGGCTAACGGTTAATAACAATAAAACCCAATGGGCTGCCTATTAAGCACCCCATTGGGTTTTCATCTTTTACCTTCTAAAAAAGGCGAATTTGTTTGTCATATACCGTTTCATCATCATTGCTATCCATCACCCGGACCTCGATATCCCAATAACCAGGATAAGGGAGGTAGGCTCCTTTAGCTTTGTACGTATGTTTCTTCAGACCTCCAAAGCTGTCCTCCACACTAACGTCCTCCGTATATTGGAGCGGCACCTCAATAGGTGCTATATCTTTGGCATTCGCGTCGTGGAGCTTCAGGATCATCTGTTTAGGTTTACCTAACGATTCAGGAAGCCACACCTTCACCGTAAACTCATTCACACCCGGAACGTTAGGCGTAATCTGCGCAGTCATATGAATTTTCTCGCCCATCACATGCCAATTTAAAGGCTCATTCGAGGGCAGCGGAGTTAGGTAAGTGAACACCCCTACAATGAAAACGATAAGAAGCGCCAGTACGGCATCGACTTTAAGCAAGATAGCTGCCTTACCCTCTTCACGCTTGCGAAACACCCATCGAAGCAGCGCAGCCGTACACACAACCAACAAGACAAGAGCGCACTTGGCTAGTAGCAGCTTACCCCATTGTGTCTCTACTACGTATTCAATATCCGGCAAAAAGATCAGCACGGACAATATTCCCGATGCCGTCAACAGCAAGATGGAAGCTAATGCAGCTGAAGAGAAACGCTGGAAGAACCTCAGCCCTTCTTCTTTATTACGGCGCCACAGGACTAACAGCATTAGCAGTCCTCCCACCCATAAGGCTGCTGCAGCCAAATGAATGATGTCGAGCAGCAGAGTCTGCTTCAAGGGCTGAAACGCAGCCGCATGGCCGTTCAAACCTTTGGTCAACCATATGAGTGCTACCCATACAAGGTCCAGCCAGAAACGACGATGCAGTAAGACGAAGCCTAGTAACGATATGACTAATGAAGCCATCCAGATGTAGCCGATTGCCGTCTTCGTGAAAATGACCGCGAACGCATCTGGCCCCCCGTCTCCTATAAGCGCGAAGATATGGGTGAACATAAAAAACAAAAAGGCGAGCAAATATCCACGCTGCAGTTGGGTACCCCAATCTTGAAGCAAAGCCGACACGGCTTCACTGCGACTGCCACCGAATCGAAGCCACAGAATCCAGCCCGTAAATGCAAGCATCAGAGCATAATATACAATCCGCGATATATATTGAAGAATCTCCATGAAGCCCAGCTGTGTAGATAATCCATGAGAGTGCATATGTTCCATGGAAGCTAGCGCGTCTCCCGGTTGATTGGTCAAGCTTTGACCTACAGCAAACAAATAGGTTCCCTCGACAGGATGTCCGTCTGCTGAAATGACATGATATGTGACCAAATAACTTCCTTGACCAAGCTTGGGAAGCTGCAGTTCAACCGCCGTCCGGTTTGCGTTCAGCTGAGCTTTGTTCGAAGTAACCTGCTTCTTGCTGCTATCTAGTACCCGGACATAGTAAATGCCATCTTCCAATCTTTCGTTAAATGTAAGGATAACACTGGAAGGAGCTTGATCCAGCTCGGCGTTTGCCGCCGGCACCGATTCGGTTAAGCTGGCATGCGCCGAAACGGGATTCGGCAAAGCGATGAAATAAAAAATGAAAGATAAGCAGCAAAGTAATGGCGCAAGCCAACGACTTTGCCTCTTCATTATCCGATGCCGATGCATGTCGGCCGACTTAGTGCTGCTCATTGTGAGAAAATCCTCCTTGACCGTACCTAGGGCTGTTCACCCTTAAGCTTCTTTCTGCCTGCGAATCCATCATAGAGCCCGTGATAATGCTCAACACGCTCTTCTCCCTGCCTCCAGCACAGCAGTACTTCCTCACCGTTCATAAGGGCAGGGAAATCTACAAGACCTGTATCCACATCTTTCAGTTCAACACCTTTGAGTTCAAAGCTTTGGAGAACGGCATTGCCCTCCACCTGCATGAAATCCATTTCGCATTCCAGCGTAAAATAAGGATCACCTTGGACGACGACACCCTGCTGCCGATGGTAGCTTTTAAGCTGGTGAAGCTCCTCGTATTTAATGCGAAACTGGCGCTTGATCTCTTGCAGCTTCTCCAGATCCCGCTTAACTATCGGCAGTATCTCATTGGCTTCGGCCAGGGTGAAATAGGTCTTGCCCATTCAAAGTCCTCCCATCTACTCTTTTTTGATGCTAAAGTTCAAGTCATATAACGTTCTATAAGCTTAATGCCCGTGTTCACCATGAGAATGGGAGTGAGAGTGCCCATGCCCGTGATGCGAGCCGTTCTTTTCCTGATTATCCATATGAGTTACGGACAGCTCCGCGTAGAAAACTCCTTTGAGCACTTGGATACGCTGCTGAAGCTCGCGCAGCTTGCTTACAATGCCACGAACTACAATAACCTCAAGGCATTGCTGATGGTTCAAATGAATATGCATGGTCGAGTTGATCTCGTGATGGTATTCGTGCTGCAGCTCCGTTAATACGATAGGCAAATCGCTCACATGATGATCGTAGACCATCACTATCGTGCCTGCCGCCATCTGATCAGGATGGATCTGTGAAGGCGCCAACAGCGCTTTGCGAACCAAATCCCTTATGGCTTCAGAACGGTTGTCATATCCCTGCTCCGCAAGCAGTGCATCGAACTGTTCAATTAATGATTGCGGCATGGAGATGCCGAATCGAACAAGTGCATCTTTTTCAGTCAACCTTGCTCTCCCCTTTTCTTTGATGCCTATAGCATCACTATCGTTCCGTGACCGCATTCTTCTTTCTAATGTAGCATACTCGGACGGGGCTAACCAAACTTTTCACCGTAATGTCATACTCTCGGAGATGGAAAAAATAATTATGACGATCTCTTATCTTGCCGGAAAGCCTTTTCCCCATTAAAATACGGAAATACATTGTTATGGAAAGGAATGAATCTTTTGTGATACGCCGTTTTATTGCCTTCTATCGGCCTCATTGGAAGCTGTTCGCCGTCGATTTTACAGCCTCTTTATTCGTGGCGCTGCTTGAGCTGTGCTTCCCCCTTGCCGTCAAATGGATCGTCGATACGCTCCTGCCTGATCATAACTGGCCTTGGATCCTGTGGGCGGGCGCCGGGCTGCTCGCTATGTATTTGATAAGCAGCGGGCTGCAATTTGTCGTGACTTATTGGGGACATAAGCTGGGGATTCAAATTGAGTTCGACATGCGTCAAAAGCTGTTTCAGCACGTGCAAAAATTATCGTTTCGCTTTTTCGATAATCATAAGACCGGACACCTGATGTCTAGAATGACAAACGATCTATTCGAAATCGGGGAAGTGGCGCACCACGGTCCGGAGGATTTGTTTATTGCCGTCATGACCTTTATCGGTGCTTTTTCCATTATGCTTTACTTGAACTGGCAGCTAGCCTGCATTACTTTTATTGCTTTGCCTTTATTAATATGGCTCATCGTTCTTTGCAACGGGAAGCTGGTTAAGGCCGCCAATCAAATGTACACCAATATTGCCGATGTAAACGCACAGGTAGAAGACAGTGTAGCCGGTATTCGCGTCGTACAGTCGTTTACAAATGAGCAGCACGAAATTAAGAAGTTTGCGGAAAACAACAAAAAGTACCGCTTTGCCAAGCTGCAGTCGTATTGGATCATCGCCTACAGCTCCTCCGGTATGTATTTGCTCATGAGGCTCATTACTCTGCTCGTGCTTCTGTGCGGGGCTTGGCTCGTCATTTACCGCGGCATGTCTTACGGTGAACTCGTCGGCTTCCTCCTATTCGTCAACATCTTCTTCAAACCGATCGAGAAAATAACTGCGCTTCTGGAGCAGTATCCGAAGGGAATGGCCGGATTCAAGCGGTTCCTTGAAATTATGGATGTGGAGCCGGATGTGGCCGATGCTCCGAATGCGGTTGACGTTAAAAAGCTACGCGGGGATATTGAATTCAATGGAGTTACCTTCGGCTACGAAAATCATGCACATGTGCTGCAGGACGTCGATCTGCATATCCGCGCCGGCGAAACAGTCGCCTTCGTCGGCCCTTCCGGAGCCGGCAAGACGACACTGTGCAGCCTCATCCCCCGCTTCTATGAAATCGAGAGCGGGAGCATCTCCATCGACGGCATCGACATCCGTCAGATGACACAGCGCTCCCTGCGCGCACAAATCGGCATTGTGCAGCAGGATGTATTCCTGTTCGCGGGCACGCTCCGCGACAACATCGCCTATGGCAAGCTCGGCGCAACCGAAGCCGAGATCGTCGCTGCCGCCCGCAGAGCACATCTGGAGGCAGTCATCGACTCACTGCCGCTCGGGCTGGACACGCCCGTAGGCGAGCGTGGCGTTAAGCTGTCAGGCGGGCAAAAGCAGCGCCTGGCCATCGCGCGGATGTTCCTCAAAAATCCGCCGATCCTTATACTCGATGAAGCGACATCTGCCCTCGATACCGAGACGGAAGCGGTCATCCAACAAGCTCTTAGCGAGTTGTCGGCAAACCGCACAACGCTCGTCATCGCCCACAGACTCGCGACGATCCGTCACGCTGATCGAATCATCGTCGTCAATGAGGACGGTATTGCCGAGCAAGGCCGTCACGAAGAGCTCCTTGCCGTAGGAGGCGCGTATGCTAAGCTTCATCATGCACAGTTCGGCTGAGGCGGTGAAGCCTTGCAGATGATGCTGCAGGGCTTCTGAGCGTTTACCGTCCTTATATTTGATGAATCAATTGACTTCTCAACAGATTATGAAGCCCTGCAGCAAACACTGCAGGGCTTCTTTTATTTATTAATTAATAATAAGGATTGAAAATGGGGCTCGTCCGGCTGAAGAGGGACTACGCGGAAGTAATCCAGCTCGAAATACGTTTTGACCGTTACTTGAACGGCTTCATCCGTATAGAAGGAAAAGAATCGTTTAGGCTCGCACGTATCGTTCTCCCACACCCCTTCCGAGTCACGGCCCCCGTATACACCCATGTAGAACAGGCCATCAGCTTTTAACACTCTGCGGATTTCAGCAAACACTTGTCCCAGCTCCGGCTTCGGCACATGCAATAAACAGTTTAAAGCGTAAACGGCATCAAACGATTGATCTGCAAAATCAAGCTGATAAAAATCCATCACCTCTGCATTCAAACCCTTCTCCTTACAATGACGAACCATCTCTTCTGATAAATCAATACAGGTAACCTCAAATCCGCATTCCTTGAAATAAAGACTATCCCTCCCCGTCCCTGCCCCTATCTCCAATATTGTCTTGCCGCCTTGCTCACGTAAACGGCCTACAAAATATCGTCTCTCACCAGCTTTCCAATCCGCTATGGACGATTGCGAACGACGTATAGCATCAGCATCGTAAGATCGAGCTAATTGTTTTTTGGAATATGGAATCATACGGACAGAACCTCCATAATAATTTATACGAACATATATTCTATTGGTTATTAGAAATTCCTTCCTCAGATCTTCGGAAGTTATAAGACAAATTATATTATTGAGATTGATTCTCACTTCTATCTTGTTTATACTGAACTAGCATTAGAATTAGTAGAGATAGCACACGTAGGTCTAAGCTCCTATTTTTATGTCGAAAAAACCGCTAATTGGAGTCTTCCTGCAAGCTGATTTAAGCCCAAAATAGCCCTTATCCACGGGAATTCCCCCATTTTAGAGCTAGTAAAGCACCTCCTAAACCGTAGTATTTGTCGAAAATTATTCAATTGACAGACACCATATATTGAGGTAAATTCAATTTACAGCTTCAAACACAACTATATATTGTGGGAATATCTCTCATAAACGACACAATTCGCTTTCAGCGGTTTCATAGATTCGGTAGTACATGCCGTGCGAACCCGCACCACATCAATGCATTGCCAATTAGGCTTACTTAGCTGCTGGCATGCGCCCGCTTATTTCTAAGCAGGCCGCATGCTTTTTCAATGCGCATTTTTCCCATCTTTGCTCAAAAAGGAGTAGGTTTTATGATTATCGTAAAGAGAGACGGAACTAAGGAAGAACTTGTTTTCTCCAAAATGAAGAAGGTTATCGATTTCGCCTGCGAATCTTACCCGGAATGCGATCAGCTGGAGCTGGAAACCGCATTGCTGCCACTGTTCCGCAACGGTATTTCTACTAAAGAAATTCAACGTTTGCTTATACAAGTAGCTGTGGAAAAAACAAGCGTCGAACAACCGAACTGGCAGTATGTCGCTGCAAAGCTTCTCACCTACGATTTGTACAAGGAAGCCCGTTTGAACCGTAAATATGGCCACTTCGGCTACGGCGACCTGTATTCCCTCATAACTTACTTAACCGATATGGGACTGTATGGAAAATACATAGTCGAGAACTATTCCAAGGAAGAAATTCAAGAGCTGGGCGCTTATATCAAACCGGAGCGCGACTACCTCTTAAACTATATTGGTCTCAAAACATTGTCCGACCGTTACTTGATTCGCGGTGTAGACAAAGAAGTTCTGGAGCTGCCGCAGGAATTGTTCATGGGCGTAGCCATGCATTTGGCCATGAAAGAAGCGGACAAGCTTAAATGGGCCAAACAATTCTACGATGTGCTCAGCAACCTGGAAATGACCGTAGCTACACCGACGCTGGCTAATGCTCGCAAACCGCTGCATCAGCTGTCCAGCTGCTTTATTGATACTGTGCCGGACAACCTGTGGGGCATTTATAACGTAGACCAAAGCTTTGCTCAAGTATCCAAGCATGGCGGCGGCATGGGAATCTATGTCGGCAAGGTGCGCAGCCGCGGCTCAAACATTCGCGGTTACAAGGGCGTTGCAGGCGGCGTAGTGCCGTGGATCAAAAACTACAATAATACAGCTGTCGCGGTAGATCAATTAGGCGTGCGCTCTGGTGCGGTAGCCGTGTACCTGGACGTATGGCATAAAGATATTCTCGATTTCCTTAACTTGAAAACAAACAACGGCGATGATCGTATGAAAGCTCACGACATTTTCCCTGGCGTTTGTATCCCCGATTTGTTCATGAAAACTGTTAAAGAGAGAGGCACTTGGTACTTGTTCGACCCTCATGAGGTTCGTAAAACAAAAGGCTACTCGATCGAAGACAGTTGGGGCGAGGAATGGGAACGCCGCTATTGGGAGTGCGTAAATGACGATAAAATTTCTAAAGAAGAAATTCCTGCTATCGACATCATGAAGCGCATTATGACGAGCTCGTTCGAAACAGGAACACCTTTCTTGTTCTTCCGCGATACCGTCAACCGAGCTAATCCTAACAAACATGCAGGTATGGTATATTGCTCTAACCTGTGTACTGAAATTTGCCAGAACATGAGCCCAACCGAGCTGGTTCAAAGCCACCATGAAGACGGCATTATCACGAATCAAGTGAAGAGTGGCGACTTCGTCGTGTGCAACCTGTCTTCCCTTAACTTGGGTCGCGTGTACACGAAAGAAGATATCGAGCGTGTCGTAACTACGCAAATGCGTATGATGGATAATGTTATCGATTTGAACCACTACCCTATCCCGCAAGCCGAAATTACGAATAAAAAATACCGTGCTGTCGGTCTCGGCTCTAGTGGCTATCATCAAATGCTAGCTCAGCTGAAAATCCAATGGGAATCCGATGAGCATATTGCAAAAGCGGATGAAGTTTATGAGTGGATGAACTACTACGCGATCAAGGCTTCTATGGAAATCGCTAAAGAAAAAGGCTCCTTCAAATTATTCGAAGGCAGCGAATGGCAAACTGGCGTTTACTTTGAAGACCGCGGATACAACAGCCCGGAATGGCTCGAATTGAAAGAACAAGTTGCTAAAAATGGCGTGCGTAACGCTTGGATGTTCGCTATCGCTCCTACGGCTTCCACTTCGTTGATCGCAGGATCTACCGCCGGTATTGACCCGATCTTCAACAAGTTTTTCGTGGAAGAAAAGAAAAACGCGGTCATTCCGCAAACTGCTCCTAATTTGAATGCCGAAACGATGTGGTTCTATAAAGAAGCTCATCGTATTGACCAACATTGGAGTATTAAAGCCGCTGGCGTTCGTCAACGTCATATCGATCAAGCACAATCATTCAACCTGTACATCACTCCTGAACTTTCTGCTAAAGAATTCCTGGAGCTGTATATGGCTGCTTGGGAAAACGGCTTAAAAACTGTTTACTACGTACGTAATAAAAGCCTTGAAGTGGAAGATTGCGTAAGCTGCTCGGCATAATGGCATAATAATGTAAGCATTACAAGTAATGTAGCAGGTTAGGTTCTGTGAGTTTGGGGTTTGGCTCTTGGGCTCTTGGTTTTGGCAGCAGCGAAGCGAACTGCCTCTCTTTCCTTCCCTGCCCAAACCTTCAGGACGTTAAGCGTGTAGGTGCCCTCTCATTAGCGACAGCGAATGAGCAAGCACTTACGTAAGCGCCCAGCTCCACCAACCTGACACCAAAACGCACTATCGCACCAACGTAAAGCGTGTACCCCTGATATCGGCGAAAAAGCCGAATATCAGGGGTACGGACGCGCTCCAAACCAACAACAAGTAACTCCCATAGCCGAGGGGGTCCAGGGGGCAGAGCCCCATGGGGTCCCCCTTGCAGGGGGATTTAGGGGGTAGCTCTTCTTTGGACCAATTACAGAAGAAAAAATTGTTTAACGAGCACGGTGATCGTGACTGGGGTAAACGCCGCATGATCGGTGGTAATACGACGAATCTGATTGAGCTTAACAATGTAAAGTACGATTGGGCTACGAAAATGTATCGTACGATGATGAACAATTTCTGGATTCCAGAAGAAATTCCTTTGGCTCAAGACGCTAAAGACTACAAATTCTTGTCGCCTCAAGAGCGCCAAAGCTATGATAAAATCATCAGCTTCCTTATTTTCCTAGACTCACTGCAAACAGCGAACCTGCCTAACATTAACGAATACATTACGGCATCCGAGGTTAATCTGTGCCTAACGGTACAAACGTTCCAAGAAGCTGTTCATAGCCAGAGCTATTCATACATTCTGGATAGCGTAGTTTCAGCTGAAGCGCGTGACGATATTTACAACCAATGGCGTGAAGACAAGCACTTATTGCGCCGCAACCGGTTCATCACCGACTTGTATGAAAACTTTATCGAGGAACCGTCTACGCCGAACCTGATGAAAACCATTATGGCCAACTATATTTTGGAAGGCATTTACTTCTATAGCGGCTTCAGCTTCTTCTACGCACTCGGACGTCAAGGTAAAATGCTAGGCACTGTATCCGAAATTAAGTACATTCAACGCGATGAGCTTACCCATCTGGCGTTGTTCCAAAATATTTTCCGGGAAATCCGTAAGGAAAATCCGGAAGTTTTCACCGACGAGCTCGTCGAAGAGCTGCGTCAAATGATGAGAACCGCTGTTCAGCATGAAATCGAATGGGGCCAATATATTACTAACAACAACATTAACGGCCTCAGCAACGAAATCATTGATCAATACATCAAGTACTTGTCTAACGAGCGCTTGAGAAACCTTGGTCTCGAAATTTTGTTCCCAGAAGTTGTAGACCATCCGATGAAATGGGTTGAAACGTTCAGTAACATGAACGGCATAAAAACGGACTTCTTCGAGCAGAAAGTGACCAACTACAGTAAATCGTCCAACATGAACTGGGACGACCTGTAATAAGAAATGAGCCCCTTCTTCCACAGCGGAAGCAAGGGGCTTTTCATTTTCAACGACTATCATAATAAAGTATGAGCTATTAATCCTTATTGGATATGAAGCAGCTGCTTGACTTTCATTTCAAGTTCCACCATCGAAAACGGCTTGTGCATGAACACATCTATCCCCGCCGACATTCCCTTCGCTGGCTCATCCTCACGGCTTCGTCCGGACAACATCAAGATGGACAAATTCGACGGCTTTGAGCATTCCTTCTCGAACCTATCCAACAGTTCAAACCCTCCCAATCGAGGCATCACGCCGTCCAAAATACACAAATCAACGGACTGTCGCGTAAGAATGCTGTAGGCCTCTTCACCATCCGATGCTTCCAGGAAGCTGACCGGAAGATGCTGCAACTTAGAGACCAGAATCGAGCGAAGAATACGGTCATCATCGGCGATTAAAACCGTCAGACGATGCTCATCGGCTCCATCCGACAAGGAAGAACCAAATTCACCCATCTCATCAGCATAAATCATGACACGGTCTCTTCCAGCCTGCTTCGCAGCATACATGGCATCATCGGAACGCTTAATCCACTCTTCTATAGTCATTCCCTGGGACCATGCAGAGATACCCGCAGAGAAAGTAATATGAAAGATAAGTCCATCATTTTGAGCCACCGGTTCGGAACGAATTTGCTGCAGAATGAATTCAATCGATTTTTGCGCATCCGGTGCTGTACTTCCCGGAAGTACAACCACAAACTCTTCCCCGCCGAAACGCGCAATCAGGTCGGTTGACCTCAGATGCTTTTGCAGCACATGCGCCAATCCCTGCAGCACCAAATCCCCTACGTGATGCCCATGCGTATCGTTTATAGATTTGAATCTATCAATATCGATAAATACAAGTGAAATCGGAGCCGGATAGCGGGTCACCCGCTGCAGCTCCACCTGAATTTGATGATCGAAGAACCTGCGGTTATAAATACCTGTCAAAGGGTCGCGAAACGCCATCTGCTCGAAGTTTTTGGTGCGCTTGAGCAGACTGTAGATGCGTGCGCTCAATTCCTCATATTGAAAAGGCTTAGTGACGAAATCATCCGCGCCCAAGTAAAAACAACGCACTTTATCATGAATATCATCCCGGCCGGATAGCACTACGAGCGGTACCCATTTTAAAGTGGGGTCCTCTTTCACAAATTCAAACAGTTCATAGCCAGACTGCGGGTGCATCATCAGATCCAAGGTGATCAGATCGTAATTATGCTCGCGAAGCAGCTTCTGAGCTGTTACAACATCAGCAGCATGATCCACCTCATAGCCTTCCAGTTTTAATCGCCGCACTAGATAAGAACGAAGAGCCTCATCATCATCTATTATGAGCAGCCTGCCCCCCGAAGGAGCAAGCGTGAGCTTCCCGAACTGCTCCTGATGCTCGTCCAGTTCCATCTCCTGACAATATAGATCAAACTCCATGAGCAGCTGCTGCTTCCACTGCGCCCCGGCGTGTACACCATGCTGGAATTCCAATGCAATTCGTTCAGCATCCCAGTCGTTAGCCGAATCTTGAGTCCATTCCCAGAGACGGACAAGCTTCTCAGCAACAAAACCAATGCGCATGAAACCAAATATAGGTGCGCTGCCCTTGATCGTATGTACCACTCTATAGATACGCTTGGCTGTCTCAAGCGTACGCTCGGACTCGCAAACCTCACCCATGTCGTGAAACTCCTTCAGCTGTTTGCGGAGCTCATCCACATACCGCTTACGCCCTTCCTTCATCAGTCTTGCTTCCTTTTGCAAGCGTTCCTCAGGCGATAATTGACGCAAACCTTTCACTTCCAGTCATTTCAAAATAGATAGTTACTAAACATCCTGCTGCCTGCTCTCAATCAATTGCTGAACTGTATCAACCAGCTGAAGCGGACTGAACGGCTTCACAATATAAGAGCTAACCCCAGCCTTTTTCGCACGTTCGCGGTCTTTCTCCAATGCTTTAGCGGTCAGCAATATAACTGGAGTAGCTTGGTTTGGGTTCGACTGATTGCGCAGCCATTCACATACTTCCACTCCCGTTAGCTCCGGCATCATATAATCCAAAATGATTAAGTCATATTGGGTGATTTGTATGTTTAACAGCGCTTCTTTGCCATCCTCGGCTTCCGTTATTTCGTAGCCTTCGTCTGCTAGAGTTTCAGTTAATAAAAACCGAAGCGCTAATTCATCATCCGCTAATAAAATACGGTAATTGGCCATCCCGTTTTCTCCTCTATTCCCTCAACAATTTGTCTATCATTATATCATTTTCCAACGCCATTCGGTGCAAAATTACAAACTTCTACATGCTACGGCGCAAAAATAAGTTTTATACTCCATTGGAACTATGTTACAATAAAACAACGGTTTTATT
>NZ_JMLS01000022.1 GCF_000686845.1 Paenibacillus sp. UNC451MF | reverse complement strand
CGTATAACAGAGCTTGTCTTAAGCTCAAAATGATAAATATTGCACTGGCATTCATACATCATTTGTTCAGTTTTCAAAGAGCTTTCGTTGCTTATTTAATGTCACTCTTTTTTGTCGTGACAAGAATTTATCTTATCAGATTCGACAGCCTTTTGCAACATCTTTTTTTAATTCTTTTTGTTTCGTCGTCTCTTTCAACCTTGCGGCTCAGCGGCGACAAAAAGTAATGTACCACAAACGAGCTATGAATTGCAACTGTTTTTTTAAATTATTTTTGTACGAGCTGTTGAGAGCTTCTATCCCACCGCCAAACGGCAAGTTTTCCACCTAGATGACAACCCCCAACCCAACGGTTGACTCCGTTCCGAGCCACACAATCAGCACTACCCGACAATACCCTTTCCCCAAATGGGGTCAGCTCAACAAGCCACTGGTTAAAGTCTACAGGACCCTCACTTGTGTACCCAGGCAATTCCGGCCCCGTAACCGCTATTAATGGATCAGGAACGGAATAAAGATCTTTTAAGCAGCCCCAGTACTGTGAATCTCCTATTCCGTAATCAGGTACAGCTTCAGAAATGTGGTGAAATAGTAACGGCAGCCGATTCAAGCCCTCTCTAAGTCCTTCCAAAGTTAACTGCTCTATGTAGCTAAGTCCGTTGGTTAAAGAAGGAAACCGCTCGAGATGACACTTCATAGACCTATTTAAAAAAGGCAGTGCGGAAGTATCTTGTTCCAGAAGATCTAAAATGGCCTGTGGATTCGTTGAAGCGTAGGCACACCATGCAGTATTTGCAAGCATTAATTGCTCATTGGATACCGGCTTCCAGGTTCCCTTCAACTCCAGCGTTTGCTTTGGCGTCAGCTGCCCCAGCCCTTTAAAAGGATGCACCCCCTGGAACGAATCTATACAGACAAGTTGAAGGTTGGTTTCATTCATTACATATCCATGCTTGTAAAACCATTGAAGCAAATAGATCAGCATGGTCTGGTCAAACAAATCATATTCGAACCAAAGAACAATTTCCTTATAACGAGAACTTTGCCTGAGGGCGGCTTCCTGGAAATCCGTCTGGGATTGGAAGCTTTCTGAAGGAACTCCCCTTGCCGAGAAATACTCTAATCTTGCTTTTCTTGTCTCTTCATCGGTAAAAAGTGCAGACAGAGGCCCTTCGTACAAAGATTCGCGCCATACTAGAATATCGCCTTCTATTCCGCTCTTCCTCAATGTAGAGCCAAAGCTGTCTCCATTCACAATATGAAGCATTACTCATCGCTCCTCGCCATGATATACCGAAAATAAAAAAAGGAGGAGGTTCGCCCCCTCCATTATGGTCAATTAATTCGCCAATAGCTGAAGCAGCTCCTGCTCATCGTCAATAATTCGGATTCCGAGCTCCTGAGCTTTGGTCAGCTTGCTTCCGGCACTTTCTCCTGCTACAACTATATCCGTCTTTTTGGATACACTTCCAGTAATTTTAGCTCCCATAGCCTCTAGCTTCTTGGCCGCCTCATCGCGACTCATGGAGGTTAAGGTTCCGGTTAAAACGACAGTTTTGCCAAAGAACGGATTATCTGTATTAACTACCGCCGGTGCTTCCTCACTCTCCGGATTGACTCCGGCTTGAAGAAGGCGCTCTATACTCCGCTTCATGACTGGATCACGAAAAAATCCCACAATGCTCTCTGCAACTATATCTCCAATATCCTGAAGTGTAACCAACTCTTCAGTTGTAGCCTCCATAAGCTTTGGAAGACTGCGGTAATGGTCGGCGAGCACTTTGGTCGTCGTCTTGCCCGTATTAGGAATGCCTAGCGCAAACAAGAATGATGCCAAATCGCACTGCTTGCTTTTCTCAAAGGCAGCCAACAATTTATTCGCTTTCTTCTCTCCGAACCGCTCCAGCTTGATCAGATCATCAAACGTCAAATCATATAAGTCTGCCGGGTCTCGTACACCAGACTCTTGGTACAACTGCTCTGCTGTCATGATGCTGAACGTCTCGATATCCATCGCATCCCGGGATGCAAAGTGGGTGATTCGACCGATCAGCTGAGGTCTGCACTCCAAACGATTCAAGCAGAACAAATGGGCACCCTTCAGCTCAAGTACAGATCCGCACGAAGGACAATGCTTAGGATATACAATCTCTTCGCCGTCCGCCTCCTCCGTCGCCTTGCCTAGAATTTCTGGGATGACGTCATTGGAACGGCGAATTAGAACATGGCTCCCTAGAGCATGCTTGAGGTTTTTCCGTTCGATGTCCCCGATGTTGTTCAAGGTGCAATTTTGTACCGTAACCCCCGCAATGTCGACAGGTTCAACCTTAGCCACAGGCGTGATTTTACCCGTCCGACCCACTTCCCAAGATACGGACAGTAGAGTTGTGATGGCTTCTTCCGCCTCGAATTTAAAAGCAACCGCCCAGCGCGGAAATTTGTCGGTGTAACCAAGCACTTCCCGAGTGCGCATATCGTTAATTTTCACGACAAGTCCGTCGATCAGAAAATCCAACGTATTGCGCATCGAAACGATGCTCTCCAATTCTTGTGCAACAGCTTCGATTGAATCGAAAAACTTGACGAACGGGCTCACTCTAAACCGATTATCCTGCAGGAAAGAAACCATTTCTTGATGGTCCTGGAAAGCCAGGCCGTCAGTATAGCCGACATTGTAAAAATAGGCGTTCAGTTTGCGTTCTGCCGTTACTTTAGGGTTGAGGTTACGCAGAGCCCCAGCAGCAGCATTACGAGCGTTTTTAAGCGGTTCTGCAGCGGTTTTATTGTATTCCTCAAGTACGGACAGGTTCATGATTCCTTCGCCCTGAATTTCGATAACACCGCCGCTGTATGGAATAGTGAGCGGAATCGAGCGTATCGTCTTGACTTGGGCCAATATGCCTTCGCCGACAACTCCGTTCCCACGGGTAGCCGCTTGCACTAAAGTCCCGTTCTCATAGGTCAGATTGAGGGTCAAACCGTCAAACTTTAATTCCACGACAAAAGAAAGCGGAGGCAGCGGATTCTCCGGGTTACGGCTGTTATAGTCATTGACAAGCTTTGAGGCACGGGTGTGCCAAGCCATTAAATCATCCTGATTTTGCGCCTTATCCAAGCTCCACAGCCTTGATCTGTGCTTGTGCTCATCGAAGCCTTTCAACAGTTGGTCGCCGACGCGTTGGGTAGGAGAATCAGGCAAAGTTATACCTGTCTCCCGCTCCATCGCCACAAGACGGTCGTACAAAATATCGTACTCCGCATCGCTTATACTCGGTTCATCTTTCGTGTAATACATATAATTATGATTGTTAATCTCTTCGATGAGGGCTTTCATGGCCTGCAGAGCATCCGTCATATAAAGAAAACCATCCTCTCAAATTTAAAATCCGTTCTATTAGCTTTCCTTGGTAATAGGCGCAAACTTGGCAAGCAGACGTTTGATACCAACCGGCGCCGGAAATGCAATCTGCAGCTCCGTATCGTCGCCGGCTCCCTTGATGGCGACAACGACGCCAGTGCCCCATTTGCCGTGGGCGACTTTATCGCCCATCTTGTAGTCAAGCACCGGCTTCGCTGAATTGCCTGCAGCCGCGGTTGCAGGACGAGCTGTAGAAGCTGCCCCGCCCATGGTAGGGCGGAAGCTTGCTGCCTTGCCCGGCGCAGCAGCAGAGCTGCTTGCAGTCCCAGTTGAGCCAAAGCTGCCGCCGCTGCCGTAGCGGCTCTCACGCCCGCCCCATGAGCTGCCACCCGAACGGCCGCCAATCGTGCCGCCAGGCACAGCCATCTCCAGCAGCTCCTCGGGAATCTCCTTCAAGAAGCGCGACGGAGCATTCATGTTCGTACGTCCGAAGAGCGTCCGCATTCTAGCGCAGGTCAAGAACAACTCCTGCTCAGCACGGGTTATACCTACGTAAGCAAGACGGCGTTCTTCTTCCAGCTCTTCATTATCGTTAGAAGCACGGCTGTGAGGGAAGACACCTTCCTCCATCCCGATGATAAAGACAACGGGAAACTCCAAACCTTTGGCGCTGTGCATGGTCATTAGCACTACGGAGTTATTGGCGTCCGCTGCATCCTCCGCCGCGTCATTCATCGAGTCGATATCCGCGATAAGCGCCAAATCAGTTAAGAAGGATACAAGCGACTTATCGTCATTACGTTTTTCAAATTCCATCGTAACAGACAGAAACTCATCGATATTCTCGAGCCTAGCAGTCGATTCAATCGTCTTCTCACGCTGCAGCTCTAACCGGTATTCAGTCAGCTCGAGCATTTTTTCAGTCAACTCGGTGACAGATAAATACTCGACCATCCGGTACAGATTGTCGATCATTTCCCGGAAATCAGTCAGCGCATTCTTCGCTTTGGCCCCAATCTCCAAGCCATCAATCTCTTCGAGAAGGGCAAACATAGAGATGCCCCGTCGACCCGCCGCTTCCATTAAACGATCTACAGTTGTGTCACCAATCCCGCGCTTAGGCACGTTAACGATCCTCATGAAGCTTACATCGTCATCTGGGTTAGAGATAAGACGCAAATAAGCGAGAATGTCTTTAATCTCTTTGCGGTCATAGAACTTGATGCCGCCTACGATTTGATAAGGAATATCCGATTTGATCAGTATTTCCTCTATAACCCGGGATTGCGCATTCGTTCTATATAGAATTGCATGATGGTCGAATCGCTTGCCGCTTTTCACATTTTTATTAATTTCGTTCGTAATAAAGTACCCTTCTTCATGCTCAGAGTCGGCTTGATACAAACGAATTTTATTCCCATCGCCTTTACTGGTCCAAAGATTCTTGGCTTTACGTCCGGCATTATTGGCGATAACCTTGTTGGCCGCATTCAATATATTAGAAGTAGAGCGGTAATTCTGCTCCAACAAAATAGTCGTCGCTTTAGGATAATCTTTCTCAAAGTTCAGGATATTGCTAATATCCGCTCCGCGCCAGCGATAAATCGACTGGTCGCTATCCCCTACAACGCAAATACGCTTGTGCTTGTCTGCAAGCATAAGACAGAGCATATACTGCGCACGGTTCGTATCCTGATACTCATCCACATGGATGTATTGAAATTTATTCTGGTAAAATTCCAGTACTTCAGGAACCTCTTTAAACAGATTGATCGTAGTCATAATCAGGTCATCAAAGTCCAGGGAGTTGTTCATCTTCAGCTTCTTCTGGTACAGCTTGTACACCTTGGCCACAATACCGTCGAAATAATCCCCTATAAGGCTCTCTACCATGTCAGGTGATTTCAGTTCGTTCTTGGCCGTACTGATCGCTGCCTGAACTGCTTTAGGCTCGAACTTCTTAGCATCGATATTCAGCTCTTTCATACAGTTCTTAACAACGGACAGCTGGTCACCGGAATCCAATATCGTAAAGCTCGAGGAATAGCCGATTCGAGAAATATCCTTGCGCAGAATTCGTACACACATCGAGTGAAACGTGGATACCCAAATATCTTGACCGCCTGGGCCTACCAGCTTACCTACACGCTCCTGCATTTCCCTGGCCGCTTTGTTCGTAAATGTGATGGCCAGAATGCTCCAAGGAGCCGCTTTTCTCGTTGCGATCAAATAGGCGATTCGGTGCGTCAGCACGCGGGTCTTACCACTCCCCGCTCCTGCCATAATTAATAATGGCCCATCCACCGCTTCAACAGCCTTTTTTTGTTCCGGGTTCAAGGTCTGTATAGATGCAAATATGTCAAACGTATCGTTCATTATAATTCAGTTCCTTTCCATGCTTATTGACGGGCCTTCGCCTCTCTTACCGCCTGTACGGTAGCCAGAGCCTGCTCCGGTTGATCGTATACGGCATTGCCAACAATAACGGTATGCGCCGCTTCCGCTGCCTGATAGGCTTTCTCTGGGCTATCAATACCGCCTCCATAAAACAATCGGGCATCCTTAAGCAGCCCTTTCGTACGAGCCACTAGATCCATGTCCCCAAAAACACCGCTGTATTCCATATAAAAAATCGGGCAATGCAGTAGACGGTCCGCCATTCTGGCATAAGCCTCTACATCCCTAACATCGAGATCCGTGTTCGCTTCTGTTAATTGTGCTGCCGTAGACTGTTCGTTCAAAATGATGTAGCCTTCTGCAAATACTTGGCTCCAATCTAATATCGCCCCGTACTCACGCAGTGCCTTCTGGTGATGCCCCACAATCCATTGCGGATCACTCGCATTCAATACCATAGGAATGAAGAACATATCGAACCCAGGCACAATAGCGTCCTGGCTAGAAACCTCCAGCACACAAGGTACCTCATATCTCCTGATACGCGATAAAAGATCTACCGTATTATCGAATGTAATCCCGGAGGAACCCCCAACCATAATGGCGTCGGTGCCTGAAAGACAAACCTTTTCCAGCCAATCATCCGAAATATCTCGATCCGGGTCCAGCTTAAAAATGTGATTCCAATGTTTAAAATCCGAATGCAATGCACTGCCTCCGTTCTTGATTTGGCGCTTCCAAACGTGCTCTTTCTACCTTCTCTAAAGCTAGTCTATGCTACAGTGCAAACCGTGTCAAATCCGTTTTCATCCAGTTTCCCCCAACAATTTCGTCTGGAAAAAGAGAAAAGACCTGAGAACGCGTGTTCCCAGACCTTTTCTCTATAAATGTTTCATTTGCTTCATATAAGCCGACCGCGTCAGCAAAAAATAAAATAGCTGCATCACTGCATAAATGAGCATGATGGTTACTCCATATTTCCAAACGGAAATGCTGACAAGATTACTGAGTGCCTTGTAAGCGAATCCTGCATGTACGCTTCCGATCAGGACAGGGATAAAGAAGATGAGCCCGATCTGGGTATTCGTAATTTTTCGTATTTCCTGCATCGAGACTCCAATTCTCGTTAGCGCTTTGTATTGGGCCTGGTCCTCCTGCAGCTCCGTAAACAGTTTAAAGTACAACATACTCCCGGATGCCATAAAGAAAAGGATACTGACGAACATCCCAATGAAAAGTGTTAACGAACTGAACTGCTTCATGGACAAAAAAGATTCCGTACGATTAGAGAAACGAGTCTTCTGGTCAGACGGCAGATCAGCTTCCAACTGCTTAATGGCTCCATCCGCCTTTTCCCAGTCCTTGAGTTCGTAACCGATATAAGCGGCTTTTTGCTCCTCTGGCATTATCCCTAAAAGGGGTTTAAACTGATCGTCATTCAAAAGAACAATGTACGTCGCCTCATATATTGGATTAAGGATAGCCCCATCCAACTGACCGTCCATTCGTAATGTTAATTCAGATCCTACGGTTGTCGTCATCAGATCCCCTTTGCCAAAAAGGGTTACTTCTGACTCGCTATAAGGATTTATGATGACGGCATGGCCTGGTTCAATGGCTAATGGTGGCTTCTTGCCGCTACGGCTTTGGCCCTGACTTGCTAAACCGTTATATACGCTGACAGGCAGTAGGAGCACATCTGTCTTTTTATTATTATATGCTTTTATTTGGATAGAGCTCTGAATCCCTACAGTCTGAATTTGATCTGTAATCTCTATTCCATGACGAGTCATCACGCTCTTCACCTGATCCGGCTGTAACAAGGGTGGTACGGTAGAGCCTTTGGCCACAAAGCTAATACTTTGAGGAAAATGCTCCATGATTTGTCCCCTTGCTCCTTGATAAAACATATAAACAGACCCTGACGCCGATAAAATGACCGCACTTAAGATAGAAACCGTAAACAAGATTCTTGCATTGTCTTTCATTTTAAATACAAGCTGCGAGATAGTAATGAACTGAGTGTTGCGATAATAAATTTGGGGCATCCGTTGCAGCCTTTTTAATATCGCTACACTTGCTTGGGTGAACAGAAAGTAAGTCCCCACCACCGTTAGGAATATAACGGGCAGCATCACGATGATGAGGTTGTTTGGAGATGCAGTATAAGCAATGCTATACCCCGTGATGAGACAAGCTGCCGCCAAGAGAACAAGCCATCTCGAAGAAGCCGGCATGGTCTTGGGCTTCTTGGAAGCCTTCAACAGTTCAATGACCTGATTCCTGCCCATGCCCACAAGAGTAATAAGCGTGATAGCCAGAAAGAGGACGAGAAAGCCCACTCCCGTGTATAGCAGCGCCTGCGGCACAATAAGAAACCGTATCGGGTTATCGACTTGAAGCAGCTCGGCTAAAGCCATAAAAAATAGCTTCGAGAAAAGTGTCCCTAAACTGCAACCAACTACGATGGACAGAACCGCAATTGCGGCGTTCTCATAAAGTACAAGCTTATTGATTTGCGACCGGGTCATACCGAACAAGGTCAACAGACCGATTTCCTTTTTGCGCGTCTTTAAAAAAGCGAAGCTCGCATAGAGGACAAAGAAAAACGAAAAGATGACGATCAGAAACTCGCAGGCGACCATGCCCTGCCTTACCTTGGCTGCGGCTTGAATCGTTCCGTTCACTACATCCGGGTGGAATATAAATGAAGCATAAATATAAAAGATCATGACGGAAAACGTACTGCTCAGAAAAAAAGCGATGTACCGGTGCCAATTGCCCTGAATATTTTTAAGAGCGAGCTGTCGAAAAGTCATCGAAATTCCCTCCCAAATAGCTTAAGGCATCCAATATTTGCTGGAAGAACGCCTGCCTGTTGGAGCCTCTGCGAATTTCATTAAACAGCTTGCCGTCCTTAATAAAAACAATTCGCTTGCAATAGCTCGCCGCAAAGGGATCATGAGTTACCATTAAGATGGTAGCCCCCTGCTCCTCATTCATTTCCTTGAGCGATTCCATCACATCTTTGGCTGCTTTCGAGTCCAGGTTGCCCGTTAGCTCATCGGCCAGCAATAGAGCAGGCTCATGAATCATTGCCCGTGCTATGGCAGCTCTCTGCTGCTGTCCCCCGGACACCTCGTAAGTTCTTTTGTCTAAAAGATGAGTAATATTGAGCGTCTCGGCTATTTCCTGCACCTTTTGCTCGATTTCCGCCGCTTTTCTATTTTCCAAAACAAGCGGCAGTATGATGTTTTCCTTCATACTAAGAGTCTCCAGCAGGTTAAAATCCTGAAAAATAAACCCGAGCTGCCTCCGTCGAAAAAGGGCAAGCTGCTTATTGTTCAGCTGATTGGGATTTGTTCCATTGATCTCTATATGTCCTGAAGTAGGCTTATCTATCGTTGCCAGCAGATTAAGAAGCGTAGTTTTCCCACTGCCCGAAGGACCCATGACACCGACGAATTCCCCCTCCTGAACCTCAAGCTGCACCTGATCCAGTGCCTTATAGACAGCGTTACCGTTCTTGGTACCGTAGGTTTTACATAAATTTTCTGTTTTTAAAACTGCCATGTGCTTTGCCTCCCTAACTATGATTCATTACATAACATGCCCTTAGTATAGAAGAGGAGGGCCTAGACTGCTATCGATTCACCTTACAAAGCAGATGGCTTTCTTACAATACTGTCACCTTTCTATCGTTTAAGAATATCGTGCAGCACCGAAGCTGGGGGAAAATGGAGAGTAACTGTAGTTCCTTGCCCTTCAACAGAGGAGATTTCAACACGATGTCCAAGCTTGCGGCACAGCTCCTTAACCAAATAAAGACCCATCCCGGTCGATTCTCCTACCTTCCTCCCGTTCTCTCCGGTGAAAAAAGGGTCGAACACACGAGGCAGATCCTGCTCTGCAATACCTATACCCGTATCACGAAATAACGCATACACTCTATCTTCCCTTTTAGTAACGGTGATGTCGAGGAGCTTGGATGACGGGTCTTCTGTTCTTTTGGCATATTTAATAGCATTGGTGATAATCTGTCGGATTGCTACCGCTATCCATTTTTCATCCGTTTCAACAAACTGGGCATCTGCCTCAACTGTAAGTCTCGGATACACTCCACGCCGGATACAGGCACGCTTATGTTCATTAACGACACTGCGTATGACTTGCTCCAAATTTACTTTTTTCACATGAACGTCCAGCTCGAATTTCTCAAGGCGGGCGGTCTGCAGCATCATATCGAGCCCATGCTCCAATCGGTCATTCTCTTCTTGTATGCTGAGTAGCACGGAAGGAAGCCCATGTTCCTGGACCGGCTCCGTTTTCTGAGTCAGCAAGTCAATGACGGATACTGGCGTTTTCATCTGATGGACCCACTGCCGAATAAAAACGTCGTGCTGCTCTTGCTGCTTCCTGTACTGAACCAAACGATCTTCATAGCCGCTATGAAGCTGGTGCAGCAGGTCTATCATCATCGTTTGTTCCCTCTTCAACCCATAGGGTAGATTACTAATACGGTCCATAGGCTCCGGGTTATTTCTGACAGCCTTCAGCTTGAGAAAATAGTCCCTTTGTCGAACATAATCAATAATGAGATAAAGTGCTACTCCAGAAATCGATAGAATGAATATATACAAAATATTATCTAACTGAACTGAAACCTTTTGCTGCAGCAGATCCAGCTGTACCACGAGAAGCACAAGAAAGATATTCACCAAATAAATGATTACATAGCCGATCCGATCGGATAAAAAATCGATCCACCTCACTCCGCATCCCCCCACGACGTATTGAGCCGGTAGCCTTGCCCGCGTATCGTTTCTATAGCCTTGACAATGCCTATGTCCTCCAGCTTCTTGCGAACACGCGTCACATTGACCGTTAACGTGTTGTCATCTACGAAATCAATATCATCCCATAAGGCCTCCAGCAGAGACTCACGAGTAACGATTTGATCCGCCTGTCTGACAAGGCAATCCAACAATAAAAATTCATTGCGCGACAAGTCAATCTTGCAGCCTTTCCACTCCATCATGTTTTTGGATGCGTCTAGGGTTAGCCCTGCAACATTTTGTATGTCCCGCGGCATCGGGCTTGTTCCTGCGTATTCTCCATAAGTTCGGCGCAGCACGCTCTTCACCTTAGCAATGACGACATCCAGATGAAACGGCTTAGTAATATAATCGTCCCCGCCATTTTCTATGGCCATGACCTGATCCATCTCACCGACACGCGCAGATAAAAAAATAATAGGCACATTAGATACCGTCCTAATTTGCCGGCACCAATAAAAGCCATCGTAATGAGGCAGATTGATGTCCAGCAAAACCATGTCCGGCTTATGGGACAAATACGCTTGTTTAATGTCTCGAAAATCGGTAACCCTTAATGCCGAGTAACCGAACTTATCCATATGCGATTGCAGAATAGAAGCAATTTTATCGTCGTCTTCGACAATAAGAATCCGGTACAAAGAAACACACCCCGTTATTTTGGAATTCCAACCGTTTTCATTATAATGCTTTCCATAGGTCTATTGCAGCCCCAACGCTTCTTTATGGACTTCAAGCCACTAACAAGGAAAAACCCCTGCATAACTGCAGGGGTAACCTTAAACCACAGACTACTGGGTCTGCACTACATGAACTTCCCGCCGCCAAATGAAGTTGGCCTTTCTTGCGAGGAAGACAGGGAAGAGGCGGCATTGGCTTGATCATCAGAATCATGCCAGTCAAAGCTATTGCCACCCCTGTTGCTTGTTGAATGGATTGCGCTGGTGCTGGCGCCATTGCTGTCATCGGTCCAGTTGTAGCTGTTGGCGCCTCGGGACGAGGATGCCGAAACGGCGGAGTAAGAATCCTGATTACTGCCGTATTTAGCCGATGTGTTATCTTCCGCCCATTGGTTAGCCGAAATCCCAGAGGACTGTGCGCTAGGACTCGCCCCTGAACCTGTCGACGATTTGAATGCCGAAGCTGTGTATTGATTAGCTATGCTTTGTGATGTCGGATTTTGATTCTGGCTTATACCGGACATCCCGCTTCCAGCTGTGCTTGAATAGCTTGAGCTTTGATTCTGATTCTGAGATGGGGTGTCAATGGACGAGCTAAAACTGGAAGGGAAGCTTTGTCCGTAACCCTGACCTCCCTGAGCAGAAGGCTGCTGATAAGAGCCTGCTGTCGAGCTTCCGAAGCCTCCCGCCTCGTAAGTATTGTACGACGGCTGGTGCTGCTGGAATTGAGGGCTTGCCGTGTACATCGGCTGCTGCTGTTGTTGATACATGGCGGCCGTATTCACATTGGTACTCTGGATGGACTGCTGGACTAAAGACTGCAGCTGCTCAACCTTTTGGAACTGCTGTTGAAGCTCCTGCTGCACCTCTTGCTGATTGGCCATTTTGACTGATCCATAGCCATTCAGTTGTGACAAAACCTGGAATAGCTCCGCTTGCTCCTGCATCGTTCTTTGGGACAAGCTTTGGAACGTTTGGCGAATGGCTGGATGAGTCGCTTCCAAAGCAGCTGTCGTATATTCACGCGCCGTACGCTTCAGCTCTGACAATACCAGGTTGCCCCAGTCCTGCTCTTGAAGCGGCGTATGCTGATGTGTAGGTTGATTCATATAGTTTTGCTGTTGATACATCTTATGCGCACCTCCTGTGCCGTTAGTGTGTCATCTGGGTTTGCTGCTGCAGCGTTCTAAGCAATTGATTGGAGTGATGCAAACGATCCTGAGCGATTTGCTCCAATTTCTGCTTTAACTGCGGCGATTGACAATCGGACAATCCATGGACGGCCAATTTGGCTAACAAATCTTCGTTCTTCAAGCTATCGGTTATGTACGCCAATTCCTTGGAGCTGACCGTGTTCATACCTTGCTGTTGTTGCTGCCCTTGCTGATTAAACATCGAGTTGTCCTCCTTTCGTTTTTGACAAATATAGGTTGCCCAAGATGTGGAAAACTATGTGTATGGAAATTCCAATTTTCATAAAAAAATCGCCCGCGTCTTGCAAATCGCAAGACGGGGCGAGAATTGGTGCTGCTTAAATTGAGATCACTTCGTTTGCAGCTGCTCTGCCGGTGCCGTCGGCGTCTCTGGGGCAGCTTGCTGCTCAGGAGGCTGCGGTAGCTGCTTGAACTTATCCGCCAGCTCCTGGATGGACGTTATCGGTAAGGAATACGCCCACTGGCCCCCTTGTTGGGCCAGCCATAGGTTATCCTGTTCTACCTTCCCTAGGTAGACCACAGTGGTCTCCTTGTTAGAGGAGTCCGTATATTTGACCTCCAGCTTAAGCTCCGGAGAATCCATCTTTACTTCAGCAGCCGGTTTGGCAGGCTGTTCTGTTGCCAAGAACTGCACCTTATCCAGATAAGCACTAGCGTCGGAGCCCTTCAAATCTTTGTCGTCAAGCTTCCAATTCGCTTCATAGGACTTTTTATCAGTGTCCGTCTTCGTCAACGTCGATTTCTGACCTTTCCATTCAACATTTATGCCACGCACCTGCTCATACTCTAATCGAATCGGACTTTTCTCCATGAGATCGAGCTGGGTCTTGGCAAGCGACTTGACCTGAGAATCATTAATTTTAAACACCTCAGGCGAGCCGCTGAACATAGCATAATCGAATCCTGGAACGAGCATTGCATTACCCACACTTAGCGTTTGAACGGTATCGTTGTTCAGCTTGACCGTAAACTGCTGTTTCGGCTTATCCAAACCGAACTTGGCGAGATCCTTCCCTTCGGCATCAATCGTAGATTCTTTGGTTATCCCATTAAAAGAATCCACCCAGCCATTGGCACTATACTCATTCAGCGGAAGAGCGGTCGGCTTGGTCATCGTCCATTTGCCGTCTTTTTGCTGCATTTCAATTTCAGTGTCACTCGTTTTAATTGTATAGCTTGCTACATCTTTCTGATTCACTTTAACGAGCGGAGCTGCTGTTTCCTGCTTCTCTTTGAAAAAGTCATGGCTTGACGCGTACCAAAAGCCTCCTAAGCAAATGATAACCAGTATGAGCGTCGGAATAAGCCGCTTCATCCTTTTCTCCTCCTCCACCAAATCGTACCGCCGACGATCAGGAAGAGTAACGGGAATAGCAATACCGTTCCATAGAAAATGGATTGCGCTTGACCGCCGGTAATCATTGCCGGTTGAAATTGATTTTCACGAGGACGAATCGTCACTTGATCTTTTTGCTCCTGCAGCCAACCAACGCTGTTCAAAGCAAAATCGCGATTCCCCTGTTGTTGAAAGAAATCATCCCTCAGGGATGTAAAGCTGCCCAGAATGACTGCTTTAGGCTTGTTGTCCTTGGTCTGTACGACATAACCCAAATTAAGCGGACCTTTAATATCTTTGTCGCCTTTGTTGGTATTGCCTTTTACAAGTGCAGCCAAATCGGTTTTACCGAATGCAGAATCCGATGTTTTCAAAATGCTGGTTGCCTGATAGTCTGCTGCCGGTTGATCGACATTTAACGATGCTGCAAGCCCCATTTGCATGAGCAAGTTATAATCCTGCAGCTTGTTTGTTATTTCGTGATATCCATATTCCGGAATAATCGTCAGAGGGGATACCAGTCGGCTTTGCTTCGGATCAACAGCTATCGCATGCTGGTCCGTAACGCCGTATAGGGCCATAACAGAATCCAGATTTTTCCATGCAGTTGCCATATTCTCGTTGAAACCGAGCGACATATAAAGCTTGCCGTTGCCTTTTAAATATTCTTTAATGACCTCGGTCTCTTTATCACTTAGATCGTTTTGCGCTCCAATGATGAACAAGGCTTGCGCATCATCCGGAATTTTGCCTTCACGTAATAAATTGAGGTCCTTCACGGTATAGTTCTCATTCTCCAATGAGCTCTGCAACAAGGTCATTTGGTTGAGAGGCGTTTCATTATGACCAGACAGGAAGTACAAGACCGATTTATCCTTAACGTTCAGATTAACCAATGCTTGCGTCAGCTTCTGTTCACCGCTGAATTGATAGTCGGTTTGGGATTGGCCGTTACTCTGGAACATATCATAATAGTTAATCATCTTCTTCTGAGAGCCGCTCTCGACGACTAACACTCCAGACGGGTCAATTCCCTCGTACTGATTAGCAATCTCCGGATGGTTCTCGATATTAAATTGATCAAATATTATTTTGCTGCTGCGCTTTTTATATTCCTGTACCATATCCACGACTTCACGGTTCAAGAGCGGTTGAGTCTGCGAGCTGGTAAACGCGATAACATGAACATCATTGTCAAGTGATTTTAACGTATTGATCGTTTGCTCGGATAACGTATATTGTTTATTTTGCGTTAAATCGACCTGCAGCGTCTTCGTAGAGTTAAGAAAAATCGTCAGGACGATGAAAATGCCGATCACTGCAAGCGATAGCACGACCGCATTCGTTCCGCGAATCCACTTATTCAATTGCCTTTCCCCCTTCTCGCCTTGCGCCTAAGGCAAAGCCGGTTATCTCCAACGTTTTCTTTCGAGCACCTGTATGCTTAATACGATAAATACGATGGCTAGCGTCACATAAAAGAGAATGTCAGCAAAATTCAACACGCCCTTTTGGAGATTATTCCCTCTCGCAACGATAGAGAAAATGCTCAGATATTCTTTGGCCCGACCGGTAGCAACGGTGTCTCCCAGCCAATCAATCGTCCAAAGTACAAGCAGCATCCCAATACCAGCCAAGCCGGACAGCATCTGATGGGAAGAAAGCGCCGAAGCAAAAAGTCCTACCGCCATCATCGCCGCTCCCAGCAGGAACATGCTTAGGAAAGATAGCCACAGTACAGGCTGATCCAGTTGACCGTACGAGCTCATTATGAGCGGGTACAGCAAGCACCCCCCGACCAGAAGCAATTGAACGACTAATGCGGCCATATATTTGCCGACAATAATTTCCGTAATGCTGACCGGTGAAGTTAGTAACAGCTCATCGGTGCCCTGCCGAAGCTCGTCGGATACAAGGCGCATCGTTAAGAACGGAATCACCAACAGATACAAGAAGCTGACCGGGCTGGTGACCATACGAACGTCGATCATCATGGAATATAAAAAGTTAGAGCTGAACATATACCCTACGATAAGGAAAAAGAACGCAAACGCCGCATAGGAGGTCGGCGAGTAAAAATACATTTGCAGCTCTTTTCTGCAAATCGCCCAAGTTCTACGCATTCGGGGTCTCCTCCTCCTCTTGAGCTGCCGCTGATTCATCATCCGAAGCAGCTATCGCTTCATTGGTCGTCAGCTTGAGGAAAATATCCTCAAGGCTCAAGCTTTCTTTCTTCATCGCGAGGATCGGATACCTTAGCTCCGCCATGCGGTAGAAGAGCTCTTCGCGAATGTCCGCGTTATCCTTCGCGGACACAAGCACTTTCACGGTCGGCTCGACCGTGACGGTTGGTGCAGGCTCAGCCTGCGAGGCCTCCGCGCCCGCGTCTTGCTCGGGCGCAGCCGGGGTTTCCGCTGTCTGCACAGCGGCAGCGGCTTCTTCCGCCAGCGGTTTTACGCTGGCGATGATAGGCATGCCGCGCAGCTCGGCCAGTACGGCCTGGCGCGGCCCTTTGACTTCGAGCGATACCTCGAATCGCTCGCCCATCGATTGGGCCAGCTGATCGGGATGGCCGTCCATCACGATGCGCCCTTGGTTGATGATCAATACGCGGTTGCACAGCGTGTTGATCTCCGGCAAAATGTGCGTGCTCAGCAGCACCGTGTGATTTTCACCAAGCTCTCGGATCAATTGGCGAATTTCAATGATTTGCTTCGGATCAAGACCCGAAGTCGGCTCGTCCAGCACAAGCAAGTCCGGATTGTGCAGAATAGCCTGCGCCAATCCCATCCGCTGCTTGTACCCTTTGGACAGTCCGCGAATAATTTGGCGTTCGCGGCCTTGCAGCCCCAATCGCTCAATAACTTCGCCAATGCGCTTCTTCTGTTCTCTTCCCGGTATCCCGCGCAAATCAGCAATGAACTGCAGATAGGCTTCTACTGTCATTTCCGGATATAACGGCGGTGTTTCCGGTAAATACCCGATCTTCTGTCTTGCTTTCTTCGGATGATTGGCCATGGATAATCCATCGATCGTAATTGAACCCATTGTAGGATTCAAATACCCTGTGATCATCCGCATCGTGGTTGTTTTCCCTGCGCCGTTCGGTCCTAAAAAACCGACGATCTCGCCACGGCTCATGGAAAAATCGATGTTGTGGACCCCTCTTTGGTTCTCGTACAGTTTGCTAACCTGCTTTACCTCAAGCACGCATGAAACCCTCCATTCGAAACGAAATATGCGCCTACTTAAGCCATGTCCATAATTACAATTGCTTAACCTCCAACAATATACAAATAAAACAATAATACCAGCTTAAACCAATCTGAAAATTAGCTTAAAAATATGTGTCTAAATTGTGACGAACAAAAAAAGACCTATCCATAGGGATACGTCCGTAATGTTGCATGCTTGTTTCTTTTATGAATTAAACCATTGTTCAACCGCCGCTGTCGTTAACAAATAGGATGATTGCTTCACGCGCAGCATCGCACAGCAACCTTTACGATATTTCTTCTAAAGACTTCAGTCTTCGCATCAACGTGTATTCATCGGGATATATCATCAAGTTCTGTGTAATTCCGATCAGACGAAAAAGCCTCTCATACTGCTCCGATAAGCCATACGCAAAGGTCTGATAGCCGCCCTCCTTGCCGCACTGCGCCAACCGGATTAACATTGTGATCCCGGAGCTGTGGATGGAGCTCATCTCGCTGAAATTCAAAATAAGCGTATGTCTCCCCTCCCCCAAACCTTGGCTCCAAACACGGCTTTGGAGATACCGTTCTTCCGCATGCTTATCTACCGCTCCTGCAAAATCAACAATAAGGGCTTGACCATCCATTCTTATTCTTAAGCTCATCCTGCTCCAGACACCCCCTGATTCCCTAAACCTGCACATTAATGGAGAAAAGACGAAGTATCCATATCCAAACTCGGGTCTACACCGAATTCGTCCATACATATCCTTTCCCACTTGCGATAATAATTTAACGCATCCTGCTTGCGGGAATTTGACACATACAGCTCAATTATCCCCTGATACGCCTGCTCCTGGGCCGGGCATAACGCAATCCATTCCTTATAATAGGCTTCGGATTGTTCAAATTGGGACTGGTCGCTTGCTTGCCTCGCAAGTCTCTTGAGTGCCACTTCCTGCTTGTCCTGTAGAGAGCTTCTGCGAAGCTCAAGCCAATCGGCATAACGAATTTCAGGCACAAGTTCCCCGTACATGACTATAGCCTGTTTATACAGCTCAATTGCCTTGGTCCGGTGGCTATCCCACACCAGGTCTCCTTCTCGAAGCAACGCTTCATACTGCTCTAAATCCGTCGCCTTGATAAACTGCTCCTGAAGACGAACTAGGCCTTCTTTTAAAATAACCGCTTGCTCAAACCCCAACTCTTTGTTCAACGTCTGCTTTAACTGATGTACAATGACATACAGCTGATTAGCCATTTTATCCGCGTACATAGAACCAAATAAATCCTCCATTACCTGTTCTTTTGTAGCGGAGAATTGATGCTGCATTAATAAATAAGTCAGTAGCTCGAAAGCTTTTTTTCTCTTCCAATTCAAGTCCTGCTTTTCGACCGAGCCTTGAACAAACTTCATTTTTCCAAATAAATGAATAGTCCAACAGCCCGCGCTCAAGGTTTCGCGCTTCTGTTCTTCTTGTTGTAACAATAGCAGATGCCTAGGATGTCTCGTTATATCGGCAACTGCTTGGATACTTTTCCAATATTCGCTGGCATGACGATGATTTCTTTCAAGTCTCGCCGATGCATACAACAGGCAGTACGTTTCGAAACGAATGAACATATCACTGCCATACTGCTTCAAAATGTCCTGTAGCTGTCCTTGCTCTTGTTCGGTTAAAGAGGTACCTTTGGCAAGAGCACCCTGAAGCTCGCTCAATAAGCATCGGGTTCCATGCTCATAAGGCAATACCTGTTGATCAATTTGCCGAAGCAACCGACAGGCGCTTTCCCAATCTCCATGGTTTATATAGTCAATTCCCTGCATAGCAAGATAATAAGGCTCCCACTGCTTGTCCAGTCTTACTTGCTGCTCCATGAACAAAAGAAGAGAACCCGCTTCCTGCTCGGACAAAGACATGTTTCCTGACGAAAAAATCTCCAATCCCGTTTGCACAGCTTCTCGCAGCTGCCCTTGGCGAATAAACGCATCCTTGGCTGCCATTACGTAATGTTTCTCTTTTCCGTAATCGCCAACTAAATAAGCCCCTTGTGCCAAAGCCACTAATGATCTGCCTTCAAGCTCATCGGGATCACGAGCCCATTGCTCCTTCAAAAAAACAAGTACTGTCTCCGCGTCCCGGAGCTCACCCAGTCTTAAGTTAATGATAGCTAACAATGAGAGCGCCGAATTCAGTTTTTGCGTATAGGTTTGTTGGGCAAAGCCTCTTACAGCTAACTCTGACAAAGAGCGCGCCTCTGTTAACTTCCCGTCATGTAAATAACGTTCAGCTTGCCATTCCAATAATACGGACGACTCCTGCAGCATACGCCTCGGAATCTGATCTAATACAGCGGCATCCAATGCTTCTCCATTAAATACTCTGCATTCCATTGTGAAAATGAGCTGTTTATAATCCTGAGGACTTAATTCGAATATAGTTCTCGGGTCCATGTTTATCACTCTCTCAAAAAATAAATAGTTCTTAGGACTTGTAATATCAATTCGACAGGTTATTAGTTATTCCTTCTTAATTTATTTGAATTTGTAAAATTATTGAAAATAAAAAAGAGAGGTTGTCCTCTCTCTACTTCTCCAAATCTGCGAGCAGGTTTTCAAGCTCTTCGCGACCTTTACTCTCTTGAGGAGTCTTTTGCAAATACGTTTTTAGTGCTTGTGCTGCTTGCTGCCGGTTATTTTGTTTAACATAAGCCAAGGCGATAAATCGATATGCTTCAACATACTCCGCATCGTTAATCAAAGGCTGTAGTACTTCAATGGCTTGAGCATTGTCACCCTTTAAATATAACAATTGGCCCTTTTTGAAGAGCAGCTCCTTATACTTGGGATCCTGCCCCAATCCATTGTTAATAGCCGTTAAGGCATCATCATATTTTTGCTGGAGCATGTATATGCCCGTTATGTTGTTATAAGCTTCTTTTAAGTGAGGGGACTTCTGAACAGCCTTTAGATAATAGGCCAGTGCATTGTCTTGATTAGACTGCAGCCGTTCTATATTCCCCATTGCAAAATCGTACTTACCTTCTCCTGGCTCCTTTGCCAGTCCCGCTTCCAGCTTCTTTCTAGCAGCATCGAGCTTACCCTGTTGAATTAAGGTCATAGCGTCTATGTACTCTTGTCCATTGGCAACCGCAGTCTTAGCCGGTTTTATTATAGATGGGTAAATAAACCAGGCAGCAACGATAAGAAGAATAGGAAGTAAGATAAGTGCTAGTTTATTTTGAGTCATTGGTGCCCTCCCATTGTGTTTTAACTGTATTGTGGCGGGAGAAGAAAAAAGAGTCAACCCTAAGGTTGACTCGAATATTGAGTAAGTATAAGATCAATTGGCTTGATAGTATAAACCTGATTATCTAAAGTCTTCTCCAACCCGGTTATGCTATAAACGTTATTCGTTACGGTTAGATCTTTAGTCGGGAATACAAGGTACACGCTCTCGTATACAGATGCCTGAACGTTTTGTCCGTTAATTTTTACTTTTTCAGCATTAAGAACACCAGAGAATGAATATCCAATAGCAACATCACTAAACTTCACAATAATATAGTCAGTTTTAGCGTCAATTGGAGCCTTAAACGAATTTTCCGCTAATCTATTAAATGGACCATATACTGTTCCTGTGACTGTCGCGATTCCGCTAGATACACTTACTAAATTAGTAGAATAAACAGAATAGACAACCGAAGATACAGATGCAGGCGGAGCAGAAACAGTGTAGCTGAATGTAGATACGTTACTGTCTAGCATTCCTGCTTTAACTGCGATTGCTTTAATAGTTACATTTGAAGTAATCGTAATTGGAGCAGTATACAAAATGCTTGCTGTAGTAGGCGTAGTACTATCAACTGTATAGTATACCGCTGCATCCACAGTTGTAGATTTAAGATAAATCTCTTTACCCACAACTACTTCACCGGAAGGAAGACTAGCTGTTGGAGCTGCTACTTGCTCTTTCACTTCGCCGCTAAGAGCTTTAACAATAACTTGGAACGTCTTAGTTACACTCAGACCATTTTGTGCAAGAGTTGCAGTCAATGTGACTACTGCATCCGGTTGTCCCTCTGCAGGGCGAGTAACTTTACCCATCAATCCGTTTGCATCGCCTTTTTCAATCGAAATTACATCACCATTGGAAGATGTCCATGTAATAGTATTGCCTACACTGGATTGTGTACTTAACCAAACGTTAGATGTTACTGCACCTGCAGAATCTCCGTTATAGAAGTAAACCTCCAGGTATTGCTTGTCGTAATCCAATGCCTTATTGACAGCTGCTTTCAAATCTTGAATCAGCTTACTTGCTGCCATAAAATCACTGTAGTTAGTGATATCTGTTTTAAGAACACCTGCATTTAAAGCATTGTTTACAGCAATGGCTACAGTATGGATAAGGTTCTCGGTTTCAACACTATATTCATTGAATTGACCGATGGTTGCGATAGCCTCGATAGCCGCTTTCTTCAATCCATCTTTAAGCGTATCGGAGAAACTTACTGTTACACCTTCAGCCACTTTGAGTTCGATCCCGCTAAGTTTAGCAGCATCGCCTGCCAAAGTGATGTTCGCATTAATCTCAATGCTTTGAATGTTGGAAGTTGCTCCAACCGTCAATGTAGCGCCTGCCGCTGCTTCGGAAACAGTTACGGATTTAACCGCGCCTGCACCATTCAATTCAACAGAAGCTTTTGGAGCTGTAATAGTGATGGCATTTAATGTCGCTTTTGCATCTGTCGTTACTTTTGCATTAGCTCCAATTTCCAAAGTACCTACTGTAGTAGCTCCGCCACTCAAAGTAGGCAGAAGCTGAATATCCGCATTTGGCGCCGTTACCTTCACATTGCCGATATTGCCTTTCAATGCAACGGTTTTGCCAGCCGCTTCAGGACCTACGGTTACGTTACCAAGAGTTCCTGCAGTAGCTTCCAGAATAACCTGAGAGTAAACACTAGTAGTTACAACGCTAGTACCATCCAAAGTTTCAATTCTTACTTTTTTGTTTTGGTTTGGTGCATTTACTTTTAAAGATGTAATTTTTGATTTAGAAAACTTAACCGATTGATCGCTACCGGAAAGAACTTCAATGTTAGCAGCCGAAATATTTTTCAGCGTTACTTCACCGTTCTCACCTGGGTTGATCGTTAACGTACCTGTAATAGTCGTCGTTGTACCGTCAGCAGGACCAAATGTTCCTGTTTGTCCTAACGTCAAGTTAGCATAAGTACCGCCTTGGTTCAGCAATTGGCCTACAGTAATATTGTCGTGTCTGCCACTGCTGCTACCACCACCGCCGCCGCCAACAGATGCGCTAGCACCGGTAATGGTTTTACCTGTGTCTTTGCCTTTGTAGCTCAGCTTGTATACAGTACCTGCTGTTTGAGCACTAGTCGTTAGAACAACGATTTTCTTGCTATCTTTCTTAAGCTCTGCAGCGGAAACCGTCAAACCGTTATCAAATGTGAAATCGGCTTTATTCGGAGCGCTAACTTCTTCGTTGAACGTAACTTCAACCGTTACATTGCTCACAACGGAAACGGAACTGATAGGACCCTCTACACCTTTGGATGCAGCAAGCTCATTCGCTTTGGCTACATACTTGTCTTTGTTTGCTTTAAATTCATAAGCAAGACGTGCCAATGCTTGACGCTCTGCATTGTCCTTAGGAGCAAATTTCAAGGAACCGTCCTTGTTCTCCAAGCCGTTAACGAATCCAACATTGAAAGCCAGAGAAACATGCGCTTGAGCCCAGCTGGAAACTTCCTTCAGATCGGATAGCTTCGCATCAGCCGTTAGCTTCTTAGCGGTTTCCTCCAATTTCATTGCGCGTACGAAAAATACGACAAGCTCTTCGCGTGTCACTTTCGCATCTGGAGCAAAAGTAGTGTCTGATGTTCCTTGCGTAATACCGGATTCAACTAAAGCACCGACGAAACCTCTGTACCAGCTGCTTTTGTCCACATCCTTGAAAGCTGCGGCTTTATCAGAGTTTTCTTTAAGTCCAAGTGATAATACGATAATTTTCGCCAATTCTGCGCGAGTCATCGCTTTACGAGGTTGGAACGTTCCGTCCTCATAACCAGAGATGATTCCGGAATCGACTAATGATTGAATTTCCTTTTGGGCGTAAGAATCAGCTACGTCCTTGAACTGCACTGTTGTCGCGCCGAAAGCCATAGCAGGCATCAGCATGCTGAACAACATAGCAAAAACAAGAAGAGCGCTCATCTTACTGCGTCCTTGTTTGTCAAACATGGTTTCTCCTCCTATAAAATTATCAATGAACAAATTTGTGCCATTCGACCTATCCCTATACAGAATATGGTAATAGCACCTGGAATATTGTACTATATCGACCCTTACAAATATCTTACAAAATTCGCTGATTTAGTTCTTTTTTCTCATGGATTCACTTATTTTTTGTCAGGTTATGTTCTTATTTCAATTAATATAGAAAAAAAGAACGAAAAGTAGACCAATAGCACATAACGGTCTCTATTCATTCTAAAAGACACTGCAGACTTCATATACGTGATCGAATCATATCCTTACGCCGATACACACTGAACATAATTCCCATCGCGGCCATCTCGGCAAGCAAATGGCTTCCTCCATAGCTAAGAAACGGGAGAGAAATACCCCCTAATATAGGAAGTAAACCAAGTGACATACCAAGATTCCACGTAAACTGCAAGGCAAGCATGGCTGCTAAACCGCTGGTGATCATTTTTCCGTAGCGATCTCTCACATTCGCAATAACATGAAGCATTTGAACTGCAAACAATACGGCACAAACTACAATCCCCATACCCGTAAGCCAGCCTAAGCTGTACACCAAATAAGTAAACAGATTGTCCGTATGGATTTCTGGGAGCCTCACATTGGATACACCCAAGCCATGTCCCCACCAACCTGCAGAACGGATGGATTGATTGATTTGTACATATGTATACCCAGCCCCATTAGGGTCTGCATAAGGATTCCAAAAAGCAGACAGACGATCCAGGGCATATCTCGATATACTGAAAATCGATGAAAAAGCAGCCAAAAGCATCATTACCGGAGGTAGGAGAACCCGCCAACTCTTTGTTGCAGAGTACAATAGAATCATATAAGAACAGACATATAACAAAAGCGAAGATATCGATGGACCCAGCATATACAGAAATGACGGTACGATCAGGAGCAGCAGATGCTGCTTCCATCTAGAACGTTGTCTTGAATCCATACTGTACAATAGGCCAGCCGCTGCAATAATAAACAAGTAAATACTGGTCGTCATCCAATCCAATGAAAAATAGGGACCGAACACAATGTAAGCCTTCATTCCGTTAATTTGTCTACCGAATAGAACCACACCTACCGAAATCACTGCTGTACCTATGAATATCATCCATGAATAACGCAGCATTCGACGATAATCGAAGAACTGCAGCGCAAGCATAACGGCAAGTCCGATACCGGAGAACATTAATTTTAATAATAGAAAAGGAATGGATGATTGGACGCGTTTCCCCTCCGCATAACTCAGCTCAACCGCATACATAGCAACGAATGAAATAAGAAGCAATACCGCAACCCAACCGATAAGTCCCCAAGGAATACGAGGTTTATGTACCTTATTCAACTCCGCGCCCACAGTCGATGGCTCCCCCATCTGACTCACTGCCCAGCGGGTCGCTTCCTCCTCGTTACTGCCTTCCCCACGCTTTAAGCTAACCAGCTCTTCCAGATGATCTGCTATTTCCTGCCGTATGTCTTTATGCAGCTCTCTCGCTCTGACCTGTCGAACGACCGAGGCCAAATAATCATCGATGACCGGATGGTTGTCCTTTTTGATCATCCTTGTCCCTCCCCCAATACACGATCCACCGCATTGCGAAACAACCGCCATTCCTGTTTCTTTTCTTTCAGCTGCTTCCTCCCGCTATCCGTTATTTTGTAATATTTTCTTTTGCGTCCGTCAGCTTCATGCCAATAGGCGTCCACCCACTGCTCCGCCTCCATTCCATGAAGAATGGGATACAATGTCCCTTCCTTCAATAAAAAGGTTCCGTCTGAGCTGCGCTCTAGCTCCTTGATTAATTCATAACCATACCGATCCTGTCTTTCCAGCAAGGTGAGGATCAATGTTCCCGTACTTCCCTTCAGCAATTCTTTGTTGACACTACTCATGGTATGAAAGGCACCTCCAGTTTTCATCATATCTTGCTTGTCAGTTAATACTTAGCTTATCTATGCATAGTAAATCTAGGTATATAATAACAAAATCAGCTGGCATATTCAATTCAATCAAAAAACAGCCGGTATATAAGGAATTCACCTTAAATACCGACTGCCTATACAACAAAAAGTTTATTTCACCAGTTGTCCACGGGTTACGCCGAGCTGGTTCGTCGCTTTGAGCGTCTTCCAAACCTGCGTTCCGCTGATGGTACCTTGCAGAGAACGTTGATACAAATCTATAACCTCGAGCACTTTCTCTGGTGTTTCCTCCAAAAACTCTACTCGGAAGGTGGACACACCAAGATCCATGAAATTGCGCACATATTCTGCACCGGATTGCTCAATCGCATTGTATACCGTATTCCGGCAGCCTTCGTCCACGCGAACCGGATGGGACATGCCCACACGGTCCTGCAGCGATACACTGTGATCCTCACAAGGACGACCGCAGTTTGTATAGTCGGTTCCTTCACTCAGGAACGTACAGTAAACACAGTGCTCTGTATGGAACATTGGCATATGCTGATGGATAACAACCTCCATCTTGGATGTGTCGGCTACCTGCAGCAAATCAACCATTTGCTGAATGTTCAAATCGTATGACGGCGTCACTCGGCTTAAACCCGCATCCAAGAACAATGCAGCCGTCTTATGATTAGCAATATTTAAGGAAAAGTCTCCGATTAGCTCCGGATGGCGCTCATTCGGATGCTCCATGCGCTGCTTCATATAATAGTAGACAGCACCCGTATTGCGCACCAGAACAGCGTCAGGCTGTAAATTGGTGATGTTTTTGAAATAGCCGGTTTCTCCCGGCATATGAATCCGCGGTGTGGCTAGCGCAATGCGCTTCCCGGCTGCCCGTGCCGCTTCTACCGCAGCTGGAAATTGCTTAATAAATTCAAAGTCGGCATATACCATATCCACATTGGTCCGCAGCGCCGCACGTACCTGGTCAAGATTACGGCACAATGCAGTCAGGCGCGGAGCCGTTGGAGCCTCCTGCTTGGATGGAGCATCTGACAACACTTCAACTGGACGCTTGATATACTGACGCGGGTTCTGACGAAGCGATTCCAGCTGTTCCACAGCGCGGCGGCGCATGCCGTTCAGCTCGCGCATCGGTACGATCAACGCGCCATTAAGCTGCACATCGAGCTGGCCAAGCTCGAAGATCGTTCCACCCAGACGGCCGAATTGATCTTCGAACAGGGCTGCATCCATCGGGCGCTTCTCTGCCTGTACAAGTGGCAGCTCGGACTCAATAGACACGGTATGGCCAGTTAACTCATCAGTCCATTCGCTCTGCAATAATCCGCCAAGCGTACCTGTTACTTTGATAGACACCGGAAAAGTACGGTAAGGCTTGTCGGTCTCGAAGGACTGACGAAGCCGCTTGTCCAAATGCGGATCATTCGTTTTCCAAATCCGATCCCCTACATGCAGACGGTTCAGGTTCACATCGTTACGACCTGGGATAATCTCAATCAACCCGCCTGGCGCTTCGCCTTCTACCTTTATACCTTTACGGCGGATATCATAGACTCGTCCGCCTTCTTCTTTTTTCGTAGGATCTCCGGCATCGAAACAAATACCGTCACCGCGTTTAACAGGTGCCTCCAGCTCGCAAACAACGCCATCGCGCAAAATCTGTTTAACGCGCCCCAAATATACGCCGCGGCTCTTCGGATAAGTTCCCTCAACCAGCTTCTTGTTGTTCGTTCCTTTCAGGAAGCCGTAGGTAAAACCGCGCGAGAAGCTCTGCTCAAGCTCCCGCAGCTCTTCCTTGGTCGGCTTGGCGTTCCCATCTTCAAAATAACGGTCGATAGCCTTGCGGTATTTGCTCACTACGTTAGCTACATATTCAGGGCTTTTTAATCGCCCTTCAATTTTGAAGGAGGTCACACCCGCTTCAATCAATTCCGGTACGAGCTCGAGTGCCGCCAGATCTTTAGGTGATAGAAGATACGCAATATCGCCCATCGGCTTTTGCTCTCCGTCCACCATCAAATCGTACGGCAAACGACAGGCTTGCGCGCATTCTCCGCGGTTCGCCGACCGGCCTCCCCACATCTCTGAGGTTAAGCATTGACCGGAATAAGACACGCAGAGTGCTCCATGGACAAAAACCTCCATAGGAAGCTTGGCTTGGTCTCCGATTTTTTTAATCTGTTTCAGATTGTTTTCACGGCCCAGTACGACCCGTTCAATGTCGAATGGTTTGGTAAATTCAACCGCCTCGGGCGAGGTTATCGTCATTTGTGTAGATCCATGAATCGGAAAATCCGGCGAAATATCACGAATCATTTTCACCAATCCCAAATCCTGTACAATAACGGCATCAACACCTGCATCGACACAGGCTTCAATCAGCTTTCTAGCATCGTCAAGCTCATCCTCGAATACGAGAATATTAAACGTCAAAAACCCTTTGACCCCGTACAAATGTAGAAAAGACATAATATCCGGCAGTTCATCCGTAACAAAATTATTTGCTCTTGCACGTGCATTAAATTTCTCTACACCAAAAAACACTGCGTCCGCCCCATTAGCGACAGCCGCACGTAAACAATCCCAATCTCCAGCAGGCGCCAACAGCTCAATATCTGATTTTTTCAAGCTCATATTATATTCATTCCTCCGAATGCTATTTCCGCGTCTTCATTTTATCGATTCAACTATATAGTGTACCAGAAACGGAGGCTATAAAGCTAACAAAACCAGCAAATGGCAGAGGAAAACGACATTCTATTTTTTAACAAGTGTCTCCCATTATGTCATAACTAAACAATTCGTCTACCAAAATAACAACTATTTTAAAAGCCAACCGGCTGTAAATACCAGAATACCTATAACAGCAATAAATATCTCGGTCCATACTACAGAGCGCTTCATCAACCAAACAGCGGACAAATTGAACAGGCTGTGTACTGGAATCATAACAATCAGCAGTAGTGGGTGATGCGCTAATAGCAGCGTCGCCCCAATATGAAACAAGCTAGCAGATAATCGCTCAACAGCTCCCCACAGCGGATGAACATTCCCTGTTCCCTGCGCCGCCAATAGCGCTTGCGCCTGCTTCGCCTTCTCGTCCGTACGTGACATCAAAGAAAGTGTAGCAAAGCCAGAGACGATAGCATATACAACCTCAATTGCGGCCCAGCCCTGTCCTGCGGATAATGCCCATGGCATCGAAGCGGTGGCCAGCCATAGCAACACTAGACGAACGCTCTCCTCCAGCACACCGGATGATGCTACTATAATGGTTTGTGCCTTTGACTTAGGTAGTTTCATTGAGAGTGCGGCTACTGGCCCCCTTAGCATTAGAGCAACCAACCAGCCTAGCGCTCCTAACCCAAAGCCGCTCCATTCGATACCATATCCACTGCCCCATATGAAAATTAACGCTAGCAGGACTGGTACCGCAACATAAAAAGGAAGCGCCGCAAAAAACCGTTTTTTTATAGTACGAATATCGGGATGATGTCGATGATCATTCATCTGAACGTTCACTCCAATCTCTCCTTAAAAATATTATCATTATTGATAATGATAATATAATATTTACCTCGCTAAGTCAATTGAAAAGCTCTTAAAGCTTCGTGTACCAACCTTTAAGACAGGATATCGGACCTGCCGACAAAAGTTAACAAAGACCGCCATCCATGCTATAATTGCAAGGTAGTCCAACCCAGATGTAATTGAGGGATTTCATGAAGTTAACAAAAGCCCGGATCGCAGGCGCCGTTATCGGCATTCTGCTTATCCTCGCAGCGTGGTTGGCCGTCTCCGACAAGGAGCTATCTGTTCGTATGCTCTATGTTTCGAACGGCGACAGCTTCGACTCGGCAGCCTACGGTCAGTTTAAACAATCATTAATCGCTAATTTGCAATTAGAACGGCGCAGTTTGGATAAGCTTTCTCTTAAGCAATTGAAAAGCTATGAAGCCGTCTATTTGGATCCTTCCCTTCATGAAGCGATCACAGACAAGCAGCGCGAGCTGCTTCAAAGCTATGTATCGCAGGGAGGGCATCTGTTCCTTGAAAATGGATTGGCCGCGGATTTTCCGTTGGCCTTTATCGGCGCGAAGGAGCTCGTAGAGCTTTCGCCGCCCAAAGCCCTTGCCGTCAGTACGGCAAAAACGGCATCGCCTGCTACAGAGACATTCACTTATCCTGATGTCGAGCTGAATTTGCAGTCGTTGCAGCAGTTGTTCAGGCAGTTCATGGACAACTATATCAATCATGACGGATTATCCGACCTGCAAAAGTTCTCATGGGGGAAGGGAATGATCCCTTCGACCGCAGAACCGATGGTATCGTTGAACGATAAGGCGCTGTACGCCTTGAATCGATATGGCAAAGGAACTGTGTTTTTCAGTAGTGCTCTTCTGCCGAATCGCTTCTACATTACAGGCTATGACATGAGCAGCGGCATGGACCCGAGCCTTGGCTTCACCAAGCTGGCTGAAGAAACGAATCAAGCCAAGAAGCCGACCGCGGGCGCGCTATATTACGATCGCGGACAGCTGCCGCTCGAGCCTTACTTTCATTTCACCTTCAGTGCAGGGAGCGCGCTGTTCCGGAGCGAATACGTAGCCTTCGTTTCCAAAGAAACGCTTGGTTACAGCATCAAAAAAGTGCTCGGACCTTACGGTCGGCCAGCCATGTCGCATCAAAATCATTTCGAGGCTATCGAAGCGATTCGCGACGGCGAAGGCATTCAATGGGCTGAGCTGCTGAAAAAGTACAATCAGGTACCTTCCTTTACGCTCGTACGTTCGTCGTTTCATTGGGGACGTTGGCAGGAATCGCTTGCCGTCCATTTGAATACAGGAACGAATGACAAGCCTTCCTTCGTAGGGGAAACGCCGAACTCGTTTTATTCGAGCGGCACCCGAGTTATAAGCGAGGGGATGCCGATTCAGCTCGCGCTGTACCCGGATTATCGCTCGCTTGGTGATCCTATTGATAAAGCTTTTAGGGCTTATCCTGCCCTAGCGGACTTGAACGGCGACGGCAAGCTGGACCTGATCGTTGGCTCAGCCGACGGCACCATCTCAGCTTACCTGAGCAACGGGCTGAAGCCTGATGCCTACGCCGGGCAAATGCTGCCCGACGGCATGACCGCGCCCGATGCCTTCGGCAAGCGCGAGCCGCTGCGGCTGAAGAATGGTCAGCCGCTCAAGACCGATGCGTACGCCAGCGTCGCGGCGTACGATATCAACGGCGACGGCCGGCCCGACCTGATTATCGGGCTGGCCGACGGCACGCTTGCTGCCGCCTATGGCGAAGCCGGCGGCACGTTCACAGAGCCCGCCCCGCTATTGGCGGGCGGCAAGCCCATCCGAGCCGCGGCGCCGGTGGCTCCGGCTCTGGGCGACATCACCGCCGACGGCGTACCCGACCTGGTGGTCGGGGATGCGGATGGCGGTGTGACGCTCTATCGCGGCCACCGCACAGCGGGCCGCGGCGGCGCCGCAGGCGCTGGCTCGGGCTCCGGCATAGCCGGGGAGCCCATCGTCTTTGACACCGGCAGCTTGCTGTTCAAGCTGCCCGCTCGATTCGCCGCGCCGTCGATCCGTGACATGAACGGCGATGGTCGGGCCGACCTCGTGGTCGGCAATATCGAAGGCGACCTGCGTATCTATTTACAGCAGGCAGACGGCACCTGGAAGCCTTCCGGCATTGTGGAAGGCGCGACCGTGAATCAGCTCGGCAATCATGCTCTCGTTGGCGGACACAACTCTGTGCCGCTCTGGTATGACTTGAATCATGACGGCAAAGATGACCTGATCGTCGGTCAATTGGAATTCGGTATGCCGATTACCGTCGACGATCCTAAGTTTCCTTATGCGGAGCAGCTGAAAGCCTTTATACAATACAACAAAGATCATTACCTGGACTTGTACCCGCATACGTTTGTCCATAATTATACGAGCGACGAGCAAGAGAAGGAAGAAATCGCTCTGCAGCAAAAATCGTTCAAAACCTTGGACATCCCGTGGAACATGCCGGGAACAAACCAGCATACATGGCGGATCAATAACCCCGACCGTACGCAAACGTTGAACAACGAGCGCGGCGCCGGGATTTGGTACAATTTCGGTTTCCGTCCATCTAATATACCGAACGAACCCCGGCTTGGCGTGCAGTACAACTGGGGCTTCCCGTTCCTGATGACGGATCAAGGCTCGTCCGAGCCGTCGAATCCGCCAATGCTTCTTAGCACACCGGCACCTGTGCTTCGGCTCGGACAGTATTCAACGGAAGATCTGTTCCAATCGTATATTAATATGGACCTGCCTATCGATTATTTCGAGCATATCGAATACAAGATGCCTAATGGTGTAGCCGGCCCAGGCGGACTGCTGGAATTCGTTAAATATTTGGACCAGATCCGCAATCAATACAGCTACAACTTTATGAAGGAACCGCAAATGGCACGTACCGTCCTTAACACATTAACGACCCAAACGACAGTATACCGTCCATGGATCGAGGTGGTACTGGATCATTTGAAACGAATGGTCGGCGTACACACAGAGCCATCCATTCGCATCAAGCCTTCAACCGATAACGTGCCTGCTCAAGCTGCCGAATACAAAGGTACTCTCGGCGTCGTTATCGAACGCGGCCTGGCTTATGAAGACCGTCCGGTGTCTACCGATGCCGACGTGTTTAACTCGCTCAACAATAAGCTATACCTGGGCGTGCCGCAGGCGACCAAAATATGGTTCGGCGGCAGTGAAGATAACCGACTGCATCTGCTCCGTTCCAATGTGCCGTATAAGCTGGATAAGCAGCATGGCCAATGGAAGCTCGAGTGGCTATCGGATGGTATGCAGCAAATTCAGCTGCAAAGCTCCAAGCCGCTCACGATCGAAGGAGATCAGCTCCAAGTCGACCATAAGGAGACCGAAGGCACGTATACGGTGACCCATTTCGGCCCTCCGACAACGATTACCATCCGTTACTAAAAGCATGACCTGCCTTCTTCTTCGTTACCGAAAGATTCCCGCAAAGCTCCGGCTATAGCGGGAATTTCTCGCGTTACGAACCCAAATTAGATGCTCTTACAAAACAAAAATAAGTGAATTCAAAGGGGGATTTTTCATGCAAGATTTGCTCCAACAGCTCGAAGAGCATATCCGCAACCGCTACGAAATTGAAGCGGATGATGATGATTTTACCGTTGACGTACATTTGTTCGATTACGGCTATATCGATTCCATCGGAGCTACGGCCCTGATAGCTCATATCGAGAAAACGTACTCTATCCAGGTGACGAACCAAGACCTTATGCTTTATTCTATGAATACAGTGCGAGAAATCGCCGATTTCATTCAGACCAAGACTGCGAGGTAATAAACTATGGAATGCGTCGTATCCCTAGAGGGATTGGCTTCTAGCCAACACGGACAATTGAAATACGCCGCCGCCTTCATCGACGAGCAAATCCGCGACATTCGGATTGACGATAACAACATCTATATCACCCATGAATCGGAAAAAGGTAACGAAGCGATTGAAGCGCACGTTTGCCGATTGATTACCCGTTTCTCACAAGGCGATTTTGGCTTTAAAGAAAACATTTTATTCGAGCATAAAGTCGATACCCCCTATGAGGGCGACATTATTTCCGAGCTTGTAGACCGTAAAATCATCAAAGTACTGGAGCCGGGCTTGTTCATTTTCCGCGAGCCGTTTTCCAGTCTGATGCGCTTTTTCGACTATTCCTTCGTAACCAAAGTGGCTAATCGGTTTGCTGGAGTGAAGGAAGAATCCTATCCAGCAGTTATTCACGCTGACACTTTGAACAAAACGAACCACTTTACCTCGTTTCCAGAGCATATTCATTTTCTTACGCATCTACGTGAGGACCTCGATATTATCGAGACATTCTCCCAATCGATTCGCGATGCCGGAGGCTGGAAGCAGGACGGTCCTTTGGATCTGAACGCAACCATGCCGAAGCCGAAGTTTACGATGAATCCATCGACATGCTACCACTGCTACGAAGGACTTCAAAACGAAACCTTGGAAGGCGAAGGCGTTATCGTTTCCGCTATCTCCAAATGTCACCGTTTTGAATCACGCAACCATAGTGACTTCGGTCGTTTGCTCGACTTCAGCATGCGCGAAATTATTTTCGTAGGTAAACCGGAGTTTGTTAAAGAAAACCGTCTTCGTTCTATCGAGTACATCAAAGAGCTTGCTGTTGAATGGAATGTAGATAGCATGATGGAAATCGCTAATGATCCGTTCTTCACCAATGATTTTCAAACTAAAGCTTCCTTCCAGCGGAATCAGGAAATGAAATATGAGCTGCGTTTGACGGTCCCTTACGTGAACAAGTCGATCGCATGCAGCTCCATAAACTTCCATAGTAATACGTTCGGTACAGCTTTTAATATTAAAATGGGCAAACGCAATGCCGTTACCGGTTGTGTCGGCTTTGGAATCGAACGCTGGGCATTTGCATTTTTGGCCCAATATGGATTAGAAGAATCGAACTGGCCTGCCACTTTCCGTGAGCAGTACCATGCTTGGCAGCAAAAATCGTTGTAAAGATGTAGGTTCCTTATGAAACTGAGCGCTTTTTTTCGCAAAAACAGCTTTGTGCTGCTGCTGATCGTCATTTTCGTCCTATCGGATATTTTCATAAGCATGTGGGATCCGATGGCGACTTCACGGCGATTTTATAAAAACGACTTTACCAAAACGTTATATCACCATCAGTGGCTGGATCATGGTCCCACGTTCTTTGGCAACTCGGCGGTTACCGGTGCTTATATCGAGGAAAAGTCGAATGCCAAACTAATAGAAATGGGACTCTCCTATGGTAAGCTGACCGATCTGAAAGCAATTTTGGAGCGGCAGCTTTTCCATGTGGATGACGAGCTAGTGATCGGTATCGACGTCCATACGATGATTGATAGCTTGGACACCGACCCTACCTACCAATGGTTTAAGCCGTGGTACCAGCCCTATGTGTATGCCTACCGGGATTATTTCCGCGATACAGGGACCGAATTCGCCTGCGCGATGTATCAAGGCCTTCTAAGACAAGATGCTGCAAGTCTTAAAGGCTGTGCAGCCTTTCCAGAAACGCTGAAGCTGAGTCAGGATCATCCGTTGGCTTACCAGCCTCGGTGGATTGATAAAGAGCTTTATTTCGGACAAAAAACCGATGAAGAGCTGAAAAAGAAATGGGCCGAATACGACCAGCGCTTTGGTTGGATGTCCCGGAACGATTATAAAGACAACCTGCAGGCACTGGATTGGATTTTGGCTTATGCCAAGGAGCATAATCTCAAGCTTCGTGTGATCTGGATGCCATGGAACAAGGCTTACGAGCTGCCAAGGTATATGCCTGGATTGCAGGAGGAAGTCAATCAACGACTAGCTTCTTATAATGTCCCAGTATTGAACCTGCTGCAAAAATACGACAAATCGCTCTTTCACGATCTCGTCCACTTAAGCCGCCAAGAAGGCGCGCCGGTATTTACGAAGGAGGTTGACGCATGGCTCCTTTCGCTCGTAAAATCATCGAAGTGATCGTTTATACGGCGATGCTGATCATGGTTCTGATTTATTTTACCGGAAAAGGTTTGTTTATTTACGAGGGATTTTAAACGGAGTGCTTATGAAGTTAGCTTTCCTGAGAGGAAAGCTCAGCCATTGCTTACGAAGTTAGCTTTCCTGAGAGGAAAGCTCTAAGGAGTAAACCTATGTTTTTTATGAACATGAACGCGGTCATGGCGCTCATCGGAATGATCATCGTCCTGGCCCTCACCCGTTGGTGGCCACACAACAAGCGAATCTTGCTGCTGGCGTTCAACCTATGTTTCTTGCTGCTGTTTAGCAAGAAGCTTTTTCTCTTTTATATCATCTATACATTGTTGAACTATATGAGCTTCTTATGGCTATGCCATGTGAAAAAGTGGCGTTTATTCTGGTTCATTCTGCTTATTGTTCTGAATGTGTTTGCTGTTTCGGGGATAAGGCTTCTCGGCATGCAGCCGACCGAAAATCCGCTATTTGATGCCGTTATCGCTCTAACCTTGATCTACAATGTGCTTAAGGTCATCGACGCTCATTATTTCGCTTACTTTTTCGGTAAGGATGCCCGTGCATCCGTCATCGATTATGTGAACTATATTTTGTTCGTCCCTACCTTTACATCAGGGCCGATTCTAAAATTCCGCGACTTTATGGCCGATGCCAAAAAGCCTTATCAGGTCAACTCTACCCAAGTTGAGGAAGGGATTAAGCGTATTATTCTCGGCTTGTTCAAAAAGCTCGTTGTCGTCACTTGGATGACGGATGTGTTCCATCATGTGCAAGGACAGGAGCTTTATACGCATCAATCCGTTTTTCTGATGATTTGGTTCTATATTATGCTATTTTTCGACTTTTCAGGTTATTCCGACATTGCTATCGGTTTTGGCCGCCTTATGGGCTATACGATACCAGAAAACTTCAAGAAACCGTTTCAATCACCTACACTCACGCAGTTTTGGCGCAACTGGCATGCAACCCTCGGCGATTGGTTCCGTGACCATATCTTTATGTTCTTTACGAGAAAAGCTCCAACCAAGTGGATGGGTGCCGCCTTATCGATTCTCATCATGGTGCTTATCGGGCTATGGCATGGCTTCGGCTGGATCTACTTTTTCTATGGGCTTTACCATGGCATCGTCATTGCGATAGAGACCCTGCTGGGCAAATCGACCGTAAACAAGAAGAAGGTATCCCGAGCATACTTCCTGTACCGTTGTGCCCTTACTCAAGCTATTGTGACACTTTCCGTTATCGTATACAGCGGCAACGTCGAAACGGTTATGAAAATCTACCGCGGGTTGTTCCACTGGCCTTTTTAAATGAAGGCTGCAGTTCGCCCCGAACTTAAAAAGAGTCTTTCGTTCACTCACAGGAACGTCAGACTCTTTTGTTTTACTCTAGTACAGGGCCAAGTAACGTTTGCCCGGATTCGCTTTGGAATATAAGTACGCTTCCGTTCCGACGACCTCAATCCGTTCCAAAGAATCTACATCCAAGGAACCGCCCTGCTTCTCATCCCCTTTTGCTTTCAATGCATAAATTAACTGCGGAATCATTTTGTGGTCGCTTGAGACGAAAGTAACCGGAATGTCCTTATCTTGCAGCCGGATTCTCAAGCTGATTCCTCCTTTTCTAACGTTTCAGCATTTTGAGCATTTCCCGTCTGCAGCAGACCGGAGAATACAGTTTCCATTTTCTCACTGCTTGGTGTTTGCGAAACATGACAATGAATTTGATTATTGCTTGACGCCGAAATAAATACATCGCCGATATGCTGGTACACTTGGTTATGGTCCTTCTTATGAATGTGTACATTGCCCGACTTGATATCGATATTAAGCGAAATTTGATTGGACAATTCGACCAAGCATGTGGACTTTTTAAAGTGATTAGGGAAACGAAGCCATTGGCCAGAAACCGTTTCAACGATTTGGGTATCTTTGCTATACATATTTGATCCGCCCTCTCTTCAAAAAGTTTTGACATCCCGCGATCGACCGACACCGCCGCTGCCTCGGCTACTCTATGCACCTCTTTTCCTCCGGATTTTGGCGCCTTCATTATTGTACTGGATATGCCATGCAAAGAAATGGGAACGCTGTCGAGACAAACTGTCGAAGTTTATTTTTTTACTGTGATTTCCACGTATCTTGGCTTGTCCTTAACTTGCACTAGGAGCGGAGGCTAAACAATGCTATAATCAAAATTAATCGCGTACACGCGTACATTTTCTATTTTTTCGGAGGTGTCAAATGAAATTAGGCGTTTTTACGGTACTTTTTGGCCAAAAGCCTTTCGAAGAAGCACTCGACTTTATTGCATCTAAAGGACTGGACGCGGTTGAATTAGGGACTGGGGGATATCCTGGCAATGCTCATTGTGATCCGGATGTGCTCCTTGCTGATGATAGCAAATTGAAAGCGTTCAAAAAAGCGATTGAATCCCGCGGCTTGTTTATCAGCGCTCTGAGCTGTCATGCGAATCCGCTTCATCCCCAGAAAGCCATTTCTGAAGAACATCAGCAATTGATACTAAAAACCGTTGAGTTGGCCGAGAAGCTGGAAGTACCAGTCGTCAATACTTTCTCCGGCTGCCCTGGCGATCATGAGAATGCTAAATATCCTAACTGGCCGGTAGCTCCTTGGCCGCCTGATTATCAAGAAATTTTGGATTGGCAGTGGACTAATAAAGTCATTCCTTATTGGACCGAGACCGGTAAATTCGCTTCGGACCGCAATGTGAAATTCGGATTGGAATTGCACGGTGGTTTCTCCGTTCATACGCCAGCAACTCTACTGCGTCTTCGTGAAGCGGCAGGAGACGTTATCGGCGCGAATCTGGACCCGAGTCATATGTGGTGGCAAGGGATCGATCCGGTTCAAGCCATTCAAATCCTTGGCCGTGCAGGCGCCATCCATCACTTCCATGCCAAAGATACGACCATTGATCCAATCAACGTCAATAAGCACGGTGTGACCGATATGCAGCCTTATACGGCGATGCTGGATCGCGCTTGGCAGTTCCGTAGTGTTGGCTTTGGACATGATCTTAAAACGTGGGCGGATATCATTAGTACTCTTCGCTTGGTTGGCTACGATTACGTTGTCAGCATTGAGCATGAGGATGGTTTAATGTCCGTGGAAGAAGGATTCACCAAAGCGGTACAAAACCTGCAGCAAGTCCTCATCAAAGAACCGCTTGGTGAAATGTGGTGGGTATAACCCGTCTGCGCTGTCATCTTAAACGAAAAGCCCTGGTCTCCATGAGATCCAGGGCTTCTTACCTTATAGAGCGTTCCTATAGGCTTGTGATAAAACTACACATGCATTACAGCCGCCGCTTAATTAGCCGCAGCAGTTAAAGTTATTGCTCAATTCCGTTCGATGATTACAATTTGTCCATCCAGTTCATGACCATAACGACGTCCATTATCAAAAACACGATCAAGCTGATCGAGCCGAAGCCGATGGCAAAAGGATTTTTCTTAACAGCACCCAATAAACGTACTACGCCGATAGCAATAACAATCGTAAACAAAATTACGAATATGTCAAAACTGTCAAATTTACTCGCTGCTTGCGCTGCCTCTTCAGCCAAAAACATCGAGAGACCTCCTTCAATGTACAAAAATGCTTATTTTCTATCTTATCTTGAGTCGTCATGAAGTGCAAGCCATAAATAGGAAGTGTAACAAGTTTGTCAACATTTCCTCATTTTACAGCTCTTTGACTTACCCGTAGTCAGATAAAACATCATTGAGTTAACTTAGACACGGCTACATATAGCAAAGCCTGCACCGTCAATCCATTGTCGATTTACGTATCTTCGTAAAAATGTTACTATTATGGTATTCTTTTTCATACTAATTTAATCGGATTTACGCTTTAAAGGAGGAGCAATTACAACATGGCTTATGAAGCAATCTGGGTGGCAGACCCATCCAAGCTTAGCAAGGTTGAACTGCAAAAGCTTGAAAAAGACGGCCTCGACGTTATTCGTACCATTATTGAAAAATACGCTCACGAAGGCTACAATGCCATCACCGAAGACGATATGAATCGCTTCAAATGGGCGGGTGTTTATGAGCAAAAACCGAAAGACGGTTATTTCATGATGCGTGTCCGTATTAATACCGGCATCATGACTTCCGATCAAGCCCGTGCAATGGCATCCATCGCCAAAGATTACGGACGAGGCCTTGTAGACGTTACGACTAGACAAGCCATCCAATTCCACTGGCTTCGTGTCGAAAACTTGCCCGATATCTTCAAACGTCTGGAATCGGTAGGCCTGTATTCTTTCGAGGCTTGCGGGGATTGCCCGCGTACCGTTGTAGGAAACCCTTTGGCTGGAATCGACAAAGACGAGCTTATGGATACAACGCAGTTGGTTAATGAAGTCAACGACTTTTTCTTAATGAATCGCGATTTCTCTAACTTACCGCGTAAATATAAAATGTCCATTTCTTCTAATATTTATAACTCTGGTCACGCAGAAATTCAATGCCTGGCGTTTACTCCTGCTACCAAGGTTATCGACGGTCAAGAAGTAGTCGGATTCCATGCATGGGTTGGCGGTGGTTTATCAGCCAAACCTCATTTGGCAAAAAGACTGGATCTTTTTGTAAAACCCGAAGACGTTTTAAAAGTTGCTACTGGAGTAACCACCATATATCGTGATCACGGTTACCGCGAAAAGCGTCATCATGCCCGTCTGAAATTCCTCGTGGCTGACTGGGGTCCGGAGAAGTTCAAAGAAGAGCTAATTAAACTTATCGGCGATATGCCTTCTCTTGGTGAAGATAAGGTTGTAGGCTGGAAAGCTGCTTATTTCGATGGCGTTCATCCACAAAAGCAAGAAGGCTTGAACTATATCGGACTGAGCGTGCCGGTAGGTCGTCTGGATGATGTGGAGCTTACGGAACTGGCTCGTATTGCCGATGAATACGGCGACAAAACAATCCGTACTACCGTATCCCAAAATATCATTCTCTCCGGTGTCCCGACAGAGAAAGTCGAGGCTGCATTATCGGAGAAAATCTTCGAGCGCTTAACACCGAATCCAAAGCATTTCTTGAGCCGTACGGTATCCTGTACCGGCAACGAGTTCTGCAACCTGGCCGTTGTAGAGACTAAAAAAAGAGCAGTTCTCGTTGCTGAATATTTGGATGCCCACGTTGAGTTGGACGAAGAAGTTCGGATTCATTTTATCGGCTGTCCGAACGCATGTGGTCAAAAGCATATCGCTGACATCGGTCTTCAAGGTGCGCTCGTTAAGACACCTGAAGGTATGGTAGACGCATTTGATATCGCTGTAGGCGGTATTCTTGGTCCAGGCGCACAATTCAACCAAGTGTTGAAGGGTCGCGTCAAAGGCGACAATGTAGGACCCGTCCTGGCTCAATTGATATTGTATTACAAAGAAAATCGCAGTGATGGTGAAACCTTCCATCAATTTGTTACCCGTGTAGGCATTCCAGCCTTCCAGGACAAACTGACTTCGATTCTTGCTTCCTAATTGTTATACGATAAAAGCTTGGTTCTCCTCTTTGGGGGACCAAGCTTTTTATATTGAAAAAAATCGCCCAAACCTATTAAGTCTGAGCGATCTGCTACTTATACCACTGCGTCTTCTATCTGCTTCGCCCGCTGCGCGTAATCCTCCGACCTTGCCTTATCTCTCTCGAGGATGGGCTTCAAATAACGTCCGGTGTAAGAGCCATCCACCTTTACGACATCCTCAGGTGTGCCTGTCGCAACGATTGTACCGCCTTTGCTTCCACCCTCAGGACCTAGATCAATCATGTAGTCAGCGGTTTTAATGACGTCCAGGTTATGCTCAATGACAAGAACAGTTTCACCGCTCTCTACCAAGCGATGCAGCACCTTCAACAGCCGGTCGATATCGTGGATATGAAGCCCCGTCGTCGGTTCATCCAATATATAAATCGTCTTACCCGTGCTTCTACGATACAGCTCGGCTGCCAGCTTCACACGCTGCGCCTCGCCTCCGGATAGTGTAGTCGCCGGTTGGCCCAAATTCATATAGCCTAAGCCGACATCCAACAACGTTTGCAGCTTACGATGAATACGAGGAATGTTTTTAAAAAATTCGCACGCATCCTCTAAGGTCATATCCAGCACTTCCGAAATGTTCTTCCCTTTGTACTGGACCTCAAGCGTCTCCCGGTTATATCGTTTTCCCTTACATACTTCACAAGGCACATACACATCAGGCAAGAAATGCATCTCAATCTTGATAATGCCGTCACCGCGACAAGCCTCACAGCGGCCGCCCTTGACGTTAAAGCTAAACCGGCCTTTCTTATAGCCGCGCACCTTTGCTTCATTCGTCGCCGAATACACATCACGGATATCATCAAAAACACCCGTGTATGTGGCTGGATTGGAGCGCGGGGTACGACCGATTGGAGACTGGTCAATGTCGATCACTTTATCGATATGTTCTAACCCAACGAACTCGCGATACTCACCAGGGCGTACCTTAGCCCCGTTCAATTCCTTAGCTAATGTTTTATACAGCAGCTCATTAATGAGCGTGCTCTTGCCAGAACCGGATACGCCAGTGACGCATGTAAATACACCCAAAGGGATCTTTACGCTGACATTGCGCAAGTTATTTTCCTTAGCTCCCTTGATTTCGAGCCATTTGCCATTAGGTTTACGCCGCTCTGCCCCGACAGGAATAAATTTCTTTCCGCTTAAGTACTGGCCTGTTAACGATTCCGGATCGGCCATAATCTCCTTAGGCGTTCCCTGGGACACTACATTGCCTCCGTGAATGCCCGCACCCGGTCCAATATCAATAATATAATCGGCGGCCATCATCGTATCTTCGTCATGCTCAACGACGATCAATGTATTGCCCAGATCACGCATATGCTCGAGCGTCTTGATTAACCGATCGTTATCCCGCTGATGAAGGCCAATACTAGGCTCGTCAAGAATGTATAGTACACCCATCAAGCTAGAGCCAATTTGTGTAGCTAGCCGAATCCGCTGCGCTTCCCCGCCTGAAAGTGTTCCTGCCGCACGGTGCATGGTCAAATAGTCCAGCCCTACATTGACTAGGAAGCCCAGCCGCGCATTAATTTCTTTTAATATTAGATGAGCGATCTGAAGCTCTCTATCATTTAAGTTCAAAGATTCGAACCACTCTTGCGAGTCTCCTATGGATAAGGAAGTAACGTGAGCAATATTTTTACCGTTAATCGTAACGGCCAATGTCTCTGGTTTTAATCTCTGACCTTTACATTTACCGCATGGCTTGGAGCTCATATAAGTCTCAATATGCTCCCGTATTCCTTCCGAGAACGTATCACGATAGCGGCGCTCCAGGTTTGGAATAATCCCCTCAAAAGCGACCATAGCCTCTTTCTTATGGCCCATATCGTTTTCAAAGCGGAAGCGAACCTTCTCTCCGCCTGTACCATGGAGCAGTTTCTTCATTTGCTCCGCCGTAAGATCACCTACAGGCACATTCCTAGGAATGTTGTAATGATCGCAAACTGCTGCTAGAAATTGAGGGTAATAGTTCGAGGTGCTCCCCGCCCAAGCTTCGAAGGCGCCTTCCTCGATCGTCAATTTAGGATTAGGTACTAATAGGTCAGGGTCTACAATCATTTTACTGCCTAAACCGTCACAATCAGGGCATGCGCCGAACGGACTGTTGAAGGAGAACATCCTTGGAGCCAGCTCTTCCATACTGAAGCCGCATTCGGGACAAGCCAGATTTTGGCTGAACAGGAGCTCTTCTTGCTCCAATACATCTACGATAACCCGACCGTTAGCTAGCTTCAGCGCAGTCTCCAATGAGTCTGCCAAACGGGCCTGAACGTCGGCTTTTACAACGATACGGTCCACAACGACTTCAATGCTGGACTTTTTGTTTTTATCCAGCTCGATTTTATCCGATATGTCCATGACTTCTCCGTTAACACGGACGCGCACAAAGCCCTGCTTCTGGATATCCGCCAGCAGCTTGGTATGCTCTCCTTTACGTCCGGAAATAATCGGAGCCAGAATTTGCAGACGGGTTCTCTCCGGGTATTCCATAATCCGGTCTACCATTTGTTCTACGGTTTGCGATGTAATCTCGATTTTATGATCCGGGCAATGGGGACGACCGATCCGTGCGAATAACAATCGCAGATAATCGTATATTTCCGTCACCGTCCCTACGGTTGAACGAGGGTTACGGCTGGTCGTTTTTTGATCGATAGATATGGCCGGAGATAATCCTTCAATAGAATCAACGTCAGGCTTATCCATTTGTCCGAGGAACTGCCGCGCGTATGCAGATAAGGACTCTACATATCTGCGCTGGCCCTCCGCATAAATCGTATCGAACGCCAATGACGACTTACCGGAGCCGCTAAGCCCGGTCAATACGACAAACTGGTCGCGTGGAATCGTTACATCAATATTTTTCAAATTGTGGGCTCTTGCACCCTTGATTACTATATTGTCTCTGGCCACTTACGTTCCACCATCCTTCATATTTCAACGGAGCTGACAGCAAATGTAATTTCCGTACTCACTTGATGGAGATCCCGCCATATCCGAATTGCTGGTATATATTTGCTTTATATTCAAGTATTTGTAGCAAAATATAGCTATCTATTTCAACATTATACCCATTAAAGCTCCGCCTTTAACTCCATGACGGCATCACGAAGCTCAGCGGCACGTTCAAATTGCAAGTTTTTGGCCGCTTCCTTCATTTCCTGCTCCAGACGATCGATTAGCGACATCCGATCTTTCTTCGACATTTTCGCCTGCTTCACGTCGGTTAAATAATCCGCCTTCGTTTCCGCAACCTTAACTGCCTCAATAACGTCGCGTATTTTCTTCTGTATCGTCTGTGGGGTAATCCCATGCTTTTCATTATATGCCATTTGGATTTCACGCCGGCGACCCGTCTCGCGTATCGCTTTGTCCATAGAGTCCGTGATCTTATCGCCATACATAATAACTCGGCCGTTGGAATTCCTTGCCGCCCGTCCGATAGTCTGAATCAAAGAACGCTCCGCACGGAGGAAGCCTTCCTTATCTGCATCAAGAATCGCTACCAGCGATACTTCGGGAAGGTCAAGGCCTTCTCTCAGCAGGTTGATGCCTACGAGCACATGGAATACGCCGAGTCGCAGCTCACGCAGTATTTGCATCCGCTCTAACGTCTTAATATCGGAGTGCAAATAACGCACCTTGATGCCGATTTCCTTAAAGTAATCCGTTAAATCCTCGGCCATCTTCTTGGTTAGTGTGGTAACGAGCACCCTTTCATCCTTACGAATCCGGTCCTGTATCTCTCCGAGTAGGTCGTCGATTTGCCCTTTGGTAGGACGAACCTCGATCTCAGGATCTATCAAGCCAGTCGGACGAATGATTTGTTCCACCATGTCCGGGCAGTGCTCCAATTCATACGGTCCTGGAGTTGCTGAAATATACAGTGCCTGTGTCACCTTCTTCTCAAACTCCTCAAATCGTAGCGGCCGGTTATCCATCGCAGAAGGAAGACGGAACCCATGATCTACAAGGACTTCCTTACGCGCTCTATCCCCGTTATACATTCCTCGGATTTGCGGAAGAGATACATGCGACTCATCCACAACAATCAGCATATCGTCCGGGAAATAGTCAAACAAAGTGTAAGGTGTTGCCCCGCGCTCACGGAATGTCAACGGCCCTGAGTAGTTCTCGATACCGGAGCAGAAACCCATCTCCTGCATCATTTCGATATCGTAGCGAGTCCGCTGCTCCAGACGTTGCGCCTCCAGAAGCTTGCCCTTTCCGCGAAGCTCCTCCAGCCGTTCCTCAAGCTCACGCTCAATGTCCACCAGAGCTCTTTTCATCGTATCCTCATGGGTTACGAAGTGAGACGCTGGGAATATGGCTATATGATCCCTTTCGCCCAGAATTTCACCCGTTAAGACATCAATCTCGGTAATCCGTTCGATTTCATCACCGAAGAGCTCCACACGAACTGCATGTTCGCTATGTGAAGCCGGGAATATTTCAACGACATCTCCCCGCACGCGGAATGTTCCCCGTACAAAGTTCATATCGTTGCGCTGGTATTGGATATCAATCAGCCGATGTAATATTTCATTGCGAGAGCGCTCCATTCCAACTCTCAACGACATCACCAGATTGCGGTACTCCATCGGAGAACCCAAACCATAAATACAAGACACACTCGCTACGATAATGACGTCTCGACGCTCAAACAACGAGCTGGTAGCGGAGTGACGAAGCTTATCAATCTCATCATTTATGCTCGAATCTTTTTCAATAAACGTATCGGACGAAGGAATGTAGGCCTCTGGCTGATAATAGTCGTAATAACTGACGAAATATTCCACCGCGTTGTTTGGAAAAAACTCCTTCAACTCACTGCAAAGCTGCGCAGCCAAGGTCTTATTATGAGCTATCAAAAGTGTAGGGCGATTCAACTGTGCGATCACTTGAGCTGCGGTAAATGTCTTCCCTGTACCCGTCGCACCAAGCAGCGTCTGATGCTTATTCCCTGCACGGATGCTCTCTAAAAGCTTCTCTATAGCCTTCGGCTGATCCCCTTGGGGAGAAAATTCGGACACCAGCTCAAAACGCTTATCACTCATCATTACTTCGTTCATTTCGTCACCGCCCATTGAAAAAGATCATTTTCTATAAACTTTTGCTCGGATGTTTCCGATAAATACTATGCGCCTCATCGACGCAGGTTGACTCCGTTCGACTTTTTCCTCTATAGGAATATTTGTTCCCATATATTATACCTTTTTTCAGCTTATGTTGCAAACGCATAAGTCTTCCACTTATACGTTGCGGCCTCAGCCAGAGGAACGGATTTTAAAAACAAAAAGTATTCTCATTTACTCGAACTAGGGGTGGTACGAAAATGGATTTGACAACAATTATAGGTATTGTATTCGGCGTGGGTGCCCTAATCGGCGGATATATGTGGGATGGCGGACACATTTCCGCTTTGATAGTCCCCAGTGCCATGCTGATCGTTTTCGGCGGAACCATTGGAGCGGTTGTAGTAAGCTTTCCAATGTCTACGTTAAAGGAAACACCAAAAGCGCTGAAAATGGCTTTTAAAGAAACAAAGCGTGATCCAGGCGCTATTATTGACGAGCTTGTCGATATGGCTACCGTTGCCAGACGAGAAGGCGTGCTCGCTTTAGAGCAACGTGCTCAAGAGCATTCCAACGACTTTTTGCGCGATGGTCTGATGATGGTCGTTGACGGTACCGATCCTGAATTAACGAGACAGATTTTAGAGCTCGAAATGGATGCTTTGGAACATCATCACGAAGGCTGGGCCAAAATTTTTGAATCCGCCGGCGGTTTTGCGCCAACCATGGGGATCATTGGTACGGTAATGGGCCTAATCCACGTATTGGGTAACCTGTCTGAGCCAAGCACGTTAGGACCTGCTATCGCGGTTGCTTTCGCGGCTACCCTGTATGGTGTAGCATCCGCAAACGTTATCTATATGCCGCTGGCCCAAAAAATCAAAGTCCGCAGTAAAGAGCAAATTTCCGAAATGGAACTTATGCTGGAAGGAATTCTGGCGCTGCAAGCCGGTGAAAATCCACAATTGATCAAGAAAAAATTAAAATCGTTCCTACACCAAGAGCAGAAGAAACCGGAAGGCGAAGGTGATACTGGTGGCGAGGAGAAATAAAAAACACGCAGCGCATGAGAATCATGAGCGCTGGCTCATTACTTATTCTGACTTGATCACACTTCTTTTAGTTTTCTTTATCATCATGTATGCCATGAGTAAAATCGACAATGAAAAGTATTCCGTGCTGGCCTCTGCGCTCAGCTTTGAATTCAAAAAGTCCGATACTGTTATGCCGCAAGGCGAAGGTGTTCTTGGCCGCGTAAGTACTGCTAAAGCACAGGAAGGCGAGAAAACCGAGAGTAACGAGAAAGATAAAAAGGAACGCGAAGAAAGAGAAGAGCGCGAAAAACAGTTGGAGAACCTGCTCGAAAAAATACAGCAGTATATTCAACAAAACAACCTGCAAGCCCAGGTCTTTGCTGCCAATACTCCTAGAGGGGTCGCAGTTACTTTGAACGATTTGTTCCTATTTGATCTTGGAAAGGCTGAGCTTAAGAAAGATGCTTATCCAATTCTGAATCAGTTAGCCAGCTTGTTCCCTACTTTACAGGATACAACGATCAGCATTGAGGGGCATACGGACAACCTGCCATTGGCGACCGGTTCGCTGTACAAGGATAACTGGGGACTCTCCAACGAACGTTCCTTATCCGTACTTCGTTATTTTGTATACAACGATGGATTGGATCCTAAAAAATTCATTTCTACCGGATATGCGGACACACGTCCTGTCGCTGAGAACGACACTGTGGAGAATCGCTCCAAAAACCGTCGGGTTGAAATTGTTGTTCTCAGAGAAAAGAACTAATCACACTCTCAAAATTGTTTAAGAAAAAAGCTGTCGGAGATCACTCCGGCAGCTTTTATTTTTTTGATTATTAGCTCTACATTGGTTTAGTACCGGAAGGCTTGCTGAGCAGGCCGACCAGTTTTTTTCGCATATAAGCAAATATATGGGTATGCTTCTCGGTAGCATAATACATTGCATCTTGATCGGGAGCTAACAAAATGCCTAATTGATGATGCTCCCCTGAGAACATAGCCCGCTTCAAGAACTTACTCTCTCCGGCTAAATTCAGCACTTCCAGCTTGCAGAAGGCTGAGTTCATCTGCATCGCTTGATGCAGCTCGCTTTTAGTTCTTATAGCAACTCCATTAACCTTGTGGATGATTTCCCCAGGCACAATGTCTAGCTCAGCCGCAGCACTCCCTGGCAGTACAGCCAGAACCTTCAACCCACGATGATCGTGAACGAAAATTGGACTGCGCCTTGCCTCATCCCATCGACTGTAAAACAGCAAGGCCTCATGCAGCGCAATACAAAGTATGGAGGCTACCAAAGTCATTGCAGGCCATTGATGCGCAGCTATCGCAAACAACAAAACTACACAAGCATATATCGCCAACAACCGTGCACTCATACGAGCCTTCTGTTGAGGAAGTCGGGACATCGTTAGTTCAGCAAAGCCGATCATAACAGGGAAACCAACAATGGTCCATCCGCCGCTCCATAAATCTCCCCCCAGCAGCGGTGTCCAAGGCAGAGGATTCACGTTTCCGCCCTGAAGAGGTACAAGCAAGAACAAGGTGACCGGCCAAAAACCCTGCATATGATATCCACCGACAATTTTGCCGCGTTTGCTTTCGTAGAACATTGGAGTCGCTGTTCTTGCGCCTTGCATTCGGACCAGTAATGCCTCTACCAGATGAAGCACAGCTACAAGCGCAAGCAACGCGGGTAGATTGAGACTCAGTATAGGGTTAAGCAGCCATGCCGGCATCGCGTTCGCCAATGCATCTATTGAAGATATTAGCACCTGCACAAAGCCAATAACACCTACAGCATAAGCCCAGCAAAGAAAGCGTACACGGAATAAGATGAGAAGCAGCGATAGGATCCACAGCAGCACAACCGCCTCTGGCTGAATCGTTGCGCCCACCACAGCCATTAGAACGGATGCTGCCAATCCACCAATCCATCCCCAAAGCATAGTTCGCCAGGTTTCGGATACCAGTGAATGCAGCTTGGTGTGGAACAGCTTGCGTTCAAGCTGAATTTGCCTTCGATATTGAAGAACTATAAATAGAATCCCTACATAATAGAACGGATGCATGAGCAATTGCAGCAGGGCTCGTAGCCCCTGATAAGCTATATCCGCTAATAAGTCCATTAGGCTTCTCCTTCGTAAACAAGGATTTGGCATTACCGCCCAACGTCAGGAGGGCTCGCACATAAAAAAGAAAAGAAAGCTGGACGAATCCAACCTTCTTAACCATTCGACGCTTATATCTGGTTTTCCTTCTATACTCTTTACAACCCAGCCTTATTTAGATATAGCCGATTGAATTTGTTGAACAGCAGCTTTAAGCTGTAGATCGTTTTTCGGGTCTTTGATTTCATTCAGAATAGCTTTCTCCAGCTGATTGGCTGTATCAACGTCCACCTCTCCGGTCACCGGCAGGTTATGAAGACGCTGGAACGCTTTTACGGCTGCAGCCGTTTTTTCGCTGAAATAACCATCTGTGCGATCCGGACTCATTCCTACTCCAGATAACATAACTTGCAGGTTCTTAACGTCCTCACCTGTTGTATCAGGCTTTAAAGTAGCCTTTTTAGTTAAAGGAGCCACTTTAAAGTAGGCTGGTTGTTCCACCGGAATGTCCGGCGTGATTCCTTTTTTATGGATCCACGTACCATTTGGAGTCAACCATTTGTATACGGTCATTTTAATATTACTTCCATCGCCCATTTCCTTCTCAAATGGAACCTGTACTGTGCCTTTACCGAAAGAGGTTTCTCCGACCAGCTTGCTTCCCGCCGAATCGTGAAGAGCGCCTGCCAATATTTCAGAAGCACTTGCACTACCTTTGTTCATAAGAACGGAGACAGGGTAATTCTTGCCGGTTCCTTGAGATGGAGTATCCTCCTGTTTGCCTTTACGATCCTCGATCTTCACGATCGGCTTTCCTTTAGCTACAAAAGGCTCTACAATCTCAACAACAGCCTGCAGCAAGCCGCCTGGATCGTTGCGAACGTCGATAATTAATCCCTTCATCCCTTTGGATTCCAGGTTCTGCAGCTCATCCTTAAAGCGTTTAGCAGTGTTCGTTGAAAATTGACGAATTTCAATCTTCCCGATATTTCCTTGAAGCATCTCGGCATAGACCGTTTCGACGTCAATGTCATCACGTACTACGATCATTTGGATTGGCTCTTGCGTTCCCGGACGCATAATTTCAAGCTTGGCCTGCGTTCCTTTCGGACCGCGGATTTTCATAACAGCCTGATTCAGCGTCAGCCCGTCCAACTTCTCGCCATTCACCGACACAATGACGTCCTTCGCATGCAGTCCCGCTTTCTCCGCAGGAGAGCCCTTGATAGGTGCCACGATGGTCACCTTGCCGTCTTCTGTTGAGACTTCAGCGCCAATGCCTTGAAACGAAGAAGTGATGCTCTCATCAAACTGTTTTGCTTCCTTCTGATCCATATACACGGTAAAAGGATCATCCAATGTGGAAAGCATCCCGTTAATGGCTCCGTTGACGACCTTATCATGATCGACCTCGGATAAAAATTTGTTCTCAATCAATTGATACGTCGTGGATATTTTGTTAATGTCCTTGGATGTCAATCCTGCCTTCGCCGTTCCCGAAGCGCCTCCATCCTTACCGACTGAAGCGAACATAGACGGGTTCACAATCGTAAGCGTCATAATGCTGCTGGCGAACATAGCCAACAAAATAAATGCCAAAACCGTACGTCCCTTAAATGTCATTGCCTTGTATACACCGCCTTTGTTCCTGCCTTGATGAACTCGTCTTTGTATTATATGACAAGCTATTAGAAATTATTAACAGCGGTTTTATTTTAAGTAAGGCTTCGGATCAACCGGATCTTCATTAACACGCACCTCGAAGTGCACGTGATTGCCTGTGGATTCACCCGTGGAGCCGACTTCGGCAATTTTTTGGCCTCGCTTCACTTGGTCGCCTTTCTCTACCACTGTGCCTCCGTTACGAATATGTCCATACAATGTCCAATAACCATTTCCATGATCGATGATAACCGTGTTTCCGTATCCGCTCCACCAAGAAGCAACAATGACTTCCCCATCCCCTGCTGCCAAAATACTGGTGCCATTTGGAGCTGCGAGGTCTATCCCTTTATGCAGTTTCTTGGCACCCGTAAACGGGTCGGAACGATATCCGAAATCCGATGACATCGGTGCGACTTTAGCCAACGGATACCCGAATTTGCCTCCGGAAAAAGCCGTCGCAGGTGCAGACGATGAAGCCGTACTGCCCCCGCTGCTACCGTTCGCTTTGGCCTTTGCAGCGGCCGCGGCTGCTGCTGCTGCTGCCTCTGCTGCCGCAGCTTTACGCTTGTCCGCTGCCAGAGCAGACGATTTTCGGGCATATTGAAGAAGCTGCTGTTCCTGATCCTCGCTGATGTCCTCGAGCTCTTTTTCCTTCTTGGAAAGACTGGCGATCTTGACTTCCTTTTCTTTTTCCTTCGATACAAGACTCGCTTTGATCGTAGCGGATTGGTTATATAGATCACTTACCTGCTTTAACTCTTGCTCAATCTCGTTTTGCTTCGTTTCCTTAGATTGACGGTCCCGTTGGTTCGCCTGCAATATTTCCTTGTCCTGGTTGACAATGGCCTTTAATGCGTTCATACGGTCCAGAAAATCCCCGAAGCTCGTAGAGCTTAACAAAACGTCCGCATAGGAGACTACCCCATTCATATACATAAGACGCAAACGGGATTTCAGCAACACGTCACGAGCCTCTATTTGTGCTTTCAGCTCATCTAACAGCTTGCTGTTTTCTTGCAAATCATCCTTGGTTTCTGCAATCTGGTCATTTAGTTTGTTCAGCTTAAGATTTTCGGTTTCAATCTGCTTGATGATACTCTTAACCTCAGCCTCAACCTGCTGCTTATCCTGCTGAACCTTACCTATTTCATGCTGCGTATCGGCAGCTTTTTGCTGGGTAGCATTTTGTTGCTTTTTCAGTTGATCCAACTGCTGCTGAATCTTTTGTGATTCGGACAAAGCAAAGGATAACTGCGGTACTAGCAGCGTGCTTGCCATCCCTGCGGTAACGACTAGTGACAGAACCGATTTCTTCAACTTTCGTTTCCTCCTCCATCAGACTCATACTCAGCCGGGCACCAGCCCAAGCCCCTCACAATATCGTTACACCCGCAAAAACTTGCGCACCGACAAGGTGCTGCCAAATATACCGATCAACACACCAATTCCAAGCAGCAGACCCGCCATTGTGTAGCATATTTGATTAAAAGGCAGCAGCTTAATCATCAACAAGTTCAAATCAAGCTGTGTTGAAGTCATCAATTCCCAATAACCATAAAGCAATATGGCGGTTGGAATAATCGAGCCTGTAATGCCTAATAGCGCACCCTCGATAAAAAACGGCCAGCGTATAAACGAATTGGTCGCTCCAACGAGCTTCATGATGGCAATCTCACGGCGTCTGGCCACTATCGTCAGCTTAATCGTATTTGCGATGAGGAACATCGCTGTTAGAGCAAGTCCCGCTACCAGAATAAGGCCGATATTTCGTACGATTTGCGTTACCTTAAACATCGTTTCAACGGTTCCCTGTCCATAACTGACACGATAGATCGGCTTCGTAGCTTTTCCGTTGTTCAGATCATTGATTTGCTGGGCTACAATACCTACCTGGCGTGGTTCCACAACTTCTACAGTAAAAGAGTCATTCAATGGGTTGTTGTCACCATCAAAGCCTTCGAGCAGCGACTTGCCGCTGTCGCCAAGCTTGTCACGCAAATAGGTAAGGCCCTCATCCTTCGATATAAAGGTTACCTTGTCTACGTTGGGAATGGCAGCAATCTCAGTTTGCAATGGAGCTGTTTGCTCCTTGGGAATGTTTACATCCAAATACACACGAATTTCTACCTGTTGCTCTATTTGCTGCGCAAGGTAGTTCACATTTAACGTCAATAGTAAAAATACACCAAGTATTAACAATGATATGGCAATCGAGCTTACCGAAGCGAACGTCATCCAGCCATTGCGGATCACATTTTTACCGCCCTCCCGAAAGTGGCGGAAGCCTGTGCTAATCCTCATAGCCGTATTCACCCCTAACTTCATCGCGGACAATTTGTCCTTGCTCAATAGCCAACACGCGTTTACGCATCGTATTTACGATTTCCTTGTTGTGGGTTGCCATAATGATGGTTGTTCCACGGAAATTGATCTCTTCCATAAGCTTCATAATATCCCAAGACGTCTCGGGATCGAGGTTTCCTGTCGGTTCATCCGCTATGATAACCCCTGGGTTGTTAACGATAGCTCTGGCAATCGCTACCCGCTGCTGTTCTCCACCCGATAGTTGCGTCGGCAAAGAACCCGCCTTTTCTTTTAGCCTGACAAGCTCTAAAACCTCTTGCACACGCTTGCGGATTAATTTCTTAGGTGCTTCGATGACTTCCATCGCAAAAGCAATATTCTCATATACGGTCAGCTTAGGCAGCAGCCGGAAGTCTTGAAATATAACGCCGATATTCCGTCGTACATAGGGAATTTTGCGCTGCTTCAACTTCTCCAGATTAAATCCATTTACAAAAATACTTCCCTTAGTCGGTCTCTCTTCTCTATAAATCAGTTTCATAAATGTCGATTTTCCTGCGCCTGACGGACCTACGACATACAAGAATTCATTGCGGTCCACCTTGACATTAATGCTTCGCAAAGCCTGACTTCCATCGGGATACGTCTTCCAAACGTCATGCATCTCAATCACGGTATCACATCCTGAATTTTTCGCTAGCTTATATCCTTTCGACATAAACAGGTAAAATCCTTTACTTGTAAAAGATTTTCAACACTTTTTCACATTTACGCCAGCATTTTTTGTAGAAAACACGAATAACCCCGTAGGCAAATTTCCGAACTATCGGCATATACATCAATATGTACGAGCAGAACTTGTACACGGAACATTGGGCCAAAGGAGACGAAAATGATGACGCTTCAGCGTATGTTTTTGGTGCGGGCGCTTCTGGGGTTACTGTTGTTTACTGGTGCAGCTTGCGCAACCCTGGTTTGGTACGGTACACAGCGAACACTCCCCGCAGGTTTAACAGTAGACAACTGGGATGTGGGCAGGATACCGATAACCGAGTTCGAACGCCAGCTGGAGGATAAAAAAAAGCTGCTCCTGCAGCAACCGGTCCGTATGATGAGCAAGCATCCTGATGCCCAGCTGCAGCCCGTCGATTGGACTCTCGATCAACTTGGGCTTGAGCTCCCGCTTCAGGAAATATACGAGCGGCTTCAACCACTAAAAACAGGATCTGTATTTCAACGAGCGGCTTACCGCTGGAATATTCGAAATGAAGAATGGCCCCTCCTTCCTTCATTTGACGCGTCCAAGCTTCACACAGCCTTATTGCGCGGTTTCCCAACGCTGTACAGCAAACAGCCTGAAGACGCCCAAAGAATTATTGGACCTAATGATATGATCAGCTATGTGCCTGAAGCAGCTGTCTTACGCATCGATGAGCCCGAGCTAATCCAACAATTGCAGCGGATACTCCCCTCTATGGGGAGCGTCGGTTGGACGGTAGGAACGGATGGACAACAGTTTGCAGAACATTCGGATGGGAGGAAAACGCCAGAAGCTGCAGCTCATCGTGTAAATTCAGAAAATGCTGCCCCTACAGCGGTATCTCCTGCGGGTAGATCTCCATTCCTGATTGCGCTGCCTTTTGTAAAGCAGCAGCCTAACTTAAGTGTCGGTATGCTTCAGGCACAAGGTATCGAGCGTAAAATTAGCGAATTTACAACGTCCTACCCGCAGAATGGCGAAGGGCGGATTCACAATATACGCTCTACAGCTCAGTCTATTCAAGATGTATTGTTGAAGCCGGGAGAAACATTCGATTACGCAACCTATATCGCAGAGACGGAAGCTAAATTTGGCTATAAAGAAGCGCCAGTTATACTGAACGGCAAGCTGGTGCCCGGTATCGGAGGCGGGATCTGCCAGGTATCCTCTACACTTTACAATGCAGTACTGCGGGCAGGACTTCAAATCGTCGAGCGTCGCAATCATTCTTTACCCGTCAGCTACGTGCCTTTAGGCCAGGATGCTACATTCGCCAGCGGGCATATTAATTTCAAGTTCCGCAACAACACTGCGAAGTACCTGCTGATTCGCACTTACACGGACGACCAACGGATTACAGTAAAATTATTCGGGCAAGCACCCGCCGATATTACCTACGGCATCGAATCAACTACTATTGAAAAGCTTCAGCCCTCAATCAAGTATGTATTAAACCCAACACTCCCTACAGGCAAAAAGCAGACCATCAGTAAAGGAAAAACAGGCTATGTCGTAGAAACGTACCGGATCAAAATGCAAAACGGGGTCGAGGTGAGCAGAGAACGAGTATCCCGGGATACCTATGCCGCTCAGCCTACCATCATCGCTACTAATCAAGGCGGTGCCATTGAGCCAAACAGTCGTCAACCGGAAGCTCCGCTGATAGAGGATGGTGTGAAGGGACCGACTTTCAGGTGAGAAAGAAAATTTTCAAACAATGATAAAAAACCCGTTGTTTGAGATAAGCATCTCAAACAACGGGTATGAATAGGTATTTTTACTGATTAACGACTTTTATTACTGAACTGCTCGAACCATTCGTTCGTGCTGTTGAACACAGCCTCGGCACGCGCGATAGCTTCGCTAACTTGATTGCTTGCTGTACCGCCGTACACGTTACGGGCATTAACAACCTGTTCTGGCTGCAGAACTTTATAAATGTCCTGCTCGAACAGGGTGGAGAATTGATGGAACTCCTCTAACTTTAAATCCAACAGGAATTTACCGTTTTGGATGCAGTAGAGAACCGTTTTACCAATGACTTCATGTGCTTGGCGGAAAGGCAAGCCTTTGTTAACCAAGTAATCTGCAATATCCGTTGCATTAGAGAAGTCCTGGTTGACCGCTTGACGCATACGATCCTTATTTACTTTCATGGTGCTGACCATTGGGGCATATAACTGAAGGGCGCCTTGGAGCGTACGAACTGTATCCAGCATCCCTTCTTTGTCTTCCTGCATGTCCTTGTTGTAGGCAAGCGGTAAAGATTTAAGAACGGTTAGCAGCCCGAACAAATTGCCGTAAACGCGGCCTGTTTTTCCGCGAACGAGCTCAGGTACGTCCGGATTTTTCTTCTGGGGCATAATGCTGCTTCCTGTACAGAACGCATCATCAAGCTCGATAAAATGGAACTCCGTGCTTGACCAAAGAATGAACTCCTCGCTCAAACGCGACAAGTGCATCATGATCATGGAAGCATTAGACAAGAATTCGATGATGAAATCGCGGTCGCTGACCGCATCCAGGGAATTCTCATAAACGCCTTCAAAGCCCAACTGCTGAGCCACGAAGTGGCGATCGATCGGGAATGTCGTCCCTGCTAATGCTCCTGCTCCAAGCGGAAGCACGTTAATCCTTTTGTAGCTGTCCTGCAAACGCTCGATGTCGCGTTGGAACATGGACACGTAAGCCATCAAGTGATGTGCGAACAAAATCGGTTGAGCACGTTGAAGATGCGTATAGCCTGGAATGATCGTATCCAGATTGTTCTTCGCTTGCTCGATCAATGCTTCCTGAAGCTTGTTCAGCAGCCCTACAAATTCTACAACACGCTTGCGCAAGTACAAGTGCATGTCCGTTGCTACTTGGTCATTACGACTGCGTCCCGTATGCAGCTTACCGCCTACAGGGCCCACTTCTTCAATCAGCGCTTTCTCGATGTTCATATGAATATCTTCGTCGCTAACGGAAAACTCCATCTCGCCGCGTCGGATCGTACCTTGTACTTTCAACAAGCCATCTTTAATTTTCTCCACATCTTCTTGCGGCAAAATCCCACATTTGCCGAGCATCGTTACATGAGCCAAGCTGCCTTGAATATCTTCTTCAGCCAGTTCTTTATCGAACATGATGGAAGCTGTATATTCCTCCACCAGTTGATCCGTTTTCTTTGTAAATCTTCCACCCCAAAGCTTTGACACGGCTGCTGCCCCTTTCTAAGAGCTTTCCTTTAGGAAAGCTAACCTCGTAAGCATATGCTGAACTTTCTGTAAGAAAGTTGTCTTCGTAAGTATTAACTGAAGCTTTCCGTTAGGAAAACTAGCTTCCTAAACATTTGCTAGGCTTTCCTAACGGAAAGCTAATATCGTTCACCCTTTTACGTGATGCAGGGCTTCCCTATGGTTGTCCACTGGGAAGCCCGTTTCACTAAAGGCCGCAGTCTACACGGCCATAATCACCAATTACTTCTTCGCATTTTGTTGAACGCCGGAAGATACTTTCAAACGCAGCGCATTCAGGCGGATAAAGCCTGTTGCGTCCCCTTGGTTGTAAGCTTGTGTAGGATCAGCTTCCATCGTTGCGATGTCAGGATTGTACAAGCTTACTGGACTTTGTACGCCCGCTCCGATTACATTACCTTTGTACAGTTTCAAACGTACAGTACCTGTAACGTTCTTTTGGCTTTCATCCACTAGCGCTTGTACTGCCAACCGTTCAGGAGCAAACCAGAAGCCATTGTATACAAGAGTGGCATAACGGGAGATCAAAGAGTCACGCAAGCTCATGACTTCACGGTCCATAGTCAAGGACTCCATTTTACGGTGAGCCGTGAACAGAATCGTTCCGCCTGGTGTCTCATATACGCCGCGGCTCTTCATGCCGACAAACCGGTTTTCAACCATATCTACACGGCCTACGCCATGCTTGCCGCCTAGTTCATTAAGGCGTTCCATTACTTGAAGCGGAGTCATGCTATCGCCATTCAAGCCAACGCAGTTCCCTTTTTCAAAATTCAATTCCACATATTCCGCTTGGTCCGGCGCATCCTCAGGATCAACACTCAATACGAACATGTCCTTATTAGATGTCGCACTTGGATCGAACCAAGGATCCTCGAGCATGCCGCTCTCAAAGCTGATATGCAGCAGGTTACGGTCTGTTGAGTAAGGCTTCGCTGCGGAAGCTGTTACTGGAATGCCATGCTTCTCAGCATAAGCGATCATTTCCGCACGTCCTGGGAATGTTTCGCGGAATTCGTCCAAACGCCAAGGAGCGATAACGTCCAGCTCAGGTGCCAAAGCAGCTGCAGTCAGCTCAAAACGCACTTGGTCATTACCTTTACCTGTTGCGCCGTGGGCGATTGCAGTTGCGCCCTCTTTACGTGCGATTTCAACCATACGCTTAGCGATCAGTGGACGCGCAATACTGGTGCCGAGCAAGTATTGTCCCTCGTACAAAGCACCCGCTTGGAACATTGGGAAGATGAAGTCTTTTGCAAACTCATCGCGCAGGTCATCGATATAAATTTTGGAAGCGCCGGTTGCCAAAGCTTTCGCTTCCAAACCGTCGAGCTCGTCCTTTTGTCCGATATCCGCAGTGAATGCGATAATTTCCGCATCATACGTTTCTTTTAACCATTTTAAAATAATCGATGTATCCAAACCGCCCGAATAGGCCAGTACGATTTTTTGCTTTGCCATTGTGTCCCGCTCTCCTTTATTATGCAAGTCCGCACACAGTGGACATGAATCGATCATGCCCACCGCTTCTCAACAGACTCATTATAGTAAAAATTACATGATAGCAACCATAATTGCTTTTTGTGCGTGAAGACGATTTTCAGCCTGATCAAAAATAATCGAGTTTTCCCCGTCAATCACGCCTTCGCTTACCTCTTCGCCGCGATGTGCTGGCAAGCAGTGCATGAACAGATAATCCTTTTTCGCAAGCTTCATCAGCTCTTCATTGACTTGATAGTCTTTAAAGGCGATTTCGCGTTCTTTTTGCTCTTCTTCAAAGCCCATGCTAGCCCATACATCTGTATAAACAACATCAGCCCCAGCTACAGCTTCCTTCGGATCATTGCCAACATACAGCTTGCATCCGTTCTGGCTAGCCACTTCCTTAGTGGACTCAACGATACCTTTATCAGGCTCGTAGCCTACTGGAGAAGCAGATGCAAAATCCACTCCAAGCTTGGCAGCCATCATCATCAAGGAATGCACCATATTGTTGCCATCCCCGATATAAGCTACTTTCAAGCCTTTCAAAGTGCCTTTATGCTCCAGAATCGTTTGGAAATCCGCCAGCGCCTGACAAGGATGCGTACGGTCCGTTAATCCGTTAATAACTGGAATCGTTGCCCCTCTCGCCAAATCGATTACTTTGCGGTGCTCATAGGTCCGAATCATAATGCCGTCCAAATAACGGGACATAACTTGAGCCGTATCCCAAATCGATTCGCCGCGTCCGATCTGAAGATCGTTCTTGCTCAAGAAGAGCGCGTGGCCTCCCAATTGATACATCCCGACTTCAAAAGATACGCGAGTACGAGTAGATGATTTTTCAAAAATCATGCCCAGCGTCTTTCCTTTGAGCGGTTGGTATACTTCTCCTGCCTTTTGCTTCCGTTTCAATTCGATAGCCAGGTCAATTAAATATTGCAGCTCTTCCGTTGAGTAATCGGCAACGGCTAGGAAGTCCCGTCCTTTTAAGTCGATTGCCACAGGCTGTTCGGTTCCTGCCAATGTAATCGCCCCTTTCAATAGTTTAATTTATTATTCGATACCCCCCCAACGGGAAGGCTTATGTTAGCCGAAGGGCTGCTTATACAGCAGCTGCAGCTTGTTTGCTTAATACCGAGCAGACCACATCCAGACCGCGGTCCAAGTCTTCTTTAGAAATGAGCAAGCTTGGCGCAAGACGAATGACATTAGGTCCAGCAGATACAACCAATACCGCTTGGTCTTGAATGGTAGTAATCAGATCCGCAACTGGCTGAGTGCAGCCGATGCCGATCAACATACCCAGACCACGAACCTCAGTCACCAACGGATTGCCTGCCAGCTTCTCTTTCAAGGTGTTGACGATATAATCGCCAAGCTCCGCTGCACGCTCAGGCAGCTTCTCGGCGAGCATCGTTTCCATAGTAGCAATACCGGCTGCCGTAGACAAGTAGTTGCCCCCAAAGGTTGATCCATGGCTGCCCGCAGAGAATGCTGTACGCAGCTTTTCTTTTCCAAGCATTGCGCCAATTGGCATACCGCTGCCCAATCCTTTTGCCAATGTAAAAATATCCGGCTCCACGCCATAGTGTTCGTAAGCGAACATTTTACCCGTACGGCCAATACCCGTTTGGATTTCATCAATGATCAGAAGCAGGCCATGCTGCTTGCAAAGCTCTGCAACGCGAGTAACAAATTCAGGCTCAGCACGGTTAACGCCGCCTTCGCCTTGTACCATCTCGAGCATGATCGCGCATGTTTTAGGGCCGATCGTTTTTTCCAACGCTTCAGCGTCATTGTATGGTGCGTAGACGAAGCCTTCTGGCAGCGGCGCAAAGCCTTCTTTTACCTTATCCTGTCCAGTTGCCGTTAATGTGGCAAGGGTACGTCCATGGAAAGACAAGTGGAACGTAATGATTTCATATTGATCCGGCTTGCCGAGCACTTTTTGGAAATAGCGGCGAGCCAGCTTAATAGCCGCTTCGTTCGCTTCCGCTCCGCTGTTGCAGAAAAATACAGCGTCTCCGCAGCTGTTGTCAGTCAGCAGCTTCGCCAGCTTTTCCTGATTCGGAATATGAAACAGGTTGCTCGTGTGCCACAGCTGGTCAACCTGATCCTTTAAGCGCTCTTTTACCTGTTTGGGGGCATGCCCCAGGTTCGTCACCGCTAAACCGCACATCAGATCGAGGTACTCTTTGCCATTCTCATCCCAAAGGCGGCTGCCTTCCCCCTTCACAAATGCTAGCGGGTAGCGCCCGTAATTCGGAAACAATGAATTAGCTCCTTCTCCCATGCTGAATCACTCCTTTTTCATATAGGTAATAACCTTATAGATTCATCTATTTCACAATTCGCGTTCCAATAGCAGCGCCCTTAATGACCTTGCTCAAAACTTCCGGCTCTGCTCCGTTCACAATGATGACCTCACGAACTTTGCCCTGAATACATTGAACCGCTGCGCGAACCTTTGGAATCATACCTCCGTAAATTTCACCGCTTGCGATCATCGCGTCGATCTCCTGTACCGTTACGGAAGGAAGCACCTTCTTCTCACCGTTCATAATGCCCGGCACATCCGTTACAACGATCATTCTTTCGACACCCAAATGCGATGCCACGGCGCCTGCCGCCGTATCCGCATTAATATTATAACGCTGTCCGCCATCTGCTCCAAGACCGACAGGAGCTATAACCGGCATGTAGCCCATCTTGACAATGCCTTGAATCAGTTCTGCATTGACGTGTGTGACATCGCCAACTAGCCCTACTTCATGAGCGTTAGCCACAGGCTCCGCTTGAATAAGATGACCATCTACTCCAGACAAGCCCATGGCGCGAGCGCCGGACAACTGGATTTTGCGAACGATCTCTTTATTGATTTGACCCGACAGCACCATCTCGACGACGTCGAGCACCGCTTCGTTCGTTTTGCGCAGACCGTTGACAAACTCGGTTTCGATACCAAGCTTCTCAAGCGTAGACGAGATCGCCGGACCGCCCCCATGGACGATAACCGGGATAATCGCTTCATCCTGAAGATTCTTCATATCCACGAAAAAAGAATCCGGCAGCGCCGCTAGCGTACTGCCGCCGCATTTCATCACAAAACACATTGCACTCATGTTTCGTTCCCCTTTATATGCACGGATAGCTATCGACTAATCTAGAGCAAGATCAATAGCTCTACCGTTTGCTTAGCTTATTTATTTAAACCGATTCGCTTCTTACGTCCGATATGCCGCGTTGATACGAACATAATCATAGGTCAAATCGCAGCCCCATGCCGTTGCCGTCTCAGAGCCCATGTTCAAGTTCACATGAATTTGAACCAGCTCGCCCTTCAAGTACTCCTCAGCACGATCTTCGTCGAACTTCACTGGACGAGACTGTTCCAGCACCACAATATCCCCTAAACGGATATCAACCGTTTCCGTATTAACCGGCTTTCCAGCGCGTCCTACTGCTGCGATGATACGGCCCCAGTTGGCATCTGCACCGTAGCAAGCGGACTTCACTAGGCTCGAGCCTACGACCGTCTTAGCAATAGCACGTGCAGCGTCTTGGGACTCAGCACCTGCCACATTCACTTCAATCAGCTTCGTTGCCCCTTCACCATCACGAGCGATAGCTTTGGCCAAGTACTCTCCTACGTAGCGGAAGCCCGCTTCGAAAGCAGCCCAATCCGGATGATCCGGTGTCAAACTATCGTTGCCGGCCATGCCGCTAGCCATAACGACAACCATGTCGTTCGTGCTTGTATCGCCGTCAACTGTGATCATGTTGAACGTGGAGTCCGTCACGCCGTTCAGCAGCTTTTGCAGCTGAGCGCTTTCGATGTTGGCATCTGTCGTCATAAAGCCAAGCATCGTCGCCATGTTCGGATGAATCATGCCCGAGCCTTTAGCTGCGCCAGCGATATGTACCGTTTTTCCGCCCACCGTCAGCTTCACGCAGGTCATCTTCTGAACTAGGTCGGTCGTAAGGATCGCCTGACAGAAATCCTCTCCTCCGTCAGCCTTCACTTCTGCCGGAAGCTTCTCAATACCACCCAACACCTTAGGCATCGGCAAAAGCTCGCCGATAACTCCTGTCGACGTAACACCGACATGGTGCTCCGCTACGCCAAAAGCCTTTGCAGCCGCCGCACGCATGGAACGTGCGTCATCCTCACCTTGTTGCCCCGTGCAGGCGTTGGCATTACCGCTGTTAACGAGCATCGCTTGCAGCTTGCCGTCAACAGCAATGCTGTCTTGCGTCACCCGCAAGGGAGCCGCCTGAAACGCGTTAAGCGTATATACGCCCGCAGCTTGAGCCGGAACCTCACACACTATGACGCCAAGGTCATAGCGATTTGTTTTTTTCAAGCCGCAATGCAGGCCTCCAGCACGAAAGCCCTGCGGTGTTGTGATCGAGCCTTCTGGCACGACAGTAAATTGATCCTTCACCTTCATCTTCTCCTCACCCATGGCATGTTACTGTTATGGATAAACCGGGGTGAACGCCAATCCAGTCGTTTCTTCCCAGCCCATCATTAAGTTCAAGTTTTGGACCGCCTGACCGGCTGCCCCTTTAACCACATTATCTATTACGGAAATAATCGTCAGCCGTCCTGTACGCTCATCTAGCGAGAAGCCGATATCACAATAGTTCGAGCCCCATACTTCCTTCGTCGCCGGCCATTTCCCCTTCTGACGAATTCTTACGAAACGACGCCCTTCGTAGTACTGGCGGTACATCTCAATGATCTCGTCCTCTGAATGGTTCCCATTCAGCTTAACATACATCGTAGATAGAATTCCGCGAGTCATAGGCACCAAATGTGTCGTGAAAGACACAACCACCTCTTCGCTAGCCACACGGCTGAGAATCTGCTCGATTTCAGGCGTATGCTGATGCTTATTCACCTTATACGCCAAGAAATTTTCGTTAATCTCGGAATAGTGCGAAGTCAAGCTTAAGCCGCGTCCCGCTCCGGACACACCCGATTTGGCATCGACAATAATAGAGGACAAATCTGCCCATCCCTTATTCACAAGAGGTACTAAACCAAGCAGCGTAGCCGTTGGAAAACAGCCCGGATTAGAAATAAACGATGCATCACGAACTTCATCGTCAAACACCTCGGATAAGCCGTATACCGCTTTGTCCACATACGCCGGATCCGCCGGTTTATGCTTATACCACTTTTCATACACTTCACCGGATTTCAATCGGAAATCTCCAGAAATATCGATGACCTTCAAGCCCGCGTCCACCAGCTTCGGAGCCAGCTCAGCAGCTACGCCATGCGGCGTCGCCAAGAAAACAACATCCGCCTTTTGCTTCATTTGCTCTACGTCGATACCATCCAGGTTTCCTACCATAATTTCATTCAAATGCGGATATCCGTCTGCAATTGGCGTTCCCGCGCTGGACGAAGAAATCACCGAAGTAATCTCCACGTTCGGATGCGTTAGAAGCAGCCGAATCACTTCCACTCCACCGTATCCTGTTGCACCGATAATTGCCGCTCTTAATTTATTAGACATAACCGTTCCCTCCACATGAAAAACTATGTATTATTATACATTCTTAAGTATAATAATTCAATGGATTTTTTCTCTCGTCTCGTTCATTCTCCGTCGCCATTCCCTGCATTAACTTATTCTATATAAGGAAATTATTACTTGCTAACTCCCCCATTTTACCTAATCTGCTTCAACTTGAATACAGGCTCTTTTTAAGAAGGAATGTGAAACTTAAACCCTTCGCCAAGCACCTCGTTTGTATCGCTCAAAATAACAAAGGCCCCAGGATCAATAGCCTTCACAAGCTGCTTTAATCGGGTGACCTCCGTCTGTCCTACTACCACCATAAGCACCGTTCGCGCCTCCCCTGTATAGCCTCCAGTTGCTTTTAACTCGGTAAGCCCGCGGTCTAGGTCGTGAAGGATCGCCTCACGGATCGTCACCGTCTCGGAAGAGATAATAAAAGCTACCTTCGAATAGCTAAGCCCGAGCTGTACGATATTGATCGTCTTGCTTGTCACGAATAGACCGATAAGTGCATAGAGCGCTTTCTCCGGAGACAGTACGATCCCCGCCGTCAAAATAACCATCCCGTCCAGCATCGCTACAGCCAGCCCAAGACTCATCCCTGTTAATTTATGTATCATTTGCGCGGCCAGATCCAATCCGCCTGTTGAACCTCTGCCGCGAAAAACAAGCCCAAGGCCCACACCAATTAAAATACCGCCATAAATGCTTGCCAGCAAAATATTCGTTGTGAGCGGAGGAAGGCTACGTGTAAGCAATATGAGTAAAGGCAGCAGCACAGAACCGACCGCCGTTTTCACGCCGAACTGGCCCCCAAGAAACCACGTTCCCAGCAGAAACAATGGTATGTTAAGCGCCCACTGCGTAATCGCCGGCTCAGTCCCGAACAGTTGATTCACAATAATGCTAATCCCCGATACCCCGCCTGAGGCTACCTGATTCGGGCTCAAGCACATATTGAAGCTGATTGCGATCAATAAAGAGCCCAGCACTAAAAGCACATACTCCATGACACGCTGTCCCGGTCCAGGCTGCACTATCGCGGGGTTCCGCGGCCGTTTCTTCATGCTTTGCATACGCTTCCCTCCGTACTATTCAAACTGAATATCGCAAGCAACACAAAAAATCCTACACGGAATCACCGTAATCGACCGACAACAAGGTAAGATAACAGGCGGCCTCGAGCCGCCATTCTCCCAACGTTTCTGTAGACTTGGCTTTAAGTGTAGGATTTGCTTCAATGATTATTATTATAAAAGTATGGAATTATTCGGCAGGTTCCGATTTAATTTGAAGACGCAGGTAGGCATCAATGAACATATCGAGATCTCCATCCATGACGGCCCCAACATTGCCCGTTTCAGCAGAAGTGCGGTGATCCTTAACCATACTGTATGGATGGAATACATACGAACGAATTTGGCTTCCCCAGGCGATATCGGATACTTCACCGCGGATTTCGGCCAGCTGCTTCATTTGCTCTTCAATCTTCTTCTCATATAGCTTGGAACGCAGCATCTTCATCGCTGTTTCGCGGTTTTTGATCTGCGAACGCTCGGTTTGGCAGCTTACAACAACCCCAGTTGGAATATGTGTAATACGCACAGCCGAATCTGTCGTATTGATGTGCTGTCCACCCGCACCGCTGGCACGATAAGTATCCACCTTCAAATCCTCGGTACGAATCTCAACTTCCACATCGTCATCAATTTCCGGCATTACATCGCAGGACACAAAAGAGGTATGACGTCGGCCTGACGCATCGAATGGTGAAATACGTACCAGTCGATGGACGCCTTTTTCCGCTTTTAAGTAACCATAAGCGTTGTAGCCCTTGATGAGCAGCGTTACGCTCTTTACGCCCGCTTCATCACCTGGCAAGTAATCAAGGACATCTACCTTGAAGTCGCGCTTCTCTGCCCAACGGCGATACATACGCAGCAGCATCTCTGCCCAGTCCTGAGACTCGGTGCCACCTGCTCCCGGATGAAGCTCCAGAATGGCATTCAACTTGTCATAAGGCTGGCTAAGGAGCAGTTGCAGCTCGAAAGTTTCTAACTTAGATACTACAGCCTTAATTCCTTGTTCGATATCCGCCGCCATGCTGTCATCCTGATCCTCTTGCATTAACTCCACCATCAGCTCCAAGTCCTCAAACTCGGAAGAAAGCGCCTGAAATTGATCGACACCTCCCTTGATTGCGTTCATTTCGGCAATGAGCTTTTGTGCCGATTCATTGTCATCCCAAAAATCAGGAGCTGCCATCTTCTCCTCGTAATTCGCGATCTGCTCCAGCTTAAGATCTAAGTCAAAGAGACCCCCTAAGCTCAGCTAACCGTTTAGCCGTTTCTCGTAAATCTTGTTTCACTTCTGGATCCAACATATCCGTTCACTCCTCAATTTTCGCTTCAATCTCAAGCTCAGTTTACCTTCAAAAAAAGGGAGCCGGTTGTTACACCGACGACCCTTTTGTTTAAATTCCATGTATGTGGAGACGACATCCCTATTACTGAACGCCGTGGCACTGCTTATACTTTTTGCCGCTTCCGCAAGGGCACAAGTCGTTACGTCCGACTCTATCTTCATCGTTGTTAACAACCGGCTTTTTCGGCGCTGGCTCACCATTGGAGCTGACCGCATCTGCTTCAACCACCGGCTGACGCTCGAGGTTCGTTTCTACGTGAGCTTTCATAATATACGTAGCAACTTCCTCTTGAATGCTTTGAATCATCTCCTGGAACATTTCAAAGCCCTCAAACTGGTATTCACGAAGTGGATCTGTACCGCCGTAGGCGCGCAAGTGGATACCTTGACGAAGCTGATCCATCGCATCGATATGATCCATCCATTTGGAATCAACGGCACGAAGTACAATAACCTTCTCAAGCTCACGCATAATCACATCGCCAATCGCCTGCTCACGTTCTTCGTAAAGTCTCATCACGAGGTCTTTCATGTACTCAGCAATTTCTTCCTTTTCCTTGCCCCAAAGCTCTTCAGCAGTAAGCTGGCCTTCATGTAAGAACGTGCCGTTAGCATAATCGACGATCGCTTGAAGATCCCACTCCTCCGGAACCAGGTCCGCCGGGCAGTGTGTTTCTACAAGGCGTTCAACAACCGGCATCAGCATCCCGATGGTAATATCGCGGATATTTTCGGACTCCAGCACCTCGCGGCGCTGCTTGTAAATAATCTCACGCTGTTGGTTCATGACATCGTCATACTGAAGCACGACTTTACGTACGTCAAAGTTATTGCCCTCAACGCGTTTTTGTGCCGATTCTACGGCACGGGTTATCAGCTTGCTTTCGATTGGCTGATCTTCTTCGAAGCCGAGACGGTCCATCATGCCCATGATGTTCTCCGCACCGAAGCGGCGCATCAATTCATCTTCCATGGACAAATAGAACTGAGAAGAACCAGGGTCACCTTGACGTCCGGCACGACCGCGCAGCTGATTATCGATCCGGCGACTTTCATGTCGCTCCGTACCTATAATATGCAGACCGCCTGCATCGTGAACCCCTTCGCCAAGCATAATATCGGTACCGCGTCCCGCCATGTTGGTAGCAATCGTTACAGATCCAGGCTGACCTGCACGTGATACGATTTCCGCTTCTTCCGCATGGTACTTCGCATTAAGAACCTTATGCTGTACGCCTTTCCTCTTAAGCATTTCGGACAACCGCTCAGAGTTCTCGATGGATACCGTACCCACAAGCACTGGCTGGTTCGTCTGATGACGTTTAACAATCTCTTCTACTACAGCCCGGAATTTACTGTTAACCGATTTATACACAATATCCGGTAGATCCTGACGGATCATTGGACGGTTCGTAGGCACAATAATAACCTCTAGACCGTAAATCTTTTTAAATTCTTCTTCCTCCGTCTTCGCCGTACCCGTCATCCCTGACAGCTTACGGTACATCCGGAAGTAGTTCTGGAACGTAATGGTAGCCAGAGTCATAGACTCATTTTGCACCTGCAGCTGCTCTTTGGCTTCAATCGCCTGATGCAAGCCTTCACTATAGCGGCGGCCTGTCATTAAACGGCCTGTGAATTCGTCTACGATGACGACTTCGTCCTCTTGAACCACATAGTCTACATCACGCTTCATAATGACATGAGCTTTTAACGCTTGTGTAATATGGTGATTAAGAGTTACATTCGCATGGTCGAACAAGTTCTCGATGCCAAATGCTTCTTCCGCCTTTGCTACACCGCCCTCAGTTAGGGACACTGCGCGCATTTTAATATCAACGATGTAATCCTCTTCTTCTGTCAGCTTACTAACAAAACGATCAGCCATATAGTACATGTCTGTCGACTTAGCAGCTTGTCCAGAAATAATGAGCGGCGTTCTCGCCTCATCGACCAGAATGGAGTCCACCTCGTCAATTACTGAAAAATACAGCGGACGCTGCACCATCTGTTCTTTATATACCACCATGTTGTCACGCAGGTAATCGAAGCCGAACTCATTGTTCGTCCCGTAAGTAATATCACAAGCATAGGCCGCCTGCTTCTGGCCATGCTCCAAGGAATTCAGGTTTACGCCAACCGACATGCCGAGAAATTCGTACACTCTACCCATTTCTCCGCTGTCACGTTGAGCCAAGTAATCATTAACGGTAACTACGTGCACGCCTTTGCCAAGCAATGCGTTCAAATAAACCGGCAGGGTACCAACCAAAGTTTTCCCTTCACCAGTTCTCATCTCCGCAATTCGACCTTCGTGAAGGACCATACCGCCGATTAATTGTACGTCATAGTGACGTTTGCCAAGAACACGTTTGGATGCTTCACGCACGACAGCAAAGGCTTCAGGAAGCAAATCGTCCAAATCTTCGCCTTGTTCCAAGCGCTCGCGGAATTCTACAGTTTTATGCCTAAGTTCCTCATCGGACAATACCTCAATTGAAGGCTCTAATTGGTTAATGGCATCGACTGTTTTCCACAGCCGTTTCACTTCGCGTTCATTTGAGTCGCCGAATATTTTCTTAACGAGTCCTAACATGGGCCCATCTCCCTTTTTTAAGAACGGTTTGCCTTAAATTGTAGCAGTTTGCGACACAAGTCGCAAGAATTGCGGAGCTATCCTTTTATTATCTTCTTGCATTAAGCATTTCATGAAATGCGAAAGAGCCTGCCCTGTCAGGCAAGCTCTCGAAATTCGCATCCATTATCTGGCCGGCTCAATCAAACCATATTTGCCGTCGTTGCGTTTATACACCACATTCACTTGCTCCGTATTGGAATTAGCAAAAACGAAAAAGCTATGACCAACCATATTCATTTGCAGAATGGCTTCATCGATATCCATCGGTTTCAGCATAAACTGCTTGGTCCTAACCAACTCATAATCATCCTCATCTTCATACTGTGCAGGGGAATCGACTCTCAATATATCCCTTATACCGCCTTCTTGACGGATTTTACGATTCACTTTAGTTTTGTGTTTACGAATTTGCCGCTCCAGCTTGTCGATCACCTGATCGATGGAAGCGTACATATCATTGCTTTTGTCCTCGGCCCGCAGCATAACACCTGTCAGCGGGATTGTCACCTCGACTGCTTGTAATCCTTTGACCACACTGAGTGTGACATGTACTTCAGTTATAGGGGGAGCTTCAAAGTACCTTTCCAGCCTGCTAAGCTTTTTCTCAACATACTCTCTTAGTGCTTCTGTAACCTCTATGCGCTCACCGCGAATGTTGAATTTCATTGTACTTCTCCTCCTTTCATGTACCTATTATACTATATTCTATAGACGCCTTCAAAAATCCTTTATATTTATCGACAATTTTTCAAAATATTCTTACAATTTGGTGTCCGTGTGACAAACCGCATAGAATCAGGCTTTTTGTGAGTTTGAAGGTCTCTTTCAGTGGGTATATTCCCTTGCATTGTCTTTCCTACCAAAAGGTTATTGGGTGCATCTATTCAAAAGACAAAAAAACACCCCGGAATCATTCCAGGGTGTTGTCGCTGCTAATAGTAATCGGAATAACCATCTATACAAGGGCGTTGTGAGCCGGATGATTATAGCTTGATAACGTTAGCTGCTTGTGGTCCGCGAGCGCCTTCCACAATATCGAATTCAACTGCTTGACCTTCTTCCAGCGTTTTGAATCCATCGGTTTGAATAGCTGAGAAGTGAACAAATACGTCCCCGCCGTCTTCACGCTCAATGAAACCGTATCCTTTTTCTGCGTTAAACCATTTCACTTTACCTTGCATGTAAAACATTCCCTTCATTATCAAATAACTGTGGGCATGCCCACAAATCGAATATAGCATCCCCTCTCCACGGATGTCAATTATATCCACGGCTTTTAGCAAAATATTTTGAAAATTCACGTATTAACATGACGTTAATAAAGTATACACAAAGAAAAACCGCACCATTATGCGGTTTTTCGACATTTTGTATAAAGTTATACACAAAGTTATGCACATTATCCACAGGGGGAGTGGATAATCAAATTATTAATAAACATGGTACTTGTTCCACCAACAAACTAATGTAATTGAATTTTTTCAAAATGAGCACCTTTCGGATTAGGGCTCCAACACATCTCTAAAACGTACCGCTCACGTTCTTTTTTATAAAACATTACTATTATTTCTTTTTATCAAAAAACATGCTCTCCGGAGCATACTTAGCCTCATAACTTGATTTTTGCTGCTTTGCAGTGGTCATTTTGTTCAAGTTGTCTGAAGCTTCATTCTTTAATTGCTGCATCCGGTAAAGTATCTGATCATCATAGCTTAGAATGGAAACTAATGCATGATCCAGATACGATTTATCTAATTTATGATTTTCATATTGCTTCTGGATATTCAGTACAAGCTCTTCACGAATATTCACAAATTCAACGATTTCCTCATATCCCACCGTTTCCAATTTGGAAGCCAGTTGTTGAGTCATCTGCAACAGTTCATCTAGAGATTTATCCATGATTAAGCACAGATCCCGATGATGTACTAAGCTTCGAGGCCTGAATCCATGTTTCCTTCAGCTCTACCAAATGATCTATAACCTCCAATGCCGGTTGAATATCTTTCTTTATGTTAGCTTCAACCATTTTCCGGAGGAAATAATCATATAATTGCAGCAGATCTTTCGAAATAGGATAGGAATGATCAAGCGATGCCACCAATTCATTAATAATTTCCTGGACTCTTATAAAACAGTTGTTAGCCTCTTGATAGTTTTTCTGTTTGACTCCCTCGACTCCTTTTCTTGCAAAACGAATGGCTCCGTCGTACAGCATGATTAAGAGTTGGCCAGGAGTCATGGTTTGAATAGAAGTCTCCCTGTATTTATTGAATGGCGTTTGGATCATTAGATTCACCTCTTACTTATTATCTCTTAACCAAAGCTGGATAGTGATGAAGATTGTGATTGAAATTTATTCATGGCTGTTTCCATTGCTGTGAACTGTTTATAATATCTTGTTTCCATATCGTTTAATAATCTGGCTTGGTTTAATATATCGTTGCTAAGTCTTTTGAGCTGACGTCCAATAGTGCTCTCTTCCTTCAAAACCGCATCCTTTGATGTGGCAACAAAGGAGGTACCTGCTCTTTCGGTTAAGGAATCCAATGTTTTTTTGAGATCATCATACATTCCTTTATTTTTTGAAGTAAATAAAGCCGCTACTTTATCCGGTTCCTTTTCAATTGCTTCTCTGAGCTTCGCTTCGTCCTTCAGAACCAGCTTTCCGCCTTCAAACCATTGTCCTGTCGTAATGCCTATTTGATCCAAAATCGCTTTTTCACCGTTAACCGTGACGACTGAGGATATGTTGGATCTGAGTTTGGAAATGGCATCATTTAATATACTGTCATTATAGAGTAAACCCGTTTTGGCTTTTTCCTCCCATTTCTCGACTTCATCATCCTTCATCGCCTTCTTTTGGTCATCGGTAAGAGGCACGAAATTCCTGTCATGCTTCTCTTTCACTTTAGTGTTTAAAGTGGATAACATGTCGTTGTAATCCGTAATAAACGACTTAATCTTGTCGAGAACTTGGTCTGTATCTACTGCGGTTGAGACTATAGACGGAGCTGTCGTCTTGGCATTAATTGTAATGTCGACTCCATTAATATTAAAACTATTGGTAGGGCGCGTTGTAGCAATTCCATTGATTTTTAGCTGCGCGTCATCGCCAAGTGTAACATTAGTTAAATTAAATTTTGAAATAAAATTTCCGTCACCGCTAATGGCGATCTTCCCATCTCCATTGATTTTCCCAGCAGTTTTGGAGGTAATGGAGAATTTGCCCGTAACCTCATCATAATATGCGCTCGCATTAGCGCCTTTGTTCTGATTTATTTTGGTCACTAGGGAGCTAATGGTCTCATCTGCTTCGATTGCAATATCTGATCCATTAATAGTAATTTTGGTTCCGGTAATACCGGCATCCGTCAATTTGGTTGCAGCAGAGTAAGGCTTTGGAGTGGCACTCGAGTCTAAGAGTGGAGTGGCGCTTGAAACGGACGCCGTCTTAGCCAATTCAGTAACCTCGATACTAATGGTACCGGAAGTGGCCTGGCTTCCTGCTTTAGCCGTTACAGCACTTGTATCCCCTGTTACGGTTGACTTTTGGGTTTGAAAAGAACCCGATAATGAGTTATCAAATGCTTTTTTTCTATATTCGACCAGCTTTAAATTGATATCTCTAAAGTTCTCACGCTGCCACTGCAGCGTTTGCTGCTTTTGCTTGAGTTTATCTAGAGGAACACGTTTGGCTGTCATTATATTGCTTACAAGCTGGTCTATATCCATCCCGGATGCAAATCCGCTAATTCTTTGTACCATTACTGCACACCTCCATCATTTATCTCCGTTCATCTATTAAAAGTCCTGCAACCTTCATCATGTTGGCGACAAGATCAAGCATTTTTTCAGGGGGGATTTCTCGGATGATTTTACCCGTATCTTGGTCAAGCACCTTAACCATCACTTGCTTCGTATCCTCATGTACCGACACTTCTACCATGGTGCTTGGGCCTTGAAGTGCTTTCAATGCACGTTCAATTGCCTTTACAATTTGCTCATCTCCGGTCGTTACACGAGCCCCTTGCAATTCAGCCTTATGTAAATCTTTAGAACTATTGACCTGGACATTGTCTATTTGCTCCGCAACCTTCACAGCAGCATCTCTACCCGTAAGTGGAATGGAGGAACCACCATTAAGCGATACATCCGAAATCACAGAAAAACACCCCCAACAGAACGATATTTACCATTTATATCGGATATATTCCCATTTTTGTTTAGAGATATTTGAAAAAAGGCGCAGTCAAGGCATTCATAATGACTGCATCCAAACGGACAGGGGAAACCTCTGCTTCATTTCTTTTAATAGAGCGGTTACTTGAGATTGATCTTCCTCTAGTAGCAACACCTCATACAAAGATAAATACACATCGTAAGAAGGAGAAGTATTGACTAATTGAAGGAAAATTTGTTTGGCATCTTCCCGATAGCCCCGCTCTAAACAACGACGTCCAACAAACTGATCAATAGCTGTAGATCTCTCATAGTTCTCAAAAACCGAAACCATTAAGTCAAACGCTACATCTCGAAATCCCGACTGGTCTAATATCAGGGCCAATTGATATTGTATATCCAATTCGCAGGATCTAATCAACCCAGACATATACTCAAAGCAATCAAACTCATCCAATCTTATACATCTCTCGCATAGTTTGAGTAATATTTTCCCTATGAACGAATTGAATCTCTCGTGGCTTATGCTTTCTCTCTTTATGATGGAATTGATCGTTTCTTCGTCCTGGTCGGTCAAATTTTGTACCGTACTGATCTTCTTGACCATTTCCTCATCATTTGTGAGCAAAGAAAGCAGCATAACATCTTCAAGATTATTCTTATGGATTATATTAACTTCATGCCATACAGATCTCGCTTCTTCATACCTCTTGCTATATTGTAATCCACAAGCCGTCACGGTGATATCGTTGTGGAACCCATACTCTGTGATAGTTTCATGCAGAAGCGGATGTCTGAACTTATATAAAAGACCTACCAAAGTAGTGAGATTATCAACCGTTTTAACAGGATAGGAAAAGCTCAAGCATTCCTTTTGGACCTCGGCAGAAACACCAGCTTTTTGTGCTAACGAAAGATAATTTTCCAAACTATAAGAAAATCCCTGCTTTAAATTAAGCGCATGGAAGGAATGCTCCAAAGCCTCCTGAATGTTTCCTTGGTTCTCGTATAACCTCGATAATAGAAAATGAGCAAGGTACCCTCCTACTCCTTCTCTTGCGACAGCACTATCCATATCACCTAACGATATACACTTCTTATAGTACTGTTCAGCGTCCTTCCAGTAACCCATTTGCTCGAAAAGTCTTGCCTGCATAAAGTATAAATCCGTGTATTTAGGCCAATTAGAAATCGTATGATTTAATACTTGAATTCCTTTTTCAGGCTTTTCTAATCGGTAATAGCAATCAGCAAGGTTATAATCAATTTCCATTGCCAGCACATCAGCATTATTTTGATTATTCAAATCGTTCCTTGCCTTATCAAGAAATTCCAATGCAAGCTCATCTTCTCCATCTACAAGGTACTGTTTACCTACATTATAGTAAGAAAAGGGTGAAGGAGATTTATCTACAGCATCAAGCAAGATGCGAATGTTACGTTCCGCTTTATTTTTGAGAGAATAAACATCTTTCCTATAGCCCACATGATGAATCAAAAACCCTGTTTCCTCGATTTCGCTAGAATCCAGCAAAATTTGCTCATGAATCTGTCCCGTAAATCGAATTGCTGGATTTGACTGAAAAATCCTAAGAATCGACGTGGTTTTAACAAGGCCATCTTCTAATTGATTTCTTACTCTGATGGAGTATCCTTTTTTTTGCGATTGGAGAATCTCTTGAATATGACTGCCTTCATCCAGATACTCGTCTGCATCCAATACCAGGATATATTGACAGGATGCCTGTTCTAATGAGAAATTCCTGCCTAAAGCAAAATCATTCTCCCATTGATAATGATAAACTCGGGCACCGTATTGTTCGGCAATGGCAATAGTTTCATCCGTTGAGCCCGTATCTACAATGATAATTTCATCAACCTGATCCTTTGCACTCTGCAAACATTTCTCGATAAATAATGCCTCGTTTTTCACGATCATACACAAGGATACTGTACTTCTGTTCATTGATGTTTCACCCTCTATAAGGAATTGACCCAGGAGGAAAAAGGAAATTTCTTTTTCATGTCCTGCGCTACTTTTTGAGCAGAACCATCATCTCCTAAATGGAAATAGCATAAATACAACTGCTGATAAGATTTGAAATCATTTTTATATTTAATTAGTTGCTGAGATAGACTTACAGCCTCTTCATAGTTGCCTGCGCTTAAGAGAATAGCAGATAAGCTCTGAAGAATATCAGGATGATTCGGATTGGTGTGGTAATGCTCCAAAAGAAAATCTACTGCAGTATCCTTGAATCCATAATCCGTTAATAGAATAGCAAGCTCAATCTGAATGGCTAATGACGCCTTCATAATACATGTCGATAGGTATTCGAAGGCTTCAAACTCCCCAAGGACAATCAATTGCTCCGCTATGTTTACTAAATGAGGTTCTATCCAGGATTGGCCCAGGTCTGAATTGAACGGCTCTCTCTTAATTATACTTTTGATGAGTTTCCATTCCCGATGACTTGCGTTTGCTACGTCCCTGCATTTATTTATAAGATCTGTATCCTTAAGGATGATGGATAAAGTAATAACATCCACTATGTTATCCGGCTTTATATTGGAAATCTCCAACCAAAGGTCACGGGCTTGTTCGTATTTATGGTCATATTGCTGGACGACAGCGTTAATTTCTTTATCTAAAGGCTGTCCTTCCCTCTGCGAAAAATAATTAGCCATAATGGGATGCCGAGCTTCATAAATAGCTACAAGCAGCATCTTGATGACCTCTGCATCTTTGCCGTTGTAGATTTTTTCTAAATGGGCGATAACTTCCTCATTATTAATATTGGCTTTGAGCACGAGCCGTAAATATAGTTTTATGGCAGGCTGATACACAGGATTATTTTGGATGGCTTCAAAAATAGATTCGAAGGCTTCCCCGCTTCTTCCCTGCTTTTCATAAATGCATGCTAGCCTATAGAAAGATAAATAACCATTGGCCCCCTCATTTGCCACTTTCTTTTCAGACCATGGCTGATCACTCAAGCAGTGTTTAAATACAATCTCTGCATCCTGCAAGCATCCGTATTCCTCATACAACCTAGCCAATTCATAGTGAAAATCCAGATAAAGAGGCTGCCTATCGATAAGCACCTTAGCAAGTGAAATGCCTTCCTCGTAGCGATGCAAAAGTCTTAAACATGTCAGTATATAGCAAAAAAGATAGTAAACATAGGACATGTTATCGGCTAGTTCGTAAGATTTCTTGAAGTAATTCAATGCCTCTTCATATTTCCTTTGTGACATGCACACTTTCCCCATATTGTACAAGCTATAGGGAGAGGGGTTATTTTCCAGCTCTTTGAGCATAATTTCATAGTTACGTTCAACTTTATTTTTTTCTTGTACAGTATCATCAAGATACCCAAGATGATTGATTAACGAACTCGCATCTCCGGTGGATAGAGTCAAAGAAGGATCGAGAATGTTCAGATGCTCATGCAATTTCCCGATATAAAGGAGTCCTATTCGATTTTTAAAGAGACGTACAGCTTGATGAGCGAATGATCCCCCATCGGATTTGTGATTTTTGATGGTCACACTGTAATAATCTTTATTGGAAACGATATCTTCTTGTAAAGTAGCTCCGTCCTCCAGGTACTCATCGGCGTCTAGCTGCAAAATGTAATCGCAGCTTGCTTGCTGAATAGCAAAGTTCCTTGCTGCAGAGAAATCATGGATCCATTCGAAGGCACTCACTCTGGCGTCAAACTCGTTGACTATACCCAGGGTTCCGTCCGAAGATCCGGTATCCACGATAATGATCTCGTCCACAAACCCCTTTACACTGCTTAGGCATTTCCTAAGATATCGTTCCTCGTTCTTCACAATCATGCACAATGATATAGTTGGTCTCATAGTCTTATTACCTCTGAAGTCATATAATTTACTTATATACTGCACTAGATATCTTTCGATGAGAGAAAAAAAGACTTCAGATCGAAGTCTGAAGTCTTGAAATCCATTACGATTAACGCAGCAAGGACAGAACGCCTTGTGGTTGTTGGTTTGCTTGAGCAAGCATAGCTTGAGAAGCTTGAAGAAGAATGTTGTTCTTCGTCAAATTCACCATTTCTTTAGCCATATCTGTATCACGGATACGAGATTCAGCTGCAGTCAGGTTCTCAGTTGTTGTACCCAAGTTGTTGGAAGTGTGCTCCAAACGGTTTTGAAGAGCTCCCAGTTGAGCGCGAGCTTTTGCAACTTTATCAATTTGTTTTGTTGCATTATCAAGGTCAGAAGCTGCTGTACCTACACCAGAAACATCTTCACTCAAAGCAATTTTCAAAGTATCAGAAGATGTATGGTTAATTTGAATATCCTTGCTTAAAGTTCCATCCAACAACGCAATATCATTGAACTTGGTGTTAGTTCCGATATTAGTAATCTCGGATTTCAGTGCTTTCAATTCTTCATCAATGTTAGCTTTATCAGTTGTGTTATATGTACCATTTGCTTTTTGAGTGTACAATTCTTTGATACGAACGAGCATATCACTCACTTCAGTCAAAGCACCCTCAGCAGTTTGTACCATCGAGATACCGTCTTGAGCATTGCGTTGAGCTTGCTCCATGGAACGGATTTGACCGCGCATTTTTTCGGAAATGGACAAACCAGCAGCATCGTCAGCCGCACGGTTAATGCGAAGACCAGAAGACAATTTTTCCATGTTTTTGCCAGCGGCAACATTGTTCGTGCCCATTTGGCGATGAGTGTTCAATGCGTTCATATTGTGATTGATAATCATTGATTTCTTCCTCCTTGAAGTGAAAACCCGCTTCCTTGCGAGTTTATAATTTAGTGGTCCAGAGCTCGGCCGATCCTACTGAACCACTTACTATATATATCGATTTATTTAATTATCAATTACAGTTTCTTAATCGTTCATTTAGGATCATTTTCAAACAAAAACCGATGTAATTCCCTATAATTCTTCATGTTTCATCTTATTTTCTCTTAATTACCCCGATTTTTGATCATTTTCTTCAACTCATCCAAATCCGATTTATGTTCTGAAGCTTCGGTATTCGAATTTTGTATCAATTCATATACTTCTTTCCGCAAAATCTCGATATTTCGGGGTGCCTGGATTCCTAATTTAATCGTATCCCCTTCGGCAGCCAGGACTACGATCTCTATTTGATCACCTATCATCAACGACTCGCCTTTTTTTCTTGATAAAACCAGCATAGATAATCACCTCTCTATTCATTGTCTTCCTTATCCATTAGTAGCAAATAAACTATGTCTGGTTTTGTAAGAAGTATTTTGTAGAATAACTTGTTTTCCCAACCGTTCTTTCATATTGATAACCAATGGGGCCAATAAGTTATGAGTTGCGTTTTTGAAATCATCCCGTACAGAAACGATACTCCAGACTACGATGTCTTGTTCTAAGCTTGCCTTTAACTCTTCTTTTGCCGTTTCGGGCAAAACGAACTCATAGTTTGGTTCAAATACAAATGGATCTGTTACAATAAAGGAAAGCTCCGGATTCTCTACGGACTGTAAGTACGATAATGGCAAATCAGCATCTGGGCGTATGATCACATACTTTTTCAGTTCCTCAAATCCTGGGATTCCTGTCGGAAAATGAATGATTTCCTTATCATCAATCGTAATTTTGCCAAGCCTTGAAGAGTCAAGTATCATTAGGGACATTCCTTTCCATTTTGGCCTTATCTTATATAAATTATCATTGTTCTTATAAAAAAACAAAAACTACAGATTGTAACAATCCATAGTTCAAAAAGTCTATAGCTTCATATCAATGACGGGTGGTGTTATATCCAATTTAGGATTCTGCTCCATATAAATATTCAGCTTTCCTCGAACATAATTGATATCTGGCTTATTCACTTGACTCTGTATATTTAACTTTCCTTCTATGAATTGAATTTCCGGTTTATGAGGTATGTATTCTATATCTACATTATCATAGGAGGCTTCCCCCATATACTCAATAGAAGGCTGGGGTTGGAAGGCCTTCTCATAAGCAATATCCGCTAATGGATTGCCGGGAACGTTAAGTGCAGCCATACGGTTTCCATCCTGCACGATCTTAGCTATCGCCTGTAAAAGGACACCCTCCATTTGCGAGTAAATCCGATTTGTAAACTCAGACAGCTTTCCTCCATTTAGAGCGCTCCATGCCCTGTCCTGATTAACATTAAGCTCACCTAGGGGCGAGTTAACTTCGTATCTGGATGGAGTCGTCTGAATGTCTAAAGTTGCCTTAGGCTGATGAATTTCATAATGACCTAAATCCGCATCGATACCAATTCTGCCAAACTGCTGACGTATGTCGATCTGGGGGAATGGAATCAAACCATTACCTCCTTTTAGCGTATGAAGTCAACTAAAGTTGGGGAGATAATTTTGGCACCTACAGATAATGAAGCTTGATAAATATTTTCATTGACCTTCGAGTCTACCATAAGCTTACTATAGTCTGCATCCTCTACTTTGGACTGAAGCCCTTCAATATTCAAGCCAATATCCTTTAAGCGGTTTTCCACAAGCTCTAACCGATTAACTCTAGCTCCTATCTCTGAGCGAGTCGAAACGATGCTGTTCATTCTTGTACTTATCTTATCGAGCGCAGCTGATACACCGGTAGTATTACCTTGCTCCAGATCTTGGCTCAATTGTTTTAAAATTAGAAAAGCATTGTCAGGATCAGTAGGGGATCCAAAAATTTCATTGCCTGTAAGATTAACCGGTAATTTAATGCCCGCTCCGACCTCAAACGCAACCTCATAAGGATCGGTTAATTCTTTTTCCGCGTCTTTCTCTGTATATGGCGCCCAGTCTGTGGTTTGGCCGTTAAAAACGAACTTACCATTTAACTTGCTGTTTCCTATAGTGACCAATTGTTTGTACAACTCATCCACTTCGCTTTTGATACTGTTTAAAGCTGCTTGTGAATTGGTTCCAGTTGCCCCTTGTGTCGCCAAATCCGTAGCTCTTAAGAATACTTGGTCCACTTGATCCAGCATCGTGTCGTTAAAATCGAGCCACGAGCTCGATGTATCCACGTTTTTGATATATTGATCATTCGCATCCAGCTCACTGCGATAACGCAAGGAATACGTTATGCCTACCGGATCGTCTGAAGGTCTATTAATTCTGCGTCCTGTTGACATTTGCTCTTGCATACTATCCATACGCATAGTATTGGTATTAAGATTTCTTATTAGCTGCATGCTCATCATGCTTTGGGTAACTCTAAGCGCCACGATAACCCCTCCTCATATGACTACTATCTTCCTACTACACCCATACCATTGATAACTTTATCCAGCATTTCATCAAAGGTTGTCATCGATCTGGCAGCTGCGTTATAAGCATGCTGAAACTTGATCATATTAGCCATTTCTTCATCAAGTGAAACACCGCTGACAGACTGTCTACGCTCATCTACCTGATCGACAATAGATTTGGAATTATCGACCTGTCTTTTAGCCTCAGTTGTCTGTACCCCTAACTGCCCCACTGTCGCTCTTAGAAAGTCATTAATGGTACCTGACTGCAGGACAGACCCCGCGGAACCTGTTGAACTAAAATCAAACTTCGTATCTTTAAGTTGGGAAACTAATATAGCCAACGTATTGTTACCCGTTATGACTTCTTCTTTATTTGTTTTAGTGTTCAGAACAGTTCTCATGGATGTGGCGATGTTACTCGGATCTGCCGCAATAGTTGGATTAAGCTGAATATTCGATGCTGTGATAGCTCCGTTATCTTTGGAGGTGAAGAAATCACCTACTTTTTTGGTTGGATCATCGTTAAGGTAGCCCAGCTTGTGAAGACCGTTCAGCCCGTTCACTGTAACGGTAAGATCATCCTTGAGAGTTCGATTCTCTACAGAACCTTGATAAACTGTATCGTTAAATATGGTTCCTTCAGGGAGAACAGCTCCCTTAGGAATAGTTACCGTGATTTTTCCGTTTGCGATCGTGCTTGCCAATGTATCCAATTGTTTCTGGTAATCAGCAACGTAACGGTCTCTGGATACAATCATCCCGTGTATTTCACCGCTATTGAGCTCGCCTGATGCAACCGCACTCGTGATTTGGGCTACCGAGGTAGGATTAGCGGTATCTCCATCTACCAGAACCGTGTTCCCCATGGTCACATTATAGCCTGTATCCGTCTCTTGAACTTTGATATTAATAACCTTGGACAGATCATCTACCAACAGATCCCGCTGATCTCTAAGGTCGTTGGCGCTATCGCCCATACCCTCGATTCTTTTGATCTCAGCATTTAAATCAGAAACCGTTGAAAGAATTGAATTCACTTGGGTAACTTTGACGGAAATATTTTCAGTTAAGTCGTTATTCAGATCCGATAGCTGTCTGCTGGTCAAGTTCAAAGAATCCACCATAGCCATCGCATTTTCCCTAACTATTTTTCTGCCTGTTATGTTCTCCGGATCTTTACTTAAATCAGACCAGGATGCCCAGAACTTATCTACGACAGACCGCAAACCAGAATCGGAAGGTTCATTAATGATGGCTTCCAATTTCTCGAGTGTATCCTGCTGTACAGTCCAACTGCCCAGACTTTTATTTTCATTGTGAAATTGATCATCTAGAAATTTCTCGCGTATTCTTGTCACGGAATCAAATTCAACGCCTTGTCCCATTTGTCCGGGCACATTACTCCTCATTAGTCCGGGAGCCTCGATCGGCTTAGCTGCTACCATATTAACGACCTGACGTGAATATCCAGCCGTATTTGCGTTAGCAATGTTATGTCCAGTTGTAGAAAGAGCTGCCTGTTGCGTAAATAAAGCTCGTTTAGATATCTCAATACCACCAAAAGTAGATCGCATCTTTCTTATCCCTCCATACCGCTTGTATGACTATGCTTTCGAATCGAATAAACCGGCTCTCTTTGCGCCATAGGAATTCAGTTGTGGATTCTTGTAAGTATATTCGTCTTCTGGGGGGCCAGCAATTAGATCGAGAGAATACTCAAGGAAAGCCAACGACTGCATAATCAACTGCTGATTCAACTGATTCAAATCCTTAAGTCTATGAATACTACTCAATAACTGCTTCTGCACCCCGAGAAGCGCTTTCTTATCCTCTACATTGAAAATAATCTTCGTCAAATCACTTACCGTTACCTTAGGATTCGGTTTGTAACCCTTCTCGATCATGAATTGCCCGATAGCTTCTACACGCTGCTGATCCAATTCGCCAATCTGTTTCACAAGCTTATTTTCCTTAGAAACGATCTGCATTAACTGCTCTACATCGTTCTGGATGAGTACCTGCTTCTTCCGTTCTGCCAGCTCAAGTAAGTTTTCGTGTACGTCGTTCAGCGCCGTCATAATTTGTATCAAAGCTTCAAATGCCATGCTCATCCACCCGTGTATTCAGAATATCTATCATTTAATAAAAGGAAAAAGCTTCTCTGCCAACGTTCTGGCATCTACCTTGTATGTGCCTGCAGCTACCGATGATTTCAAAGCTTCGACTTTCTCTCTGGCCTTCTCTGCTGCAGCTGGGTTTTGCGTCTCCAATAGTTCCTTCGCCTCGCTGGAAATTTCTACTTTATCTTTCTTTTTACCGGTCTTGGCTTTCTCCGAGGCTGCATACGCCTCCTGGGATTTCATATATTGATTGACTGCTCCGACCCGATTTGTACCATTTATTTTCATAAAATATCACCTCTTTTTGTTCATTAAAATAACCCCACCGAATAAGCGTTATTACTTTTATCGGTGGAGTTAGGAAGAAAGTTTATATTAAATTGATAATATCATTAGCTATGGCGGTCTTTCAAACGGTCTTTAATATTGAACGACATTCGGTTAGCCTCTTCCAACAAGGCTTGCTTCCTCTGCTCGTCCTCATGCATATGGTTCGCATCCTTCGCTAGGCGTTGTCTGCACGATTCACAAATCGTATGCTCGCGGATCGGGGTGCTGCAGATCTCGCAGTGGTAGGACATATTCGGGTTGTTCTTGATGGATATACGCCCTTCGCGAATAAACTTGGTAATTTGCTTTACCGAGACTTCGGTCGCCTCGCTTAATTCGTGTATGGAACAAGAGCGCTGCTCACGCAAATATTTCAAACACTTCTCGTATTGCAGATCAATATCTTTGAGACATTGCCCGCACAGGCCGTAATTGTTTTTCACATAGATTTTTCCGCAACGATCACAGTTATCGACATTAAGACTCATTCCTGAGCTCCCCCCATTGTTAGACATGATCGATCGACTCTGAGTATGATGATTAGTCATAGTGTATCTCAAGTAGTGCGATGTTGTATACTGAATTTTATCAAAAGCCGACACGATATGTCATCTTGCCCAGCTTAATCCGTATATTTCGACACCTTTCAGCTCAGCCTGAATCGCTCGGGCACATTCATTGAGCGTACTTCCCGTCGTATACACATCATCGACCATATATAATTTTACGTTTTTTTGAGACACAAGTTCCGGCAGCGCTTGTTTTGCCGCAGGCAGCATTGCAAACACACCTTGCAAATCCTCCAGTCGGTCTCCTCGGGTCTTAAAGCTTTGCTTGTCCGTATGCCGAACCCTTTCCAAAATCGGAACGACCGGGATACCGGTTTTTCTTCCTAGCTCATCCGCCAGCTGTTGCGCCTGATTAAAGCCCCTCTCCATCTGCCTTTTATGGCTTACAGGGACATAGGTGATGAGTTCGAACCCCGAAACTGTTACTTCCGCTTCACTTTTGCGATGCAAATGGTAGGCATGCAGCAGCATGGAACCGAGAAGCTCCCGAAGCTTTTCATGCCCGCGATACTTATAAACAGCAAGCCATTCTTTCATTAAAGGGCTATAACTGACCGCACTCCGGTTTCGGACAAAATAGGTTTCACGCCGCCGCTGGCAATCCGTGCAGACCTCCGGTCGACCACAGCTACGGCAATGTACCTGCAATATCCATGGAATTGCTGCCCAACAAGCATCGCATAACGGGAGCTCCCTCTGAGTTCCGTATTTATTACTACAGGCTGTACAAGTTAACGTTTGAGGCGATAGCAAGCCCTCTGCTGTACTCAACAGCTGCGTAAACCATTGATTTATCCGGTTCACCGCTCCCTTACTTGCCTTCACTCGCAGGTCCTCCCTTATCGCGCAGGTATCCTTTTTTCCTTGCTATCGAATTCATACTCTTAATTTGACGAATAGCCTCTACCTGAGCGCGCGTTTTCTCCTTAGCTGCAAAATAAACGCTACCAGCGGGATCATCAGCGGATCGTCCAGCCCTTCCTGCCATCTGGACTAGTGCAGCGGAATCAAAAATAGGCTCGTCCGCATCCAGAATGAGTACATCCGATTTGGGAATCGTCACACCGCGTTCCAGAATCGTTGTCGTAACGAGAATCCGGGTTTGCTTAGCACGGAAGTCCATCACTTTTTGCGCACGATGTTCATCCTTAGAAGATGTACCTTGAGTAACCACCTGTGGAAACGTTTTGCTAAGAAGCTCCGTTAGGGGCTCTACCATATAAATCTTGGGCACAAACACGAAAAGCTGCGCTCCCCTTTGTATAGATTCCGTCATTTTCTGTGTAATTTTGGAGGAGAGTGTCGCTTTTTGAATTTGCTGACGTAACGGTGACATAGCAATAAGTGCGGGTACCGGTAGCGGATGGCGATGATAGCGGGCAGTTACTTTTACATGAGGTAGTTGTCGCCGTGAAGCAGCCTTCTGAAGTTGTATCGGAGGTGTAGCAGATAGTAGGATCGTTGCTCCGTCCGTCTTGCACACTTTTTCTGCTGCATACTGCAGCATGGGATTATTATGATAAGGAAACGCATCCAGTTCATCGATTATGACCAGATCGAACGCGCGCTCGAAGCGCAGCAGTTGGTGAGTTGTAGCAATCATAATCGGGGCGACGTCCCATCGCTGTTCACTTCCACCATATAATGTCACGACAGGAGTCGGAGCGAACGCTTTTTCCAATCGGGGCTTCAGCTCCAATACGACATCCCTCCTAGGAGTCGCTACAACTACACGGCCACCCTTCGAAACCGTATATTGGATCATCGGAAAGATCATTTCCGTCTTGCCTGCGCCAGTCACAGCCCAGATGAGAAACTTTGAAGAAGTATTTGGGGGTTTGTTTAATTTCTTCAATTCATTTCCTTTCAAAAAAAGCAAGGCTTGTCCCGATGCTTCCGCTTGAATCTCACTTAGCCCCCAGGGTGAAAGGTACTTCTCTAGCGAATCCCCTTCATCAGGGCACCTTACTTGTCTCTCCACAGTATTTGATGCTACAGGTAAGGCTGACCGGACTGTAACTGAGCAGAACCGCGATCTCCCCATCGTCAGACATTGTTCGCAGTAAGGACACTCTTGTCCGCAAAACATACATTCTGTAATCATCATTTGCTGGATCTCACCGCCACAACGGTGACATTGATAGTTTTGTTTTGAACGAAGCCAGCTTCGTCCTTCCTGTTTTCTAATCCCTTGTTCCAATAGGAAGTATCCGTATAAATATGCCGCTTGGACGTAAGCCAATGGATCTGCTGAGGCGGCTTGGAATCCGTAATGCTCTAATAATTGCTTCACTTCATCCCATAATAAGCTGCGTCCTTGCATCAATTCTATAAATCGACTAAGTTCCTGACCTTGAATAGTAACCGAACCGCCGGGAACCTGCTGATATGCACGCCACTGTTTTATGTCGCAATCCATTAGCGTCCACCTGCTTGACTTGTCCGCCGCGAATACCGATATGCCCGAAGCGGCAGCCTCGCCTGAAACCTTGCTTACCCATATATGAGGCACATTGATCTCTTTGTGTAACCACTTTATTGCATTCATCCTGTCTCTAAGCACGACAGCTTGTCCAAACGAAATGGCCGGCTCCAGCATACGGATCCTTATCGAATCCCCATACTGACCGAACCACACAGCCAAATCGACACGCATATCTAATGACACATACCATACAGCACCTTGATTGCTAATGACCGCATATAGAACTGCCTTCACCTACATGAATTCATCCTCACATTGTTTTGTAAGCGGTTACCAAACTATCTTGGTTAGCAAGCCGAACAACAATAACCTGCTTATCTTCATGCTGACGGATCCACTCATCCCATGATTCCATTCCTTCAAAGGCTAGGATCTCCAGGTTATGTTCCTTACGGAATTGTTCGGCTATAGCCAACGTTTCATCCGTTGAGCCTTCATCGGCTATAGTCAAGTGGACCTCTCTACCTTTGAACCGCGAGAAAAAAAGCAGCGAACGAACATACCACTCGACCTGATTTTGATTATTATGTGTAATGAGCAAAAAATGCGTCACATTCCGACCCGTATCCCGGTGCCGTCGATAACACCAATGCAACAAGACAATACTTGCAGCATAGCTGCCAAAGATCCACAGTAAACCTAACATCATCGCGGCTCCCTCCCTTAAGACCAGTATATGCCGCAATGAGTTGGTTGGTTCCTGTTTACAGCGTGACCCAGCCGTTTTTAATGGAAATTATGACGGCTTGAGTCCGGTCATCTACTTCCATCTTTTGCAAAATGCTGCTCACGTGATTTTTGACGGTTTTCTCACTAATATACAAAAATTCGCCAATCGTCTTATTGCTTTTACCTTCTGCCATAAGTCGCAGCACTTCGGCCTCACGACGTGTCAACGGGCTGTTATCGGTATGTACGTACTTGACTCCCGCATCCTTGGCAATAGTGCCGCTCCCCGCCGCGCCCACTTCATCCAAATAGGTCATTCTGCGCAATTGATTGATCAGCTTACCTGTTACTTTAGGATGTATGTAGGCGTGACCCGCAACAACCGAACGAATAGCATTAATTAACGACTCCGCTTCCATGTCCTTCAACAAATAGCCCGAAGCACCCTTACGCAGCGTTTCAAATACATAGCTCTCATCGTCGTGGATGGATAAAATAATGACTTTAATATCAGGAAAAATACCTTTAAGCTTCTCCGTTGCCACTACACCGTTCTCGATTGGCATATTAATATCCATCAATACGATGTCGGGAGTCAACGTGTTACAAAGTTCAATAACTTGGATGCCGTCTCCGCACTCACCAACAACCTCCAGGTCATTTTCCATATTGATTATGCGTTTGACCCCTTCGCGAAATAACTGGTGATCATCCGCCAAAACTAATTTAATGTTGCGTTTTGCATTTCCCGTGATGTCCATTATTTAGTCCTCCTTCGAATCTAATTTGATGGGTATCAACATGGATACTTTAGTGCCTGCGCCTTTAGTCGATAGTAGCTCCATTCTGCCCTCAAGCAGCTCTACGCGCTCGCGCATCCCTATAATGCCGTAATGACTTCCCTTCTCGATCTTCTTATCTACACTATCGACAAGAAAACCGATTCCGTTGTCGGAAACCGTGATTTTCACCATCTGTTGTCGGTAAGTCACTTCCAGTGCAACATGTGAGGCTTGAGAATGCTTCACTACATTAGAGAACGCTTCCTGTACAAGACGGTAAATGGCGACTTCCATACCTGAGGGAAGCCTTGTTTCTTTACCGGAAAATTCAAATTGTGTGTTAATCTTTGATTTTTCTTCAAAATCCTGTACAAATTTCCGAAGTGCAGGTATGAGCCCTAGGTCGTCTAATGCCATAGGCCTAAGATTGAAAATGATTTTGCGAACCTCTTCAATCCCTCCTCTGACCTGACCCTTCAAGTCAACAAGTTCTTCTTTAACTGAAGCATACGCCTGCTTAGTCAGCATTCTTTCCGCAATTTCAGTACGGAGTACGACATTAGCCATCGTCTGTGCCAAGCCGTCGTGTATTTCCCGGGCAATCCGTTTACGCTCTTCTTCTTGGGCCAAAATGATTTTCAAACCAAGAAGCTGTCGGTTTTTTGCCGACTCTAACAGCCGGGTCACTTGGTTCAAGTCACCGGACAGGTACTCAAGCACTACGTTGACCTGGGAGACTACAGCTTCTGCTCTCTCCAATTGTTTATCGACATTTTTTATTCTTTTGGCAAGATCATCCCTTCTCGCCTTCAGGTGAAGCTCCTTCTCCCTGTACATAGCGAGCTGGGTTTGCATTTGAGTAGCGAATTCGTAGGCCGTACGAATGTCTTCTTCTTTGAAACGTTTAAAATCGCGGCTAACCTCCGTCAGCCGAATACGGGCCCTTCGATATTCCAACTCAATATGATCGACCATATCAATGGTCTTTCTCGTTTCGTCCATTACTTCCTGCAGCTCGTTGTTCAACGCACTACGCTCTGACCGGACATTTTCACAAATTTCAAATATTTGATATTTGCTGCTCTCCATGACGTCGATTGCATTTTTTATAATGCGGTCCAAAGCGTCCACTTGCATACGTAAGGCCCCTTCTCCAACGATTCCATATACAGAAGCCTGTGCGACCCCGAGTGTCGGACAGGCTCCTAGCATTATAGTACCATATTTATTGAAGTTTGTAAGAGGAGCATGGAACTAATTATTGCAGAGTAATCTGCTGGGTTTTAGCATCCCAGGTTACTTTCCAGCCAAGATTTTCGGATAAAATGCGCAATGGTACCATAGTAACATCCTTCATTATTTTTGGAGCTACTTCGGCAGTAATCCGTTTTCCATTAACAATCAGATCTGGATTGTCGATCCATAGATCGATCATTTTATCTCCGCGAATAACCGTTACTTTCCGTTCCTTATCATCCCAACGTACAGTACCTCCCAAAGCATCCGTAACAAAGCGGATTGGAAGCAGCGTGTTCCCACTTATAATGACAGGAGCTTGCTCCAGTGTCATCCCTTTACCGTTTACGGAAACAGCGGTTTTATTAACCGTGAGGCTAATCGAATTGTTCGGCAATGCTGCTAGTTGGCCTTTAGAAGTGAAAGTAATGTCATCAATGCCAATCTTGCCAACGGCCGCACGCTCGTCCTGACCTACTTGGTCATTGTACACATAAACGCTTTTCACCGTAATCGGGAATTTCATATCGTACTCGGATAAATCGGCTGATACTTGCCTCCAGCCCTTCCAGTTGATATTTTGGGCTAGCTCTATATAGTAGTTTTTACCGCTGTTATCTTTAATCTCAGTTCTTAACGAATTCAGACTTTCATCGCCATTCACTTTCATCTTAATAAACTGTGGTTGACCATCGATTTGAATACCTGTATCCATATCGGCATAAGCCCATTTACTTCCGGTTGCCTTTGAAAAATCATAGTTTAATTCCAAATACTTATTTTTCGTATCCGTTTCGCGAATATAGACTGCCGTTGTAACTTCTTGTGGCAGCGGACGGGAATTCGTCATAACCGCATTGTTATCGAGATCATACCATACGTTATCTTTTCCAATAGGAAGAGTCAGCATCGTGCTGTAGCCGTCATAACGAGCAATGAGCTGCAGCTGTGTAGCACCCGTTAAACTATTTACGGTTAGGACACCGTTCTTCACTTCCGCTTTCATCCCTAGAACTTCCCACTGCACCAACTCAGGTGGTACTTCTCTTGTCTTGCCTGCTTTGGTTGTTGCAATGACGGGGAGCTTATAGGATCCTCCCTCGGATAAAGCGATGTCGCTAGCATCTATTTTCAACGTGGCAAGCTGATCTCTGCCTACAACAGGAATTTCCGCCGATTGAGTCCCTGTACCGGATGCAGCTGTTACTTTGGCTGTACCTAATTGAGTTGGTGTAAACACATTATCTTTGAAGGTTCCAGCATTATTGCTTGAAGACCATGTCGCCTGCACACTATCAGATCCAATTGGATTATAGTATTCATCATAGCCTTTAAATCCTAATGGTGCCTGCTCATTCAAAAACAAGAAATCCGGGGCCTGGATCACGAGGTCTTTCACTTGCCCTTTGGGAGCCAGAGAATAAACCCCTACACCGTTAACGACCTTTCGCTGAATACCTGTTTCTGTTTTATTGATTAAGACAGGATTGTTCTCTCCCAGTGGTCTGGCAACCATTTGTGTTGATCCACCACCATCCAGGTTCATCCCTTTCCAAACACCGACTTTAATCATAAACTGTTGAAGCTCGGTCATGCTTAAGCCTTTACTATCTCCGCTGTAATCAGCTGTAATCAAGTAAGCTGTTTTCTGATCCTGAGAGTAACCAATGGCCGTTCTGGAACGAGTGCAGCATAAGCTGTCTACTTCTCTTGAAAATTCCGTAGGCTGGCCCCCATCTACCAAAATCGTATGTCCGCCAATCATCATTTTAAAATTTTTCGTATCATACGTTTTGCTAGAATCCTGAGGAAGAATTTGATAGTCGGCTTTAAGAGGCTCTCCTACCTTCATATGAGCACGAACAAAATCAGCCGCCTTGCCTGATGCACGAAGAATATAGCCGTCTTTAGGAGCAATCATATCAATGATCGTGTTGTCGGCAATCTTTTGAATAATTCCGTTCTGTACCAGCACTTCCGTTGGAACCGTAACACCGTCATTGGAGCGATCGGATTGTCCCCAAGCATCCGTGTACATGAACATGGCATCTACATGACTATGCTCACCGCCTGGCTCAAACCAGTAGTACGTCTTATTAATCCCGCCAAGTACAAAATTCGCCCCATCCTTAGTCGTTACGGAGCCTTGAAACGTAAACAAGTCTACTACAGGAACGTTATCCTTCGTAAGACCAAACGTATAGAAACCTGGCAAATAAGGAGGAGTAGCCATCCATTTCCCATTAGCAATTTCAGGGCCCATTGGAACGCCTTCTGCTTGGGTGTTGTAAAAGTCACCGTTCACTCCTGCCACTGCCTTCGTTTCCGTTGCCATACCTAAAACACTTTGCTTCTTGGTAAATTGATTGTTCGTCCCTGTCATTACATCTAATTTCACATAGGGATTAGTTAAATCCACCTCAACGACATTGCCGTTAACGGTGATATCTTTTTTATTCCGAGTCGATTTCCAAACATATTTTTTCAAAACCGCACCGGACGTTAAAATCTCTTGGCCAACCATCGTCACTGTAGGTTCGGATGCCGCATATACTTGCGCTGTCGTCATAAGAGGCGATAAACTTATCATTGCAGATAAAACGATAGAGGACACTTTAATCCAAGCCTTATGCTTACTCACGTAGCTTTCTCCCTTCTATTTCCCACTCTCTTTTACTTAGACTCTATTACTATGGAAAAAGTTACGTTTTACTAGAATGAAAAAAAGATAAATGAAGACAACATCCGTCATATTTGAACATTTTTCGAACAACACCTGAATACGGTCGAAAAAACGTATTTTTTAGATTCAATATACGAAAAATGCCTATAAGGAAAACAAAAAAGCCCAGCTCCATAAGGAACCAGGCTTTGGTTTCACTTGTTCTATATAGTTGAACCGCTTTTTATGCCAATGCGTCGCGTTTGAGCAGTTCTGCTTTATCTGTACGTTCCCAAGGAAGATCAACATCCGTACGACCAAAGTGCCCGTAAGCAGCTGTTTGGTTGTAAATCGGTCTGCGAAGATCCAATTGCTTAATGATACCAGCAGGACGCAGATCAAAATGTCTACGGATGACTTCTACCAGTTTCTCCTCAGCTACTTTACCAGTTCCGAAAGTATCTACAGAGATGGAAACAGGTTGTGCTACACCGATGGCATAAGCAAGTTGAACTTCACACTTGTCCGCAAGACCTGCAGCAACGATGTTCTTTGCTACATAACGAGCCGCGTAAGCGCCGGAACGGTCAACTTTTGTCGGATCTTTACCGGAGAATGCTCCGCCGCCATGACGAGCGTAGCCGCCGTAAGTATCAACGATGATTTTCCGACCCGTCAGACCAGCGTCGCCTTGTGGTCCGCCGATTACGAAACGACCGGTTGGGTTGATGAAGTATTTGGTATCAGCATCAAGGAATTTCTCAGGCACGATAGGCTTAATAACGTGTTCTTTAATATCTGCTTGAATTTGCTCCAAAGTAACATCTTCACTGTGCTGTGTAGAAACAACGATAGTGTCAACGCGTACTGGTGTATCGCCATCATACTCCACAGTAACTTGTGTTTTACCGTCTGGACGAAGGTAAGGCAATGTACCGTTTTTACGTACTTCAGCCAATCTGCGGGACAATTGATGTGAAATAGAAATAGGAAGCGGCATCAGTTCAGGAGTTTCATTAACGGCAAAACCAAACATCATACCTTGGTCGCCTGCTCCAATAGCTTCAATCTCTTCATCAGTCATTTGACCTTCACGTGCTTCTAGAGCTTTGTCTACGCCTTGAGCAATGTCAGGGGACTGCTCGTTCAAGGAAACAAGCACAGCGCATGTTTTGGAGTCAAAACCGTATTTAGCACGAGTATAACCGATACCTTCAATCGTTTGACGAGCAATCGTTTGAATATCGACATATTCGGATTGGCTTGAGATTTCGCCGATAACAAGAACTAAGCCTGTCGCAACGGAAACTTCGCAAGCAACGCGAGCGTTGGGATCATTTTTAAGAAATGCGTCTAGAACTGCATCGGAAATCTGATCGCAGATTTTATCCGGATGCCCTTCAGTTACAGACTCGGATGTAAATAAACGACGACCGCGAGGAATGGACATAGTATCGACCTCCTAAGGAGTATTTATTAGTTAATAACTATACATACAAAAAATCAACCTTTTCCAATTGGAAAAGGTTTTATTTACATGACCTTCTTTAAGTTATGTTACTGGATTTGTCGAGGACTGTCAATAAATTTGCATGAGTTCCTACAAAATTAATATATGGAAAATAATCTTGTATTTTCCTGAATCTATCTACAAATTAAACATCATTTCTTCTGCCTTGCGAATCAATCGACTTGTAATAGCTCCGCCAACTGCACCGGCGTCTCTGGAAGCAATATGCCCCCAATAATCTTCCTTAATGGAATGTGACGGTATTGATCCGAGCTCTGTTGCAAATTCTACATTAGCGTCAGCTACTGACTTCCCAACGGGTAGTCCCAATTCTGCCGCTATTTCGTACTTCAGTGCATCCAATGCCTGCTTACTTTCAGGAACCACTTTCTTTGCTTTTGCCATAAAACCCACCTCCATAAGTGATGTAACCCTAGTATGTCCTCTCACCTATGGCACAATCGTATAAACTGTTTACATTATGGGTAAAATTTATGGTGTAACCTTAGATCCATCCGCATTAGTAAGCTTATAGTCGCCGCGAACCATCACGTAAATGTCTTGCTTCTGTTTGGGATCAGGCTTAATCCCACGACCTTCTCTTGGAATAATCAACAGGTGATTATTTTCAACAGAGGAACCTGCTGAGATATCCTTGCCAGAGGTCACATCGGCTATGCCGTCGTCTGCGCTTACAGCTATAGTTTTTCCCGTACGAACGATAATTTCAGAACCTGAACCACCATATAGGATTTGGCCTTGTTCCAATTTTATTACAGTCAATTCAGAATTCCCCGAGGAGCCTGAAGTACCGGGAGTCGGATTTGTTGTTGTACTTCCGCCACCTGCTTGTCCTTTACCTAACTCTTCGCTGATAATCTGACGAACCTTCTCTTCCGTTATGGATTGCTTAGTCAGCTCATCGGTTACCTTTTGCTTTATATTTTGTTCAAAATAACTCTTAGTAATAACAGGGTCATCTACAGAACCAGGCTGGACTGCTGAATTAGTGCCGTCTGCATTAGCTCCTACGATAGTTGCTGCCCATAACATCACTGTGCTTATCACAATCTTAGTACGTATTTTGTTCATGCTTCACCTCTTGTAAATTTAACTTGGTATGTATTGTAAGTATAGCCTGTTAGGATAAAAAAAAGAAGACCCCGAAGGGTCTTCTCTATTTAAGAGCTACTTATTACTTAGTGCCAACGCCTACAGCGAAGGAAGCAGCTACACCGCTTGGTGCAAGAACGTTAATTGTGAAGCCTGTAACGCCTGCATCAATTTGAGTGATTTTACCAGTTTTGGTATCAATTTTCACTGTACCTTCACCAGTAATATCAGTTGCGTAGAAGCTTACGTTCAATACGCTGTTATGGTTTTTAGATTTCGGACCTTGGGAATCTTGAACCAAGAAGTTGTCAGTCTCGCCAAGCTCTTCACCTTTGGATCCTGGAGCATTCTCAGCTACGATTTCATCACCATATTGGTCTTTAACAGTGATTTTCTCAGCAAGGTTTGCATCCCAAACATATTTACCTACCAAACCAGTAAGGCTGGAGTATTGTTTTCCTGTTTTCTTCAGGGAAATGCTAGCGATGCTTGGTCCTTCGTTTTTAGTAGTAACGTTCAGGCTAGCAGTTTGTGGCTCACCTTTAGCATTTTCGAAGAACACATTTACTGTAGCTGTACCTGCATCCAAACCGTAAACAACTTTACCATCAGTGATGTTGTTTACAACACTTGGGTTGCTGGATACTACGCCAGTAACTTTAGCAGGGAATTTAACTTCTTCACCGCTGCTGTTTTTCGCTCTAACTTTAACTTCTTTACCCAACTTGTTATAGTTGTTGTTCAAGTAAGTTACGTCATTAACTGTTTTACCTGTAGTTGCATCTTGGTTGTAGTTGTTATCCAAGTTCAGGTAGTCAGCAGCTGCAAGAATTGTGTTGTTTACACCTTTGTCAAGGTATACTTCATAAGTCAATTTGTTGTTAGTATCTTTAGGATCGATAACTTCAATTACTTGACTTACATCATCAACCAATTGGTCTGCTGTGCCAGATTTAGCTTTTTTGTCAATTCTGTACAATTCAGCTTTAACTGTGTAAGCAGCTTTAGGAGCTCCTGCTTTGGAGTATACTTTGAACGATTTGTCAAACAGGTTTTCCCATTGACCAGTGTATGCATCTGGACCTTTAAGATCAAATCTTTGATATACTTCTTCAGAAACAGTTTTTGGTGCAAAGATGAATTTTCTTTGATCAGTATTCGCGCTTGCAGCGTCTTTCTCTTTAGAAGCAAGGAAAGTCAAGCCTGCATCACCGGTACCGGAAAGAGAATTCAATTTGTAAGATACTTTCACGTAGTAGTCGTAGTCGTTGTTGTTAACATACTTCAACTCGGAACCTTGTTGATCGTAGAATTTGAATTTCAATTCGTTGTCAGAACCAGCTACCATTTGTTTCTTAGGAGTAGTGGAGAATTTGATTTCTTGAGCTTCACGAGCATCGCCAACGGAAATGTTGAAGCTAGCTTTTTGAGTTGGGATATCTCTCAAAGTTACAGACAAACTAGCTGTACCTTTTCTGTCCGCATTTTTAATTGCGATTTGACCTTTGTGGGAACCGGTTGTAGCGATTTCGGCAGACTCAAGGTTGATACCACCGGAAGCACGTACATCAAGTTTTTCTCTACCATCGCCATAAGCGTCAACGATCTCTTGAGCTGTCAAAGTCTCACCTTTGGAGTCTTTAATTACGATAGGTACATAGAATTTGTTGTCAACAGCTTCGTCACCAGTGTGAACGTCGCCCTCAGCCAAAGTATAGTTGTAAGAACCGAACTCTACAGTTGCTGGAACTTTGGAAGCTTTAACTTTAATGTCTTTGTTTACGGATTGACCACCACGAGCAAAGATGGAAACGTTGATTGTTTTCTCTTCGTTGTTAGTGGAAACCAATTTCAAGTCAGCAGCGTTGTCGCCAACAGCGTTATCAACGAATGCGTCTTTATCGTTGTCGCCAACTTCAAGGTCACGATCTGTAGTGGATACAGTAACTGTATCGTTCAGCAAACCTTTGTTTTCAACGCGAAGACCGTATTGGTCCCAAGCTTTGATGTCAAGGTAAGCATAGCTTTTTGCTTCGATGGAATCAACTTTGTTACCAGCAGAGTTCAACAAGTCGCCAACTTCTACTTTGGAAACGATTGGGTTGTCACCAACAGTGAAGATTTTGTTAATTTGAACGCCGCTATCTTCGTGCAAGATTGTGATAGAAATTCTATCGTTTCTTTCTTGCTTAGCATCTTCAGTCAAGTTGATAGCTTGCTCGCCAGCGATTGGAGCAGCGTCGCCATCACTTACGCGGATATCAAAGTTACTAGCATTGAAGGAAGCTTTTTGACCATATTGGTTAGTAGCTTTGAAGTCAATGCGCACTTTGTAACCAGGATAGATTGGTTGTTCGTATTTATCAACTGCAAGAGGAATTGTGTCAGATGCAGTCAAGAAGTCGATTTTAGTTACTTTTTCTTTCGTAGTTGTTACGGAAGAAGTTTTAGCAGTGTCATCGATGTTGGATACGCCGCTAATAGTAACGTCAAATTTGTTTTCTTGGAATTTGGAATCAAAAGTCAGAACAGCTTTAGTTTTGTCATCGCTCCACTTAGTAGTGTAACCGGAAGACAATACGTTACCGTCTTTTTTGATTTCGATTTTCAAAGTTTTAGCAGCTTCTTCAGTAACTGCACCGTTCAATTCAAGAGTCAACTCATTTGCATTAGTTGCTTTGAAAGAAGCGATGGAGTATTTACCGTTGAAAGTTGGTTTGTATTGTTGTTTAGCTTCATAGGAGCTAAGAACCAACAGATCGCGAGTTGCTGCAGAAGTACCACCGAAAGTACCGTCAGTACCATTGCTCAGCAATTTCAATTGCAATGCAAGAGCAACATAACCTTTAGCCCAATCGGAAACTGTTTTATCGTTAACGCCTGGAGTTGCTTTACCTTCGGAATCTTTGTTCAGACCACGAATCAAGAAAGCAGCCAGTTGTTCTTTAGTTACTTCGCCAGCTGGGTTGAATTCACCAGGAGCGTAGCCATCAGTAATACCAGCAGCTTTAACTGCTTCGATGTACGGAAGAGCGTAGCCATTAGCTGGATCGTCAGCCTTAACATCGCTGAAAGTGGAAGTTTTCAAGGAAGTGTCAACTTTCAATTTGAAAACCAAAGCCGCTACTTTAGCAAATTGAGCGCGGTTCATTTTGTCTTTCAAACCAAAAGTATCTTCTTTAACACCATCAAAAATTCCTGCGGAAATCATTGCATCGAACTTAGCTTTAGTAGCTGCGTCAAGATCTTTCAAATCGCTAAAGTTAGCGGAAGTCTTGCCAGCTTCTTCACCGAATGCTACGGAAGAAAACATCGAAAATGCCATAGCAAGGGACAAAATTGTAGATAAACTTTTTTTCATAACCTTTTTTTCTCCTCCTCGAATATCTTTCGGTTGTTGAGAGTTTTGTTTAAATAAATTAGAGCTCGATTCCCTCATTAGCCGATTCACCCCCTTCCTAGAGTTGAGCGAATTAATTATTATAAAGGTCTGCAATGAATAAGATTGCAGAAACTAGTAAACAATAATAATTGAATAAATAGAGAGTCGCATACCCTTATACATTATACACTGCAAAACTAGTAAGGTAAAGAGGTTATTTTGTGAAAAAAACCCAACAAAATCAGCCTCTTCATGGCGTTTCATTTGTGTTTCAATGAATTAAACGCAGTGTTGCATGAAAAGTTGCGGTCTTTGAAAAACTTTTTTCGATTTTCTTTAAAAAATTAGTCTGAGCTTTCGGGCGAGCTTGTCTATCAATTCGTATATCATTTTCGTATACTCGCTTGCTCACGAAACTTAGTATACAACGATATATCATCTTCGTCATCACGTATTATTTTCCAATGTGCCCGTAACGAAAAACCCCGCCATACTAATGATTTGGCGAGTTTTTTCATTTGTTTATTTGGGTATTTTCTTTTGTTGTTTCAATACGCGAATAGCTACTGCCGCTGCTTCTGCACGTGAGAAATAATCCTTCGGAGCGAAGCGGTATGTTTGTTTCTTTTGGCCTTCCAAAAGCACGTTCGGCATGCCTTCGATTAAACCAGCTTTAGTAGCCGCCTCAACAGCCGTTCTGGCATAGTAGTCAATGCTGCCGCCATCCGTGAATGATTTTTGCAAGGATGCTAGCGATTTATTCTCATCTGAACTTAATTTCAAATCAGAAGCGCGTGCAATCATAACAGCCGCATCCTGGCGTGAAATAGCATCATGATGACCGAAATAACCATCGCTACCGCCTCTTACAATACCCGCTCTTGCTGCAGCCTCAATATGTTTGAAATCGTAAAGGCCATCAGATCCGTACAGATCTCCTCTTTGTACATCTTTGAAGGTTCCGTCTGTATAAACGTTATTATCAATTGGCATGCTCGTGTCTTCATTATCCAATGGAATATTGAAGATTTTGACCAGCATGGTGACAAATTCACCGCGAGTGATGGACTCATCCGGCGAGAATTTCTCCGGACTGGAAGTTTTACTGTTCATCATACCCTTGGAATATAACACGTCCAAATAATCTCTCGCCCATGCATGTCCTGTTACATCATCAAAGCTATCGTCCATGTACATGACTTGGTAATACCCGAAAGAATCGAATGGAACGGTAATGGTGTTTTTGCTGAGATCCACTACACCACCGATGTTTCTCCACTCCGCTCTGGTATCGTTCGGCATCCCATTATTATCGGAGAATGTGCTGAATTCAAACACCGTAACGTATTTCCATGCATCGTCACGAATATTGGAATCATACTTCAATGTCAATGTGCCTCTCTTCGTAGGAATGACATTGTCTTTTAAATAACGATTATAGAAAACATCATTAGAAGAACCGAATTCGGAAGCCTCATTCGGCAAACGCCCGCTTCCTTCAAGAGCGTCTTTCAATTTTTCCTCTTGGTTGGAACCTCTTATCTCTTCAATGGACCCTGCATCAATCCAGAAGCGTTTACTTGCTGGTTTAAAACGGCCCGATGTTTCAATGAGAAAGTTTTTCCCGCCACGGTCTTCCAGCTCTTTATCTACACGACCGTCATCATTACTCGCAATGCCAAACATAATTTTACGCTCGGCTGAAATATATTGCTTCTCAGCTGCCCGATCATTGCGCATTAGCTTCGTATCTTTAGGGAAGCTTAATTCAATATCCCCATTAAACACTTTCATTTTGGAGGAAAGCAGTGATTTGTATTGGTTTCCTTCAATAGGTGTATCTACATTGAACAAAATGAAGCTTCCGCTCAGTTTGCCAGTCGAACGATTAATGGTAAACTTGATCTCATTTTTCCCCGGCTTCAAACCAGTAACCTCATAATAATAGATATCAGGTTGGATTGGATCCGTTGATTTTACAGCCACATCCTTACCAAATACTACGCTATCTGCATTTTCAGCGAGGATTTTAATTTTCTGGAAATTCTTATTAATGTTAGCTTGATCTTTACCTGCTTCATTCTTAATAAGCTGTGGCTCCAAAATTAAGTAAGGCGTCGGCTCACGAGTGATAGTAAATGACTTGGTTACTGTTGCGCCGCTATCGTTAGTTACTACTACTGTGAATGTATAAGCACCGTAATCATTGAGCTTAATTGGATCTCCCGTATTTCTGAATGGAGTCGCAACAGCTCCTGCGGATGCTGGAGATATACTTACACCAATAGGAGAAGTACTGCCTGGTTTCAAATAGGTTACTTTGATTTCTCTTGCATTAGCCGCAGAACCGGCGATTTTCAATTCATTGGACGTGGTATAGTACGTATCCGGTCTCGTATCTTTAGTATACTTAACATCTTTAGGATCATAGTCCGGTGCAAAGCTCAAGATTGTCGGAAGATTTTGACTAAAAACAAAGATGTCATAGCTCGCTTCGGAGACTTTTTGACCATCAATCCAAATTTCAAAATGAACGGTTTTTCTTCCATCATCTTTACCGAACAAATATTCTACCCTGCTTGCATCGGTAGGCTTCACTATAAACTTAGTTGGAGTGGTAAACGTAACCTCGCCAGCCTGGTCAACCGGTTTATTATTGATAGATACTTTCATTTGGCCAGTTCCGCCCAAATTAGCTACTCTACCAGTAATACAAGAATTTCCGCTTTCGCAGATAATTTCGCTGATATTTTTAACAACCATTCCATTGTAAATATTATCTACAATAATATATGGAGCAGCGGAGACTTGGAGATCATATGACTTGGCTCCTGCTGGAAACTCTGTCGGAGTTCCTGTCGTATAAGGTATTACTTCAAACTTCGTCAGTCCATCACGAAGCCCTTGCAATAGGACATCTGCAGTATCGCTATTAATAGGGTAAATTCCGCCTGTATGCCCGGTTACCCCATCATCATAAGGAGCCCCGTTCAGCTTCACCAATACCTGCGAAGCTTGTTTTGCTGTAATTTTCAATGTCGCTGGAAACTCTGTAATCTGATTACTTCCTGTTTCAATCAGCCTAGGATTCGTACTGGCACCGGAAATAATACGCTCAACGAAATCAACATAAGGAGCATTGTCGTCAACGAAGTTGAAATTAAAGCTGGATTTCGTAGTGTCGATTAGATTTTTATGAGTGAAGGTAACATCAATTTGCTGAAATCTCCGACTCGTATTAACCGGTAAATCGACTTGAATGTTGTGAATCTCAATCCCCCTTGCAGTATCAATCGTAACGTTACTGTTCGCATTATTAAGCGCAGGATTGAAGTAAGGAGTAACGCTATTATTTAATTTGCCAGTTGGATCGGTTACAACATTATTATCGATATCAAGAAGCGTAAGCTTTTTATCATTGAAATTATAATGAAGCTTATACGCTCCACCTGTACCCACCATTTCAATGTCCGCATAAACATAATCCGATACGCTTCCCGTGCGGGTTGTTTTTAAGGAAGTAGAGAACGTCACATTACTATTGGTACTGGAATTTTGCTGCAAAGTCGGAACTTGTGCGACGCTAACTTTTTGGGTTGGGGCCGTTCCGGCAGTTTTTTGATCAACCATAGCACCATACGCGAACGCTTTGCCATCATCGTAAATAAACGATTTATTTAAGTTGTATGTATTGGTACTGTTTTTAGAAACAAAATTAATTTCGTTATCCCCAGGAACAAACTTGATATCATTGGTTCTTCCTGTGTTTGTAATATAGGTAAACGTTCCTCGAGTAAAGTTGGCAGGATGATATGCCGTCGTCCCTCTATTGAGGTATGCTTCTATGCTTGTCGCATTTCCTGCTGTACCTGTAATAGTCGCACCGGAGTAGGGTGCCTTTTTAGGGAACATCTCTCCATCTATAATTTGATCCCCATTAATGACAAGATTGTTGATAGTAGAAACCGGAACATAGTAAGCCCAGCTAGGTGCGGAAGCTGTATTCAAGGTTCCATCATATCGCAACACAATCTTGTTAAGACCCTCGGTTAACGTCACATTTGCAAAAGTGATTTCGTTGTTACCTGTTTTGACCGGTTTGCTAGTTTTATCAACCGTTGACTTACCGGTTTTAACATTGGTCACTTCAAAATAAATATTAGAAATCTCGTCATCCCCAATACCATTCACATCAGCTGTAACGGAAATGGGATTACTTGTAAACTGATCAACAATAGAGTTGCTGTCAGGCACTACATCTGTATTACGATACTGCAAGTTCGTAACGTTCAACGTTACTTCAGCGAACGCCGTTAAAGGCGCCACTAAACTTAAAACAAGTGCCAATACAATGGAAAAGCTCGTCCATTTGTAGGTTAGTCGTTTCAAAATGGTTCCTCCTTATGTCATATTTCCTTGATATTTGTTACTTGCTGTCGTTAGCCCCTTCGTTCGAAAAGCCCCCCTTGCGTGTTTTACTGCAGATTTTAGGCCGCCCGCAGCAATAAAAAAGTTTCATGTACTTTACTTATCGGCTTTATCGCATGAAAAATTTAGCGAATCCTGAAAATTGACAAAACAAAAAAACCCAAACCTTTGAAGGTCTGGGATTCGTTTACTATATCTATTTATTTGATCATCCGTGATCTGTCACCAGACAATCCTCGTATCTTTTGTAAAAAACGCAGGACCGGTTTCTTAGTCTGACTAATGATTCCGATTGCCTCCGCACCTAACACCAAAACTGCGATAAGAACAACGATCAGTAGTACCATTCCCCAGATAGCCTGCTGCTCCGACATGTAAGAAAGCAGTACAGCTGCGCCTCCAAAAATGGAAGCAACACCATAAATAATTAATACCGTCACGCGATGGCTAAAGCCGAGTTGCAGCAAACAATGGTGCAAATGGCTCTTGTCCGGTTTGGAGATAGGCAAGTTATTAACCCAACGCCTCAATATAGCAAAGAAAGTATCAGACAAGGGTACTCCAAGAATCATAATAGGTACCAGCAAGGATAACACGGTTGCTTGCTTAAAGCCCAAGATGGACAATGTTGCCAAGCTAAACCCTAGGAAAAGCGAACCAGAATCACCCATAAAGATTTTGGCCGGATGGAAGTTATAAAATAAGAAGCCTACAATGCTGCCAAGCAGTATCATACTCAGCAATACCACTGTAACGTTCCCCATCATTAAAGCTAATATAAGAATAGTTGTTGTCGCAATACCCGATACACCAGCAGACAGTCCATCCAATCCATCTATAAGGTTAATCGCATTCGTTACTCCGACAATCCAGAATATCGTGAGTGGAATGGCTAACCAGGTTAACGAAACGGTTGTGTCGCCGAACGGTACGTTAACAAGATCAATAACGACACCAGAATAAACAACAACGCACGCTGCAAGAATTTGCCCAAGCAGTTTAACTTTCGGGGATAAATCGAACTTGTCATCCAATGCACCTAACAGTACGATAATAGCTCCTCCGATTAGCAATCCCAATGCAACGTCTCCGTTTAAGGAGTCAATAGCCGGTGAAATAACGAAATAAGCACCTACAAATCCAACAAAAATGGCCAATCCGCCCAGCCTCGGCATGATGCGACTATGTACTTTCCGATGATTGGGTGCATCTACAGCGCCTACCCAGAAAGCAAACTTTTTTACCAAAGGTGTCATAAGAAGGGCAATCAAGCATGCGACAGCAAAACCAATTGCGTATAATACATTCATTTTTGTTTTCACAGCCCCTTTTATCTATAAAAACCCCAAACACTACAGATTATACTCCGTTTGAGACCGTAACACCACATTAATTTTAAGGAAATCAGGCGTTTATCAGTAAGTTTTCATAGTTATTTTCAAGGTCTCTGTACGGTATCCTTCTCCCGGATCACCTTCATAGCGAATTTCGGCAGGACCAGCATTCGTTTATACCGCCAAGGCTCTTGAAGCAATCGGTAAAACCACTCCAGACGCAGCTTTTGGAATAATTTTGGCGCCCGCTTCAATTTGCCGGACATGACGTCAAAGCTTCCTCCAACCCCCATAATAACAGGGACTTGAAGCGCTTCTTTATACTTGGCAATCCAAGGCTCTTGTGTGTCTGCTGATCTTCCTACCAATAGGATGTCCGGATGGTATGATCTTATATTCTCAATAACCTTTTGATCTTCATCCGGTTTAAAATATCCGTCACGATATCCGACAAGCTGCAGATTAGGAAACTGTTCCTTTAAACGATTCGCAGCGGCTTGGATAATTTCAGGGGATGCCCCGAGCAAATATATTTTCCACCCTTTGGTTTGACCCAATTGCATGAGATTCTGAATCAAATCAAATCCCGTCACCCGTTCAGCTACTGGGCTGCCAACATAATTGGCTGCCCATACAACCCCTGCTCCGTCAGGCACGATCAGGTCTGCTTTTTTCATCATCTCTAGATACGCCGTGTTTTCCAAGGCTGACATGACCATAATCGGGTTAGCCGTAATGATTTGATGTGGGCGTCCGGATTCGACCATCTGAGCTATATGAGTGATCGTTTCCTTCATACTTAGTTTGGAGAACGGTACGCCGAATATGGACACTTTCGGTATCGTCACTTGGAATCCCTTCCTTTGGTGAAAAATGAAGCCATATATTGCGCAGGCTTTTGTGCTTCGTTCTTAAGATTGTAAATAAGCCCTTTTTTATCTTCGCGCCATGATGAGCGTTGCTCAAGAAGACGCAACCCTTCTTCAGCTACCCGATCCGGTTGAATGCTCTTCGTTGTTGCAACGACAGGCATCTGCAGCCGTTTCATAAACTGATCGATCTTCGGATCGTAAGAAATGCCCAGCATCGGCACCTCTTGCGAAGCAGCATATATAAGGGAATGCAGACGCATGCCTATTAATAAGTTACAGCGGCTGACTTCCGCCAGCATGTGCTGAGGATGAGTTACACTAACGGCCGTAGTAATCCGAGACCCAAAGCTTTCACCAATCAAAGCACGTACTTCGTCTGAAGCGGCTGCATCAGATGGCAGATGAAACGGAAGAAACCGAATGACTGCCTCACTTTGCTCCAGCATACGTCTTAAAGCTTCGGCAAGAGCCTTTAACTCGGAACGGTCCTGATTCCAATAACGGACGGAAACTCCGATAACCGGAGCCTCCGCTGTTTGTGCCTGATCCGTATCATAGGAGCCGAGTGGCATCCCCATCACTGGATCAGGCACAACCGTAATGTCTTTAGATACTTTCATTCTTTGAAGCAGCTCTTTAGATTCTTGGTCTCGAACGGATATATATAGCGTTTTATTAAAAATAGAACGAATCCATCCGAAAAACATGCCCCGGTTCACCGGGCCAATTCCTTGCGAGTAGATAAATGTCGGTCTTCCAAGCCACTGTGCTATTTTCAAAATAGCTAAGTAATATGGAATGGTCTTGGCACTAGTCGCATCCTGTAAAAGACTGCCTCCGCCGCTGATCAGCCCGTCCGCCCCGCGAATCGCGCGAATCACTTGGCCGAGCTTCATCCGATGAACGGATTCAACACCATATGTTTTGCTCGTTTTCTCCGGTTGAACTGAAAGAACGACGGGTACGAATCGTACACCGTTCGCCTTTCCCTGTTCTTCCAAAGCTAACAATATGGATTGGAGCACGGCCTCATCACCGCTATTGTCAAAGCCATAGTAGCCGGACAATACTATTCTTTTAGTAACAACGGGGTCCAACGACGCCAACTCCTTACAACAATCTCCCAGACAATGATGTAACCAATCCCGATCAAGATCCCAAACGATAATCCATAAACGATACGAGTCGCTGAGATCATTAGGGGTGTGTGTAAATGGGCAAAGGTATCAACGATAGAGGCTTGACCGACTACACCCACCAAGATAAGAAGCACAGCATTGCGATATTTCATGCACAAGTAAGCTCCAAGCAAGAACAACGGGTGAGCAATTAAAAATTCTTTTGTTCTAGGGCGAACGCCCAAAGTATTCTCTAAGAACGACCGGAACAAACGTTCGAAAGCAGAAGCCTGTCCCTCGTTCCCTGTTCTAGATAAGTAATACATTCCCGCACCAACAATGGCTGCAGCGCCGATAACCCACAGCACACTAATGTATGACGACAGCAGCTTTTTCCCTTTGGCCAGCTTATCCCGATGGGAAAGACCCTCGTTAAACAGCAGCCAGTATAGGGCAACAAGCACGATTGGCAGCAAGTGCAGTACACTTACGCCTCTGAATTGGTCTAAGACCAGCGGGTAAATAATTTGATTCAACAATCCAACGATGAAAAGTACACCGATAACCGAAATCGCCGATGTTCGCAGCAAAAGCCAAATGGCAAACCCAAGACGAGAGCCTGTGCTCGCCTGATATTTAGCTTTGGCCGAACGAATGGCGTGAATTATCGCTAACGTAGGAGCACATGTCCCGGAGGATAGAGCCAAGGCTTGCGCAAACAAATTTGGCGATAGCACATACATTCCGGCAGCACCAACCAACCCTACGATAAAGATAAACAACGTAATTTCCGGAATAAAAGCCGATACCGTCAAAGCGATTAAGGATATGGCGCCAATGAACAATAACCCTTTGGCCGCTTTCTGCCATCCAGAGTGGAATGGGAAGAAGCGTTCCGCTATCCCCATGGTAAACCCGGCATCCTTGATACGAGGTATTGCACCATCTTCGCCTTTTAAACTTTCACGCATTGAATCCAACGGATTCAGTATTTTTCCTTTATCCAGGTTTTTAACCGCACGCGCATTTAGGAACACCATACGAATGTTGCGATCTTTGACAGCCAACACAAAGCGGTCAGCTACCCCCTGGATGCGTTCGTTTAATTCTTGCTCAGTCAAGTTTTCCGTCAGCTTTTCTCCATCCTTCTCAGTGAAGGAGTGCAAACGTACGACATTGTAGTCAATTAATTTGGCTAAACGGTTAAACCCTTTTTGCTGGGTCTTCTGCAATTCAATGTTAGCTAAGCCCATATGATGCTTTTTCATCAGTTCAGCCATCACTTCGATGTTTTCCGGCTTGGACTCGCTGACAAAGCCAGGCACGGTTTCGCCATCGATAATGAACCGCTTCACTCCCAATTGCTGCAATTGTCCAAGCAATGTGTCAATACGCGCCTCATCGAAAGGTCTGCGGTTGGACATCCTCATGACGATTTGGAAGCCTTGCTCCTTCAGCATTTGCAGCGTAATTGGATCCGGGTCCATCGGCTTAAGGTTCGCTTCATCCAAGCCCATCTCGATAATCATGCCGTTCTGGTTTTTAAAGCTCCACGGACGTGTTTTTACATTCAAGTTAGCAAAGGTTTGGGTAATTAACGGCTGCAGCTTTTCCTGAGAGTCTTTTTCGGCGAACAAAATATAAGTGAAATTTTCATTCGGAGAAATCGGGCTCTGTGTTAGGGCTGTCGCTTCATGTGAAGAGAACACCTCTATCCTACGGCTTAGTCTAAGCTCACTTAACGTGGACTCATAAACAGCCATCGATTGAATGCCGGCACTCTTCATTTCTTTGAGTTGACTCATAACAAACTGGCGTGGATCGGTCTGTGTATCCGAAATTTCTAACAAATCCCGATAATCAAACACAAACTCAACCTTACGAGCCGTTTGCTGCTCCGTCTCATTTCTTTCATAAGCTATAGGCAATGAAGCCAACAGTCCAAGAATAACCAGCCACCATAACCATTTGATACATTTACGATTCCAGTGCAAGTAACGCCCAGTCAACACGTTCCAACTCCTACCGTTATTTTTGGTCAACCCGGCTCATGACGGCGCTAACCAAGCCATGAATCGTGTCGGAGGCTGCTTGCGCTGAATTGCCGCGGACAGCAAAGTATACTTTGATCTTCGGCTCTGTGCCAGAAGGTCGCAAGCAGAACCAAGAATTGTCCGCTAGCGTATATTTCAATACATTTTCAACAGGCAGTCCGTACAGTCCAAGCGAGAAGTCCTCCACTTTATCGACCGATTGCCCATTCACTTCTGCAGGAGGGTTATCGCGCCAGTCCCTCATGATGCCTTGTATTTGCTCTACGCCGTCTTTCCCTTTCATAGTCCGGGATTCCAACGACTCCAAGAAATAACCATGACGCTCGTACAGCTCCTGAAGCACCTCATACAAGGTTTTTCCTTGATTCTTATAGTAAGCCGCAGCTTCGCAAATAAGCATGGAGGCGATAACTGCATCCTTATCTCTTGCGTAATTACCTGCCAAATAGCCATAGCTTTCCTCATAGCCAAACAAAAACTTCGCTTCTTTGGAGGCTTCGAACTGCGTCATTTTTTCTCCGATATATTTAAATCCGGTTAGCGTATTTAATGTTTCTACGCCATAATACTTAGCAATAGCCGCGCCCATTTCACTGGTCACTATAGTCTTAATAACAACCCCATTGGCAGGCAGCTCGCCACGCTCTTTAAGAGCACTAAGCATATAGTCGACCATAATGGCCCCGGATTGATTTCCAGTCAGGACGAAATACTCGCCGTTAGCATCCTTCACTACCGCACCCATCCGGTCACAGTCGGGATCCGTACCAATAATAATGTCGGCATCCACTTCCTTCGCTTGGCGAATTGCTAAAGTGAAGGCTTCCTTTTCCTCAGGGTTCGGAGATTTTACCGTAGAGAACTTGGCATCTGGAAGCTCTTGTTCTGCAACAACATCAACATGACTGAAGCCCACCGCTTCTAATACCGCTCTAACCGATATATTCCCTGCTCCGTGCAATGGAGTGTAAACGACTTTGAAGCTATCGCTCATTTTTTTGATCACGTCTTGATTTAAGCTGACAGAGGAAACGGCCTGGATATACTGTTCATCCAGCTCTTTTCCAACCCACTGCAGCAATCCGGAAGCTTCCGCTTTCGCACGTGTCTCACGTTTTACATCACTGAACGATTGAACACGCTGAATTTCACCAATTACCTGCTCAGCCTGGTCTGGCACTAACTGGCCACCGTCAGATCCATATACTTTGTACCCATTGTATTCAGGCGGATTGTGGCTAGCTGTAACCACGATTCCTGCAGAAGCTTTCAAGGCTCTTACTGCAAAAGAAAGCTCTGGTGTAGGACGCAATGATTCAAATACATAGGCTTTAATTCCATTGCCAGCCAGGACTTTAGCAGCCTCCAGCGAGAATTCAGGGGATTGATTGCGTGAATCATAGGCGATAACTACTGATGGATTAGCATGCCCATTTTTATTGACAAACTGTGCCAGACCTTGTGTGGCCCTGCCTACTGTATATACGTTCATGCGGTTTGTGCCCGCACCAATTACGCCGCGAAGCCCCCCGGTTCCGAATTCAAGATCACGATAAAAGCGATCCTCAATTTCTTTCGGATTCCCTACAATGCTGTTCAATTCATTCTTCGTGTCTTCATCGATGGCAGGGTCGTTCAACCATAGTTTGTATTGTTCTTCCACCCGGTTTTGCGTGCTCATAATCCATCTCCTTTTAGACCTATATAATAGTAGTAAAAAAAGTAAACAACGAATTTATTTTTTAGCGGGATCGGACAGAGCGAACATTAGGGTGCCTTCTGCTACAACCTTATCGCCCACTTTGGCGACAGCCTGTCCTTTACCGATTGAACCCTTTAGGCGGGTAATTTCAACTTCCAAAATTAAGGTATCTCCAGGAACGACTTGTCCGCGGAAACGAAATTCATCAATACCTGCAAAAAAGCCCAGCTTGCCCCGGTTCGCTTCCACTTGCAGCATGGCAACTGTACCGACTTGAGCTAAAGCTTCAACAATCAGCACCCCAGGCATAACAGGATAGGAAGGGAAATGGCCTGCAAAAAAAGGCTCGTTAATCGTTACATTCTTAAGCCCCACCGCTCTGACGCCGGCTTCCACCTCTAATATTCGGTCTATAAGCAAAAATGGGTATCGATGAGGAATAATTTCTTGAATTTGTAAGGCATCCAGCACGGTAATGTTGCTCCTTTCGAAATTGGGTATAAAAACTTTTCTTTCAACTTACACTATAGCTGTCCCTTCATGACCTGCAGTAGTGAAGGTTGATATAAGGGAGCTTATGTATAGGTTTGCCAACGTATGCCGGCCTAGACATAAGCTCTTTTTACATAAAAAGGTCTATCGCAATGGTTGTCTACACTTCGCAGGCAAACCAATCGAACATAACATTCACAGATTAGGCTTCTGGGTATCTATCGGAACTTCATTACCCTTCTTATTGAGAAAATAAAACTGGAAAATATATATGGTCGACGTGACAAAAGAAACGATAATAACAAACCACAGATAGGCATTAGCGTAGGGGAGCTTAAAGATAATCAGTAGTATGGCCACATAGTATAAGACGGTGGTCAGTTTGCCCATGGCATTAGCCGGAACCGTCTGTTTGCCGCGAAAGTGAAAGATCGCCGACCCCACAATCATCCCGACATCCCGCAAAAACATAGCCACTGCCGCTTCCCACGAGATCATTTTGGAAAAAACCAATGACAGAATGACTGTAATCATCATCATTTTATCCGCCAATGGGTCCAGCATGCTACCTAGCTGCGTCACCAGCTTCTGTTTGCGAGCGATATATCCGTCCAGTACATCCGTCATTCCCGCCAGTAAGAGTATCAAAAAGGCGGTTCTGATATAACCTGCTTCGAACACCAACAAATACACGGGGATAAGAAAAAATCGGCATACCGTCAACAGATTAGGTAAGTTCCACACGTAAAAACCTTTCTCCCCTTCCACGTGATTTGGGCATTCGTCCCATCCATATATTATACCGTTCTTGGACAAAAAATAAAACTCCCACCAAGGGAGTTCCTTATAAGGTATTAGGTTTGGGAAAAGACCAGGTCATACAAATGCCGCCACGTATCAATCTCATAGACTTCATCCATCGGACGCTTTCCTACGTAGACATATCCTAAGACAAGTCCTATGGATAAAGCGACCACACATAAAAATGGAATCGATAACCACTTGCCTATCGAAAAGACCACTCGTTTCCACTTTTTCGAAGACTTAATCCGCTTCTTTTCTTTATTTTTACTCTCTTTTTTTGACTCCACTTCTGTCACATTACCAACCTCACTTCAAAAAGAGGCTTATCCACGTAAACTGTTCGCAAGACCCATCATCGTATCTGACGAAGAGATCGCCCTTGAGTTTAATTGGAAGGACCTCTGGACTTGAAGCAAGTCCGTCATTTCATCGGCTAGCTTCACGTTAGATTTCTCCAGAAAACCTTGACGTACAGCTACACGGTCCGTCGTATTATTGGCAGTATCCACGGTTTGCAAAATATCACCACGATTCGCTACATCCGCTGGCAAGCTGTACAAATTCTCACCTAGCTGCTGCAGCAGCTGAGGACGTAGAACACGAACCATCTTGATTTGTCCCACTTCTAGCGGTGGAGCGGATTTATCCGCATCGTCCTGTGCCATGATCGTACCATTTTCTTCGATTTTAACCTTATGATTGGCTGGAATTCTGATTGGAGTATCATCGGTTCCCATCACATAACGACCGTCTTTCGTCATTAGAAAGAAATCAGCATCTGCCGGGTTATCCGAAGGGCTCAACTGAAAGGAGCCATCCCTCGTCCAGACTGTTTGAGCTGTTAGCGCCCCATTGGCATCCCGGACCACGCTGTTGACCTCGAACAAACCGTTACCTTCAACAGCCAAATCGAGATCGTTGCCTGTAGGCTGCAAGGAGCCTTGTCCCATGTTGAGCTGAGCTTGTACGAGCATGGTGCCCCAACCCTGATTATAGCCTAAGGGAGATAGCCGACCTTGTTTTTGAAACCCGTTAGGCTGCTGCTTCACACTGGTGAGGACATCCTGGAAGGATGCTTCTTTACGTTTGTATCCGTTAGTATCTATGTTAGCGATATTGTTGGATAATATATCGAGCTTCTGCTGCAGAGCGTGCATTGAAACGGACGCGTTGATCATTGAATTGTTCATGCGTTTCCTCCTAAGAGTTTTGTAACAACTACAAGTCAATCAACTTAAACCCGACCGACCTCATTAACCGCTTTGTCCATGCTTTTATCATAAAATTGAACAACCTTCTGGTTCGCCTCATAGGCTCTCAAAGCAGACATCATGTCTACCATTGATTGACTTCCGTCTACGTTAGAACGCTCGATGAAGCCTTGGCGCACTTCCAGCTGCTCCATATCATTAGGGTTGTTTGGGTTAATAGCCCTTACCATACCTTCAGAACCCGGATTCAAGCGGTACAAGCCGTTACCTTCACGCACCAGCTGATTGGGATCTTCAATTCGACTAATAAGCAAGCTTATCGATTGGTTGTTAGCATTCAATATTTCACTGCCGTCCGGATTAAGAAATTGCCCCGACTTCGTAATGTGGAAATTGGTAATCGGCGTTTGTTGAACAGGATCCATCAGTACGATAGGTTGTCCATCATTACCAAGCACAGGAAGACCTGCCGTAGAAACCAATTGTCCGTTTATATCCACAGAAAACTTGCCGTCCAACGTGTAACGCTGCTCTCCATTAGGGTCCTGAACGGTAAATAAAGCCTGCGGTTGATTAATCCGTTGTCCATTCTCATCCACATATTTGCCGGAAGCGTCAAACCGGGCTCCCTGCACTTGAATATTGGAGATGATGGCAAAATCGAACGGGTTGCTTGTTTCCTGAATATCACCCTGTTTATGGACAGAAACATTTTCTTCTGCCATTACGCCTGTATTCAAACGACCAACAGGGACGGCTTGAGGCTCTCCTTTACCGTTCCCTATTCTAGAAATGAGCATTTCCGGGAACGACCGGTTGATAGCATTTCCTTGTTTAAAGCCCGGTGTGTTGATATTAGCGATGTTGTTCGTCACGATGTCATGTCTGCGCTGTTGTGAAATCATTCCCGAAGCTGCGGTATAAAGACCTCTTAGCATGGTTATGTATCCTCCCAGACGTGTCAGTTAAGTAGTGTATGTCAATTAAAACTTCCGTTTCGATACCTTATCCAGGTTGTCCAACATAATGCCGGTTCCTTTAACGACACAATGCATCGGATCTTCCGCAATCAGGACAGGAACTTTAAGCTCGTCTGCCAGCAATTGATCAATGCCGTGCAGCAAAGCTCCGCCACCCGTCAAAATTACACCTCTATCAATAATATCAGCCGATAACTCCGGCGGCGTGCGCTCAAGCACTGACTTAGCTGCTGCCACGATCGAAGAAACCGGATCCCACAGTGCTTCCTGGATCTCATTCGAGTTGATGTTAATCGTCAACGGCAGCCCGCTCACCATATCCCTGCCGCGGATGTCCATCGTTTCCTTGCGTCCGTCCGGATATACCGTTCCAACCTTCACTTTGATATCTTCTGAGGTTCTTTCCCCAATCAGGAGCTTATATTTGCTCTTGATATACTTCATAATACTATTATCGAACTTGTCCCCCGCAATTTTAATAGAAGAGGAGGTGACGATATCGCCCATCGAAAGCACGGCAACATCTGTCGTCCCCCCACCGATATCCACGACCATATTACCGCTAGGCTGGTAAATGTCCATGCCTGCGCCGATCGCAGCAGCTTTTGGCTCCTCTTCCAAAAACACCTCACGTGCTCCGCTTCGCTCTGCCGCTTCACGAATGGCCTTTTGTTCCACGGACGTAATGTTAGTCGGAGCGCAGATGAGAATCCTCGGATGACTGTACCACTGCTTCCCTCCTACTTTATTAATGAAGTGCTTGAGCATTAACTCCGTAATTTCGAAGTCGGCAATGACACCGTCCTTAAGCGGGCGAATAGCCACAATATTGCCAGGAGTACGTCCCACCATGCGGAACGCTTCTTCCCCAACAGCCAGCACCCGCTTCGTGTCGCTCTCAATGGCGACAACCGACGGCTCATCCAGCACAACGCCGCGTCCTTTCACATGAATCAGGACGTTCGCTGTCCCTAGATCTATGCCAATATCCTTGCTTAACATTGAAATGTTCCTCCCTAAACAAACCGTCCATTCCTTAAACAGAAGCGGTACCTCTATTATAATCGTTAATGTATACCATTCGCTATTCGTTTTAAAAATCCTCTTTTTCAATCGGTTTTTTCGACAATTATCGCTTTCTGTTGTCGGTTCGGATCGGTTTGGGGGAGTGTAAACGAAATCATAATCATTTACTTTGCGGTTACCAGTTTATCCTGAGCTTTTGGGCTGCGTGTTTTCCGGTATTTGATCTTCGTTGCTTCCCCCCCGCGCAGGTGACGAATCGACTTATGATACTCCAAAATATGCTTCACTTGGTTAGCCAGATCCGGGTTAATTTCGGGCAGTCTTTCGGTTAAATCCTTGTGCACCGTACTCTTGGAAACACCGAATTCTTTCGCGATTGTGCGAACCGTATGCTTAGTTTCCACTAGGCAACGTCCGATTTTGATGGTTCGCTCTTTAATGTAATCGTGCACTCCCCTCGCCTCCCTACTCGAGTTAGTTTGGTACATTATATGAGGGGCGTTTACTTATATTCTTTGTTTCCAAGCGTGACAAGCCCATAAAGCCACAATTATTTTCAAGGACAAGCGGCATTGACAGGCTTCTATGCGAAAAAAAGGGAGCGTCTATGCGCCCCCAGCCAACTTTATTCCTAATTCGAATTAATGACTTGTCAAAAAGGTTTCCGGGTTTACGGCTTGTCCGTTCTCGCCTTGGCGAACCTCGAAGTGAAGGTGGTTCCCTTGCTCCTTCTCCAGCTCGTTGCGACCGGCTTTGGCAATGATATCGCCTTTTTTCACTTCAGCATCTTTGGCTACGTTAATTTCCGCTAAGCTTTGGTACACAGTAACCAAACCATTAGAATGCGTAATTTCAACCAGATTACCAACTACCGGATTTTTCTCCACTGCTGTAACCTTACCACTCATAGCTGCCATGACGTCAAACGCCTGATTATCCGGTCTTGAGAAATCCATTCCCATGTGTGGAGTAAAGGTGTCACCGTACTCTACCATAGCGGTTTGTCTTACTTCGTTAGAAGCTTTACTATCAAAATACGGAAGTACCACATCGAGCTCACTGCGATCCTTGAACGGCCACTGCATCGTTTCGGTGTTTGCGTTGACAGCTACTGCATCCGGCTTCATCACATTGTCGGTTACCGATGCCGATTTACTGCTGTCGATTCCCAATTCATTGGTAAGGGACGACTTTCCGGCATCCTGGTACACCCACATTAACGTTAAGATAATTGCCGCCGCTGCCATGTAAGTTGCAGGAAATACCCACTTTTTCGCCAGTAATCTTTTCCAGGAAAAAGCTGGTTTGGTTTGCGCTCCCTCGATAGTTTTAGGAGCTTCTTCATTGTTTTGCAAATCTCTCTTTTGATCATTCATAGATTTATCACCTCGCTAATCATTGTTGCCACGGATACGAGTTTTATACGCGAGGTGATCTATTTTTTTAGAAACTTTTCCCTTTTAATAGGTTTGAGGCTCTATTAATCTCTATTCCGGTATAAAAGTACTTGACGATCTCTTCCGCCTTGCGTCCCTCTAATGCCATTCCGTTAGCTCCCCACTGACTCATCCCTACACCATGACCATATCCGAATGTGGTTACCTGAAGATTCGTCCCCTTCCAGCTCCATTGGAATTGGGAGGAAGCCAGTCCCAGCTTCTCACGTACTTCGCGACCGGTAAAGGTCTTTCCGCCAATCGTTATTTTCTTGATCCGATGCCCTTCCGTCGTTTGTAAGATCTTCAACCCACCGTTTCCATTGGAAGAAACCGGGACGCTTCCGCGAATGCCCAGCTTGCTTTGCAGCTCTTTTACGGAAATGGTAGTTGTCTCCTTGTAACGCGGTGATAGCTTTGCATCCCACGGACTTGGGACGCTGCGTAAATACGGAATGTATTCGTTCCAGTAGTCTTCCGAGTTTTCGGTATAACCGTTGCTAGTAGAGAAGAAGGTGGCTTGAATCGGCTTTTGCTGATAGGTCAGAATGATATCTTTGGTTTCGTTAACAGCCTGATTCAGCTTGTCCGAATTGGCTTGATAAGCCGTTCCCCAACGCGCCTTTAACTCTTCATCAGAAACATAAGCTTGATGGGTGATTGTATCCGTTACCCAAGCATTGGTCACAGGCATATTGCTGAAATCTTGCTCTACTATCCTTCTAATGATATAGGTTCGTGCTGCCATGGCCTGCGCCTTCATGGCTTCGAGTTCAAACTCTATCGGCATCTCGGCAGCCAAAACGCCTCTTACGTAAGTTTCCAGAGGAATGGATTCCACTTGCTTGGTCTTGGTTAAGTATACGGGGATTACGAGGGAAGAGACCCCTTCTTGATTATTGAGCTGAACTGCTGCTGATTCTTGTTGTCTCTCTGCTGGCAGCACGGGGTGTACGGTTTTTACGAGAATGGCGGGTACGATGACTATGACGGCTAAGAAACTAGTTAAAGATACGGCAGCCCATTGGAGCATCACTCTCTTGTCCATCGTTTCTACTTCCTCCATCTTCTGTCGGCTCTAAGACAGTTTATTGTTGCTGTGAATCCAGATAACTCCATCTTATGAGCCCGAAAAATAGAATAGAACACGGAAATAGGAAACAAAAAAGAGGAGTGCCCCTCATTGAGAGATTCTCCTCTTGCCATATGTTTATTGAATTAAGCCAAGCTAGGGCTGACCGCAAAGATGGAAATAGATTCTTCTTCCGGCTCTACGATTTCAAGCGATACCCGCTGAATATCTGCACCTAACAAACGCAGCTTGTTCGCGATATCGACATAGCCCCGATCAATATGATGGATACCAGTAATTTCGGTCTCTCCATCCGCGGCAAGCGCAGCTAGAACCAGAGCCGCTCCAGCACGAAGGTCCGTTGCACACACTTTCGCTCCACGCAGCCTGCCGCCTCCACTAATGACTGCCGCACGGCCGTCCACTTTAATGGATGCGTTCATATTGACCAATTGCTCCACATGCATAAACCGATTCTCGAACACGGTTTCCGTCACGATGCTGGTGCCATCTGCCGTAAGCAGAAGCGCCATCATTTGTGACTGCATGTCGGTAGGAAATCCTGGATACGGGAGTGTCTTCACATCAACACAGCGAAGGGCTCTGTCCGTGTACACACGCAGGCCATTCTCGTCTTCCTCGATGGTAACCCCCATCTCCTGCATCTTGGAAATAACCGGTCTTAAGTGATCGCCAATAGCGCCTTCAATATACAAGTCACTTCCTGTAATAGCTGCAGCCATCATGTATGTACCCGCTTCAATTCGATCCGGTATGACCGTATGTACAGCACCGCTTAACTTCTCCACGCCATCAATCCGAATGAGTCCCGTACCGGCACCGCGAATTTTGGCTCCCATTGCATTTAGATAGTTAGCCAGGTCTACAATTTCCGGTTCTTTGGCTGCATTCTCAATGGTAGTCGTACCTTCGGCAAGGGTGGCTGCCATCATAATGTTTTCCGTTGCCCCTACACTAGCCACATCCAGGTATACCTTAGCACCCTTCAGTCGCCCGGCGATTCTCGCCTCGATGTAGCCTTGACCAAGCTCAATCTCCGCTCCCATCGCCTCAAAGCCCTTTAAATGCTGATCAATAGGTCGAGTGCCTATAGCGCAGCCGCCAGGCAAGGAAATTCTCGCTTGACCCATACGGGCCAATAAAGGTCCCATAACAAGAAAAGAAGCTCTCATTTTTCGAACTAACTCATAGGAAGCCTCGCACGTTTGAATGTTCTGTGCATTGACGCGTATAGTTTCATCTTTATATTCGATCTGTACTCCGAGACTTTCCAAAACCTTATTAATAACGATGACGTCGTCCAAGGGAGGTGCGTCGTGGATCACGCTGTCTCCTTCTGTACCCAAAATAGAGGCTGCGATAATCGGCAAAACGGCGTTTTTCGCACCGTGTATTCTAACTTTGCCTGACAATCTCTGGCCGCCGCGGACGATAATTTTGCTCATCATGGTCCCCCTCCGCGCTGTTTTCATTGCACACTGTACTAGTTTAGCATTGAACCTTCAGCATGTAAATTTTCATTTTGAAAAACCAATCATGATACTGTTCGGAGCAAACAAGGGATTTACAACGGTTGTACTATCCATTGTTGACAATATTCACCTTAGTTATTCGCGAACTGCATATGCATACCCGTTTTGATACTCTTTTTCAGCGGAAACACTTATCCTCATACAGAGAAGCCGCCTAACACCCTTTTGTCGGCTCATGAATCACTTCACTTGTACAGTGTCCTCAGATGTCTTACTAGATAATTAATCCAATGTCCGCAGGTTAAAACATTCCCGACAACCAAGTAGACCAATTAAAATAATCAATGAAAAAGCGCGCCACCTGATAGCCTAATCCAACAGATAACAAAACTTGAAGCACTTTACTCTGGACGCTCTTCGGTTTTTTAACGATTTTGTCCAAGTTTAACTCTTGAAGCGCCCACCAGGAACAAGCGATGCAGACCAATGTAACGAATATATTGATCATCCCGTTCATTCCCATGGAGGTATTCATTTGCTGTACATAATCCATATTTGACCCCACTTCTCGCTTTAAGGCATAATTTTGGCCAGCATCGTTACGAACTCAGCCCGTGATGCTTGTTGATCCGGTTTATAGCTTCCATCCGTATAGCCGGCGATCCAGCCTTCGGCCTTCATTTGCTTCAATATCCCGACTCCCCAATAATCGTCGTCTACATCCGTGAACGGAACCGCACCACGTTTTTTGCCAGATATATTCATGCTTCTTGCAATCATCGCCGTCATTTCCATTCGACTAACCGGTTGATCGGGAGCGAAGGATTGATCGGGGTAGCCCTCAATAATACCACTTTGTGCCGTCTTGGCAATATCCGCATACGCCCAATGACTGCTGTTAACATCCGTATAATTAATATTCTTTTGCTTATTCAGCTTGAAGGCTCTGCTTATAATCGCTGTCGCTTCCGCCCTGGTAATCGGAAGATCCGGTCTGAACGTATAATCGTCATAGCCATTTACGATCTGCTTGCTGCCCATCTCCAGTATGCTGTCTACAGCCCAATGCCCTTCAATATCAGCGTAGCCGCCAATTAAAGGTTTAGCTCTTACGACAAGCTGGTACACGTCACGCTCAAAAGGCGCACTTGATGTAAGCTTCAAATAGTAGGTTCCAGCAGGGAGTCGTTCCTTGAGCTGAATCTCACTTGCTGAATTGGAGCTATCCATTGGCTTCATGCTTCTATCATAGATGAATGCATACATGTTCACTCCACGAGGAATTCCCGTCAGACTTAGTTGAACATAGCTCTCTTCGTTGAGCTGGAACTGAAACCAATCGATATCGTCCACCTTATCAATCAACCCGGTATATTCCGTATCCAGTGATATGGTAGTCGCTTGATAGGAACGGTTGTTAGGTTCATTAGGATCGATTTGCTTCGCATCATATTCTATTTTTAACGTGTATTCCCCAGTTACGGGAAAAGCATACTCTTTCACATTGCTTACCCGGATATAATATTTGCCCGGAAACACTTCTGGCAGCACCAGCACTTCCGGAATACCATCTCCTCCATCATCGACGGTAATCGATTTCTCCCCTTGCTTCTGTACATAAAGAATCGGGTCGATCCGCGCCGTATCGGTGCTTAGGTGAAGAGTGAGCATCCCGGATTGTTCCACGGGGAACTCAAACCAATCCTGATCGTTCATCTGATGGAAGGTGCCCTTGATCGTCTGACTTCGTGAAGGAAGTACGTAGGCCTTGTACTGCCGGTCATTATCCTCAAACAGATCACGGTATATATCAAAAGACGTTGTTAGCTTATATGGAATTTCATTCTTCTGATTCCTATCAGTCAAATGAAGCTGCAGATAGCTTCGCCCCTTAGTAACCTTTAACGCTATCGGTTGTCCCGGAAGTGCCGTCATCCCTACAAACGTTCCTTTGGCATCCGTATGCTGGACGGAGACCGACTGCCCCTCCTGGATGTCGAACGTTAAATTGACGGTTCCATCATAAGGAGCATCAAAATAAAACCAATCCGGATCCGACCCGTCGGAGAACGACGCCGAAATCATTTTGCTGACGGAAAGTGGTTTGGCTAGATCCTTTCGGTTATTCGGTTCATACATATCCATAAGTGGCATTTCCGTCAGAGCCCGATCGGCACGAAGCAGTCCATAGCCTGTTGACTGATCCCATCCGGGGGTCATCAAATCATCCGCCGTTTGCCGAAGAAGCTGCCGAATTTCATAAGCCTTCATGTTCGGATATTTACTCCAGGCCAATGCAGCTACCGCAGCAACTTGTGGAGCCGCCATGGAAGTTCCATCCTTACTCTCATACAAGCTGCCTAGCGCTGTAGTGAATACATCCCAAGGCGCCACGAGATCAATCTCCGGTCCCTTATTGGAGAGTTCGTGTGCAGTGAGGTCTGCCGTCATCCCGCCAACAGCCAATACCGTAGGATAAGCTGCAGGATATTTAACAGGATTGCCTTCATTTCCCGTCGCAGCGACAAGGAGGACATCCTTCTCTTCAGCATAACGCACAATATCGCTCAAATAAGTCGAATATTTATTTAATCCCAGGGACAGAACGACAATTTTAGCCCCATGGTCAACAGCGTAACGAATACCTTCCCCAAGCTTGGCTTCTCCTCCGGAACCATCTGAATCCAATGCTTTTATGGGCATCAACTTGGCGTTCCATAAAATGCCTGAGACGCCTTTATCATTATTTGTTACCGCTGCAACGACCCCTGCTACATTTGTCCCGTGTCCATTATCGTCCTGAGGCGGCAAATTCGGATTGATCAGATTGACTCCGGCCACCAGATTTTTTTTCAGATCAGGATGATTCAAATCAACGCCCGTATCGACAATGGCAATTGTGATATTCGAGTTACCTTTGGCGATATCCCACGCTTCATTGATATGTATCTGGTTCAAGTATGCTTGCTTTTCTGACAAGGGATCGTTCGCCAGCGCCGCTATGGTAACTGGTTGCGCATTGCCGAACGCTTGTCCGGTAAATGCAAGCATCATAACGACCCCAATGATCCAATGAGCGAGTTGGCGAGTCAATAATTTATGCAGCATGTCATGGTTCCTTCTTTGCTTATTGGAGTAGCTTAACTATTTCGATAAAGATATGCGGTTTCCTGCCGTGTTTTCTGAAAACCACCTAGTAAATGATGGAGGTTTTATGAACTTCATTCTGGGGAAAAGGGTAAACTTGTGGTTAGGTGTCAAAATGTATCATTAATCTGCTAACTATTGTTACTTAACCAAAAAAAGCCCAGCTGACGCATAAGAATACAGCGCCAACCGAGCTTAGTTTATAAATTCTTTTAACTGAAGAAAAACAAATCCTGAGTCAAGGAGAAAATTCGGTCGATCCAGCCCAAAACCCACTGCGGAACGATACCTAACAGCAAACTTACCCCTGCGCATAACCACAATGTAATGCCAAGTGGCAATGGTACAGTAACCTCTCGAGATTCAAAATCCGTTCGCATGAACATTTGGCGAATCAAGCCGAAGTAATAGTAGAAGGACACGACACTCGTGACAATCATCACTGCTGCTAACCAGTAATGCTGCGTTTGCACCGCTCCCATCATAATAAACACTTTCCCGAAAAATCCGCCTGATAACGGCAAACCAGCCAGTGATAAAACTAACAGCACGGTCGCCACAGCCGTTCCGGGGGCCCGATAATACAAACCGGCCAAACCGCTCATCGTTTCATCACCTGTTGAACGTTCGATTATCATAATTACAGCGAAAATACCGATGTTCATAAACAAGTAAGCGATCAAGTAAAATGCGAATTCCGAAAAGTTGGAATAGTGGATCATGGAAAAATGGGTAGCAATAGGAACGAGCAAATATCCTGAATTGGCAATCCCGGAGTAGGCTAACAGGCGTTTCAGGTTATTTTGCCGCAGTGCGGTAAAATTACCCAGTATCATAGCCAACGCCGCCATCACCATGAGGGAGAGAAGAACGTCGCCATGGAACGGCAGTTCCATCAATCCGCCAATAGCATATACCCCGTACAAAACTCGAAACAGTATAGCAAACGCAGCTGCCTTCGACACAACGGCCAGAAAGGCGGTTACCGGTGTCTGAGCTCCCTGATACACATCCGGAGCCCACATATGGAACGGAGCCGCTGCTACTTTAAAGCCAAAACCCGCCAACAGCAGAAAGAACGATAAGTATAGGAACGGCAGCAAAGCTTCTGCATTTTGCCCCAAGGCTGCGTTAATTTCCGGAATGCTCGTCGAGCCTGACATCCCATATAGAAACGACATACCGTACAAAATAATGGCTGAAGATATACCACCAAGAACGATATACTTGAATGCACTTTCGTTGGATCGTAGGTCTTTTTTGCGCATCGCTACCAAAATGTAAGAGGTAATGCTGAGCAGCTCCAGGCCTACGTAAAGCGTGATCAGATCGCCTGATGATGACATGATCATTCCACCCAAGGTTGCAGGCAGTAGCAAGTAGTAATACTCCCCGATGTGCGGTACTTCCTCTTCCTTGATAGACCCTATACTCATGAAAGTGACAAGGCCTGCGCCGGTTAATAGTATCAATTTGATTATATTTGCAAAGTCATCAATGCGGTAACTATAGTTCAGCAGTTGCTTTGGCTCTGTCGGGTTCAGATAGCTTACTACAAAAAGACCCGAGACGATAATACTAACAAGCGATAGCCAACCGAGGGCCGTGCGATTCGTTTGCTTCGGCAGCAGAAGATCGAGCAGCGATAATACCACTGCGGCAATAACCAGAGTCAGCTCCGGTGCCAAGTATCCGAGATCGCTCCATTGGAGACGTAGTTGTTCCACCGGTCTAACCCCCTATCTTCACTACAGTTTGAATGAATTGATCGAAGCTGCTGACGGTTTGATGCAACGGTCCGCTCAGTACCGCAGGATAAATCCCCAGTACTACTACAAAAGCCACTAACGCTACCATAGGAATGGCTTCCATTAAGCGCGCGTCACGCATTCCGTCCCCCTGCACTCTAGGCGGTCCGTATGTAATTGCCAGCACCCCTCGCAGCACGTACACGGCGGTAAGAATGACCCCGATGGTTCCGATGACTGTGATGACTTTAGCAGACTGGAACAAACCTGCGAACGCCAAGAACTCACTGATAAACCCGGATAAACCCGGGAGACCGAGAGAAGCCATCCCCGCTACTAGTAGAATGCCAGAGATGAACGGCACGTTTTTGGCGAGTCCACCCAATTGATCCAGCATTGTTGTCTGGGTTCTCTCATAGATCGCACCAACCAGCAAGAAGAGAAGTGCTGAGATGAGTCCGTGAGACACCAGCTGGAAGATAGCACCTTCCATACCTATCGTATTGAAGGCTGCAATCCCAAGCAGCACAATCCCCATATGACTAATACTGGAGTAAGCCAGCACCAGCTTGAAATCTTTCTGCACAAAGGCGAGTATCGCACCGTACAAAATATTGATTACTCCCAGTACAGCAAGTACGGTTGCCCACTGTGTAGCTTGCTGAGGAAAGAGCAGAATGCCGAAGCGGATCAGCCCGTAGGCGCCCATTTTCAACAAGATGCCTGAGTGAATCATAACAATAGACGGCGGGGCTTCCGTATGAACCCTGAGCATCCACGTATGGAACGGGAAGATCGGCAGCTTGATTCCGAAAGCTACCAACAGCATAATGAACAGCACCCACTTCATCGTATCACTCAGGTAGAACGGATAATCGCTCTGGTTGACGTAGGATGCCTCCCCTTGGAACAGATGACTCGTTATGACACTGATATCCCCACTATAAAAAATCGAGTTGCCAGCTTCGTTCGACACCTGTCCGAATCCTGCTGTACAAATGAGAATGATGAAGGCAATAAGCATAATCGCGGAGCCGATCCCGTTGTATATCAAGAACTTGTTGGCCGCTCGCTCGCGTTCCATGTAGCCCCAAATTCCGATCAGGAAGAACATCGGAATGAGCGTTACCTCGAAGAATACGAAGAACAAGAACAGGTCCTGTGCCATGAATACACCGAACATTCCGGTTTCAAGCAGCAGGTAGAAGATGAAATAGGATTTCCATCTTTTCTTAATATAGACAGAAGCCAACGCGGCCATAGTACCGATTAAAGCCGTTAAGAAAACCAGCGGCAGCGACAATCCGTCGACAGCCATAGTGTACTTAAACTGAAAGAAAAAGGACGTCATCTGATTCAAGCCTTGCGCTTCATGATTCAGAGGCACTTGAATCCAGCCAAGCTCCTCCCTAAACTGCATCCCTTCCAGCTGATGATTGAAGGCGGAGTAGAGCCACGCGGATAATACTAGCGGGATCAATGTGGTCACAATGGCAACCGTCTTGATCCACTGACCTTGATTCTTCGGCATAAACAACAGAACAAGAACGCCGAGCAGCGGAGAGAAGGTAATCAAAGACAAGATATGCATACTATCCGACATGGATGAACCTCCTTCCTGCAATAGCAAGGATCAGAATGAGCAGCCCCAGAAGCGTCGCTAGACCATAGGTTTGCACCTGACCATTTTGCAGACGAGATCCGATCCGTCCGATGCCTACAACTGAATAGCTGACCAGCTTCACGATACCGTCAACCACGTACTCATCGAACAGATGGAGCACCAGACCGAATCCCTTGAGCGGTCTCACTATAGCATTTTCATAAATTTCATCAATGTAATATTTGCGATTTAATAATCGGTACAGCCATGGAGCACGGCTCGATACCGCATCGCTTGCAATCGACTTTTTCATATACACAAGATAGCCGAGTCCAATCCCTAACACTCCTACGACTGTAGAAAGGATCATCACCACTGCATTGGCGCTCTCTTCCTCCGCATGTCCTGTAAGCCATGTACCTAACCATGGACTAAACGGCGTGAATACGAAGCCTGCAACGACCGCCAGCACAGCCAGAACGACCAAAGGAAGCGTCATTGTAAGAGGCGATTCATGCACGTGCTCCTGATGGCGCGGTTTGCCCATAAAGACCAGGAAGAACAGCCTCGACATATAAAATGCTGTGAAAAATGCCGCAATCAGCCCCACCCAGAACAGCAGCTGATTATGTGCAAAGGCCTCCGACAAAATAGCATCCTTGGACCAGAATCCAGACAATGGCGGAATCCCAGACAATGCCAGCGCCCCGATACCGAACGTCCATGCGGTTACCTTCATCTTACTGCCTAAGCCGCCCATTTCATGGATGTCTTGAGTATGTACGGAATGAATGACACTGCCCGCCCCCAAGAAGAGCAAAGCTTTAAAGAATGCGTGAGTAAATAGATGGAAAATACCCGCCGTATAAGCAACCGAGGTCCCTATACCAAGCGCCATCATCATATACCCAAGCTGACTTACCGTGGAATAAGCAAGTATTCGTTTGATATCGTTTTGCGCCGTACCGATGGTGGCTGCGAATATAGCTGTAAAGCCCCCGACACAAGCAACCACAGTTAGTGCGGTAGGGGAAGCCTGGAAAATTTCAAACGTACGCGCCACCAAGTACACGCCCGCTGCAACCATCGTAGCCGCATGGATGAGCGCACTGATCGGCGTAGGGCCTTCCATTGCGTCCGGCAGCCAAGTATGAAGCGGAAATTGCCCCGATTTACCGATAGCCCCTACGAAGATCAAGATCGCAATTAAAGTCACCATGCCACCGGAAATCTTCCCGCTGGACACTGCATTATGGATCGATGTGAAGTCGAGCGCATGATTCGGCATTGCCCAGAACAGCAGCAGAATGGCTATCAATAAGCCTACATCGCCGATCCTGGTGACAATGAACGCTTTCTTCGCTGCAGCTCGCGCTTCCGGCTTGAAGTACCAGAATCCAACCAGGAGAAAGGAACAGACACCCACGAGCTCCCAGAAAATATACAGCTCCAATAAATTCTCAGAGATGACAAGGCCTAACATGGAGAAAGTAAATAGCGCTATGTACGCGAAGAATACATTGATTCGCTCATCACCTTTCATATATCCCTTGGAATACAGATTGACCAGCAAGCTGACCAGTGTAACGATCACAAGCATCAAAGCGTTCAAATTCGTTACTTCAAACCCCATGTTCAAAGAAAACGTTCCGAATTTGATCCACTGCAGCTTATTCCATGTAAAGTCTTCGATCTGGCCGCCCAGCCGCTCAATGAAAATGAGCAGAGAAACAACAAACGAGGCGAAGACGGCAACAATGCTGATATATGCGCCCGCGTCTTTTAACTGACGCCCAACTGCCGTTAAAATAAGGAACGATAACAGCGGGAACAACGGGATAAGCCAGGCATACTGCGAGTAGGCCGATATCATGAATTTATGTCCTCCTCCTACAAGTTTGCATTCGCAAACTTACTTCGAAAGCGCTGCTAAGCTTATGCTTGCAAGCTATCGTTTCAACGAATCCATCTCGTTGACGTCCGTCGTTCCTTTGTTGCGGTACAGCGCTATTAGGATGGCTATGCCTACCGCAGCCTCCGCTGCGGCTATCGTGATGTTAAACAATGAAAAAATTTGACCCGTCAAGCTCGGATGAACGCCCAGCTTTGAGAAAGCGACCAGGTTGATATTGACTGCATTCAGCATCAGCTCAATGGATAGCAGCACGATGACGGCATTCTTTTTGGTCAGTGCACCATACAATCCGATACAGAATAAAATCGCCGCTAAGGTTAAGTAGGGGGTGGCCATTCCTGCCATGGTCTAGTCCTCCTCTCTCTTCGCTACTACAATGGCTCCGATAAAAGCTACGGTCAAGAGGACTGACATGATCTCGAACGGAAGAACATGCTGATTGAATAGAAGCTTGCCTATTTCCAATGTATTGTCTTCCGCCGCTTTAAATTCTCCTGTCGGAAGGGTAACATTTTGGATCGCATAGAACAGTACGCCGAACAAGGCGAGTGCTCCAATGATCAGCAGCGTATTATGAACAGGCCGCTTAGGCTCCTCTTCTTCCCCTTGGTGCTTTGTCATCATAATCCCGAAGATCATGAGGATCGAAATCGCACCGGCATATATGAGGATTTGTACAAAGGCGACGAATTCCGCATCCAGGACGACGTAAAGCCCTGCCAAGCTGATAAAGGTCAGCGCCAGAGCTACCACCATATGGACCACCTTATTGAAGCTGATCATAAAGATCGCGCCACCGATGGCCATTAATGCGAATACAAAGAAAGCAATATTCTCTCCGCTGGATAAAAAAGAAGCGATATTTCCGAACATATTACTTCGCCCCACCTTTCGGAAGCGCCGAGTTATTTTCCTTCCGTACATTTACATTGTTTTCGTTCAACCATTGGAGGTTCTTAAACAGATCATCGCGACTGTAAGTACTAAGTTCGAAGTTGTTGGTCATGACAATCGCTTCCGTTGGACATACCTCCGTACACAAATCGCATAAAATACATATTTCAAAATTGATATCGTACGTATCGATGACCTTGCCCTTCTTCTCAGGGTCTGGATTGGCCTTACCCGTTAACGTAATGCATTCCGTCGGACAAACACGAGCACACATATTACAGACGATGCATTTATCAGGGTCAAAATGTTGAATTCCCCTAAAACGGTCCGGCATTTCCAAAGGAACATCCGGATACGCGTAGGTCACTTTCTTCTGGGTCATGCTTTTGAGGGTAACACCGAGACCTTTGACTATGCCTTTCATGATTTCTCACCCTTTCCAAAGCATCTTTTATTTATAGAAGTACACCGACTCATCCGATACTCATATAAATGGCTGTCACAAAAATGTTGATCAAAGCGAGTGGCAGCAATACTTTCCATCCTAACCCCATCAGCTGATCCACACGAATCCGTGGCAGTGTCGCCCGAATCCAGAACAGGAAGAACACAATGAAGGAGAACTTCAACAGGAACCAGATGATACCCGGGATAAAGTCAAGGAACGGGAACGGAGCATGCCATCCACCCAGAAACAACGTTGTTGTCAGCCCGGCGATGGCAAAGACATACACATATTCCGCCAGCATAAAGAATGCAAACCGAAAGCCGCTGTATTCTACATGATAACCTGCAACGAGCTCTGATTCCGCCTCCGGTAAGTCAAAAGGCGTCCGGTTTAACTCCGATACTCCGGCAATCACAAATACGACAAAGCCGATAATTTGAGGGAGGAAGTTCCAATGCCAGAATCCGCCCGCCTGCTGCTCGGCTATCGTATTGAGATTTAAGCTGCCTGTTGTCATAATCACTCCAATAACGGATATGACAAGCGGAATTTCGTAGCTGATCATTTGAGCAGCCGAGCGCATGCCGCCAAGAAGCGCATACTTGTTATTAGAAGCCCAGCCTCCCAGTACAATCCCAATGGTAGAAATTCCGGACAAGGCAACATAGAATAGCAAACCTACATTCAGATCGGTGCTGATCAGTTTATCCGTATAGGGTATTACAGCAATGACCACAAACGCAGGGATAAACGTAATGACTGGAGCTAAAATAAATAACTCACGTTCAGCCTTCCGAGGGATTGTATCCTCTTTGATCAGCAGCTTGAACACGTCGGCAACACTTTGTAGAAGTCCTAAGGGTCCAACCCTGTTCGGCCCAATCCGAAGCTGCATCCAACCGATAACCTTGCGCTCGAAGTAAATGGCATACGTTACAAAGCCTAGGACTAGCAGCAGCAATAAAACGCCCCATGCGAAAAAGATCGCAAAATTCGTCCAATTTAACTGCTCATGCAATAAGCTTCCCATTAACAGTCCACCTCCCCGACGACAATATCAATGCCTCCGAGTATTGTGATGAGATTCGTCATTGTTTCTCCAACTAAAAGCTTCGGTAATATTTGCAGGTTCACAAAGGAGGGTCTGCGGAACTTCAGGCGATAAGGCTTATCTTTCCCTTTGGATACGATATAACAGCCGATCTCGCCGCGCGGCGCCTCAATCCTTGCATACACTTCCCCTTCAGGGGCACGAAGCACACGAGGTACTTTACCCATAATCTCGCCTTCTGCCGGGAATTGCTCGACAGCTTGTTCGAGGATCCGTAACGACTGCCTGATCTCTTCAAACCGGATTAAATATCGGTCGTAGCAATCTCCTCTTTCCCCTACAGGAACGTCAAATTCAAAACGGTCGTACAAGCTGTATGGTTGATCCTTACGAATGTCCCACTTCACGCCAGTACATCGCAAATTCGCACCACTCAGTCCATAAGCGATGGCGGTTTCAGCATCATACTTGCCGACCCCTTTAATCCGTGCCAAGAAAATTTCGTTGCCACTGACCAAGTTGGTATATTCATCAAGCTTATCACGCATGTAAGGAATGAACTTGCGAACCTTCTCAATCCAGCCTTCCGGAGCATCCCACTTCACACCGCCAACTCGCATATAATTGTATGTAAGCCGTGCTCCGCATAGCTCATTAAATAGGTTAATGATGATCTCCCGATCACGAAAAGCATACAAAAAAGGACTCATCGCACCGATATCCAATAAATAGGTTCCCCACCAGACCAAATGACTGGCTACCCGCTGAAGTTCCATAACAATTAACCGCAAAAAATCAGCGCGTTCTGGTATTTCCAGCTGCATCAGCTTTTCAACAGCGTGAACAAGAACGTAATTGTTCGTCATAGCCGAAACGTAGTCCATACGATCCGTATAGGGGATAATTTGCGTGTAAGTTAAATTTTCCGCGAGCTTCTCGGTCCCTCTGTGTAAATAACCCATAACCGGGTCGGCATGAGTGATGATTTCCCCGTCAAGCTTAACCACAATCCGAAAAACTCCGTGAGTACTCGGATGCTGAGGCCCTACATTCAACAACAGTTCTTCCGTTCTAATCAAGAGACTCTACACCTCCGGGTCAAGCGGTTCATAGTCTTTGCGCAGCGGATGACCGACCCAATCGTCAGACATCATGATTCTTCTCATGTCCGGATGGCCCGGAAAATCAATGCCTAACAAGTCGTAAATCTCTCGTTCATTCCAATTGGCTGTCGGCCAAACAGGCGTTACGGATGGGATAGAAGGGGTTTCCCTGTTCGTTTTAATTTTAATGCATATCTCCTGCTTCGTATCCAACGAGAGAAGGTGATAAGCAACTTCCATATGTGTCTCTTGATCAATTCCGGAGACGTTACGCAAGTAATTCATTTTAAAATCGCTGTGATCTCTCAGCTGTTCAGCCGTTTCGAACCACCTATCGTTTTTAATTACTATATAGGGGAGGTGCGCATCCCTCTCATTGATAAAAGCTTCCTCAACGATATCATTTCCTAGCTGATCCTTGAGGATCTTCACCCACAGGTCAAGCCTCGGCTGATTCGGGGAAGGCTCCTTAGGAGCGGATTCTTCCTCACTCTCCGGCTTCTTGGCGCGCGCATTAGCTCGTGCCGCTCTCGCCTCTGCGGCGGCCTTCGCTTTAGCTTCCTTTTCCTCATCAGTGGGTGCTGCTTTCTCCGCTGTAGCACCCTCCGCCGCAGACTCGCTTGCAGCAGCGGCTGCTCTTCTCTCAGGCCGTGCAGGCTTCACTGGAGCTGCTGTGTCATCTACAGGCTTTGTCTCGTTCTTGCTATCGCCAGAAGCTTGCGAAGCAGCATCGCTCTCCTTCTGATCTAAGGCCGCTTCAGCAGGTTTCACTGTTCCTTCTACCTCTTTAGCAGCAGTACCTGCCTGAGGCTCAGCTGACGATGTTTCCGCACTTGCAGACGGCTTCACTTCCTCTTCAGGCTGCAAACCATCCTTCTTTTGCTCATCGCTCATCGATTGGTCACCTGCTTACCGGTTTTTGCTTCGTACCGTATTTTCTCCTGCAGCTTATTGATGCCATAGATTAAAGCAGCAGGGTTCGGAGGACAGCCCGGGATATACACATCGACAGGAACCACCTGATCGACGCCTTTGACGACCGCATAGGACTTCACATAAGGGCCACCGGCGGTTGCACAGGAACCCATAGCAATAACCCATTTCGGTTCTGGCATCTGCTCGTACAAGCGGCGCAGAAGGGGAGCCATTTTTTTCGTTACCGTACCAGCAACAATCATCACATCGGACTGCCTTGGCGATGTACGGAAGATAACTCCAAATCGGTCCAGGTCATAGTGTGAAGCACCGGTTCCCATCATCTCAATCGCGCAACAGGCCAGACCGAAGGTCAACGGCCACAAGGAATTGCTTCGCGCCCAAGCCTTCACTTGCTCCAATGTTGTCATAAACACATTTCGCTCAAGCTCTTGTCTTTCTTCAGGGGAAATTGACTCTAAATTGAAGTCCATTGCAGCACCTTCTTCTTCCAAGCATAAATTAACCCTACTACGAGAAGCCCGACAAAAATGCACATCTCTACAAGCGCAAACAAGCCTAATTGCTTATACGCAACGGCCCATGGGTACAAAAATACAGTTTCCACATCAAATATAACAAACATCAATGCAAACAAGTAATAGCGGATGTTAAAGCGCACGTGGCTCTCGCCTACGGGCTCATTTCCGCTTTCATAAGTGGTATACTTCTCCTCCACTGGCTTGTTTGGGCGAAGCAATCGTCCCACTGTAAGCGCTACAATTGGAAGTAACACTCCAAGCATGAGAAAAATGGCAACGACCACGTAATTGTTCATGTACATCGTGAACGATCCGCCTCCCACTAATGTATTGGAAAGTATGTTCTACAGAAGGTTGTGCAGGACAGATTTGGTAGGATGGAATCGTCTTTTCTTCTTGTTTTATATGTAAGCGTAAACAAGATGAAATTCCTAGGCCGCTCTCTATGAACAAATCTGAATGAACATACACCTACTGTTAATTTATGCCTAAATAATTATAACAAATGCCTGTTGGGGTGTCTAATATTTCCTGAATTTCCTTATATGAAATAACCACATAGAGTGAGGCCTTGGCTTCGGAGCTGATTCAGGTACTTTGCGGGGAGCCCCGAAACTTATAAATTCATAATAGTAAAAAAAGCGAGAGAAACTAAGTTCTCTCGCCTTATCATTTCAACTTCTTATTTTCTACCATAAACCTCAATCCGATTCAATGCTTTTTGCAAAGCTGCTTCCGCGCGTTTGAAGTCGTAGTTGTCCTTGGACGCTAAACGCTTCTCAGCACGTTCTTTAGCTGCTTGAGCACGCTCAAGATCGATTTGTTCCGGCAGCTCAGCGCTTTCCGCCAGAATAACCACTTTATCCTTGCGGACTTCCATAAAGCCGCCGTTTACCGCAATATACAATTGCTTGCCGTTCTGCTTCACGGTAACTGGCGCCACTTTCAATGGAGTAACCAAAGGAATGTGATTTGGCAGAATACCAAGCTCTCCAGCTACGCCCTTCACGATAATCATGTTTGCTTCCTCAGCGAACACTTTACGTTCAGGAGTTACAATTTCCAGTAGGAAAGTACTCACTTGGATTCCTCCTAAGAGTTTGCTTTAGCAAACCACTTCGTAAGCATACAACGAGCTTTTCATGGAAAAGCTCGCTTTTTGCCGCGTGCCTGTTCTATATCTCGCTGGACAAACCGTTAAGAATGCCCAGCGATACATGTTAGATTACAAAGTTTTTGCTTTTTCGATCGCTTCTTCGATAGTACCAACGTTGTGGAACGCCGGTTCTGGAAGATCGTCGTGCTTACCATCCAGAATTTCTCTAAAGCTGCGAACCGTTTCTTTAACCGGTACGTACAGACCTGGGATACCATTGAACGCCTCGGCCACGTGAAGCGGCTGGGACAAGAACAATTGGATACGTCTTGCACGTTTTACGACCAGTTTATCTTCGTCGGACAACTCGTCCATACCGAGGATTGCGATGATATCAAGCAACTCTTTATAGCGTTGCAAGATTTTCTTAACGCCTTGAGCTACGTTGTAGTGCTCTTCGCCAAGAATTTCTGGAGTCAGAATACGGGAAGAGGATGCCAATGGGTCAACCGCAGGGAAGATACCCATTGCTGCAATGTTACGCTCCAAGTTTGTTGTAGCATCCAAGTGAGCAAATGCTGTAGCCGGAGCCGGGTCCGTATAGTCATCCGCAGGAACGTAGATCGCTTGGATTGAAGTAACGGAACCTTTTTTGGTGGATGTGATACGCTCTTGCAATTGACCCATTTCTGTAGCCAATGTAGGTTGGTAACCTACCGCAGATGGCATACGTCCAAGAAGGGCGGATACCTCGGAACCTGCTTGCGTAAAACGGAAAATGTTGTCGATCAGCAGAAGAACGTCACGGCCTTCTACGTCACGGAAATATTCAGCCATAGTCAAGCCAGTCAAAGCTACACGAAGACGCGCGCCCGGTGGTTCGTTCATTTGACCGAAAACCATCGCGGTTTTGTCAATAACGCCGGATTCTTTCATCTCGTGGTACAAGTCATTACCTTCACGTGTTCTCTCACCAACGCCGGCGAATACGGAGATACCGCCAAGCTCAGATGCGATATTGTGAATCAATTCTTGCAATGTAACGGTTTTACCTACACCGGCACCACCGAACAGACCGATTTTACCACCTTTAACATATGGAGCAATCAAGTCGATAACTTTAATTCCTGTTTCCAGAATTTCTACTTGCGTCGACAAGTCGTCAAACGAAGGAGCACTTCTGTGGATTGGGTTAGTTACAGAACGGTCGATTTCATCAACACCGTCGATAGGATCTCCCAATACGTTAAATACACGGCCCAATGTTGCTGCGCCTACAGGAACGCTAATAGCTGCACCTGTATCGACAGCTTCCATACCACGGACCAAACCGTCAGTGGAAGACATCGCAACGCAGCGAACCAAATTGTCGCCCAAATGAACAGCAGCTTCAACCGTTAATTTAATATCTTGCTCGCCTGCATTCTCTGCTTTTTTCTCAATTTTGATCGCATTTAAGATCTCAGGGAGGTGTCCACGGTCAAACTCGATGTCGACAACCGGCCCCGTAATGTTCACAACGCGCCCTTTGCTCACTGTTTTCCCTCCTAAAAGCTTCATCCTTGGACAAAGCCGCTTCATAGCGTTCACTTTAGCCATGCTGAAAGCAAAGCTTGTTATATGCATGAATCCTAGACTTAACTTTCAAGCCGATCGGTTTTATCCTTGTGCGGCACTTGCACCAGCTACGATCTCAGAAATTTCCTGAGTGATGGCAGCTTGACGTGCACGGTTGTAAGAAAGTGTCAACGTATTGATCATCTTCGTCGCATTTTTCGTTGCACTGTTCATAGCTGTCATTCTCGCGCCGAATTCGCTCGCTTTACCGTCCAATACAGCACTATAAATCAATGTCTCCGCATATTTAGGCAGCAACACTTCCAATACACCCTCCGGAGATGGCTCGTATTCGTAGTTGGCTACTACCGTTCCGCTCATATCTTCCATCGGCAAAAGCTGTTTTACCGTTGGAATTTGGGAGATTGCATTGACAAACCTGTTATACACCAGGAACAGCTGGTCGTATGATCCGTTCTCAAAGTTTTTCACAGCAGCTGCTGCTACTGACTTGATGTCCCCGAAAGTTGGTGAGTCGGATAGTCCAACCACCTCTTCAACAATCGGCATATTGCGTTTGCTGAAGAAATCTCTGCCTTTACGTCCGATTACGAAAATCGAATATTCATTTGGAGACTTATGTCTTTCTTGGATCTCGGTCATTACTCTACGCAACACGTTCGCATTGTAACCACCCGCCAGACCGCGGTCTGAAGTGACAACGAGATAGCCCGTCTTCTTCACTTCGCGATTTTGCAGCATTGGGTGTTTTACACCCTTGGTGCCTGCTGCAATACTGCCAACCACTTCTTTCAGCTTGTCAGCGTAAGGACGTGCAGCTTCAGCAGCCTCTTGCGCTCTTCTCAGCTTCGAGGCAGCTACCATCTCCATCGCTTTCGTGATTTGCTTCGTGTTTTGTTTGGACTTGATCTGGCGCTTAATTTCGCGCATTCCTTTTGCCATGCTTGCTCACCTCTCTCTCGAAGCTTCTCTTCTTACGGAAAAGCCTTCACTCGAAAAGCCTGTTAAAAGACTTAAAATGGAACACCGAGCTTCTCAGACGAGAAGCTCAGACCGTTCGTATATTATACGGAAGTTGCAAATCCTTTTGTAAACTGTTGGATTGCATCTTTCAATGCGTTCTCATTGTCCGCAGTCAAATCTTTTGTATCGCGGATGCTTTGCAAAATCTCAGGACGGTTGGAATCCAGGTATGCCAGGAATTCAGCTTCAAAGCGGCTTACATCCTGTACTGGAAGCTCGTCAAGATGTCCTCTTACAACCGTGTAGATGGAAGCAACTTGCTTCTCAACTGGCAACGGCTGGTGAACGCCTTGTTTCAAGATTTCCAATGTACGCAGACCACGGTTCAAACGAGTTTGAGTCGCTTTATCCAAATCGGAACCAAACGCTGCGAAAGCAGCCAATTCGCGGTATTGGGCAAGGTCCGTTTTCAACGTACCAGCAACCTTCTTCATCGCTTTAATTTGTGCGGAGCTACCTACCCGGGATACGGAGATACCAACGTTAACCGCTGGACGTTGACCGGAGTAGAACAGGTCGGACTCAAGGAAAATTTGTCCGTCTGTGATAGAGATAACGTTCGTCGGGATGTAGGCGGATACGTCACCCGCTTGAGTCTCGATAAACGGAAGGGCAGTAAGAGAACCTCCACCCAATGCATCACTAAGCTTAGCTGCACGCTCAAGCAAACGGGAATGCAAGTAGAAAACGTCACCCGGATAAGCTTCCCGACCCGGTGGACGGCGAAGCAGCAAGGACAACTCACGGTATGCCGCTGCTTGCTTAGTCAAGTCATCATATACGATAAGCACGTGCTCACCTTTGTACATGAAGTACTCACCCATTGCGCAACCTGCAAACGGTGCAAGCCACAGCAATGGAGCAGGCTCGGAAGCACTTGCTGTTACAACAATGGTGTAATCCATAGCGCCGGCTTTACGCAGTGTTTCAACTACGTTAACAACGGTGGATTGCTTTTGACCGATAGCAACATAAATACATTTTACGTTGTTGCCTTTTTGGTTGATGATGGTATCCATCGCGATCGCGGTTTTACCCGTTTGACGGTCACCGATGATCAACTCACGCTGACCACGACCGATAGGAATCATTGCGTCGATTGCTTTGATACCCGTTTGCATAGGCTCATGTACTGATTTACGAGCCATTACGCCTGGTGCTGGGGACTCAATAGGACGGAAAGTAGTTGTGTTAATTGGACCTTTACCGTCCACTGGTTGACCCAATGGGTTAACTACACGGCCAATTAGCTCATCGCCTACAGGAACCTCCATGATACGGCCTGTACGTTTAACTTGGTCACCTTCACGAATGTCCTTGTAAGGTCCCAAAATAACGATACCAACGTTGCTTTCCTCAAGGTTAAATACATAACCCAAAACCCCATTAGGAAACTCAAGCAACTCACCCGCCATAGCGCTTTCCAAGCCGTGAGCACGAGCGATACCGTCACCAACCTGAATAACTGTACCTACGTCAACCACTTGCATATCGGATTTATAGTTTTCAATCTGTTGTTTAATCAATGTGCTGATTTCTTCAGGTTTGATACTCAACGAACTTCACCCCTATTCTTACAGTGCTTGTGCTTATTTTAAAGAACTTGCCAGACGATTCAGACGTCCCGACAAGCTTCCATCATATAAACGGTCGCCGATCCGCACTTGAATACCGCCAAGCAGCTTAGGCTCAACAACGGTTTGCACACGGATGGTTTTATTCGTAAGTTTGCCGAACTGTGCTGCAATTTCAGCCTGTTGAGCTTCAGAAATTACAAACGGTGCATAAACCGTAGCATTAGCCTGACCCAAAGCTTCATTCGCAATTTTCACATAGTCGGAAACCAATTGGGCTAAAGTGCCCTCTCTACCCTTATCGATCAAAATCTGCAGCGTATTCCACACCGGTTCGGAAACATTGCCTTCAAAAATCTGCTTCAGCAGGTCCTTTTTGACGGAAGCCCCGATATTCGGATGGCCCAGGAACTTCTGCAGATCCGCATTGTCCCTAATCGCATCGACTACAGATTTCAGCTCTTCTTCCACTCCGGAAATAATACCTTTTTCCTTAGCTACCTCGAATAGAGCTTTGGCATATCGCTTCGCTACAACGATGTCACTCATACGTTGCCTCCTACCTCTTTGAGGTAAGTCTCAACCAACTCGTTCTGAGATTTCTCGTCAATTTGTTTCTCGATAATTTTGGAGGCGATCAAAACGGACATCGCGCTCACTTGGCTGCGCAGAGCTGCAACCGCTTTGTTCTTCTCGTTCTCGATATCTTTAAGCGCTTCGTCTTTCAGACGATCTGCTTCTGTACGTGCTGCAGCAACAATCTCATCCGCTTGTTTGGAACTCGTTTGTTTAGCTTGCTCAATAATATCATGTGCTTCTTTACGAGTTTGTTGAAGGGCTTGTTTTTGCTCCTCTAACAATTGCTCAGCTTGCTTGCGACTATTTTCAGCCGTTTGAATTTGATCCTTCACGAGCTGTCTGCGTTTTTCCATCATGCCGAATAAAGGGCCGAACGCAAACTTTTGCAGCAGGAAGTACAAAATCAAGAAGGCTACAATTTGAATAAAAAACGTGGTCCATTCGATATGCAAGTAACGTCACTCCCTTCTGATAACGTGGGCAAAACGAAGGCGTGGAGGCTATGTCGCCATCCCCGCCAAACGGTTTCTTAAGCTTGGCCCATCAAGATGAACGCAAGAACCAAAGCTACGACTGGCATTGCCTCTACTAGACCTACACCGATAAACATTGTTGTTTGAAGAGTACCGCGAAGCTCAGGTTGACGGGAAATACCTTCCAAAGCGCGACCTACGATCAAACCGTTACCAATACCTGCACCAAGTGCTCCCAAACCAAATACGATTGCTGCTGCTACTAATGCTAAAGCTCCCATTGAGAAAATCCTCCCTTAAATTGAAAAGTTTTTTTATAAAATGACTCGAGTTTATATCCCGAGGTGAGTCTTGCTCTTAGTGGCCCTCTTCTTCGTGGACCAAAGTTTGCGAAATGTAAACCATCGTCAGCATCGTAAATACGAAAGCTTGAATCGCACCTACGAACACACTGAAGCCCTGCCAAACAAATAGAGGCACAATACCAAACCAACCTGCCCCCAAGATGACAGAAATCATTATTTCACCCGCATAAATATTACCGTATAGACGGAAAGCGAGCGTCAGCGGCTTAGATACCACTTCAATCAAATGCAGTGGAAGCATAGCGCCTTTGTATTCAAAGTAATGCGCAAAATAATGTTTGGTATTACGAGTAATACCTAAGTAATGGCTAAGTACGATGACAATGACTGTCAATGCAGCCGTTACTGCAATATCCGCCGTTGGTGATTTCCACCAAGAGACATGATCCTCTGTAACGATCGAGAACGGAAGTCCCAGCATGTTACCGACAAAAATATACATGATGAGTGTAAGCCCCAGTGCGATAAACGGTTTCCCGTGCTTCGTACCGATGGTGCTGCCGATAATGCCCTCTACAAACTCTACGACCCATTCCATAAAGTTTTGAATTTTCGAAGGATTCGTAACGGATCCTTTGCTAGCGCCAGAGATGGCGAGAATTAATACGATAATACTAGTCACTACGATCATAAGAAGCGCTGATAAATCGAAGTGAAGACCAAACAGTTCTATACCCGGCACGTGATGTTCCATGTTTTCCATTTTCACCCCTTTCCACGAATGGATTTACTTCTTGGATCTTTTAATAGAAAGAATACCCAATACGAGTGTTGCCAATTGAGCGAAAAAGTATCCGACAATGGTTGTAAGTATGGCGACATGCTCTGGAAAGCGAATAGCTACAAGCCCCGCCAAGCCAGCAATGGCCGCTCTTGTCAGAAATCCTATGTTAGCTTTGTTAGGTACTTTTTGCTCGGGTGGAGCTTCGATCACTTTCTCAGATAGCTTGCGGATTTTCCATGCAAGATACCTAGCGTTGATCATGCTGACGATTGAACCAAGCATCAGTCCTGCCGAATACGGCCGGAATTCGACGAAAATCGCCCAAACGACCAAACAAAAGGAAAGAAAGAAAAGAAACACATTTTGAACCGTTTTCAGATGGGCCGAAAAATCATCCATTATAGCCCTCCGTACTGCTTGATCATAAAGTAAATGCTCATAATTGCAGACACAAGCCCCAGCAGAAAGCCTCCTAGCAGCCATAATTGCCCGCCTAACGTATGACTTAACCAATCTCCGAGCCAATACCCGGCCATTAAGCATACAACAAGATCGATTCCAATGGCGCTCGTCAATGCAGCGGCTCGCCACGGATTATCGTTGCGGTTTGGCTGTTTCATAAGCACCCTCCTGAGAATCCTCACTTATTGTAACGAAGCGATGCGAGGTTTGTCAATTACCGATCTTTGTTAACAAACAGTGATCGAAATCACAAAAACCCAGTCGCAGCAAGGTTTTTTTCACTTCCAAACCAAACAGTGCAACTGTACGCTGTAACGTTTGTCATGAGATTGTCACGGTTGGAATGGTTCAGGTCTTGCAGAGGCTTGTCCAAAATGGTAAAGGATGGCTTGAACGATACGTTCTGACGCTTTTCCATCCCCATACGGGTTGGCTGCTTGACTCATTTTTTGATATAAATCAGCGTCTGTCAGCAGTGCTTTTGCCCGTTCGTATACCTTCTCCTCATTCGTTCCTACTAGTTCGAGCGTCCCTGCATCAATCCCTTCAGGACGTTCCGTTGTTTCGCGAAGAACAAGTACCGGAACTCCGAACGAAGGTGCTTCTTCTTGAAGACCGCCAGAATCTGTCAAAATCATATGTACATGCGGATAAATGTTATGGAACTCAAAAACGTCTAGCGGTTCTATCAATTTGATTCGCGGATGTCCACCGAGCATTTCATAAGCTGGCTCCTTCACCGCAGGACTTGGATGCACTGGATATACGATTGCGATATCCTCGAATTCGTCGGCAATGAGGCGAACAGCGCGGAAAATTTGACGATGAGGCTCTCCTTGCGCTTCACGGCGATGAGCCGTCATCAGAATAAGACGTTTACCCTCCGCCCATTCAAGCACAGGATGTGTGAAGTCTTTTTGAACCGTATATTGGAACACGTCCGTAACCGTATTGCCCGTAACAAAGATGGATTCTTCGGACTTGTTCTCCTTGCGAAGATTACTAGCCGACAAATCCGTAGGAGCAAAGTGAAGATCTGACAGCACGCCCGTTAATTGGCGGTTCATTTCTTCCGGATACGGGGACATCTTGTTCCATGTCCGTAATCCCGCTTCAACATGACCTACTTTCACCTGCTGCATGAAAGCGGCATAGCTCGCCAGGAAGGTTGTTAAAGTATCCCCGTGGACGAGGACCAAATCAGGCTTCTCCTCGCGGAAAACCGGGTCCAGCCCTTGAAGCACGCGGATCGTAATCTCGTTCAGCGTTTGACGCTCCTTCATGACATCTAGATCATAATTCGGCTTAATTTTGAACGTATCCAATACTTGGTCAAGCATCTGGCGATGCTGTGCGGTCACGCAAACCAGCGATTCGATCTGCTCAGGATACTTCTGAAGCTCTAACACGAGCGGTGCCATCTTAATGGCTTCCGGTCTTGTACCGAAAATCGTAATAACTTTAATTTTGCTCATGTTCGTTTCCCCTCCATGTATGCCCATAATTCCTTACTATCTCGTATTGCCTTATTTCGTTCCGAATAAACGGTCGCCCGCATCACCGAGACCCGGAATAATATACCCGTGATCATCTAAATAATCGTCAATGGCAGCCACATAAATATCGACATCCGGATGTGCATTCTGCACAGCTTGTACACCTTCCGGCGCGGCAATCAGACACATCAGCTTAATTTGCGAGCAGTTTCTATTCTTCAATGCGGTAATGGCAGCATTAGCCGAGCCTCCAGTGGCAAGCATCGGATCGATAACGATCAGCTCCCGCTCCTGTACATCGGTAGGAAGTTTGGCGTAGTATTCTACCGGTTCGAGCGTTTCCGGATCGCGGTACAAACCAATATGGCCGACCTTAGCCGCCGGAACAAGCTTCAATATCCCATCTACCATGCCTAGACCGGCACGCAAAATGGGGATCAATCCAAGCATCCGGCCGGATATAACACGGCAATCGGCGGTAGCAACAGGTGTTTGCACCTCTACCTTTTGCAAAGGAATGTCCCTTGTAATCTCGTAAGCCATCAGCGTGGCCACCTCATCGACAAGCTCTCGAAAATCTTTCGTCGTTGTCGCCTTGTCTCTTATGTAAGTGAGCTTGTGCTGTATCAACGGATGATCGCACACAAATACTTTTCCCATACTATGTCCCCTTTACGCCAAATCTTGTCTATTATACCACAATTGCAGAAGGTTATCCTCTCAAGATTGACATTTTCATTTGAAGCCCTCTCGTATAAAAAACTCTTACCTAAACAGCAAAAAAAAGCCCCTTACCGCGGACTGAAACTTACTCAGCACATCGCGAAAAAGAGCCTCTACACACCAGTATTACTTCTGAAGCATGTGGAACACTTGTTCCACGTCCTTGTCGCCACGTCCGGACAGATTGACGATCAGGATGTCGTCATTAGACATCGTCGGAGCCATCTTGAGAGCGTGTGCTACGGCGTGGGCGCTTTCGAGTGCCGGAATGATGCCTTCTGTTTTGGACAGCACCTGGAAGGCGTTAAGCACTTCCTCGTTAGTCACCGTATAGTATTCCGCGCGTCCGCTTTCTTTCAAATAGCTGTGCTCAGGTCCGATACCCGGATAATCAAGTCCAGCAGCAATCGAATACGTTTTACGGGGCTCCCCATTTTCGTCTAGAAGCACCAAGCATTTAAAGCCATGCAACACGGCAGGCACTCCCTCAGTGAGACTAGGGGCTTGGTCCGGCTCCACACCGATCAAACGAACCGACGGTTCGTCAATATAATGAGCGAACGATCCAATGGCATTGCTTCCTCCACCGGTACAAGCTAATACAGCTGTCGGTAGACGCCCTTCCTTTTCAAGGATTTGACGCTTGGACTCCTCGCTAATGATGGATTGAAAGTGTTTGACCATCGTAGGGAACGGATGCGGTCCTACAGCCGAACCCAGCAAATAAAAGGTGTTGCGGTAGTTCTGCACCAGATCCCCCAACGCCTCATCGACTGCATCCTTCAATCTGCCTTGACCTTTTTCTACTGGTACTACTTTGGCTCCAAGCAGCTCCATCCGGAATACGTTCAAAGCCTGACGGCGTGTGTCCTCTGCTCCCATATAAATGGTGCAATCCATATCGAACATGGCGCATACCGTTGCTGTCGCTACGCCGTGCTGTCCAGCTCCGGTTTCCGCAATAATACGCTTGGCACCCATCCGCTTGGCAAGCAAAATTTGACCGAGGACGTTATTGATTTTATGAGAGCCCGTATGATTGAGATCCTCGCGTTTCAAATAAATTTTGGCTCCGCCGAGCTTATCTGTTAAATGCTTTGCGTAAGTTAATGGATTCTCACGCCCGACATACTCTCTTAAATAATATTGAAATTCTTCTACAAATTCAAGGTCTGTCTTGTAAGTCTCGAATTGCTGCGCCAAATAATCCATAACTTCCTGAAGTTCGGGAGGAATAAAGCTGCCCCCGAATGAACCAAAGTAACCCGCAGTTTGTTCCGTACTCATGAATACAATCCTCCTCCAAATTTTCGTGAAGCACTGTATTTATTTTACTAAACCTCGTTGAATATACAAGCAGTACGCCTATTATTTCTTCATGATGGACCTTGCACGGTCATTATATGGGAGGGTTATAGAGTCACCTACGAGTAGCTCCACACGAGTTTTATATCATAAAAAAAAGCCGGCAGCTGCTAAGCAGTGCCGACTTGTGGTTGAGCAATTAGTATGCCAATCCTGGATAAAGAGGGAATTGAGCTGTCAAATCTTTTACCATGCCGCGTACTTTATCATGTACTGCTGCATCGGTTGGGTTTTTCAATGTCAAAGCAATGATTTTGGCAATAGTCTTCATAGCTTCTTCATTCATGCCGCGGGATGTTGCCGCAGGCGTACCTACACGTACACCGCTTGTTACCATAGGTTTAGCAGGGTCGAAAGGAATCGCATTTTTGTTAACGGTAACGCCCACTTCATCCAACAGATGCTCTGCATCTTTACCAGTAATGTTCAAGCTGCGCAGGTCAATCAGCATCAAGTGATTGTCTGTACCGCCGGATACGAGGTCAACACCTTCAGCGATCAAAGCTTCAGATAATGCTTTGGCATTGTTAACAACGTTTTGTGCGTAGGTTTTGAATTCTGGTTGCAAAGCTTCGCCGAAGGATACGGCTTTAGCGGCGATTGTATGCATCAATGGGCCGCCTTGTGTTCCTGGGAATACCGCTTTATCAATAGCTGCTGCCCAAGGCTTACGGCACAAAATCATACCGCCACGTGGACCGCGAAGCGTTTTATGTGTTGTTGTCGTTACAAAATGCGCATAAGGCACTGGGTTCGGGTGCAAACCAGCCGCAACCAAGCCAGCGATATGAGCCATGTCCACCATGAACAATGCGCCTACATCATTAGCGATTTGACTCAATGCTTCGAAATCGATGATGCGCGGATATGCACTAGCACCCGCTACAATCAGACGAGGCTTGTGTTTGAATGCTACTTTACGTACTTCATCATAGTCGATACGGGAATCGGATTCTCTTACGCCGTATGCAACGAAGTTGTACAAAAGACCGGATGCGTTAACTGGGCTACCGTGAGTCAAGTGACCGCCGTGAGCCAGGTTCATGCCCAATACAGTATCACCTGGTTGCAAAGCTGCCAAGTAAACCGCCATATTGGCTTGTGCGCCGGAGTGAGGCTGAACGTTCGCATGCTCGGCACCGAACAATTCTTTTGCGCGATCGCGAGCGATATCTTCTACAATATCAACGTATTCGCAACCACCGTAGTAACGACGACCTGGGTAACCTTCCGCATATTTGTTCGTAAGTACAGTACCCATAGCTTGCATTACAGCTTCGCTTACGAAGTTCTCGGAAGCGATCAATTCGATTTTGTCACGTTGACGGCCGATTTCCAGGTTCATAGCCTCAACGATTTTGGGGTCTTGCTTGCGTAATTGTTCCACAGTAAGTTCCTCCTTAGGATATGCTTATATTTTTATAAAGAAAATTCATTACATACAAGTGCTTGAATTCAGCGATGCTGAATCCTCCATGGTATAAACAGCACGTGCCCCTCCGATAAGCTTCGGTCGGGTATATGCAGCCAAGATAGACGCATGTCCGATCATTCTTATCGACGGCTTGAACGGAACCGCTACCCTCTTCAGATGCATGCCGATGAGCGTACCGCCGATATCGATACCTGCATGAGCTTCAATAGTCTCAACTACACAGGCTTGTGTTAGCTTCTTGAACGCGTAAGAGGCCATGGAACCGCCTGCCCTAGGTACTGGAATAACCGAGACCGGGTCCAGTCGATATTCTCTCATAGCTTCGCGTTCAACTACAATAGCTCGGTTCAGATGCTCACAGCATTGATAGGCCGGATAAAATTGGACTTCCTTCCGCACAGCCTCCATGGCCGCGAACAGCTGCTCGGCTACTTCTTCCGTTCCGGAAGTACCAATATGCTTGCCTAACACTTCGCTCGTGCTTGTCCCGAAGACTACAAGCTGCCCCGGTTCTATGTGGCCCGCCTGAATAAGCTCACGAAGCGCCTGCTCCAGATGGACACGAATTGCATTTAAATCCAATGATTTCTCTTCCACTGCAGCTTCCTGCAGTTGCTCTATGTTATCCATAAGGGATTCGCCTCTTTCGTCAGGCTTTCCGTTTACGGATGCAGCGCATATTTATCTTCCAGCGCTTTAACTTTATTAATCCGATTTTGATGGCGTTCTCCATGAGAGAATTCCGTCTCCAGCCAGACTTTAATAATTTCTTGTGCTACGCCGGGTCCGATAACACGTTCGCCCATCGCAAGTACGTTCGTATCGTTATGCTCGCGAGTTGCTTTTGCGGAGAACAAATCGTGAACCAGCGCGCAACGGATGCCAGGTACTTTGTTCGCGGCAATAGTCATTCCGATCCCTGTTCCGCAAATCAAGATTCCTTTGTCCGCCTGCCCTGCGACTACTTGATCACATACGGCGATCGCATAATCCGGATAATCGACGGAATCCGTACAGTTACAGCCTAAATCGGCCACCTGGTGACCCATTGATTCGATAAATCCTACCAATTCATCCTTCAAACGAACTCCAGCGTGGTCTGCTCCAATTGCAATTTTCATCTTGTCTTTCGCCTCCTAACCATAGTTAGCTCCATTATAACCGATAGATAGCCGAAACACGAAAAAAGAGCATGCTGTGTGCTGTTTCCAGCACAACGATGCTCTTTGCCCAGGCGACCGGCCGTATACCCTCATGCTCCACTGTGGTTAAGTCCACTCGTCGCCAGTTACATCAGGGTCCTAGATTGTATCTTTATCATAGCGGAAATGACGTCATGTGTAAAGCCTAAAAAGCCATTGGCTCCGAAGACTTATACAGGAATAATTCATGGTATGAGACTCGTTACAGCGATGCCTTCAGCTTGGCAATCAGCTTAAGCAGCGAGGTTTCAATCTCTGCCGCACAGGCCCTGTATTGGGATAAAGAACCGCCAAAGGGATCGGCGATATCATAATCAGGCAGCTTTCGCTCCAGCGTTAAAATCCGTGCTCGTTCTTCATCAGTGACTTGTTGAGACAATGCCCTCTTCACTTGCAGATCGGCAATCAGCCTCTCCATCTCCGCAATTCGGTCAGCCGCATCCGGATCGTCTTCCACATATTCTTTCAACGTATATATTTTATCGACGAATTCCGGATATCGTCCAATTGCATGCTGTTTATGGCCGGACGTCATGGTCAGCACTACATCCGCCCACTCGATCAGCGAGCCGGTTAACGCACTGGAGCTCATGTCACAGTCAGAGCCTTTTTCCTTCAATACTGCCGCCGCATGATGGGATACCGGAGTGCCGTCATAAGCTGCAACTCCAGCCGAACGGACTTCAAGATGCTGCAACTGATGTTCCGCCAGCAGCCGCCGGAGCAATCCTTCAGCCATCGGACTGCGGCAGGTATTGCCGGTACAAACGAATAGGATTCGATTCATCTGGGATCCCTGCCTTTACTTTTCATAATTTGTCTAACGCAGCCTTCAATATTATTGTACCTTAAAATGCTGAAAATAGGGAACGGTAGACAATTCATTTTTTATAAAATAGACTTCTATCATATTAAAAAATGGACGCCAAAGGCCAATAAAATAATCCCGCCCATCGCTTCCCCGTATTCGCCAATCCATCGTCCCATCTTACTGCCAAGCAGCAGTCCGATAATCGACATGATTCCACCGACAGTCCCGAACATAATAACCGTTAGAGCCATGTCTCCTGCAAACATACCTAGGGAGACGCCAACGGAAAAGGAATCGATACTGACACTGAGAGCGAATAGGAGCAGTCCCCCTAACGTGCGGTGATCGATTGAACGTGCTTCTTCGCCCTTTAAAGAGCTGTACACCATATGAATACCAAGCAGCAGAAGCAGCGCCCCTCCAACCTTGGTCGCAATACCACCCATTAGAGAGCTTACGTAGCTGCCTGTAAACATTCCCATCAACGGCATTATCATATGAAATACGGCTATGACAAAGCTGAGCTTTATTATATCCAGCTTGCGTATGCCCCTCATCCCAATACCAATGCCGAGCGATAGCGCATCCAGCCCCAAGGCGATGGCCATGATCAATATTGCGATAAACTGCCCCACCATCAGCGGAGATGTCCAATCCATTATTTTACTCACCCCTTGTCCCCGTCCCTAATCAACATATGCGGACGAGTAGAAAATCATGACTTTGGGGTGCTTTCACAGATTAGCTAGCGCAAACAATACCCTTGAAGAGGCTCGTATTTTATTGCCATTTTTCGCAATAGGGGGAGGAATTATTCACTACACCTATGACGGACCTGTATCGTTAAAATAGGCTCGACCCGACATTTAGGGCCCAGGAGTACGAAACAGTCATCCATGCAGCAAAAAAACACCCCGCCATTCCGTTAATTTTGGAATGACAGGGTGTGGGTCTACGCATGTATAACACGGTCGCCAGCTGCTTTGCGCAGCCGATTCATGATTGCGGCCCCGATGCCTTCTTCGGGACAGGTTTCTCCTACGATGAAGTGGATTCCCTCTTCATCGAACTCGCGCAGCGCGGCGTACAGTCCGTGCGCCAGCGATTCCAGGTCGCCGACGCTTCCGCAGGCGACGATGTGATCTGCGCGCAGCAGCGCTGTGTGCTCACGGTACGTGAGTACGCCTGTGCGTTCCCCGCGCGCGTGAGCCTCATCGAGCTCGCGTTGAATGCGGGCAAGCACCCGTTCAGGGGCATCGCCCTGAACGAGGGTCATTACGCCGCGCGGGGCGTAATGCGTGTACTTCATCCCCGGCGCGCGGGGAGCCGCGGAGGGCTCGTGGTGCGCTGAAGCTTCGCGCACCGTGACACCGGGCAGCGCTTCGCGAAGCTGCGCTGCGGTAATGCCGCCGGGCCGCAGGATGTGGAGCACACCGCCGCCGGCTTCATCCGCTGCCGCTGTGTACTCCACCACCGTCGACTCTACGCCGACCCCTGTCGGCCCTCCGTCGACGATGCCGTCGATGCGGCCAGCGAGATCCTGCAACACATGCGGCGCTTGTGTTGGGCTTGGCCTGCCCGAGCGGTTAGCGCTCGGAGCGGCCACAGGGCAGCCTGCAGCAGCAATCAGCTTCAGCGCTACAGGATGGTCGGGCATACGCAGCCCGACCGAGTTCAGCCCCGCGGTGACCAGCGGGGACAGGACGCCTGGCCGGACTGGCAGCACTACAGTGAGCGGCCCCGGCCAGAAGGCGTCCAGCAAACGCGAAACGGCCTCATCCGGAGAAGCGGCCAGCTCCTCTACTTGAGACCGATGTGCAATATGGACGATCAGCGGGTTGTCCGACGGCCTTCCTTTGGCCTTGAAAATCTTTTCTACCGCATCCGTTTGCCGGGCATCCGCCCCTAAACCATATACGGTCTCCGTAGGAAAAGCTACCAAACCACCCTGTCGAATCGTTTCTGCCGCTTCCGACAATGATTCCGGCTGCGGCTGATCCGGTGAGACCTTCCAGTATGCAGTCATCCTCAATCCATCCTTATCCCGATGTCCTTTGCGTACCCCTATTTATCCGAATCCCTATGGGAAGTGCTTCTTATTCATAGCAAAGCTTGATATTTTTGAACAACTGGTTTACGCAAACATCGATCCTATTTTTTTAATCAAATCCCACAGAAAGAACCTAACTTCAGGTTGTTCAGGCTGGGCATCGGCCTTGGCTACCGCTGCCTTCCCATTCTCTGATGCTGCTGCGACTTTAGCTTCTTGAACCGACCCATTTGTCGACTTGGTTACTTTCGTATCTTTATTAGCCTTGATCACTTGTCCATCTTTTGCGTTGCTTATTGCAGCTTTCTCCGTTTCAGGGGCTGCTTCTGCACGTACCTCGTTCGACTTCTTAGCAATCACTTCTGAGTCAACGAAGCAAAGTGGAGGAAACAGGACACACCACCAATTTTGCCCTTCAGCCTCACCGATGGATACCCGAAGCGCCTCATAATTTCCGGCAGGGTACACTTCGCTGCCATACATTTTCGTAGGAAAAGGAACAACGCCCAATTCTACCTGATAGGTGTAATCAAATCCGTTTTTGCGCAAAGTGTGCCCAACCAGATCATTCAACTCCGGCAAATGATTGCGGACCGTTTGCCTTGCCTCCTCAATCGTTTGCGGTCCAGTAACCCACCGACTCATTTGCTCCACAATAGCATCACGTACTTCTCTTTTAACCCATTGATCCGATGGGGAATCCGAATTGGCCAGAATGCGAAGACGAATCGACTCTTGAGGGATAACGCCCTCCGAGCTAGCCGAGGCTGCCTCCACCTTAGAGGCAAATACTATTGCATTTTCACGTTGAGCTTCCCAGCAAAAAATTAATAGAATAAGTGCAAAAGCTATATAATAATACCGTACTCGGGAAGTCCGTTTCACCATGGCTTGTTTTCCCCTCTCGTTATCGCTTCATAGTTTTAGTATGAACCGATAAGAGAGGTTTTAAACCTAGCAATCTATCATTTTTTGCTAGACTCCATAACTCCAGACTTCCACGCAATAACATGTCGTCCAATTCCCGCCAAATCCGGCACGATACGTATCTCTTCCCACTCCGCTGCTTCAGCAAGCATTACTGACACAGCTTCAGCCTGGCCCATTCCAACCTCGAGCCCGACAAGGGAAGGCATCGCCACTAGCTCGCTCAGCTGTGCAATGAGACGGCGATACAACACCAGACCATCTTGTCCGCCATACAATGCGGATGCTGGCTCATACAGCCGCACCTCCGGCTGAAGCCCGGCTTCACCCTCCTCCGGTATATACGGAGGATTGGATATTACCGCATCGACCCGCAGTTGCTGCTCGATGTAAGGCACCAGCAGGTCACCCTCTAGGAAGGTGACCCTCTCTCCGACCCCTAATCGCTCCGCATTGCCACGTGCAACCTCCAGAGCAGATGGCGAAATGTCCGAGCTCATCAGACGCCAAAGTGGACACTCCACGGCAAGGGTCACAGCTATCGCCCCGCTTCCCGCTCCTATATCAGCTACAAGGGGAGAAGCATCCTTTTCAGGCCATAGCTTGCTACCCAGCAGAACAACCTGTTCGACCAGCAGCTCGGTTTCAGGACGAGGTATTAGCACCGCTGGCGTTACCTTGAAGGTAAGCCCATAGAAATCCTGTTCCCCCATTATATATTGAACCGGCTCTCCAGCCGCTTTACGTTCCAGCAGCTCATGCCACTGCCGTTCAAGTTCCACGGGGAACATTTCATGCCATCGGAGCAGCATTTCACTGCGGCTCCAACCGAGCAGATGCTGCAGCAGCAATTCGGCACAATTGGAGGCTTCGCTCACATCATGCCCCTGTAAAAAAGAAGAAGCCTCAACATAGGCTTCACGAATCGTCAACTTCCGTTCGACGGTCATTGGTTTACTCTTGTTCCCCTTTATCCATAAGGTCCGATTGAGCAGCAATCGTCAAGGTGGAGATGATTTCATCCATATCACCGTTCAACACAGCATCCAAACGATGCAGTGTTAAACCGATACGATGGTCGGTTACACGGCTTTGCGGGAAGTTATAGGTTCTGATACGTTCGCTTCGGTCACCTGTACCAACCTTGCTCTTACGCTCGCCCGCATACTTGGACATTTCTTCCTGCTGCAGCTTATCGAAAATCCGGGCACGAAGTACCTGGAGTGCTTTTTCCTTATTCGAGTTCTGCGACTTTCCGTCCTGACATGTTGCAACAATGCCAGTCGGTACGTGAGTTACCCGAACCGCCGATTTCGTTGTATTAACGGACTGTCCCCCTGCTCCGCTGGAACAGAATGTATCTACGCGAATATCGTTGTCATTAATTTCGATATCGATATCTTCCATCTCCGGCAGTACAGCTACCGTGGAAGTGGACGTATGAATCCGCCCTCCCGATTCCGTCGTCGGGATACGTTGTACCCGGTGAGCGCCGCTTTCAAACTTCAGCTTGCTGTACGCTCCCTTGCCGTTCACCATAAAGATGATTTCTTTAAATCCACCCAGATCGTTCATGCTGACGTCCATAATGTCCGTCTTCCAGCCTTGGGTATCTGCGTATTTCGAATACATCCGATACAAGTCAGATGCGAACAAAGCCGCTTCATCGCCACCAGCAGCACCACGAATCTCGACGATAACGTTTTTGTCGTCGTTAGGGTCCTTTGGAAGCATCAAAATTTTGATGCGCTCCTCCAGTTCTTCTTTACGCTGAGAAAGCTCATCGAGCTCCATCTTAACGAGCTCACGCATCTCATCGTCCAGCTTCTCGTTTTGCATAGCCCGTGCAGCCTCATACTGCTCTACAACGCCTTTGTACTCGGTGTAAGCTTCATAGGATTCCTGAAGATCGGATTGCTCTTTAGAATATTCCCGCAGCTTTTTCGTATCGCTTGTTACGTCCGGGTCACATAGAAGCTCGCTTAATTTATCATAACGGTCTGCCAGTGATTGCAGTCTATCTAACATCATCATTCACCCCTTATGTCACAAATGGTTAGTATTTATTTTAGACGTTAAAACGGAAGTGCATAACATCGCCGTCCTGCACCACGTATTCTTTTCCTTCCAGACGCAGTTGTCCTTTTTCCTTAGCCGCGTTCATCGATCCGGCATTCACCAACTCATCATAGCCAACAACCTCTGCGCGAATAAATCCGCGTTCGAAATCAGTATGAATAACTCCAGCTGCTTGCGGAGCTTTCATTCCTTTGCGAATCGTCCAAGCGCGAACCTCTTGCACTCCAGCGGTGAAATACGTATACAATCCAAGCAGCTTATAAGCAGCCTTGATCAAACGATTTAAGCCGGATTCCTGCAATCCAAGCTCCTCAAGGAACATTTCCTTGTCTTCGCCTTCCAGCTCAGCAATCTCGGATTCCACCTTCGCGCTGATAGGAACTACTTCGGCACCTTCAAGAGCCGCGAATTCACGAACTTTTTGTACGAAAGGATTGTCGTCTGCACTCGCTACTTCCTCTTCGCTCACATTAGCTGCGTACAGCATTGGCTTCATAGTCAGCAAATGAAGATCACGAATCAACAGCTTCTCTTCGTCGCTCAAATCCACACTGCGAGCCGGTTTATCGTTGTACAAAGCTTCTTTAACCCGCTCCAGACATTCAACCTCAGCAGCGTATTTTTTGTCGCCGCCCTTCATATTTTTACGGGAACGTTCAATCCGCTTCTCAACCGATTCAACGTCAGCCAAGATCAGCTCCAGGTTGATCGTCTCAATGTCGCTGATAGGATTAACCGTACCGGATACGTGCGTAATGTTCTCATCTTGAAAACAGCGAACTACGTGGACAATGGCGTCCACTTCGCGGATGTGGGCAAGAAACTTGTTGCCCAGTCCTTCGCCTCGGCTTGCGCCTTTAACTAGACCAGCAATATCTACAAATTCAAATGCCGTCGGAACGACACTTTTAGGAACGACCATCTCCGTTAACTTCACCAGCCGCTCATCGGGAACCTCTACTACACCTACGTTCGGATCAATCGTGCAGAAAGGGTAGTTTGCCGACTCAGCGCCCGCTTGCGTAATCGCATTAAATAAAGTGGATTTGCCAACGTTCGGCAGGCCCACGATCCCAGCTTTCAAAGCCATGTATAGGACAACTCCTTAATTATCGTTATTCAATATTCCTAAATAGTTATTATATCGCAAAAATAGGGTTGCTGTCACCTTGCTGCTCCATTTTCCAGCAAAAATCATTGGTTGCCTATCCATTACTGCATAAAACAAGCCTTCCAAGTGAAATACCTGTACGCTAGTTCGACCAAAGCATTAACGATCGGTAGATATAACAGTATAATGAATGTATACTTCTCCATGAAAAAAGGTGATCGTAGTGAAAGCCCCCTGCCCTGTATCTGACCCAAAGCACGATACGTTCAAGCACCCGATTATGCTATTTGACGGAGAATGCCGTTTTTGCAGCGGCTCGGTCCAGTTTATTATCCGTAAAGATAAGAAGGACGTGTTCCGCTTTGCCCCACTGCAATCCGATACGGCCCAATCCTTATTGCCTCAAGAGATTAGGGAAGATCCAACCATGGATTCAGTCATTCTCATCGATAAAGGTATCGTTTATACTCACTCTGCCGCTGTGCTGCAAATATGCAGACGACTCGGACGTGGCTGGGCATTGCTCTATGTATTTGCCAGTGTGCCTGCACCTTGGCGAGATGTCATTTACCGTTGGGTCGCCAAACGACGTCACAAACTGTTCGGGAAACAGGACAATTGCATGATTCCAACACCCGAAATAAGACGCAAATTTATATGATAATAAGCAATGAGGTTCATTAGCGCTTATCCCCATTTGGGGATAGCCGTTTGGACAAATAGAGGGAACTTGCGGAACTATCCCCAATTTCCTACAATAAAATGTGCATAATAAACGGGTTATCCACAAGGTTATCCACAGCATGTTAACAAATCGAATATTTGTTCGTCAGCATGCACATGTGAATAAGTTAATATTAGAATCGAGGTGCCTGTGTGCAACAACATATCCCTTTTATGAACGCCGCAATGGAAGAAGCTCGCAAAGCCGAGGCACTGCTAGAAGTCCCTATCGGCGCCGTTGTCGTATGGAATGACACCATTATTGGACGCGGCCACAATCTTCGCGAGACCACACGAGACCCGTTGGCTCATGCGGAGCTTATTGCAATTAAACAAGCCAGCGAACATTTAGGGGCTTGGCGATTGCTCGATTGCAGATTGTACGTGACACTGGAGCCTTGTCCCATGTGTGCCGGCGCCATCGTTCAGTCCAGAATCCCACAAGTCATTTACGGAACAACCGACCCCAAAGCAGGCTGCGCCGGTACCCTAATGAACCTGCTGCAGGAGGAGCGCTTTAATCATCGTGTGGATGTCATTTCCGGCGTTCTACAAGAAGAATGCAGCAGTATGCTTACCCAATTTTTTCGCAGGCTGAGAGGAAAAGCTTGAGAAAATCGTCTATTGACGTACTTTCGTAGGCGGAGGTTTTTATCGGCAATATGAAATTCCTTTCGTTAATCCTTTAGCGAAATTAACATTTCCTATGTAAGAAAAGCAGGAGGCTCGGTTTATCCCGGCTCCTGCTTTTTTCATTACGATATGATTCGATTGTCAGAACCTCTGAGCTCAACCTGCACATCCTGCGGCAGCACTACGGTTACCGTCATCCAAGGATAATAGGATTGGATCCCTTGTTCGGACGGAAGTCGTTTGATCTGCACATACATGATATCTCCAGCCGTATGTACCGATATAATCTGGTCCTTGTCCAACGGGCGGGATTGCCCTCCCCCTTTAATCCTTTCACGGAAAGTACCGAATATCTGGACGGATCGATCCGCCGACTTATCTATTTTTACATTTTGGTCTGCGGACTGTACGACGATTTTTTTCACACCATCGCCCAATGCTTCCTTCACGGTAGGTAAATCGCGAGTTTCCTCCGTCGCCCCCATCATAGAGCGAACCTCGCCCATTATGCCAACTGACGTCAGTAAAGCAAAGCCTAAGCACCCTATGCAAATCACTCCGACGAAAAACAGGCTCATAAAATCATATTGGAGGATGCTGTTTTCTTTTCGGGAGAACAATAAATATATGATAATTTCGAGTCCCAGTAATACGAAGATGATCGGCCACCAAGCGATGAACGCATCGAACGCCTGGATGCCTTGCCACTGAGACATAAACAGGATGACACCTAACAAAATTAAGGTTAACCCCATCGACAATGTGCCTACCCGCCATTTTTTCATAGGCTATCCGTCCTTTCGATTTTTGCTTCCGACCAGCAGTCGTAGACCGCCGCCGATCAAGATTACGGATACAACAAAGGTTTGAAAGTATTGATGGAACAGCATGGAAATCCGTTCTTTAGGAAACATCCGATCCAATGCGCTTAAGACTACCTCATCAGCCAAGTAATACACACCTAAGGCGAGCAGTCCGATACCGACCCATTTTTGATGGTTAATCAACCAATCGACAAAAGGTAGATCCTTGAGCTCCTCTCGCCCTTGCTTTGAAATTTGCTGCAGAGCGTCAAAGAAGCTGTAAAACCATAGAATGGGAATCAAAAATAGGAAAATCGATAGACGAAGCACATCCATAATGTAGATGAGCAGCAGGAAGGCGGCCATCAGCTGAAGCCCTCTTTTTTGTAAACCGAGATACATATGTCCCGCTCCAGGTACGATAGACAGGAAAGTAGCGATCATTTTACTTTTTCTGCCGTCCTCACGACTTTCCTGGAAATCCTCGAAGAACGTCTGATCGACAAGCTCTTCTCCTCGCTGCTTCCTATTCAGCTGCTGTACGCAGTCGAACATAGAGTAAAGCCAGATGATAGGCAGTATGCAGAGAAAGGCTAGAAACCCATCCCTATGGGTCAGCACAGCTACGAAAATGACCATCGCCAATGTTCCGAAGAAAGCGATTAGAAAGGCTAATCCTCTCTGCATCAAGCCAAGCTGGAAATGCCCTAGCCCTGGAATAAATGACAGGATAATCGTAAGAAACCGGTCATTCCCCTGGTTTGGCTGGACCAGCATCATTCCATCCTCTGTGTAGCTAGGAGAGACAGCCAAGGTTGGCACACGGCCCCGCGCGATAGCTATGACCATGTCAATCATGTTGATCACCCCGAAAAATAGGGCAACGACCATCAGAATGACGAGAAAATCGCCGTTGTGCCGGTATTTCCCTGTCAGAACCAGCAAGAACATCAACGAAACCGGTCCGAAAAACCCAATGCCGTAAATAACCGCCCTTACCAAACGGTTCAAATATAAGTGTCCCATTCCGGGGATAAAGGATAGCAGCAGCGCTGCCATCGGACTTTTAGGTTTCATTATCGTGTTCCCCCTCTTTCGTGTTTGGGCTGAATCGAGTCCAACATTACAATCGTTTTTTCCATGATTTTTTGGGAAACGGATGAGCGGTTTTCCTCCTGTACCCATGGCCCTGCCTCAATGTTCGTCTCCGCAGAACCTATCCGATCCATCATCGACTGGAAGGTGCTCGTTCCCATCAGCAATAGTGTGATGACAGCAGCTACTGCATAATGGAACGCGGGATGCCGCAGGAACGATGAGGCTTTTCGATCTTGATACTGCTGAATAGGCTCAGAAGTAGCCTCTACGACCTGCACTGATAGTGTGGACTCAGACTCTATTCGCTTCATAACCGACTCAACAATAGCCGTCTCTGCTGCCTCTGCAAGCCTAGGGAAGGTATCCGCCGTGAGTTCCAATCCTTGCATATAGTTTTCAAGACATTCATTACATGAACTGAGATGTATTTCGTACTCATGCTGCTCCTCGGCAGTTAGTTCCTGTCTAGCATACCTGGACCATTCTTCTACCGTGTAATGCTTCATCCCCACTCTTCCTCCTTCCAATGCTTGCGAATCCACTGCTTGGCTCGATACAGCTTCGATTCCACTGTTTTCAGAGTAACTCCCTGCTCCGATGCAATTTGTTGATAGCTTTTGTCCTCAATATAGAAGGCTACGACTACATCCCGGTAATTGTCAGGCAAGTCATCCAGACATTCTCGAATACGCTGCTGACGATGTCTATGGAGTACTTCCTCCTCCACCGTATGTACAGGATTCAACGGAATGAGCTGCTCGGGTTCGTCGGTTAACTGCTCTCGTTTTCGTTCGAGCGAACGTTTATAATCTATCGCCTTGTTTACGGTTATACGAGTAATCCATGTTTTAAAGCCTTGATGCTGGTAGGTAGGGAGAGAAGCATATATTTTCCACAGTGCTTCCTGCGTCACATCCTCTGCGTCTTTACTCGAATGCAGCACAGAGAACGCAACTTGATATAAATACGTATTATATTTGTCCATCAATAAGCGAAATGATTGCACGTCGCCGGCTACAATGCGCTCGATCCACTCTGTTTCCTCTGAAATGGTTCTCCCCCTCCTCTCCGAAAGAATAGACGATAGCCCAGCAGCAAACCCCTGCACATGATCGATTATTTTTTTCTAGAACTCCCCTTATTGTACAACAGCAAAAAAAGAGCCGCTTTCAATCAATTCCCTCATCCTATGTTTGGGAAGAGCACTCAGGCGAGTATCTATGTAAAATGAACAAAAAAAGACGGGTGCCGCAGGAAAGAATATCCTACGTGCTTCCGTCTTTCTCCGATAGTCCTACATAGAACTCTTGCTACTTTAATCCGGCTTGTGCCTTCGCCATCAGTTTCCCGTCTTGAAATGTGAGGGTGGCATTAGCTCCAACCGTTCCTTCACCCTTGTATACGTAAACCGTAGTGTGAGTTTTTTCGCCCTTTTTGCCGATCTCCGACAATAATTCACCTGATCCTCCGATAATCTTGACCACTTCTTCATAACTCATTCCGTTTTCTATCTTTTCGAATTTGGCTTTCGTTATAAGGGAGTTGCCTTCCTGTTTCTCTGAAGCTTCGGTTTTATTCGTTTGCCCGGACGTCTGTTTAGCTGACTCTCCTCCACACCCAACTAAACTTAAAGCTACAGCAAGCGTCATTGCAATCCATTTTAAGTTCATCTCTACTCCTTTAATTCCATAATATGCCTTTATTGTACATTGTATCCTTTTATAAAAACAGGTACTAAGATCACACTTTTGGGGCGTAGTCTCCGCTTATTACAAATCCATTGGTAAACAAAAAAACTCCTACAGCATAGGAGGTTCGTTAGTAACAAATATAAATGGCGCGCCCGATACGATTCGAACGTACGACCTGCAGTTTAGGAAACTGTCGCTCTATCCTGCTGAGCTACGGGCGCGCGCTACCTAGTAGTTTATCACAAATGGCGGCTAAGCAAAAGTCCTCAGACTGCTGCTACTTAAATCATTATCAATATTCAACATCACAGCTGAGTCAATACATATGGTCCATCCTTAGTAATAGCTATTGTATGCTCAAACTGTGCGGACAAAGAGCCATCCCACGTGCGGGCCGTCCATCCGTCGGAATCTATATACATTTCATATCCACCCACATTAAGCATTGGTTCAACCGTAATGACCATGCCCTCCTTCAACTTATAGCCTTTTCCCGGTTGCCCAATATGCTGAAAGGAAGGCTTCTCATGAAGCGACTGTCCAATACCGTGTCCCAGCAAATCGCGAACAACTGAAAATCCTGCTCCTTCCGCATGCTTCTGAACGACATGCATCATATCGCCGATCGTATTGCCTGCTACAGCCTTTATAATAGCAAGGTCGAGACATTCTCTTGTTACGTTAATCAGTCGCTCAGCATTGGGAGAAATCGTTCCTACAGGGTAGGTGCGGCAGGAGTCGGCCATCCAACCATCATAACTGCAAACAATGTCCATTTTGAGGATGTCGCCGCTTTGTAGTGGTCTGTCATCCGGAAATCCGTGTGCGATTACATCATTAACAGAAGCACAGGTTGCAAAAGGAAACCCTTGATATCCTTTCGTGACTTGCTTAGCCCCATTTTCGTTCAAAAATCGTTCAACAAAATCATTAATATATGCCGTAGTAACTCCGGGACGGATTAATTTAGCAATTTCCTGATGACACTTGGCTAACACTTGCCCTGCTTTGCGGATTTTTGCAATTTGTTGAGGTGTTTTTAAAATGATCATCTTTTTCGCCTCAGCATTCTTTTTTACCATAATACGTAGTAAGGGTGGAAAAAGGACCTCTGCATTCGCTCAACCTTTAATTTCCAAACAGTAATCTGTATCTTTGTAAGTGATAAAATGCATTCTCTTTTATTATTCTTCATGGTAAAATAATTGCAATCTAAGAGCGAGGTGTTGGACAGCGTGCTGCAGGACAATCGATTCTACATTGTTTATGATGAACTAACGATTACTATTTGTTCTTTTCTTGATGATGTTTGTGAAGAACTAGCGGCAGGAAGCACAATATATGGCTACGCTGACAACGAAGAAATTGCACAAATGATGTTAGTCGAATGTTTCCAATACCTATCTGCCAAAAATGCGTAATATAAAAACGACAATTCCTTCCTACTGAGGAGAGGAACTGTCGTTATTTCTACACCGTTGGGCTTGGATTAACCTTCACCATTGTTATGTCTTGAATGATTGGCTTGCTTAACCTTCTTAGAACCGGATAAAGGCTCGGTAGGCTGAGTATCCTTTTCACGGTTTTTTTGTCCACTTGGGGGATTCACAGGTTGAGGAATATCCTTAGGCATTTGGTAGGCCCTCCTATATTTAAAATTTAATCTTTATCCGATAAGCTCGCCGTTTGAGTTTGAGTAGGCTCGTCATGATTTAGCGCATCTTGATGCCGCCGATCATTCGTTTGCTGTTGAATTTGCTGAGCATGATGACTATTTACAGAGGTATGCTCAAGATCCTTGACGACATTTTGCAGATTCTTATCTACATTGCTCTTATTTTTAGTCACAGCTTATCCCTCCGGCAATCAGACTATTTAGTCACCACGTGCAGCTGTTGCGCGCATTCATGAATGTGCCGGACATAATCATCCACTAAAGTTTGAATGATTGTTGTACGCTCATCCACATTGCGACCCTCACACTCTACATCTACGAGCTCCACTTTTATTTCCCTGGAATCTACATACGTACACTTAAAGTCAAAACTGTAGTCGGAATGCCCAGCAGTGGCAATATGCACGCGTAGGACATTAGATTCCGCCTCATCAGCCAGTACTTCCGCCCGGTCGGATGCATTTAATAATGTCGGCAATGTTCTGGACCAGGCAGCAGCCAGCTCTTGTTGATCGATTGTCAATGTATCTGTCTTCGCCATCTTTTCAACACCTCCACACTCTTTAAGGTGCGATTCCTAAATCCTCTTTATTCGCCTAGGGTAAAGTAAAATAAGGAATTTGGCCTTCAGATCGGTTCCTCGGATCCTCCGAAAAAGCAAAAAAGCTGCATCATCCTCTATATGGATGATACAGCTTAATATTTATATGTAATGCCATTTTGTTTAAATGGCGGAGAGGGTGGGATTCGAACCCACGGAGACCTCACGACCTCGGCGGTTTTCAAGACCGCTGCCTTAAACCACTCGACCACCTCTCCGGGTGACAAAATGGATTGTATCACATTTGACTCTTGTTTATCAAGTTCTATTTTTTAGAGATCTTAGTTAAGTTGTTCATATACGGGCGTAGTACCTCAGGAATAACAATACTACCGTCTTCCTGCTGATAATTTTCCAGAATCGCGGCAACCGTACGTCCGAGTGCTAGACCGGAACCATTCAACGTATGAACAAACTCCGGCTTAGCCTTTGCATCGCGGCGGAAGCGGATATTTGCACGACGTGCTTGGAAATCCTCGAAGTTACTGCAAGACGAAATTTCCCGGTAGGTGTTGCTGTTAGGCAGCCACACTTCCAAGTCGTACGTCTTCGCCGATGAAAAGCCCAAATCACCTGTACATAAAGCCAGAACACGATAAGGCAGCTTTAACAGCTGTAGTACTTTTTCCGCATCGGCAGTCAACTTCTCCAGCTCATCATAAGAGCTTTCTGGTGTTGTAAGCTTCACAAGCTCGATTTTGTTAAACTGATGCTGGCGAATTAAGCCGCGGGTATCTCTCCCTGCCGAACCGGCCTCAGAACGGAAGCAAGCGCTGAATGCGGAGAAATATTTCGGTAAATCCTCTACCGTCAATATATCGTCACGATAGTAGTTCGTTACAGGAACTTCAGCCGTAGGGATCAAGAAGTAATCGATGCCTTCTCCCGACAGTTTGAACACATCTTCCTCAAACTTAGGAAGCTGCCCCGTTCCTGTTAGGCTGTCACGATTAACAATCTGAGGAGGAATCATTTCCTCATACCCGTGCTTGTCACTGTGAAGATCCATCATGAAATTAAGCAATGCGCGCTCAAGGCGTGCCCCAAGTCCTTTATAGAACACAAAACGGGAACCTGTCACTTTGGCCGCAGCTTCAAAATCAAGAATTCCAAGATCTTGACCCAACTCCCAATGTGCCTTTGGCTCAAACGAAAATACAGCTGGTTCACCTATGCGGCGAATCTCAACATTGTCATCCTCGGATCTACCTACAGGCACACTGTCATTAGGGATGTTTGGAATTGACATAACAATGCCATTCAGATCCGCTTCAAGTACTCTGATTTCATCATCAAGTACTTTGATTCGGTCATTTACACCCTTCATTTCTTCAATTAGAGCATCGGCATCCTGCTTAGCCTTTTTCAAAGCGGCTACTTCTTGCGATACAACATTACGTCTATTTTTTAACTGCTCGACTTCTTGCAGTAGCTCTCTACGCTTGGTGTCCAAGCTTGTAAACCGGCTAATATCTTCAAGCGTTTTGCCGCGATTGTTCATCGCCTGCTCTACGCGCTGCAAATCATTACGCATTAATTTTACATCTAACAAGGTGACCCCTCCTACCTCGCTTCACGTACCATGTCTAGAAAATATGCGTGCATCCGTTCATCATCGGTTAATTCCGGATGGAACGAGGCTGCTAGCAAATGTCCCTGGCGTGCCGCAACAATTTGGTCCCGATACGTCGACAATATGTCGACGCCTTCGCCTACACTCTCAATTAACGGAGCACGGATAAATACCGCACGGACATCGTCAGCGACTCCTTTTACGGCCAAATCCGTCTCAAAGCTCTCCCGCTGCCGACCGAATGCATTGCGGGCTACCTTGATATCCATTAATCCAAGATGTGCTTCTGGCTGACCGGCAATTTCCTTGGCGATCACAATAAGTCCCGCGCAGGTGCCGAATATCGGCTTTCCTTGCTTAGAGAATGACTGCAGTGCTTCTATAAAGTTATAGGTACGCATTAGCTTACCAATGGTCGTACTTTCCCCGCCAGGGATAATAATCCCATCGATTTCGCTTAACTGCTCCGTTTTTTTGACGATGACGCCTTCAGCGCCAGCCTTCTCGATCAGCCTAATATGCTCGGCTACTGCTCCTTGGAGTGCCAATACTCCTATTTTCATGGCTAATCCATCCTTTATCGAACAATTACCAGCCGCGCTCTTGCATGCGTTGAGTAGCATCCAGCTTAGAAATTTCGATACCTTTCATTGGTGTTCCTAAGTTTTTGGATATTTGAGCGATCAAGGCATAATCCGTGTAGTGCGTTGTCGCCTCCACAATAGCTTTAGCGAACTTTTCTGGGCTGTCCGATTTGAAAATACCGGAACCCACGAATACGCCATCAGAACCCAAATGCATCATAAGAGCAGCATCTGCTGGAGTCGCTACGCCACCTGCAGCAAAGTTAACAACCGGCAATTTGCCTGTCTCGTGGACTTGCAACAGCAGCTCGTATGGAGCGCCCAGGTTTTTAGCTTCAGCCATCAGCTCGTCTTTGGCCATAGCTTGTACCTTTTTAATTTGCCCTACCATCATGCGCATATGACGAACCGCTTCAACGATGTTACCCGTTCCTGGTTCACCTTTAGTACGAATCATAGACGCGCCTTCGCCGATTCTGCGCAGTGCTTCTCCAAGATCTCTTGCTCCACAAACAAACGGAACTGTGAAGTCTCTTTTATTAATATGGAATACTTCATCGGCAGGAGTAAGTACTTCACTCTCATCGATATAGTCCACACCCATGGACTCCAAAATTTTCGCTTCGACAAAATGTCCGATACGCGCCTTTGCCATAACAGGAATCGATACGGCCTTCATAACCTCTTCCATAACGGTTGGGTCAGCCATCCGGGCTACGCCGCCTGCTGCACGAATATCTGAAGGTACACGCTCCAATGCCATAACAGCGGAAGCTCCTGAAGCCTCAGCGATTCTTGCTTGCTCTGCATTCATGACGTCCATAATGACGCCACCTTTTTGCATTTCTGCCATGCCCTTTTTAACTCGTGATGTACCAGTTTCCATTTCCCGACTCCTCCTAAAAACCCATATAATCAATTCACGATACGCAAAATGCGACAAACTAACTAAGCAATTATTTTACATGAACAACCTTAATTATACAACCCGTAAACCCGGATTTTACGCCTTCTTAGCGCCGCTAATCATATCAACAAAGAAGTTTTTGATTGCCCGGAAAAATAAGCGGAACCAGCCACCTTTTTCCTCATCATTAGCTGCCACTAATTTTATAGTATACGGCTTATTTTCAAAAGTAACCGTCATCGTACCAATTTCTTGCCCCTTTGTAATAGGAGCTATAAGATCCGTCTTGCCTTCCGCTGTTTTTGCAAAAGCAGTATCCGGAGTACCTTTCTTAACCAACAGCGATAAACCTTCACCAGTAACAACCGGTACTTCTGTATTCGTACCTTTCTTAATAGGCACAGTTGCCAATGACTCTACTGGGCTGCCTGCCTTAACGATTTCTTTCTTTTCGAAATTCGTATAACCATAATCTAGCAACTTTTTAGTATCAAAAAAGCTGTTGTCCCTGCTGCTCGAATTCATGACAACGGAGATAAGTCTCGTATCGTTACGGATAGCCGTTCCAGTAAAACAGTAACCAGCTTGGTCTGTATGCCCCGTCTTGAGTCCATCCAAGCCCTGATAAACATACTTTTTGAAGTTTACATTATCCTTGTTTCCTTCAAGCATCCAGTTATAGTTAATCATAGGATTGGTATCTGTTGTTCTGAATTTCTTGGAGACAATGCTAGAGAACTTCAAAATATCCGGATAATCTTTAACTAAATGATAAGCGATTAGTGCAGCATCCTTGGCAGTAAAGATCGTTTCACCCGGTAATGAAGCCGGTGCGTACTTACCCAAATCCACTCGGTCCAAGCCCGAAGTATTGATAAAATAAGCATCCTTGGACAGGCCTAGCTTAGCTCCTGTTTCATTCATCAGTTGTGCAAACTTTTCTTCGGAACCTGCGATCTTCTCCGCTAAGGCGACTGCAGCTCCGTTATCTGAATAAATCGTTACTGCATTAAACAAATCTTGAACGCTATATTGATCTCCCGCTGCTTTAGGAATACCGGATAATGCTTTGTTATTCGATAAAAAAGCAGAGTAGTCGCTGATAGTAAGCGTATCGGTCCAATCTATCTTTTTGTTGGCAATGCTATCAAGAACTAAGTATTCAGTCATCATTTTGGCCATACTGGCTGGTGGCATAGGAGTATTCTCATTTTGAGCGTACAGGACTTGTCCCGTTGAAGCCTCCATCAATATCGCCGATTTCGAACTTAAACCTAAATTCGGGGCTTCTGCCTCCGCTGCTTGGGCTGTATTAGCAACTAGTGGGGATATTGCAATTTGTGCTACGATCGAAGCAGCTAGTAGTAGCTTTCCCCATTTCCAAAACCTGTTCACTTCTTCACTCTCCCATTCATTTTGTGCCTTTATTGTAGCATACCAACGTAACCAAAAAAAAGAAGACAAAGACCTGAGCCCTTGTCTCCAAAATATGGTTAAACATTATAACGAATAGTTAGGCGCTTCTTTTGTGATTTGTACATCATGCGGATGACTTTCACGTAAGCCAGCTCCGGTAATACGAATGAACGAAGTATCATTGATAAGCTCCGGAATATTGTGTGCTCCGCAGTAGCCCATACCAGAACGCAAACCGCCGATTAGTTGATACACCGTATCGGCCAAAGGACCTTTGTAAGCAATTCTACCTTCAATACCTTCAGGAACAAGTTTGCTCTCGTTCTCTTGGAAGTAACGGTCTTTACTGCCTTCTTTCATAGCTCCAAGCGAACCCATACCACGGTACACTTTAAACTTTCTGCCTTGGTAAATTTCAGATTCACCTGGGCTCTCGTCCGTACCTGCAAACAAGCTTCCGATCATAACAGCACTCGCACCTGCTGCAATCGCTTTGGTAACATCGCCTGAGTACTTAATTCCTCCATCAGCGATGACAGGCACGTTATATTCTCTTGCTACCGAAGCGCAGTCATAAATAGCTGTGATTTGAGGTACCCCGATACCTGCAATAACCCGTGTAGTACAGATGGAACCAGGACCGATCCCTACTTTAACCATCGAAGCGCCGGCTTGGATAAGGTCTCTTGTAGCGTCTCCAGTAGCCACATTACCTGCGCAGATTGGGAGGTCAGGGTATTGGGTGCGAATCATCTTAACGGTGTTTAAAATGTTGATATGGTGACCATGAGCCGAGTCTACAACAAGCATGTCTGCTCCAGCTTCTACTAATGCCGCTGTACGCTCCATTACGTCCTTAGATACACCTACCGCAGCACCTACTAGAAGGCGTCCCTGAGCATCTTTAGCTGAGTTAGGGAACTGTATAGCCTTTTCGATATCTTTGATCGTAATAAGGCCCTTCAAGGTGTTATGCTCATCGACCAACGGCAGCTTCTCGATCTTGTGCTGCTGCAAAATAACTTCTGCCTCAGCCAGCGTAGTGCCTACAGGAGCGGTTACCAAATTCTCGCGAGTCATGACCTCTTTAATCTTAATTGAGTAATCATGAACAAAACGCAAATCACGATTCGTCAAAATACCGACCAGCTTTTTATTCTCATCACACACCGGCACGCCGGAAATTCTATATTTAGCCATTAGCTCTTCGGCATCATACACATGATGCTCCGGAGTAAGGAAGAACGGATTCGTGATAACTCCACTTTCCGATCTCTTAACACGATCCACTTCCTCTGCTTGCTGGGCGATAGACATGTTTTTATGAATAATCCCAATACCGCCTTCTCGTGCGATAGCTATCGCTAATGCTGCTTCCGTTACCGTATCCATCGCTGAACTTAAGAAAGGGATATTCAACTTGATTTTATCTGTAAGCTGCGTTGAGATGTTGATTTCTTTCCCAAAGACCTCTGACTTTCTTGGAACCAACAACACATCATCAAACGTCAAGCCTTCTTTAGCAAACTTTGTTTCCCACACAACTTAGTCCTCCTTCAAATTCTTACTTGCCCGTAGATATTATTGCAATATTAACAAAAGCCTATTTTTAATGTCAAGCTTATCTTCTCAACCGTTAGAGTATCTTCGAAATTATGTACAAACTATGGAAATACAAGAATTAAATGCCCTTTCTTCCCCTTTAGAATGCCCAAAGTGTAAAGAAAATTATGAATATATTTACTAATCAAATAACTTGTTTTCTTTCATGAAAAACACTTTATCCTTTACCCACATACACCAAAAAGCAAGCTCGATCATTTACAAAACAAAAAAGTCTTCTCGGATTTGTTCCGAGAAGACTCATCAGTTGCTTGGCGACGTTCTACTCTCCCAGGACCCTGCGGTCCAAGTACCATCGACGCTGGAAGGCTTAACGTTCGTGTTCGGTATGGGTACGCGTGGTTCCCTTCCGCCATCATCACCAAAC
>NZ_JMLS01000021.1 GCF_000686845.1 Paenibacillus sp. UNC451MF | reverse complement strand
CCTCCTTTCTTATTCTCATATAATACGTCTATACATGCATAAAAGTGATAGCTACACGCCCTTGCGCTTTCCCGAATTTAAACCGGTATACGTATACTCTTCACGCATCCCCCAACAGTAGAATCCAACAAGCACCAAAGAGACGAGCAGCGCCGGCAGCAGCAGGCAAATAATAATTTGCATGAGTGATTCTCCTCCTTATCTTTTTCCACCAGGAAAAATCGCGTTACGAGCAGTATGTAGAACTGCAAGGTCCTAAAGGCATATGTTCTTCATTGTGGAGTGATCTTAAATATTGAGCCAGTCCAATGCGGCAGTTATGCCGGAACCTAATTACTAATAGTTGATAATTATTCTCATTGGCTATAAGACAATGATAATGGTTCTCATTATCATTGTCAACAACATCTTAAGGAGGAAATTTCTCAACGATACAAAATAAGGGATTTACTAACCATATGCCTGCGATTTCTCACTTGCTTCGCCGTAGTGAAAATCATATTTCGGTGTGGTAAAATATTAGGTAATCAACCGATCCATCGGAGACCCCTTGTAACGACAAGGGGACTTTTTATATCCAACGTGAGAAAGGGCTGTTTCTACATGAATCCAACTATTGATCTCCTTCGCAACCATCGTTCCATACGGAAATATAAAGAGGTGGCCCTTTCAGAGGAACACATTGAGGCGATCATCACCTCCGCACAGATGGCTTCCACCTCCAGCAATGTGCAGGCGTACAGCATCGTCGGCGTCACGGATCCGGTATTAAAGAGAGAGCTCGCCCAGCTCGCAGGCAACCAGGCTTACATTGAACAATGCGGACTGTTCCTTGTATTTTGCGCTGATCTCCATAAGCTCAAGGAAGCGACCGAGCAGCATGGGCAAAGCTTTCATCATAACACGGAGAGCTTCATCGTAGGCACCGTAGATGCGACTTTGGCTGCACAAAATGCAGCTGTTGCCGCTGAATCGCTCGGTTACGGCATCTGCTATATCGGCGGTATTCGCAACAAGCCGCAGGAGGTTTGCGAGGTGCTCTCCTTTCCGGAGCTTGTTTACCCTGTATTCGGCATGTGCGTAGGCGTGCCTGATCAAGAGCCTTCCTACCGTCCGCGGCTTCCTATGCAAGCCGTGTATCATGCGAATCGTTATCATGCCGACAAAGTAGCTGAAGGGGTGCGGCAATACGATGAAACGATGTACAAGTATTATGAAGAGCGTACCAACGGCAAAACGTTGACGACGTGGTCCAAAGGCATTTCAGAAAAATATGCCAAGCCTGGACGGGCGCATATTTTGCCATTTCTTGAAGCGAGAGGCTTCCGTTTCAAGTAAGCGTCGAAACGGGATTCATGCCATTAGAAAAAGCAAGAGTCAGGGACATCGCATCTCTGATTTCTTGCTTTTTTTGTTTGGTATTAGCCGGCAACAAATCCCATTCTGGGTTCCGATTGCGGGGTATGCCAATGCTGCGTCTTTTCTTTATTCAGCTCGGCCTTCATTTCCCGGATCAGTTCTTGTATCTTTACTTCCGGCTCATAATGCTTTTGCAGCGCCGCAGAAACATATAGTTCATTCAGCTGTGCAAAAGTGAAACCATCTGTTAGCCGAGCTGCTCTCTCCGCCTCTTCTTCGCCGACGATGGCGAACAACTGCTTAAGCGCTAAATATCGTCTCCTCAGTGACTCATCCGGCAGCTTGATCTCCTAGGCCCGATCGAAGCGTCCTGCGCGATTCATCAACGCTGGATCGATGTGCTCGGGATAGTTGGTCGTTCCGATGAGAAAGATGCCCTCCTTCGAGGTCGCCCCATCCAACGTGTTCAAGAAAAACGATCGCGCCTGCTCCGGCATCGAGTCAATATCCTCAATAACGAGCACCATCGGCGCCATTTTGACTGCGGATTCGAAAGCTTCCTGAATCGTGTAGCTGCAAGTATGCTCCGTAATTTGCCAATAGGCTACAGGAGCTTCAACGCTCCCCGCAATGGACTTAACCAGTGTTGTCTTACCGTTGCCCGGTTTGCCGTACAACAAGATTCCCCGTTTATACGGAATGCGGTACGTCTGAAAAAAATGACGGTCGCGCGAAAAGAACTGATCAATCGACCTATAGATGTCCTGCTTCAGCGGTTCGCTCATAATAACTTCATCCCTGTTCACAGTTCTCGTGATAGGCTCCAGGTGACGGTCTAAGCCATTGCGGTTGTCCGTAAAGACGGTGACATGCCGGCGGTCATTCTCTCTTTGCCGCTGCCGCATAAAAGCAAGGAACCTCTCCAGGCTATAATCGTCCGCAGCGAACAAGTATTCCTCGCTAAAGATTCCGTTTTGGCGGAAAACGGGAATTCGCGCCAATGCGACACCATAGGACGGGTAGGCGAATAAATTATTCCGCGCGGCCGGAAATATCCTGTATCCGGCCGTTTCTTGAAGCTCCCCCTGATAAGAGAATGCCTTGGACTCCACTCGGTCGTAGATGACCGCCAGATGCTCAATCTCGCCGCTCCCCTCGCGTACATCCTCGTCGAGCATATCCCAGATTTCATTGCCGTAATCATCCTGAACATACATTTGAAAATAGGCTCCGTACCGGGAAGCCAGCTCCTTCTGAATTCGTTCTATGACGACGGCTGTATCGAAATATTGTGGCGCGCTCGCCTCTATAGTCATGATAAAGTTTTCGTGCTTATTGTTAGGTCCGGGGATGCTGCTAGCAGCTGCTTCTTCCAGCTTGCGGTTATCGTGCATCTTGTTAGGCATCGTTACACCCCTTTCACAGCGGCAAGCGGCTTACACTTGGCCACAACCGAGGCCAATCCCGCTCCTACGACGCTGTCAATGATTTGATCGACATCCTTGTAGGCTTGAGGCGACTCGTCAATCAGCGATTCAAGCATCCGCTGATTCACGACGATCTCATCGTCTTGACCGACACGCAGCGAGGACTCGAATTGATCTAGCGTCACAAGACGCTTCGTCGCACTTCGCGAGCGGATACGGCCTGCTCCATGACAGATGGAGTAATAATTACGCTTGCCCTCGGGTCTGCCGACCATAATGTAGGAAGCCGTTCCCATGGACCCCGGAATGAGCGCTGGATGCCCCGTCTCGCGATACGGAGCCGGATTATCGGGATGGTGCGGCGGGAGAGCACGAGTCGCCCCTTTACGGTGGACGAACAACGATCTGCCGTCATGCTGCTCCTCCCAGGCATAATTATGCATCAAATCATACAGCGTGCTCATCTCAAACTTCGGTCCAAACACTTCCTTGCCCGCCTCTCGAATACCGTAAGCGATCAAATGCCGGTTCACCACCGCATAATTTAGCGCAGAGTACATGAGATTCACATAGGCTTGAGCGCTTTCGCTATCCAGCGGTGCGAACATCAGCTTCGGATCGGATGTTCCGAGTCCGCTGCGGCGCATCGTTTTGGCTATTTCGCTGCTGCAATACTGATTCACGGCTCCACCCCAGGCACGGGACCCCGAGTGGATCATGATGACCACCTGCCCGTCTGTTAGTCCCCACTGCTCCGCTATATCGCGATGCTCCTCGTCGATTTCAAGAGCCTGAATCTCGGCAAAATGATTCCCGTTGCCGAGCGTTCCAAGCTGCCTGTGCGACCGGTGCCACACCATCTCCGGCAGCCGATCCAAATGCGCTTCGTCGAAGCCGAACTTGCCGCACTCCACCCGCTCCAACGAGGTTGCCTTGCGCGGCGTGTAGCTGTCCGGCACATATTTCTTCGGCAGCCCGAACAGCCCTTTGCGGATGACGTGCTCCAGACGAATATCAGAGAAATGCCCTCGCGTCTGCTCCTCTACCGGCAGATGCCGCTCAATCGCCTTGACCAGCTTGCGCCGAAGCTTCACATCGCGCAGCTCGTCTCGGTGTAAATTGGTCAAATGCAGCCGCATCCCACAGCCGATATCGCTGCCGACAATCGAGGGGGATACATACCCGTTCTCCGTATCCCATATTGCTGTGGTACCAATGCATGTACCTACGCCAACATGTACATCTGGCGTGTAGCTCATGTACATTGTGTTAGGGATCTGCAAATTGTTGTTGGCCATGTCGAACACTTTATAATCCAGTCCGGCGAACAGCTGCTCTCCGGCATATACGTGCAAATTGCCCGCTGGGAGCTGCACTTGCCTGTAAAAATTGTCTGTTTGGTTGATCGTTTCCATATATTGATTTATCCTCTCTCTATTTGCGTTCTTGAAAATGAAATGGAGTCCTCCGGCTGGGCACTCTGCCGACGCCGCATGCTTTTGGTTTGGTTCTTTAAGGGTATAATGTGGTTCAGCGTAATATGCTCGGTTACGCAGTCAGGAATTGACATTAACGTTGCACCGAGCGGCGTTGGCGCTTAACGTTTTTTTCACCGTAAATTACATGGACTTCAGCTAACCTGCTGCCCTTAGTCTTATGTCACCTAGCGCCTTTTCCAAACAACAAAAAAACCGTAGGCGCTCCACAAAAGCCCACGGTTGGTTGTTACTATGCATATATGGCTGTACTAATACTGAATCATTCCGGTCACGCTGCCCGCGCCGGGATTCATCGTTAAATCAGCTTGCAGCAGGCCCGTAGAGGCCAATGGAATCGTTGAGGTTATTCAGTTGTACTAGCAATCTCAGTCTGTTTAATCGGATCATGATTATTGGCCTCCTTTCACATTCAAGATATGGTTATGATATACGCATGAGGTAAACTTTGTCAACGATTTAATAAAAAATATTTATTAGTTATATTAAAACTTTCTATTGATTATGAAATTCCCTTTCGATTCATCAAATATGGGAACAGCAGAACGAGGCCCAGTACATACAATCCAAAAGCAAAATAAGCAGGCAGCAAATGTACGAAATCGGTATAACCGATCGTCCAATGAACGCTAAAGCCAGCCAAAAAGCCTGGAAATCCGCCAATCAAAAATGTCCACCATAACCAGCGACGCCCCTGGCTCACTCCCCATAAAGCTGCGCCAAGCAGCGCGATCGCATTGGAAAATAACGCTCCCCCAAAGCCCGCTCGATCGTGAGCGATTAGAGGAATCAGCCTGTCGTTAATTTCAGCAAGCATCGCCGGAGTAGCGCATAAATACTGCAAATCCTCGGGAACAAACACTCGAGTGATCCCTACCAGGGAAATGACGATCCCTCCGATGGCCAACGAAAAGCCGAGAACAACCATCATCAGCTGTCCCCACTGGGCTCTCCGCCACATCCGGTCATTATAAAGATTGGGCGGCTCAAGTGAAGGCTTATCTGCTCTCCCTCTAATGGACAGAATAAACATCGGCAGCAGGATAGCTGCCACCAGCGCATGCAGCGGATCGAAGTAACCGTAGCCCAAGTAGAGAAAAAAGCTGCTAAACCCGACGATGCAAGAACTCATAAGCGCAGTCTTGGCCCAATGAAGCCCTTTCCTCAGCCCGTAATAAGCGAACTGAAAGTAAAGGATACCGATGGATATCATCGTGCCTGCCAAGGTGACTCTGTCATGGGACATGAAGCGCAGCAGCAGTGGATTTACTTGCATGAGTGCTGGCGGATCCATTCCAAGAAACAGCACATCGTAGGGCAGCATGACCGTACTCGCCGCTATGAGCCATGCCATAATCCCCCCAAGCACCATTCCTGCGCCTAACAAGCACATCCAGCCCCAGTTGTACCAAAAAGGGGGTCCAGCTTCTTCTGTTTTTGCCCTCACGTCTCTAGACTTCAGCTTCTCATAGATTATCGCTTCGTTGATCCGTTTGGGCAGCCCTGGACCGGCATAGACCAACCCACTGTGAAGCTGAATATAGTTAGCTCCTGCTTGGATCAAATCCAATGCATCCTGCGGCTGATGAACGCCACCCGTTGCAATGATAGGTACCTTGGCTCCGTACAGCTTCCGAATCAGAGCAGTCCTGTCTACGCTGTACGGTTTACCTGACCTTCCAACGACAGCCCCTGTCTCCGTCCTCTGTCTCTCTCCAATCACAAAGCCGTCCCAATGCTCGATACTCATGCGCTTCAATAGATCCGACATTAGCTCCTGCGGATAATCAAGCGGAATATACAGCAGCATCGGCATATCCTCATTGCCAACATCCGTACGCACTTGTACAACTGCTTCGAGATGGTCTAACGTCTCCTCTACTGTCCACCCCTCATCGAGCGAATCTATATAAAATGCTGCCGCATAAGGTCGTAAGGCTCCCATTAGCTGTTTCTGCTCCTGCAGCGCTTCTTCCTGCGTTTTCCCGCGACGGCTCCTCGTTCGTATCATCAGAGGAAGTGAATGTCCCTGCTTGCGCTGCAGTCTTCGAACCGTTTCTTCTGCACCCTCATTAGGATCTTCAAGAGGATAAAGAATCGCTTCCTGCTCTACATCCCGCTCTATTGGCTGATCACTTACGACCGGATTCCATGTGACAGGTCCGATTTCAATAAAGCCGATACCGAATTGAGCGATCGCCCCATGAGCGGCGCCGTTCGGATCCAGACTTCCTGACAATCCAACAGGATAACGCATCCGTATCCCGGCCAATTCACTTTCCAATATAGGCGAAGACTCCATATGCCCCAGCGTACGAATAACTAAAATTCCTCCAGGCAGGCGGCTCAGGGAACCCATGGCATTCAATGTGAAATCTCTCGCTATCCGCGAAGGAAGGCGGAACAGCAAAGGACGAAACAAGGTTTGATAGGACCAATCCGGCATAAAAGAACACTCCAAATCAACATCATAATAACCTGTCTTATGTAGTACTTATTCCACCATTTAACACAAGATTCCTTCACATCATCAGCTCACACAGCCTTCGAAAAAAATAAGCTAACCCTTAAAGCAAAGGTTAGCTATAGCATGAGCTTACTGAGTTGTCCTTCAGCCCTCCACCATCTTTCTACGCTGCACCCAACCGTTGGCATTCAATAATAACAGCGCATAAGCCAATAGCAACCCAGCGGCTCCCCATGCCATATATCCCAGATTGATATTGCCCGGATTGGCGACACCAATAGCAACAAGCGCCCATACGGTTACGAGCATATAAAAAGGATCTTTGTAGCGATATCCGACCAGAAGGCTGAGCAGGGAAGCGACCAAAATCATCATTACAGTCCAGAACGTTTCGGAGAGCCCGAAGCCGTTCCATCCATTAGCGTATAAAACAACGGTGAAGTTCACTATAGCAGCAACGGAAATCCAGCCTAAATAAATACTGAAAGGAACTTGCACCCACCAGCGGATAGCGTTATCCGACGACCAGCCGTGCTGCCGGGTACTTACATAAATCACTGCCAAGGACGCAAATAGCCCGAGCATAGAAAACAATGATGAAGTGATGTACAGGCATTGCCATATCAAAATCCAGCTTATGTTAAAAAAGCAGCTTACGCCAAACCACGGTCCGATCGATCGTATTTCATCCTGTATCCGCTTAGTAGGTAAAAATTGAACGACTACAAACCCGAGCAGCAGCGCATAAATGACCCCCCAGATTGCAAACGCATAGGGTGCCGGAGTTATTTTTACAGGAAACATCGCCGAAATTTCACCTGTTGTCAGCCCCTTGATAGGCTGAGTTTCTGCGAACCGGTTCACTATCAGTACGGCGAGTAGAGCCGCAACATTGTACCATCGAAGCAAGACATCAAACATTGAATACACCCTCCTTTTATCTTAAAAAGATTAACCGCCGGAAACCGGCATCGAATCTCCTCCTGTTGGACTACCTGTTACTATATATATGAGTCTTCTTTCCGTTGCATACCAAAGGCTAGTCCACCCATGTAAAAAACCCCCTACGATGAAGAAATACATCTTCTTCACGTAAGGGGCTTGATTTATAATTAATTGCCACATTATACCAATAGTTAAACACAAACAAGGATATGCCGTACAAAGGACCCTTTCTTCACCTGACACCAGTCGATAATATCAAATCCCGCTTGCTCTACTGCTTCATCTATGATTTCCGTTGCGACGATAACCGCTCGGTCCGCCAATCTGCGAGCGCTTTTCAGCATTTCAAGCTGTTCCTCCACAGAGAGGACGGAGCATAAATTATAAGGAAGATCGATAATGGCTGCATCGTAGTGTCCGGGAGTGGTTCGAATATCGTCTATCGCCACTACATCGGGAAGTCCGAAATGAGTCAAATTCACCCGTGCTCCTCTTACCGCAAGCGGGTTAATATCACGTCCGATAATATCCACTCCCATGGACAGCGCCTCAATCAGCACCGTACCGATCCCGCAGCACGGGTCGATAACCCGTAGCCCTACAGGGTGAGGGACTGCAATATTGGCAACAGCACGTGCTACGCGAGTGCTTAATGCCGTAGAGTAGTTTTGCGGCTTTTGGTTATGGCGAAGCCATAGGGCTTCATTCTTGGTGCAAGGTCCGAACACCCAGCGTTCTCCGGTATATGCAATCCCGTACAGACGCTCAGGCTTGCGCATCTCGGCTTGTCCACGGATATGGGAGCCGATCTGTCTTTCGATGGAACGCCGGGCGTCGTAGTCCAGAGAATCGCATGCTTCAACGAAGACGACCTTAAAGGTCTCTCCGTTCAATTGTAGTGATTCGACCTCCCTGCCAACCTCATCCAAGCTTCCGCCTTGAATGATAATCTCCAGACGCTGCTTGATAAAAGGACTGCGGCTAACATCGATACTCCGTACACTTTCCAAAAATCCGTTGTGATCCGGGTCATCTCCAAATAATGAACGCAGTTCCAGCAAGCATAGTGGCACCTCGTCTTCATGACAAACGTAAGTGTATAGGTATGATGATGGCTTCTCTGCTTGATGATCCATAGTTATTATTCCCGTCCTCGTGTTTGAAGTACATTGATTGTCTCACGCCCATCCCCACTTGTCCAATACTTCGCTTCCATAAGCGTGAGCACCCATGATCCCTTCAAGACGAGTTCAATACTTTACGAATAAAAAACCGTATAGACTAAGTCGTCTATACGGCTTCATTTGCTTATTTTTTCGCCAAATATTTGCGGATATCAAAGGCTACTGCCGCTACGATGATCAACCCTTTAATAATTAGCTGCCAATACGGGCTGACTCCAATAAAGGTGAGTCCATAGTTGATAACCCCAAAGATCAGCACGCCCACCAGTACTCCCGGTACCGTTCCGATTCCACCGGCTGTGGACACTCCGCCCACAACGCAGGCTGCAATGGCGTCCAATTCGTACATGTTACCGTAGTTGTTCGTCGCACCGCCGGTTCTAGCAGCTTCCAGCACTCCTCCTAGTCCGTAAAGAGCACCAGCAAAGGCATAAATGTATAATAAGTTCCTCTTCACGTTGATACCTGAAACCGTAGCAGCCTGTATGTTGCCCCCGATTGCGTACATATTTTTGCCGAGCCTAGTCTTGTTGAAAACAACCCAAACAATTAAAGCAACAATAATCGCTATAAGGACGATATAAGGAATGGAATAAGAGCCGCCTGATCCGAAATAGCCGGTTCCAATGTTCGTAAAATCTTTGCGAAGTCCTGCAATCGGCTGCGATTCGTTCGGCTTTAAGTCAAAATAAATCGAGTTGGCCCCATACACGATAACCATCGTTCCTAAAGTAGCGATAAAGGGCGGGACGCTAAGCCTGGAGACGATCCACCCATTAAGCAGCCCGACAACAAGACCAGCGAGAATGCCAATTAGGATCGGAGCCCATAATGGCAAGTCCGGCATATCCGGAAAAAACCGGCGAGGGTAATCGGATATTTGCAGCATCGAGGCGGACAACACCGCAGTTAAACCCACCACGCGGCCTGCGGAGAGGTCGGTGCCTCCGGTTATCAAGATAAACGCCATGCCGAGAGCAATGATGGCTCTGGTTGAATTTTGCAGCAAAATATCGCGCAAAATATCTATAGACAGGAACCTCGGGTCCGAGATCGCGATCCCGATAACGAGAACGATTAGGACCATGTAGATGGCGTTCTGCGTTACAAAGTTGCCTACTTTTTTTGTGTTCATTGTTGATCCTCCTAAAAGTTTTCGTAAGAAAACTTACTTCGTAAGCATTATCTTGGATTTTGCCTTTGGCAAAACTTACTTCGCTATCGGCTACACCATATATTTAGTAGCCAAGCGCATAATTTCTTCTTCCGTAGCGTCCTTGCCCTCGACAATACCTGAGAGGCGGCCTTCACACATCACCATGATGCGGTCGGACATACCGAGCAGCTCAGGCATCTCGGATGAGATCATAATGATGCTTTTGCCCTGCTTGGCAAGGTCTGCAATAATGGAATAAATCTCGAACTTCGCACCGACATCAATCCCGCGAGTCGGTTCATCCAGCAATAAAATATCAGGCTCCGTCAGCAGCCAACGGGCCAGCAGCACCTTCTGCTGATTACCGCCGGATAAATTTTTAATCAAGGTTTTGATTGAAGGCGTTTTCACACGAAGCTGTTCCACGCTTTTACTTACTTCATTCCTGATCTTTCCTTCATTCAGAAGAAAGAAAGGATTGATATAGCGGTCCAGGTTGGCAATCGCCGTATTCTCCTGTATTGAGAGCACGGGAAAAATCCCGGTTACCCGCCGTTCCTCCGTCAAAAGTGCTATCTTATGTTTTTTGGCATCAATCGGCGTTTTAAATTTGACAGGCTTGCCGCGCAGTGAGATGGTCCCGGATGACACGGCTCTAAGTCCGAACAAGGCTTCTATAAGCTCAGTTCGCTGCGCACCGACAAGACCGCCTAGTCCCAGCACTTCTCCTTTGCGGAGCTCGAAGGAAACATTGCTGAACGACTTGGCCACGGGTGAAGTCAGCCCCTCCACCTTCAGCAGCACATCCCCTGGAACGTTCGTCCTTTCGGGAAACCGCTGACTTAAATCCCTGCCTACCATTTTCGTAATAATCAGATCCGTAGTAAGCTCCGCTGCCGGCCACGTGCCGATGAGCTTGCCATCCCGCATTATCGTAACCTCATCAGAGATGCGGAGAATCTCCTCCATTTTGTGCGAGATGTAAATAATGGCTACGCCACGGCTTTTCAGCTGATCAATAATTTTGAATAAAGCTTCCACTTCGTTCCCCGTCAAAGAAGAGGTCGGCTCATCCATAATGATAACTTTAGACCGAAATGATACGGCTTTAGCTATTTCAAGCGACTGAAGCTTTGATACTGACATAGAGCCAGCCAATGCGCTTGGATTAATATCCATCTCCAAATCCTTGAACAGCTGCTGTGTATCCTTGTACATCTTTTTATGATCCACGAATCTTAAAGGCCCCAGACCTTTCTCAGGAAAACGCCCGAGCCATATATTCTCCATCACATTTCGCTGCGGAATAGGGTGAAGCTCCTGATGAATCATCGATACGCCATGATCCAGCGCATCCTTGGAGTTTTTCAATTCCACCTTATTGCCGTTCAAGTAAATCTCGCCCCCATCGGGCTTATAGATGCCGAATAAGCATTTCATCAGCGTCGATTTCCCGGCACCGTTTTCTCCCATTAAGGCATGAACCGTGCCTGGCCGAACTTTCAGCGTTACATTATCCAGCGCCTTTACGCCGGGAAACTCCTTGGAAATACCGTTCATTTCAAGCAAAAATTCATTTTCCCTCATGGTAATGCCCCCTTTGAAAAAAAGAGAAAGCAAGGGTACAACGAAAGCAACCATTGCCCCTTGCCCTGTACTGCACATAACTTGCTAGTCAAGCTCACAACCTTTGCTTTAAACAAAGCTTTTCTGACCCATTACTTCGCGTCATTCATGTTTTCTTTCGTAATTTTTTTGTATGGGACCCATACATATTTGCCGTCTGTAATCTCATAGCCGGAATTTTCTTTGTTTGGCGTTTGGCCTTGCGCCAGCACATTAGCCAGATTGAATGTAGCTTTACCTTGGTTTTTGGCATCGTTCAACACCGTTCCGAGAAGGGTGCCATCCTCAAGCGCTTTCAATGCTGGTGCCGTTGCGTCCACACCTACTACAGGAAGGAACTTATTGTCTTTAAAGTAGCCCTTTGCTTTCAAAGCCTCGATCGCTCCAAGCGCCATATCGTCGTTGTTGGCAAATACGGCTTCGATTTTATCTCCTTGGGAGGCTAGGAATGCTGCCATTTTTTCCTGCCCTTTAACACGGTCCCACATGGCCGTATCTTCTGCCAGCTTCTCTACCTTGATCCCTGCATCTTCAACAGCTTTAATAGAAAACTTGGTGCGCAGCTCTGCGTCTTGATGGCCTGGCTCGCCTTTTAGCATGACATACTGCAGTACGCCGTCTTTATTTTTATCCGCTTCCGGATGAGCTTTGAAATAATCTACGATTAATTGACCTTCCATTGTGCCGGACTGCTCTGCTTTGGCACCAACGTAGTATACTTTATCCCATTTCTTCATGTCGTCCGCCAAGGGCTCGCGGTTGAAAAATACGACTGGAGTGTTAGCCGCCTTCGCTTTATCGATGATAACGCCAGCCCCCGTCCGGTCAACCGGGTTAATCGCTAAGGCATTAACCTTCTTAGTTATAAATAAATCCACTTTATCGTTTTGTGTAGGTTGGGAGTTTTGACTGTCCACGATGTCTGCTTGCGCTTTACCCTCCGCAGCAGCGGAAATCGCATTGCGTACGCCGGTCATGAACGTATCGTCGAACTTGTAAATGGCAACGCCGATAACTGACTTTTTAGCTGCGCCCCCTACATCTGTCTTGGCTCCCCCGCCCGGTGCTGCTGTATTCCCTCCGCCACCGCTTGCGCAGCCGGCCGCTGTAGTCAGTAATGCCGCTGCAAGCAGCGTGGACATAACCTTTTTCATATCAATGACCTCCGTCTGTTTAAATATTTAATCTCTCTTGCTTTCTCATTATCGTTTATGTTAGGTCAAATTCACATGCAAAATTCTCATCTGTTCTATTAAAATTCTCATGTGTTTCTATAGAAAAAACCGCCCGAATCTTGAAAGATCGGACGGTTCTATGATGTGTTACCCGAGGTATGTTGGTCGAATTCCTCTACTTTACAAAAGGAAACAGCAGCTTCTGATTATCCGTCCAGAACATATTTTCCTGATCGATCACCTTCGTTCCGGTATCCTTGAATTCGGGGATTTTTTTGCCGTCCATGGCATCCACCGCGTATTTTACGCCGAGATAGCCCATACTGAAAGGATTTTGGATAATAGTCGCCTGAATGATGCCCTCCTGCAAAAATTCGATATCCTCCGGCGTGTTATCGAACGTCACCACTTTTACTTTTCCGGCAAGCCCTGTCCTGTCGGTCTCTGCGGCTACGCGAACAGATGCGGCAGCATCCAGTGCGACGATCCCATCAATGGAGTTCGGTTCGCTCAACAGTTGAGTAGTGAGCTCATTGCAGCGCTTGACATCCAAGGAGCAATCCTCCGTCTTGTTCACCTTGATTCCCGGGTGCAAGGCTATGGCTGCTAGCAGGCCCTGCTCCCTCTGAGCAGCATTCCTATCGCCTTGTCCAAAGCTTATGACGGCAATTCGGCCGTTCTCTCCAGTCAAATCAATCAGCTTCTTGCCCGCCTGCTGGCCGGCATCATAGTTATTAATCCCAATGAAGCTGCGAACCTTGGACGAATTGACCTCGGAATCTATGGTTATAACGGGGATTCGTGCAGCCGCTACCCGGTCCACTGTATCTCCTAGCACGTTATAGTCATTAGCTGCCAGCACCAATGCATCCATGCCATCCCTAACAGCCTGATCGATAAGCGCGATTTGACTGTTCACATCTCCCTCATAATCAGGTCCGGTCACCTTCAGATTGACGCTGAACTCTTTGGCGGCAGCCTCCGCACCCATTTTGACCGTATTCCAATAATCCCCCGACTTTTTTTTCATGATAAGCGTTACATTTTTGGCCTGTTCCGGTGCTCCAGTGTCCGCACTAGGTGTACATGAGCTAAGAAGAGGCACAATGAGAAGCATTACAGAAAGCCCTGCAATTAAATTCAATCGGATCACAGCTCCTCCTCTCCCCCTTCTGTGCACAGCAGCGGAAGCCATACCTGTACGGTCGTCCCTTCCTCCTGCACACTCTCCACCTGCAAGCCATACTCATCCCCGAACGTCAGCTTAATTCTTTGCTGCACATTCCGTACTCCTACACCTGAGCCCTCCTCGGATCGAATCTGGCCATTTAACAATTGCTCCAGCTTGTCCGGGGGGATACCCAATCCATTATCGCGGACCTCGAACAGAAGCTTATCCTCCCTAACCAAAGCCGAGATTTGGATATGTCCCTCATCAACCATATATTCGATTCCGTGATAGATGGCATTTTCAACTAACGGTTGAAGCAGCAGCTTTAGGGTCTGACAAGGCAGCACCTGCTCGTCTGCCGTAATTTCAAAATCAAACTTATTTTTATAGCGAATTTTTTGAATGATTAAGTAGTTACGGATATGCTCCAGCTCTTCCTGAACCGTAATAATCGTTTTCCCACGGCTTAGACTGATGCGAAAAAACTTTGACAATGACGTAATCATTGTAATCACGTCTTCGCTTTTGCCGCTGCCCGCCATTCGCACGACGGAGTTCAACGTATTGTACAAGAAATGCGGATTGATCTGCGACTGCAGCACCTCAAGCTCGCTCTTGCGCTTGGATTCCTGCTCTCGGATATTCTGATCCATCAACTGACGAATTTGCGTCACCATGATATTGAACCTTCGAGACAGCCGCCCCACTTCATCGTTACCAGTGATGGGAATATGAATATTGAAGTCTCCCTGCTCGACCTTCCGCATCGATTTGTCCAACCTTTTGATTGGCTGCGAGATCTTGGCTGACATGAACGCCGAGATGAGCAGCACGAACAAAATGACAAAGAGCAACAGCCAAGAAATAAAAGCGCCAATCTCTTTTTTCGTTGCAACAATCTCATCCATATAAGAGACACCGATGATCTTCCAGCCGATGTTGTTAACTGTCTTGATCGTGATCAGCCGCTTCTCACCGTTCGACTCATCCAAATAGCTGCCGTATGTATATTTTAGCGCTTGCTCCACATTTTCATATTTCAAGCCAATAAAAATAAGCTGCTGCTGCGGGTGATAAATAATATTTCCCGCCGATTCATCGATAATGTAGACGTAGCCCTTCTTGCCGAGATTGACTCTGCGGAACAATTCATCCATCGTTTTAAAATTGACATCGACCAGCAGCACGGCATTGATCGTCTCATTGTTACGGGTAATGGTAATCCCCTTGCTCATGGAAACGACCCACTTGTACTGTCCTTTATACAAGTTCTGTATGTGCGGCAGCGAAAAGGAAAGATGGTTCGGGCTTTCTAATGCCGACAGAAACCAGCTTTGCTCGGTTAACTTTGTATTCTTCCTCATCTCCGCCACCGGTAGGCCGGTTATCAGCTCCCCCGACTCTGTGAATAACGCCATGGATACGATATCTTCACGGGTTTCGAAAATGGTTGTCATTTGCTCCAGCAGCTGTTCGTTCGGAATCGTCTTGCTGGCCCGAATTTTCTGGTCGACCAGCTCGAATACTTCTGTCATCCCTTTCAGATAAACGTCGAGGTTGTAGTTGATCTGTTCAACGATCTGTTGATTGCTAAGAAACGTATTTTGCTCTGCCGTTTGCGCAAATTTGTTGTACACAAGCACACTGACAATGATCATGACCATTATCGTTATTAGCGTAAAGGAGGCAGTGATAATAAACTGGATGCTTCTCGTTCTCCACATATCCGCCAACGCGCGATAACGCTTCCGAATCGGCCTCATTCAGGGGATGCCTCCAATCTATATCTCTCTGGAGCTGTTTTTATACTCTTTAGGAGAAACGCCGACATGCTTCCGGAAAGAAAAGCTGAAGTAGTTCGGCTCGGCATAGCCCACTTTTTCTGCAATCTCGAACGTTTTCAAATCAGTTGTACGCAACAGTTCTTTAGCTGCTTCCATCCGAATGTGCATCAGGTAATTGACGAACGTCATCTTCGTTTCTTTTTTGAAAATGCCGCTAAAATAGCCCGCGCTTATGTGCAAATGGCCGCAAACCTTATTAATCGAGATGTCGCTATCGTGATAATGAGCCAGGGTATACTCCTTCGCTTTATCGACCAGAGACTTGTAAGAGGATTGCCGCTCACTGACAATGCTGGTCATGATCCGTGTACACAAGCCCAGAATCCATTGTTTCGCTTCCTGTGGATTCGTGAATTTGTGAATATCAGCAAAAGGGTTAAAAGCGCTACCAAGAATCGAGTCCAAATCGGTATTCGAATCTTTGGCCGCCTTCAAAATCGCCGTCAGCATTTCTAGCAAGTAGATCTGGTAATCCTGAAACGATATTGGCGTATCCGCTATGCCGTGAAACAATTCATCTACAAGCTCCTTCAGCTCCTGATGCGTTCCTACTTTCATGCAGCGGATAAGTGCATGCTCCTTCAGCTCATCAAACCGCAGCTTTTCCACTCGGCACGTCTCGACATCATCAATGCAAATAATCCGGTTGTTGCCCAGCAGCAGTCGGTAATCGAGCGCAAGGATCGCATCGCCGTAAGAGTAGCTCACATTAGCAATATCCGTTACGATCGTTCCTACTCCAATGGTGACGGACAACTTTAAATATTTTTCAATGCTCTGACGAATTTCCTCAAGCGCAGATAAAGTCCGTTTCATAACAACATCTCGATCCGATTCTTCCGCTGTGGTCAGCAGCACAAGATTGCCGTTATACAGAAACAATATGCCCGCTTGATGCTTATGCACTATTTCCTCGGAAATATTTAATATAGCAAACAATTTCAGCTCGCTGTCCTTGGAATACTTCAAAGATTGAGATGAGGCTCTCGCTTCATCGCCTTGCAACTCCGGATTATCCATACTGAGGACGGAGACCTGAAAGACATCGCCCTGCAGACGAACGTTGTAATTGAGCGCTTTCTCTTCGATTTCTACCTTTGGAAGCTTGCGCTGGATAAGCGAGCCCAGGAAAACTTCACGAAGCACAGGCAAGCTTTGACGAAAATGCTCCTGAAGCGTCTGCATATTTTCCTTGCGGGCAATTTCCTCATCAATGAGCTGCTTTATCTTGACCAGAGCTTGAATAAGCTCCTGCGCGGAAAAGGGCTTGAGTACATATTCGTCGATATGCATTTTGACCGCTTTTTGCGCATATTCGAATTCATCGTATCCGGTCAGGATGATGATCTTCGTCGTCGGATATTTGCTGCGTATCCATTCCGAGAGCTGCATACCGTCCATGAATGGCATCCGTATATCGGTTACGACAACATCCGGCATCCATTTCTCAATCTGCTCCATCGCCTCTTTGCCATTCTCTGCCGTATCTACCACTTCAAAGCCATAGGAAGCCCAGTCGATCTCTTGAATGACACTTTCCCTTACTTCTTGTTCATCTTCCGCCAATATGAGCTTGTACATATCCCCTTACCCCTCGCCTCCAAGTGGCCCATGTTCAAAAATTTTGCATTCCCGTAATAAGTTGGTGATATTAATGTATCAGAGTTTGATTTTGTTTGAAAGTGGACGAGGAAAGGGGTTTCGTGAATAAATCCTTAATGGTTCGGCAGGTTGGCATGGACCAAGGAAGATTGCTGCTAAGTGGTACCACGAGCAACAGTGCCGCAGGCTTCAGCGGCTATTCCTACACCGTAGACAAAGGTAATCTGTATATAACGCTGCGTTACAGCCTGCTGAGCTCATCCGGTGAGTTTGCCATCGAATGGTCTACCAAGGAAGCCCCCTATACGGAACGTCTATTTGCAGGGGAGCTCTTCTGAGGATGTTCGGTTAATATGGAGTGAATAGCAATCAGTTGATTTCACAGCAAAAACGGGTGCGATAAGGAGTTCACTCCTCACGCAGCCCGTTGGTTGGATGACTTTTGCTGATCAGCGGCCCGAACTGGAAGGATCTTTAGCCGCGCTTACATTTTTCAACACGTTAATCATGAAAATAACAATTCCGATTGAAGTTAGGGTTCCTCCTACTGCGATAACAGGTTCTGTGTTGGCAATGCCACTCACAAGCACAAAGAGTCCGATCATCATAATCGGGAGGCCGATGTTATGAAGCCAAAAGTGTATTTTGCCGAGAACCGATTCCGCGCTTTTAGGAAACACATGATACACAAAACCGGACAAAGCAAGTGACACCCAGCCGAGCAAATTAATGTGAGCATGCACCGAAGCAAAATCAAATTTGTGAGAAATGGACATGAACATCCCCAAACAAATCCCCACTACAAAATAAATTGAAGCGATCTTAATGAGCTTTGCTCCCACGCTCAATTCCCCTCTCCTTCATCGGATACTTTATCTTATAAAGGGAGGAAATGATTTATGCCTGCTCTATTATTTCATTTTTTTCTTGATTTTTTCAGCGTTTTTCACGACGGCATCGACTTCTTTTTGCGCCTTCTCAAGCTCCTTGAACATCTTCTGTATCTTCTTGTTCTCCATCATAAATTTCAAGCCCTGCTTGAACGTGTTATTCATGATCACGCACCCTTTCACCCTATTCGTCCCTATATCTTATGGACAAACAACAAGAAAGGCTTCCGCAGGCGCCTGGATTAGCAAGCAAATTTAATGAACTCGTTCACACGAAGCTCATCATTTAGCAATTCTCGTAATGTTGAAATGCCGCGGCTTGTCCAGCATAACGGCCCGATGCATCCCGCAAATTCCACACAATCGCTTCTTTAATGTAAAATCTTCGTCCTGTGCTCGAAATGCGGATGCCTGTATAGTTGTCCACATAGCCCTGCTCCGCAACCGCCTTCAAAAATCGATCTCGTTCCGAGCGTTCCATCGCTTCCGCCGTATATCTCGAAGGTGTCCGGGTAAACGTATCCCAATCCATCTCCCACAGCGTTAACGCTGCGCGGTTGCCGAAATTCAGTACCGGGTCCGCTTCCGTACCGTGTGATAAAATGACGGTGGCCGAATCAAACAGCTGCTCTGCCAAGCTGACTTTATCGTTCGTTTCGATTAAATCTGCACCCATTAATTGACGGTAGCTGTGAAGAATAAGCGCCGCATGGTCATCCCCCGCTCCGATACCGCGGGTTGGTCTTTGAACGTTATTCATATGTATTAATCCTCCAAAAGCCGACTTCAATCGTTCCGGCTGAATTTGTAATGGTTTACAGAGCCCCGATTTTCTTACAATCCCTGCTGCTGTCAACTCGTTTAATAATTGGGTTACCTTTTTACGAATGCTCCCTCCTTTGCTCGTGACTGTAGTATGGACTACTGATTATAAGCATTGTATAAATTGTGATCTTATGCAAGACCTGCTGCTGCATTTTATACTAAGGAGCGTGAAAGATTGTGGGTATTGCGGTTATTCAAGCTCATCTCGTTAAAGCCAAGCATAAACCCATCATGGCGTTGTAAAAATAATTTCAAACAATTCGCCATATAAGGTATACTTCTACTATAGCCAATTTTGTCATGGGGGTAGAAGAAATGAGTCAACAAGAAAATATCGGCGGATTGGGCCGTCATTACTTGCAAGCGGAATCATACGGCGCCGCCGCGTTTTGTTTTTACCGTGCCATTCTGGAGGATCGGGCTAACAGTAATGCATGGAACGGTCTGATTCTGGCTCTGAGCCTCATGCGAAAAGAACATGACGCACAAACTATGCTGGCGCGTTATGCGCTGCATCACGAAATTCTTGAGTTCGATCGCGATTTAATAACGTTCTCTATGATGCTATGGCAGCAAAATCCAGGTGCACTGAGCGAATGGATTGTGTTGATCTCTCAAATGAAAGGGGTCAGCGCTTCAGATAAAGAGCTGTTCACCCAAATGGGCGAAGATTTGAAAAACGCGCATGAAGAGCTGGTCAGCCGCCATGGGCTTGAGACGCTTCAAGAACAAGGACTGTTGAGCCTTGGAGAATATGCTGCGCGCCGTATTGAGCTCGATTGGCTGCTTGAAGAATCTATTGATGCGATCTATGAACATATTAAAAAATGGCTGGAAGATCCTGAAGCTGTACTGACAGGTGTAAGGCTGCTCTGTATGCTGCCTGATCCGCGAAGCGAGAAATTGCTCCGCAGAGTATGCCGCAATGAAGAAATAGACGGCAAAGTCAGAACTCATGCCCTGCTCGCACTCCGCTGGTTAGGGGTCCGCGGCAATGCAAAAATAAATAAATTTGACGAATCGTTCGTCATCAATCTGGACAATCCGGAGCCTGAATTAACCGTCTCTGTGCCTGCGGCGTTCAAGCCTGCACTCGATCGGATGAAACTATGGATGGCTAAGGAGCAAGAAGTCATTACCGAGTTCGAATACGAAAGCCACGCATCGAATGACGAGTTGGAGGTACCTGAGTTGCTGGCCGCCAAGCTGGAGAAAGCGGATGTGCCAAGCGTCCTTCAAGAAGTCGCTCACGCATTAATTCGTGCAGCCTATGACAAGTACTACCCACTCGTACCCGGAATTAAAGGAACGCGGCAATGGAGCGCGGCCCTCTTGATGCTCATCAAGGAATATGTTGAAAGCTCAGGAGAAACGTGGCCGTATGGCGAACCGGAGCAGGATGAAACGGCTATCCGCCATCGCAACTGGCTCCTCAGCGGAAGCCCGAATTATGTGGATACAATGAAAATTTAAGATACTGCATTGCTATGAAGAGGACAGCCTGTTGGCTGTCCTCTTGTGTTGTCTCAGCGCATATTATCCATCCGTTAACACCACGAATCCTGGTGTTCTCTGCGCACCTGTATGCGGCCGGTCACCAAGCCAGTACATGACTCCATTCTCTGCAACAAAGAAATGATAGAAGTAAGCTCTGCCTTCGATGAAATAATGATACAAGGAACCGGATGCTTGAAGACGGCTACCGGACGGCAGCTGAGTATCTATAGGCATATTGCTGCCCAGCTCATAAATTCGGCCATTCTTGTCTATCTCCGCGCCCCCGGCTAGGCTTATGGCTTGCCGTCCTGTAGGACTTATCGTGACAGAAGCCGTCCGTCCGTTCGAGCTAGCACTGTAATTAAGCTTCAGAGCCAGATCATGCACTTGATTGTTCATATCCAGCACTTTACCGATAAAGCCGACACCATCCGAGAAATCAGAGTGTATAGGAGACCACTGCTTGACTGCTGCAGGCAGATTGATCTTTTCCATGATTATCGAGCCGTTCTCGGTTCTCTGGTTGTAATACAGCTCCCCTTTATCCGTGAGAGCGAACGGAACCAGCTCACCAAAGACTTGGGTTACTTTACCTACAGGCTTCGGGTGAAAGCTAAGCTCCTTAGCTTGCTCAAGCTCAGCCATATTTCCCTCTATAAGAAATACCCGCCCATCTGATATTGCTAATAAAAGCCCGTTGGCAGCCGATGCAGCATCAACTATGGGGACGCTCGCCTGCAGCACCCTGCATGGCTTAGTCTCCTCCGGATCAGCTACAAGTAGCCGCCCGTCAGCCGTCAATGCCGCGAAGTGGCCTAATGCTGCGATCGCTTTCGTAATATTGTGACCTAGCACGATCGGCTTGGCAGAGCCATCATAGGAGAGCGCCCATAAGTCGCCATGGGTAACCGTCATTAATCGATTCTCGAATGGAAATAAGGCATCTATTCCTGCCCATGTGCCAAAAAGCTGCGGATCTGCTGCATAGATCGGCTGCTGTCCAAGCTGACCATACATATTGGAGCCCACGGTTAGAATATGTCCATCGTTTGTAAGGGCAAGTAAATGATCCGTGCCGGTAGCAATAGCCTTGATTCCGGTAAGTCCCTCAAGCTGCCGGGGATGATCGGGCTCGATACGCTGACTGCCAGAACCCATCAAATTCGAGCTGTTTCCCCAAGCCCACACTGTTCCGTCATCTTTTAACGCCACCGATGCATGCTGCGAGGCAGTTATTTGAACAATGTGTTTGGGCACAGGAACGGCCTTGAGCTGTCCTTGGTCATTTATTTGGAACCAGTCTCCTTTATCCGATAATACAAACGCAGGGGTCTCGCTCGACATGGTCGTTTCGATTCGCAGTGCTTTTGCTCCGTCGGGCAAATCAAGCGGTACAGACGTTTTGTTTCCAGCGTTAGCAAAGGGACCTTGCGCCAGTCTGAGCCTTCCTTCTTTATCCAATGCCAATGTAATAAATGGACTCGCTTTTATGGAGCTTATTTCATCCCAACCGGTTACCTCCGTAATCGAAGGGTGGCTGTCTGGCCCCGACATAGACAATAGCTGTAAGCGACCGTCTTGACCTAGAACATAGACGGAGGAATCCTCCGCCTGCGCCAAGGCGGTTGCCTTAGGCAGCCCAGCTATTTTGCCCTTTCCGCTCTCAGCATTTAGGTCATAGATATCCCCGCCCTCTAGTAAAGCGAAGCGGCCATCCAACTGGATTACAGTGCCGGGCAAGCCGCTCACTTTCTGCGGGAAAGCACTCGGCCTAGCTTGACGGCCCCATTCAAATACGCCCCACCGATATACTGTCCCATCTTCCCTCAATGCATAAGAAGTCCCGTATTCACTTCCATACCCGGCCCCATCGAACACATGGCCTACCGAAACTTGCTTAATCGCTCCCAACCGCTGTCGGGCCGGTTGTTCCACAGGAGTAAAGCCCGAAGCTATTTCTGTCTGTGGAATCCAGTTCATCTCGGGAGGACAAACCGCATACTGAAAAGGCTGCTTAACTGAAACAGACAAAGGTTCGAGCTGCTCTCCAGCATCACGGCCTGGTTCAGTTGCTGGAGTCGCTGGCGAGGAAGAATGATCAGGTGTAACCGGAGGCACGGTACTTGAAGCCTCCAGCGGCTGTGCGGTGTTATTCATCCTCATTATAATTACGAAGGCAATAATGAAGCTCCCTGCAAGCGCAATAAGAGCCGCTGTATATTTATAGCGCGCAATAAACCCCAAAGCTTTGCGATACATAGAAATCACCTCATGGTAATTACTGGATAATCACTCATACGTAAGGACTACCTCAAATGTTGCGCATTGCATTGGAATCCGCGCGAATTTTATTGTTCCTGAAAATACAACAAGGCACCGAACGCTCGTGCGTCGGCACCCTGTCATGCAGTCTTTATTAATCAGCATTCAATCTATTATTTGTAATTCTGCTGTTGGTTCAATGAATAACCATTCATTCCTCTGCTTTATCGAAGCATCGTTCTCCATTCAAGTAATAGCTGTCTTCCCGGTAAGTCGTAAAAGCAATTTCCACTTCCGGAATGCCAATAGCCTTGACATGATCAGCAACCGCTTTAGCAAAGCGGTCCCTGGTCTGAAGCCCCCGCTCGAACCAGGTGACTTCGATAAAAGGATACGTATCGACTAAACTCCCGTTAAAAACAGATGTCGTATGAAGGCAATCAATAACGAAGTTATCGGTTCCACATTCACATATTGTGGCCAGTTCCTCTACCAAAGAGGCACTGATTTTACACATTTGCTCGGCTGTAATTCCTCTAACGATAAGCTGCGGCATACTAGAACTCCTTGTTTTAGTTGTAGTGTACCGCTTATGAGGTCATTTCGCAAATGGCTGCATGCCATAAAACTAAGCGCGAACCTGTGAACGAATCTCCTTCAATCTACCGGGAAAGTCAGTAATGATCCCAGATACGCCCAAGTCAATGAGAGCTTGCAGATCCTTCTCGGCATTAGCAGTATAAGGATAAACCTGAATGCCCGCTTGGTTAGCCTGCTCCACATCTTCCGCATCCAATATGCGATGATAAGGATGAAGGGAATACACCTCGACACCCATTGTTTTCGCATAAGCTACAGGATTAGCTAGTCTCAGCTGATACAATAGACCAATCTTGACTCTAGGCTCCAGGCGCTTAATTTCACACAAGCATTTGTGGTCAAAGGAAGAAACGACAACTTGATCGAACAGGTTGCGCTCTCTAAGAAACTCAACCAGCTTCCGATCCATTCTTCCTTCGTAGGTGTTCTTGACCTCCACATTAATCATTATCGAGTCGGGAACAAGATCGAACACTTCGCCTAACGTAGGAACCTTCTCCCCCCGATACGCTTCGGAATGCCAGGAACCGGCATCCAATGTTTGGATCTCGGCCAATGTCTTCTCAATAATTTTACCCTGGCCGTTAGTCGTCCGGTCTAGCGTTTCATCGTGACATACAATGATCTCTCCATCTGCAGACAAATGGACATCGAGCTCGATAGCTTCGCAGCCCTGTTCCACTCCTAACTGGAAAGCGCCCAGCGTATTTTCGGGTGCCATACCCTTCGCCCCGCGATGAGCAATAATAATCGGTTTCTCGTTTTGCATAAGTTTGATTCCTTTCCCGTCTTCTTAGACGTAAGAATTGGCGTACGAGAACGCAAAAAAACACATAAACTGCTTAAGCCACTCATTAAGCAATCCATGTGTATCTCTCCATGTCTCCTACACAATTATCAACTTGTCGTCACTATACTACTTCTAACGTTATAAAATGTCAACCGTTATTTCCTAACGCTCTAGTACCGAAGCGGCCTAGCGTAGCTTGCCTGAAACGTTCCCTCCAAGGGGATTGGCCTGGAATCGACTCGAATAGCTCCTCAGCCTTATCGTAGTAAAGAGATTGAATGATTCTCGCATATTCCAGACAGCCTGAATCGGCAATAGCTTCAAGGCAATCCCGACTGCTCTCCTGCATAAAAGCTTCTGCGGTTTGCTCCCCTTCATAGAATTGTATCAGCTCAGGGAAGCTATCCCTTCCTTGCGACAGCATATACAAAATAGGCAGTGTCCGTTTCCTCTGCAGCAAATCGTTCCCCCCCTTGAACTGCTCCAAGTTGTTCACATCATTCTCAATTTGGGCGATCACTCCCAAGGAATAGGCAAGCTCGTCAATTCGTCCACTAATCTCTTCCCCTTGAGATTCTACCAACGAATACCCCATATAACACGCCAGCCGAATAAGCGAGCCTGATTTGAGCTGTACCATGTTGAAATAATCCGATTCGTCCTTAATGTTCACCAAAGGGTTTATATCCTTCTGCTGGCCGTTAACCGCAGATACGATCAATTGGCTGACCTCGGTAGTTAACAACGGGGCTGTTTGACCTGCATGCAGCTGAAGCTGTCCAATCTCCCCCATAAATACCATGAGAAACCCAAGCACAGCATTCAAGGTGAACGTCTCCGGACACTTCATCCATACCTTATGTTCTTTGTCCCGGTCCTGTAAATCGTCCACGATATCAAGCGTCAGCATGATGAGCTCAGCCAATGCGGCAGCTTTCGTGATGTGAGGCGACTGTCCTCCAAGCATTCGATGGCTGCATTCTGCAAGCTCTGCCCATACGCTGCCCCCTTCGGCTCTGGCTGCTATGAAAGATTTCATCAGTCCGTTCAAATCGTCAGTATGGATGCAGCGATCGACTATTCTGTACATCTCGTCCAATACTTGCTGGTTCAAGCTATTCCCCCCTGTTCGATTCGAGATAATAGTTGCTCTGTACAAACTGCTCAAGTGCCTGCACCTTGGATTTGACTCCGAGCTTGCCATAAATTTTTTTCAAATAATTGTCGACCGATCGTTTACTCACATAGATCTCATTGGCAATCTGCTCGTGCGTGGCCCCTTTCACCAGCATGGACATAATTTGCACCTCATCCTCCGTCAACACAAACTCCTGTGCCGGCAGACCCGTCATAAGCCTCATATTGTGGTACAAAGAGAGAGGCAAAACCGTGCAATTATCCATGACACATCGAACCATATGCTGTACGACGCTTTCACTGGATTCTTTGGAAATGATACCGCTAACCCCAATATCCAATAAATGGTTATACATATCCGCTACATCGATTCCTGTAAAAATAACGACATGCGTGTCTGGATAACGATTCTTGATCTCCTTGGCTACGCTGCTGCCGAACTGATCAGGTAGATGGTAATCGAGAAACACGATTTCAGGACGATGCGTTTCTACAAAATCGAGGCATGCCTCTCCGCTGCCCACCGTTCCGACGACTTCAATTCCGGATATTTGCTCTAGAATCCCTTTGGTTGCCTTCGCCATTACCGGATGATCGTCAACAACAAGTACTTTCATCGAGCCGTTCATGCGGTCAGCACCTCCTTTATCGGTACAGAAATCCAAATTTGAAGACCTTTTCCTCTGCCTGACCGAAAATCCAGCTGACCATCCATGTACAGTACACGGCTTTTCATTTGCTCCATCCCCGTACCGGATGCTCCAATCTCTATCTCGGCTTCACTTGTTTGGTATACATTAAAGCCGATTCCGTCATCTTCGTAGATTAACAAAATGTGGTCGCTCTCTTGGGTCATCGTTATACTGACTTTAGTCGCCTGCGAATGCTTCTTGGCATTGTTCAGCAGTTCTTGAATGATGCGGAAGAAATGCCGCTTGGTGTCCATATCCCACGATTCGACCCGCGCTGCTCCTCTAGCGTTAAATTCCAACTGAAACGGACACAGCGAGCTCTCATTCTCGATGACTTTCTGAATCGTTCGAATTAATCCAATTTCATACAGCAGGTGCGGATGAAGCTCAAAGCAGCTTTGGCGCAGGTTCGTATTAATAATTTCTACGTAATCAATGATGTTTTTCATCCGCTCCATATCTTCTTTTGGAAAATCCAGCTTGTCCAAAATCGAACTAAACCTTTTCTTGAGAAAAAATAAATCCTGTAAGGTCGTATCATGCAAATCGGTTGCAATACGCTTGCGCTCAGCCTCTTGAAGCTCGAACATTAATTTGCGGAACCAAATAAAATCCTGCGAAGCATGCTCATTCGGAATTTGCGCAGCCAAACGCTGAAGTCTCATGTGCAGCTTGCCGATCAAATGCATATTTTCCAAACTGACGGCGAGATACGATATGATTAAATTCAACCATTGAATCTCTTCCATCCCGAGAAACGTATTCGTACGTTTTCTTGCGATAATCAGATAGCTTGTGTACTCCTCATGCCGATTGATCTCGAAGCACCGTAAGGACGGATGCTCCATAGATTCTGTCGAAGTCAGCCACTCCACCTCTGCAAGCTCAATGTCCCCTTCCAGCACGGTTTCCAACCTATCTTTATATTTGAATACAATAGCCGCTCCGAACACTTCCAGCGAGTTTACGATATCTACTAGAATAATATCCTTTAGCTCCCGGAAGCTGGAGATGGATTGCAGATTGACGGCAATTTTCTTTAATGCATTTTGCAAATGATACTTTCTTGGAAACATCACCGCTTCCAGCTTCGTTGCGAAGTATTCGAGAGAATATATCACGAAGGAAAGCAGCATCAAAATAAAAATAAAGCTAAGCAGCAAATGGTGTACCGTTGCCGCTTGTTGGAATATAACGGCAATCAACAAAACAATTACACAGGCAGGAAGGATGGAGATGACTGTCGTAAATACGAACCGGCGCAGAACCAAATCGATATCATACAATTGTTTGGACATAATCAAGTAAGCGAAAGCTATCGGAAAGAAAAGTACGAACCATGAGGTGTATAACGAGCTGATACCATCATTACCAAATAAAAGCTGAGGAACAAACGATAAGAAGGCAAATGGAAAGAAGGAAACGGCCAGTGCCCACCATACCGTTTTAATTATCGTAGATAAGTAGGAGTCCTGTTTGTGAAATTTTATAAACACATAAGTAAGGAAGAAGAAATTAAGCAGTATACCGAACAAAAAGAAAGAGATAACCAACTGAATGCTATATTGATAGAAATAAAACGCTTGAGGCGTAATGAAGGTCAAGACGGGTAAAAACAACAATCCGACGGCAATATACAAATACCGCAAAAATCGGATAGGAAACTGAATCTCTCCTTTTTCTTTTAAAAACACGATCAAAAAATGCAGAAAAACGACAGGCAGCAGCATCATCAAAGTACTCATCGACACTTTTCCCAGCGTGTCACCTCTTTGCGAAGCACCCAAACTAGCAAATATGAAGCCGATATTTAGAAACACTAGCGACAGGAACCGTGCCGAACGGGAATGTCCTGTTTTCCAATAAAGCAAGGCAGCGAAGGAAATACAGAGGAGTTCACCTAGTATAGGAAAAATGTCCGTGCTGGCTGTGGCATCAGCCATATTGACCTTTAAATTCAAGGTTTCCCCGTTCCGATTCAGCTCCAACGTCGTCGCTTGCTCCACGGATCTCCACTTTTGAACCGTCGAATGCTCATCTATAGGCTCTCCATCGACATGAGTCACGACATCTCCGACCCGTATGTTCATTTTCAGACTGGCGCTATCTGTTTCCAGTTTACGAACGATCCAATCCCCATCTGCGCTCTGCTTAAGAAGAATCCCTAGATACGGATAATGAAAGGTCACACCGGCGAGCCATAATGAAATGGCAAGAAACAGAACAATGCCCAGTCGAAAAAAAAATGTACTTTTCACCAAAATTCCCCTTGATTTGTAATATTTTGTGATATAATAGGCATGTATTAATTGTAAATAATTGTCGGAAGCGAGGTGATCAGCATGCAAGCAGTAACTTACTCACCTGGATTGCATCAAGTCGTACGCTCGTTGAAACAGATGGATGCTCAAGACGTTTTGAACCTGTTCAAGGATACAAAATGGTTTGAAGCTAAATCCCTGTCCGCTGCAGAAGGACAAGCTGTCATGAAGTTATTTAACAAATCAGCTAGTGATTACATAAGCAAAATTAGAGTCTATGATTCTTGGCTGTAAATTGCATTATTTTTCATTATTTTACCAAATCGTAAAGAGATTGTATATTATGGATACCTCCGAATATGCAGTCTCTTTTCATTTTTTCGCCTCACTTTTTGACGAAAGTGCAAAAAAGAATGTACACTCATGCAAACATTTTGCGCTGATCTGATGACCTTATTATACTATAATCAAAAGTATAATAATGGTAATTGTGGGGAATTCATGAATAATTTTTTTAAGGGTCAACCAGCCGTACCTAATGCAGCTTTCAACGACGAGGAATATTTAACCCTCGCCATTCAGACCGTGTTGTTCAACAACAAGGAGCAGATCCAGTCCATCCTGGACTCCCTGACGAACGAGCAATTCCTTCAAGAGATGTCCCAGGAGATTGTGCGTAGAGCCCACAGATTTAAACATATTGCAGAGTCCATTTCCAGAGAAATTCATTTGCAGGCCTATGATATTAAAGGAGAAGCATTGCAATGTACCCAACGCTTAGAGACAAGGAGCTAGTTTTTTGTTACCTGGAAGCTGTTCAACTGCAACTAGATGAAGAATTTCTTCAGCTGCTGCGCGCAGAAATTGAAAGCAGGGACTTACCGATTACAATAGAATCATCGGACATGCCCTGTATTACGCAGCATCAGTCCATCGTCCGAAGTTAAGGACGGATTACCCCGTCCTATCCCCTTTTTTACGATCCCTCCATCGTTTTTCAATTTATAAGCCCTTAGGCACAACCAGCATAATCAGGAATAGCTTTTGTTCAGGATAAGTATAAAGCCTGGGGTAAACCATTGAAGGAGCTAAGCGAGACTCAATTCCCTGCGAGGATAACAATATAGTTAGGGGGTGAACCGGAACCACGCTATAGAGTGAAAGTGCTTCATACAGCGTGGCTTCAATCACTTATTTCATAAAGGTGTGACCAAGCGGGGTAATGATCCCGTCCATGCTGGTAGCATTTTTCTGTTGGCGGTAAGCAACCAGCTCTTGTTCTCCTTTATGATCGGCCCACTTCTTCAGCGTTTCACGTTCCCCCGTATATTCAAAAAACGGTACACTAAAGCCGCAGGAGGTTTTCACAGCATGTAGGTGCGCATGAATAATTTGACGAGTACCCGGCATCAGATTAAAGCGGATTGCCATCGCATCCCATTCCGGCATATCAGGTAAAATGGTACGTCCCTTGCCATAAAGACGCAGGATCATCGGGGGTCCTTGGAATGCAATGAACATGAAAGTAATTCTGCCGTTATCCAGCAGATGGGCACTCGTTTCATTGCCACTACCCGTCAAATCCAGATAGGCCACCTCTGTCGGCGATAGAATACGGAGCACATCATGCCCTTTTGGAGAAATATTGACGTGGCCTTCATCGCTTAACGGTGCTGATCCAACAAAGAAAATATGCTGTTTTCTTATAAATTCCTCGTGCTCAGGAAGCATGGATGAATACAAGATTCCCAAATCAATCGCCTCTTTTCAAAAAATTGAACGGAGTCATTACTTTATAATGTATTATGACCCTCTGCACCATATTTTGTAAAATAGATAATATCGATTTGCGTTATAGGAACGGACTATAAGCTCCATATCGATCGAATGTTCAAAAAGACCGCTGAGCCTACTCAGCAGTCCCTATATTTTGCTAATGAACGTACATTTTCTTATTGAGTAATTTCCGATAAGATGCCTTCGCAGGCATTTGCCAAATCAGTTCCTTTGACAAAAATTTGCAGTCCGCGGCGACCTGCGCTGATGCTTACAGGATCTCTCTCTATCACAGAGCTATCCATATAGAGAGGGTACTTCTTTTTAACACCTAGAGGCGACACCCCGCCTCGAATATATCCTGTCAACGTCATTATTTCTTTTACCGGCACCATCTCCGCTTTTTTGTTGCCGCTTGCGGAGGCCAATGCTTTCAAATCCAGCTCCTTGTCTCCGGGGATGCATGCCATAATGACACCTGTTTTATCCCCTCGCAGAACGAGGGTTTTGTACAGTTGCTCTACCGGCAGCCCTACCTTTTGAGCGACCGTGGAGACGGCCAGATCGTCTTCTTCCCATTCATATTCATGCAGCGTGTAGGATACGCCCAGCTTGTCCAGTATCCGGCTCGCATTCGTTTTGGCAGCCATCGTACGATCCACCGTATTTCAACAATAAAATAGCACAAAAACCCTTGCTGAACAAGGGTTTCTGCGTAATGCACCTATTGACTTAGAACGCCCAGTTGCCTTTTCTGAAAACAGGCTCAATCGTTCCGTCCGCCAGCTCGCCGTCAATTTCCAGATCAGCTGAGCCGATCATGAAATCAACATGAGTCAAGCTTACGTTAGCTCCGCGCTGAAGCAGCTCTTCTTTGGACATCTTCGTACCGTTTTCCAATGTGAACGGATAGGCGCTTCCTACGGCAAAATGGCAGGAGGCATTCTCATCCACTCCTGTGTTGTAGAAGATGCGGTTCAAATTGGAGATCGGCGAGTCAAAAGGAACCAGCGCGACTTCGCCAAGATGCTTGGCGCCTTCATCGGTATCCAGCAAATCCTTGAGATACTCCAAGCCGACTTCTGCTGTATAATCAACCACTTTGCCGTTCTCAAAGCGGAACGAGAACCGGTCAACCAATCTTCCGTTCAAATTCAACGGCTTTGTGCTGCTCACTGTACCATTTACACCATCCCGCTTCGGCAGCGTGTACACTTCCTCGGTAGGCATATTGGCTACGAAAGCAATTCCTTGATCATTGAGACTTTCGCCGCCAAACCACAAATGGCCCTCAGGCAGCTCTACGGATAAATCCGTACCAGGTGCTTTATAATGCAGACGTTTGTATTTCTTATTGTTCAAACGCTCTCTCATGCTTTTAAGCGTCTCAATGTGCTCGCGCCAAGCAGCTACAGGGTCTTCCTGATCGACCCTATTGATTTTGAACAAAGTTTCCCACATAGCGGCAACTTGTTCGTCTTCCGGAAGATCGGAAAACACCTTTGATGCCCAAGCCTTCGTAGGAGCTTTAACCAAGCACCAGCTGAATGCTTTGTTGCGAACATAGCCTTGGAACTTTTGCCGAGCAACAGAAGCGGCTCTGGTAGCTGTCGATACTTTATGCGAATCGATGCCTTTGTACAGGTCCGGGTTCGGCACCTTGATATTCAAGAGCGCTCCGCCGCCTTCAGCCAGCTGCTCCATCATTCTTGCTGTCCATTCCGGATAGAAGCCGAACGATTCGTCAGGAGCATATTCAAAGCGTGTGCGCGTGACCGCTTCGTCATCCCAAGCGACTTGAACGTATTTAGCTCCAGCTTCGTATGCTTTTTTGACAATGTATCGGGTTAACGGTGCAACTTCGATAGGCGACTCAATAAACAACACTTGACCCGGTTGAATGTTGACCCCGATTTTGACAAGTAGATCAGCGTACTTTTCTAAGTTTGTATCCAACGAGTTCATGCGACAGTGCCCCTTTGATCTTTTTTATCCATTGGTTAATTATCCGACTTTTAAGAACAAACATCAAGTTTTATCTTAACATGTCTTGCGGATGGATCAAAGCAGACTCCCCATTATATCCCAAAAAACTGTTTTGCCGTCAGCGTAGTGGCTTCCGCCACTTCTTCCGGACGCTTGCCCAGGCAGCTCGACACAGCCTTCACAATATGCGGTAAAAATGCTGGTTCATTGCGTCCATTAGCAGGCTTCACATCCATATCTCTCGGTGTCAAGAAAGGAGCATCCGTCTCCAGCATCAATCGGTCAAGCGGAACGAACTTAACCAGCTCCCTCAGATGCTTGCCCCGCCGTTCATCGCAAATCCAGCCGGTAATACCGACGTAGAATCCCATATTCAAATACGTGCGCAGCTCATACTGATTGCCCGTAAAGCAGTGTACTACGGCCTTATCCATTCGATCGCGATATGTCTTAAGAAGAGCGACTAAATCGTGATGAGCTTCTCTCTCATGCAGAAACAAAGGCATCTTCAGCTCACAAGAGAGTGCAATCTGCTCCTCAAACCATTTTTTCTGCACATCTCTAGGGGAAAAATCCCGGTTATAATCCAAGCCGCATTCCCCTATAGCCACGACATGCGGGAGCGCGGCAAGCTTTTTCAAATCCTTCATGGTCGTGTCATTACAGCTCTTGGCATCGTGAGGATGAACTCCGGCTGTGGCATACAGCTGGCCCGGGAATCGACCGGCATACCGCGCGGCTTCCAGACTGCTGCGCAGGCTTGTTCCCGTTATAATGATCGGTGACACTCCAGCCTGGGCAGCACGGGCAACGACTTGTTCCCGGTCCTCGCTAAAGGAACGATGCAGCAGGTTGACTCCAATATCGACAGTTGGTATATTCATCCATTTTCCTCCGGATCTTGGTTAAAATGAGCGGCACAGCATGAGGCGGGAACGGAATCTGCCAGCCACACTTCATTGCCTGCATAGTAGAATACGACTCCGGCCTGCTCCGCTTTTCTTGTATCCACCGACAGCATAACGAGCGCCCCTCTGCGCCTTCCGGCCATGCTTGCAAAATGAGTTCCTTCAGACAAGTGAACATATTGGCGGTTCATCGGACGTAGCCCCTCCTGCAGGATAGAAGGTAGTGCTTGAGTATTCGTACCGTGATATAAGAGTTGGGGTGGGGTGCCTGGAGAATATTGAACTTTATCATGGCTGTGGCCGTATCTGGCCTTTATCCGGTCCCCACTAATTTCGAAACGCTGCTTATCCGAATTGGCTACAACCTCTCTTATATCCTTAGCGGTTACCCACTCCCATTGGGACTGTGTCTGAATAACCTTAAGCAATTGCTGTAACGTACAAGACCCGTCCTCAGGATCGAGAGTAAGCCCGAAGTCCTCCGGTGTATGTCGAAGCAGCTTGGTCATCAACTTACTGAGACTTATTTCTAACTTGTGCTTATGCAAATGAATCACTTCCTATTGCTTTACAAAATGAATTATTTTCATTATACCGATTTGAAGCAAAAATAAATGGTAAAATTTAAGTATAAATCTCATTTCCTGCTTCCTATGCCAGGGAACTACCCTTTATGAACAAAGCTGCGTGAATGAAAAGAAGCCTTCCTATGAAGGCCTCCCCCATACTTCCTTTAATGCAGATCGGAACAGCTCATCGAGCTGTTGATCCTGATTTTCCGCTGAATCACTCGTATCTCTAGCTGATTGCTCAAAATGCTCGATTTGCTGTTCCAGGAAAACGTTGATCGGTTCGATCCTCGGTTCGTGGTCCAGCTCTTCACCGGATTTCTTGCGTACGAGAAGTGACTGGATGGCCTCTGATAGCTCACTCCCCTGCGGAACAAGCTCTTGTACCAAACTATCGAACTCCATTGGCGGCATCGTCCCGACCCGTTCTATCCATTGACAGGCTAATATCGGCCGCAGTACATAGAAATACTTTTTGATTTTTACCTGCTCCCCCTGAAGGTAGTCCCGATAGTTCCGCTTTGCCATATGAAGATAATGGTACAAGCACGATTTCGGTGAAAAAGTGAGCGGTGACAGACCGCGGATTTGTTCGGCTACCGAGTAATTTTCGTAATAAATGAACGGCGATTGCAGCCATTCGAGCAGCGGCGGGTTCGATTTACGGAACAGGTTCAACGCCTTTTTCAAATCCCAACCGTTTATGTCAAGCATACTGCTGATCGGCCGCTCGATGACGTCCCTTTTGTCGAATATCGATAAATACCAGTCAACAGGCCGGATATAAAGAAAACGAACATCGTAGTCACTGTCTTTGGACGGGAACCCCCATGCCCGGCTCCCGGATTCGCAGGCGAATAGAATACGTACCTGCTCCTTTTGTTCTATAAGCTGAAGCTCTTCCGTAATTTGTTGTCTAAACTGAGAATCGATCAACCTTTTCCCCCTCCTGTCCGATATAGATATTATTATTCGTTTCCAGTATGCCCCTTCGAATGCCTCTTAAGGCTTACGCTTTACAAGTCCTATCATCGCTTATCCCGCTGTCCGCGAACATGGCGAAAGTATGACGATCATGAATTTTTTCCATTTTCACCCTAACACTCCCCTGTTACAATGATAAGAACAGCTTGATATCAACGGAGGATGATCATGGCCAGAGAAAGCTTTGATAAAGAAATCCAATTTTTACGCATGCTTGTGCTGACGAGCGGAGCCTACAGCCGGCAGCAGTTTGCCGAGCGCCTTGGCATTTCCGTCCATACCTATGATAAAACGATACGGCGTCTTAAAGAGATCGTCCAGACCGTGTATCAGCAGCTTCCACAAGAGCAGAGCAAAGAATTCGCCGAAACGCTCCGTTTCAATTATTACGAATCTGCGGATCCAATGCTGCTGTTTCTTTATAGAGCGAAATCGCTTAAAGACTCCGAGACCTATCGGCTTTCCCTGCTCCTTACCGCGATGCAGCATGAGCCGATGACAGCCATGGCATTGCTGGACAGGTGCAATGAGCAAATGCCAGCGGATTTGCCGCTGCCGGATGAGAAAACGCTCCGTTCCGACCTCAAATATTTGGAGGAAGTCGGGGTCATACGCAGAGAAGCAGGTGGACGCCCGTATCGCTATAGGTTACAAGACGATTTGCTGCAGGAGCTGTCGTACGACGAGCTCATCGATCTATATGACTTTGCCGATGTCATGTCCAATACCCAGGTTCCTTCCGTGCAGGGCTATTTACTGCGGGACATGTTGAAAAAAGCATTGACCCAATCGGAAAAAGAGTCCTCTTTTGTCACGCCCTTTTTATATAAATATCATTATCCTTCGCGCATTCTTGACGAAGCTCATTTCCATACATTGCTTCAAGCGATACGTCAGCGCCGTCTAGTCAGCTTCCTGTACTTCTCGCCCAAGACACGCAAAAGCTATACATCCAAAAATACAAATCCGCTGTTCGAGCGGGAGACCTCAGGAAAGCAGCAGCTGCTGCTGCCCGTTAAAGTTGTCTACGATCATCAGTACGGAAGATGGTACTTGCTCGGCTCCACCACCCAGTTCGGTGTGAAGAAATACCGGATGGAAGGGATCACGCAAATTGAGGAGGGCGAAGCCGTGACCGAGGAGCTTTTTGCAGCCAAGCAAAAGGCACTGGAGGAACAAATCCAATACAGCTGGCTCATCGATACGGGGCGCCGTGTAACTGTGAGAGCCCGCTTCTATCACCCGGAGAACTCGAAAAGCAATTTTGTTAAGGAGCGTGTTCTTCTCCAAGGCCAATGGGGACGCATTACAGAGGAGGACGACATTTCGTTCGTATACGAGATCGAGGTGAACGGGACGACGGAAATCAAGCCTTGGCTGCGCAGCTTCGGTTCCAGCTGTGAAGTATTAGAGCCGTCCCACTTTCGTAAAGAGATGATCGAGGAATGGAAGGAGATTCTGACATACTATGAATCTGTTTGAGAAAATGTTTAATTATCAGATCATGTCCCGCTTGGAAGACTCCGGCACGTTTACGGTTACTGCCCATGAAAGAGTATGGCTGAAAAAAATGCTGGAGCATCCTTCCGCTCCCGAAGCCTTCGCTCCCTCGACTATGGAAAAGCTGCGACTTATGCTGGAACGCGAACCGGGGCTTGATTTTACAGACGCTTTTATTGAAAAAGCCCGAAATGTCGAGAAGCAGGTATACCATCCGCTGCTCCGCTTGCTGCGACGGGTCATCATGAACCAGAACGCCCTTAAAATAACGTTTCAGGTCAAAGATGGACGCTCCTTCAACGAGCAGCGCGGATTTCCTTTTAAGCTGGAATATTCGATGGTAAAACGAGAATGGTACTTGCTGTGGCATCATTTAGGAAAACGGGCCTTCATGTCCACCAAGCTCCAGAATATCGTATCCATAACCGAAGAACCGTTCCCTGCTGATGAAGCGGATCGTTTGAGCAAACGGATAACTGACATTTTGGAGACCCGGAAAGAGACCGCGCTAATCGAAGTCGTGCAAGCCTATAACAAGGAGCTGTCGCGGATTTTATACGCCTTTTCCTGCTTTGACAAGGAAGTCTCTTACGATACAGGAACCGATACGTACCGTATTGTTCTTACGTTTCTGGGGGACGAAAGCGAAACGATTTTATCCAAAATCCGATTCCTTGGCAAAAGGGTTCGAGTGATCGAAAGCGGCAAGCTGCAGCGGCGTATGCTCGAAACAGCGACGAAGGCGCTCGAGCGGTATCACCAGTTAGAGAAGCAGGATGTTGAGGTTCGGTGATGAGTTGGATATTGGAGTGAGGAATCTGGTGCTTTGTTGGTTAGTGCTCACCAGCTCTGCAGTTTACGTGCATAAACAAAGATGGACCGCTTAAGGGCGGTCTATTTTCTAACGATTCAAATAAGTAGGCAAGAAGCCTTCAACGAAAGCTGCCTTTTCGTAAATTTCGCTGGAGATGCTCGTACACCTCGTAATTGTACAATCCGAGCCGTTGTTTTAACGCTGCACAGAACGCAATAAGCAGCTCAGAGCCTTCGGATTGCTCGAATTGTATGCCTCTTTCGACCAGATATTCAGCCATCGCCTGGAATGGCTCCTTCTCATTCCGTATACGGTCTCGAAGCGTTAATACCTCATCCAATAGCCATTGGATAGAAAGCTGTTCAGCTTGCTCGGATACCTCCCCCGCCGGCTGGTATACACTCAGAAATAAAGCATCGATACTCTTAGCGTCGAGATCACTTCTATGTATCCCATGGGCGCGTTCGCTTCCAAACAAAGTCTCAACCTCTTTCTCCAACATCGTAAGAAGGGGGAAGCCTGACTCGTAACCGAGACTCTCAATCAACTGACGGTAATACCAGGTTTGCTGCTCTTTTCCTCTCTTAAACCGCCTCCATACCAAATCGCCTTCGATCTCTATGGCCCTCAACGTGCTGCGTACATTGTGCAGCTTGTCGGCACAAGCGACCATACGAATCGCCTTGGGTGCTGTTTTTAAATATTGAACGGTGTGCTCCTTGCGCTCCTCCCAGGACAGCGACTTATCCGGTTCAGAACAACCTTTAACAATATCCGCTACCTGTTGACCGAATAACCGTACTAGATCATCGTAAGTAGCCGCAGTGTCCTCCAAGGTGTCATGCAAAATGCCTGCCGCTACAACCTCAGGTTTACAGCGGGCCTCCCGTAAAATCATTCCGACCGCATAAGGATGGGATATGTACGGAATGTCAGTCCCTTTACGTACTTGGCCCTGATGAGCTCTTGCTGCGAACTCAATTGCTCTATCTATAATAAATTCCATCGATTCTCCCACCTCCTATGGCTCAAATGCCCTCAACGAGCTCTGTTAATACTTTTCCAATGCTAGCATGAACTAAATAATCGGCACGGCTATCGTAGGTTGTTGCCGACTGATTTATTAATATAAGATTATTACCCCCATAATACCGGATTAACCCTGCTGCGGGATTGACCGTTAGTGACGTTCCACCCACGATAAGCACATCCGCCTTGGATATATACTCTGCCGCCTGTTCCATTACCGCATAATCGAGCGGCTCCTCATACAATACGACATCAGGCTTCACGGTTCCTCCGCATTGGTTACACTTGGGCACAGAACCACCACAACTAACCATATGTTGCAAATCAAAAAAAGTGCCGCAATCCATACAATAATTTCGGTGAACGGACCCGTGAAGCTCCAATACCTTTTGACTCCCGGCTGCTTGATGAAGACCGTCAATGTTTTGGGTGACAACCGCCTTAAGCTTCCCAACCTGCTCCAAACGGGCTAAAGCTTTGTGGGCAGCATTTGGTACTGCATCCTTATATATCATCCGGGATATATAAAACTCGTAGAAGTCCGCTGTATGCTGCATAAAGAAACTGCGGCTCAAAATTGTTTCCGGTGGGACGGAAAACCTGCTTTTCGTCTGGTACAATCCGGAAGCCGAACAAAAATCCGGAATGCTGCTCTCCGTCGATACACCGGCACCACCGAAAAACACAATATTGCCGCTTTCCGCCACGCTGCATTTCAACTGTTGAAGGTCCATCACATCCCGCTCCTTTCATCTATTCTTTCACTGTATACGTTCGTCAAATAAACATTTCCTTTCTATACGTATTAGACATGCTTTGGATTCATAAGAGCTCCTGCTCTTTAATAAGAGAGAGACAGTTGGTTATTGAGCTCAAAGAGTACTATAATGAAATATAGAAGCTTCACTGGATAAAGCAATGAAGGAGATTTACAAAATGAATACAGATCGCAATAAGGAAACAGCTGATCGAGCTCAATCGGATCAGCACTCCGGCATACGACGGATTCTCGTCATGACGGCAGTTGATGCGGAAAGAGATGCTGTTCTTAGAGGACTTCAAGGCCACCCAGGATTCGAGGTGCTATCCGCGGGTGTAGGACCTGTTGAAGCCGCTGTTACGACAGCGGTCGTATTAGCCGAGGCAAAGCACGCCTACGATCTAGTCGTGTGCGCCGGTATTGCAGGCGGCTTTAAAGGACAAGCCGACATTGGCTCCCTGGTCGTTGCTAACGAGATTATTGCGGCAGACCTCGGTGCTGAGACACCGGATGGCTTTCTTACCTTGGATGAGCTAGGGTTTGGAACGGCTCGCATCGCAGTCACCTCCGAACTCGCCTTGCGCGTTACGGAAGCTTTGCGCGAAGCCGGATTGCAGGCTCACTCAGCTCCTGTACTTACGTTATCCACCGTTACGGGTACCGCAGAAGCCGCCTCAGAGCTGGCAGCACGCATTCCAGGCGCTGCCGCAGAAGGTATGGAGGGCTTCGGGATAGCTGCGGCGGCCCGCAAATTTGGAATACCGGTGCTAGAGATCCGTTCTATCTCCAATTCCGTTGGCCCTCGTGATAAAGCTTCCTGGAGGATCGGAGATGCACTCAAATCATTAGAAGCAGCAAGCACAGTCTTAATGGAGGTATTAATATGAAAATCGCATTTTCACCTTGTCCCAATGATACATTTGTATTTCACGCCTGGGTTCACGGACTTATTCCAGACGCGCCGAAGCTTGATGTTACGTATGCTGATATCGACATCACCAACGGTCTAGCAGCCAGTGGTACCGGACCAGAGGTTCTCAAGGTTTCTTACGCTGCCCTGCCTTGGGTTATGTCCGAGTATGCTTTGCTGCCTTGCGGCGGTGCCCTTGGAAGAGGCTGCGGCCCGTTGGTACTGACCAGAAACAATCTAACCACTACTCAAACTCCTTCCGTACTATCCGGCAAAAGAGTGGCCGTACCAAGCGAGCGTTCAACCGCTTATCTCCTGTTCCGGCTGTGGGCCGCGCAAAATGTACCGGGTGGCGTTGGAGAAATCATCGTGATGCCATTCCACGAAATTATGCCGGCAGTACGCGATGGCCATATAGATGCAGGCCTCGTCATTCATGAAGCACGCTTCACCTATCCATCCTACGGTTTAAGCCTGCTGACGGATCTGGGCAGCTGGTGGGAAACGGATACTCAGCTTCCTATTCCGCTTGGAGCCATCATCGCTCGTCGCTCGTTGGATTTGACATCTATTACGAACTGGACACGAGCATCCGTCGAGTATGCATGGGCACATCCGGAAGTATCCAAGGAATACATTCTTAGCCATGCTCAAGAGATGGATCCTGCTGTAGCGCAGGCACATATCAACTTGTATGTGAACGAATTCACCGCTAACTTGGGTGAAGATGGGTACGGAGCCGTTGATGCTTTGTTGAGCCGTGCCGCTCATGAAGGACTGGTTCCTGAAATTGATCTTAGCTCCCTGCGTTTATAAAAAACACGGAGCTTTCCATAATCATTCTTTCCAAAAATGCCTCCGGGCGTTGGTTGTCGAGAAATTCAGTTATTCTGAAGATGACTAAGGGCGTAGGTGGGATAACCCCTGTAGGAGCGTACGCGTACGCCTTTGTTATCGGGAAATCCCCACTTCAAAGTGAAAAAATTAAAAATTTCCCGATAACAACAGCGGCTGGAAGGGGTTATCCCACCGGAGTACCGCACACACTTCTGAAGTTCCACAAGCTTCTCAACAAGCTAAACGCCACAAGGCATCCCCCTCCTCTGATACGATCTGTATATTTTTTATCATCAAGGGATTGATTTCAGCAAAGAAACGTGCAATAATACATCCAAGGATACATTTTGTATCAAACGAGCGATGGAGGGGTTACCTGTGAATGTGAGTATCACAAACCTGATAAACATGGAAGAACTGGATAGTGAGTGGACCGATCTGATCAGGACGGCTCGCATGCAGGGACTTAGCGCCAATGAAATTCGGGCCTTTCTAAGAAACCCAAGTTACCTCGCACAACCTATGAACCTATCTACAAACGGCTTCAATCAGAATGAAACTCACGGATATCTTGAAGCGAAGTAAGTTATCACAGCAGAACAGACAGTGAACAGATATAAAGTGTATATAAATTGAAAAGCCCCTCCGGGGCTTTTCATCGTTTTAGCGTTCCCTATTTCTTTTGAATAAAACGATCGCCCACAAAACCGCCCATGCCGCCATTGAATCAAGAATAACATCCTGAAATAAAGGCGACCTTCCCGGGACAAAGAACTGATGCCATTCATCCAAAACAGCCATAAGCGTAGCACCTAGCCAGGCATAAACGATAGATTGTCTTCCAACAATCCGGTATAACAGGATACCTAGCAAACCAAAGGCGATGACATGAGCCGTCTTCCGGACTATCGCATTCAATGCATAAGCGTCCTGCTCCGTCAATCCGGTTATGCGCTGGATAATCACCTTGGTATGCTCTCCGGTAAACATTTGAAATGCAGTGAACAAAAAGATTGCGGTCAATACGACGGCTAGCCCTAGCCACCCCATCCAACCTTTTATGCTTTTACTTAACTTTATCATTGTGCCATTTCATAAACTCAATCACTATTTTATATTCATGTATACGCTCTTTCTCAATACCCGAATTTTTCAAATCACTAATGAAATCAAGCCATTCTTTATCGGGGTGCTGCTTTATTTCTGCATCTGTCGCAATTTTAAGCAGCGTCTTGAGATCCACCTTTAATACCGATGCGATTTTCTCCATAACATGAATCGATGGATTTTGCTTTAAGTTACGCTCAATATTGCTTAAATACGATTTGGAAATCCCGGTCCGCTCTGAAAGCTCGGAAAGAGTAAACCCTCTTTGTTTCCGAATGGAGGAAATATTATTACCGATCATGTTGTTCATCACTCCGCAGCACTTCAGGTAAGCATTCCTGGTTTTTCCACATCACACCCTCAATACTAATCATCAGACATTTTCCCCCCGTGTCATGACCTCCCGCTCCTTACTCCAAATAGTCCCTTTAAAACGAGTAAAGTTCATACAAGAGCGATTACAGGAGTCTTTTCCCTTGATTATTGGATTGGTACCGTACTTTTTCCCAATTCACTCTTTGTCGGACTAATATTAAAGCGCTTACTATTCCCTTTTCAGTACATGCCATAAGGCATCATCGTCCGCTTATTCTCACCTCCTCCGCTTACTTTAATGGTAAAGTTCCCTAATACCTTAAGCCATTCCCGTTATAAACTGAATACATCGGCATCAACACACATAAATTTTACAAAAGGGGGTCATGCGTTATGTATTCGCTTCTAACGGGAACATGGAAAAGGGCACAATATGTTTACCATCAAGTGATGCATGCTTACCATTGCACTCTCTACAAGGATTGTCTTGATATGCAAATGAAAGCGCATTTTTACCGGATGGCAAGGCATCATGAACTAAAACTAAAATCGTCCAGCTGAGCTGATCAGTGCATTGCTGCTTGCTGCACACCGATACCCTTCGTCTTTTTGCTTACGGCGCTCTTGATGCATTCGATAACTCTGTGCTGCTCTTCCAGAGTCATCTTGGAACCGGACGGAAGGCATATGCCTGTCGTAAATAATTGATCGGAAACACTCTCGTTGTCTGCATGTTTATAATATTTGCACCCTTCAAACAAAGGCTGCAAATGAAGCGGCTTCCAGACAGGCCGTGCTTCAATATTTTCTTCCGTCAAAGCGGCCAGCAGCTCCTCGACAGTAATTCCAGCCTCATTCGAATCTATTGTAAGTACGGTCAGCCAGCGGTTTGAGCGAGTATGCTTCATCTCGGACATAAAATGAAAACCGGGTAGATGAGAGAGCTCCAAATAATATCGTTCAAAGATCGCTCTTCTTGCCTCAACCCTTTCTTTCAAAACTTCCAGTTGGGCTCTCCCGATGCCTGCCAGCACATTGCTCATCCGATAGTTATAGCCCATCTGGCTATGCTGATAATGGGAGGCCTGATCTCTTGCTTGCGTCGCAAAAAATCTGGCGTTTTGCAATCCCTCAATATCATTGGAAACGAGCATTCCCCCACCGGAGGTTGTAATAATTTTGTTGCCGTTAAAAGAATACACACCGTATTTGCCGAATGTTCCGCTCGCTCTTCCTTTATAGGTAGAACCGAGAGATTCCGCTGCATCTTCGATCACCGGGATGTTATAGCGATTGCAAAGCATAACGATTTCATCCATTTTTGCACTTTGTCCATATAAATTAACGACGATGACAGCTTTGGGCAAGCTGCCCTCGACATAAGCGTCAGCCAATGCCCGTTCCAATGCCTGTGGAGACATATTCCAGGTTTCCGGCTCCGAATCAATAAAGACCGGGTTAGCTCCCATATACACAATCGGGTTCGCGCTCGCAACAAACGTAAGACTGGAGCAAAATACGACATCTCCTTCTTTAATTCCAATCAAGCGCAAAGCCAGATGGATGGCAGCCGTCCCTGAAATAACCGCAGCAGCATCCCGGACTCCCACATGCGCAGCCAGCTCCTTCTCGAAGGCATCGACATGCGGTCCTAACGGAGCGATCCAATTTGTATCAAAGGCGTCCTGAATGTACTTCAATTCGTTCTCGCTCATATGTGGAGCGGACAAATAAATTCTGGTCTTATCCGTACTCATAATGAATGATCACGTCCTTTCTAAATTGTATTAGGGCAATGAAGCACCTTGGCCGGGCTCCCAACAGCAGTACTGAATGATGGAATATCGCTTATTACCGTCGAACCTGCACCAATGACAGCCCATTCGCCAATTGTTTTTCCTGGAATAACGGCTGCAGCTGCACCGATCATCGTTCCTTCCCTTACGCATACCGCTCCGGTAAGCGTCGCATGAGGCGCCACATGGGCATAATCCTCAATCCGGCTGTCGTGTTCGACTATGGCTCCCGTATTGATGATGGTGTGATTACCGATAATGGCATCCGCATTGATTGTGCAATGAGCCATAATAACAGCACCCTGCCCGATCTGAGCACTAGGACTTACCACCGCAGAAGGATGGATTAGCGAAACGTAGCTTTCCTTCGTGAATCCGAGCTTTGTGACAATCGATTTTCTTACTTTGTTGTTCCCAATGGCTACAATAAACTTCAGATGCTCGATTTGCCGCAGCAAATGTGGAACGGAAGCAACAGGTCCTCTGTAAATGCCGTCATCGTGGCATACAAGCTCCGTATATTTATCATCCAAAACAGCTTTTACCTTATCATTTTGAAATCGAATGAGGTCCATGATGACTTTACTATGTCCACCCTCGCCAATAACGGCAAGCTCCATCGTTCAACCCTCTCGTTTCATGAAAATTTAGACCCTGTGAATCGTTCCATAGTTACATGGCTTGCATGGCTGATCCCTTCCGGTTTCAGCACTTTTTTAAGGGTCATTCCCAATATTTTGAGATCGAGGAAAAAGCTCTGATGCTCCAAATACCATACATCCAGCTTGAATTTTTCTTCCCAGGAGATAGCGTTCCTACCGTTCACTTGGGCCCATCCGGTAATTCCCGGCCTGACATTATGCCTCCTAGCCTGCTCTTCCGAATACAAAGGCAAGTAGTCCATCAATAACGGACGAGGACCGACTAAACTCAAATCCCCTTTGACCACGTTGACCAGCTGCAGCATCTCATCCAAGCTGTACTTTCTCAAAAATTGGCCGAAAGGGGTTAATCGCACGGCATCTGAAAGTAAATTCCCTTCACTATCGGTTGCATCCGTCATCGTACGGAACTTATACAAATAAAATGGGTTGCCGTGTAATCCTGGACGCTGCTGTGCGAATACGATAGGCGAGCCTAGTTTTCTTTTCACCAGAATAGCCACAATCGCAATAACTATGGATAACAGCAGCAGCAGCGAGATTGAAACCAGCAAGTCAAACAGTCGTTTCATGGTTTGTTACTTCCCCCTTACGGCGGATAAAATTTGCTCTTTGATTTCCTCGATTAAATCTCTAACTCCTAGGTTCTCAGCCTCATTGCCCCTATGATAGGCCCTTAACATAATTTCCTTCATCTGCTGCTGAGTCAGTTCCGATAGCTTCATTTACAAAACCTCATTTACAAGATGATCTAATGAGAAATCCCTTCCGCTTTGTTGAAACATCTGAGGGTCGCCATTCACGCCAATCCCCGCCAGCATGGACTCTTTTTCCTTGTAGCCATTCGGATTGTGCAGCTGCCAACGCCAGGCATCTCGGCACATTTCTTCTAAACCCAGCTTAGCAGCCCAGCCCAGCTCTCGCTTTGCTTTACTCGGATCTGCATAACAAACTCCGATATCGCCTGGTCTGCGCTCCGTGATTTTATACGGAATGCTCTTACCGGTTACACTCTCAAAGGCGGCTACCATATCCAACACGCTATACCCTCGACCGGTTCCAAGATTGTAGGCTTCTACTCCGGTGGAAGCACTCACCTTATCCAGCGCCTTCAAATGCCCTTGTGCAAGATCCACCGCATGAATGTAATCTCTTACTCCTGTACCGTCCGGTGTCGGATAATCATTACCGTATACTTGAAGCTCCTTGAGCCTTCCGACCGCTACTTGAGTAATATAAGGCATGAGATTGTTAGGAATGCCGTTCGGGTCTTCCCCGATCCGACCGCTTTTATGCGCTCCAACAGGGTTAAAGTAACGTAATAGCGCAATGCTCCATTTGGAATCTGACTTATATAAGTCCCGCAGGATTTCCTCAATCATCAGCTTCGTTCGTCCGTACGGATTCGTTGCGCTAAGCGGCAGCTCCTCAGAGATAGGTACGCGTTCCTGTAAACCATATACAGTTGCGGAGGAGCTGAACACTAACTTTTTCACCCCGTACTTCTCCATCACTTTACAAAGCGCCAATGTCCCCGTAATGTTATTGTCATAATAACGGAGCGGCAGCAGTACCGATTCCCCTACCGCCTTGAGACCGGCAAAGTGAATGACGGCATCGATCTCATTTTGTGCAAATACGACCTTATCGAGCTTCTCCTGGTCCATTAAATCAATTTGATAGAACTTAAAATCCTTGCCCGTTATCTCCCTTACCCGCCTTAGCGATTCGACATGACTGTTTGCCAGATTATCTACTACAATAATTTCATACCCCGCATTTAATAGCTCCACACATGTATGACTTCCGATATAGCCGGAACCACCCGTAATAAGTACAGCCAACTGTTTCGCCCTCCTATAGACTTAAATAGTCGCTTTTATAGATGAGGTTTAAGACCACGACGTTTTCGTAATAAAAATAAATGAAGTAACAGACGATAATCGCATAGTAAATAAGCCGTTGACTGTCTTTGGCGAATATTTTCACAATCCAAGACATTAGAATTAAATTGTATAAACCGAAATAAACGATGAATCGGGCGAATATCCAGTTTTGTGTAGCGATAGCCATGAAAATGAAGCCTAACAACGACATATTGACCACATAATCACTTTGCGGAAAAATCTCCCTAAGCTTATGCCTGCCCAGATAAGCAAACAGAACGGGGACACCTTGTATCACTACCCGGATAAAGTTAGCGCCTCCTTCATTGAAATCTTTGTAATTGCTGTATTGCGTATCCTCAATGGCTGAGAAGATAGCATCGGAAAATTGATTGTAGCCAAGCACCAGCAGAATGGCTAACGCCAGCAGGGTAAAAGTCGCACTCGTCCATGCCCTTCTTCTCACAATGAAATAAATGGGAATAAGGATAAGCGCACTTTGATGAATCGTTGATGCGAATAAAACGACGGCAATATACTTCTTCCAATCCCCATTAAAAATGTATTTGGTAGCCGCAAAAATGATGGCGCCAGCCAAAAATTGCCGAATCCCATTCATAGCTACGATATACAGTCCCGACGTAATATAGAGATAAACACTTATCTCGAACAAGCGGGAATATTTATACAACACCATAACGATAAGCAAATTGGTCACTAATGCCGTTATAAATACAAGCGCTTGAGGATTAGCCGTGTACATTTTCAAAATCATCAGGAGAATGCCGAAGCCCATATCTTTTTTGGATAACACATACTCCCAGGTATAAGGGTCCACAACAAATGAATGCATATAAAAGAAAGTATCGCCGATATTATTGCGAAGACCCGATATCATAACGAAAATAACAATAACAACAAACGCCATGAACTTATTAGGCTTAATATAGACAGGACCCAGAGCTGAAGGCTTTGCCAAAAATCTTGAGAACAAGGAGACAGCATAGACAGAGAACAGATTAATCCAAAGAATGGCCATAGCTTGTAATCCCTTCAAACCCGTTAAGAGGTTCTTGTTTTTCTAAGTACGTAACAATAAAGCATAAACCCGAACGGAATCGCAGCGAACGTTAGCAGCTTGCAAGGTGTCTCATTAATGAATCGCCTGTTTTTGGATAAAAGGCTGCTTGATACATAATGTATCGATTGTTTGAACTTAAATAACCTGCCGGCGAACGGCAGCTTCATGAGCTCCTTACGGTAAAAAGCGAATCCGTTAGGATTTTTACGATATTGACTTAACATATTTCTGGATGATCCATCCGGTAAATATTCGACACAGCAAAGCACTTCGTTCATCAGCAGCATTTCATACTTCTGATCCAGCATGTAATATTTATAAGCTAGACCCACGTATTTCTCATTCTTAAATAGCGGATAAGGATATTCTCGGGTTAACTCGGTTCGGTACACCAGCTTCTTATCGCCAGTCACTCCATGCTTGTTATACAACTCGAACAAAGACGAGTATTTAAGCTGCTCCGGCAGGCAAGAGCCTACAATCCGCCCGTCAGTATAAGAATCCAGGCCTATGATTCCGCTGACTTTGTCGCTTCCATATCGGTCCCAAAATGAAAGGATTTGCTCTACAGCATCGTCCGGCATATAATCATCCGAATCAATACACACATTAAGCTCCGTATCAATCAGCTCATAAGCCGTATTATGGGCTCCATGCATCCCCTGATTTTCCTGCCAATGATAACGGATTTCGATTTCTTTATCGTCCATCCAGCCCTTGACCAATTCTTTAGTCGTGTCACTGGAGCCGTCGTCTATAATAAGCCAAATAAACTGCTTGGATGTTTGGCGTTTTAGGCTTTCGTAACAAACTGGAAGACAATATGCCCGATTATAAGTAGGTGTAAACACGGTTAGTGTCTTCAAATTCATCACCTCGTCATGGTTAAATAATAGTCTTCCACCCATCTAGCTGTCGTTCTAATATCATAACCACGCTCGGTTAATGAGTTAGCTGGTATATGGCGAGATGTTGGTTTCGCTATTCGGCGCTTTATCGCCTGTACCCAAGTCGTCGGCTGGTCAAGCGATATATAATCTACTAGCTCCATCCCCATGTCCACTTCCTGAGTGATAACATCGGAAATAATACAAGGTAAACCCGCTCCTTGCGCCTCTATCAGAGTAACCGGCAAGCCCTCATGCAATGATGGAAATACGAATGTATCAAAAGCTTGAAGCAGCCTTGCAATATCACTGCGTACTCCGAGAAATTTCACTTTTCCCTCCAACTTGCATTCCCTTACTTTCTTCTCCATTTCAGGCCGCAGCGGTCCGTCCCCGGCCAGCACCAGAACGGTGTTCGTGTTCGGAGTATCAGCATGTAATTGAGCAAAAATATCGATAAGAAATGCATGATTCTTCTGATGGTTGAATCGTCCAACATGTCCGACTACGCAGCTGGCTTCGGGAATCTCCAATTCCCTTCGTACTTGTACCCGAACCTCCTGGTTAAATAAAAATTTCTCGTACTCAATTCCGTTTTTTAATATCGCCGCTTGATCCTTCCTTCCAGGAAATAGCCATTCGGCGGCTTTAAGCGAGCAAGCTATAAAGTGGGTGGAGCTTGGTCGTATAAAGCTGCCTGCGGCCCATTTATACATTCTGGCTGCAAAGCCACCCTCACTGCTTGTATTATGACTATGAGCAATACGCGTAGGCACACCAGCCTTCTTCGCCGAACGAAGAACGAAGCCGCTCATTTTGTCCATGTGGGAATGGACGATTCGATATTCGGGATGCGAAACGAAAAATTGATTCAACGCTTGTATGTATTTGGAATGGCCCACCTCAGTCAAATAAGGAATCCGGTGAACCCTGCCGCCCATAGCCGTTATTTCCGAATCAAAAATCCCTTCCTTGCATGTCAAAAAATCGAACTGGATTTGGGTTCGATCAATATTTCGATACATATTCATTAACAGCGTTTCGGCTCCACCGCGATTCATATTAACAACGACGTGTAAAATCCTTACTGGATCGCCCACAGTACCTCCGCCTTTTCTTCCATAAATAAAGAATAAATCTTTCTTTTCTCATCCAACACTTTACGGATCGAATAGTCCGCCTCAATCATTTGACGACCCGCCATTCCCAGCTTACGCTGCATTGGTTTGCTGCGGACAAGGGTTATGATTCGCTCCGCCATAATGTTGACTTCATTAGCGGCTACAATCCAACCGTTCAGATCGTTGCGCACAAGCTCTCTGTGACCCCTGTTATCACTCGCGATAACGGGAAGGCCGCAGGCCATCGCTTCCATGATGTTGACAGGCAATCCTTCACGTGCACTGGATGCAACGGCAATATCACACATCGGCAGCAGCTTATCGATATCCGTCCGATAACCTAGAAAATCCACCTTATCAGCAATTCCCAAGCGAGCTGCCAAATCACGACATCCTTCTTTTAAAGGGCCTTCACCCGCCAGCAGAAGCTTCGCATGAGGAGCTTCGTGTTGGATAAGAGCCAATGCTTGAATAAGGTATTGCTGGTTCTTGTTCTTGTTAAATTCTGCTGCATAAAACATTAAAACATCATCTGCGGCATACCCAAGCATATTACGCGCTTCACGCTTCTCATCTTCCGTCCATGGCTTAAAGCGTTCCGTATTGACTCCTACCCCATGAACATGGTCGATTCGCTTGGCCTTGAACCGGTGATTCACAGCCAGACGGTAGTCTTCTTCATTAATCGTGATTAAACAATCCGTATAATGGGAGAGCCACTTCTCAATCGGATAATACAACAGCCAATTGATAAGCGGCCCTCCTTTGCAAAAGTGGAAGCCATGAGCAGTGTACAACACTTTCGTGCCTTGCTTACGTGCTTTGCGTGCTGCGAGACGGGCAAGCACGCCGCCCATTGGGGTGTGACAATGGATAATATCGTAGTCATTGGCATTAATAATCGATTTCAATCGATTAAAGACATTCCTGTTTTGCCATTTAAAAGGCGAACGTTCAAAAGGAATGTCGAACTTCGCATCCACATGGGGCAGCTCTATCTGTCCGTTGGCGGCCACATGGACCTCCCACCCTTGATCCTTGAACCAGCTCATATAGGGCAGGTGAAAAGCTTTAAAGTGATAGTCCATCGTTGCGCAAAATAACACTTTCTTTGTCACGGGGATCACCTATTTTATCAATTCTTTCTCCAAAACTCGGGACAGATAGTTGAGCAGATCATACCGTAAATCATCTCTTTGAAGCGCAAATTCAATGGTCGTCTGAATAAAGCCCATTTTCTCCCCAACATCGTGCCGAGTTCCGTGAAATTCGTAAGCGTATACCGCTTCAATGCGATTCAACTCCGCAATGCCGTCCGTAAGCTGGATCTCCGAGCCGGCGCCCGGTTCCTGGTTATTTAAAATATCAAAGATACGCGGACTTAAAATGTATCGTCCCATGATCGCCAGATTCGAAGGAGCGAATTCTTTCTTCGGCTTCTCCACCAAATGCTTTACTTTATAAAAGCGTTCATCCATAGGATTACCGTCTACTATGCCATATCGGGAAACCTCATCATCGGACACGTGCTTAACCCCAATAATGGAAGCGCGGTAATGCTCGTAGAGCTCCATCATTTGCTTCAAGCAAGGCTTCTCGGCCCTAACAATATCGTCCCCGAGCAGAACGGCAAATGGTTCATCGCCAATAAATTTGCGTGCGCACCAAATCGCATGTCCCAAGCCTTTAGGTTCCTTTTGACGAATATAGTGAATGTCCACATTCGCAGACTTTTGAACCTCATTCAACAAGTCGAACTTTTGCTTTTCCAGTAAGTTTTGTTCCAGCTCGAAGGAGCTGTCGAAATGATCCTCAATGGCCCGCTTTCCTTTACCTGTAACGATAATGATATCTTCAATACCGGACTCTATCGCTTCTTCCACAATGTATTGAATAGTCGGTTTATCTACTATGGGCAGCATTTCCTTCGGCATAGCCTTCGTTGCTGGAAGAAATCGGGTACCGAGTCCAGCAGCCGGAATAATCGCTTTTCTTACTTTCATCTCTACATCCACTCCTTATTAACCAATCGAAATCAACTTCTTGGATGCTGGAATCACATTGCCGTTAGCCAAATTCAATAACTGCTCCCGCAAAATGACACCATCCAAAGTCGAATAATTGTTAATCATTTTCCGGATTTCTTCTATGTACAGATCTGCCGTTTTACCGATATAAATTTTTGGATACACTTGCTGCTCCTCAATTTCATTAGCCTGGAGCAGCTCTTCGAACAGCTTCTCACCTGGTCTTACACCTGTAAATACGATTTCGATATCGTCTATGGAATTACCCGAGAGCTTGATCAAATTTTTCGCCAAATCGACGATCTTGACCGGATCTCCCATATCGAGAACGAATATTTCACCGCCCCTGGCCAATGCTCCTGCTTGTATAACCAAACGGGAAGCCTCCGGTATCGTCATAAAATAACGAATCATGTCCGGGTGTGTGACCGAAACGGGTCCACCTTTTTCAATTTGCTGTTTGAATCGAGGAATGACACTGCCACGGCTTCCCAACACATTGCCGAAACGTACAGCGACAAACTTGGTCTCGCTGCTCTTATCCATATGCTGGATGATCATTTCCGCAAGCCGTTTCGTAGCACCCATGACGCTTGTGGGATTGACCGCTTTATCGGTCGAGATCATAACGAAGGTGCCAACCCCGAACTTGCTCGCTGCTCGGGCTACATTCATCGTTCCAATGACATTGTTTTTGACCGCTTCCTCCGGATTTCGTTCCATCAACGGCACATGCTTATGAGCAGCGGCATGATAGACCACATGAGGACGGTACTTGTTCATAATGGACATCATTTTGACAGGATCCTGAATATCCGCAATTTCTGTTATAAATTTAATATCCGTCTGTCCGCATCTATCCCGAAGCTCCATCTCGATGCAGTAAATGCTGTTCTCCCCATGACCAAGCAGTATCAATTGACTCGGATTAAATCGCGTAATTTGACGGCAAATTTCCGATCCAATCGATCCCCCTGCTCCTGTAACCAGCACTCTTTTTTGCGTAATATACTCCGAGATGCTGTCAATATCGAGTTCAATCGGTTCCCTTCCCAGTAAATCTTCTACTTGAACGTCACGGAACTGGTTCACGGCCAGCTTGCCGGTTACGATATCCTCCAGCATAGGCAGTATTTGCGTTTTGGCTGGGGTCTTTGCGCATTCTCTGAAGATGATATTCAAATCCTTTTTGCCAAGTGACGGAATAGCAATAACGATGTTATCGATATGCAGGTCAGCCACCGCTCTTTCAATTTGGTCGATGCCGCCAACAACCGGAATGCCCAGAATATCCAAATGCTGAATGTTAATGTTGTCGTCAATAAAAGCAACGGGCAAAAGCTCTGCGTCATGATTCTTAATCAATTGTCTGACGACCATCATACCTGCGGAACCGGCTCCTACGATTAACGTACGTTTTTTATTCACGTCTTTTTTAATATAAATGTCCCTTACAAGCCGCCAGCAGAAGCGTGAGCCTCCGATCAGCAAGATGTGCACCATCCACGTCACTGCAAGCAGCCGGACGTAAATATCCTGAACGATAATTTCCTGAATGAACGCTGCAGAAATAATGGAAAGCGTAATAGCTTTGAAAATGCATACCAGTTCCCCGATGCTCGCATACTCCCAGGCTTTTTTATACAGCTTGTAAATCATTGAGAACACATGGTGACTGAGCAATAATGTGATAGAACTGACGACTAGCGGAAGTGTAATGACATGAAGATCGGCTTCCAATAAAAATCTGCTGAAAAAGATCGATGTCAATACGATAGCAGAGTCTACCATAATTAATAGCGATAACCTTTGATGGTATGACAAAAATGTTCACCCTCTCAATAAAGTACTTAAGTATAAGGCCTTCATGAAAGACCCTATAATTAAACCCTTTAGTGTCATGTAGGGCATTTAACCCTTCCTCTCACCACACCCTTGACGACTGGCGTCTAAGGTTTATCGCAACCCACAGCATGGTCGAGTACCTCCTTCGATAACGGCAAGGAGACATCACCGGAACAAGTTCGATGTTCTTTATAAAGAACGTAAATGCAAAAAAAAAATAAAATTCTATGTTATGTGAGCTCGTAGTACGCATTTCATGATTCGTTTTGTCGGAAAGTTTATAGTTCTCGTGTAGTAGGTCTAGAGGAGTAAAACGAAGTGATATCATGGATCATTGTTCTTTTATAAGAAGTTTTCACTCAAAATATTCTTTATAAAGAACGTTGAGAACAAAAAAAATGAGCGATAGGTTTCGCTAAAGTAGTACTTAGTACTTCCATTCTAGTTCTTTATAAAGAATTTGTCAATACAGTTTATTGTGTTTTTTCCCACATTTCAACACCATCACTAAATTTACGAGTTGCCGGTTGGCACATTCGTTCTGGAAATGCGCTTTGCTTTCCTCAGCACTTTTTTCACCAGCTGCTCAACGATTCCAAATACATATTTAAACTCCTCTGTTTTGTAAAACAGAACAATATAAACAACATTCGGAACAACCAAACAAATAATGATCTTCAATGCAAGCACCAGAATGGTATCCGCAGTCAGCCAACGACAAAGCAGGCTTGTGAGCAAACAAGTTCCAAGTCCAATAGCTGCATAATAAGCATAAGTTCCGTAATAGTGCATAAGCGGCTTTTGAAATACTTTTTTATACACAAAATAAGGTGTCGTCCAGAACGGTACCAGCAGAGCACTAATGAGAGCGCCGATGAATACGCCCGATATCCCCATCACTTGAACAAGCCATATCGAAGAACCTAAATTCACAACGGCTTGGATTAATGGTGCATAACGATCTTCATGGAAAATACCGGCTGTTGTTTTTACCGTACTGATCGAATTTCTCATGCCTCTTTCATAGAAGGTTATCATTAACACAATCAAAACCATCTTTTCCATTACAAATTGCTTGCCTATCCACATGGTGATAAATGGCTCGATGATGACGTACATGAAAATAGCGCAGAAGGAATACAGCCAGAAATTCAGAAACATCGTCACTTTATACACGCTATAAATTTTTTCTTTGCTCTCTTTAGCCACCAGGTTACCGACACTATGGTATATATTGTTGAAAATTTGATTAATAAACGTACGGCAAATTTCTATCAGCATATTATAGTTGGAATACAAGCCTACTGCTGCGATGCTAACGAATGTCGATATCATAATATTGCTTGTTCCGAAAATGAAATAGGTCCCCACATTTTGTAATACGATGGCTTTCACATTTTTGATAATGCTGCTCTTCGTAATAGCATCTAATTTGGCAGTGACTTTTTCCTTCAAAAAAGGATACATTCGGTTTACTATGATGAATAAAATTATGGAGTTGCTTATGACGATGGTGCTGTCTACAATCAGGTAATAAATGAAGTTCTGAGTCCAATACAATATAGCGATCTTAAGGCAGGTCGATGCGATGGACAATCCTGTAAAGATAGCTGTTGTGATATAGCTTTTTTGGTATACGTTTAATAAGTTCGTTTTGTAAGAAAAAAAGTAAGGTATGACGGTATTCACCAAAAATAATAAGTAGATTACATGAATATTTTGGAGACTGGAATCTTTTATGAAATACGGAAGAAAAGGCATCAGCAATAATCCAAGCAATAATACGACGAGGGCTATTATTGTATATGCCTTTTTGTATAATTTCATGAGCACATTAATTTTTTCATAATCATTATCCGCTACTGGTTTGTAGAGACTGTAAATGATACTGGAGCCTATGCCCGCCTCGGCGAGGGAAAGCATCGCCAATAAGTTCGTAAACAACCCATTTAAGCCCAAATATTCGACACCGAGCGTATTTATAAAAACCGTTCTCGAAAAGAAGCTCAAAAAGGTAATGATAAGCTGATTTCCTATGCCGACAGATATATTGATAATAGAGTTGTTTATTCTCATATGCATCTCCGCGTTCCATGCTCTAATTTATTCATCATAGCCGAAGTCATTGTCTAAATCTTTTTTTATAGTCGCGATTTGTTCCTGAGTTTTATGCGGCCAGTACGTATCGTAAACCGGTTTAACCATCATTTGCTGTCTATGCTTTTCTAAATAATCGGTTGTTGTACCAATAATCCTCGCTGGATTCCCAGCAACAATACTATTTTCCGGTATCGATTTAGTTACAATAGAACCGGCCGCAACGATAACATCATTTCCTATGGTGACATTACACAAAACCACACTGTTGTACCCGATAAATACTCTATCCCCTATCTTGACTTTCCCAATTTTCGCTTTTCCAAAGTGTAATTTTGTACTGGCATCGTGTGCTAATATAGTACTGTTGGTTATGGTTACGTCGTCCCCAATTTCGACCAGCCAACAATGTCCGTAGTCTATATGACTATTAAAAAAATTAAAATTTTTCCCGTAGGTCAAGCCTCGTTCTTTTAAAATTTGGAGCTCAGTTTTGGGGTTTAGCTTATTTTTTATTCTCGCTTTCAACGATGCTATTATTCTTGTTATCATTAATGCCACCTGCTTACTCTACGATTATTAGACTACAAATCCAATATTTTGTATTAGCTCCTCGTACATCTTTACTTTATCTGCAGGCGATATGTTCCCGCCTAGCGTGTAGCGACGGTCATATATCTTTTTGCTTTCCATTAATTTGTTCGTCTTTTCGATGTACTCCTCGACCGTAAACAGGACCTTAGCTGGATTGCCTGCAACTATACTTCCCTCGGGCACCGATTTGGTGACGATGCTTCCAGCTGCAATGATCGAACGTTTGCCAACCGTGACTCCAGGCATAATCAAAGCTCTGGCACCTATAAAAACATCATCCTCTATTGTAATGCTGCCCACCTTGGTATACTGATTTAATTGTTTAGTGCTGGCATCGTGTGCAAGTAAGTAAGCTTGAGGCGCTATCGTTACATTGTTGCCAATATTGATTAGCCAGCAATGGGAGTAATCAAAAACGCCCCCCGGTTGAATGGAGCAATTGTCGCCTAGCTTCAACCCCACTTTAATGTAATCTTCAAGCCATAGCTCCTCCAGAATATATTTTCTGGCCCTAGCTCTAATAAAATGAATACATTTTTTTATCATCAGTCTCACACAGCCTTAGAATAGGTTTTGGAATTCATTAATCGGATACAAAATCCTTGTGTGAAAGGAAGTATGTTAAATAACATGGAATAGACGCCAATATCCTTAGTATCTCCTTGGGAAAAATCGACTGCGCCGTTCCTTCGCGTAGCCTGCATTAAGTAATGAACAGCTAGGTCTGCGCTATTGGCGCATAACTCAGAAATCTCCTCAATCTTCGCTGCTTGCAGCATAAACCAGCCAAGTGTAGCAGTTGTTGATGAGTCCGGCCTGCACTCTCCTCGAGTTACTGTCCAGCTCCAATTCCCGGATGGCTGCTGAAAGGATTTGGCGGCGATTGCGAATTTCTTCACACTAGCTTCCAGCGCAGCTTTATGGGGATGCCCTTCCGGCAGCTCGTTCCAGGCATCGATAAGTCCAATGGCATACCAACCAAGTCCTCTTCCCCATCCATATAACCCTAGGGGAACTTTATTCTCAACTTGATAAGCATGACTTGGAATAAAATGAGGATCCAACATACCGTTGTCCTCGTACGCCTTAATCTGCTCTACAGCCAAGTTAACACTTTCCTGATTCTGATATCGGATACCGTATGAAACCAAGAAGGGACAAATGAATCCAATCGTATCTACATAACGATAGTTTTGCATGAACTTCCGATATGCCACTGTTCCGTCTTGTCCCCTGTGATCTTGAATCATGTCCCAAATATAATCAAAGGCTGCTTTGTAACGATCTGTATCAATGAAATCAAGCTTCATAATAGCGTAAGCAAGGATGGCTCCATCCACCTGCTTCGGCTTCTCGATCCACTGGCCTGAGCTATCCAGCTTTGAATTCAAAAACTTGGTCATTTCCTGCTTGACTTCCGAATCATCGTTTTGTTTCAAATACTCGGCCAGTCCCATGACTAACGCAGCTTCTTGCCAGTGCTGGATCGCACTTTTCGTATAGTTCCCTCTAAGCATATCGATAGCAACGAATCGAGTATTGTCCGTTACTTTGATCTTAGGGGTATTATTCAACCAACGAATCCCTCTTGTCGTAATGGATTTATTCCACATTTGTTTATCTTGGTAGCGTCCAATATGGATTCTGCTGACCCAATCCTTGAACATAGGGATGACATCGATAAGGATGATTACAGCAATGAGACTCAGTAACACCACACTTAAGATTTGAACCACCATGGAATCGTTCCTTTCCTATTACGCGAATAGTTCATATAATTTATGAATTTCAGATTCGGTCCCCAGCTTCTCCCTCGATAAGTTGAGCGTCAATTTACGTCTTAGCTCCTCGTCATCGATCAATGATTTTATAGCATGAAACAGCGATGTAGAGTTCATCTCTACAATCAAGCCGTTCTCCCTGTCGTTAATTTGATCCTTAGCCGTGCTGAAGTTCGTTACGACGATGGGCTTGTGAAGAATTTTGGCTTCATCTATTGCAATCGATTTTCCTTCAAACCGGGACGGCTGCACATAAATATCTGCTTCTTTTATGTACGGATACGGATTTTCTTTTAATCCCATGAGCACAAAGCGATCTTGGAGGTTGTTAGCTGCTATCAGCTTCTCCAGCATTCCCCGCTCCTCTCCCTCACCAATGACATACCATGTGACGGGATATCCGTTATGCACCAGCTCTTTACAAGTCTCTACAGCCAGCTCGAAGCCCTTTTGATGATTGAGCCGTCCTACGGAAACCAGCTTCATGCGACGATCATCCCATTCGGACTGCTCCTGCGATAATTTGGATATCGCGGCGGGAGAGACAATGTTATACATGACGTCCACCTTTTGCTGATACATAGGAAATCTATTCTTGAGAACATGGCCGCATTCTTCAGATACCGTTACCAAATGGTCGAGCTTGTCAAAGTAAGAGCGATCCAGCTCCGGGTCCATGCCCAATTTGTCATAGTCATTATGAATAAATCCTATCTTCTTATGAGCCTTTACTTTGTCTATGCAAAAATATATCGGATTTTTTTCAAGGTACCCTACGGCAATATCATAAGGCTTATCTATGTTTTTCAACGACTTCGATATATACTTCCAAACCCTCTGTTCACATCGAACTCTGTTTTTTTCACTTTTAAAAATCACGCCTGCAAGGCCTCTGAATAAAGCAATATGTAATTTTCCTTTTCTCACACAATCAAGAATCGCTCTTTTGATGGACATATCATAATACTGGTATTCTGCCGGCTCTTCCAATAAATGGACTGACTCGGGTATTTGGTTCATAAATATCCCGTCATGCTTGAATAAGAATAAATCAACTTCGTATGCTGAATAATCCATCGTTTCCAGCAGCGAAATCAATGCCTTCTCGGCTCCGCCGCAGCGCATATTGTTCATGACAAACAAAACTCTCTTCTTCACAAGCAACAACCACCCGCATCATAAAATTTCGTAGAGCTTCCGTATTTCTCCCTCCGTGCCCAGCTTCTCAATAGCTAGATTACAAATAACCCTATTCTTCAATGGGATATCTTCCATCAGCTTCTCAATCCCTTGAGAGATCCCCGCAGGAGATAAATCTACAATGACACCATTGATCCCATGTTGAATTTGATCCTTGGCAGTTTCAAAGTTCGTAACGACAATGGGTTTTTGAAGAATTTTGGCTTCGTCGATCGCTATCGATTTACCTTCGTAACGGGAAGGCTGGACGTAAATATCTGCCTTTTTGATATACGGATATGGATTTTCCTTAACTCCAAGAAGCTTGAAATAGGGGCCTAATTGATGCTTCTCGATAAGAGATTCCAAGCTTTCCCTGTCCTGTCCGTCCCCTAGAACATACCATCTTATGTTGTGGCCCTTGCCCACCAGTAATTTGCAGGATTCGATTGCCAGATCGATGCCCTTCTCGTGGCTTAATCTAGCTAGTGTAACGATGTTCGTATATTCCGTATCAAATATGGTACCTTCATCGATGTCCTCATTGGATAAATGATGGATCATCTTCGGCGATACGATGTTGTAGATCACTTTAATTTTATTATTCAAATGAAGAAAATGATCGCTCAGTGATTTGGCACACTCTTCCGATACCGTTACGATATGATCCAGCTGCTTGAAATACGGATCGTCATAGTGATGTCTCATCCCTGAATCGGAGTAATTCGTATGAATCCATCCGATCTTCTTCCGGGCCTTCACTTTATCCACTACAAAGTAAATGGATGATTTCTCAAGAAATCCAATGGCTGCATCATATACTTTTTCCAATGTATCCAATGATTTTCTTTGATATTTCCATGTGAATTGCTCTGAAAAGTCTGTATTTCTGATGACTCGGTTCATCACCGTGAACATAAGTCTGGAGTAAGCTAAGGTCACCTGACCTTTGGCTAGAAACTCCTCCATCGACTTCTTCAAGCCTTTAGTGTAAATATTGTATTTGTTGGGAAAGCCCAATATATTGACTTCTTTCGGCAGGGAATTAATGAATACCCCGGTTTGGCTGAATAGAAATAAGTCCACATTATAGGCTTTATAGTCAATTTGTGATAACAAATTCACTAAACTTTTCTCTCCGCCACCGGCTGTCAGGCTTGGCATAACAAAAAGTAAGTTCTTCTTCATCCTATAACCCTCTTTTTATTGAACTAGCTTATCTAAATACTCAACAGCCTTGTAGGACATCTTTTTAATGCGGGGGATCGATGCCTGAAGCTTTTGCTTAATCAGCCCTTCTTCTTTGATCATCTCATCAAATTTCGCCTTCAACATGAAGCTGTTCGATATTTGATCAATACTTAATACCAATTTTTCTTCACCAAAAATATCCTTCGATATGCCCTTAGACTTAACGCTATAGCCAAGCACCATCGTTGGAACGTAATTGGAATATGCCGCTATGGTCGCATGCGTTCTAGCTCCGATAAAAAATCTCATTCTGGATATGTAGCCTTTATATTGGATAGCAGTTAAATGATTAGGCAGCAGGATGACCCGATGGGTGTGCTTGAACTCCTCATAGTATTGCTGAAGAACCTCATAATCATTGTTACCGCCTTCCATAACATGGGGGGTTAGGGCGATGGCCATATCTGTCGTATCAAGGATGTGTTGGATAAGGTCCTTCACGGCTGTTCTGGACTCTTTATTTTTCTTCCATACTAATGGACTGAAATTAAGCCCTACCGTATTGCCTTCTTGCCAGCCTGCCGGCAGTTCCAGCTCTTCCTTCTCCATCGTAAACGCAGAATCCGCACACAGCTTGACGTTCGTTAGCCCCTTTGCAACCAGCATATCGTAGGTCAACGTTTCACGGGCGAGGATCAGATCGAACAAGCGAAGATCTTGCAGCTTTCTATCGGACATATCTTCTTCCCCTATAGAGCAGCCCCATAATACGAGTTTCTTGCCCGAGGCCTTCACCCTGCGGTTAATTTCATACCAGCCCGGCTGCTCCCCGTAGCAATAGTTGTCCCCCCCAATCGATAAACAGACGTCCATGTTAGGAATATGCTTCACAATATTGTTATGAATTTTACCGAGTGCATAGGTCTCATCCTGGAACAGCTTTACCTTGACTGCCGAAAGAAACCAATCATAGGAAAACTTCTTGATTCCGCGGGCAGAACCGTCATAAATGCCGTCCAGCTTCGAGATCACCTTGTCCGTGTCAGGCTTCCCTGATGCCAAGTAAACCTTGGCGCCTTGAATCTTTTCCTTAATGATATGGGTCGATGAGCGTACAATGGCCTCGCATCCCCTGTTCAGACTCCCATCGTGGGCAAACATCATAATCTTCATTTCTTAAGCTCCTCCTTTGAATTATGCAGCGCTCCTTACAGCTAAGCTTTATTTCTTAACCTGCTGTAAGTGGTGGCAACAAACAGACCCAGCGTGAATCTTTTTCGAATCATATCGGCAAGAAATTTCTCATATGTCCCCAAGGAGGTATACATTTCGCTGTAGAAGTAGGGCAACGCTTCCCTCACACACGGATCATTAATCATGTTATTGACGTACTTCATTCTTTGGCGAAAGCTGATCTCATTCGATGATTTGAAGTATACGTAAATATAGGACATGACACTGTTAATAAGCTTGATGGATCGCAGCTGCTGGATCCTCATCTTATCCAATGTGGTTAAGTACATCTCTGGGATGTCTAATGTGTACACTTCTAAAGCCCGCTTAAAGTAGTCTTTTTCTAAAATATTTCTTGTTGCGCTTCCAACGACTTCGCGATAATGGTACCCGGTATAGTCTATATATTGAATGCGATCCGCATGTCTAAAAAATTGCATATTAAACAATCCGTCTTCCCCTAATGCTACTTTCTCGGGAAACTTGACTTTATAATCTTGTATCCGTTTGTTTTTATACAATTTACTGCAGACGGTATTCAATTGATCTGATTTGAGGAAATAAGTTAAAACTTCTTGCTCGATATAATCTTTCTTCAGAACCGTCCCGAGTGGGAACGGATAAGTGGTTATCACCTTATGACCCTCAATCTCACTTTCAAAATTGGAAATAACCACGTCGTAATCGCTCTCGATTGCTGTGTTGTAGAGTACTTCATACATGTCCTTGTCTACATAATCATCGGCATCCACGAAACCGATATAGGTTCCTGTGGCTTCCTGTAATCCTGCATTTCTGGCTGCGCTTACTCCTTGGTTCGATTGATGGACCAGCTTAATTCTTGAATCCGTTTTGCTATACTCCTCAATGACCTGCCCGCTTTGATCCTTCGAGCCGTCATTTACAAAGATAAACTCACATTCCTCAAGCGTCTGGTTTAACAAGGATTCAATACAATGGGCTATGTACTGCTCTGCGTTATACACCGGTACAATCACGCTTACTTTGATACTCATGTCTCTAATCACTCCGCAACTAAAATCTCTCTATAGTCTAAAGGCCTTATCCAATGAGCCGGTATAGCTTTTCTAATTCACAGGAGTTTCCGTAATCCTTATCCTTAATATTGTCCATCAGCTGCACCCTCAGCTCCTGCTTCTTATACATTCTCTCGATGCCCTCGGCTATTCCCTCAACATTCAAATCACAGATCACTCCATCGACTTCGTTATCTACCTGACTGCCTGCGGTAGGATAGTTGGTAATCAGAACCGGCTTACCTAAGATCTTAGCCTCGGTGACCGTAACGGCTTTACCTTCATAGCGTGATGGCTGTACATAGAGATTGGCTGCCTTCATGTACGGATAAGGATTTGTTTTTTTGCCTAATAAAATAAAGCGGTCCTCCAGCTTATGCTCTGCTATTAATTGATGTATCATAGCCTCATCTCCACCATACCCGACTACATACCACGCGATATCGTCATAGCCTTTATCCTTCAGGAGCTTCAGGGCTCTTACTGCATTGTCGATCCCTTTGGCATGAGACAATCGGGCGACCGTAATCAGGGTGAAACGGCTGTCACTCTCTATAGGTTCAGCAGCTTCCTTGTTGGCCATTGTTCTTATAAATTCCGGTGATGTGATGTTCTCCATAACGATGACTTTTGGCTCTAGCGAAGGATATTTCCCAAGAAATGAAGCTTGGCAAGCATCCGACACAGCTACAATGAGGTCAAATTGATTCCACATCCGAAGATCCAGCGATATGTCGGTATCAATATTGGAATAATCCGTATGAATCCAAGCTATTTTTTGTCGGGCATGAATTTTCTCTGCGACAAAATAATGCGGCCACAAATAACTGATCGCGACATCATATGGTTTTTCCAGGCTCGGCAAATAAGGCAGCGCGTACTTCCACATCAGCTGCATTTGATAGTATCCCGGTTCCGCCATATTGCGAATTTTCCCGAGGAGTCCTGCACTCACTCTGGATGCAACCCTTGATATCCCGATCCTGTAATGCCTGTCTTTGATCGTCTCCGCAATGGACTTGCGAAACGTCGCATACTCCGGAATTTCATCGATCAAGCGCACCTTAGGAGACAGTAGGTTCATAAAATCGCCCTTATGTCTATGGAGCATCAGATCAACCGAATATTGTTCATAATCGAAGTGCTCCAGCATACTGGCAAGACTCCGCTCTACTCCTCCAACTTCCATGTCATAGGAGGCAACCAATATGTTCTTCATCATGACCCCCTACATTTTGGATACCAATTTTCTCAGTCTCGCAATATTGTCCCCGCCAATCCATTGGGCCGCTATCGTTTTCACCTTGCTTTTAAGCCTTGCTTTTGGGGACAGCCAGCTTTTATGATAGTGATGCATGGCATATGTATTTTCTGTAATAAACTTCCTGCAGTTAATATAGTCATAAGGAGAAAAATACGTTTGTGGATAAAAGACGCCTATTCCTTCCATCTCCTGGTACTGTCCATCCGGTTTCAGACCAAGCTCCTCCAGCATCTTCGTTACGATAGCAACATTGGTTAAATCATCATGCGTGCCATCTGCTTTAATGAAGCTCTTACCATCATAGGATTCCAGGAAGCGTTGAATAAGCTTATTCCCCTTTGCTGCACCTATCGTACTTGTCGCTATGTAATTCTCCTGTTCAAATCCCCAAAACGATGCATGATGCAGCAGATCGTCAAAAGACTTGAATACTTCAACGTCCGTATCCATATAGATACCGCCAAAATGGTATAAAGCGTGAACTCTTACATAATCGCTGACAAATGCAAATTTCCCAGCTTCATAAGCCTGTTTAGTGTATAAATTCGTGTTTATATCAAAGCTTTCTTCGTTCCATTCAAATATTTCATAGCCCTGTAGATGCTGCTGCCAGCTTTGAATACATCGCTTCACGATATCGGGCTTCTCTTTGCCGCCGAACCAGCAATAATGAATGACTCTTGGTATTTGACGGGTTGGATGGTGATTCGCGATCACTTCGTGTTCCTCCTTATATTCAGATGATTAATTCTCTATAAAGAACGACTGGACAAAAAAATGAAGGTGTCACCACCATTTTCACCCCGAACAGCACTATTATTGCTTCTTACTTCATGGTAATTCTTTATAACGAACATGTCAATACAAAATTTTACTTTTGTGAAATCATTGTCGAATCCTGGAACTGACTGCCTAACAAATGAGCGAACACTTTGCCTCTTTCTTTTGCCAATTGATTAAAGCCGCCTCTTTGAACGATAGCTCCTTCATCTAATACAATGACTTGGTCCGCGTTACGAATGGTCGACAAGCGGTGCGCTATCACGATGATCGTCATGGTTCCCTTTAGTCTTTCCAATGCCTCTTGAATTTTAGCCTCGTTCTCTGTGTCCAAAGAGCTTGTTGCTTCATCCAGTACAAGAATCGATGGCTTCCTTAAGATGGCTCTTGCCAAAACTAAACGCTGGCGTTCTCCGCCTGACAGCCTGACTCCTCTGTCACCTATAAGCGTATCCAAGCCTTGGGGCAGTCGACTCACAAATTCCCCTGCGGCAAATTGAATGGCTTCCCACAGCTCTTCTTCAGTGGAGTTGGGATTCATGAGGAGCAGATTTTCCCTAATGGTTCCATTAAACAAAAACGGGTCCTGAGGGACATAGCTGATCGCTTTTCTTAAACGTAACAAGTTATCCTTGGTCAACGGAACTCCATCGATTAGAACCTGGCCATGGTCCGGCTGCAGCAGTCCCATGATAATATCGATCAATGTACTTTTACCTGCTCCCGACCGGCCTATGATAGCTGTCATTTGATTCGAGCCAATGCTTAACTGAATATGTTCAAGAGCATAGATGGGTGAATTTTTGTCATATCTAAAATAAATGTCCTTGCATTCAATGCCTTCTTGTATACGTAGCGGCTTCACTTGATTGTAGTCGAGAGTGCCGATACTGACTTCCCTTGTTTCCATGCATTCCTTTTGCAGCTCGGTTAAAGATGTAAAGGCGGGGATCGCAGCGGCGATTTGTTCTAAATTGGATTGTATTCCAGTAAATCTGGGCCAAAGCCTGGAGAATATCATAATGATCAGGAGCAGCTGCTCACCTTGAGTTTGGAACAACGTGACGGAGAAGTATATGAACACGGCGATGATCAGAGTTGAGGCAGCCTTGTAATAAAACTGTGATTGCGAGCCTAGCTTGGCTTGCTCGTATCTCTCTTGAGCTACAGTAACACTCCAGTTCTGGAGCCAACGGTAACGTGAAGGTTCCAGCATATTGCTCTTAATATCTTTAATACCGTTGAAGTGATCGGTAATACCTCCAATATAGCTTCTTGCTACATCTGAGGTTTGGGTTCCCAGCATTCGGAACTTTCTTATGAATGTGCGGGAGAATAAGGCCATTATCAGGCCACACGCCAAAACAAACAGCGTCATCTTTGCCGATAACCACAAAGCGATACCAATCTGGATCACCATAAATACCAGCGATGCCAGAAGCTGCAAAAAGACATAGGTCCCATTCGTCACTCGTGCCAGCTCGTTCGTCATCGAGTTGATTAGATCTGACTTTCTTTTTTTAATAAAAAAGCTCCAATTCGCTTGTAATAGCGCCTGATAGGTTTCCATTCTCACATGATTGACAAAACCGGCATGAATTTGGACATCCCTTAGGCTAAGGTTACGCTGGATCGCAGCCTGACCGACCACTAATAAAAAGTACAATCCGAGGATCAGGAGCAGACCGACCGGTCTTGACACATCCTTCAGGAAATCCAGCATTCCCATGAAAGGAATGGCTGATGTTTGAATGCTCAGAAGGCCGCTGACGCTTAACAAAGGAATTAATAAAAAAATGCCTATTCCATCCAGCAAGCCAATCAGTGTCATGCCTAGAAGATTCATATACAACACTTTACCTGCGTAGGCATGTAATTTTCGGGTGTAATACAGGACATGCTCCATTCCGTTCCTCCTCAAGATAAGGCAACCTTTTTCGTTTTTCTCCAGACCCATAAGAAGGGACGTAGAGGAAAATAAAGGAAGTGAAGATATTTAGGCAGCGCCAGTGTGTTAGCATCCTCTGGGTACGGATAAAAGAAATTCAAAATAAATAGCAGCTTACGATGATTCGACATCAATGAAAACAGATGCTTTTTATGATACTCTGATACCTCATACGGTATTGGATCGGTATGAAGGTTAATCATCTGCCGGATATAGAACAATGCTTCTTGGGCTAGATTTCTTGCACGCTGTCCCTGCGCTAAGGTCCTCATCTCCTCTGTTAAAGGAGTATGAAGAAGCTGCGATGCGAGTATCAAGGCTTGCGCTCCTATATGCAGGTGCTCATATTGCTTAAGCAATCGTCGAAGCTTCCGTACATCCATGCTTTGCTTAACCATACGATCAATGTCCAACAACCAACGAAGCCGGGACCATCCATGTCGTGCACCGTGGGAAACAAGAAATAAAAATAAATCCTCTCTCCCTAAATAATAGACAGGATGACGGGTTATTGCACTGGTCCTTCTTCTTTCCCACAATGCCTGAAAGCTGGGCTCTTTGCCGGGGCCGGGGCCTAATCTCCAATGAATCTCTACCTTGATCCCTTTATGATGATGGAAGAACGTAATATGATGATGTCTCCACTTCCAATCGTTTAATACCGTTTGAATGTATTCATCCTTCTCATATCCTTGTCTTACAAGCAGCTGCTCCGCATGCTCCAGCTCTTCGATAGGAATGAGAATATCCAAGTCTCCGGATGTTCGTTGAGATATATCGCCATAAAGATCAGCAGCGAGCACCGGTCCTTTTAAAACAAGGGAGCGAATCCCCGAATCGGAGAGCAGCTTGCATATGGTGTCCATCTCGGCGCTTAAATGCAGCATTTGAAATGTATTCTGTTGATAATCATTTCGCAATGATTGCATGACATACGGGGGAATCCCTGGTTCATTCATGCTTTTTAGCTTTGTGTATAATGTGGGGAAAACCCGATGATGGGTTGCAAGCTCAAGGAAAAAGGCCCAATCGATATCAGTAAGCCCCTTGTTATAGCTTGTATCGCCGATATTCACTTCCTCCGTCTTGATTAAGGAAAGCATAAGTTCCAGCTCATTAGGGAATAACGACACATCCATATGATAACCAGCTTCCATTCTATTCACCTTCAATTTCCTTTATCGCTTATCCGTTTGGCGAACGTGCCTACCACCTGAAACCGTTCCATCTCTTCTGCACCTGTAATATAGAATGGACCGCTGCGAAGCCAGGCATGTGCAATCATCTTGCGCTGCTCGTCTCTTGCCGTTCCTAGGTAGAGTGTGCTTTCTATGTGACGTCTCTCCAGCATTTTTAGTGCCGCAATGGCTCTAACCAGACATTTGCTTTCCCAGAATGTATGCTGACTCATCACCCGAATAATATCGTGAACCTTAATTAGCGACTCTATATCATCGCGTCTTTCGGAATTAGAGGTTTCCTGCATATGAGCACCTAAAGAAGGCGCAACCTTGGCAAAAGGAATGGACACAAGCATCCGCGCCCATCCTAAATAAAAGATGGCTTCTGCAATTAGCAGCATCGTTGCCATATCTAGCTGAAGGAACTTCTTTACCTTACTTACGATGCCCACTTAATTAAACCTTCCTCCAACAAATGCTCCAAAAAGGACACCACCTGCTGCTCGCACTCAACTTGCTCTACATCATACTGTGACATTAGGACGGCAACAATTTGTTCTGCCGAAACACTAGAGGCTTCAGTAAGACAATTCCAGATTTCACCGCCGACCTCGCCTAAATTATAATATTTGCTGTTGGCTATGCTCAGCATGACCTTTTCCCCTCCCATGTCGCTAACAATATTTCCTGTCACTTGGGAAAAGCAATCCTGCATGCCGATTTTATGATTTTGGATCATATGTTATGCCTCCATCGATAATGTATCTAATATTAGGTTAACTAATTGGGGAGCTGTGAATTGGCTTTCCGGTCTGCTTAGTTGATACATGGAGATTTGATTCGCAATAACGGAGCTAGACTGGAAGTGCCACTCCATCAGTCCCAAGCGTGGAATTAGGAATGGACGGAACGTATGATAAAATAATGTCTGTAGACGATCCAGCTTCTCTATCCTTACAACCTGCAGTTGATTCTCTGTTTTGACCAGTTCAATGACACCTGCAAGGGGCAAAGGAGACGTTACATAGTTCGAAGCAACGGGGATACAGTACTTATCCTCTCTTCCATAGATGGATCGCAAATCGCTTGATGACATACCGAGATGATTCAAGCTATCTTGCCATAGCTTTTGCTGGGGATACGAAGGGGTCACCATAGGCTTCTGATCTTCTTTAGAAAGGGTAACCGCAATCAAATCATCGCTTACAAGCGAATAACCTTGACTAAGGAAGGCAGACGCTAAGGTAGACTTTCCTGCTCCTGAGTCTCCTACGAAAGCATAGACTTTGCCTTGAATGGCTACTGCGCTGCCATGCAGCGGTAGGATTCCTCTTTGCATTAGCAATGCACCCATGCAGGTGCCAAGAACGTAAAGACGGATTAAATCCTCGTCTGCTCCTTGAACCGGCGAGACCGTTATGAACCGCCCATCCCGTATGGAATAATACGCGGTATCGGGAACATAGAACATAACTGCACCCTCATCAACTACATGCATAAAGGGGGTCGCAAATAATTGATCGGCAAACCTGCCTATGTCTCCATTTCGAATTTCAATATCCAGTTCATCTGAGGGCTCGCTGATATGCGGTAATTCCGGCAAAGGAATCTCGCTTGAAATTCGAAGGCCAAAGGCCGAGTACACGATCTTATTTTCCGTCTGTAGCATAACTTCCACTCCATTACCTACCGTTTTTGCATTAAAAGCCTTTATACGTTGGTTTGTATAAAGGCTTTTAACATATGTAATACCGACAATACCCATTTAAAGCAAACATTAACCTAAGGGTTGTATAAGCTCACTTTGTTTCATATTAGCTGTTGAAACGTTTCCAGGTGCTTGGGTTGTTAGGATCAACCGGTTTACCAGGTACATAAGCTTCGTCAGTGAAATCACCGTAAACTGTCGATGCCATAGTTTGATTTACATCAAGCACTTCAAGTACAGGCTTTTGCCATGCTTTTTTCATATTACTCACCTCCTTTCAAGTCCATTTTTTAAGAAATCGATAGACAACTATGCCTCTCATTAAAAACTTAAGTTCGGCATTAGTAGCATCCTCAGGCCTGAGTCCCGCCCGAACCTTGTCTATAGCTCGCCTTATGACAGGGCCGTTCAAGAGCTCAAATATGGTTGGATCTGCACTCATTTCATCCAGTTCCACGAGTAATGCAGATTGATGTGGAATCATGCGGTGAACCCAATCGGCTCCCTGAACACCTCGTATGGATTGGTTCAACCTTACATTGTCCGGTAATAAGGTTTTGGTCGCCCTGCGGATGAGTGCGCGATCCAATCCATTTTGTACGTACTGCTCCTCCGGCAAAGATAGACAGAAGCGTATCACTCGGAGATCGTTAGTGGGGTCCCGCTTCCATATCCCATAGTTCAAGGACAGCTTGGTGGCTAGCGTATTGCTTGCATTCCAATGAAATAGTTCCTCAAAATGGCTTTTTCTTTGTTCAAACAGATTGGGAGAGGAAAACCACCCGGATTGGTCCATGCCATGTTGCTTCAGCTTATTAAACACATCTGTTTTTTTAGCAAAGTCAGGATTAATTAGCATAGGATAGGCAAAGGGCTCCGATGTTGGAAATAAGCGATCCATGATTGGAAAGGCGGTTCGAGCCACATCGGGCAGCCTGCGTAAACGGGCGCCGCCCACATTTTTGCTGTAAGAGTGCAGTTCTTGAGCCAACCGTACCCATTGGAGACGTTTTAACAAAGTAGCGTAATAGTCGATGGCCGAACCCCAGGAAATGCTCAAATTGCCTCTTCCGCCGTTTAACAGCACACCTACATTCGCTTCTTGTGCTTTTTCGAACATCCCCTTTAACCAAAAGGAGTTTTCAAAAAATTTATACGGCATCTCCATCGTGCTCAGGAAACTATCCATTTCCGTATAAGGATCTCTTCCAGCAAAATCCTCGTAGCTATCCTTCATTCCTCCGACATGCTTTACAATCGATTGTATAAACGGTCTTTCGTCCGTCAATATATGAGCAGGAGTAAAATCTTCGAAATCACTTGGAGGGACATAGCTGAATGTATGAAGTGTTTTCCCACTCTTGCTCAGTTCTTTAACAGCAAAGCTGACTATGGAGCCCGAATCCAATCCCCCGCTTAATTGCGCACCGACCTGACGGTTCGTACGCAGCCGCGATGTGACGGCTTCCTGGTAAACTTCCTGAAAAGCTTCAATGTATTCTTCGTTAGATTTCAGCTTCAACCGTTCTCTCGAAGTTAATGTGCAATATCGCTTCAGCGTCACCTTACTTCCTGCAATAGTAATGCTGTGAGAAGGCGGCAATTGAGCAATATCTCGATACACGGTGGTTGAGGCATCCACTACGTCGACCATTCCAATGATAGCCAGGTATTCGGCAAGCCATTGCTCGTTAAGTGTTGTCTTCGTGTAAGGCAAGGACAAGAGGGGCTGGATTGTAGTACAGAAGGCGAATCGCTGATGATCGTGGTAGTAGTATAAAGTTCGGCTGCCGGAAAAATCTCTCGCTCCGAATAATCGTCCATTGCGCAAATCCCAAATCATGAAAGCAAAATCGCCTACTAAATACTGCGGGGCATTTTCTTCCCATTTATCATATGCCAGCAAAATCAATTCACTATCCGTTATTGTACTTCTTCTGCCATAATCAATCTGCAGCAGCTGAAATAAGGATTCTCGATTATCGATGATAGCATCAGCTGTTATTACCAGCTGTCTTTCAGTATCATAATAGGGCAAGAGTTCATGTGCCGATTCGGGTGTAATGTATTGAGCATGGCAGCCTAAGAATACATGTTCATTTCTCCAAGTATGAATGGAGTCCGAAGGGAATTGCTGTAGACCGGACATCAGCGTTAGTCCGTGCTCCGTAGGTATCGGTTCTTGAGTGAAATGATATATTCCAGTTATGGCGCTCATGTTCCCCTCCGCAACACTGTAAGATAGGCAGGATGTTGTTCTTAATAACGAATTATCATTTTAAAAAAAGTAACAAAACCGTTGAATTCAACCTTTTTATTCTCCGATTTGTTATCTATAACGATCTTGATTCGTTCTTTATTAAGAACATTTTTAGGATAGCATCTTACTGCTTTGGTGTCAACCAGTTATTGTAAATAATATTTTTGGCTTTGGTTTGGATTTACATTGATATATTATTCCCGAGGGAGCAACTGCGTATAAGAAAGCAATCCTCCCCTAGGGATGCATGTAGATAAGTTTATTGAAGTGTCGCAATCAGTCGGTCTGCCTGACCATAAGGCGTGTCAATCGTCTCGTAAACACGAAGAGAATTAGAAAATTCATATAGAACAGAGTCCATATTAACGGTTTGCGTTCCCGTAGCAACCCGGTTTTCCCCAATGAAAGGAAGCGTCTTGGATCCTATGACTTTTCCTTTGTCATCAACTAGCTCCACCTTCAGTTTAGGGAAGTTTTGATCGACGACGACCTCTTCTTGGAGGCTGACATCCATGTCGATGCTCAGCTTATAGGAATAAGGGAAGCTTTCTCTTGCAGAGCCGTAGAATACTTCACTTTTCCAACTGTTAATCTTGACATTGAAAGGATAAAAGGACAGACCTGTATCCTCTGACTTTTCCTTTTTAACCATCGTTTTAAACGTGGCAATAGGAATGTTATACGGGGCAACACTTTCACTATCCAATATGTCCATAGTCAACTGCTCGCCCTTCTCATTGCTAGGAAGGACAAAGGAATAGTACATCACATAGCTGACATTAGGAATAAGCGTTTCTACTACGGCAGTTTGTCGAGTCCCCGTATATTTGGTACCGCCAACACCCATCAATTGTGCTTGAAATTTAGGGACAGGCATAGGCCGGTCACTCCGATTGGTCAGCTTGAATTTGGCGACAGCCGCTTTAAATCCGCCTCCCACACTTTCATGCATTTGAAGAGTAACCATAGAGACACTAACCTCTGGTTGAACGACGTTGTTCAACGGATCAAACTGAATCGGGCTGTTCCAGACGTACATTTTGGGTTGATCCGCCTCGCTAACGACACCGCCATCCTGTGGGAGAGCTACATTGAACTGGCCGATCAAGTATTCGATCTTGGTTTTATCATCCGTTGCAAAGCTTTCAGGGGTAAGAACGGTTAATCCAATTAACTCTTCCTTTTTTCCGGCAGGAATAGCATAGTGGATATACTGCTGCTCTCCGGGTCCAAGCACAATCGGATCCTTCTCCAGTCTTACACCCGTATATACTTTCTTATCCGATCTTCCGTTCACACGAAAATCCGGGATGGCTTTCTTCTTGTCACTTTTGTTCGTGGCAAGCAGCCCAACAATCGTTTTAGGCCCTTGAGGCGTATTTTGCTCACTTAAGCTAACCGGTTTATATTCTAATGAAGTAGATAAAACCTGGATAGTCATATTCTCACCCCACGAATGCGTGGCAAGCGCATCGGAGAAGACAGCGATATCACCCCTCCATTCAATAGAAGAGATAGGGATGGACACGATCATTTTCTCGGATCTCGGGGACACGAATTCATCTACATCGACCCAAGATATCTCAGATAATGAGAACGTATCTTCACGATCAATGACGATCATATAGCTAAGCTCCACAGTTTCCTTCGGCTGAATGGCAATAACATTCTCGGCGCTCGGACGCAGAGTATACAGTACTCCATCTTCTGCTTTAACCCTTACTTCATAGTCCGGTACTCTAGTTAATCGAGTTCCTTCATTGGTTAATCGAACGACTGCGCCTATTCTTGTTCCTTCCGCCACCTGCTCATTCAGAATACTTTTCACCGCTGCTTTAACCGTTGAAGTCAATGAATATTCTTTCGTTACAGGTACTCCTTCTTCCGCGATAGCCAAGAAAGAAGCGGAGGGAATGAGCAAAGAGAATATTAAAAGGGTCATTAGCAACGTTGGTTTCCATTTCATTCTCAATACGGTTCACTCCAATTATATTTTTACTATTCTACAGCAGTACGTTGTACCTGCTCTTTATCTTTTAATTGACCTGGATTGGAAACGACGACCTGCTCTCCTTCTTTAACACCTGAAAGAATCTCCTGAGTAGAATCATTTAACCGTCCAAGCTGTACCAAACGTTTTTCAACGGTATCTCCGGTGAGGACAAAGACAAAAGAATCCTGTCCTTCTTTCACAACACTGTACGTAGGAACCGTTAACACGATTTGATCTTGATCTTCGGTTAATTGAAGCCATACTTTCATCCCCGGCTTTAAAGTCATGTCTTTATTGGGTACATCCAGGTTAATCTCATAGGCTTTGGTATCAGGATTAATCACTTTGGAGAGGAAGCTGATTCTGGCTTTAGACTTTTGCGCCGCTCCTTGCATGTAATACGTCATTTCCGATTTACCCGTGGCAAACTTAGACTCTTCCTCGGATAGCTGCGCTTTAAGCTTGATCGGATCCAGCTTCTGAATCAGACCGATCTTGGTGCCTGCCGGTATACTCATGCCGACTTCAAACGGAAGCTCCGTCAATACTCCGCTCACGGGTGCTTTTACTTCCAAATAAGTCAACGACTGCTCGACCTGAAGCTGTGCCATTTGAGTGGTTTTCAGTTGTGTCTGCAGCTCCGACGTCGTGTCTACCGGCTCTAGTCGGGCCAGCTTATCTTTAAGCAGCTCCAGATCCGTGCGGCTGTTCCTTAATTGAACCTCCATCTGATATACCTGAACCTTTGTCGCCAATCCGACTTCATAGTCATTTTTCGTTTTATTATAGTTGCGGGTCAAATCATTTAGTGCTTGTTCCTGCTTCTTGATGGAGTCATTCAGGTCCCGCTTCTGATTATCCATCTCTTTTTTCGCTCTTTCCTTCGCTTTTACAATTGCGTCCTGCACCGTCTGAACTGCAAGTGCGGCCTTCTCCTTCTCGAACTTGGCTTCACTTGAGTTCAGCCTGGCAATAACGTCACCTTCTTGGACTACATCCCCACGCGCTTTCAGGATAGCCTCGATATCTCCCGCTGCTTTAGCCACAATATCGAATTGAACGGAGGACTGCACATCGGCGGCATGAACTAAGGGATCTCCTATTTTTTGCTTGGTAACTTTGCTGACCTTAACACTTTTCAGCGCCTGCGCCTGAGCAGCAGCATTTCCATCGGAACTTATTGGTATGGTTTCCGAACATCCTGCAATAATGACAAAGCTTAACGCCAATATGCAGATGGTTCTTACTCTTCGGCGGTGCAGCCCAACCCGTTTTCTTCTCATGAGCGTTCTTACCCTCTCTCCTCGCAACATTTCCTTTGATACTGATCTATCACACCATTAACGATTAATATAGAAATAACTCTGCATTTTTAGGATTGACTTTATTGAAAACGACACCAAGCAGCTTCGCCTTCGCCAGCTCCAGCTCTTCCTTCACCTTTTTTGCCGCTTGTCGCTTTAATTTCCCATGATCCACGACTAGAAGGACTCCGTCGCATTGAGCTGCAACAATTTTGCCATCAGTTAATGACAGTACGGAGGAACTATCGATAAAAATCATATCGTACCTAGGCTTTACCTCTTCCAGAAGCTGCTTCATTGCTTTAGATGCCAGAAGCTCCGCCGGATTTGTTGGAACAGCGCCTGCCGGGATGACAGATAAATTTTGAATGTTAGTAGGCGCAATAATTTCATCCAGAGTGCTTTGATGCATAAGGTAGCTGCTTAGTCCCTTACTATTATCGCCACCAAATGTGTAATGAAGCGAAGGATTACGTAAGTCGGCATCGATCAGCAAAACCCTCTTTTCGATCTGCGCATAAGCCGTTGCTACGTTGAGCGCCGTTGTCGTCTTGCCTTCTCCCCGACCTGCCGAAGTCAATGAAACCGTCTGAATGCCTTGGTCTAGTGCAAAGGTCTCCATATTGAATCTCAAAGACCGGTATGATTCTGAAGCTAGTGAACCGGGGTTAGTCTCCATCATAATTTCCGATTTAGTGGATGGTATTGACATGGTGTACCTCTCCTACTTTCTTTCTAGACTTCCTTCCTTTACTTGACTTTAGATCCTTGCCCTTCATCCTGGGTACACACGCTAACGTCGAGACGGCAAACATTTGGCGCACATCTTCTTCTGTTTTCAAGGTGTCATCCATTGCATCCAGCAGTAATACAATCCCGATAGCAACAACCAAGGAAGCTGCGAAGCTTAGAATGATGTACTGATTGGATTTTTTATTCACAGGTACAGGATAGTCCTGCATTTTGGCTCTATTTAAAATCGTAATGTTATCGACCTTCATGATCTTAGGAATTTCGGATTGGAAAACCTCCGAGACGGCATTGACAATGTTTACTGCTTTTTCATAGGAATAGTGAGTGGCAACGATGGTCATAACCTGAGTGTCATGTAATCCTGCTACGTTGGTCATTGCGATGAGCTGTTCTGCGGTTAAGTTGAGATCGGGATAACGTTGAACGACCTTATCCATGATGGCGGGGGTTTTGATGATTTCTTTGTACGTGTTGATCAACCCTATATTAACGCCTATGGCCCCAAAATCTATCTGTTCCCTGCCGAGCTGATCCTTCTCGCTGGTTTTATTGACGATCAGCTTAGTGGCAGCCATGTAGACCGGCTGATAATTCATGCTGCTGTATACAGCCGTTAGTGCAGTGCATATAAAAACAATGGTAACGACTAGCCAAAGGCGCTTCTTTATTATCATAAAATACTCTCTTAAGTTAATTTCCATAATTCTCCCCCAGCGAAAAGTAGTCATATCATTTTTTGCCCCAAAGCCGTTGATACTTTTTGTATCATTGCCTATAGTCAATACTTTATGACACTTTTTGTATCGTGTCAACACCGGATTTTACGCTGTTTGATCCATTTTGTATCATATTTCACAGAATTGAATTAATTCTTACCCGACAAGAAGATACAAAAAGGCTAGAACCCGTTCTACTGCTATTTTGTTCTCTTTAGAATACCATTTTGCATGAAATAATAATTCACCATTCCATCTATGAAAACATAATCTATATAAAAGATTACAAAGGGGTGATCCTCGTGGCAGATCAAAATTCGATTGTTTATTATGAGGACTGGTCAGATTTAGAACCCGTAAATGTAATCAACACGGTGCCTCCTGATAATGTTACGAATCTGACAGCATCCAAAGTACAGGGCAATCTGGTTACGTTATCATGGACTGCAAGCTCTTCAAATGATGTGACAGGATATGGCATATACAATGGAACGGTCTATGTTGGCAGCACAGCATCCACAACGTATGATGTAACGGGATTAAATCCAGAAACAACCTATACGTTTGCCGTAAAAACTATAAATAAAGATGGACTAACGAGCAATGGCGCCAGTATATCTGTGACAACGCCTATATTGACTTATGCCCTGTCCATGAATGGGACAACCGACTACGTTCAGACTCCCTCCCTCTCTTTCGATACAGTTATTATGGATATTTTGGTAGATCCAAAAAGCATGGTTTACAACTCCTATCTAGACGCCACTAGAGGAATTCCTCAATCTGCTTTCGGAAGAAACAGCTCAGGGTACGACTACTTGCAGTCCGCTTGGAAGTCGGTATCTATCAATGGAGTAGACAAGACCGCTGGAGCAAATATTTCAGCCATTGTTCCTACCCAGCAACGAATAACCGTTACGGTTGTTCTTAAGTCACCTGGCAAGTCCATTCTGGTCCTATTTGCGAACCAGCTTGGGAGCATTCCTATGAAAGGAATTCTTTACAGTGTAAAGATAATGTCGGGTGGGGTCGTGACTGCTTTATATGATTTCACGAAACCGTTCACAGGGACAGCCGTTCCCGACTCGAGCGGCAATAATCAGACAGCCAAGCTGCAGGGGGGAACATGGATCAACGGATAAAGTACTTGACAGCAAACTAACGCGGGGGGTGGTGCAATAATGGATGGTAAGCTGAAAAAAATAAAAAATGCCCAAAACGAATATATGTATCCGATAACAGTTTCGGATGCGGTATACGTAGATCCCGAAACCAGCTTAAAAACCAAACTTGCCGAGTTGGATGCCAACCTCGGTAATCCTAATTCTTATGTCATAGAATTAGATAAATGGGGTATTCATAGTGACGGATCAGAATCGGCCGCTACGACCAAAGGAATTAACGACGCGCTATCTTGGGCCAAGTCCAGCGGGTATAATCATGTACTATTACCTAGTGGAACTTATTCTCTAAAGATTGATCCGAATGGCATCGCTATTTATATGCTGAGCGGCATACACTTTGAAATGAAAGATGACTGTGTGCTGCAGTTGGAAGGAAACTCGTCACCTAGTTATCGTATCATTCATTTTGATCAAATCGATCACGCAAAAGTTTCAGGCGGAACCATTATCGGCGATAAAGCATCTCACCAATATGAAATGTATGTCAAATTTGTAAGAGGCGGGGTTAATGCGGACGGTTCTTTGAATGATAACCCCAACTTTATTAGAAGTGAAGTGATCGATCGCTATCAAAATCCTGGCCTTTTATCCACCTTCAGACTCTGGTCAATAAACGGTATTACAACAACCACGTACAGCTTTTACCAATATAAAGACAGCGTTTCAAAAGACACTTTGGTCAATTTCCGTACCAATGGTGAATTTGCTCCAGCAGCTCCTACGGGTAGAGGATGGTTCGATACCATAGATCAAGATAACAAGATGGTATTCGTCATCGATATTACATCATCGCCACTCACAAATGAACAGATTTCGCAAATTAGCGCCAAGGTTGATAACTCCTATTACACTCATGAAGGGGGTTATGGCGTTGCCGTTTTTAGCTCCAATTACATCGAAGTCCAGGGAATTGAGATATCGAATTGTACGGGCGACGGTATCTTTGTAGGAATCAGCGTCCGTTATGAAGATCCCTCCCAATATACCCAGGAAGAGATGGGACAGCATATTTATATTCACGGCTGCGATATCCATCATTGCAGACGACAAGGCATGTCGCTATGCGGTTCCAATGATGTCTTCGTAGCTAATAACACGATTCACCATATTGGATATGCTGACGATGGAGTAACGACCGACTTTCGGAACGGAACTGCTCCTATGTTTGGTATTGATGTGGAGTCGATGGTCGGCGAAAGCAATATTCCTTACAAAAGCATTTATTTGAATCAGGACGGGCTGGAAACAAATTATCGGATTTACATTTACAATAACTATATTCATCATAATGCCAAAGGACACTTTGTTAATGCGGATGGAACTCAGATTACACTACAGAACAATACTTTTGAGGCTTACAACGTAGGAGCAATAAGCTCTTATCCTAATCAATGGTACATTAAGTATCTCAATAATACGTTCATCCAGTGCACGTTAGTTGTGAAAGGAAATAATGTCGTTAACGGCGGCGTGTTCAACAAAGCCAATTTGAATCTAATGGATGTTCAAGGAGCTCTTATCGACAATTGCCAAATCAAGGACGGCTTGTTTTACGGGTCGAGCATCTACGGTTATTTCGGGATGCCTTCTGCTGTCAATATAGCTACAGGTACATTTGCGTATACTGCACCTCATGGAATGGGCAACGGAGCTCAAATTTGCTTTGAACAATGGTTCGGTAAGGTGCCTACGGGAATTAGTGTCGATAAAGTGTACTACACCGTCAATATTACATCCACGAGCTTCCAAGTATCTGAAACCAAGGGCGGGAGCCCTGTTATGATAACAGATGCAGGTGTTACCGGCTTCAATATTTCCCGCTACAATTACGGCAGATGCTACATTTCCAACATAACGGTTGAGACCGACTGGAATGATACTACAGGGAGTAAAGGCTTTAATACGCTAGTTGCCGGTGCCGTAATCCATAATGTAACCGTGAAGAACTGTCCAGTGTCTATCAAAGCGCCCGATAATTATGTTGGCAGACCTAATGTCATAGTGGGCCTCACTTTACTTGAGAGCGGCGGTAATCTTCAAGCTAGCGACTTGAGCAATCTTAAGGTGATGAAAGTAAGAACAAAAGCACTGGGCGGAGATCTGACCCTAGGCTCCACTACAGCCTACTCAAGAGTGAATATCGACAGCGGTCTCTTTCAAGGGATTCAAGTCAATTTTGAGGAAGCTTATCTTAACAACGGAACCTTTATCAATGCGATCGTGTACAAACAGGATCATTCTAACCGATCGATCCTAAGCAATAGTTACTTGGAAAACACTTCTTTGTCGCTTCATTGGCTAACAATGGATAAGTCGATGATAATAACGAAATGTCTTTTCAATAATGTTACAGTGGATGCCAGCTCCTCCGTTAAGATGATTGATAATGTCGACGTTAATTCCGGACTTTCCGATAATCGTATGAATGCGTTACCTGTCAGCGGCAAATACACTCTCGGGCAAATCATTTATAATTCCACTCCTAAGCCGGGAGGCTATGTAGGCTGGATATGCACAACAGGCGGGTACGCTACTAATCAGGCATGGGCCGCTTCCAAAGCCTTTTCTCTAGGATATCGAATCCAATCCGGGGGGCATGTATACGAGGTGACCACTGCCGGCACATCGGGTTCCGTACCTCCAGTCTTCCCTACATCATCAGGAAGTACCATCACAGATAATACAATCGTATGGAAGGAAATCGGTCTATTGGCTGTATTCAACAATTTCGGCCCCATAAGCACTTAGTAGAATCGCTGCCGTTTACGGCAGCTTTTTTATTTTTTAATCTTTAAAAAAAGACATTCTCAAACATCCTTATTTGATGTATGATTCTTAATAACGAACATTTCTTTACAATTTATTCATAGAAGGAGGGTTAGCAGTTATGCGGCACTTAAAAAGGTTCATTTGTGTTACCCTGCTCCTCATTGCATTCATACTTCCTACAACAGCTTTCGCATCCAACGGCAATTCCAACAGTCAAAATCATCAAAACAATCCAAAGAACAATAACAACCAGAGCTGGGAGCAATATTTCTCATCCTTTTTCTCCGGAAATAAAGGGAACAAGGATGATGATTGGAAGCATTATTACGACAATAACAAGGACTTCAAGGATTGGTATGACAAGCACAAAAATGACTGTCCGGACGGCGAATCCGATGATATTTGGAAAAAGTGGTTTTGTTACTAATAGCTAGCCTCCTTCTTGCTTATTTAAAAAAGGGGTTATCCTGCATAAGTCATCAGACTTATAAGGATAACCCCTTAACTGTTATCTAGATGCTACTCGTTCATGAATCCTGCATACTGCAGCAGACGCTTGAGCATAACAGCGGCTTCTGCGCGCGTTGCCTTGCTGCTTGGAGCAAAGGTCTTATCGGTTACACCGTTAATAATCCCTGCGTTAACCGCTCCAGCTATAGCATCCTTTGCCCAGCCGGAAATGTCCTTACTATCTGCAAATGCCTCAAGCTTGTTGGCATTCGGATCACTGTTCTTGCCCATGAGCTTGATTGCCCGGGCAATCATGGTTGCCATTTGTTCACGAGTAATGGTCGCGTTCGGTTGGAACGTACCATCCTCAAACCCATCTACAAGCCCTGCCTTTGAAGCTGCTCCTACATAACCCGCATACCATTCGGATTTTACATCCGAGAATTTTGCTGTGGATTCCGTAGAAAGTCCTGCAGATCTTACGAGCAGTGTCGCAAATTCAGCGCGTGTAATAGGAGTGTCAGGTGCAAAGGTTGTTTCGGAAGTACCGTTAACGACTCCCTTGGACGCTAGCAATTCAGCTTCACCTTTTGCCCAATGCCCTTGCAAGTCAGCAAACGTTTTGGATGCCTTCACAATGGCATAAATGCTGTTGCCCGCACGTTTTACAGCCGCTTCTGTTTTTCCATTTACAGTTGCAAATAGGGCAGGCACAAAGCTTAAATCACCGGTTTCCGGATTGTACCATACTGCCGTTAATTGGGAGAACGGAGCTGTTTGGGTAAGCGTCATCGTTCTCGTCACATACGTACCGCCAAAGTCGCTTACCGTAACGGACTTGCCGTTTCCTTCAGCCGTAATGACAAAATCAATAGGACCAAATAGTAAAGTCATACCGGAATCCTTCATTTTGGCCGAAATTTGGCTGGCCGTCGTCCCAGATACCTTCTCGATCGTCAAGCTGATGGTTACATTGTCTACTGTAGCTCCAAGAGATTTCACCAATTCCGCGATGTGGAGCACGCTGATCGGCAGATCATAGGTTGCTGCGTCTGATTTAATGGAAAGCACTGCGTTAGGAGCCGTTTGTGCCCCAGCAGTAAGCACGCTTGCAGGCATTTCCACTTTTACGACCGCTTCCGTACTCTTTACTTCCATCGTAATTTTCTGATCGGTTTTTCCCTTCACAGCATCAAACGCTTTTGTCAAAGCATCCGCTGCAATCGTCCATTTTGCAATTTTCTTACCGTTGGCTGTAACTACCGTTGCTTCACCTGTCAAATGTGTTCCATCTTGGTTCGTAGTCGTGCTTCCGCTACCAGTCGACGAGGATCCGCCTGAACCTCCGCCGCCTTTGCTAGGACTGCTGCCGCCGTAAGTTCTCGCACCCGCTTGAGTGGAATAGGAGCTTTCGCCTGCCGCATTGGATGCGGTGATAACATAATAGTACTCGGTGAATGGAATCAGGTTATCGATAGTATAAGTTGCACTTGTTACGTTGGACGCTGCTTTTGTGTATGGACCGTTATTGATTGTGCTTTGATAAATCGTATAGCTCGATGCTCCAGCACTTTGCGTCCATTTCAAAGTTACAGCACGATATCCGCCTTCAGCGGTCAAGCCTGTTGGTGCTCCAGGTGCTTGAGGTGGTTGTACCACCGCTGTAGGAGTGACGTTAACTACATTCGAATAACCACTCTCACCGCTGGCGTTGCCCCCGGTTACCTTGTAATAATAGGTCGTGCCGTTGGTCAAACCTGTGTTGGTATAAACGGCATTCGTCACATTCGATGCGATCTTCGCATATCCGCCGTTTTCCGAATCACCGCGATATACATTGTAATACGTTGCACCTGTTACTGATGTCCAGGTCAATATCGCTTGGGCATCTCCTGCGCTGGCGGTCAAGCCTGTTGGTGCCGCTGGAGCTGTTCCCGGTATGGGTGCAATGAACTTAAGGAAGTCTCCCCAAATAATACTGCCGTCCGCATTTCTTTGATAAGGAACAACCGGCTGCAAGCTTACAAAGTTAGCGTCTGTCAGCTTGACCCCAGACTTATTAACGGAAACGGAGCCGTTAAACAAATAGTTTGTATCCGAGTTCAAGCCAGGAGGATAGTTATCTTTAGCGTTATTGTTTACGTAATCCTTTTGATAAGAAATGAATCCATCGATTCTGAAGTCCGTTGGAATACCAGTGTACGTAGAGAAGTTCAAATTTGCTCTTGCATTGTTGTATGCAATGTTATTCTCTGCTCTTACGCCCGGGTTGCTGTTGCTTGTAAAGCCATAGGCTCCGTTGTCAAAAGCGATACTGTTCCGGATGATATGAGGTACATGAATGCCTTCGCCCCCAAGCTTAAATCCGTTTTTATCCCCTTGACCTACTTTACCGTTAGTCAACGTACCGTTGTTATAGGCAATGCTATTTTCTATAATAACGGCACCAATTGCTCCAGATCCAGCTTTTGTGTATAAATCCCAGCCGTCATCAATGTTGTTATGAGAAATACATCCTCTGAAAATATTGCCTTCACCGACTGTCAGTTTGGCTGCGAAACCATCGGCGTTATTATCGGATGGATCACGGTTGTCGAACGATTCACTGTTCAAAATCAAGTTGTAAGAAGGCCATTGGGCTTTATCCTCCGAATCATCCGTGCGGCTGATCTGAAGCCCAGTATCCCCGTTCTCATAGAATCGGCTAGCTTCCACAATATTGTAGTTTCCGCCTACCGTGAATCCTTTCGTGTTATCTGCGGATCTTGCGAAATCAATGCCCTTCACATGCCAGTAATTACCGCTTAGCACGACACCTTCTGACTTTTTGTTAAAGTCGATAACCGGTTTTGCTCCAGGTGCAGCTACCAGATACTTCATCGCTTGTGCTGTACCGTCATTATATTTTTTAATTTCAAGCTTCGAGCTGCGTACGTAGTTGCCGTCGAGCATAATAATTTTTTGACCCGCTCTTACAAAAGCAACGGCTGTGTCAAGATCCAAAGGATTATTTTCCATACCCGTACCGTTAGCCGATCCGGTTGGAGAAACATAGATATCTCCGTTTTGTACATAAGATTTCTGGGTTACTGTAAAATTACGGATGATTTTATCGTATGATGTCAACGCCTGCGTATCATCCGGCAAAAACGTTAAGCTAAAGTTCGTACTGCTGTTGGCAGCAAGCGCAGCTCGGATCGCTACATTTTTGCTTGCTTCTACTGTCTTGTCTTGCGCAATAATGGTTTGTCCTTGTTTAACTGTTACTGTACCGCTCACATTGGATTTGACCAGCAATTCATAATCCGCTGCAGAGATTTTATCAAGTGAGACCACTTGGAAGTCCGGCGTAACCGGCTTCTTAGGCGCTTCTACTTTAAGAGCATCCGTCGCAGCCTCCGATACCGTCAGTTGGATATTGCGTACTTCAATCGTCGCAAGACGGGCTGTATAAAAGCCTACGTACATTTTGGAATCCTGAACGTTCAAAATATCCGGCTCGAAAATAATAGATTCCTGCTCGTTGTTAATTTTTCCTGTAAAGCCGCTGTTCGTTTTGGTCAGCGTTAATTTGTACGGCGTGTTGGATGCAGAAGGCTTCACATTTTTCAGCATAATGTTCTGAATACCCTTACTGCCTGTTCCTTCCTTCGTTAGAACACCGGATCTTACAAACAACTGCGTTCCATTAGGTTTGGTCGTACCACCGCTGTATCCACCGATAGCTGCGATATTCGATGCAAACACACTGGAATCATTAGCAGGACCGATTGCATCTCTTGCCATAATCCCGAACGATTCTTGACCATCATAGGGGTCTTTGGCATATTCCAGGACGGTAATATCCGCAGACAAAACAAAGTTATCTTGCGTGGCATCAAGCTCGGTATAGTAGAACGAAATGCCATCATGGTCTCCGGTTACCTTACCGCTGCCTTGGGGAGCCTCCAGCTTCACGCTGTTATCTGCATTTACTGTTACTTTATTTGAAGCCGAAGTCGATTGGCCAAACCGGATGGAATTCCATTGGTAGTCCACAGGTTGTCTTACCGTAACTTTAAAAACAATTGGCGCAAGAGTCGTATCCGCAGGAGTAATGATTACATCATATGTCCCGACTTTCGTCGTATCCACAGAGGAGCTATCTAAGGAATAGCTGCCTTCAGCCAGCACATCCTTGTCCGAGTTATCATAAAGCTTGGATACTTCCAAACCTGTTTTATCGAAAGGCTCGTTCAAAGCGTAAGTCGTACGCGGATATTTAGTAACTCCGATGCCAACGACTTGCTTTTGTTTGACGTTAACTACTACATTAACGGATTTTCCTTTATACGTAATCGCAATCTGCTTTGTACCTGGCGTACCCGTATCCAAAGTGCCTACCGTGTACTCCGTATTCAGCAGACGAACCGAGGAATTGTCGCTGTACTTGGCATATACGACTAACCCCTCCAAATCTAAAGAATCACCTAAATAATAGACTGTTTTTTGAGGCTGCTGTTTAATCTCCAAGCCAGAGATATCTGCATTATTGACGACGACATCGAAATCATTGGAGGTTGACGGTGTTTGTTTCGATGTAACGTTAACCGTCTTGGTACCCGGAGTATTGAACACATAAGTAGAACCGGTTACCGTCGCGCCTGGAATCGAAATGGCATATTGATCGCTGCCGATATCTGCTACTTTCCCCGTATTATACGTCGCCGTAACAACAAGACCAGCAGGATCAAACTCATCTCCTTTGTAGTATGTAGTCTTAGCAGGATAGTATTTAATGTCCAAGGCATCAACCGTTAAAGCTGTGATGCTGAGATTAATCGTATACTTTTGTCCGTTGAAATTAACATTAATCGGATTCACACCCGCTTTGCTGCTGTCGAATCCAGAAATGATGTAATCATTAGCTGTAAGAATTTCCTCGCTGCTTCCGTAAAGCGCTTTAACTTTTAGTCCGGTTAAGTCGAGGCTATCGCCTACGAAATAATCTTTTTTCATGGAAGCGGCGTCAACTTGGATGCCGGTAGGGACTCTGGAGTCCATTTTTAGTTGAATATTACTGAAAGTAGCTGTCGCATTTCTTGATGTGTAGAACCCAGCATAGGCTATGCTGCCAGTAAACTTGTCAATGATTTGGGTTTGATCTCCACATTTCAGGATATAAACGTTTCCTGATTTTCTAATGCTTAGATCATATACTTTTCCAATTCCCGGAGCGCTTGCTTTATTGAATTCGAGACCCGTCTTTACTTGAGAAGCTTGCTTATAAAAGCCCTTCATTACTTGGTCATATGCTCCAAGAGCAATGTAGTCTCCAGTATAAGTACTGTTGCTACTATTAGTCTCCATAATATTACTTCTCAGCATAATACCAAATGAAACCTGGTTGTGTGCTTTCCAATCATCTACTTTTACTTGCGCAGACAACTCGTAATTGGCATCAGTAGGTATTTCCTGAAAGTAATAGGCAATCCCTTCGGTACTAGAATCAATCTTCCCCTTATCGCCCACCACCTTTATTGTTACTGCCGATCCATCCTGATTTTCAGCAATCTGAAAATTGTCAGCTGACGGAGTTCCACCCAAATTCCCAAAAACTCTCCCCTGCCATTGACTTCCGCTCCCAATACTAATCATATCCCCCGTCGCAGCCAAAGCTCGCCCAGGTTGCAAAGAAAACAATAGAAACAGTGACATAACCAACGCGAACCATCGTTGTTGTTTACGCAAACCGCATTTCCCCCTCGTGTTGTTTTTTTGTAGTGCTCCTGCCACCCTTACCTAAGGAAGCATAAGCAATAGTTGTAGTGTAGGGCAGCCACTAGGAACACTCAATAAGCTCTTTTTAACTTCATTTTATTTTGAAAAAGATGGCTATGACTCTTGGTACAAGCATAGTACAGACATAAAAAAACAACCTTCTACATAAGAAAGTTGTTTTTAGCTGATGACATGTATTCTTTTGTCGAAAGGAAAATGACTCTATTTTAATTGAATCATCTTCTCGCGATACTGTCCTGGCGTCATATTTTCAAATTTTTTAAACAGCCTGATGAAATAAGAGGGTTGAAAACCGATGCTTTCCGCAATTTCATTGACCTTCATATCCGAGTCACCGAGCAGCTCCTTAGCCTTATCGATTCGCAGCGCGGTCAGATAGTCGATAAAATTCATCCCAGTCACCTGCTTGAACACTTTACTGAGCGCATAGGGTGTTGTGTTAAATGCCCGGGCACATTCCTCCAGCGATATATCGCCGGCAAACCTTTCCTTCAACATATTCGTTACCTGCTCCACCAAAGGCTTCACATGAATATCCTGATGCTGACTCAGCTTATGCGCATAGGGCAGGATAACCTTTTGCTGAAAAAAACGAACCATATGTTCAGGCTCCCGCAGCTGATTCAGCTGCTCATACAGATTGTCACCTTCATACAGATGATGAGGATGGTAGCCGGTCTCCAGCATCGTATGCATCATACTTCCAAGAACCTGCATAACGCCTTCTTGCAGCAGCTTTTCTTTGCCCGATTGCCTGACGAGTTCCGTCACAAATGCCTCAACAAGCCGCATGGCCTGTTCGCTCTGCCCCATCCGTATCGCCTGCATAAGATCTTTTTCCAAGGCAAACGGATAATGAACGTCCTGATTGGCACTTGGCAGCATCTCCTCCAAATCCAGCACTTGATGCTCTTCCTTCAAGTCCCGATAGCGGATGGCATTCCTAAGATAAGGCAGCATTTGTGGAATATCTTTTACTTGCGAGGTTAGACGTCCTACACAAATCGTCGTTTGCATCTTAAGCAAAGAGCTGATCGTCCGCACCAAATCATCCGCCAGCAAGTACAGCTCTTCCTTAACCTGCGGCTTCGTTCTATCGATCGGATACGAGAGCAGAATGCCGACCGTCAAATCTTGAAAGTTGATGATCTCCGCCTGCTGGCTTCGACTTCGCACGATTTCCTGAGCTATGTTGGCAGCTGCAAACGTCACTAGATGTTCTTCGCTTTCCATAAATTTTCCGTCTTCTTTTGCAAAACCCGTTATTTGTGCCAGCAGCAGTACGAACCATTGCGCTTCCGATTGCCACCCAAAGCTTTCCATGCGGGCACGCACCTCGGGCTCCTTTAGCGAATAAAAATGCCCCTGCACCAGCTGCATTAAAAATGCGGCTCTAAGCGAAGGATAGGCCTGCTCCAGCTTGGTTTCCAGCACCTTACGTTCTTCGCTCAAATGATTCCACTGGCTCTCGATGAACTCCAGCTCGTCTCCATCATCCTTTTGTCCGTGGGTGTCTGGCACTGTCTTTTGGTTCTTAACAAGACTGAACAACCGCCCTATCGGTTGGTACAAACGGTTGGATGCCATCCACGATAAGAGAATGGCCATCAAAAGCCCGAATAGACCGATGCCCAGCATCACTCTCGACATAATAACGACGGGTGCAGTCAACTGCGATAAGGATGTCGTCGTTACATACCTCCAGGGAACCCCTAAACGGGAAAACTCACCATAGGAGACGGAGTAAGACTCTCCCTTCCAGTCGAATGAGTAAGAGCCGGTCTCCTCTTCACGCTGCATCACGCTTGCTTTCACCGCCGATTCTAATGCAAAACGTTCCTTATCGGAGGCTGCTGGGGAAACGATAATATGACCGTCCTGGAACATAAGAAAGGAAGCGCCTTCATTATCGGTTGACATCTCCTCCACCATCTGCACCAGCTTGGCTTTATCCAGATAAAAGATAAGTGCTCCATAGGGCTGGCCTATGCTCGGCAGTTTATGAACGAGGGCTACATAAGATGATGCACCTTTGCCATTGACTTTTGTAAGCGAATCGTTCCAAAATTCCCCTCTGCCCTTCTCCAGCAGGGAACGAAACTGCTTCTGCTCCTGCTCGTTCGTAACGGGTACGATTCCCTCGATATCCGATACGATCACCGGCTGTTTTTTGTTTAAATATAAATGAACCTGGTCGATCAAAGGATAAGCACCTTTCATCACCCCAAGAAAACGGTACAAATTTTGGGTTGTATTGTAATCGTCAATCAGGTCAATATCTCCAAGTCTTGCATCCAATCGACTGTCCAAAGACCACTGCGTAGCTGCCAGCTCCAGCTGAGCCAAATTTTCATTCATTCGATCTATCGTTTTCTTCAAAAAAACGTCGTGATTTTGCGTAATTTCTTTTTCAATATGCGCTCGGCCTGTGACATAGGATGTAATCCCAATAATGACTGTCGGCAAGCTGGTAATGCAAAGAACCAATAGCAAGCTTTTTCGGTAAAAGTTGCTTTTACTGGACTTTTGGGTCCACCAGTACCACAGCTGCTTCCAACGTAACCACATAAGGATTTCACCTTCTCCTGTTGTGCTGCACTTATTATACTGAATCGTCCCGCATCATGTATATGGAAACGGGAAAATCCCCCGACCGCATCATTTTTTTTGCAATCGGGGGTAAGACTATTATTTTTTCGCGCTCTGTTTTTTCTGGTATGCGTCATTCAACTCTGCTGTGATTTTGACCATATCGGGGTCGACCTTCAGCTTCGCCATATAATCGTCCCAGGCGCTGATCGGTTCTTTGCCCATGATCACCTTCGTTTTCATATCTTGGATTTTTTTACGCAGCTCAGTTCCGACCTTGGTGTTCGTATCTGAGTTCAATCCGATCGCAGGGTCTCCTATACTGGTCTTAGCCTTCTCGTCAATAATTTTCTTATTACGTTCCAGCACATCCGCCGGCATCCCCGTTCTATAAGCGCGAAGATAAGGATCATATTTCAGGAAAATTTGTCCGAATGCCTGCTGAGCCACGATATCTTTTTGAGCCTGCGGCGTTGCTGTCTTGATGCCATCCTTCTCGGTGTAGTGAACATCCTTCAAGCCGTAGCTGGCCAAATCGCTTCCTTCTTGGCTTGCACCGTAATCCATGAACTTCATCAGCTGCTTCATCTTGGCTTCTGGAACAGACTTCGGTATCGCATACATTCCGAAGAATCCGCTGTCTTTGTTAGAGTAACCGTTCAGCGAGACTAGTGGCAGGAAGTCTGCTTTCGGATTCGACTTGCGAAGCTCCTCCGTCGGCTCCCACGCCGCCTCCACCGTATCCTGGAACCCGCCGCCGCGGTTCGCTTTCAGTAAATCCTTGGCCTGCGTATTCTTCAATACGGCTACATCCTCTGGAATCAGCTTCTCTTTATAGGCCTTATTCAGCCATACCAGACTGTCCTTCACTTCAGGGAGCACATTGACGTTGACGAGCTTGCCATCTATCAGCTTCCAGTCACCATTCACCTTGGTAAACGTATTTTGCAGCTGGTTAAAATAGGCCATTCCGTTCTGATCGACGAAGCCGATATATCCGATCGTGTCATTTTTTCCATTGCCGTCCGGGTCCTTCTCCACAAATGCCTTCAGCACATTGTACAGATCATCGGTTGTTTTTGGAACGTCCAGCTTCAGCGCATCCAGCCAGTCCTTACGTAGATAAGGGAAGCCTCCGCCATCGGTAGGACGGGGACGAGGGATACCGTAATTTTTACCATCTGCTTGTTTCGTATTTTCCCACGATTCCTTCGGATACTGCATCAAGTTCGGATAATCTTTGAGGATAGGCGTCATATCCCAAAAGGCCCCCTGAGCCACCATACCTCGAACTTGAGCGCTGAACGGATCATCCAGCAAAATCAGATCCGGAATATCCCCTGAGGCCAAGGTGACGTTGATTTTGTCCGCATAGTTGTTCGGAGACACCCAAGTGATCTTCAGCTTCGTATTCGTCCGTTTCTCGATTTCCTTGACGATGACATTATCCGGTCCCGGAGGCTCGGGGGTATAATACATGGTCATAATGCTGATGTCCAACGGTTTGCCTGGGGTCGCTCCTCCTGACCCTGAACCTGCCGCAGGGACGGGCTTATCGCCGCCGGAACAAGCAGAAAGCAGTGAAGAAACCAGCAGGGTGGAAGCAACAACGACTGAAGCTTTTTTGTTCATAATGCTTTGACCTCCCATGAAATGTTTATTCTTTGACCGAGCCGACCATAGCACCCTTGGCGAAATGCTTTTGCAAAAAAGGATACACCAGGAGGATCGGAACGGTAGCAATGACGACCGCCGCCATCTTCAGCGTTTCTGGCGGAATCCGCTGTTCTGACATCATTTCCGCCGCAGCAGAACCACCAGCAGCCGTCGATGCGTCGATCAGCATGTTTTGCAGCAAAACCTGAAGCGGATGCTTGGAAAAATCATTGATATATAAAAGCGCCGTAAAAAACGTGTTCCAGTAAGCTACGGCGTAAAACAACCCGAATGCGGCAAGCGAAGGCAGCGATAAAGGCAGAATGACGCGATACCATACGCTAACATCATTGCAGCCATCGATTCTAGCCGCCTCCTCCAGACTGGCTGGAATGCTATCGAAGAAGCCTTTCATTAGCAGTACGTACCATCCGCTGGTCAGCACAGGCAAAATAAGAGACCAGGTGCTGTTAATCAGATGCAGATCCCGTACCAGCAAATATGGTGGAATGATGCCGGGATTGAACAAAGTCGTGAGCAATATAAGCAGCATCATGACTCGGCGACCCTGCAGCCTTCTGCGCGAGATCGCGTAGGACAAGCAAGAAGTAACGAGCAAGCTTAACGCCGTGCCGACAACCGCCAAAAATACACTGTTGCCGATTGCGTTCAGAAAAGCGTTCGTCGACATTAAATATTTATAAGAATCCAAGCTCCAGTGTTTAGGGAACAGCTGGACTTCATTAGATAAGTACTCCGACGGCTCCGTAAACGAGACGATAAACACGTAGTATAGAGGGAAAAACGTAATAATACCGATAATACCGAGAAGAACTGCGTTTACGGTTTGAAATGTGCGATCGCGTCTGTGATGGTTCATATTCCGTCAGTACACCCCTTCCTCGCCGAACTTCTTGGCTAGCTTATTAGCACCTATGACGAGCAGCAGGCCGACGACCGACTTGAACAAGCCAACCGCTGTGCTGTAGCTGAATTGCCCCTGCTTCACACCCAAACGGTATACGTATGTATCGAATACATCCGCCACTTCTGAGACAGCTCCATTCATCATAAGGAACACCTGCTCGAATCCAACGTCCATAATATGGCCAATGCGCAGAATTAATAAGATGATAATAACCGAGCGGATACCGGGCAGCGTGACATGCCACATTTGGCGGAACCTGCCTGCACCATCCATTTTGGCCGCTTCGTACAGCTGCGGATCAATGCTTGCCATGGAGGCAAGGAAGATGATCGTCCCCCATCCTGCATCCTTCCAGATCGACTGTGCCGTAAGCATCCCCCAAAAGTAGCTTTTATTCGTTAAAAAATCGACTTTCTCAAAGCCCAAGCTAACCAGAATTTGATTGATGGCCCCATCGCCTGTCGAGAACAAAATAAACGTAATCCCAACAATGATGACCCAGGATAAAAAATGCGGCAAGTATACGATAGATTGTACGATTTTCTTGTAGGCCTGCTGTCTCACTTCGTTCAGCATCAAAGATAACAAGATGGGCAGCGGGAAGAAAAAGATTAGCGAGAGTGCGTTAATGGCCAATGTATTGCGGAACAGAACGAAAAAATCCGGATTGGAGAAAAATCGTTGAAAGTGCTCCAAGCCGACCCAAGCGCTCCCCATTACACCTTGATAGGGGGAATAATTCTGAAATGAAATGATGATTCCCCACATCGGCACATAACGGAAAATGAGAAAGTACAGCAGCCCCGGCAGAGCCAATAAATAAAGGAACTTGTCCCGGACTATTCCTGTCCCTATTTGTTTGAGTCTTGTGCTCCGAGCTTCTTTGCTTTGAGCGGCTGGTTTGGCAATCGGTTCCAATGCTGAAGCCATTCATCCTTCCCCCGTTCGAGTATGCAAACTTTTTGTGGTCATGCTAAGGCGTTGATTACGCTGATTTCAATCTACATTGCCCGCTCATTTCCGGCAATCACTCATTTTTGTAACTGGTTGTACTTTGAAAAAACATAGAGTTTATGCGGGATTTCCTGCCATTGACTTTTTTTGCGGCGGATTGAATAGATGATGGTCAACCCCTACGTTTGCGTGGGGAGGGAAGGGGTGTGGGGTTCCGGCCGCTGTTGAAGTCGTGTTCCTTGAACTTATAATTACAGAGGTGGGAACACGAGCTTCAAAGGCGAACGCTATCGCTCCTCCACCCCACACCCCTTCCCTCTTCGGTTCTACTTTGGATGGTGACTGCTACTTTTTGTACTACCCTTCCCTAACCCCATCCTGTTGTTGTGCAACAAAAAAAGCCAACCCTTTATACAAGAGTTAGCTTCAACGCAGCGTGAATGATACGATTCAAACTGGTATTTATATCGTCCTTGGAACCGCTCGGATTCATGGAGTAGGCACCCATGTGATATGTCCATCGGTACTCATCTTCAAAGAAACGGATATTATCCTTGCCTAATGCCGGAGTTATAATGTAGACCTCTTCTACCGCGCGGGCACCGTCGCTTTGCCGTACGATGCCATCCCGATATTTATGCATCTCACCAAGTGCCATGGGAAGATTATGGTCAAGCCTGTATTTGGGATCGAACATATATAAGCTTTCGCTCAGCTCCAGTACAATATCTGGCTTCATGCCGTGCGTATACGTGCGAAACTTCTCCGTACTGCGGGTAAACCACCGTTGATAAGCTACCGAACCTCCATCTTTCAGCTTTACACGATGCTCCTTTTTCTCAGAAAGCGTTAAGACCAGGCCATCTCGTTCCAACGCAAAAAGAGATGACGTATCGGCAACAAGCCCTCGCTCTCTTAGCATTCCGATAAGCTGCATAAATACCCAGATTTCGTATACGTGGTATGTATCTTTAAGAGGGATGGAGCTAGTGAGCCCTATCTGTATTTCATCGAACTGATACAGCTGCTGAAACCATTGGTACCAGTTGCGGTAAATGGGATGCTTCCGAAAGCCTTGAGATATCGAAATCGTCCCTTTATGACTCGCCACCTGTTTCAAAAAACTGGCCTGCAGCCAGCGGGTCACGATCTCACGATAGCGGTTTGCCTTAGCGGCAATAGAATCCATGCCCGATTCTGTGTATTTGCGCAGCAGGGATTGCAGCTCCCGAAGATGACGGGATACGATACGATTCTCATAAACATCGTAGGATTCCTCCCTGGTACCAGCTAAAACCATAGAAGGTACCGGTAATTCCTCTGTTGCTCCATGTCCGGGATGCCGCTCTGCCCAGGCAATAATGGCAGGCGTCACATGCTTGACCTTGTCCCTGCTCATCCAGCTGTCCGTAACCTTTAATACTCTCATCGGGTTAGCCTGAATTTCTCGAAATAAATAAGTCAGACGATGAAAGGAACGTTCTATATAATCCCATTGGGGAATGGATATGGAGCGGTCTGTTCCACTGTAGTTGAAGGCCAGGGAAGCTCCGCTGTGCTGGAAGCACACCTTGGCTTCCTGCAATATATCGGTGATCATCTGGTGATATTCCGCTTCTGTTACTTTCCGTGAATCGGAGTATAAGTAAGAAGAGACCTCTCTGACGCTCTCCCTGTGTATATGAAAGATTATCTTCCCGGATTGGAAGGGCATAGCAATCTCCCCCTCCCATCCCGTTTCTGCTTTCATCATTGGCTGCGGTACCCCATTCATAAGCAAATGGAACGGAGACGGATTCGACGTACGCCAGCGATATACCTTCGCCTCTTCCAGACGTACCGCGTCAATCCCGACCCACTCACTCTGATCTGGGCACCAAAAGAACAGGTTATCTCCAGAATTGGGCTGCTCCATACCGGTCCAGCTCCTCCCTCATCCGCTTCACATGACGCAGCGACTCCGAACCCTCTCCAAGGCTTGCCTTCATCCAATCATTCAGCAGCAGCAGCAGCGGAGCGATCCGCTCATCTCCACGAATTTTGGGAAGCACCTTCTCGGCTACTACGCGATCCACGGCTTCTACAGGCTCCATTCGAATGCCTGGATCCAGCTGAGCATTCACATATAGCTTGCGGATCATCTCGTTCAGCGTCCGGTAGCCGAAATGAAGATCATACTGGTGAAGCTTGCCATGAAGTTCCTGCAGCAGCCCCCACTCCTGCGCGAGTGCCGATTTATATTTAGGATTGGTTCCGTTCCAAAAGCTATCCAAATCCACATCAGTTAAAGTCATAACGAATGCTCGGTCCAGCACCTTATCTGAGATGCTGTGAGTGGTCTCGTCGACATTGATCGTCCCGATCACATATAAATTGTTCGGGATATGCAGCACTTGTGGAACATCGGTAACGTGCTCTTCCGTATGTAATTGAACGGGTTGCTTGGACTCTACGGCACTTAAATAGTCGCTTAAGTAATACTCCACGCGAGCTAAGTTCATTTCATCCAGAACGATAAACATGGGCTTCCCCTCATGAATAGCTTGAAGCAAGGCATTCAGGAAAGGTGTCCGCACATAACGTTTCTCCAGCGCACTGTAATATCCGAATAAAGCGGTCGAATCCGTCCAATCCGGCCTTACAGGGATGACCTTGACATAAGGATTGATATGATCTCGCGGTTGTCCGTACACCGCATTGGCGTAAAGCAGGCAAAGCTGGGTTTTACCTGTACCGGAAATACCGTTTAGAATCACGAAATGCTTGTCTTCGAGACTGACCAGGTTTAAATGAAAATCCCGAATAATAGAAGGAGAATATGTCAATTCGCTGTCCCCGATATTGGCCATAATAACGGACAAATCGAAGTTATGCTCGTAAGCTTCCTCCATAATTTCAGCAAGGTCCTCTAAGGACTCTTCCTGTGAGTTCTGTGTGCTCGCTGCATCGATTCTAGGCAAAGTAATCATCTGGGAAATGTCCGCAAAAAGGAGAGCTGCTGCAACAAATACCTTCTTCACCTCTGCAGCAGACTCTTTAAACCTCCCCAAAACGGTATCGTAGCTGCCCACATAAAAGGAGGTATCTCTGACCTCAAAGTCATGTGCAGCTAACGCTTCGAAGGCTTTAAGCTGATATTCTTTGTTAATGTCCTTGCCGTCCTGCTTATGATATCTGAAACTTTTCGTTATGTACCAAGGCCAAGGAAACGGATATTGAGTCTCGGTCGATAATTGACGCAGATTCGTATAGATATGACCGTAGCCATTGACGAAAATCCCTAGAACCTCATACGGATCCCGAAGATATTGATCAAACATTCCGTCCGCAACAAGCTGGCCTTTCTCATACAAGCCGAACTTCTGACGGCGATTGTTCGATTTATAGTCATAGGCTTCCTCGAACTTAATGTCGTACGTTTTCCCGTACAAGGTTAAAGGAATGTCATCATGATGCTCGTTCAGCAGACTCAATACTTTCAATGACAGGGCATGCTGCTCGGCTTCTCTTTGAATATATTCCCGAATAGGCTGAAGCTTCGTATAAGTCTCCCAAATCGATTCCATCAGCTCAGCTTCAGAAGCCACCTCGGCAAAAGGAATCAAGATGCCGATATGAAACCATGGGCGGCGTTTATCATCAACCGCCTTTTGCAGGTAAGTGATCCATTCGTCCTTGGCAAGAAATTGCCCCTCTTTATCCGCCACTTGAATACGAATCTCAGGATCGAGCTTTTCCAACAAATCAACGAAGCCTTTCTCGTTCGACTGGCTGCGCACCGCAACCCAAAAAGGATAAAAGCTGCTAGGTATAATGATTTTGAATTGCTTTTCCAGCCCATTGAATTCCAGGCGAAGCACCCCAATCTCCGTTTGAAACAGGCTTTTGTCGACCAGCTCGATAAAAGCCCTTTTCCCTATATCCGTATCCTGCTTCTTGGGAGCATATTTTGGGTTACGGGCATCATGCATAGTCGTCCGCAGCGTCATTTCATACGTATGGACCTGATAGCCTTGCAGCTCCGGGGCCAGTCCTCCATACTGTGCTCTAAAGGCATCCATCAGCTGCAAAAGTACGGGCTGCACCTCATCATGGACACGTTCGCAGCGCTCGGAAGTTTCGGGAATCGCGAGCAGTTCCTCAATTCTCTTAATATTCATGTAGACCTCCAACGTTGTAAGATTCCAGTCTGACTGCTTCGTTAGTGCGCTTGTCAGGTATCTATATTAAAGCATAGGCATTCGTCAGCAGAATGACATGGAATATATGTTCATACATCACTTTTTCAAAACTTCATCCGATAAATCGGTTTATTCTCCAAACCGCGGATCAAAGGCGTCCAGTTCTCGGTTTCCGGAGTCGTATCCAGTGCATCCTCCACCATCTGAAGCTTGGCATCTAGCGCATCAATATGGTGCAGAGCTACCGCTTCCGCCATCTGGGGCTGAACCGGGCTTCCCCACTCACCGAGATTATGATGAGACAGAACCAAATGCTGCAAAGCGAGCACCCGCTCAGACTGCAGGTCAATACTGCTTAAGATCGCCGCCTCCGTAATCCAGTTCGAAGCCATGGAGATATGGCCCAGCAGCTTGCCTTGGACACTATAATCGGACACAATGCCCAGTTGCGCGATCATTTCCTCCGGCTTGGCAATATCATGTAGAATGATCCCCGCCTTAATCAAATCGGAATTCAAGAACGGTCTTTGCTTGCACAAGAAATCTCCGATTTCAAGCATTCGTACCATATGATAAGCCAACCCGGCACAGTAAGCATGATGATGGGATTTGGCAGCCGGATAATGCATTAATTTCTCCTCTACCTTGGCCACGCAAAATGCGGCAATCGTCCGGATCTCTTCATCCTCAATCGTTCCCAAAACCTGTTTGACTGTATAGACAAGATCAATAGGACGAATCGGTGCTGACCGAATAAAATCAGTTAGCGAGATACCGTCGCTCTCGGTTGCTTTTCGGATGCGAACAATTTTGGCCTGCAGCTTCTCGCGGTACGTCTGCACAATACCATGAACCTTCACAAGCCCCATAGGGAAAAACGTTTCTTTATCCGTCGGCGTCACATCCCAGAATTTAGCTGGAAGCTGGCCGCTGGCATCACTTAAAACAATATCAAAATAGTCTTTAGCAGGCGTTCCGTTTGTCTGTTTTACTTCCAGCTCCTTGAGCAGATAAAAGCCTACAAATTCATCCTGACTTACCAAAGTTTTTATTAACGTCATATCGGTTCCTCCAACAATATCAATACTCGGGTTTATCCGTATAGTTGCCACTGACATCGACGAGTTCAATGTAATGTTGCAACGGCATGCATTACTATTTCGACACACACGGACAATTCCCTACGTAAAAGCGACATGGTTAACCCAAAATGCACGAGAAAAAGCCCTTCTTCGACGGCACAGAGACCGGAAAAAGGGCTTGAATGCATTATAAAAGATTAAGACTGCGGCGTTCCTCTTCAGTAAATACGCGAGATCGGGTCAAAAACCGCCTTCCCTCGGGATTTTCCAGAGAAAACATGCCTCCCCTGCCGGGAACCACATCAATGATCAGCTGTGTGTACCTCCAATATTCGTACTGAGCTTTGCTCATATAGAAAGGAGCTCCGCCGATCTCTCCTAGCAGTACATCCGTGTCTCCGATAATAAAATCTCCCAGAGGATAGCACATAGGCGAGCTGCCGTCGCAGCACCCTCCCGATTGATGAAACATGACAGGTCCATGCTTGGTCTTCAGCAGTTTAATCAATTCCAGCGCAGCATCGGTTGCCAGAACCTTTCTCACGTCCTGTGCCATCTCGGCTCCTCTTAGAAGAAGCCCAAAGCATCTTGGCCGTAGCTGACCAATAGGTTTTTCGTTTGTTGATAATGCGAAAGCATCATTTTATGATTTTCACGACCGATGCCTGAAGTTTTGTAGCCGCCGAAGGCTGCATGAGCAGGGTAAGCATGATAGCAGTTCGTCCATACGCGACCGGCCTCAATTTGACGCCCCATTCGGTATGCGACGTTAATGTCGCGTGTCCACAGCCCTGCTCCCAAGCCGTACAACGTATCATTGGCAATCGCTAGCGCATCCTCCTGGTCCTTGAAGGTGGTAACGGAGACGACCGGCCCGAAGATTTCTTCTTGGAAAATTCTCATTTTATTATTGCCTTTAAGTACGGTTGGCTGAATATAATAGCCCTCCGAAAGATCTCCCTCCAATGTGGCTCTGCCTCCGCCGATCAAGCATTCTGCCCCCTCCTGCTGCCCGATGTTGATATAGCTCATAATTTTCTCAACCTGCTCCGTAGAAGCTTGGGCTCCAATCATTGTTTCCGTATCCAACGGATTGCCCTGCTTGATGGCTGCAACGCGTTTGAGCGCTCTCTCCATGAAAGCGTCATAGATCGATTCTTGAATGATGGCACGCGATGGGCACGTACACACTTCCCCTTGGTTCAAGGCGAACAGAACAAAGCCCTCGATAGCTTTGTTAAAGAATGCATCATCTTTGGCCATTACGTCTTCGAAGAACAGGTTCGGAGATTTGCCGCCCAGCTCCAATGTAACGGGAATAATGTTCTGGGAAGCGTACTGCATAATGAGGCGACCGGTTGTCGTCTCCCCTGTAAAAGCAATTTTGGCGATGCGACTGCTGGAAGCGAGAGGCTTACCTGCTTCAAGACCGAAGCCGTTGACAATGTTCAAAACACCTGGAGGCAGTAAATCTTGGATCAGCTCAGCCAACACCAGAATTGAGGCCGGGGTTTGCTCTGCCGGTTTCAGCACGACGCAGTTTCCGGTCGCCAATGCCGGAGCCAGCTTCCAGGTCGCCATCAACAGAGGGAAGTTCCACGGAATGATTTGGCCTACGACGCCTAACGGCTCATGGAAATGATAGGCCACCGTGTCATTGTCGATCTGGCTCAAGGCCCCTTCCTGGGCACGGATGCAGCCCGCAAAATACCGGAAATGATCGACCGCAAGCGGCAGGTCGGCAGCCAAAGTCTCACGAACCGGCTTGCCGTTATCCCAAGTCTCAGCTACCGCCAGCATTTCCAAATTTGCTTCTATACGATCAGCTATTCTATTAAGAATTAATGCCCGCTCCGCCACCGAAGTGCGTCCCCAGCTCTCCTTCGCTGCATGAGCCGCATCGAGCGCCAGTTCAATATCTTCCGCCGTCGAGCGGGGAACTTCGCAAAAAGGACGATTGTTCACCGGCGAAACATTGTCAAAATATTGGCCTTGGACAGGCGCAACCCACTCGCCTCCAATAAAGTTTTCATAGCGTTTCTTGAACGTTACCAACGAATCATTGTATCCCGGTTGAGCATAGATCATTATGAACAGCCTCCTCCAATATAGTTTCAATAACTATATAAGCAAGAATCGTGCCAATCTTGCGAGGCCAGCCGAAACGCATTTATTGAAATCGCTTTATAACAATTGTTCCCTTTTGAAACAGCCCTTATGTTTCATTTTGATACAACCTTTCGCTGAATAGAAACGAATGGATATTTTATGATATCATGAAGGTAGAAGCCCGTACGAATGATGGAGGTGTTCACTTTGTCCTCTCTGGAAGTAAACGACCTGTCACAAATGATGGAGAATTCTTGGAAGCGCTGTCAGCGTTATGGATTGAAGTCGTCCGATCCTGTTTATGACGACATTATTACCGGGAATCGCATACGGGAAATCACTCAACAGCACGAGCAGCTCATCCTGCACACGGAGCAGATATTCGCCAAAATGAATCGCCTCATTAAACAGTCTGGGCAAATGGCCCTCCTCATCGATGCCCAAGGGACTATCCTTCACTCTGTCGGCGATCCCGATTTCTCCAACCGTGCTGAAATGGTACAGCTACAGGTAGGTGCCAATTGGGAGGAACGCCGCAAAGGGACGAACGCTATCGGATTGGCTTTAACGGAGCAAACCGCCGTGCGAGTCCACGCCGAGGAGCATTATTACACGTCCAACCGCTTTTTGACCTGTGCTTCATCACCCATCTTTAGCCCTGACGGTCAATTAATCGGTGTCATTAACATCAGCGGTAAAAAAGAAAGCTACTATGACTATACATTGACCCTCGCTTGTCTAGCAGCGGATTCTTTGCAGAATAAGCTGATTTGGGAGAAAACCAGCGAGGAGCATCTCATTACGTTGAAGGAGCTCGAATACACGGCGCAAAATGTTCCAATGCCACTGCTCTCGCTAGACCGGGACAATCGAATTGTCCGTGCCAATCAAGCCGCTTTGCGCATCGTCGGCCGCGATGCCTTGGGCAAGGAGTTTGCCGGGGCCAAAGGCTTCGCTATGGAAACGATCTGCGATGACCGGCACAAAGTATGGCGATCCGTCGCCATTCAACGGAAGCCGCATGGAGAGCCTCGGTTATACGAGTTCCAGGATATTATCGGAGCATGCCCGAAGCTTCTCCATACCAAAGAAATCGCCAGGAAAGCCGCCCTGACCGAATACCCTGTCGTGCTGCTGGGCGAAAGCGGTACTGGCAAAGAGCTGTTCGCCCAATCCATTCATTCGGCAAGCTTTCGCAGCGCACACCCGTTCATCGCCGTCAACTGCAGCGCCATTCCGGACAGTCTGGTCGAGAGCGAGCTGTTCGGCTATGAACGCGGAGCTTTCACCGGAGCTAACAAAGAAGGAAGCATCGGCAAGTTCGAAGCTGCGCATAAAGGGACGATTTTTCTAGACGAAATCGGAGACATGTCGCTTCGGGCGCAAGCCGCGCTGCTGCGGGTACTGCAGGAAAATACTATCACGCCGGTAGGTAGTACGAAGAGCAAAAGGATCGACATCCGTATTGTAGCCGCCACCCACCGCAATTTATCTGAGGAAGTGAGGGAGGGGCGTTTTCGAGCCGACTTATACTACCGGCTGAAAGGAATCCAAATTACCCTGCCCCCCCTAAGAGAACGAAGCGATCTCGTCCCCCTTTCCTATCATCTACTTCAAGGGCACGGCTCCCCCTCCTCCATCCTGACGGAGCAAGCGCAGATGAAGCTGCAGCAATATCATTGGCCAGGTAATATCCGAGAGCTGAACAGCGTATTGTTGCAAGCGAGCTTCCTTGCGGAAGGAGGTCCGATCGACGTAAAGCATCTTCAGCTTGAGGAGGATGTGCCTGAACTGGGTGAGTTTACTCAGCCGGAAGCTACCCTATCACTGAAGGATGCGGAAATGCATGCCATTAAGAAGGCTCTCCGGCAAACGGGTGGCAACTTAAGCAAGGCTGCAGCTTTATTACAAATCGGGCGGACGACCTTGTACAGGAAAATACAGGAGTATGATATGACTCCGTTTTAGATAACCATGCCAAAAAGCCTGTAGAATCAGCTTCGCAAGAAGCTATCTGCAGGCCTTTCCAATCGTGATGATGTCTATCCGCCCAAACCTTTAGCTTGAAACTATTCGACCAGCAAGGCAGCTTTTTCCTCATTCTCTTTCCCACTATCTTGTTGGTCAAGGCCGACTTGCTTATCAAATGACTCCAGTATTCCTAGCTGAGACATGATTTTGCGAACGTCAATTGTAATCACAATATGATCTGTCAACTAGCTCCCCCCTTGGCATTTCTATAAAACATGCATTGCAGCGCTTGAACCAACAATCGAACTGTATCACGACAATGCGCTACATTCACATATTCCTCTTCTGAATGCTCATACTCGTAACCCGCTGACAGATTGACTGAGGGAATCCCGTAAGAGGCAAAAGTTACCGCATCGCTGATTCCCCCTTGAACCGCACGCCAGTCGGACATTCCACACCTCATTCCCACAGCTTCAAAAAATACGCCCCATTGCGGATTACAAAATCGCATCCTACTATTGCGTACTACAATATCTCTGCTGCCCCTGCGGTCAATAACCATCGCTAGCTCTATATCTTGCAGCCATGCAGGATCGATCTGCCCCGAACCAATACGGCCAATCTCTTCCTCACGGGTAAAAGCCAGCTTCAGCCTCCCATGAAACGAACCAAACCTTTGAACCTTACGCAGCACATCCAAAATGATGGCAATTCCCGCACGGTCGTCCGCACCTAGCGGACCGCTGTTGCTGCTCCATCTATCTTCCTCCCGAACAATGCATCGCTTCGGATCTACCCACACCGTATCCATATGAGCACAAAGCAGAATTGTTGGCCCTGCTCCAATGCCGTATTGCTTTTCAGCCAACACATTACCATAATCATCCTGATCCAATGAATCGACTTGTCCCTTCAAACGCTGCATAAGAAAATCGGCAACCGGACGTTCCATACCGCTAGGAGCGGTTATAGCAAGAAGCTCGAGCAATTCATTTTCCAGCTTACGCATGAACGGCCGCCTCCTTTTCGTCCAATTTATCCGTCATCCACTGGCAGAGCGCTTCAAAATCATGAGCTAACGCTTCCGACTCCTTACGCATGCTCCGGTTTTTAAAGCTTGTCCGTCGAAGCTCACGAAGCTGCTCAGCCCATTCCCTCATCATTAACGCCATTGTTAGCGCGTCCTGCCGTATCCATCTCTCCGACCATTTCATCCCCTCCGCTTGGATTGCTTGTAGGCAAGGACTTCCGTTTCCTCCCTCGGGTATAACGACTTTCCAAGTATAGTGAAGCAAATGCTTGGCATTTATCCGTTCATATACTACGTGAAACCATGCAGCAGCCCACATGCTGGCAAAATAAATTCGAGGCTTGTGCTTGCCATGTCCATCGCAGCCTCCCGTGACAAGTATTCCGGCTTCGCTCATTGCCTTGACGAGGCAAGCAATCCCTTTATCTAGTGACAAGCTGCTCCAGCGCAGACCATGATTTCGTTTGGTAAAAGCTCTCCACGAGTCGAATCCGTTAGGAATTGGGGAACGACCGTATCGCACTGGCATCTTCTCTATTGCATATAGCGCCTTGAGGGGAATCATGGGACTGAGTACTTGAATACGAAGACCGGAATAGCAGACCGGAATTCCGCTGCGCTCCAATTCCTGACGTACATCCTCGAAGTCCCGCTTCCCATTCCCCGCTGAGAAAATAACCTGATCGTTCTCCACCTTGACCAAAAATCCACGACGCGTTAAAGCTTGAGCTAAATATTTTGCAGGGTTCGCTACCATTTGTTGATGATTCATTTCAATCCATCTCCTTGTATGTAATGTCTTTGTTCGATGAATTTATTACACCAAATGGCGGTTACAGCCGTGTAACCGTTAGATACCACTACTTATTACTCATATAAAAGCGGGGCCGCCCCCGCGTAATACTTGAATCCAGCATAAAAAAGGAGTCACGCCCGTGACCCCCAAATGGAAAATTCATTTTATTTTAAATAATGATTTCCTATCCTCTTAATCCAGATTGAAATCAGCTCGGTAAATATCATCCTCACGGTAAATAACCTGATAAATGGGATATAGCTCATGATTCCAGCTGTAACCCTCTTTTGTCGTCACTATGATATGGTCCATAGGTTCAGAGAAACAACCCCCAAGCTCTGAGCGTAATCGCGAAATGTTGGTCTTCACCCATGTATTGCTCGCAGGCTTCGGCCGTCTGAACATTCGGTAGAACAGCTCATCCTTGCTAACAGGATGCTTCGATTGCAGCAGGCACCGAAGCAGATCCGCCGCTCTCTCCGTAACATACAGCTGCTTTCCTGCTGAAGTACGCACCGTATACAAACGCGGAGCATCGACGTAGCTTAAGATAACAACAGGAACATCCGTATTCGTCTCTAGCAGCTGCAGCAGCCGTTCTTCACCGATGTGTTCCTGCCCCGTCTCGGATTGCACAATGTAAGGCTTGAAAGGTTCCTCGGAAAAGATCTGATCCTCCGTCTCTTCCACGAGGGATCGAAGGGTTCTCCCAAGCTCCGTAGGCGATATAGCGGACCACTTGGCACGCAGCCGTTCCATCGTCTGCTGGCTTAGCTTCTGGTACGCACGCGCCTGATAACAGAGCGCCCGGACAGCCTGCTCCTCGTTGATTCGATGCTCGGATAAGAGAGCCCGTCTTCGGAGAGCCCGCTCGAACGCATTGGCGGCGCTGCTCCATTGCTCATTATAATAATGTAAAAACCCGAGTCGGTAATTTGCCAAAGAGTGCTCCCTGTCCATCTTCACTACTTGTTGGAAAATATCACGGGCTCTGCGCATATGCGTCCCCCGCATTTTAAAATCCCTTCCGAGCTCCAGCAAGCAGTGCACCAGCATATTTTGAAATCGCTCTTCGTCTGGCCGCATCTGATACAATGCATCATAAAGCTCTGAACCTCGCTGCCATTGCTCTGCTTCATCTTCTTGGAACCGCGGATGGTCAAATGCTTGCTCCCAGCGTTCCTCCTCTATAAGAAGCTGCTCATATGTTAATTCAGCAAATCCATCTGAGGTCATTCCAATGCTCTCCTTTTTAAAATAGCCCCGTCCCTGCAGGAATAAGCTTGCCGATAATGACATTTTCCTTTACGCCGCGCAAATAGTCGGTTCTGCCTTTGACGGCCGCATCGGTAAGCACGCGCGTAGTCTCCTGGAAGGCTGCAGCTGAAATAAAAGATTCACTGTCCATAGAGGCTTGGGTAATCCCCCGCAGCACTGGAACGGCAACCGCGGGTTGCTGTCCGGTCATTAAAACTTCTCTGTTGGCATCCTCAAAGGCATGTCTATCCACGAATGCCCCCGGCAATAACGCGGTATCTCCGGCATCGACAACTCTCATTTTGAGCAGCATCTGTCGAAGGATAATCTCGATATGCTTATCGTTGATCTCCACTCCTTGATTGCGATAAATGCCCTGCACTTCCTGTAAAATATAGCTTTGCACGGCTCGGACGCCTTGAATGTGCAGCAGCTCTTTAGGATCAATAGTGCCTTCAGTTAATGGGTCGCCTTTCTTCACTTGTTCACCTACGGATACAAGCAAGCGTGTGCCACAGATTGTAGTTTGTACTATGGATTCGGATTCCCCTGCCACTTCAATTTCATAGCGTCGATCCTTCGTTTCACGGATATCTGTAATTTTCCCATCGTAGTAAGAAAGTACAGCGGGTTGTTCCGGAGTCCGAGCCTCATACAATTGCTGGAGACGCGGCAATTCCTGTATGATTTCATTGCCCGCAATGCCTCCGGTATGCCACGCGCGAAGCGTCAGCTGTGTTCCTGGTTCACCGTTCGACTGTGCTGCGATAATACCAACTGCCTCGCCCATGTCCACTCGTCGTCCGGTAGAAAGATTCGTCCCGTAGCACACCGCACATATTCCGTGTTCGCTGCGGCAGCTTAGCACGGAACGAATAGATACTTCCTCGATCCCTGATTGGACAAGACTACGGGCTGTTTCGGTGTCAATCAACTGATTACGGTTAAGTATTACCTTGCCGGTAGCAGGATGTACAACCGTTTCATTTGAATAACGACCTTCAATTCGCTCCAGAAGATTTTCGATCGTCGCATTTCCGAGCCGTATTGCCCTAACGCTAATCCCTTGATCTGTTCCGCAGTCCTCTTCGCGTACGATGACATCTTGAGCAGCCTCAATCAAACGACGGGTTAAATAACCTGAATCCGCAATACGGAGCTCTGTATCCAATAGTCCTTTTCGCGATCCATAGGTAGAAATAAAGTATTCCAATCCTGACAAACCTTCGCGAAAACTGGAAACGATAGGATGTTCTATGACGACTCCTGATGATTTTACGACAAGCCCCCTTATACCGCTCAACTGCGACATATGGGCTATACTTCCGCAAGCTTTGGAATCGATCATTATTTTTAAAGGATTGTAGGGGTCGAGACCGTTAACCAGGGCTTTAGAAATGCCATCCTTTGCTGCACCCCATGTTGCAACGCTATGATCATGCCGCTCGTTATCGGTAAGCAAACCATGAAGATATTGTTTCGTAATGAACCGTACTTTTTCTTTCGTTTCACTCACTATATTTTCTTTTTCATGAGGTACGGTACAATCGGTAATTCCCATTGAAATGCCAGATCGCGTCGCGTAGGTAAAGCCTAGCCGCTTCAAGCGATCCAGCATGACCGCCGTTCGGGTAGTACCGCATTGGCGAAGGCACTCGGCTATCACGGACTCAAGAAACGCTTTGTCGAAGGCGCGGGATTCGTTCATTTCCGACATTCGTCTGCGGATATCTGCTCCTTTTTCGAAAATGAAAAAAGCATTCGGAGTGCCATCCAATAAATTAGCCTTGGTTGGTTCATTCAAATAAGGGAGCTCCTCGGGCAAAATTTCATTAAATAAGATTTTACCGATCGTCGTGATGAGCCTAGCCTCTAGCATAGGTGAAAAGCTCGTTTTGCGGAGTGCTTTTGCCGGAATAGCAACTCGTGTATGCAGCGCCGCAGCTCCCCGCTGATAAGCAGATACCGCCTCATCCGCAGAGCGAACGATTAAACCAGTATTAGACGCTAAGGGATCCATAGATAAGTAATAGCAGCCGAGAATCATATCTTGCGTAGGAATTGCAGAAGGCTTGCCATTTTTCGGATCTAATAAGTTATGGGATGAAAGCATCAGAATTCGTGCTTCAGCTTGTGCTTCATGCGATAGAGGCACATGCACCGCCATTTGATCCCCGTCAAAGTCTGCATGAAAAGCAGGGCACGCCATCGGATGAAGCTGAATCGCATGGCCCTCAATAAGAACAGGCTCAAAGGCCTGAATACTGAGTCTGTGCAGCGTAGGAGCACGGTTTAGCAAAACCGGGTGTTCCTTGATGACATGCTCCAAAGCATCCCAAACGACAGGACTCACCTTTTCCACTTTTCTTTTGGCATTCTTAATATTAAAAGCGTGCCCACGCTTTACTAGCTCTCTCATAACAAATGGCTTAAATAATTCCAGAGCCATTTCCTTAGGCAGTCCGCATTGATGCAGTAATAAATCCGGTCCAGGTATGATGACGGATCTTCCCGAGTAATCGACTCGTTTGCCTAACAGATTTTGACGGAATCGTCCTTGCTTGCCTTTTAACATGTGGGTTAGCGATTTAAGCGGACGTTCTCCAGGTCCTGTAATCGTACGTCCGCGCCGCCCATTATGTATCAGCGCATCAACAGCTTCTTGAAGCATCAACGTCTCATTCTGTACAATGATATCCGGAGCACCCAAATCGAGCAGACGTTTCAGTCGATTGTTACGATTAATCACTCGACGGTATAAGTCGTTTAAATCCGATGTAGCAAAACGTCCCCCGTCGAGTTGAACCATAGGCCGAAGCTCAGGAGGGATGACCGGAAGAACATCGAGGATCATCCATTCCGGACGATTACTCGATTTGCGGAAGGACTCGACTATTTCCAAACGTTTGACTGCCCGACTGCGACGCTGACCTTGTGATATCACCAGATCTTCCCTCAGAAGGTCTGCTTCCTTATCCAAATCGATAGCCTGGAGCATCTTCCTTACTGCTTGAGCTCCTATATCTGCTTGAAAAGCGTAACCGTATTTCTCTCTGGAGCTTCGATACTCCTTCTCTGATAACAGCTGCTTCGCTTCAAGCGGAGTGTTCCCTGGATCCAGAACCATATAAGCTTTAAAATAAATTACTTCCTCAAGAGAACGAGGGGACATGTCTAACATTAAGCCCATAGCGCTGCTTGGATTTCCTTTGAAATACCAAATATGAGAAACTGGTGCCGCAAGTTCAATATGCCCCATCCGTTCACGACGCACCTTTTGACGCGTTACTGAAACTCCACAGCGGTCGCAAACAACATTTTTATAGCGAACACGCTTGTATTTTCCACAGAAGCATTCCCAGTCCTTGGTAGGTCCAAAAATCTTCTCGCAAAAGAGGCCGCCTCGTTCAGGTTTTAAAGTCTGGTAGTTGATCGTTTCAGGTCTTATCACTTCACCGTAAGACCACGAACGGATTTTATCTGGAGATGCCAATCCGAGCCTAATATATTTAAAAGAATTGGAAGGAGCGGATTCTCGCTCCACCGACTCTCGCTCTGCCGCCTCTCGTTCACGCGCTTCCCGCTCTGCCGCCTCTCGTTCACGCGCTTCCCGCTCTGCCGCCTCTCGTTCACGCGCTTCCCGCTCTACTGCTTCTCGTTCACGCGCTTCCCCCTCTACTGCTTCTCGTTCACGCGCTTCCCGCTCTGCCGCCTCTCGTTCACGTGCTTCCCGCTCTGCCGCTTCCCGTTCACGCTTCTGCATCAAGCGTTCCACCATAGCCTGTGCCTGCTGCTGTGACGCCAATCGCTTTTGCTCCACACGTTCCATAATCTCTGCAGCCTTTGCTTCTGCTTCTGTACGTTCTTGGTCCAAGCGCTGAAAAATGGCATCGTCCAGTTCGAACGCTTCGACCTGCTGACGCTCCGTTTGCTGCTCGACTCTATCCCATAAAGACTCTGCTTGCTGCTGCAGGTCGGAGTTCTTTAATTCCGTACGCTTGACTGCCCCTTCAGCACGTGCCTGTATTTCCTCTTGTTCCTTCTCCAGCCGCTTCATTACAGCCTCCGCCCGCTCAACCGAATCAGCACGCTGTCGTTCTGACTGTACTTCAAGTCTTTCGGCCATCGCTTGAGCCTGACGTTCCGACTCCGCACGCTTATTTGCAGTTCGTTCCGCAATTTCAGCAGCGCGTGCTTTTGCCTCCGAGCGCTCTTTCTCCAATCGCTGTATCGCCGCTTCTGCACGCGCCTCCGCTTCCTTGCTCCTTTGTTCTGCGATTAGCCGCGCTGACTCCTCGTTTCTTGTAGAGCTAGTGTCTATGCGACGCTCCCATTCTTTTTGTTCCAGACGGGGATGCCTCGTTTTCTCCGCTTCTCCTGGTCCTAGCAAAATGTTTTTTAATCTTTTAAAAAAAGACATACAGGCCTCCGGTTCTCTTCTTGATGTCACTGCTTGTTATGAAAATTATCGTAACGAAATCTCCTATTTCCCCTCATCCAACGTCACACTAGCCCTATAAAGCGTATCATCCCACTTCACCTGTGCTCCCAAGGCTTCCGCGACAAAACGAAGCGGCACGTAAATCCGGCCATTCACAATCTGTGGCACCGTATCCATCGTAACGGACTGGCCATTCACTTCGGCCCAATCATTTCCCAGCTTTAAATCTACCTTCAGTTTTCCACGCGTAATATGCAGACTGGAATCATCGGGGTTCCAGACATAGTCGGCATTCATCCGATTCAGCAGAACGCGAAAGGGCACCATAGTCATCCCGTCCTCGATATACCCCGTCTTATTTTCCGCCAAATGACCGTTCACACTAAGCTGTACGAGCGGCTTATCCGCTTGCTGTACAATCAGCACATTGCTGAGCAGCCGTCCCGGCTTACGCAATACCTTACCTTTATAATAAAGCGCCGAGCTCGCTCCTCCATCCAGATTAATAGCATCTGTCATTCCTACTTGGACTAGCACATTTGCCATCTGCTCGATGGTACTGTAAGAAATCGTCCCTACGACCAATTTTCCATCCCCATCAACTCCTGCAAAGCTTCGAACATTAGCCTGGGAAGTCACCAGCGGATCATTAAAACGATCACGTTCAAAATCAATATCCACTTGACCACCCGTAAGCAGCTTCGGTCCGGCTCCTATAGCCATCTGATACCGCTCCAAAGGTGACGTCTGCTTCGTATCAAGGTTCGTCACCGTTTGGCTCATGCTAAACTTATCACCTGCCTTAACCTGCTTCGATACCTGTTCCAAGCTATAATCCGTAGAGAGCAGCAGCACCCTGCCTCCCGAAGGAATCAGTACAGCCTCTTCCGAAACGGAAACTACCTTCTGGTCCTGACCAATGACAATTTTAATTCCCGGTTCGTCCGCCACATCCCCATAATCTTTGGTAAACATCCACGCGCTTCGCGCTTGATCTCCGTGATACACATCCACTCCATTAAGACGCGATCCGAATCGGCCCGCCTGTACATTGCTTCCGATGGCCAATCTCTGCACCGAAGCTTCTTTATCTGTTGAAACGGTAATCGAGGTTTCTTTATCCCCGCCGTAAAAAAGATCATTGTTGTTCATCACAATACCATATGGGGTCCGGTACTCAATATCCTCTGTAAACGCATCGAAAAAGGTGCCATTAATGCCGACCGCCGCATCGTTATCCGACATCATACTGGTAAAATCCTGCACAGTCCCTACCTCATGATTTGCGGCAGCTGCCTTGATTTGAATGGTTGGATCTTTCAGGTCGACCCGGATTAGGTCAAGGATAAAATTGCTTCCGTTATAGTTGACCTTCCTCTGTTCATGCATAATTCCTTGCTCCTCAGCATGAGCCATCCCCGTGCCGCAAGTTAACAAAAGCGTTAAGCATAGTGCCACTTTGGTAATGCTTCTTTTCATGTCTGTTCCTCCGCTGTTTTTGTAGTTAGTCTGTTTTATGGGTTAATTCGAGATCGAACATAAAAATCCTGTAGATTTTTGTAAAATTATACACAAAAACAAGTTCTTTAGACCCTCATCACTGATATATTATTTCAACCATTTTCTAATATATAGGAATAAATACCTATATCAACTCAAGTCTTTTCATATTAAAAAGAACCTGAAGCTTCGCCTCAGGTCCTGCTATTGTGTATATACCGCTCTTATCCCCAGTAACGCCTCGACATGCAGTGCTCCTGGATCAGCTTATAGCTGCTAAGCTCAACCACTTCTATGCTTTTGATCGTCTCAGGGGAATGAATCATTTGTCCGTTACCTGCATAGATCCCGACATGATGAACGGCTCCCTTGCCTTCCTCAAAGGCAAAGAAGAGTAAATCCCCTGGTTCAAGCTCCTCTTTTTCAATCGCAGTCCCATAGTTAACCTGATCCGAGGCGTCTCGCGGAATCGATATTCCTGCATAGCGGTGCATTGAATGAGCAAATCCAGAGCAATCATAGCCAAAGGCCGAAACACCGCCCCATAAATAAGGCAAATCTACAAACTGCATGGCCCTATCCAAAATCATTTGCCCAATGTGACCTTCTGTCGGCAAAGGAGCCATGGATCCGTTGATCAAACGCACATCTTCCGCCTTCAAATAACCGATCCCATCCGCTCCTGGTATGTGCACCATCACCCACGAATCGGCGAGTTCTATTACAGGAAGAGAGGACAGAAAACTTAATTCTATGAGTGGCTCCGATGGAGTCAGGTATAACCAAGCCTTATTAGCAATGACTTCGGCTCTTCTCTGGCTCGCTAGCTCAGACGTTTCGGTAGCCAGCTGACAGCGCGGAATCCATCCGGGATAGCCTACAGCGTCTCTTCGGGTTCCTTGCTGCGGGATCGCTACTTTAACCCAGTCCCCCTGCTCCTCCACGACAAGCACGGAAGTGCCGTATACCGCTTGCGTTTGAACCCGGCTCCCTCTGTACAAATCCAGACGGTCTTCTAACGTCATGCCCTCCAGCCAAGGTCTTATTGCTGCCGGGTTTTGCAGAGCAGGCTCATCTATTGATCTTGGTGATTGTGGATTCGACCATACCGTGGCCACAGAGACTGCGACGATCATTTTCTCCATACTCATGATCCCACCCCAACACTTCCCGTATAGGCTACATCTCGGATGCCAAGGCCCGCTTCTTTAGGAAACGTCATCCTTCTGCCGTCATATTGGACTCCGCCGTCCACAATATCGTTCAACATCATAAGAGGCGAATCGAAATCGAATCGGGTAATATTTTTCTTGCTTGCCGCCAAATGGGCCGCAGCCGTGACCGCTACACGCGATTCAATCATGCTGCCAACCATGCATTCGACACCGAATTCCTCGGCAATTTGGTTAATGAGCTGCGCTTTGTATATCCCACCGGATTTCATCAGCTTAATATTGATCATATCGGCGGCACGGCGCTTCAACACTTCAAAAGCTTGAGTGGGAGAAAATACACTCTCGTCTGCCATAATCGGCGTTTCCACAGCATCTGTAACGGCTTTGAGCCCTTCGATATCATGTGCCTTGACCGGCTGCTCCACCAGCTCAATATCGAGCCCCATATCTTCCATGCGGCGAATCGAACGGACGGCATCCTTCACCTGCCAGCCCTGATTGGCGTCAATACGAATACGAATCTCACTGCCCACGCAGCTGCGGATTTCTTTAATCCGTTCAATATCCTGCTGAATATCGTCCTTGCCTACTTTAATTTTCAGCACATTGAATCCGTCTTTCACATACCGGATCGCGTCCTCACCCATCTCCTTGGGCGAATTGACACTAACGGTGAAATCCGTCTCCAACTCATCTTTATAACCACCAAGAAACTGATACAGCGGCAGACCGCAGTATTGTGCTACCAAATCATACACTGCCATATCCACAGCCGCTTTGGCACTGCTGCTGCCGACCATCGAATGATGAATGGTTTGCAAAATTTGCTCGTACGCGAGCAGACTGCGCCCTATCAAGAGCGGTGTGAAAGTATGAGTGATAGCTGAATGGATACTATCCAAGCTATCTCCTGTAATCACAATAGTCGCAGGTGCCTCTCCCCAGCCGGTTCTTCCGTCATCAGTCTGAATCCGCACGAGAACCGACTCTGCGTTATATACTGTGCGCAAGGCGGTCTTGAACGGCTTTATAAGCGGTGTCGACTGCCTCATCACTTCAATGTTTTTTATGTTCATATTCGCTGCCTCCTTATGTCTCAACACCGGGTTCTGTACACTCAAGCACCCTATCCTGTGTACTCATTCTAGCTTCTATGCCATGAGGTACGGTAATATTCGGGGAACAATGGCCGATTTTAAAGCCAGCCATCGTTGGTTTGCCCGCCGATACAATGTGGTCCTCGATAACCTGCTCCAACGTAAGCGATAGCTTGCGTTTGTTTGGAACACAGTTATTAAAATCGCAGATCAAAACACCTGCCGCATCGGCGAATTTGCCCGCCAATCTTAGTTGGTTCAACATCCGATCTACACGGTACGGTTCTTCATCAATGTCCTCAATGAACAGCAGGCGTCCCTTCGTATCCAGTTCATACGGCGTCCCTAGCGTGCTCGTAATAAGCGACAGATTTCCGCCGACCAGCGGCCCCCGGGCTTCTCCTTCCACAAGCACCTTCAGTGGGTTAATTTCTTCGGTATAACGGAGTACGGACGGGAAAAGCAGAGTCTCATAATTTTGCACGGTAAGCGGATCGTTGTCTTTTTCCAAATCAATCATCATTGGACCATGAAACGTAACCAGTCCAGCCCGTTTGAGGATCGCTGCATGTAAAAAAGTAATGTCGCTGTAACCCCAAAATATTTTCGGGTTCGCCCGGATTAAATCATAATCCAGCAGGTCGGCTATTCTACCTGTTCCATATCCTCCGCGCGCGCAAATGATCGCCTTGATCTCCGGATCGGCGAACATCCCATTCAACTCCCGAGCCCGCTCTTCGTCGGTTCCGGCAAGGTAGCCATGCTGCTTCGACAAGGTATCTCCCAGTCTTACTCGAAGTCCGAGCTGCTCCAAGCAGGCCGTCGCCGTCTGAATTTGCTCCCTGTCTCCCCAGCTTGCCGGGGCCGTAATGCCTACCCTATCACCAGGACATAAGCGGTATGGCTTTATTAGCTCACTCATTGTGCTGCCCTCCTGCTTGAGCATTGGGAGAAGCGCCTTGAATGGGCGCTATCTCCTCATGAATTAGGCGGTTATTTTAAATCCGCCCATTTAAAGTCGATAAATCCGAAGGCGTGTCTTACGACTCCTTCCACCTTGTCGCTTTGCAAATAGGCATTGTTATAGAAATAAAGCGGTAAAATCGGAGCTTCGTCCATCAAAATTTTCTCTGCGTCATGCATCATTTTGTACCGTTTAGCCTCATCCGGTTCATTATATGCGTCCTTGATCAATTTATCATAAGAAGCGTTAACCCAGCCGGTCCGGCTAAATGCATTGGTCGATTGAAAGCCGTCCAAGAAGTTGATCGGGTCAGCAAAATCAGGCAGGAACGAGGAACGGGAAAATTGCAGCTGAAGCTTCTTCTGCTCATCCGTTAACACTTTGCTCTCTTTGTTGGCCAGCTTAATATCAACGCCCAGGTTATCTTTGAACATCGCCTGCAGCGCTTGAGCAATTCTTTGGCTAACGTCGTTGGTGTTATAAGTAAGCGTTACTTCAGGCAGTGTCTTGTACCCCGCCTCCTGCATTCCTTTTTCCAGCAGCTTCTTCGCTTCAGCGGCATCGAACTTGATCAGGCTGCCGCCGACTTTGCGGAAATCTCCTCCGGCAGGGTCCTTAAGTCCCGGTGAAACATAGCCGTCAGCAGGCTTCTGTTTTTGCTTCAAGACAAGATCCACCAGCTTCTGTCTGTCTACAGCCGCGACGAAAGCTTTACGGATGTTCACGTTGTTAAACGGCGCCATTTTCGTATTGAAGCGGTAAAACGCCTGCCCTGCACCGTCTTCAACCTTAACCTTGTTCTCGGAAAACAATTTGTCGCTTAAATCCGCAGGAATCGCTCCTGTCGTGTTGGAGACAAGAATCTCACCCGTTGTGAAGAGCTGGTAGGCCGTGTTGGAATCATTAATCATTTTGTAGGTTACACCGTCCAGCTTGACGTTAGCTGCATCCCAATATTGATCGTTTTTAACCAGCTTCAGCTCGCTGTCGTGCTTCCATTCCGATATTTTGAACGGTCCGTTACTTACGATAGTTGCCGCTTCGCCGGCCCATTTCGGGCTTTTATCGACGGCGCCCTTGTTCACAGGGAAGAATGCCGGACTCGCAACCATCCCAAGCAGCCATGAAGCAGGCTGGGCAAGGTTTACCTCCAGCGTTTTATCGTCAACGGCTTTAATCTTAACGCCGTCTACAGGCCCTTTGCCGGAGTTATAAGCCTCCGCCCCCTCTATTGGATAGGCCAGGAAAGCAGCGTCAGAGGCAGTCTTAGGATCGAGCAGACGCTTCCACGCATATTCAAAGTCAGACGCTTTGACTGGATCTCCGTTGCTCCATTTGACGCCGTCTCTAAGGGTGAACGTATACTTCTTGCCATCTGGACTAATCTTCCATTCCTTCGCCATAGCCGGCTCCGGCGACTGATTCTTGCCAAGACGCGTCAATCCTTCAAACGCATTGTTGACAATGTCGTAGGACGCTTGGTCAAAGCCAATCGGGGGATCAAGGGATGTAGGTTCCTTCAGATTGTTGTAAGTAAGAATTTTGGCCTTTGTTTCTTTACCGCTTTCGGTTTTGACCCCGGAACCTTCGTCTTTGGTGCAGCCGGCGAGGGCCGTGCCGAATAATAAAGCGCAACTGACGAGCAATGCAGATACTTTTTTCATAAGCACTTCTCCTCTTCTACTGAATGGATTATTTATTCTAAAAGCCGGCATAGCCGGACTTATAGAGCCGTTTGGATGCTTTCCGCCGAATTAAACAGCTTATGAGCCCGAGGATCCTGCAACCAGCAGACTACCGTGTGGCCGCTTGAGACGTTCGTCTGCTCAGGCTGGTGCAGCTCACAAACTTCCATCGCGTAAGGACATCGCGCGGTGAACGCACAGCCTCGCGGTGGAGCGAACAAGTCCGGAGGCGTACCCGGAATCGGCGTGAGCGGCAGCGTACGATCCGTATCCAGACGCGGCATGGAAGCCAGCAGCCCTTTGGTATACGGGTGCTGCGGATGATAAAACAGCTCTTGTACCGGCCCGCTTTCTACGATTTGTCCGGCATACATCACGGCTACCCGATCGGCTATTTTGGCAACGACGCCCAAGTCATGGGTGATAATAATGATGGAAACACCGGTTTTCTTCTGAAGCATTTGAAACAGCTCGATAATTTGCGCCTGAATCGTTACATCGAGCGCTGTCGTCGGCTCATCCGCAATAAGGATCGACGGATTGCATACTGCAGCGATAGCTATCATCATCCGCTGTCTCATACCGCCGCTAAATTCATGCAAATACTGCTTCATCCTCATTTCCGGGTTCGAGATGCCGACAAGTCCTAGCATCCCCACTGCCAGCTTGCGCGCTTCCGAACGGGAGATTTTCTGATGGCGGATAACCCCCTCCATGATCTGCTCCCCTATAGTAATCGTAGGGTTCAGAGCGGTCATGGCATCTTGAAAAATCATCGCGATTTCGGAGCCTCTAAGCTCGCGCAGCTGCTTCTCCGTAAGCTGAGTCAGCTCCTTGCCCGCGAATCGAATGCTGCCCTGTGTAATCCTCGAGGTTCTCTCAGGAAGCAGCCGCATCACACTGCGGGCTGTAACGCTCTTACCGCATCCGGACTCGCCTACAATAGCAAGAGTCTCGCCTTGGCCGAGCTTAAAGCTGACGCCGCGGACCGCTTTGACCTCACCTCCGTGCGTTGTGAAGGATACGTGCAAATGTTCCACTTCCAATCGCACCTTCGAACTGTCTTTTGCGGGCATTTGCCTTACCTCCTCTGCTTCGGATTCATTGCGTCCTGCAGGCCATCGCCTACCAGGTTAAAGGCGAGCATCGTTATAGAAATAAAGAATGCCGGATAAAACAACCGCCACCAATGGCCGGACAAAATCGTCGGCAGCGCATCATTCGCCATAACGCCCCAGCTCGCTAGCGGTGGCTGAATGCCTAGTCCAAGGAAGCTCAGAAAGGCTTCTGCGAAGATAGCTGACGGTACAGAGAACGTAACCTGCACGATAATGACGCCAATTGCGTTGGGCAGCAAGTGCTTCCGGATAATATAACTGGCGCTTCCTCCAAGCGTCCTGGCTGCCAGCACGTACTCTGAGGTTTTCAACGTAAGCACCTGCCCGCGTACGATTCGCGCCATACCGGTCCAGCCGGTAGCGCTCAAGGCAACAATGATCGTTAGCAGACCCGGCCCCATCACGACCATGAGCAGAATAACGATCAGCAAGTAAGGTACTCCATACAACAGATCGACGAAACGCATCATGATATTATCGACTCGACCGCCCAAGTACCCGGCAATGCCGCCGTACACCATCCCGATGATGAGATCAATCAGAGCAGCCATCAGGCCGATAAATAGGGAGATTCGAGCACCATACAAAATTCTGGCGTACACATCCCGCCCAAGCTCATCCGTTCCGAACCAGTGATCCGCCGTTGGCTTCTGGTTGGCATCCAGCAGAGACTGCTTCGAATAATTGTGATCCGTCAGCAGCGGCCCGAATATAGCTAATATGGCTACCATTACAATGATAATGAGTCCGAGCATTGCCAGCTTATTGCGGAGCAATCGAAGCCAGGCCTCCTGCCAGAATGACAGTCGGGGTCTCACGATGGCTTCTGCTGCCCCTAACCTTTGTGTCTTAGGGACAAATAATGAATCGGGTACACTCATCGTTATCCCTCCTTCCTGTGCAGCTTGATGCGGGGATCGATCAATCCGTAAGCGATATCCACCAGGAACATCATGAAGACAAGCAGGGCGCTGTAAAATACAGTCGTACCCATAATCAGCGAATAGTCGCGGTTATTAATGCCGTCGACGAAGTATTTGCCCATTCCCGGTATGGCGAATATTTTCTCAATAACGAAGCTTCCTGTCAGCACGTTCGCAACCAAAGCACCAAGCAGCGTAACAACCGGCAGGATTGCATTGCGCAATGCGTGTTTAATAACAATCGTTGCAGGCGAGAGTCCCTTCGCTCTTGCTGTTTCGATATAATCCGCTGTTAGCACCTCCAGCATGTTGGCTCGCGTCAGCCTGGCGATTATCGCTAGCGGACCTGTGGAGAGAGCAAGAGCAGGAAGGATGACATGCTTCCAGCTCCCCCATGTGGCTACCGGAAGCAGCTTCCATTCTACCGCCACGTATTTGATCAGCATCGTAGCTACGATAAAGTTAGGTACTGCAATGCCGATGACCGCGAAGATCATCGCCATGTAATCGATCATCCGGTTGTGCCGCAGCGCGGCTACCGTTCCCAGTGCCACTCCGCATACAATGGCGAAGAGAATGGATACGAGGCCAAGCTGGAGAGATACCGGGAATCCTCTATCGATCATCGAATTGACCGTGTCAGGAAAATGTCCTATGGAGGGCCCCAGATCCAATGTCAAAAGCGATTTTAAGTACATCAGGTACTGAACAGATACGGGCTTGTCTAAATTGTAAAATTCCATCAAATTTTGCACAGCCGTCGGGTTCGAATTTCTCCCTTCCTTTTCAAAAGGCGAACCCGGAACAACATGCATTAGAAAAAAAGTAACCGTAATAATGAGCCATAGTGTGACAATCATGGATATAAATCGGCGAACCATATATTGCGCCATGCTATCACCCGCTTTTTAACAGAATGTAGTTTTCATAGCTAGCTCAGTCATCACAATCATAGCCTGATAGGCCTCCAGCATGTTTTTCGCTTGAAAAGTAACAACAGGACTATTCGAATCTATCGTCGTACCTGGCATCAAATGAGCCCACTCAGCTTGACCGTAGTTCGCAAATTCGATAGATAGCACAGGCTGGTCTGGCGGCTGAAGCGGCTTTACCCTGTCCCGGTTCGCCAACGCTTCTTTTGTCTTCTCCCTCAGCAGTTGTCCGCTCTTCTCCGGTGTCAGACAGACGGCCGCTGTCCGCGAAATCCGTTTCTTCACGACCGCAGTCGTAACCCCTGGGATAAGCTCCTCTGCTTCTACAGCTGTCTCGTCATCCCCAGCCACTAGCAGTACCGGGACACCGTAATAGCCGGCAACGAATGCATTTAATCCCATCTCTCCGACTTCCATTCCATTGAGGAACATATTGCGCACACCGAAGATCATCGTATGGCTCAGCACCCCTGGCCTGCCTGCTCTGGAATGGTAGCCAAGGAACGCGGCACCTGTGAAGGAGGAATCCAAGCCCTGCACCATGGAAAAAGGCTTCACATCGCCCATGATCAGCTGCGCTTCAGGATGCAATTTCTCGATGAGCAGATTGTTCATTTTGGAATGGCTATCGTTGACAATGACCTCTTGGCACCCTTCGTCGAAAGCAGCTCCAATCACATGATTGGCTTCTTCCGTCATCCTATGCTGCCCGCGGGTGTAGTTATACTGTCTGGAATCTACAAAAGTAGCATCTACCAGCCCGGTTATGCCTTCCATATCGATGGAAATGTACAGTTTCATCCGATTGCCCTCCAATAATTGAGTATGAAAAAAACCCAGCAAACAGCATCAGGAGCAAATGCCTGATATCCGTTTGCTGGGTTTTATTTACGGGTATGTTGCCATACGGATAAATAAAGCAGCCTACACTGTACCGGAAGGCAGATATCCTGACACTTCCCGGCCGTTAAGTGCTAATTTATATTTTTTTTGCGCGTCTTTATAGGCTACGATCAACGCTTTCTGAGAGGAGCCATGATAGCGCCGTCGTATCTCTTCTGCAACTTGATCAAAATGCAGCATGTGATGACCGATAAAGATGGTCCGTACAAACTCTGAGGTTAACGGAATGGTTGAAGAGCATCCGGCATCGATAATTTTATGATTCGTCGTATCGACGACCAGCCCGATAAAAAAAGCGTTGAACTGCTGCGTAATCGGATTGTTCACCGACACCTGGGCATCGCCGATAATATAGATCGTATCTTTGTCGTACGGCATTAAGACCATCTCCTTATTAGCCTTCCGTCCAATTTCCGTACGGGATGTAAGGAAGGGGCGCTTCCTACGACCGCCGGAGGCCGAAACACTAATGATGTAATATAGTCTAACATCACATTAACACGTTTGTAAATATCTAACCTTTGGTAAAGACCCTACCGCCTTATAAGTCCTTCAAGAAGGTCTCATACAGCAGCCCCGCCAGCTCTTCCTCTGGTCGGAAATAGGCTCCATCGCCCTTATCACCGCGATGCACGCCGTTCATAATCATGATGAACCCCCAACGTTCCTGCTCATGGAAGTACATATCGCTAAGCAGCCCGTAAGCGTCACCTGCATGCCCGACAAGCCATTGTCCCGGTATCAGCTCGTTAGTTCTATGGAACTGGAGCCCGCTATGTTTGAAAAAACCATCATGCCGATGCCCTGTCCAATGTGCCGTATGCATGAGCTTCGCCGTCTCTGGATGCAAAATCCTCACATCTCGAAAGCAGCCCTCATTCACATGAGCCAATAAAAACGAGGTGAGATCATCTACCGTCGTGCGAAGTCCCCCCTGCGGACTGAACAGTGCCCCGTTCGTTCCCGGCACATAGCTGCTGTAATCCGTCGGAGCTGGTAGTTGACCGCCGAAATCATCAGTCCCCACAAGATAGCTATCAGCTTCGTTGTCATATTCATAGAGGACGGCTATGTCGTCCATCTTCTGCGCAAAATCGCCAATGTAAAAACTCGTGTCGTTCATCTGCAAGGGCTCGAATAAATGTTTGCGGCAGTAAAGATCGAATCGTTCATTCGATAGCCTCTCGACCGCAGCAGCCAATATGACAGCTCCCAGATTGGAATATTCGAAGCCATCCATATCCCCAGGCTTTCCTATTCCCCACAGATGATCCGTATAATAGGCTCCGCCTTCCAGCACAAGATCCGCGAGTGTTAGCGTTGGAGGATTCTCGTTATGCGAATCCGTGACAAACCGGGCATATTCATCCTGCAAACCGGAGGTATGGGTCATCAGATGACGAAACGTTATCGCTTGCTCTGGATGGTTCGGATTTCGCAGCGGAATACCAAGGATGTCTCCGACATCCTGATCAATACCGCATAAGCCACGCTCCACAAGCTGCATGAAAGCCGACGCCACAACCGTCTTCGAGATGGAGGCGATGCGGAATATCGTGCGACTCGTCACCGGAATCCTACGCTGCAGATTCGCCCATCCATAGCCTCCGCTCCACAGCATTCGTCCTTCACGAACAACCGAAGCCGCTAAGCCTGCAATATGGTGTGTTTCCATCAGCTGCCGAATTGCTGCATCCCATTCTCTCAAAGACAGCCCACCTTCGCCTGCTTTTTGATCGGAATCACCCAACGGTGTAAACCCTTTCAATAACTCTACATCCATAATAACGAATAATGTACCATCGGTAAATATTTTATGAAAAATAAGCTTCAATCCATGATCTGGAGTTCAATGTTGCTCCCTTTCTTTTCAAGTAAGTGTACTCAATAGAAACAAGCCCTTATCCTCTGATAAGAGCCTGCTCCCTTGCATAATATTGAATAAAGCTTTATTTCGAGCCGTAAGTCCGTTTGTAAGCCGTGTTATACATGGTAATGATTTCATCTAAGCCGAGTTTTTTCGCCTGATCGATGAACTGCTTGATCGTATCGTCATTGATCGGCGTCTTCCCGACCACGAACTCGACCATCTTCTGATCCATAAATTTGTTCAGGTTGCTCAGCTTTGATTTTTCAAGCTCCTGCTCCTCTTTGGTCTTCACGTAGGATCTCGGAGCAGGCACAATCATTGGCTCATACGCCGCGTTGATCTTCTTTGTTTTCTCATCCAAAGCGCTCTCCCAGGCTACCCGTGCAATGGCGAAGTCCGAACCGATCCCCGGGTACCATACTCCATAATCACGACGAAGCGTATTATACGGAGCCGTGCCGAACTCTTCCATGAATCTCGGCTTGCCATCAACCATTTTATACGTCTTTCCTTCGATACCAAGCGAAAGCAGCTTCTTGCCTTCATCACTGACCAAATAGTCCAGCAGTTGAACCGCAGCTTGCTTATCCTTCACTTTAGCCGATACGGCTACCCCATTGCCGTTGACGACTGCACGGGCAAACTGATAGTTCTTGACCCCTGGGGCCGCAAACTGCATGAAGCCGTCCAGATCGAACTGCGCATTGCCGCTTGCGGTACGCGCCTTATTGATCAACGCATCCATGTCCGCCTTATAGTAGTAGGTCACAAACGATTTGTTGGAAATCATACGTTCGTCAAACTGCGCTCGGGTCAACAAGGAATACTCAGGGTCCAGCAGCTTTTCGGCATACAATTTGTTCATATAATTCAGAGCATCCTTGAAGCCCTTGTTGTACCCTGCAAATACAAACTGCTCTGTAGAAGGGTCCATATTAATAAGGCCTTGAATACCTGTAAATGATCTAAGAAAAATGGTGTACAAGCCCATCTTATCCGTTGCCGGAGGTGACAGAGTCAGTGGGTACGAATCCGGATTACGTTGTTTGAATTCCTTCAGCAGCTGATAAAATTCCTCCAGCGAAGTGGGTGCCTTCAGTCCGTATTTATCCATTAAATCCTTTCTTACGTACCAGGCCAGGTCAAAGCCTTTGCCTCCCACATAGGAGTCCAGATTCGGCACGGTATAGATGCCGCCGTCCGCTGCCGTTGCTTGCGCCAACGCCTCTGGGTTGCTATCGAAATATTTTTTAATATTCGGAGCCTTGTCCAAGTAATCTTTCAAATTCAAAAACACGCCCTCAGGCCCTTGCTCCCGCCCATCCCGATTCGTTACGTGCATAAAGTCGGTTACGGAGTTCGTAGCAATCAAGATTTTTTTCTTTTCTTCCATTGATGTACTAGGAACCGCTTGAAACTCGATCTTGGCCCCGGTTCTTTTCTCAAGCTCCTTGAATATTTCCCAATCTTGACGTACAGGTCCTTCCACCCGATCCTCCGCAAGCCATGTATACGTTACCGGCTTTTTCTGTCCGGATGCGCTTACCCCCTGATCTCCCGCCTTGTCACCGCCGCTGCTGCATGCCGTCACAACTCCTGTCAGCATAACCGGCACAAGTGCTGCTGCCGCTGTTCTTGGTTTCAGCTTCATATTTCGACCTCCATCGTCTCTTTTATTATTATAGAAACAGATGCTCATGTCATCTGCGACTATCCTGACTGATCTAGCCCTTCACACCGCCAACCATGCTTCCTTGCGCAAAATATTTTTGGATAAAAGGATACACGCACAAAATAGGCAAGGTAGCAACGACAATGAGCGCGTATTTGACTGTCTCCATAGTTAACAGGTCACCCTCTCCCTGAGCCGGGTTCAAGCCTGCGATCAAATAGTTCCTAATCATAATCTGCAGCGGATACATCGTGTTGTCGTTCAAATAAATGAGCGCCTCGAAGAAGGCATTCCATTGATTGACGGCCGTGAACAAACCTATCGTCGCAAGCACCGGCATGGAGAGCGCCATCACTACTCGCACCAGCACTTGGAAGGAGCTGCAGCCATCCATCGTAGCCGCATCCTCAATCTCTTCTGGAAGCGCTTCAAAAAAGGTGCGCATAATGAACAAATGCCAAGTATTGATAAGCGTCGGCAGTACAATCGCCCATATCGTGTTTAACAGCTCCAGCTGTTTGACAACGATGAAGGTTGGAATAAGACCTCCGTTGAACAGCATCGTAAAAGCGGCCAGTAACAGGATCGTTTGGCGGCCGGGAAGCCATTTCTTGGCCAGCGGATACGCCATTGCCGAGGTAGCGATCAAAGTGAATACTGTATGAACGACTGTATACCGGACCGTATTCCAATAGCTGACCCACAATTGCTTGTCGGCAAATATACGTTCATAGGCAGCTAAGGTCGGCGCTTGAGGCCACAGAATCACCTTGCCGCTCGCAACCATTGCATTATCGCTGATGGAAGCGGAGAACACGTACACCATGGGGTAAACCATAATAAGGATAAGCAGAATCATCAGGCACACGTTAAGCGCATCAAAAACTGCTGATGCCACACTTGATTTCGAACGCATACTTTTCCTCCTTTCTACCATAAGCTCGTCTCGGAATATTTGCGGGCAATACGGTTAGCCGTAACGACCAGCACCAGCCCTATTGCAGACTGGAACAGCCCGACTGCAGAAGCAAAGCTGAAATCTGCATCGAGAATCCCTCTTCGGTACACGAAGGTGTTGATGACGTCGGAGGTTTCGTAGTTTAACGGGTTATACAGCAGTATGATTTTCTGAAATCCGATTTCCATAAAATGTCCAAGATTTAGCACGAACAAAATAATCATGACCGGAACCATACCAACGAACGTAATATGGCGCATCTGCTGCAGCCGGTTCGCACCGTCCATCTTGGCCGCTTCGTACAAGGCAGGATCTATTCCTGCGATGGCCGCCAAGTAGAGGATGGTGCCCCATCCGATTTTTTGCCAAACTTCGGAGCCGATATAGATCGTCCGGAACCATTCGGGAAGCCCGAGAAACATGATCGGCTCATGGCCGAACCATTTGAGAATAAAGTTCATAATGCCGGTCGTAGGGGACAAGAAGATGACAAGAATACCGGCAATGACAACAGTGGATAAAAAATGCGGCATATAGCTGACCGTTTGCACGAACCGTTTGAACCACTTGTTTCTTAGCTCATGAAATAAAATCGCCAGTATGACAGGAGCCGGAAAATGAAATACAAGATCGTACACATTAAGCAGCACCGTATTGCGGATCAGCTTCCAAGAATCCGGCGTATTGACGAAAAATTCAACGAAATGTTTCAGCCCGACGAACTTGCTGCCCCATATGCCGCGCCCCATGGAATAGTCTTGAAACGCGATAATGACCCCATACATGGGAACATATTTGAAAATAATGTAATACAAAATGCCCGGTACCATTAAAAGATACAGTGCCTTATGCTTCCGTGCGGTCTGCCAGCTGGCTTTCCATTTGCTTTGTACCTCCATGCCATCACACTCCTGAAATTATCCGAGTGATCTCTAACGATCGGCCGTCATCCTTATGACAGCTTCATGCTTGAGAACGCCTACACTCAGAGTACGAATTCGGCAAGGGGGATGTAAATGGAGCATTTTTTCGCGATGTGCTTTTTTTGCTATACCTCTGCAAGAGGACTTTTTACGGGAAGTCGACCGTCTCACAAAAAGAAAAAGCCGGCATTAGCCGACCTAAACTTTTTCTGAACCGATCCCATTCTGATCCATCAACCGCAAAAAACGCACATCGCACAAAAAAAGCCTATCGCCAGGTTCTAGATATTTTACCGGCTGCTCCGGTATTTGCCCGGTGTGACGCCTTCATATTTACGGAAAATACGGATAAAAGCATTGCTCCCCAAATAACCGACCCGCTCGGCAATTTCCTCGATCTTCAATTCCGTTTCGCACAACAGCTGCTTCGCGACGGACAAGCGGTGCTTGGTAATGAATTCCACATATTTTTCCCCGACAACCTCTTTAAACGTCCGGCTGAAATGGCTGACCGACATATTCATCCTCTCAGCGAATGCTTCGATGGACAGCTCTTCGTCGTAGTGCTCCTTGATGTAGTACACAATTTCCGCGAATTGATCGCTCCGATTCTTTTCCGACGGAGACTGGAATAACAAGGAATGAATATGCTCGATGCACTGCTTCAGCTCTTCCCAGGTTTGGCAGCGATTCAACGATTCGAACAATCCGGAGTATAGCGAAATGCTGAAGTCGTTGCGTTCCGATTCAACCACACGAATCCAGGTGTTGAGGACATCCGAGCATAAACTTTTCATTTGGTTTGCGTTAGCCTGCTTGCGTCTTCCCATATCCAACAAATCAAGAGCGGATTGGAGCAGCCGTCCGTAGTCTTGAGCTTTATGCAGGTTGGCAATCCGGTTCACTTCCTCCGCCGACAAGAAGCTGTCGAATTGCCCTTGCTCCTCCCATGGCTTATCATCGCTTATGATTTCAACCTCAGAGCTCAGCTTCTTATGCTTCAGCATAGCCAGGCTATATTGATAGGAAAGATGGAGCTCACCCAAGCTTGATGCCGTTTTCCCTACTCCGATCGTAGCCTTAAAATAAGCGGTATACTGCTCCAAAATCGACTGAATGCTCAAGGCAATGGACTTTAAATTCAATGCAGACTCGTCGCCATGATGTACAATACAGGCCAAAACATCCGCTCTAGCGTGACTGAGCCATACGTCAGCGGGCAGCCCGTTTCGAATTTTCTCCTTCAGCTCCACAAGCATGAAAGATTTAGAGGTCTCTGACCAATGCTCAAGCACGTTATCATAATAGTGGTACTCGATAACAAACACTGTACGCGCACCTTCCGGCTTGCAATCAAAGGCAATTTCCTTGGCATAGTATTCGATAGACAAGTTGTCCCGATATTCGCCCTGCAAAATCCTTGTGATGAAATCCTCCTGCACCATAGGCAGCATGCCTTTAACCAGCTGAGATAGCTCCTTGTGCTCTGTAATAAGCAGCTTGGAAAAGCGTTCGATGACGTCAAAATCATTGTCTCCTCCGCGATGATCGACCTTGCCCGGAAAAAGATGCCCTTGATGGGACTGCAGTCGCGTCCGAATTTCCAAAATCGGCGTATACAAACGGCGGCTCAAATAGTAAGACACAAAGGCCCCAACCAAGAGAAAAAAGGCTAGAAACCCTACACTTAGCATTCTCAGCATTCTTGCCGGTTTCATCAAGGCATCCATATCGACCCAGCTCACGTAGTACCAATCGGAATCGAACTGGGAGCGGACAAAAGAAACCGCTTCCTTATCGTCATAGGCGGTAAACAAGCCTTCGGACTGATTGCGCATGGCCTTCAGCACGGAATTCATGTTGACCCCGGAGCTGTCCGATTGGCTGATCAGCCTGCCTTTGGAGTCAGCTATCGCCGTACGCGTTATCCAGCTTTCCTGGGTTTGAATCAGGCTCTGAAGCCTTTCTGTCTTATAATAAACAGCCAAATAAACGTCCGGCTTATCCGAATTAAAAGGATAGCTCATCACGATCGCAGTATGTGAATCCTGTATGGGCTTATCCCCGGATAAATAACTCAGCCGCACGGGGTACGGCTCGGTAAAATGCATCATTCGCTTGCCGGAAAATGTGCTAAACAGCTTGGAGGCTTCCGATGCCTCCGGTATGTATTGATTTTGAAAATAATACGCTTTGTTCGTATATATATTGTTATCGATCACCAGATCGTTATTGGCAAAATAAAGCAGGGCCCCGGATACCAGCGGCTCCGTTATGATGGAGTTGATCTGCCCCATTAGCGTATAAATGGCTTCCGTTTGCTCCATGGTTGCAGGACGGCTGCCTACTCCCGCAAGCATATTTCTTAAATTGGAGGCGCTCAGAACGTTAATCATGTTATGCTGAAGCGTTTGAAATTCCTTGTCCGTTTGCCGGGCGTGGTTGCTCATCACGATATTGCTGGATTGCTCCGCTTCCTTCTCAATAAGACTGGCTACAAACAGATTCGTAAAAATGCTCGCCAGCAATGCCGGAATCAAGATCAACATAAAAAACTTAGCAAAAAACTGCCAGAACATTTTGCTGCGGAACGAGCTCAAGCCGAAAACTATGGGCATCCGTTGATCCATCCTTTCTGTTCAACTCCACTGAAGCCCTATCAACTAAAGCGATGCTCAAAAGCCAAACGGCACTCCCTGCCTGGATTGTTGCAGAGAGTGCCTCATTATTTGTTCAAGTGTGGTTCCATAGGTCACCGAGATCATATCATCGAACGGTCTGAATGCACCAACGCATATAGCTGAGCCACAAGCCCCATTCCCATTTGCGACAGTACCCTATAGCCGCAGCGTTGTAATTCCAGGCCGCCTGCATTGTGCTGGGCTACCCCCGATACAATACCGTCAGGGGTAATATAGCGCTCCAGCGCCATTAATGCTTCCCTAGCCGCTGAGAGATAAACCGGCTGCAGGAGTCCATGTCTCGCACCCAGCGCCAATGCAGTGGCGATACCCGCCGAGCCGGATATTTCTACGCCGGTAGCCGGTTCATCCAGGAAGCATGACCACAGTCCTCCAGACAGTCTCCAATCGAGGGCCACCTGCGAGATACGCTGGATCTCCTCTTTAATATCGTTTATCCCTGGCAAGTCGGCATAGGGCGATGCTTGCAGCTCGATCCATGTTCGCGTCATGCCAAGCATGTACCAGGCAAAGGCACGGGCCCAGCTTCGAAAGGAGCGGTCTCCTTTCTTTTGATGATACCTTAAATAAATATGGTTGTCATTGGCCAGCCGGTCCCGGCGCAGCAGCAGTTGCTTTACAGCAAGCTCAGCGAGCTCCTTCCGGTGAAGCCGGGCAGCGGCGGCGGCAAGCGGGTAAGCTACCGTGTAGGCGCCTTCCGCTGAAACGGTGTCTCCATCGATAACAAGTCCGCTTCCTTCCTTTTCTGACAGCCAGAAGGATAATGCCTGCGTAACCACCGGATGTTGCGGCCAAAGTTTGACGATTACGGCAAGAGGCAGTGTCGCCTCAATGGTCGTAAACCTGCCTTCCACCTTGCGGCTGTAAAGATCTTCGTAATGCAGCCTTCCGTCATCATCAAGAAATTGACCGAGATGCTCAGATAGCACCTGATCGATTCGATCAGCTCCCCATACGCCGCGCAGAGCATAGAGTCCGTCAAGCACACAGCCTTCCAGCCAGCCGAACGGCTGTAGGGAGGACAACGAAGCCGTGCTGTGCAGCAGTGCACCCATAGGAGACTGCTCCTCACTGATGAGCAAATGCGGCGAGAACAGCCTTCGCGTCTGATCACCCTGCAGCTCGTCAAAAATCCACAACGGCGGGTCACCTTGACCTAGCCTAAGTCCTATCCCTTCGCAAAGCACGGCTTCCGCTTGATCTGAAGTAAGGATCAGTTCAAATGGCTGAAATACGTAAGCATACCGAATATCGAACCGATCCAGCACCGTTCCTGATTTCAACAGGAATACTTCCACTTCTATTGCATGGCGGTAATTGACAGCTATGGCAATACGAAGCCGGCAGTTAGCAGGCAGCGGACGAGAGATGAGGTGTTGGGCCTCAGACCATCTCAACTTCAGTGGCTCCTCCCGGTCCAGAATAGGGACAGCCGACCAGCCTTTGGGCAGCTGCTGCCCTTCCTGCAGCGCCCTGCTCGGAGCATAAACCATTTTAGCCGGATAATAAGTGAGTGAATTCATATGATGAACCTCCCTTAGCGAAGCTGACTCGACAAGCTCTCGTTAATACCCATCCTCCGGGAGGCTTAAAGAACGATCCCAATCCTGCCCTCATCTACTTGGACCTTGTAGCTTCTTGTTCTCACCTTGTCACTGAATAGCGACTTGCCGGTCTTAATCTCGAATTCCCATCCATGCCATGGGCAGCGGACCAGCTCGCCTTTGCGGCCGAACTCGTACTCATACACATTAGATGGCAGCGTCGTTCCGCAAACTAATCCTTTGCACAGCTGCGCACCTTCATGCGGGCAGCGATTGTGTATAGCAAAGTACTCGTCGCCTATCCGGTATATCCCGATGGAGCGTCCCTCCACATCTACGATTTTGCTCTGGCCTTCTGCGATTTCACTTGCCTGTGCGACATAATGTACTCCCATGATCGTCCCTCCACCCTAAATTTTATATAACGCTTTGGCGTTATCATAAAAGATTTTTTGGCGGGCTTCCGGACGAAGCCGCTTCAAGATTTCCGTGGGCATATCGTTGTCCCAATGCGGATAATCGCTAGAGAACATTAGGAAATTCTCGGCATCCATCATATCGAATATAGATATGAGGTCCTTTGGATCATCCGGCTCCTCAATAGGCTGCGTGGAGAACATTACGTGATCGCGAATATATTCACTCGGAAGACGTTTCAGCCAAGGTACGGAGGACCGCAGCCCTTTATAGTTTTTATCGAGCCGCCACATCAAATGCGGGAGCCAAGCAATACCGCCCTCTAACATAACAAACTTCAAATTCGGGAATTTCTCGAACACGCCTTCGCAGACAAGACTGACCAGGTGGGCCATATAGTTCCCCGACAAGCAAGTGTGCCACTCCAGATAGCGCGTCGGATAACCAGCTGGTGTCGGAGGCGGAGTTCCCCCTGCCCCTTCTCCCCCCGGATGAATGGCTACTGGGAGCCCGTGTCTTTGAGCTGCCTCATAGATTGGATGGAACTGGCGTTGGCCTAGCGGGGCACGCTGGGCGCTTCCCATCAGAGCCTGCACCATTTTCGGATGACCGGCCAGACGATCTATCTCCTTAGCAGCCAGGAATGGATCCTGCGGAGCTATCGTAATGGACCCACGGAACGATTCATGCTTGGACAGCCAGTCTTCAATAATATGGTCATTGTAGGCCGAAGCGATAGCCGCCGCATAATCCGGATCATGCATAGTCGATATATTCGTCATGTTGCCGGTCAGTATGGCGTACTCTACATTGAATTGTTTCATCAGATCCTCCACCAGATAATCCGGGTCGGATGCGGAAGGCCCGCCGGATGGAGGAATACAGTCTTTTCTCACTACACCGACTGGGGATGTATAGCCATGTCCCGGCATGCCGATACCTGAGGTGGCAACCCGTGTCTTCCAGGGATCAGGCAAAAATGGCAGCAGCTCCTTCGGACTTTTCAGATCATTATGCACATCGACGTCAATACATTTCATTTCTTCAAACATGAACAAAACCCCCTCCTGTTGATATTCCCTATTGTAAAATGATCCGATACCCATTACGATTGGTAATCATACAATTTATTTAGGGATTCTACGATTTTCATTTTTTTTGGGGGATAGAGTAAAGGAGGCAGCCTAGCATGAACATCGAGCATGTTTTCTTCGATCATTCCAGAGGGTCAAATTGGAGAGTATCCAAAGCTCCGACCCGACATCATATCATTCTGCTTGTTGTCAAAGGCAAGGTCCATTACCATTTCGACAACGTAAGCGTTAGTCTCGGCAAAGGTGAGGGGCTGTTCATCCCTCAAGGGACGATGCGCTCAGCAGAAGCCGATGCGGTAGAACCTCAACAAATGTACTCCGCGCATTTTAGGGATTTACCTTCCGAATTGCTCGCACATTTCATGGATGAACCTTTCAAATGCTTCCGTCCGTTAAGCTACGAATACTTGCGTCAACGGTTTGCCGTATTGAATGAATCCTGGATCGGCAAAATGCCCTGCTTCGAGATGATTACTCAAGGGATTCTCATGGAGATTCTCGGAATGGTACAATCCGAGCTGGTTTCAGGTACGATCCCTTCTTCCAAACGGAATTTGGCGACCCGAGTCCAGCAATATATCGTACAACATTACCGCAATCCGATCCGTTTGAACGAGCTGGCGCAGCACGTCGACCGCAGTCCGAACTATATATCCAATGTATTTAAGGAAGTCATCGGCAGATCGCCGGTGGAGTATATGCATGAGGTGCGTATTACGGCTGCAAGGGAGATGATGCTGACCACGGAGATGACGATCGGGGAAATTGCCGAGTTTCTCGGCTACTGCGATCAGACCTACTTTAACTACATGTATAAGAAGCTTGTTGGGCATCCTCCTTCGCATATGTTGAAGATGCGTGGAGTGGATTGAGATTGGGGCGTCCATGTTAGAAAACATACGTTAGTGCATGGGAGGGAAGGGTACGGGGTTCCAACCGCTGTTGAAATCGTATGAGTTTGAATTATTACTTTAGTGGTATTCATACGATTTCAAAGGCGGACGCTTCGCTTTTCCACCCCATACCCTTCCCTCTTTTGTTCTACTCGCTGCCCACTTCTACTTTTTTAACTAGTCCGCCCCTGAACATAGTTTGTAGCAGAAAAAAGCCGGACAGGCACTTGTCCTGTCCGACCATTGAAATTACAACCTAGGGTCCATCTCTTTTTCCTTAGCGACCTCGAACAGCAAGCTCGCCGCGATTTCCTTATACCGCTCGTGATTCGGAGCAATGTCATCAAACTTGATCGCCAGCAGCGCTTGACCTAGCCGGTATTCATTCATTGAGGTACGCAGCTTTGGAGTAATGTTCTTTTGCTTCATCAGCTTATTGTACTTGTGAGGAAAGCGGTAATCATACCCATAAATGATTGATAAATATTCGGGATTGCGAACCTTCATATACGGAGCGGCTTTGCCGTCCTGCACTTCCGGTTTTATTACGACGCCTTCCATATGGTTATCGACGGTTAGCTTTGCAAAGTACTCCTGAGCTAACTCGTAGCTTTCCGGTTCAGATAGATCAAGGAGTACGAACTCGTCCTCCGATAAGAAACCATACATTTCAGACGTTTTCCAATCTGGAATTTGCTCCTCACCGTTATCGTAAACCACTTTTAATAAAGCGAACGGCTTATACTCCATTTCCCCATCCTCAGCATAGAGCTCCAGCTGCCTTTTATACGTTTCATAGGCTTGAATGTGATCTTCAATCGGTACATAAGTGTCTATGATTTGACGGAGGTCCTTGTAATTTTGATAGACATGGCTTCCATATTTCTCGCTTAATTCCGCTTTAGGCAAATGGAATTGATCTTGTTCAAATCCGCTGCCGCGATACTGCTCGACCAGCTTGTCAAAGGCTTGCTCAAAACCGTTTTGCTTCAAAAAGTCGAGTTCGCTTTCCAACGCCTTCTCAATAGGCTTGAACTGCTTCAGAATCAAACCTTCTCCTATCGCCATCCAGGGCAGAAGCTCTCCGTCCAGCAAGAGCATGGAAATCTGATTCTGCTCCATATAAGAACAGAACTTATCCAGCAATCCGCTATAAATACCCGTTAGGTCGACTCGATTGATTTTATAACCGTTACGGCTCACCGCGAAGCATTGGTCTATATCTTTATGCAAATAAATGTTGCATCGGGAGCCCATATATTTAGGCTGGAGAACCACCTGCTGAACTCCACGATCCTTGAAATAGTTCAAGCCGCTTTTTAATGATTCCAGCTCATGAACAGCCTCATCCTTATCCGCAGGGGACATGGTACCGGAAATAAAATTAACCTTATGGCGGGAGCTGTAATGCAGTCGGCGTACTTCATCCTCCTCCAGATCCTGAACGGATATTTTACGTTCTTCACGAAACAATACCCTGAGTTCCTCTGAAATAACCGTCTGTGCTGCCTTATGTGCTTTCAAAAATGGCTTGAAGGAGATGGTTACCGATGTCAGCGCATTACCATGGACACTTCCTGTATCCAGATGCAGCTTGTTCTTTATACGGAAAGCCTGTTTGGCAGCAATATGCCCGAAAATATGGTATGGATGATTCCTCACCGCCTCTTCTTGGAGAAATGCAAGCTGCTCCTCCACGGGCGCATTACGATCCAATCTAAAATTGCGCTGATGGCGCATCGAATTGGAATCCAGCTTCCCGATGTATTTATTACGGCATGGTGCATGGGTAACGTAAAAAGATGGTCCGCTCATACCCAGCATACGATAGAACGGCTTGGATAAAGTTACGAGATGATTAAACTTTTCACGCAATGCCGGATCTCGCTGTAAAATTTGAACAGAAGAAAAGTAGCTGTGCAGCAGCTCTTGGTCCACTCCACTGATTTCTCCTTGCAAATACTTGTAAACGAAATTCTCATGGTTCCCTGCCACGAACAGAAAATGCTCTTGATTATCGTACAGAAACTCTATCGTTTCTTTCGTCTGATTGCCCTTATCGATCCAGTCACCGAGCAGGATCACTCTCGTATTGCGCAGTTTATCTGTAATGACTAGCTGGTTACCTTCGATTAAAAAACCATAGTCCTGCAGCAAGCCCTTCAGATCCTGAATACATTCATGAACATCGCCCACAATGATATATTTTTGATCCTGTGGAAGCGTCGTCGAAGCATATTCGCTCCAATCCTCTACGAACACTTGGTAATCAGGATTTGCTTTGCGCTCTTCAGGTAAGTAAAAGTCTTTGCTTCGTACCTTGTGAATTTTGGAGTACCCTTCTCTGGATAAGGAGCCGAGTACTTCCTTACGCAAGCGGTTAATATGATTCGTAATAAGTCTCTTCGACCGTTCGGAAGCGTAGTAATCTTCTCTTTTGCGATAATCGAATAAAATGACTTCAAGATTGTAATTTTGCTCATGTGCGATCTTGCGAACTTTCTCTCTGAAGTCTTCAGCTAAACCGGTTGTATCTAGCACGATGAACTCTGCATTAATGGGGAAGCTGGTGGCCATCTTTAATTTTTCAAATAAGAGATGGAAGGCCTGCTCGCTTGCCTCCAGCATCACTTGATCATACTTATCATACTCAAAGCCAAGCACTTCTTGCCGGATACTGTCCGAAGAAATGTATTGAACATTTGTTTTTAAGTGGCTGCCTTTCTCCTCGGGACGAAATCCTGGAATCAGCACTTCCTTGGCAAATGTGGTTTTGCCGCATTCCGTTGAGCCTATCATCATGAAGATGGTGTGAACCCTAGTCCTTATTTCCAACCGTTACGCCCCCTTTTTCCTGAGAATGACGCCTTGCGTCGTCTTAATATCGTTAACCCCGTCACCTATCGATACAAATTCATAGTCCAGATGGATTGGCGATACTGCGTTCTGGAACCAGAGTCTGAATTCGTCTTGGCCCATTTCCCAGTGATGGTCTTCATGCCTAAATCCGTTTATCTCGTAATAACGGTTAAAGTCGGAGTTCGGTGTTGTAATAATAAAATGGTCGAAATCGACGTGCTCACATATTCGGGCTATTAGCGCCCCCGCTTCATCCTTGGTCATATGCTCGATGACTTCTGTTAAAATAACATCCACCTGTTCCCCGTTATATTCTTCTAGAAAGCGGTCAATAGATTCTAACGTGACGATGTTCTCAATTTCCTTGGATTTAGCTTTGCGGTTCACTACCTCCAGCACTTCTTCATTAATATCGATCGCATAGTAGCTGTCTTCAATTTTTCCGGCAAAAGGAATGGCATAAAAGCCTTCTCCGCATCCAATGTCCAATATAGCCTTGTTAAAAGGCAGCGCGCTGCCGATGTAATTTCGTCTTTGGTAAGCCGTTCCGCCAAAATCAAACTGGATGTCGTACCGGGTTGTATTTTCCAGTTGGGCTTTATATTTTTTAAAACGATCTCTGGACGATAAAAAGTTCCTAACAAACAAGCTTCGGATATAGAATGGAGCATCTATAATGTTCATGCTCTTCACATACTTATCGATAACGCTCTCTGAAATATCGATGTATTCGTTGCCGAACATAGAAAGAAACAAACAAAGAACACTTACTACGTGCAATAGCTCATAGAGGCTCTTCTGCGTTGTAATCGTTAAGGCATAGCTCTGACGGGCAAGATGCTTGCTTTCAAACGTAAATTCCTTCATATGCTTTTCAAAAAATTCAACATAACGAACCATTTCCACATGAATCATAGGGATGAAAAACGTGTTTTCATACCCGTATTCATCGCGTTCATCTTGCACTTTTAAAGGCGCTGAGAAAAACTCGTTTATTGCATTAAGAGGAAACAGCGGCGTGTTATACCTCGATACATTCAAGTATTCGAAGGTTTCTCGCTCATGCTGCTTATACGAAATATCGTTATCCGCATCTTTAAAATACACGTTATAGGTGGAATCGTCCGTATACCAGCCGTAGGCGTTCCCTTTGCGAATGGATCGCAGCAGCATGCCGGATTCGGGATTTTTCTTGAGTATAAAAGAAAGCTTCGGGTTAGTGGACCGTATTTGAACAATAGCCATGTGTACCACTCCTTAAAATAATTGTTCCATTTAGGTATGTATGCGCCGTGAAGAGACTTCATATCTAAGCTGCATAGGATAGTTCTATTTTCACTCCTATCGTTTCTTAGCAACAGGGCAAAAGTATTACGATTATGCAAAATTAATGAATATATACAGCAACTTTTTCCAATTCAGTTCGTTTAAAAGAATACAATCCAAATGCTTGCTAGCGAACCCCGAAGGCGGGAACAGCGCATAAAGAAGCTGGACGGTCTCTAACTTCCCAAAAGGAGGTTAGAGCAAAGATGAGTCGAAGCAGAAAGCATGCTCCCGTATGTAATGATCATCACACACCGGGTCCCCGTTGGGCCAAGCGGCAAGCCAGTAAAGCAGTACGCCGCTACACCCGTGCATTACCTGACGGAAAGGGCTACCGTAAAGTATATTGTTCTTGGAATATTTGCGATGTTCGATTTTTTAAGACCAGACAGCAGGCTATTCAGGAATGGTCAGCCTCTCCATGGCTGCGGGAGAGATATTCGTCAGAGGAACGAGCTCTTCAAAACTGGATGAAGTGGTATGTGAGGAAGTGAGTAGAAGTGTCGGTTCGGGAAGTACCGGCACTTCTTTTCTTTTTATATGGGAGATCATCTTATTCGAAATCGTACGCAACAACCTACGCTTTCCCTACCCCCTTATCCCCCAACAGCGAATTCAGCTGCTCCAGCAGATTGCCCCCACCGGTTAACGAAATCGTGCCGATTTTCTCGCAAATCTTCTCCAGGAACTCCAGCTCCTTCAATCGATACAGCGTCATGTTCTCGTCCATCAGTTTGGCTGTATTCAGCAAGCTTCTCGTGGACGCGGTTTCCTCACGCCGGGTGATGATGTTGGCCTGAGCCTTCTTCTCGGCAAGAAGCACTGTGTTTAAAATCTCTTTGATATCCCCCGGCAAAATAATGTCCTTCACCCCTGCGGACAAAAATTGGACGCCGTATTCTTCGCTTTTCTCATTCAGTCTGGACAGAACGAACGCTGCGATCTCCTGCTTCATTTTCAACAGGTCATCGAGCTTTAAGGTTCCTACATATTCCCGCAATATAAGCTGTAATTGAATATACAGCTGCTCTTCGAAGGACTTGATCGCAAGCACTCGCAGAGGGTGTATGGTTCTGTATTGGCATACGAAGTTCAATCGCAGCGTTACCTTGTCCTCCGTCATCATTTCTTGTCCTGTCATATCCAGCTGCTGCTGGCGCAAATCTACAGTTTTGACCGCTACCGAGACAGGCCCTTTCCAGAAGAAATACTTTCCTGGCTGGAGCTCCTTCTGCATCACGTGGTTGTAGAACAATACGCCGTTCTCGTGATTAGCCACCTCGAACGTCTGAACATAACCGACGAGCTTCGGTAATAGTGCCATATCGACCTGAGCCGGTAATTCAGGGTTACGTATATCCACCCGGACATAGTCATGCTTCTTTAAAACATTCCAGAACGCATATTTCCCCGGTATCAGAAGAGACGCGAATTGCCCATTTTCGTAATGCAGGACATACTCATGATCCTGTACCTGCACGACATCCAGCTCCTGTAAGAGCCGCTCATCCTGCATAAAGAGCTGCAAATCCTTCCCCTGCACATGAAAGGGCTTCGTTATATTAAGAACCTGAACCGTATCCTCTGAAAACGATGAGAATCGGTAAGTGCCTGGCTGCAATAGCTTGGCATAGCTTCCTTTGCGGAACAGCAGCCCGCGCTCGTCGGTTTGAATATTGACTTTTTTAAACATAGTGTTTCCTCCTTAAGCAGACCTGCAGCCTGCCTTTGATTGATGAGCCTTAAGAGAGGGAAGCCTCCTGCAGCTTTAGACGGAATCCTGTTTAAGGCTTGCGCTGTCCTAGCCCTTCTGCTTACTGCCTTAGCGGGATGAAGATAAGTTCGGGAGCAACCTGTCTCATCTCGTTTTGGCATGAGCATTTGAACTTGAGCTGCACATGCCGGTATCCACGGATTGCTAAGCCCTGCTGCAGTGTGCGTAGAAAGCCACTGAGGCTTCCCCGCTCCGGTCATCTCTTAATAATTGGTATCCGCTCGAGTGAAAGTCGAGTGCCCTACCTTGGGCTATATCGTCCCATACGATATGGGGAATCGAACCCCTGCTTTGGAGGAACTGGTGCCGAATTGGACAAACAGTATACAAGTACATAGGATGTACCTGCACTGCGGGACTTTTGCGATATCCCAGCCTAGGTAAGTCATCCGTGCGTCAATCCCGTTATTATCTTCTCTTATTTGAGTTCATTCGAACATGGTGAAAGTATTACGACAGAGAAGAAAAACTATTGTCAAAATATACTAAAATGAGGAGAATAAAAGCATAGTCGAAATTTAATACTTCTGAGGAGCTACTGACGTGCAAACCATTAAAGAATATATCGCTGCCGGTTTCCCGCTGATATGGGTTACGGGATATGAAGAGAATATTATTTTGGAAGATATATTGAAGATCGGCAAAGACATTCAAATGGGTGTGAAAATATGGTCCTGCACAAAAGGCTGGTTCGACCCACAATCCGGACAGTCATTGGAAATGCATCCTTCGGATCAAATCAGCTGCTTTGACGTATACAAGCAAGAGCAGGAAAATATGATTCATGTATTCACCAATTTCCACTTCTTTCTGGATAATTACATGGTGCTTCAGAAGATCCGCGATATGGTGCCTTTCGCCAAGCACGAGAGTAAACCTTGCATCTTCATGTCTCCTTATGTACAGCTCCCTGCTGAGATTGAAAAAGAAGTTGCTATTGTCGAATACCGCCTACCGGGTGTACAGGAGCTTGGAAAAGTACTTGACGGTGTACTATCTTCCGTAGATTCGAAAATTGAGATTACCGACAGAACCAAATTGCTCGAGGCTGCTCTCGGCATGACGGCGGCAGAAGCTGAGAATGCATTTGCCGTTACACTGGTAAGACACGGCTCGTTCCATGGACAAGCCATCACGGAGATTCAAAGGGAGAAGACGAAGATCATTAAACGTACAGGCCTGCTCGAATATATTGAGCCCTCGCTAACGCTTGATGATATTGGCGGGAATCAAGAAATTAAAGACTGGCTGCTTGAAAGAGAGCAAGCATTTACCCCTAGTGCAAGGGATTACGGGATCAAGGAGCCCACCGGTCTTCTTTATGCAGGAGTACCCGGCTGTGGAAAGTCTCTTGCCGCCAAGGCTGCATCTGCCGCATGGCAGCTTCCTCTTCTAAGGTTCCCGCTGGATCGAGTATTCGGCTCGTTAGTCGGACAATCCGAAAAGCAGATGCGCGCAGCTATCGAGCTGGCTGAAACCTTAAGCCCTTGTATACTTTGGATCGATGAATTAGACAAAGCTTTTAGCGGTCTGGGAGCCGGCAATGACGGAGGCGTAACCAACCGGATATTTGGTCAGCTGTTAACATGGATGCAGGAAAAGTCCAAGCCTGTTTTCCTTTTCGCGACCGCCAATGATGTAACTCAGCTTCCTCCTGAGCTTCTCCGAAGATTTGACGAAATCTTCTGGGCGGATCTCCCGCAAAAGGAAGAGCGTCAAGAGATTTGGCACATCCATATCGTCAGGAAGAGGCGCAATCCACAGCAGTTCGATCTGAATGCATTAGCTGAATCCTCGGAAGGATACAGCGGTGCCGAGATCGAAAAGGTGCTGGAATCAGCGATGTTTTTTGCCTTTAGCCAGAAGCGTGACTTTACGACCGGCGATATGTTGAGAGCGATTCAGAGCAAAATCCCTCTTTCCATCACAATGAAGGAGAAAATCGAAGCCATTAGAGCCTGGGGAAAAATACGGGCTAAGAACGCCTCACGCTGTGTGGGTGAGATCGATCTTGCCAAAATCGAGGAACAATCGACCCTTCCCAGAAGAAGAATCAACCTATCTTAATAAACGGAGCCGACCTCATGAGCCATTTTACAAAAATGAAAACGGAAATACGGGATATTCAAGCACTGGAGTTTGCCTGTCGCGAGCTTGGATTAGATTTGCTTAAAGACTACCCAGCACGGGGATATACTGGGAAGCTTCTCTCGGCAGATTATGTGATTAAGCTAAAAGGCCCTTATGATATTGCCCTCTCTCTAGGCAGAACGAATACCTACACGTTAACTACGGACTGGTACAACGGTCATGTGGAGAAAGAAGTGGGTAAACGCGCCGAGCGCCTTCTCCAGCATTATGCGGTTCATGCCGCGACCCTTGCAGCCCGCAAGCAAGGGTATGCGGTGGAACGACGTCAGATGGAGGACGGTTCGATCAAATTAATCTGCCGGGTAGGAGGCTAATATGAAAACAATTGAAATTATCGTCAAAACGGATGGTACTCTATCTATCGAAGCTGTTGGTTTTCAAGGGAAATCTTGCGAGAAGGCCACTCAAGCCTTGGAGAAGGCACTCGGCACAACGGAACAGCGTAAGAAAAAACCTGAGTATTACCAGAGAGCTGCATTAAATCAAAATCGGAATGTAGAGCTTTAAGAGATGAACCCTATTTCGCTTAACATCCATGGCATTCATCCCTATTCCTATGTAAACGGTCCAGGGAAGCGCTGTGTCATTCATTTTCAAGGATGTACGTTAGCTTGTCCAGGGTGCTTTAATCCAGAATCCCACGCCCTGGATGGTGGAACCCGGATGACACTTGTGGAACTGCTCGAGTACATTCCACAAGATGTAGAGGGAGTCACTTTATCCGGCGGTGAACCTTTTCAGCAAATAGAGGGACTTCTTGTGCTGGTAAAAGCCCTGAACATACGCAATCTATCCGTTGTTCTATTCACAGGCTTTACAGTAGAAGAGCTGCGGAAAATGCCTCTGGCAGGAAATGTCCTTCGGTATGTCGATGTCCTTATCGACGGGCGGTTCGAAGAGTCCGTTCCTTTATCAGAGCTGATGGCGGGCTCACGCAACCAGACCGTTCATTTACTTAGCTGTAGATATACATTAGAAGATTTCAAAGCAAAACAAGTTGAGATTACATTGAATTCGGACGGAACGATGCAGATAACAGGCTTTCCCTCCAATACTCTACTTGAATCCATTACTATAACAAAGGGTGAGTCCGTATGAACAATTTTGTTGAGTTACAGCAAGCCATGACCCATGATTTGAATAGCCTGTATCAAACAAGTGGCTTGTTTCAGACCTTATTCCGACTGCAGGGCGCTACCCTGAACCAGAACAATTACAATCAAATCCTTCAAGGATTTTCCTCTGCCCACAATATATCCAAGGAGCGCGTAGAGGTACTGGTCCGCACGGTATTCCATTACTTGAATATCAAGGTGGATCTGCCAGAGCTAACTGCAGCTGAGACAAACACACAGAGACCGGAACAGCCAGCACAAATAGCTCCCGAACAAGAAGCACCTATAGAAAAAATTACGATTAATAAAGATTCCTATAAGGCGCTGCACGAAGCTATTGTTAAGGGAGATCTTCAAACGGTCATGACGCATATGGTTTCGGGGGCCAAAATCGATCACAAGTACCGCGGAGGTTTCACTCCTCTACTTCTCGCGGCCAAACATCATTGGTGGGATATTGTAGAATATCTTATTGCCCGTGGTGCTGACGTGAACGCCGTCAATAATGACAACTTCACCTTGCTGGGAGAGGTCATCGGAGAAAATAAGTCGAACATTTTTGAAACGTTGATGCACAAAACTTTGTACACCAACACATTGGAATTGGGTATGTCCTCTTGCGTACTCAATCTGGCTGACCGCTCTTACGTCGATGGATTGCAAGCAAAGGGCGCAGTCTTAAGGCAAGCCCTTATCGATTTCCTCTTAAAAGGCAACAATACCAAGTTTGTCGAGTATATGCTTAAAAACCAATTGTTGGACCGCTCAGGCTTGAGTCAAAGCCTGGTCGAGGCCTGCTCCAAGTATGGCAAGGATCTGGCACTCGTGAAAAAGCTTGTTCAGCAAGGTGCAGATCTGCGCTGCAAAGCCAAAAACGAACGTAATTTGATCATTGCAACCGTCTATAGCTCTGGATATGATGTTTTTGAGTACGACGATGAAAGCCTGGAAACCGATATCGATGATCAACAAATCGCCATCATTCATTATTTGACCGAGCAAGGCATTGATATTAACGAGCCCGATGTCGTTGGCCGGACGGCCCTTCATTATGCCGTTGGGATGAACCATCTATCGCTGACTTCATTTTTATTAAGAAAAGGCTCCAACGCTCAGGTTGTTGATCTTCTCGGAAAGACCCCATTAGACTATGCCCATGAAAAAGGATATGAGGAAGTTGCTAATGTACTGTTGGGAGCAGTCGGACAACGCTCATCGCAATCCACTGTTCCTCAACAGGACTCCTCCGGCCTTCCTCCTGATTTCACAGGTAGAAGAAAGCTGAAGCTTAATTTAGATGGTCAAGATTAGCATAATAATGTAGACATCAGCTTCTGATGAGTGCGCTCTTCAGCCTTTGTTATTAGGAACATATTCAATTATTTTTTCCTGGTAACAGGCTGAGGAATCTGCTCAGCAAAGCCCGCTTCATCAGCAGCTCAAGGCTGCTCCAGCTCTTCAATCACCTCCTGCAGGTACAGGATGTGCCTTGAGAAGGCAGCATTCAGCTGCCTGTAGTGATTGATCGTCAAACCGCCTAGCAGGGCAGTTTCCCATTGCTCGATTGTCTTATGGATGATGGTTTCCCCCGCGTTTACGATGTGCTGCCTCAGTGACCTATTCCCGAGTTCCTTTAGCTTAACGACGTCCAGATACGTCAGGAAATAGTGATAGTATTGATTGACAGAATCATCGATCTGCTTCTTTCTCTGCTTCAGTGCACTCTCTTGGGTCAAAAATCCCGTTACAACCGTTAAAGCGGCGACAAACAATGCCATCGGAGGAAAGACGTTCAAAATCGCCCATGTTAGCGTGTGCCATCCTGCTGCTAAAGCAAGAACGCTCGCTACAGTGGTACCGATGGAGACGAGAAAAATTTGCTCCGTCGCTCCTACCTGAAACTGTAAATCAACGTTTTCCCTTGCTTTATGGACGAGCATATGCGGAATAATCCGCTGCAAATCGGGCTGCTGAGCAGTAATTTCCTTCTTCCATGCTTCTGCATAGACCTTGTTGCAGCGATCGAGAATACGCCCTATATCATTGGATACCTGCTTGGGGTTCAATTGCTGCTCCATCAGCGTTTCCACAATCGATTTGTCGTCGATCACCTTTTCATTGTCGGTCAGCTTTTGACCACCGAGTTTTTCAGATAATTGATTCGCTCCCTTGACTGCAAAATTGACTAAAGTCCCCATCTTCTTGGCTGAGTCCTTAATTCCACTGTACCAGGAGCTGTCCTCCTCCAATTTGAGGTGCATGACCGTTTTTTTCTGCTGAAAATATACGGCAAGCTGATCATAAGCGGTCTGGAAAAATAATTCGGGTGCCTGGGAATTAAATTTCCACAAATTTTTGTGACGCTCAGTAAATTCGTCCGTGATGCTCAAGTATTGGCTCGCTTGTGCCTGAACGATGATCTGCTCTCGAATGAGAGCAATGCGTAATTGATCATTGTTCTTTGCTTTCGCTAGAGCATCTCTCGTCGGTGCAAGAGCTTTTTTAAAAGTATCGATGATATGATCCGCCGATTCTGCATTTATTGCATGCATATCCTTATGTACTTTACAAAATGCTTCCAGCTTCATTATCCTTTCCAGCCATTCATGATTCATCCTTTTTTCCCCATCCAGTCTTTAACTATAGTTGAAGTGAGATTTTACGATACAGCAGGGCTGCCGGTCGCATGAGAGCCTTTAATCTTCGGAATGCATCCTCCGGATTGGTTACCATATAGGAAACCAGCAGCGCTGTCGCCAAACCGAGGAGACAGCCGATCCACACAGGGCCTCCTACCAACGAAGAGACTAACAGGGCGCTCCCCGAAACTAAGGCTCCTTTGCCACATTGCTTCATTGCTTCAACCGGATTCCCGCTTTTGATAGCACTGTATACCATCCCCCCTGCCGCAATCGGGAACAAAACGGGATTCGCCGTTAGCAGGGATGAAATAAGGAGCCCCCCAGAAAGCCTTGATAAGCGGGAGGGATCAGGTTTATTTCCAAGCAGCAGTGACGCCGCAAGTCCTGCAAGTCCCCCAAGCAGCTCCGAACCGTTAAAGGTGAGAGCATCCGCCAAAAAGGTTTTGGATATGCCCAGCTCAGCCACCATATGACTCAATTGGTTGAACTGCTCCTGCGTAAGGGAAAATAACGGGTTAATCCCCGATTTGGATGCAATATCCCTTAATAGATGCTCGCACGCCTGAAGAAGTTCGGTGACGAAGGAATCGTCCGTCTTAACGTCTCTCACCGCTTCGAATGCACCCCAGATCGTGTGCTGGCCGTCCAGCAAATGATGCAAGCCTGAGCCACCTATATGGGTCTGGTTATATACTGAATCAATAGCCTTATCATAAGCATCGAAGTTATGATTGAATTCGTTTGCCAAAAAGCTCGATAAGGGATCTCCCAGAGGTGTCACTCCTGCGCCGAGAAGGAGCGACTTATCAGCTACACTCATCGTGCCGAAGCTTAAATCACGAAGTCTTCTGTTCTTGTCTATCAAAAGAGAACCTCCATCATTAATGTATTCGATTCATGATCAAAAATCGGATTCATACTGCCCCCACTTCACTTCTCCAGCTCCCTGAGCAGTATCCGCTCGAACCACTTCCAGGGCAGCAGCGATTTGCCTATAATGGCAGCTCGCGCACCTTTTCCCAGTGTATAACGCAGACGAGGATACCGGGAAAGTGCAATCCTGGCAACGGCACGGGCAACCTCTTGAGGGTTATCCGCATGTTCTGCCGTATTCTTCGAATATCTTAAAATGGCATTAAAGAACCCGCTATAGGGAGATTCAGCGGGAACCCTTGCCTCCATATACTCGAATCCTTTATTCCATATGCTCGTCTTGTACGCGCCCGGCTCCACCAGAACAACATGAATGCCATAGGGAAGCATTTCGAGCCGAAGCGCTTCGCTGAAGCCTTCTACTGCAAACTTCGAAGCCGCATAAGGCCCATAGCCGGGAAGCCCCAGCCTGCCGCTAATGCTGCTAATCTGGATCACCTTGCCCTGCCTCCGCTCGCGCATGAATGGCAGCACCGCTTGCGTCATTGCGACCATACCGAAGAAATTCACGTCCATCTGCTTCTCCCAATCCTCCATCGCAATCTCCTCAATGCAGCCTCCAATGGCCATTCCGGCATTATTGACGAGGATATCAATTTGGCCGTACATGTCGATGATTCGGTTGACAGTATCTGCTATTGCGCCGTGATCCGTTACATCCAGCGGCATGCACTCAATGAATCCGGTCAGCTCGGCATCCCCCGCCTGCTGCATCAGCATGCGATTGTTGGCCGTATCGCGCATAGTGGCAACGACTAGATAGCCCTGTCTGGCGAGCTCCAGCGTGGTTAGCATTCCAAAGCCGCTGGATGCCCCTGTAACGACCGCTAACGGCCTCTCCCCGTTACTTCCCTGTGCCGGTAAATGTTGACGCCGCTCCAACCAGCATCTCCTCCTTTCTGCCATGTGGACTGAATCTTCTCTCGACCCGCCTAAGCTTCTGAATGCCCATGCCCAGTGTCTGATTCAGCTCGGTGAATTGTACAGACGGAGCGGTGCAGTTCACATTAGCCCATAACCGATTCAGTGATTCCAAGATGCTGAGTTGGATTTGGTCAGTACTGCTATGCCTCTCCTGCTTTAGCCTTATAAAGATTTCCATCACATCCGGGGCATGCTGTACGACCCTATATTCTTCGACCTCTGCGGATGCTGAAATAATAGCACGGCTTATAAAATCGGGAAATACCGGAATAAACTCCGCAGCCGATAAGCCTTCCAAATAAAACAGATCATCACAGCGTCCCTCTATCCGCTCCAAAGCCATATGAGGTGACCCGCACGGGCAAGGGGCCGTCCGCTCCGTTAATATATCGTTCAGCCGATAACGGATAATCGGCTGTGTCGTCCGCGAAAAATCTGTGATAATCGGGACGAACTTGCTCAGGCTCTCGTCCAAATATTGCTTCTCCACCGCAACGATATCTTCGTTGATATGCAGCGTTCCGTGCGCGCACGTAACGGCAAGGAACCCCTCTGTACACTGATAAATTTGGTGTACCTTCTGTCCGAATGCCGCCTCGATTCGCTCGCAGTCTAACGGGTCCAGCACCTCGGCCACCGATAGGACCTTGTGCGGCCGAATCTCCAGCCTGCCGCTCTCCACCGCCTCGGCCAGAGCGCGCAAGAGCGATGGCGGCGCTGCAATTATAGTAGGCTGCTGCCGGTTCAGGCGGTCCACCTGCTCGACCAATGGATCGAGCAAGTCGTAGAAGCGGAACTGCAGCCTTCGGCTGCCGACGCTGCCGTACAGATTACTGTCGGCGCGCAGAAAGAACGCGATCCGCTCACGGTGAAACAGTGAGCGGGGCAGCACTTTGGCGAGGACCGTACCGGCCCATGCCATACGTTCCTTGGTGCTAACCAGGAATAGTCCCCTGCTGCCGGAGGTGCCTGAGGACATGCCGATCGTAACCGAGCCGATCATAGGGGTGAAGTCCCGACTCTCCTCGGCCTGCAGAGCCAGAGCGAAGGCCTCGTCCTTGTCTACTCCAACCGTGTTCAACCGGTTGAAATGCTCCATCATATCCGATTTCTCGATGATCGGAAATTGCCTCCAATCGCTATCGGGGAGTTCTCCCCATAGCTCCTTATAGAAAGCAGATCGGCTTCTTACGAACTGAATATGCCGCTGGATGCGTCTCTCCTGCCACTGCTTGAGTCGGTCGCGCGAGGTTCGCCTCATTCGGTATTTGGTTAACAAGTAATACCATATAATAACAAGCTTCCCGATCATCCCATTACACCGCCTTGCCCAAGCGATTCCCATACTTCACTGCAATGCGATGGGATAATCCGAAGCTCGGGACACTGCTTGTATACCTGATGGACCTTGCAAAAGCTATCCATATATTGAACTCGATTCGCCATAATGAATCCCGCCATCCAATGAGGAGCAAGCAGCTCGCGGTAAGCACGGCTGCTCCATACCGCATCAGCACATAAGAAATAAGCTTGGCTCTTCGTGGATACCATAATCCCAATCTGGCCTGCGGCATGACCAGGAACATAGACGGCAATGACGCTGCCGTCCCGGAAAATATCCATCCCTCGCTTGAATGGAAGCTCCTGCGGCAGTTCTATTAAACAGCTCTCATCAATAGGCAGCGAACGAGCCTCAAAATCGTCAGGCAGCAGTCCTGGCAAATACCCCGCCATCACTGCGCTCCATCCCTGGCGATAGCGAACAGCCTCATATGCCTCTTGAAGATAAATGAACTCCGCATTTGGAAAATCCCGCAACCCGGCGATGTGGTCTGCATGAAAATGAGACAAAATGATGTACCGAATATCGGCTGGCTCGATTCCGCGCTGCCTCAGCTGGTGCACAGCGCTATCCTGCGGTGTGTAATAAACCGGCGTCATTCGACCGTACAACGAATAGGGCCAACGGATCGTTTCTTCAAAAAAACGTTCCGTATAGCCCGTATCGAATAGAATAGGTCCGCGCTCAGGATGCTCAATCAGCGCAAACAAAGCCGGAAAGCGAACGGTTCGGCTGCTTCCCCCGCGAATGGTTACCCTCTCTTTATGAGTACAATACCCTGCCGCCATGAGGGTGACCTCCGTATGTACTTTAAACATAGTGCTCTTTATGCCAAGCGGCATAAGCGTCAATCCCTTCTTTGACCGTCACTCGGGGACGATACCCCAGCTGTTCCTTGGCAGCCGAAATGTCGAGCGTCTGGCTTTTGCCGAGCAAACCGACCGTATATCGGGTCAGCAGCGGCTCCTTGCCGCTCCCCGATAATCGTGCCACCCCTTCCATACATCCCGCCACCAAGTAGGCTGTGAGATAAGGAATCCTTCGTGCCCGTATCGGCTCCTCAAGCCGCTCGAATAAATAATGCAGCGCATCGATAAAGCGGACTGGCTCATCGTTCGTGATGTTAAACTTTTGGCCTAAAGCAGAGGTTGGTGCGGACATGCACAACAGCAGTGCTTCAACGACATTATCGACGTAAGTAAGATCAATGACAGCCTGTCCGCCTTGAATCAGCGGAAGCCGCCCTTGGCGATTCGCTTGAATGAGTCTCGGGATGATGGAGGGATCCCCTGGTCCAAAAATAGCGCGGGGGCGAATCGTAACGACCGGAAGTCCCGATTCATAAGCTTGATCGACCTCCTGCTCAGCCAGCCGTTTCGTCTCCGCATACAAGTTAGCCGATTTACGCGGTAAGGGCGCCGATTCGGCGATCCGGTGCCGGTCCTTGTAATCGAAATAAATGCTCGGTGTAGACACATGAATAAGCCGCTGTACGCTGTTAGCAGCGCACCCCTTAATCACATTGCGCGTCCCTGTCACATTGCTTTCATAGAAATCGTTATAGCTGCCCCATAGCGAGGACATCGCTCCACAGTGGAACACCATCTCCTGTCCCTCGCAACTTCGGACCATTTGAACGGTGTCCTCCAAGCGGGAGCAGACAAAGGTAATGCCCTGCCCGGATAGCTCGGCACCCATTCGCTCGTTACGCCCCATCGCGGTTACCTCATGACCGAGCCTATGCAGGGCTAACGATAAGTGCTTGCCTAGAAATCCTGTACCCCCGGTGACTAATACTTTCACCCCATTTCACCACCGTTCCATTCAATATCTTGCGTAGATGCCTCTATAATCGGTATACGCTGCTTCATTCCCTTGCGCCAATTCCAGTACACCAGCCGGAATTGCTGCCAGAAAGGCTGCGGATCGCGAAGCCGGAACACGACATCGCTGCCTCTCATAAAGAAGCGAATCCAATCGGGAAACCGGCGCCAGCCGCCCGCTGATAGCAAGGTTGCCAAACCGTAGCTAGCCAAAGCCACGGTAATCATGGCTCTCCGGCCAAGCTGCGGCATGATCCGTTCCTGCTCCGATTGCTGCTGTATGCCCATCATGAACAGCGCCTGATCCAGCCGATCCTCCGCTCGGAACAGATGAATGCCACTGGTCGCTCTAGGATTGCATTCCAGCGGGTATACCGTTCCGTCCCCTGCTTCAATGAAATCGAATGCAATCTGCCCTGTGAAGCTTTCCTCTTGCACGAATCGCTCGACCCAGCGGTCAATCTCTGGATGCCGTACAGATTCAAAGCTAACGCAGGCACCCAGCCCCGCCGTAAATCGGACCGGATACACCGTATGCGCGGTAATCGTCCCCTGATGGACGATGCTATAGCTGCAATAAGCGGCACCATCTATATATTGCTGCACAACCCAATGCGCATCGTCCGATACGGGCAAATCACTGATGATTCGTGAGTGGGACCGCCATCCATCGGCCGTAACCTCCGCTATAATAACCTTGCTGGAAAACCGCGAAAACACCGGCTTAAACACCCACTTCGCAGCATCCGTTTTGCCTGTCTCCTGCTGCCTCAGCTTCGCTTGCTCTGCCTCCGATTCCATAAATGCGAGGCAATCCTGTCGTGACTGGAGCAGCATCGTCTTCGGCACTGACAAGCCAACCTGCTCTACCCGCTGATTGAACTCCCATTTACTGTGCAGCCGCCGCAGCCTATCAAGAGGTTCCGCAAAGACACGGCAATGAGAACTCAGCTCGGACAGTCCGCCTGCCACATAGAATAACTCTTCACACATCGGGAGGAGCCATTCGATCTGCTCTTCCTCAATAATCTGTCTTAAAGCCTCCACATAGGCTTTCGTATTAAGAGCTGGCTCCGGCACAAAGTAACAGCGTTGAATTGCTCTCGATTGCCGACACAGATGCTCCGGGCAGCTCTCCGCCATGAATATCTGATGACCGTTCGCTGCCAACTGGCGGGCCAGATCCAATGCTGCCGGTGCACGCCCGCCGGTGAGCAGAATACGTTTGCCATCCATCCGTCTCTGCAGCCTGCTAGTAGTCAAGGATCATCCCCCCGACCGACAAGCCGGCCGATGTCCCGAGCAGCAGCACTCTGCTGCCACGGGTAATACGTCCTTCACGGATTGCTTCATGCAGTCCCATAGGAATCGATGCGGCAATCGTATTGCCATGCGTCGGGGTAATAAACATAAGCTGCTCCTTTGAAATATTCAGCTTTCGGCTAATCAACCGCATAGCCATCGCACTCCCTTGATGAGGCACGACCACTTGAATATCCTTCATTGAGCAGCCAGCTTCCTTTAATAACGAAGCTACGAACCCAGGTAAAATGCGCGATGCCATCTTATAAATTCCTTGACCATCCATCTCAAATAAGAACGCCTCATCTTCCTGTACAGACAAGGCGTGCGCTCCCGTACCTCCGCCCCGGATTTGTGAGAGATGCGCTCCATGACTATACGTCTTCATAGCTGAGCATACAATACGGGAACCCTCCCGCTCCCCAGCCGCTTCAATTATGACTGCCGCTGCTCCATCCCCGAATAAGGCAGCACTTTCCTTATGTGACCAGTTGAGCCCAATGGAGGCGATCTCGGTGGAAACGAGTAGAATGCGGCGGTATCTGCCGGAGGTAACCATGTAAGACATGACATCTAGACCCGTCAAGAAGCTAAGACATGTCGAATTGATATCAAAGGCGGGAACCCCTGAATGCTCCTGCCCTAATGCTCTTTGAATAAGCGCAGCTGTACTAGGAATCGGCTGCTCCATCGTCCCGCTCGTGCATACGAGGCAATCGATGTCGCTGAAGTCGAGGCCTGCCTGCTTCAATGCCTCCTGTGCGGCGAATGCCCCCATCTGGGAAGCCGTCTCATCCTCTACAAAATGTCTTCGTTTCACGTCCGACTTTTTCTCAACCCAACCTGCCGGGACCCCAAGCAGCTCATCCATTTCCTCAGCGGTGACGATCCGTTTAGGCATATATTTACCTGTACCTGTTATTTTAATGTTTCTGCTCTGCATCATTAAACCTCCTCATGCTCACTCATTATCTATCCACTATTAAACGTAAATAGAAGAGTACGATACATGATTGCTTGTCGAAACTTGTTTATCCTATTGTAATCTATTCCTGAAAAGCTAAAAGTACTATTTTTATCTAATACCTAGTAAAAGCATAATACTGACTCCCTAAGAGCCCTTGATTTCTGGTTACATAGTGACTCGATTCACCTCCAAAATTCCTATTTTTTTCCATAGTTCATAGTATAATTGTTTATAATTGGTAATTTTTACATGATCACACCACTAATCACACATAACAATCCTCAAATGGTCATTAACATCAGGCACTGGTGGTACGGTGATGTGAAGAGCTATCGGATACGAACCATCCGAAGCATGCTCGTTAAGTCTTATATGTCCATAAGCTGCCGTGAGCGGATATTCATAAAAAATAAGCCGAAACGATTAAAATCGTTATCGGCTTATTCGTACAGTGTTCGTTACCCAATATACTCCACGATACATTCCGCCTCAGGGTTCGCCTGCGTCACATTCGAACCCGCCACGAGCTGAAGGCTGCACTTCTCGGCTGAGTCGCAGCGGAAGTACAGATCCTGCTTCAAAAGAAAGCCCTGGGAATGGTTCGCTGCCGTCAGCGTTGCTAGCACGGTAGGAGTTGCTTCAGTCGTTTGCACAGTAAAGGTTGCTGCACCCGTGGAGGTTACAGCACCGGCAGGCGACTGCAAAAAGATGTTGACGATGCGGGCATTGACCGGCACATAGAACCCTATCGTCGTCGAGGCTGAATACGGGAATTTGCCGTCGGCTCGTTTCACCGAAATGGCAGTTCGTTTGGTGATGCCGAAGGAGCTTTTCTGGAATCCGTAATCGCATTCCCATGATTTGCGGGAAGGATCACCCTGCCCCCGCGTATTCGTAAAATGAATCGTCGGCGTTCCGCCTGCATTCGTATTCCCGCCTTCCGCCGTAAACACGATAAAGTCGGATGGACTCGTATGCTGGTTGATTTCACAGTTTTCGTAGACGATATTGTGAGGGTATTGGAAGCTGTTGACCCTATACATGTATTCGTGCTTGCCGAGCAGCCGGCAGTTATCGAATTTGATGATGGGCATTTTGGTATTGTTGCTGTAGAACGTTGCAACCAGCTCCGTGGCGGCACGCAAGGGGACCGAGCTCGAAGTGTCTACATTAATAAAGGAGACGATGCCGGCGCTCCACTCGCAATAGATCAGCTTGCTGTTGGCGTTGCGATGCTCCATTCTCGAACCGATACAAAGAAAACGTTCCACACCATAGGAATGCGTAGCACCGAGCAATTTGAAAAATGTGCCTGCATTCGCTCCAATATGAATGTAGCTTCCGCCCCATACGGTAATATTGCCGCCTTTCTCGAAATGGAGAAAGTCTCCTTCCTGCACCTCAAAGTTGCAGGAATAGAAGTTGTAGTTCAGGAACTGGTCCGAGCCCCCAGCCGAGGGAACGTAGACACCTTTCGTGCAGGTTCCCGCCCAATCCACTTCACGCCAGTTCATTTCGCTGTTCGTGTCCGTACCTTCCAAATGGAACGTATACCCCCAGCTTCCGCGAAAGCGAATCCTTTCGAACGTCCAGCTCTGCGGCTGACCTGTCGAGTAGGACCGCATAAAATGATTGCTTGTGCTGGTAGAGTAGAATTCAATATCGGAGATTGAGCAAAACTGCCAAGCGTTATTGTTGTTGGCCAAATACGTTCCTGTAGCAGAGGGGCTGTAAATGACTTGGGTAACGCCTGATCCGGCACCCTGGATATGCAATCCCACCGTACTCGTCGTATAGCTGCTTCGCAGCAGGGATTCCGGCTGTGTGATAAGGTAGGAACCCGGTGGCAGGAACAGACTGACTCGGCCGAGCTTGCTTCCCGTCGATCCCGGGGCAGGATTCGTGACCGCCTTGCTCTCCGCATATGCAATAGCCGCCTGGAAAGCCGCTGAATCATCCGTAGTGCCGTTGCCGACGGCCCCGAAATCCTTGATGCTGACCCACTCGCGCAGCTTGTCCCCAGCCGTACGGGTGGTCAAGCCTGCTGCTTGCAGGAAGGAAACATCATCCGCATCTACAGTACTAAGAAGCTGAGCGTTGGTTGACCCGTATACCGAATCCGTAACAGACGGCTGATTGCCAGTCAAAGCGTTGGCTACGCCATTGTTCAGCAATACGCCGGTCATGGCAGCAGCGCCTGTCATCCCGATAGCCGTCAGCATTTCCCGGCGACTCATCCTTTTGTCCTTTTCTTCGGAATCTTTGTTCTTATCCATTACTATCCCTCCTAAGATTTAGTAAAGGTAATCTCAACAAGACAAGTCACTTCTGTAGTTCTCTGAACACGTGATAAACAGCCTCCGCAACACCATCTCCAAAGGTGCCTGCTGCTAAATAACCGCGTGTAGGGTGAATTCGGGCCTTCACCTCCTCTTCGGCATTGCCGGGAGCGGCAGCCCTGAACCCGAAGCCCCCGTCCAGCATGGATAGATCATTGCAGCTGTCTCCTATGACGAGCGCCTCCTCCGTGGGAATTCCAAGCGTTTGACACGCTTGGGCCAACACAGGGCCTTTGCCCACTGTCGAGTGGCGAACGCACACGCCCGCAACATTGCGCACCGTATAGTACGGCAGCTTGCTTTGGAGCAGCCAGTCGGCTATAACCGTCTCGCCTGCTCTGGCTGTGTCGGCGCTGCTGAACAGCACCTCCACGAAGCCTCTGCCTGCTTCCTTCGCCTCTTCACACCGTCGAGAGGCAGCATCGATCTGCGACAGCTTGCCTTCCAGTAAAGCGGAGACGCCAGGCATAATGTCAGCGAAATGTGATCTTTCGATGCGTTCCACCTCTTCATTCCACTCCGTCTCCGGCTTATACTTGCCCTCATCATCCAGCAAGTGAATCAAGCGCTCCTCAGATACGATAACTTGAGGCCAGCCCTCCTTTTCTGGAACAATCCCTTCACGATGAAGCAGCTCCAGAATGAACGGCAAATCCCTGCCTGTTACGATCGCAACATGCATTTGTTGAGCTGCCGCTTGACGCAAGGCTTCCACCCCGGATGATTTGAATCCATATCTGCCGACCGTCCCCCCAAGCAACGTTCCATCCAAATCCACCGCTATCAGCTTCATGCTCCTGCAAGCTCTCCTTTCAGTCCGATCAAGTATTGGCCAATCGCTACAGCGTAGCGCAATCCCTCTTCCCGCAGCGCATTCGGCAGTACACGAATCGATTGATGTGTCTCATAAGTCAAATCTCCCTTGTAATCTATATCGTGAAGAGCCGACATAACCGAAGCCCATTGAATTGATCCTTGAAAGGGCAGCAAATGCTGATCCTGCACTCCATCGTTGTCGTTAATATGAGTCGCTTTAAGCCTATTGCCGAATTTGCGTATTTCGTTCGGATGAATTCCTTGCTCATGCGCGTGACCTGTGTCCAGACAGCCACCGACCAACGGATGATTGAGCGCATCGATCAGCTCTATCAGCTCATCGAACAAAGCACAATACGTTCGACGAACCGCATGAGGGCGAGCCGGACGGTCATAAAAATTTTCCAATGCAATGCCGACCCCCGTATGTTCCATGACAGGAAACAGCTGCTGAAAAAACTTCACGTTAAACTCCTTCGCCTCACGGTTCGACTCCCCCTCTACCGAGACACCGCTGGAGTGAAAGACGACCCATGGCACCCCGAGAATGGAGGCTGTTTTAAGCGACCTTTTGGCAAGAGTCAAGAACGAATCGATATCAAGCCCTGGCACCATTTGCTGGAACAATCGTCCATGCACCGGGCCATGCATTTGAGTAAAGCGCAGGCCGTTCTCGTCCGCTACCTGGCGAATGCGATGCGCCCAAGCCTCTTCTTCCTCCCAGGACTTGGTCATAACATCCTTCTGGTGATCCCAGTAATTAAAATCCAGTGCTTCGAAGCCTGCTGCCTTGCAGACAGGGATCGCTTGCTCGTAATCGGTTCCGAACACATTTAACGATGTGGAAATATTCATTGTAAATTATCCTCCTGAATCATTTCGTTCCCTGCGACTGAATATATCGGGTAAGTTCTTCCTCCGCCTCCCGTAAGGCCGTGTTTACGTCCTTTTTATCGGCGATGTAGTCGAGGAACGTCTTTTTCAAAATCTCATTTCCCTTGGAGTGGTAAATCGAGAACGGCGGGGCATAAGCCGGACTGCTTCTAAAAATTCCCTGCAAATTTTTCCCTTTCAGCGTAGACAGACCGTTTCCAAACACTTTTCGGATCTCCGGATTGGACAATGCAGATAACTTGCCCATGCTGGAGCTTAAACTCTGCACCTCATCGGACAGGAACACCTCGATCACTTTCATTGCATCGTCCTTATGCTTGCTCGTGCTGGTCAGCATGACCACATTCAGGTCATACATTCCGTAGGTGTTGGGAAATTCCTTGTAGCTCGGGTACTGCACTAAATCCCAGTTCAAGTCCGGTGTTTTCTCCAGCTGGTCGAACATATTGACCGTCCCTACCATGGCGAGCGTCTTCTCTTTCGTAAAGCGACCGGTGCTAATTTTGCCTGGATTATCCGGACTCGAATAAAGCTGCTTACCCAAGTCGAACGCTTTCTTGTAGGCGTCACTGTTCACCAATACCTTGTTGGTCTTGCCGTCTACGGGAACCAACGATAACGGATACGTCAATCTGGAGAGGGAGTCCATATCGAAGCCGCTGTACTGCACCCCGTCCTGCATTCTGGACATCTTGCGCGTGAGCTCAACTGTGTCCTCCCATGTCATGCCGTCTATGGGGTATGGCACTCCGAACTTGTCGAACAAATCCTTGTTGTAATAGAGCGCATAAAACTGAATTTGGTAAGGGACTCCATAGATCTCGCCTTTGTCAGACAGCTCCTTGATCGTTTCCATGGCTTTCGGGTCGAACCGACCGAAGTCGAAGCCGGCCTTGCGGGCGTATGGCGTCATATCCTCGAAAATGCCGTACTGCTTGTTCCCATTGATATTACCGTTCCACATCAGAATCAGATCCATATCCTCTTTGGCGGCTATGGTGCTCTCAAACTGTGTCGCATTTTTGGCCAGCATTTCGACCGTGATGTATGGGTATTTCTTCTTCACTGGCTCTGCGATCAGCTTGTTAAAATCAGACTCCGACATCGGATTGTACGGAAACAGCTTTAACGTCACCGGATCAGGATCTTTGATCTTCGGTTTACTGTCTCCTTCCTTCACGCTTGGTTCCGGACCTCCGCATGCCGCCAACGCCAACAGGGTGAAAACGGTTCCACAAACGAGTGCGAGCTTTGTTTTCATGGACCGAGCTCCTCTATACAGAAGTGAATTACTGTCCTCATTATCCATCATGTTCATGCCGATTAGGAATATCAAATGGTAGGCTGTTTTTTAGCAATTTGTAGGGGTAAGGTTAAAAAATTGTAAAGATGGACCTGTGGAACAGTTGAAATATGTAGTTTAGATTAAGTACTTTCGGAAAAAAGAAAAGTAAGTTATCATGTGGATATAAAGCGCTTACAGTTCGGATTATTCAAGAAACGGCAGGTGGTTTCGATGCAAGAATACACCCACGAATACGCAGAAAGATGGATTCATGAGACCGATTCCTTCGACAAGAGCAGCGGTCTATTCCTCCTACATATGGGACATAACATCGCTAAGCCGGATTACAGCAATGGCCCTCGGCAGAAGGCGCATTACACTATACATTTTGTAAGGGAAGGGCGTATCCAGTTTATATACGGTGGTAATGAGGTGGAGCTAGGTAAGGGCGATATGTTCTGCATGTTCCCCCATACGTCCTATACGTATCGGATCGCTCCCTCCGAATCCCGCTTGAAGATGATCTGGTTTGCCTTCAATGGCAGCCAAGTACCTGAATTAATGACAATGGCCGGATTCGCACCGGACAACACTTATCAACGCAAAGTCATCGATCCCGATTTGGAATCGATCTTCCACCAAATGACCCAAATGCCCAAGAACCTGGGCAAGAAGCAATTGGTACTCTGGAATAGCCTCATGTACCGTATTTTCGCTAAGTTCATTCCTGAGCAAGAACCTACAACAGCCCCTCGCACACCGGATTTCTGGTTGAGAAAAAGCTTGGACTTCATTCACACCTGCTACGCCGAGCAAATCACCGTCAACGATATCGCAGCCTACGTCAGCATCCATCGCACGCATTTCTCCAAAACCTTCACGGAACACGTCGGCGTCCCGCCAGTGAAATATTTGCAAAATGTACGGCTAGATAAGGCGACTCAGCTGCTGAAGCAGACATCCTTGTCGGTTACGGAGATCGCTCTGACCGTCGGGTATCCTGATCTGTTTTCTTTTACGAGGGCTTTCACGAGGCAGTTCGGGGTTTCGCCTAGCCGGGTTAGGGGGGATAAATAAGAAGGTCACTTTTAAAATTGAATAAAAAAATACAACGGGGAGACTTTAATGTCTCCACCATTGTATTTTTACATATTACTGAAAAGTAATATTATCTAAACTTGCATAAACCGAACGGGATGCTGGATATTGGCCAACATCAACTGAAATATAGAAGTAAATATTTCCTGTGTATCCTGGTGGTAACTGGATTGTATGTGTTCCACTATCACTGAAATCATCATCCCCTGGGCTTGTGGCCTCATAGAGATAAAAATCATTGCTATGTTATAGCTGGCCAGCTACTAAAACATTATTACATTTATTACCAATGAATAAAATAGGGGTAATGTGCTTTGTTAAGTATGTCCAGCGGCTTCCATCTCTACAAGGTTACTCACCCAAATCCTCCGAATGGAATGGCTCCATATACTCTTCAACATGACGCATGAATAAATAATCCAGACTGTTCAAATCTTCCTCTCTATACATAAGAAAAATTTGATTCAACGGGAACGGATTGTGCTCGATCGGAATCGCTACCATCTCTCCTGATTCAATTTCTGTTTGCATATAAAGCGGACATGATAGAAAAATCCCCATTGTGCTTTTAATCCAGAATTTGATCAGCTGCAAATTATTCGTCTCATAATGCGGGTCGTACAGCATATTCAAGTCTTTGAAGGTCATGTCGATTTTTTTCCGATGGAGGCTATCGGCTTCGTACAGAATGAGCCTCTCTTTCAATACCTCCTGCAAGCTCAGCGCCTCGCGTTCCGAATAAGGATGCTCTCTAGAGATAACGGCGTAGGCCGGGTGAGCATAGAGCAGCTTGAAGGTAATGCCAGGGTCATTGGCCGTATAGCGGGTGATGCCCATTTGGATATGCTTGCTTTTGAGCATTTTGACCTGCTCCTCTGTGGAGTAACAATAGACCTTCATGGCGATGCTCGGATGCACAGCCATGAAGCTCTCCAGAATAGGAGGCAGAATCGTGCCGGCAAAAGAGTTGTTGCAGCCCAGAGACAGTGTACCGGTCAATCCCTGCTTCATATGCTCCACGGCCTCGCGGCCTTGATCAAGCGAGGTCAATGCGCTTAAAGCATAGGGCAGGAAAGCATTTCCTTCTTCAGATAGCCGGACAGTTCCGTTCACACGAATGAGCAGCGGCTTGCCGAGTTCTCTCTCCAGCTGCTTGATCCGGTGTGAGACCGTAGGCTGAGGCAGGTACAGCTTATCCGCTGCTTTGGATATGCTCCCTGTGCGATATATCGTGACGAAGGTTAGAATTTGATCGAATGTCATGTGAAGCCTTCCTTCCCGGAATAGTCCGATCATCGGTTTAGCAGCCGAAGCCGCGAAAAGGATATTCAAAAAATGAATAAGATCATTCATTTTCGATCATTTACTTGTCTTCTCATCCTTCATAGTATATATACTACGAGGATTTTCCTTTGTAGGATATACCTATAAGCTCACCAATACAAGAGATAATACAAGATAAAGAAAGGTGACTTGCTATGAATATGGAAAAAGCGGTGCGGGCTGTCGGGATTTATGGCGGCGGTATTTTTTTCGGAGTGATGTCGGTGGCGCAGCCGTTTTTTACCTTGTACGCCGAAGCGCTGGGCGCATCTACGGCATTAATCGGCCTGATTGTAACTCTTAGAGCGCTGGTGCCTATGTTTATTGCCATGCCGATCGGGCAAATGATTGATACGCTCGGTCCGATGAAGATGACGAAGATCGGCTGTCTGCTGCTTATCCTTTCCTTGGGACTGACATCCTTCAGTACGACCTTGCCCATTCTTGCGATCTCCCAAGTGCTCCTTGGGACTAGCATGATTATTATGGCTTCATCGCTTCAAGTACTTGCCTCAGACGGGGAGCAGGACAAAGCGCTGCGCAACAAAAATATTAATCGTTTCTCGATGTGGAACTCAGCCGGCAATATGGTGGGCCCCCTGCTTGGCGGAGTTGTCGTAAGTTATTTTGGCTCCTCCTTATGGAGCTATCGGTCCGCTTTTATGGCGTCGCTTGTGGTATGCGTCATTTGTTACATCCTGATTCTATTAATCCGCAGCCCCGGCGATTCCGGTATACGGGGTAAAACAAAAGAACTATTTCAACCTAAAGAAATGCTGAACAGCTATGTCAGCGGCATTCATCTAACTCGTCACCGCGGGGTTCAATTCGGCCTGGTCGGCACGTTCCTGATCATGTTCATTCAAGCGTTATATGGGAGCTTCATTCCGCTTTACTTAAATAGTCACGGCTATTCCGCCTTCGTCATCTCCTCGGTGATCTCACTGATGGGCTTGTCCGGGTTTGTATCGCGCTTTTTGCTCGGGCGGCTGATGAAGCTGGCGACGCTGGAGAGAATTCTGATCTTTGCCGGCTGCATGGCTTCTGTCTGCCTGATCTTCATTCCCGTCGCTTCCCTGCACTTTATCGGGATCGCCATCCTTACCTTTCTGCTGGGCAGCTCCATCGGGATGAATTTGCCGGTCACCATTATGATTATGGTAGAGGAAACGAAGGAAACCGAGCGCGGTAAAGTGCTTGGGCTGCGCCTATTGACGAACCGTCTATCACAAATGACCGCTCCAGCCATGTTCGGCCTGTTAGGTCAGGCATTTGGGCTAACGGCAGCGTTCTATACCGGCGGCGGCATTCTGCTGGCTACGATGCTCGGTTTTGCGGTATACAGCTCGAATCGGAGGCCCTCAGTAAGCAGTGAAGAAGTCTCCGCGTCGGTTGGTGACACGGCTAATCGCGGATAATGTTCGAAGAGTTGGTAACGAATGAGCCAAAAAGCTGGAGGTTCCAATCTTACGTATTTGAACCCTACCAGCTTTTTTAACGTTTCATCACCTTCTCTCGCAAGCTCACTCTCTGACCAGTTGGAAGTCAGCATGTCTTCGATCAATCATTTTCGTCCTCGAACTCAATTATTAACCCTCTTTCGACTAAATACTCTCTTATCTCCCGTGTACTAACTGGGATAGGCATCCCGTCTTCACGTAATCTTTGATCTGACCAAAATATAACAATGCTTTTGATTTCAGAAAGAAGTTCATCCTCTGGAGCCATTTTAAGACAATCTTTTAATATAGCCTTCGGATTGACTTCAAGCTCGGTTCGGAACTTGATTCGCAACGCAATCACATCCCCTATTAAACTGGTACAAACTAATAAGCAGCACGATGGTTCATGGCTTCCAATATAATATTTTCACAATTTCGGTGATCTTTTTTGATGTACTATCATTTGTTCACCTGTAATGTCAGACTGCATTTTTAATAATTCCAGTGAGGGATTGATTTCCGTTCTGACATCATGCCTCAAGTGGAATAAAGGAGATGTTTCATCTGTAGCTTCCTTTCGTTGTGGATTCGATGCTCTCTGGTTCTCCAAGCTAAAGCTTAAATCAACTTATTCAAAGGGTCCTGTAAATGTACCTTATTTTAAGCGAAGCTGTGCACGTAGCAACACCTAAAAAATAACCTTCCCAATGAGTGACGGTTATTGCTATTTAGTTTTGCCGTTTTCGTTCGATTATGATTGTCTCCGGCCTGCTGGGCCAAGCATTCGGACTGATCACCGCTTTCTACACCGGCGGCGGCACCTTTTACCTTTTAGTGGAAAAGTTAGTGAAATAGGTGGATTTCTTCAAATACAACAAGAACTGGATTCAATAGAATAAAGCAGGGAAACATGAACGATACCAATATGATGAAAAGAGGAGAAGAGGTAAAATGCGAGTTCCTCAAAAAGCTCACGCAGCAGACACAAACGAATGGGAAGAATTATCCGGCATATTGTCGGGGATCAAAGGCCGATATATGTCCCCGCCGCCGATAGAAAACGTCATAACGAACGGCTTCACCGCCGGCCAACTGTTAGGAAACGGTGATGTCTCTATTACTTCCGACGGCAGGGATGGGACCCAGACCTATTATATAGCCAAGTCCAACTTCTGGGCTCCGTCCAGCCAGAAGCTAACGTTTGGAGCCTTGTCGATCAAGGGTCCGAATTCAGGCATCGGAGCACAGTCGGATCACGACTATTTGCAGGAGCAGGTTATCCTGAACCCGAAAGTCCGATCGACCCTGCGAATCGAGGGCGAGCTTGTGAATATGCGAACCTGGTTAGCGGAGTCGGAAAACCTGCTCGTCACCGAGCTCAAGACGGATGCACAAGCCAAGGCCATCCCGATCTATGTCGATTTGGCGGTGCCCAGCGATGCAAGCTATCCATTCCAACGCGGTATGGATGACGGGTGTATCTGGGTGACAAGAACGAGTGCCGAGACTCCGGAGAGCCATTCTTGGTACTCCTTGGGAGCAGCGGCTGCGCGGGTTGTAGGCGCTGAAGCAACACCGTCCTTTCCCTTCGCGGAATCGGTCGTCACGTTTAATGACTCGGACGCCGGCTTTCAATTTACGTAGGTATTAGCCGATGGAACCTGGAGATATGAAAAAAACAACCGCCCTGGAGCGTTACATACAGATGCACACATCACGGAAACGGTCGGAGACTATTTTGAACACAAGTTCACAGGTTCCGGCATTGACTTCATTTCGGAGAGAAGCCCACTCACCGGCACGATAGACATCTATTTGGACAATGAATTCATAACGACCATAGACACATCTCTACCAACTATTCAGTGCCTTGATCAAGGGAAGCCGAGACTTGCAGGTCGATGCGGGGATGATTCCTGTCTGGCAAGAAATCATCGACCACTTGGTCGATTATCCGAAGGGTATGATGGACGGCAAGGAGGTTTTCCTGCTTGCTGATGAAATTAACAACCCGATTAAGGGCAATGCCCTGATCAACAAAGGCGATCAACCGATTATGCTAGAGGGTATTGTGCATCCAAGCGACAACATGGCGATCGGATCAGACCCGGCGCTGCTGCAGATCGCGAGAAACACCCTTGAATATATTAATCCGTTCGAGCCCGGGGTCCGCGGCTCATCGATGAACGGATTTCCCAAAACGTTTACCATCGCCGCCAGAGTCGGGTGGGAGCTGGAAGATTTGATCGGCAAATTCAAAGCCGTAATCCATTATTTATGGCGTGAGAACCTGACAGTCAAACAAAACGGCGGCGGGATTGAAACATCCGGCTCTATCGAGACAATCCATTCGATGCTGCTGCAAACCAATGAGGATATCATTCGTGTGTTCGCCAATTGGCCCCAACATCACGACGCCAAGTTCGTCCGGCTCCGTGCCAAAGGAGCATTCGTCCTGTCTAGCGAGCAGAAGGACGGCCGGGTTACGCACGTAGAAATCACGAGCGACAAAGGCAATACTCTGAGACTGGTGAACCCATGGGGTCAGGAACAGGTTCGCGTCATCGACGCAAACGGATCTCCGGTCGAGCCTACCATCGTAGATGGCATCATCACTCTTCTTACATCCGCAGGCGTAACCTACATCTTCATGCCAGAGAAGCATAAGATATAAGTTATCTTATCGCTTTTTCATCCACTATCACAAATTCCTCTGTGGAAATGTTTAAAAAGCTGGCTCTTGTGAGGGCCAGCTTAGCTTTTAATCATGGTCCGCAAACACGTACATCATCTAGAATTAGATATTTTTGCGGTCCATGACCTTTCATAATTCTTTATGTCAACAAACCTAAAACTGCAAATCCATACTATGAGTAACCCGATTTCTGCCATTTTCCTTAGAAGCATACAGAGCCTTGTCGGCATTCTTAATGATCGTTGCATCTGAATCTTGCGCAGTGATGGTAGCTATGCCTATACTCACGGTTAAGCTGCCCGTTTCCCAAGCGGAATGGGCGATGATACTCCGTAAATTCTCCGCTATTATCTTGGACTCCGATGCATCTATGTTAGGTAAGATCAATACAAATTCTTCCCCGCCGTACCTGGCGGCAATATCCTCTTTGCGCGAATGAGCTTTCAAGATGCTCCCTAATTTCTCTAGTACATGATCCCCCGTCTGGTGTCCGTAGGTGTCATTGATCTTTTTGAAGTGATCTATATCGACTATAAGGAGAGAAAAAGGCTGCTGAGTCCTGCGATACAAATCGATATGCTCTTCAAGCTTTTCCTGAAAAAATCTTCGATTCTTTAGTCCAGTAAGCTTATCTGTAGTAGACAATTCCACAAGCAGTGCATTCATCTCGATCAGCTCTGCTTGCTTCTGTTCAATTTCCATATGAAGTTGTTCTAACTTCACCAGGGCTTGATCCTTTTCCACGTAAGCCTCTTCGATTTGCTTTTTCGCGGATCGCAGCTCCTTCTCATAATCAATGCGCTTGCCCATCTGCATCAAGATGCAATCAATTACCTCTGTGCCTTCATGATCGAGTCTACGTCCATTTAATAGATAGGGAATCGACTGCCCGCTGCTGTCTTTTAAGCTTATGAACAGCTCTTCCACCTGTCCATTCAGATTAATAAAAGGATAGAAGTACGAATGAAAAATAAGCTTGTTAGCCGTAGACATGATAGATTCGAAATGCTTTTGTACCAAATCAGCCTTTGTATACCCCATCTTATCCAGTAAGGTTTGATTCACTTCCTTAATCAGTCCCTCGTGTGTAATGGAGATATACCCGCATGGTGCATATTGTAAGCGCTCATCCATGGTTGTCTATAATCCTTTCAATACAAGTTGATCCCTTCATTGACATTCAAGATATTCATTAATGAAACGGATGGTTTCCTCTGGATGACTGATATGCGGGTAATGACCTTTGGCTTCCATTAGCCGGAACGTACTGTCCTTCAAATGTTGGTGCAAATATTGCCCTACTTCCAGCGGTACGATACTATCGTCCGAGCATTGCAATATGAGGGTAGGCACTGTAGCTGCCGCCAAATCTCTCCTATGATCCGCGAAAAAGGTAACCTCCGCAAATTGTCTCGCGATAACAGGATCTGCCGAGATAAAGCTTCGCTCCAATTCTTTGGATAACATCGGAAGCTCCGGGTTATTCATCGCAAGGGGAGCCATAAAGCTGGCCCATCCTGCAAAATTCATTTCCATCATGTCCAGCAGCTCGGTAATATCGCTTTTTTCGAAACCGCCTAAATACACACCCTCTTCATTCAAATAACACGGGGAGGGTCCAATCATAATCAGCCTATCAAAATAGTCCGGGCGCTTAATAGAGGCAAGCATCCCGATCATAGAACTAATCGAATGGCCGATAAAAATAATATTTTTAAGCTCATAAGCTTCAATAATATCCAACACATCCTGCACATAGCCATGCAGCGTATCATATTTATCTGCCCTATAAGCGCTTAGGTCCGAATTTCCTGAGCCCACATAATCAAATTGAATAACGCGGTACTTTTTCTCAAATGCAGGTACAATATATTTCCACATGCTCTGATCGCACCCGAACCCATGTGCAAAAAGGATGGTTCGTTCCCCTGCTCCAATGACCTTCACATTATTGCGTATAGCAACATCGTTCATTTCCTATGACTCCTTCATCATCTCATTCTCTTCATTTTGAAGGGAGGAACTATAAATAGCAAGTTCATTATTGTGAGATTATGGATAAAACATATCTTCTATGGTAACTTATCGGAAAGTTAAGAGAAAATACGAAAAGCTGGCTCCATTGGGGCCAGCTTTGGTTAATTCTGGGTCAGTAAGTAATCTATTATTTAAATCTATTCGCTTCAGGATCTTCCGTATCATATTCTATCTTGTCTATCGCAGACCAAAGCTCAGCAGGAATCGGGAGACTGGCTAGCTCTAACGTTTGAGCGACCCGCTCCGGCTTCGACATGCCAACAACCGTACTCGTGACACGGGGGTCACGCATAGAGAATTGAAGTGCTGCGGCTGCCAGAGGAACATTATATTCCTGGCAGATTTGCGCAAAAGATCGTGCACGTTCAACCAGCAACGGAGGTGCATCGCTATAGGCATAGCGGGAGTAGGCATCTGGACCTTTTGCCAACATGCCGCTGCCATAAGGGGCTGCGTTGATGACTGCAACACCCAATCGGTTGGCGACATCCAGCAAAGGCTCAGCTGATCGATTGAGCAGCGTATATCGGTTATGGGTCTCAACCGCGCTGAACTCTCCGGTTTCTACATAACGAATAAGCATATCAACGGGCCCACCAGACATACCGATGTGCTCGATGATTCCTTGATCCTTGAAGCTTTTCAGTACCTCCAGCGGTCCCCCGGGTCCCATAACATTTTCAAAGGTGGTATGTTCCGGATCATGGATGTACACATATTGCAGGCGATCTAGTCCTAAGCGTTGGAGACTTCCTTCGATGGAGCGTTTGATTTGTTCACCGCTGAAATCACCTGTCTTTAAGCAGCGGTCGGCTTTGGTAGCAAGCACATAACCCGATGGGAGTCCGCCATTCTCTTTAATGACCTTACCAATACGCCGCTCACTCTCACCATCCCCATAAGCCGCAGCTGTATCAAGAAAGTTAATTGAACTTGCAAAAGCAGCACGAATCGTTGCTAGTGCTGTTTCTTCTGGTGCGCTAAAAGCAAAGGTTTCTGGCATATCTCCGAATGGAGCACCACCAACACACAGCGGAGAGACTAACAAGCCCGTACTGCCAAGTGGCCGATTTGAAAGCAACTGTTCCGACATAGAATGATTCCCGCTTCCTTTTAGAATATTTGTATTCTTTTACAAATGAATACTTATAGATTACCTAATCTTATTCAATCTCGTCAAATGTTGAAAGGGAATTTCGGTTTTATTTTTTCTGAATTATACACGATATTTACAGAAGCTTTCTCAGAAAGAACAGTTATCCCCGTAAATCAGTAAATCGAACAGCATCCTTTCATACTTCCTCAGGTCCCTCTTCTCTTCATCTAAGCGTCGCCTCAGCATTTCACCTCGGCTTGGAACCGAAACGGTATAGTTGGGAGTCAGACTTCTATGCACCCATCGTTTAGCAAGCTCCTCTTCTGGCAATCCTAGTAGTTGTTCCTCATAGATTCGTATGTCGCGTCTAGTGTCGTTAATCAGCTGCACTAGCATGGATTTGAAGGTGTCTGTGTTATCTATGTACTCCAACAGTGAGCCATACCACATATCCAGTTCCATGTAAGGGACTGGTTCGCCGTGAGGCCTGTAGTGAACACGACTGCCTGTTCCATCGGCTTCCATGGTTATGAGGAGATCGAAGAATGCGACGCTAGTTTCTTTATCTATGTAATTTTCAATTGCTTGTTGAGGTATCTTTGAAATGAAATATTTCAAGGGGGATCACCTCGCACAGAGTAATATTACGCTTTTGCGTACCAATACATATCTTATTATATGGTACGTTTTTGCGTATAGCAATACCTATACCCGTGTACAGTTGGTGATCCTTTTGGGCAAAAAAGTAATTGTAAACATAGCCAAACTAACGCAGAAGCACAATATTTCCTTACGTGAGCTCTCTAGGTTATCTGATGTGCGTCACGCTGCCTTAAGTGAGCTTTCTACTGGTAAAAGGGGAAATATTAACTTTAGTCATATCGAAAGAATCGCGGAAGCGCTGAGCATCAAGGATATTAGAGAGATTATAGATCTGGTAGAGGTTGAGGAATAAGTGGAAATAAAAAAAGCTGGCCAATGGTCATACCCCTGTCAAGTAGACAGATGAAAAAAGCTAAGCTGCCAACGCGCATCGATATTCAATCGGTGCGCGTTGTTTTAATTTGGCTTGAAAACGGTGGTAGTTGTAATCGTAAATATATTCTTCCACCGCTTGCTGAATTTCCGCTCCTGAATTACACTGTTTGAGGTACAACTTCTCTGTTTTGAGATGCGAAAAGAAGGATTCGATGCATGCGTTATCCAGGCAGGTTGCTTTGCGAGAGTGGCTGCCTTTAACGCCGAATGC
>NZ_JMLS01000020.1 GCF_000686845.1 Paenibacillus sp. UNC451MF | reverse complement strand
CAATAGTGTCCTGTCGGCTCCATTCCAATTATTATGTCCTTTAAGCGATGTTTTTTTAGTAGTCCTTCAATCCACTGTTGCAGTTTTTCGAATCCCTATTGCTTAAACTTCATAACAAGAGCGCCTCCTTGATGGTGTTGGGTTTCGATCCCGTGGACAAACCCATCATACCGAGGCGCTCCTTTTTTGACAAAGCCCATTTCTTAGGCTATACAGGAATGTTTAGTTGAAAACGTGCCCGTCAACACTCATTCCCTATACAAATATTCCCTCTGGTTCTTTTTCATAAATAATTCCCAATACACATCGGCTATCCGATCCGGATCGTAATACGTCCCCTTTTGGACATGATCAGCGATTAGAACCTGACCAACATAAATTCCGTAAGGAGACAATGTCTCGGCCATTGAAAGAGCAAGCGAGCGGATCCCGGCTTTGCCAATGGATAATGAGGTATAAAGCGGATTTGGAGCCAGCGCAATACCGCCCCCGGTGAAAAAGAGCGTCCCCTGTTTACGTTCAACCATATCCGGAATTACTTGTTGAGCGCTGGTCAACGCACCAACAGTGTTCACCTTAAAATCTTCAATAAGTTGCTTCTCGGTTAACGAAAGAGGATCTCCTGGAACGATGTGTGCCGCATTATATACCAAAACATTGGTAACTCCATATATGCTTCTTATCTGTTTAAAGGCTGTTTTTAATGAATTTGGATCTGATGCATCTGCAGTAATTCCATACGATTCAATATGCACCTGATGAAGATCTTCCAAGCTGCGTTCCAGTGATGGTTTGGTTCTTGATATAAGAACCACGCGGAAGCCATTGCTTCCGAATTTCTTGGCTATACCGGCGCTTACTCCTGGTCCAGAACCGACGATGACTAACAATGGTTTATGGCTCATCCTTATCACGCCTTTCTTTAAAATATTTGTTTATTAGATAATTATGGTATTTCTATATTTCTAACATTACTGAAATAAAGAAGATTCGTCAACAACTACGTCAGTTATGCGGCGTAGTTGTTGACGAATCCTGCCCGTTCGTAACACGGCTGCCAATCCATTCCGGAAGCCGCGTCTTGGTTATTTATTAAGTATAGTACTCGTTAGCTCAACAAGAAACTGTCTTTATTAAGATATTTTTGCAATAGTTTTAGTTTTGAATTACAGCCGGAATGCTCTCGGATAAAAATTCATGTTCAATCGGATTCGAGGAAAGTATATTACTTCCCGTTAGGGAGCTGAACTAATTTGGAATTGAAGTGTGCTTTGAAATAGAATCGATTATTAAATCCCAATCATCACAATGAAGTTCATGCCCAGTACCCTCCAATGTCAGTAAAACCGCACCCGGAATTTCGTTAGCAAGATTTGTTCCATGTTCATAAGGGATAATGGGATCTTCAGTACCGTGTACAATCAGAGTGGGTACATTTATTTCACTCGTCCTAACTAGATAGGATTCTCCACCTGTCAGCAAGGCGTGATTACTCATGCTGGCCATACTGTTACTTCTTGCAAATTCTTTTTGAGCCAAAATGCCAACTTTTTTCTCATTAAAAAGATGCTTTGAACCTACTAGGATTCTTGATCTATCCATAGCAAATTCGGCTACCGATTGTTTGTTAGTCCAATCTATAACTCCCATATTCGAGAAAAAATGCATAATCCTTTCCTCCATCGGGGGGAGATGCGGAGCAAAATTGGACGTTGCTAGGAGGGTAATGGTTAGAACTCTCTCCGGATGCCGCAGAGCTATCATTTGAGTCAACATACCGCCCATGGACATGCCTACGATATTCGCTTGCTCAATCTTATAAGCATCCAATACTCTAACGGCATCATCTGCCATGTCTTCGAAAGTATAACCCGGTTGACCAGGTTCGTAAGTTGTTGAACGTCCAACATCGCGGTTATCATAACGAATGACAAAACGCCCTGCATCTGCTAAACGCTGGCAGAATTCTTCTTCCCACCAAATCATTGAGGATTGGGCACCCATAATCAGCAAAATAGCCGGGTTAACTGGTTTTCCGAAACTGTCTGTACATAGTTTAATTCCATCTACTTTTATTAATCGTTCGTTCATATGAATTCCTCCAATGTTTATATACAAAATAAAAAAACACAGGCTATTGGCCTGTGCATACAGTAATCGAAAAAGAATTTGAGAATGAACGCAATAAGATGACTACCTTATGATAGACTCGCAGTCCAGTCACTGGATAGATCACAAAAGGGTTCAATACATATTCCTCAAATCCAGTCTATGCGACATGAGGATAGAGTTCCCCCCTGTCCCCAATCGCATACAACTTAACTAGGTTACAGTGAAGGTAAACCATTCTTCGATTACTATGCACACAAAATAGCCTTAAACCACTATTGAATTTATTGTGCAAAGAATATCGAAGAATTAGTTTAACACACGTAACCCCTCCGTTCGTATCAGTTAAATTAATGCTAACATAGGATGTTTTTCCATGTCAACACTTGGAGATTTTCTTCAAGCTAACTCCAATATTAGTCATGTCTAACAATTGGGGTGCAGTTCATCTGACCGGCTGCCTTCCTATCGTTTTGAAGCTGAAGTACCCGTTAACTTAATAAAAGCAGCCTCGTCACGTCCTGGTTCTGCCCCAAAAAGGCCGATGAAATTCACCGGCCTTTTTTTTAACGAACGACGAACCGCGGGGCTCGGTATTAGTCTTCGATTGCCTGATAGACCGTGGTCCAGAAGTCGTGGATAAGCCGCGATGAATCTGGGGTTGACATCCCGACCTGGGTGAGCAGGATTCCGGTGAGCTGGTTGTCCGGGTCGGCGTAGGTCGAGGTGCCGCTTCCGCCGTCCCAGCCGAATTGGCCTATGGACGCGTAGTCACCACGGTAGGTGCGCACCGCCATTCCGAATCCCCAGCCGCCGTGCTGCCCTTGACCGAATGACACATGGACGTTGTTGCTGGCCATGGCGTTTCGGGCGGCTTGCTGCTCGGGCGTGAGGCGGTTGGTGGTCATCAGCTGGACGGCGGGCCGGGACAGGATCCGTTCAGTCCCGTGCATCCCGTGATTCAGCAGCATCTGGAAGTAGGCGTGGTAGTCGTCGACGGTGGAGGAAAGTCCGCCTCCGCCGCCCTGAAACGCCGGAGTCTGGCTGTGGCGTCCCCCTTTGGCCTCGTCCCACACGATGAACTCTCCGGTCTGCGGGTTGGGGGCGTAGAGGGGCGGCAGCCGATCGATCTTGTCGGAGGGCACGTGGAAACCTGTGTCCTTCATGCCCAGAGGGTCGAAGATGCGTTCGCGCAGGAATGTACCAAACGACTGGCCCGTGATTCTGGCGACGAGCACGCCGAGTAGATCGTTGCTTATGTGGTACTGCCAGCGCTCTCCGGGCTGGTACATCAGCGGAAGTGTGCCAAGGCGGCGCATCCACACATCCGGCTCAGGCATCGGCTCGGGTAGATCGGGTGTAAGCCCCTGCTCGAAGATCGCGTTCATGATCGGAGTGCCCAGCGACGTCATATCCATGCCGAGCCCGAACGTGGAGGTCAACAGGTCCCGTACAGTGATCGGCCGCTGCGCCGGCACGGTGTCGTCCAGCGGGCCGTCGGCCCGTTTCAGCACCCGCCGATCGGCGAGTTCGGGCAGCCACGGCTCTACCAGGTCGTCGAGCCGCAGCCTGCACTCGTCGAGCAGGATCATCACCGGCGCGACCGCGACCGGCTTGGAAGTGGACGCCATCCGGAAGATCGTGTCCCGGCGCATCGGCGCACCACCGTCATGGCGCATCGTACCGATCGCTTCGACGTGCGTCTCACCGTACCGGCTGACCAGGGCCACGAGCCCAGGAATCTTCCCGGACTCGACATGCCGTGCCAGCACGTCGCGCATTCTGTGCAGCCCTGTTTTGGAGAAGCCGCTGTTGCTTTGTCCCATGGTATCCTTTTTCATTTGGCTTCCCTCCTTATCGAACCGTAACCTTGGACAAATCGGCACCCATGCCTTTGAGCAGCACATAGGTCAGTTTATCCATCGTTGCGCCGTCAAAGCAGATGGTTTTGATCATACGATAGTACTTATTAGTGAGAGTAAACCCAGGCTGGAAAGAAACATTTTGAAATGTAGCCCCCCTGAATGAGACTTTGGTTAAGGCCGCTTTGTCAAACTTTACGCCGATAAACGTCTGTCCGTCAAAACATTGCCCGGTCAGATCGGTGTATTTGAAGTCAACTCCATCAAATAAACAACCTTCAAAAATCGTTTTTCTAAGATCGGTCAGCGTTAACGTCACGTCGGTTAGTCTTACGCCTGTGAATTTGGCTCCGTCAAGCCCCGACTTGCTGAAATTGGTTCGTACAAGGATCGTCTTATTGAAGCTTGCATTTGTCAGGTCAAGGGCGTATAGGCTGCAGTCCGTCAGATTCGCGCCGTCAAAATTGGCTTCGCGCACGTCACTGGCCTTAAACGAACTGCCGGTCAAATCTGCGCCCGAAAAGTTGGAACCGTGCAGCGCGCTGCCTTTAAACTGTCCTTTATGGGCCGTAACGCCTGCAAAGTCGCTTTCCGACAGGTTGCTTCCATTAAAGTTTGTCAGTACTTGCCGTTCCAGCGAGCGGGAGAGGTTGGCGACCTCCAGAATCGTTTGCTCGATGTCGCCGATACTCTCAATGGTCATCTTAAACGCTGTTTCATCGTCCTTGCCCTCCGCTCTGAGTTCACGGTATCGTTCTTGCAAATCGGTAAGCAGGTCGGCCTTTAATTCGGAGACGCTTATTACCCCATCGTATGGCGTAAAAACGCTGTTCAGATAATCCGTCAATTTGGGATTCATCATATCAAATCTCTCCTTATACTAAGTTTTCTAACACGCGTTTTGCATACTCCCAATTGCTTTTGTTGCGGTCGTAAGTGTTCTTGCCCTTTTCGGTAATCCTAAAATATTTGCGCCGTCCGCCCTGTGATTCATCGCCCCAATACCACTCGATGTCGCCGTCTGCTTCAAGCCGCCGGAAGCTGGAGTACATCGTGGCTTCCTTTAGTTCATACTCGCCGTCCGAACGCTCGGCAATCAGCTTGATAATCTCGTAACCGTAACGATCAGCTTCGGACAAGAGCCGTAAAATCATCGTATCCGTATGTCCGCGCAGCAGGTCGGATGTGATCTTGTTCTCGCTCATACAATCTCCTCCATAACTGTATGATAAGACACATTACTGTGTCTGTCATGGTACTGTTTTTATTATATTACGCTATCTAAAATAATTTGTGCATCCATAATAAAAAAACCGCGCAGAGCGCAGTTCCTAGGGAGTATATTTATGCCAACGTCATAAATCAACTTTCCTGCTCTTTATTTTAGCCGCGGGCGATCACTCCGCGCCTTCAGATTAAGCCACGTGGTCTACCACCAGGCGCAACTCGGGGTATATCTGCGGCTTATGTCGAATATCCGTGTAGTCCGCAAATACAACAACGAAGTGTTTTTAAGTTTCAACTATCCTGCCAGTTACTTCAATTAGAAAGAGGAGCTGCGTTGCTGCAAGCTCCTCACTTCAATGGCCAATCAGTATTTTATTGTATTGGAATTAGGGTGTTCCAGAATGGTCAAATGGGATAGCTCCTACTTAATAGAGCTATAATTTGTTACCGAGCAACTCCATTTCAATCTTTACCGTTTTAAGTAAATGATCATGATAACGGCACCATTTTCTCACTCTTCCCAATCTTCTGACACCGATCCATAATGCCCAGAGGTCAATCTCCAACTGGTCATCATGCGAGAGTTCTCTGACTTCGTTATATCCCATTGCCAAGGAACGAAAGCCTTGACGATTTGGATCATATTGACCATCATGCAGCTTGAAATGCCCTAAATCATACAGCGGACTGCTTCCTTGAATCTCGCCAAAGTCAATGATCCCCGTGAATGCACCATTATGAGAGAAAATATGGGAATCGTCAAAATCGCCGTGGGCTAAACAGGGTTCGTGTCTTCCCATTAAAGCAGTTCCCGTATTTAATAGGCTCTTGATTTGGGAGATCTCCATCTGATTAAACCCGTTCTGGGATAATACAACCAAATATTTGTCAAGAAATTCATAGAGATAATCATGCAGCGAAATTTTCTCTCCTCGCAGAGGTACTCCACTTTCATCATTATCTCTTTTAACCCAACTAAACCCGTCCACTCTCACCTGATTGATAACCGCAATTTGTTTTCCTGCCTGCATTAGTATGTTGTCATACATGTCTTTTGAGCCACAATTTATAACATTGGCTCCGTGTATTTCTTCGACAATCATGAAAGACATTCCCAAGATTCGAGGATGGGAGGCAAAGAAAGTCACCTTGGGAACTAGGACGCCTCTTTCGCGCAACAAAGAATGGACTTGTACTTCCGCCGCAAAACTCCAATCTTCTTCTGGGAGAATTCGGAGATACAAGGTATCATCTTCGAATTGTAGACGATAAACATAGGTAGAACCGCCACTTAATTCTCTTTCTATCGTTTTCACTGTCTTATTGAGGCTTTCGTTTGCAATTTGTTCGACCAGATCAATAGGAGGTGCATCATTTTTTTTCAATAACATGTATCCTTCCTAAATTTGGAGTTACAGTTATCATACATAAACGGCTACAAAAAGGCCTTAGATAGTTTGTCTATAACGAAACTTTATTTCCAAAATCTAAAAAGGTAATTTCATGCTCATTTGTGTGGAAATCTCGATACTCTTTACCCATACGCTTGGTCTGGTCACAAATTTTATTTCGCTTATAGTTGGGATTAAATTGTCTGTTTGGATATCTTCTCGAAATATTCTACGACGACCTCACGGAACTCCAGAGCAGCCCGTGAAATGTACCGACTCTTATGCCATAATAAAGCTATCTCCCGTACCAGTTCGTCATTATCTACTTGGAGATATTTGATATGTTCGCGTGAATACCTTGCCGTACTTGGAATGAAGGCTATACCGATTTCCGCTTCCACAAGAGAGCTTATCCTTGCAGGTTCATCCCCCTCATACACATATTTAGGCTCAAATCCAACCGTTTTGCATACCGAGTCGACTAAATCTCGAGTACCATAGCCTCTCTTTACTCCGACAAACCATTCATCGCTTAGTTCTGTCAAGGATACGCTGCTTCGGTCTGCCAGCCGATGCCCCTTTGGCACTGCTACAAGGATTGGGTCGATAAACACGATATGACATTCAATGTCATCTCCTTCTATAGGAGGTGAGGACAAGCAGAAATCAACCTCTCCTCTATGAAGATGCATAACCATTTCCTGCGTGGTCAGCATTTGTACATGAAATTGGATATAAGGCTGCTTTTTCCGAAACTCTCGAAGGATATTGGGTAACATGCTTGCGGTATTCACCGCCAGTTCAAGTTTGCCATGCTCGGGGCTGGATAAATCACTAAGCTCCTGCTTCCCCTGTTCCAACTCAAATAAAGCCCTTTCTGCACGGCGAAGGAATCTACTTCCGAACTCATTCAACCGTAGCTTCCGCCCTATTCGATCGAATAAAGGAACCCCTAGATCCTCCTCCAAGCGTTGAATCGTTTTGCTTAGTGACGATTGAGTAACGTGCAAACTTCGTGCAGCTTCGGTCACATGTTCCAATCTAGCTACCGTAAGAAAATATTGCAGTTGAAGAAGTTCCATATCGCACCCTCCACTCATTCCTTCGAATCAATGGAATTATAACATGAAATGCATTGGAATAAATAATCGGTTTCAAGTACGATGAAATCAAGACAAATTAGTGGGGGGGCTAAATATGAATGCTCGCAGTAGGTGGCTGATGATTTCCGTTGGACTGGGGATACTCTTGAACCCATTAAATTCTTCGATGATTTCTATAGCAATTGCAAGGCTTCAAAATGTATACCAACTTGACTTTACAGGTGTTTCTTGGATTATTTTTTCTTTCTACATTGCGAGTGCTATCGCTCAACCAGTCATGGGAAGGGCCAGCGATTTATTCGGTCGCCGAAAGATATTTATTACCGGGCTTGTTGTAGCCTTCATTTCATCATTATTCGCTCCACTATCACCAAACTTTGGGTGGCTCATCGTGTTCCGCATTGTGCAATCGATCGGAACAAGCATGATTGTTGCGGTCGGAATGGCTATTGTGCGAATCTATATTACGGAGAAACAAGCGACTGCACTGTCTGTTTTGTCCATATTCCTTTCCGGAGCAGCAGCAATTGGCCCCTTCGTTGGCGGGGTGTTGATTCAATGGTGGGATTGGCCTGCTATCTTTTTCGTCAATATTCCATTCGTGGTTGCGAGCTTTTTTTTAGCTTGGAGGACTATTCCTAAAGACGAATCGCCATCATCCGTTGCATCCAACATGTCCTTTCGTAAATGGTATGAGATGATTGATGCTTCAGGGATCTTACTCTTCACAGTGGGTCTGGTTGCCCTGCTCGTTGGGTTAATGTCAGAAACATCATCTGGACATGCCTCATTAGGATATGTCATTGTCGGGCTAATAGGCCTCGTTACACTGGGTGCTTTCGTACGACATGAGCTAAAAGTGACGTCACCCTTTATACCTTTGCGAACATTCGCCAAATATCCTGCAATGACTTGGGTCAATGTCCAGTTCATGCTCGTTAACATACTTTTTTACTCGCTCTTTTTCGGGCTTCCGTCCTACTTGCAAATGGTGCGACATGTCAGCGAATTCCATACAGGGATTCTAATGCTAAGTTTAGGCTTATGCTCACTAGTTACTTCTCCACTGGCAGGACGATGGATCGATAAATCCGGTCCTCGACCAGCATTGCTCGTGTCCGGAATGCTGATGACATCTGGTTCAGTGTGGATCGTGACGTTGAATCAGATGTCACCGGTTATAAGTGTGTGTTTGGCGTTAGCAGCATTTGGTATTAGTAACGGGTTGAACAATGTCGGAATGCAAGCTGCCTTGTTCAAAAGCTCGCCAAAAGAAATAATCGGTGTAGCATCTGGATTATTTAATACATCAAGATACATGGGAACCATTCTCTCTTCATTGTTGCTAGGCATCGTAATGGGAGGTAAGTTCAGCTTTGGGGGATTTCGATTGCTGGGGATTATCCTCACGGTAATTGCATTATCTTTGGTTTTCATGAGTCTGCGGCACAAGGAGTCAGGGCAATTGCAAGAGTCGTAGGCTCGCCAAGCTTGATAATCAGGGTTCTGAACTAACACCCTTGCAGTTTGAGAAAATCTAAATTACTGCTCAGAATACAAAAGACTCATAACCCTATCCATTTTAAGTGGAGCTAAATAGATATGGCTGTGTCAGCAAATGCACAGTTCTAAGTGTTATACCTTGAGCTAGGCGCCTTAACAATAGGCTCAAGTGTTCAAAGAACAAAAAGATCGAGTTTAGTGGCAAGTATAAGCCTAAAATCGGTCTTTTTGCTTCGTTAAGGAGAAAGAAGGCCAACTCTCAGTTGTGAAAAACTACGGAGGGTTGGCCCACTACACAATTTTATATTGTGACTACAATTACTATGTTGGTGATAACTTATGAGGCACAGCCATGGTTCAAAATATTGTTCTACTGGGTTTACTTTAATGCTTCTTCCACGGAAATCATTTTACCCATTCTCGACGATACGGCAGCAGCATGCACTAAGCTTTGCGACTTCAAATAGTCTCTTCCGCTTGGTCTTGGCTCACGCTTTTCCTTCAAAGCAGCCAGAAATTCATCGAGCGACAACATGTTTCCTACCCCGTTGAAGGTGTACACTTCTTCGTCGATTCCTTCCTTCATAAGCTGTACTCTGTTGCTCGTTATCGTTATCGCACCTTCCGCTCCTTCGAAACGCCAATCGCCATACCATTCGGTCATTTTTCCCTTGGCCATCATGTTGCCGTGATAATCCACAACCGTCCCCCCGTCAAGCTCCATCCATGCGCTAAGGTGAATCGTCGTCTCCTCTGTCCAGCTTCCGGGTGGTTTGCTGTTCATAGCGAACACTTTCACTGGTTCCTGACCGGTAAAATAACGGATCATATCGAAATGATGAATCGTGACATCTTCCAGCAGTCCGTTTGCCAGCCGACCGAAATAAGGAACGGGTACAACATGATAGCGGTCGAATTCGATGTGTACCGATGATAAGTGTCCGATGACGCCGCTGTCTAGTAGTTCCTTCGCCTTCAGTACTGGGGCGAAGAAACGGTAATTCTCGGAAATCATGAACGGGACGTTTTTCAATTCGGCCTGACCGACAATATATTGCGCATCCGTAATATCGTTCGAAATCGGCTTCTCGCAGAGCACAGGCAGGCCATGTGCGAATGCGATCTCGTTAATCGCTGTGTGAATGTGAGGTGGTGTAACGTTAATAACGAAATCAGGGCGCTCGTTGATGATCGCATCTTCCAACGATGAATAAAACGGGGTCTCCGGATCGATCGTTTCCCGAAGCTGAACGTTTGCTTCAACAACGCATAACGCCTGCACACCAGCATGACGTCTCAGCCTCTTATACCAACCTGAACCGAAGTTTCCTAAACCGACTAGAACCGCCTTCATTTTGCTCACCTCTCTTCGCTTCTTTATAGTTGATTTTTGTTTCGGGACGGTCCGGCGTGACACCATACTACGACAATAGGATCTTCTACGCTTGAAATAAGATGATGGTCCTCACCCGGCTCTATAATGACCACATCCCCCGTCCTTACTGGGTAAAAGTGCTCTTTGTTGATTTCAACCTCACCTTTGCCCTGCAGGATGAGGAATGCTTCGCAATCTTCGTGTACATGATAGTCGATGCCTCCCGGACCGTCGTTCGTATGAGCGCGCGCGCCCTGCTTCTCGAAGGCAAGTCCGCCGTAAGAGATGTAATCCCCCGGCATAATGTCTTTCAAAATATGTCCTTCCGTAACATCGGCTAACTGTTGTAAACGATAAGTTCTCATTTAAAACCACTCCTTCTTTCATTTTTTATGTAAACTAAACGGGCGCGAAGCTGACAAAAAAGCATACGCCAGAATAAGTTACTTCTTGAATAATTCGTTTTTTTTCATAGGGCTGATCCGTCTTTTTGTCTCTGTGCCAACTGTTCACGAGCTCCTCTTGGATGCTTGACAAACAGGTTTTTAAATGTAAAAATTCAATAGTCCTTTATGAAAAATCGATATACTGTAACTGGAGTGAAGCATATGGATATCTCATCTATGCATTACGGGAAGCACTGTGTTCCCGAATGGAAATGGAATGTTCCTGTCGGTTGTCATCCAGGGTTTACCTTGTGGAGCGTTTGGGGTGGAAACGGTCAAATTAGGCTAGGCAATAATTGCTACAAATTAAGTGTTGGTGATGTTTTCCTTATCGATTATAAGAAGGCGGTTAATGCCCATCAAAATGATCACGCCAGTCTCGATGTTCGTTATATAGATTTTTCTTTGCGTAATCCGGATATCTTGTGTGGCTTGCCAGAGCATCGCCATTTTGATCAATATCATTTTGTATTAGAGCTTTTCAATCGCTTTTGTTTAGCCGAAGAAAGAAATAACTTGTCACAAATGGAAATATGGCTGCAAGCGCTTATTATGGAATTTCAAAATAAACCGCGAACAGCCACTGGGGCGTATTCAATAAAAATGGATGAACTATGCCGCATGTTTCAACAACATCCCCAGAAGCAATATGATATAAGCGAAATCGCCCACAATTTTTCTTTAACGACTGATCATTTTATACGCATCTTTAAACAGGAACGCGGCGTTACACCCTACGCTTATCTGCAGCGTTGCAGACTGGAAACTGCCAAAACACTGTTGCGTATGTCTACCCTCAGTATCACGGACATTGCGAGCGCTTGCGGTTTTTCTGATATATATAATTTTTCTCGCTTTTTTCAATCAAAAACAGGCTTGTCTCCAAGAAAATTCCGTATTTAGATCATAATATCTTTGGGACGTTTCATCGATTGCAAGCCGTAATGGCATTTTTGGAGTCCCTTATGACTTGTTGTCGATAAAATCTGTTTTTTAATAAAGCAACTCCTTTTAATAATTATTGATGATTTAAAAATGCATTTTCGATAAATTAATCATATTCTTGACAAATTGGATTGTAAATGTAAAAATACGATAATTATTTATGAAAAATCGATAAAATCCCGCAAATAGAACGAAGGGCTACCATGCGGTAGCCCCTTGATATTGCATTGTTCCCCGTTCGTTCAATACGCTCGATTGTCGTTTAATCTTGAGTGTCTTCGTCACTATTGTATTCTAGAATATCTCCGGGCTGACATTCTAAAGCCTTACAAATTGCCTCTAAAGTCGAAAGCCTGATTGCTTTTGCCTTTCCATTTTTCAATATAGAAAGGTTAGCCATTGTTATTCCAACCCTCTCCGAGAGTTCTGTTACGCTCATTTTCCTTTTTGCCAGCATCACATCAATATTGATTATAATGGCCATTGCTATCACCTCAGACAGTTAAGTCATTTTCCGATTTTATATCTATCGCTTCTTGTAAAAGTCTTTGAAGAACAGCAGCGAATACTGCGATTACCATTGAAGCAAAGATAGGGACCATTCCGATTATTATGAGACCTGGGGCATCGTCTTTCTCTGCTACTAGGTAGATAAATGGCATCATTACCACATACAAGCTACTGATTGTGATCGCAAAATATTTTATATTCTTTAAAGCTTCAACAGAAATTTGTGAGAAAGCTTTGTTCTTGTCAATATAACTTAAAAGTCTAAAAGCCTTATACAATGCAATGTAAAACGGTATCGCTGATACATACACACCTACAATAATGGGATATAGTATATGGGCATAATCTGGATTTACTGGATTATTAACTAACCAAGGCAACCCCAATATACACAAAGCAAGAACTGGAGTTCCAATAAGAATAACAGCTATCTTTAAAAAGAGTGTTGAACCTTGTTTCATAAAGAGCACCTCACTTATTTATTGTCAATTTGATTATAATATTTAATTTATCGTTTTACAATAAATAATTATTGAATTTTATTTTATTATTATTGCTATATAAATATCCTTTTGATTTAAAATAAAGTTAAATAGGCATTCCTCATTACAAAGAAATGCTTTATAACTTATAAATTCAATTTATAACTTGTTCCACTAACCTTAATTTCATCTATCAGACATAACAAAAAAGAAGCTGTATCAATGAACACAGCTTCTTCATTCTTGCGTCTTATTCGAAAGGAGAAATTAAACATATTGCAGGCAATACTTCATTCAATTTTCAATTCCATTTAGGATTTTTTTTAATTACGAACATTATCCGGTAAACAGGTTTATTTCTAGCTTCTCTTTTTACGCAATAAAGAATATTATTGCCCAAATTACACCAATGTATACATAGATCGAAGACCACCACTTAAACATTCAACTATAGTTCCCCTTTTAGCATATTAACCGGAACCTTATATCCGTTGTGTAGACCATCTAGTGGCAGCCTCTGTCCGTGCTGTTTGCACCGCAATGCGGTCCTTTAACCAAGCCTTATGTTTACAAACGATATAAAACCAAAAAGCGAATGCTCACAAATTCGGGAACCATTCGCTGCTTGAATTATTCAACGTCGACGGCGGATTCAGTAAAGTATGGCATATGGACTGATGCTATTGATATACGAGCGATGGTGAAGACTCGGATAGTTGTGAAGACCCATAGAGCGGTAAAATTATTTCTACAATCGTCCCCGAACCACTGCTATCTATTTTCATCGTGCCTCCATGAGCCTCTACGATTCGATGAGAGATCATGAGGCCTAGCCCCGTACCCTTTTCTTTTGTTGTAAAAAATGGCTCTCCTACCTTCTCTATGATCTCAGACGCAATTCCGTGCCCCTCATCCTTGATCTGTATGCATAAAGCGGTTGAACTCGCCAAAGCAACATCTACATAAACATTCCCCTCCTGAGGCATTGCCTCGATGGCATTTTTCAAGAGATTCACAAAGAGCTGCTTCAATTGATTCTCTTCGCAAAGTATAGGGGGAAGTGCAGTCTCAAATTGTGTTACGATGTGCACCCCAGTAAGAATCGCTTGTGTCTCCAAAATGGACACAACGCTGGTGATGATTTGCGCTATATCTTTGAGACTGAAGTGGGTAAGATGCGGCTTTGCAAGTGACATGAACTCTGTAACGATAAAGTTAATCCGATCTAATTCGCTTTCCATAACTTCAATATAAGGAAATTGCTCTTGATATCTGGTCTTCAAGAGCTGTGTGAATCCCTTTAGGCAGGTTAGGGGATTCCTGATTTCGTGAGCGACTCCGGCTGCAAGCTGGCCAATAACAGACAGCTTTTCTGATCTTCTCAACAGCTCCTCCGCGCTCTTTCTTTCACTGATATCCCTTATGGAACCTATCAGACGAACCCTCAGCTCTTCCATATCACGTATCACTTGCCCATTGCACTCAACCCATAAATAATTGCCATCGGGCTGCTTTATTCGGTATTCTAACCGAACGGGCTGCTCCATCTGGGTTTGGTCAAATAACGCCGCTTGTACAGCCGCCCTATCTTCCATGTGAACGAAGGAGAGCAAATCCGCCTCCGTCACCGGTGGACATTGAAAAAACTCATTTGCCCGCTCGGACCATAAAAACCGTTTTTCCTCGACAGACCATTCAAAGATTGCATCCATGGCAGCTTTTGAAACGGTTTCTAACAAATGATTCGTTTTTCGAAGCTGAGCAAGAAGGTCTTCTTTTTCCCATGCGGTTGCCAATCTGTGTAATGAATAGGTTATCGTATCGCTTTTGAAATAGGACCAGCTTTCATCGACCGGATGGAGCATAGCCATGACTCCCCAATCCCGTTCATTGGGAATTATCGGATGAATGGATATGATATTTGTGGGGTCGGCGAGTAATTCCTCAGGTATACAATGAATCGGAGGGAATTCCATAGGAGAGCATTGTATTTCACCTGTTGGAGCAGTCAACTCGTCCTTAGCATAATAGTGTTTGACATACATTCTCTCCCGCGCTGAAGATTCATTGAACCATTGGCCGTAGCACCCCCATATGCATTGCAAAGAGTGCATCCATGACAAGTTGTTTAGCTTCTTAGCATCCCGATAAGATAAGTAATGGATGGTCCGATTGGCCGACATACTTTGATTTAATAACTGGTAGGGGTGGAATAGCTTTCCTTGATCCCCATCCCAGCTCTCCGGCTCATAGTGGCAACCGCATGATCCTCTAGCTATAAGGGTCATATTCATTTGGACACGATCCGTTTGCAGTCGCCCCGTTGCCATCTCCTTTTCCAGAACGTCAATGGACCGTCTAGCCGCTTCCGCAAGCGGAGGCTTGATTGTAGAAACGGCCGGCTTCGTATGCATCGATAAGGGATTATTATCATATCCCATGACCGCTAGATCCTCAGGTATTCGATATCCATCCTTTTGGAGCCGATCGATGAGGGCTATAGCCGTTATATCGTTACTAGAAACGACAGCCGTACAGTCGAGTTCTCCGCTCACAATGAGATCGGCCACTAGATGCCCTCCTGCTTGAGCGTCGGTTCCAATTTGAACCAGCAAGTTAGGGTCCATTTTTATCCCGAATCGATCGAAAGCGTTTGCATACCCAAAATATCTGGAATTTGTTGCCCGGTTCATCATATTTCCGACAAATGCGATCCGACGGTGTCCGTGTTGAAAGAGATGTTCTACAGCCATCTCCATCCCTTTCTCATTAGCAAAATGGATGCTAGGATAATGCAAGGAGTCGTGGTTGATCCCTATAATCGGTCGCTTTAGACGTTTAAGTTCATTTACAATACATTCGTTCAAGGGGTAATCGACAACAATCCACGCCGCCGCATGAACGGTAGCTAGCGGGATAGAGTAATCATTGTTCGTTTTGGGAGTTTTAATTACGATGAGTCTATATCCACGTTCTATGGTTATTCGATTTAATTCGTATAATAAGCCTCCGTAAAAGCTTCCATCCAAATAAGGTGTGATCACACCGATAAAACGGCTTAAGCTCATATTGCATTTTCTCCTTCTAGATAAATTACGCTTTTCCTTACACTGTCCATCCCGATCCTTATCCCTCTATGCCCTTTGTATGAATGCTCATCACCTACATCTGGGTACCGTTGTCAAGATAATTTCTATAAAGGGAGCTGCTAAGGTACCTGCGGAATCATACGTCTCAAGACGAAATTTTGTTTATTTGTTTTATTTCAAAAGACTATTTATTTATTCAGTACAGCCTTGCGGCAAGGTCACTACGTGTTCTTCGCAGGTTTCCCCAGTTGCTGCCGCAGCCATATAATTTTTCATGAGCACTAAAGGTAAGCTTTCGCCTGCCATCTCTCGGGACAGCTGCCCTATTATGACTCCTCTCTGAAGTATACACACAATAAAAGCGCCCCAGTAAAGGACGCTTACTTTCTCAACTGTGCTACTATCGCTTTGCCTTATTAAACTCGTGATACAGCTTCTTAAGTGCCCTCTTCTCGATTCGAGACACAGGCCATTTTCGAACAAGTATTCTTTGCTACTTTTCGAAAGTAGCCTGTACATTGGTTTTTTCCAGGGATAAGCGAAATACGTTCAAGAGTTTAAACATATCTCTTATCAGCCCCATAAATCTGTTTTCCCATATCATTCGATAGCTTCAATAAGTCGCTTTCCAAATGCTCTGAATCAGTGATCAAAAGAATTGAAATTAAGTCTTCCTTTTTAAGTGATGATGCCAAATATAATTTATTTTCCAAAAGTCTAGTTCCTATATAAACCCTATTATCCATATAAACTCATTTCCCTTTTTCGGTGTATTTATTTCACGATCCTGTTCTTCCATATATATCCCCCTCACCTGTCAAAAATTTAAAGGATATGAGAACATCTCAAAAAATAATTCACATAATAATCTTCATTATTTAATTCTAAAAAATTTGAAAGAGCTTGAACATAGGAAGTTTTGTCGATTACTTGGGTGGTTTTGTCTTACTTGATCGTTTTTTGACTAATCGATCTATGAAATAAGCCACTCCTTTTAAAGGAGCAGCTTATTTCATAGTGTACTATAACTTTTATTAGTGTTTTAAATTGTTCCTATCCCATGCTCTCAATTCAATATATCGCAATTTAGAGAAGACAAAACGCCTGAAGTCATAAGTCTTCAGGCCTCCAACAAGAATCTCAAGGGTGGTTCACAACGATTTTTGTATCAATAATAAGTAAAATTAGCCTTTATCGAGGCGGAGATTTTCAACTCACCCGGCTGAATTGGCGTTGCTACACTCGGGCTATACGATGTAGCAGAGTATAGAATCGGTTCTTGTGTACGCAATATTTCTTGAACAAGGCAAGGAGCCGGATGAAGCGTCACGCCTAATGTTTTGGCTATGGTAGTTGCCTTGAATAGGCCATTTTTTATAGCAATTGATAATGCGTTCATATAAGCAATTTCCGGGTGCGCCAATGTAAATTGAATGTTCGACACAGTGTTGGCACCTTCCTTGACGGCCGTATCCACAATAAGTCCAGTCAGATCGATTTCGTCAATTGTTAGTTGAAGCAAATGGGTTACTTTATATCCCCGAAAAATTTGATGGCCATCTTCATAGTTATATTGGATGTCGATGCTGTATTGCGTGGTTTGAATGTTCTCCTTCGGAATGGATAGGTTTAACAATGCATCGATGATATTACTAAGAGTATTTGCATTTTCTTTCTGAGCTACTGTCAGGCTTATATTCTCAGTGATCACGCCGAGAACGATAATGGCTTTGTTAGGAGTTGCCGAAACAGTTCCTTCCCCCGTGACTTCTATCATATTACGACATTTGGGAAATGTGGGTGATGCGATCGGAGGATATGAAGACCATGGTTGATAGTACATTTGCCGTCCCCCATTCATACGTTACTTAAACTAATGTATTTATTAACCTCGTCCATGATTCCTATCTTCGGAAAGAACTAAGCTTCGAGAGATCAAAGGCTGGAGATCGATCCCACATAAATCTTAAGAGGGTTTTCATAGCCCTTATTGTTTGCCAACAACTATTTTGGCAAACTTCCTTTTGCCTGCTTGAATAATGTCACCACTTTGAATTTTCACACGATCATTAGGGTTAATAAGCTTACTTTCGTTGATTTTAACCGCCCCTTGAATGACACTGCGTTTCGCTTCGCTATTTGAGGTTGCAAATCCTAGTGTAACAAGAAGCTTGCTTATTGTAATCCTTCCTTCTTCTAAAAGGTCTTTTCTCACATACATTTCAGCGATATGCTCAGGAAGGGATCCCTTCTGGAATACAGTTATAAAATGTTGTTCCGCTTGTTCACCTTCTTGCTCGCCGTGGTACATGCGAACAAATAGTTTGGCAAGTTGGATCTTAGCATCACGAGGATGAACATCCCCTTCTTTCAAGCCCTCTTTTAACCTGAGAAGTTCCTCATTTGTAATGCTTGTACTAAGCTCAAAGTATTTCAACATTAAGTCGTCCGGGATGGACATAGTCTTACCGAAGATTTCATTCGGAGATTCGTCAATACCGATGTAGTTACCAAGACTTTTGCTCATTTTTTGAACTCCGTCAAGTCCCTCCAATAATGGCAAGAAGACGGCCACTTGACTGTCTTTAAATCCATATGCACCTTGTAATGTTCTGCCCATCAAAATATTAAAGGTTTGATCCGTACCACCAATTTCAATATCGCTCTCAAGAGACACCGAATCATATCCTTGCATAAGTGGATAAAAAAATTCGTGGAGGTGAATGGGCTGATTGTTGGAGTACCGCTTTGAAAAGTCATCGCGCTCTACCATTCGTGCAACGGTAACTTTAGCTGATAGCTCTAGTACGTCTTGGAAATTCATTTTTCCAAGCCATTTAGAATTAAAATGAAGCTTAGTCCTTTTCGGGTCAAGTATTTTATACAGTTGCTTTTCGTAGGTTGCTGCGTTTCTTTTAACATCATCTTCGGTCAATTGTTTTCTTGTCTCGGATTTCCCAGTAGGGTCCCCAATGCGTCCGGTAAAATCCCCAATGATCAACTGCACCTCGTGTCCCAAGTCTTGAAATTGTCTAAGCTTATGAAGTACCACTGTATGACCAATATGAATATCGGGTGCAGAAGGGTCGAGCCCGAGCTTTACCCTAAGAGGTTTGCCCGATATAACTGAGGTTGAAATCTTTTTTTCGAGGACATCCTCGGGTATGATCTCAGCAATTCCTCTTCGGATGACGCTCAACTGTCGTTCAACCTCTCTTTTTTGATCCTCCGAAAGCAGCTTCATTTTATCCATTTAAGGTCCTCCTGATCTTTTAACAAAATAAAAGCAATCTAGGTTTTTACATTTACACATTAGCCAATCCTTTCTTATTAAAATAAAAAACGCGCCGGACCTCTTGGTCCTGCGCGCTCTATATGTCGCAGGGAGGCCAACGCGAGAAGCGGTAGCCCACCCTGATTTTTTCAGGTGTGCTAACGCCTTTTGTAATAATGAAGTTGATTTATCATGATTCTATTCATGGTTATGATCTCCTTCAAATTTTTTAATACATCGATTTTAACTTATCACTTATGGTTAATACAAGATTAATTTACCGACTTAAACCTAAAAAGGTATAATAAACCAAAAGAGATGAAGCGGTGATGTAGTTGCTTACACAATTTATATATAGCATAAAATAACAATTCTAACCTTATATTGCTATATAATTGTTAAACATACATTCCTCTTTTAGGAGGTCTTTCATGATAAAAGAAATTGCTATACAGATATTAGCTATGACCATTATTTCTTCGCCGATACTTGATACTAAATTTGATTATGTTAATAGTTATAACAATATTAATGATCATGATGAACGTTTGATCAAAGATTTTCGTTCTCATCATGGATACTCAAGATTTGAATTGTTTAGTTTAGAAATAAGACTTTTAGGAGAGATCAATGACTATAAAATTTATTACGTTCCCTTTAAAGGAATGGACGATACATTAAACAAACCTTTTGAAGAACAAGGTTATAATTTTCCAATACAAAGCCAAACAAGAATTATAGGTATTAAAGGTAACCGTCTATATACTTTGGGTTGGTTAATAAGAATGAATGATATGGATTTAAATAAGTTATATAAGTTAATAATTAAAGAATTTTAAAATGCATAACCAACTCATTGTGTTGCAGGATTCAGAGTAATGAGGTTGTAGTGAATTAAAGCTGCAACCTCATCGTGTTGTTATTCAACTCTCGTTTACGTTGGCTCAATGACGCAAATATACAGGAGATAAACAGCAATTTACTTTGTACATTCGAGACAGTAAACCAATGTAACTGGAAATTCAGTACACCTGAGCGAATCCAATTAGGCTAACTGTACATTGGATTGAAGCAGAATCTGCTGCAGTATCTTTACGTCCACTTCCGCGACGGATAAGTTCTTTGCACTGGCCAGAGCAGCGGCAGTTCCAGCTGCCTGTCCGGTGGCCATACAGCTGGGCGTTAACCGAGTAGTTGCCAAGGCCTCATGAGAAGTGGAGATACAACGCCCTGCTGCTAGCAGGTTCTGTATCTTTTGCGGTACAAGACAACGGTACGGAATATCATAAGCGCCATCTCCACCGATCCACGCGGCAGTAACTCCCTTTCCTTTTGGATCGTGAATATCGATCGGATATCCGCTTCTGGCAATCACATCATCGAACCGTTTTCCCGACACAACATCCTCAATGGTCAGACTATACTGCCCGTTAATGCGTCTTGTTTCCCTGATCCCGATTTGTGTTCCCACCGACGAGATGCTCGCTTTGGCGAAGCCAGGAACCCAGTTTTGCAAGAATTGGGCCATCATCATCACTTGACGGCGGCCCTCCTCCTCGGCCTTCGTTAAATCTTCGATGTCCGTACCGTCCAATCCCTGTACACGGGTGCAGTTCACCAATACCTCATCTTCCGCAGGGCCAGTGAAGAAAAGAACCTGGTCCCGATTTATAGGGACATTTGCGGCTTTCCACTGTGAATAAAAGCCCTGGACACCTGTCAATGGAATTTTATCTAGTTCATTAAAAGGGGTTTTCCGGTAAAAATTATCCGGGTTCTCTATCATATTGCGGCGAACGGCCTCTAGGTCCACTCCGCGCATCCGGAATTTCATCGTCATCGGCTGGGTGCCGTGATCTCCTTCCCGCCCTTGCAGCGTAGGAGCCCCGGATAAATAGCTCACATCCGCATCTCCAGAGGCATCGACGAACATCTTCCCTCGGATTTGATAATGACCCGATTTGCCCGTAATTTGTACGGATCGAATAATGTTGTCTTCCACCTCAACGGCATCCACAAAGCTGTGTAGCAGCAGCCGCACGCCCGCTTCCTTGAGCATATCGATGGCAACCAGTTTGTAAATCTCGGGGTGATACGGTGTTACCGTGTGAACGAATCCCACCGTGTCCCGCAGATGGCCGGGTGAGCCCCCTTGCGCCATTAATCGTTCCACCAACTCCTGCGCAATTCCCTTAATGACCTGGTTGCCTTGCTCCGTGTGAAAGGTCATCCACGGATAGACGGAGGCGGCTGTCGACATCCCTCCCAAAAAACCATAGCGTTCGATTAAAATGGTGGATGCCCCTAGTCTTCCGGCAGCGATGGCTGCATTAATGCCGGCAGGCCCGCCTCCGACAACCACGACATCAGCTTCTAAAATGCGGTTCATCTCGTTCCTCCTCTACTCCTTTAACCCTGTCATTGCAATGCCTTGTATAAACTGCTTTTGCGCGAAGAAGAAAACCAGCAGCAGCGGCAGTGTCACCATAACGGAAGCGCTCATCAGCAGGTTCCACGCCGTGCCAGCCTCGTCTGTAAACAGGGAAAGTGCCAGTGGCAGCGTCATTAAATTCCGGTTGTTGATAAAAATAAGCGGATTGAAAAAGTCGTTCCAGGTCGTTAAAAATGTAAAGATTGTCAGCGAAGCGAGTGCCGGCTTGGCCATCGGAAGCATGATTTCAAAGAATGTGCGCATTCGCGAGCAGCCGTCGATCATAGCGGCTTCCTCCAGGTCCTTTGGCATGGCAATAAAATACTGCCGCATCACAAATACACCAAAGGCTCCCTCCGCACCAAAGATCGGCAGAGCAATCAAAGGAACATGCGTATTGTTGAACCCTAAATCCCGCATGAACAAAAACATCGGGATCGCAGTGGCTTCTGCCGGAATCATCATGGTGCTGAGCAATAACAGGAACACGAGATCTCGTCCTTTAAACGGGATACGAGCAAACGAATATCCGGCCATCGAAGCAAAAAAAGCGGTCCCAACCGTTACCACAATCGCGATATAGACACTGTTAAAATAATACAAGTGAAAAGGGGTGTTGTTCAGTACTTCCGTGTAGTTAGCCCAGCGGATCGCAGATGGAATAAATTCCGGCGGAAACACGAATATTTTGGCTGGCTCCTTAAGCGAAGTAGACACCATCCATAAAAACGGGATCAGCATCACGACCGATATTAAGGCTAGCACCAGATAATGCAGCGCGCCGGCGATCCAATTCGATGATTTCAAGACTGCACCTTCAGTTTTCATGGAACACCCACCTTTTTCTGAGCTGCCACTGAATCAGTGTAAAGATCAAGATGATGAAAAAGAGAACATAGGCAAGAGCTGATGCATAACCGAACTCGAACAGTTTGAACGCTTTTTCCCAAATATAGTACACGAGTACTTTAGTGCTTCCGCTCGGTCCGCCTTGGGTCATCACATAGATCTGTCCAAACACCTTCAACGAACCGATTACGGTCATGATAACCGTCAAAAATATCGTTGGCGTAATCATCGGCACCGTCACTTGAAAGAAAACGGTCCGCCTGCCTGCCCCGTCGATTTTGGCCGCTTCATAAAGCTGAGCCGGAACCTGCTGCAAAGCGGCGATAAACAGCACCATATTGAGCCCGACGTTCTTCAGCACGCTGGTAACAATAACGGCAGGCATAGCTAATTGTGTATTGTACAGCCAGGCCGGGCCTTGAACGCCAAAAAACAACTGCAGCAGCTGGTTAATAAAGCCTGTATCCGTCGCAAACAGATACTTCCAGACGATAGCCCACACGATGAGTGAAGTCATGACCGGCACGAATATGGCGGTACGGAAGAGACCCATGCCAGGCTTCCCTTTTGCAAGGAGCAGCGCAAGCCCCAAAGCCAGGATAATATTCAGCGGTACAAGACCCGCCGAGAAGTAAAATGTATTCCCAAGTATTTTCCAAAATTCGGCATCTGCGATGATTGCTTTGTAATTAGCAAAACCAATAAATTGTGCATCGCCAAGTATCGGCCAGTCTGTCAAGCTCATGTAAAAAGCCATAACTAAAGGAGCAATAAGGAAGGTGATAAAACCAAGAACCATCGGCGCCACAAACAGCCATCCGGTGATAGCAGCTTCCCGCGACAAAGGATGTTTCTTCTTGATAGCTGCGGCTTGTTCGCCACTCATGTTCTTTCCCCCTATCTGTCTATCGCATTACGGAACGCGTGGACCATGCGACGGATTTCGTCCTCATGTTTCCCGATGGCGACAGCCCCAACTAACAGGACTTGAATACCGCAATCTTTTAGAGCAGGGATATCCTGAGGGACGATTTTGCGTTGAGAAGGAACGATGACGGGCAACCCGGCATTCTCTACCAACCAGCGGTACTTTAACAAATCGGCAAAACTAAGCGGTGATCCGTACTCTTCTCCCGGGACGATGGACGCTTCTAACGCTTCCAGCATTGGAAAGGATTTGGCTGCCTCCAGAAAGCGGAGGTCAAATCGGTTATCGATAGCAAAAGTGGAGGACAGCTTGCCTGATTTCAGCAAAAAGGACGGCAGATGCCAGGCATAAATGGAGTAGAAGTCAATCCCAAGCTCGGATAGTTCCTCTATTTCATGAGGAAGAATGGCCTCTATGGACCCTCCAGGTACTATACCTAAAGGACCGTGGAACAAGGAACGAATCTCCTTGAACGTTGCCCTGTATTCCGAGAGCTCACTGAAGCTGGTGCCACTGGCACGGTGGCCCACATTCATATGCACCTTTAGCCCGTCTGCGCCTTCTTCGATTGCGACTTTAGCCAATCCCGCGTCATTCTCCGGAAGGCTAACAAACAATTGCAATTTAGTTTGATTAAGTGATGTCTTCAAACGATTCATCTGCGGGTTCTCCTTTCCTTTGTAAAACAGCGGCCCGCTTTCAACGAACCGCATCGTTCCTTACCTATTTCAAAAGAGGGATGATCTTGGTTTCCAGCGTTTTTACGATTTGTTCCGGAGTTGCCGTTTGGCTGAAAAGTTGATCGAAGCCTGCAAGGATTTCATTATCGATTTTCTCCCAATTGACGTGCCCCGGTTGAACGATGGCCTTCGGCATTTCATCAATTACGGCTTGCTTAATGTCAACCGTATCAGGATTTCCCGGCTGCTTCAGAAAATCATCGGAGCCTAACACGCTCTTGCGCGGAGGTACGAAGAACGTTTGGGTTGCCTTGATACCTTCCTCACTCGCCAGGAATTTCATGAATTCTTCGGATTCCTTAGGATACTTGCTGCCTTTGAACATGACATATCCGGCTTGGCCCAGCATCGGTACAGAGCCTTTCGGACCGGACGGCATCGGAGCGATGCTCCATTTGAAGTCTTTAATCGTCCTTGCTTTGGACACATAGCTGTATACATCGAAGAACATTCCGATTTTACCGGATTCGAAGCTGACCTGTTCGCCCGCTTTCGGATGTGACTGATCGACGAACATCATGTTTTGCAGCATTTTGAAAGTCTCAATTCCGTATTGATCATTCCATGTAAATTTGGTCATGCCTTTATCGAACGGGCCGCTTCCGTTGGACCAGGAGTAGCTGGACAGCAAAATATACGTTTTCCAATCGCGGAAGAAGTTCGCTCCATATATTTTGTTAGCCCCTGTACCGCTTGAGAGTGCCTTGGCGTCTTTTACAAATTCCTCCCAAGTCCATTTGCCTTGTTTGGCAAGATCGTTAGGAGAAGTTAGTCCTGCTTTGGCAAACAGGTCCTTGTTATAGAACATAACGCTCGGCGGCGTCGAGAATGGCAGTCCGTACAATTTACCGTCTTTGGTGAACAAATCCAGTGTGGACGGGATAATATCATCCATTTTAAAGGAAGCATCCTGCTTTACACTGGAAATGTCCTGCAGAATCCCGTTGGCCATAAACTGCGGGACCATACGCTCGGATAACCAAGCGACATCAGGAAGTTCGCGTCCTGCTGCCAATACCGAGATCTTCTGCTGATAGTCCGGAAATGGAACGGATTGCAGGTCCACCGTAATGTTCGGATGGGTCTGTCTGTACTTATCGATTAATGTCTTGTATAGATCGAGGTGGGCCTGATTTCCCCAAGTTAAAAACTTGAGCTGGATAGGCTTGCTTGTATCAGGTGACGCACTACTGCCAGCTGGCGTTGCGCTCGGTTGTGTTCCTGCACCGGAATTGCTGCAGCCGGCAACCAGGACCGCGAGTATGGCCGATATACTGAGCATGATATTGGCCTTACGTTTCGATGCTTTCATTCTGTTTCCCCCCATTTAGTGATGATCTTGATAGTCCTATTATATTGAAAGCGCTTTTATAAAATAAATCACTTCACATTTGGGTTTGGTACGTTTTGTTTAGAAGATTTAAGAATCTCCCTCTTCTCTGTATGCACCAGGAGTCTTGCCCACCTGCTGTTTGAAGAGCAGCATAAAATGCTTAGGGCTTTGGTAGCCGGAGAGCCGAGCCACATCATAAATCTTCAGGTCGGAATTCGAAAGCAAATATTTTGCACGCTGCATTCGGACATCTGTGATAAAATCGGACAAATGAATTTTGGCTTCTTGTTTAAACAACTGGCTGAGGTAAGCCGGGTTTAAATTAACGTACTCTGCAAGAACCTGAAGCTTCAGGTCTTTATCCGGATTTTCTTGAATGTACTCTTTGACCTTTCGGATCAGACGCCTGCTATTGTCATTTTTCGGAGGCATCTCTTGCCTATCCGATTCTTCCTCAGGAAGAGACGAGTTTCCCTCCTTTGGCCCGAATCCTCGTCGAATTTGATCCAGAACCGAAATTAGAGCCAATCGATCAATCGGCTTCAATAAATAATCGGTGACTCCATACCGGAGCGCTTGCCTGGCATATTCAAAATCACCGTATCCGCTAATGATCAGGATCGGCATCTGTGGGTAGCGTTCCCGTACTTTGGCGGTTAGCGTCAACCCGTCCATCTCACGCATACGGATATCCGTGATGATGAAATCCGGTACTTCCTTTTGCAAATAGTCCAACGCCTCCCGTCCATTTACGGCTTCCTTGACTATGTTAAAATCCGCAGACACTTGTGCGATTAAGTTTTTCAATCCGTTTCGGATGATTTCTTCATCTTCAACCAGCAGTATTTTGAGCATGATCGTCCACCCTTTCGATAACCGGTATTGTAATAGTAAATGCAGAACCTTTTCCCGGACTTGCATCGACTTCCAGCTCGTACTCCTCTCCGAACATCAGAATCAAACGATGGTAAATATTGCGCAAAGCCAGCCCATGATCCCCGGATTCTGGAGGCAAGGTCGAAGCAAGCGATGCGCGCAGACTTTCCATTTGTTCATCTGTCATCCCGACCCCATCATCCCTGACTGTAATCAGCAGATACTTATCAAAACGAAGCGCCGTGATCCAGATTGTACCTCCTTGCTCCTGGTCGCCGATTCCGTGATAAATCGCGTTTTCGACCAAAGGCTGGAGAAGCAGCTTCGGAATTAAATAACGCTGTATCCCTTCTTCTAAGTCAAATTCGACGCGTAGCCGGTCCCCGTAACGCATCTTTTGGATTTTGACATACGACGCAACGGAGTCCAACTCCTCTTTTAATAAGACCATCCGATCGTACTTATCAACCGTGTAGCGAAGCATTTTGCCGAGTGCTGTTACCATATCGGATACCTCATAGTTTTGCTTTCCAATGGCGATCATGTTAATGGATTCCAACGTGTTGTAAATAAAATGGGGATTAATCTGACTTTGCAGGGCTGCAAGCTCCGCCTCTTTTTCCTTCAGTCCAATTTCATATACTTCTTTGACCAACCGATCGATCTCCTCCGTCATCCGGTTGAAGCCTCTACTCAATTGACCGATTTCATCCTGTGATTCCACAGGGACATTTTGCTGGAAGTCTCCTCGCTGCACAAGCATCATTTTTTTCTTGAGCCTGTCTAACGGTCGGCTGATGCGGTATGAAAAATAGATCGCAAGCAGCCCGGCAGCCAGCAAAAAAACGATGGCGAGCAGGACCGTAAAATTACGTAACGTTTTCGTATCTTTGAGCAGCGAGCTTACCGGAATGAAGCTGATCACTTTAAGTCCAGTAAAATCGGAATAATCGACCACAGTCAAAAAACGTTTCCCCTCATACGTAACATCCTTGGCAAAGCTTTCATTCGGCAGCTTTGTTTCACGTAAGACTTGCTCCGTATTGGGGTCCTGTGTACAGCTTCTTTCGTTGTAAAAGAGTTCATTGTTACTATCTACTACGGAAAGGCTGCATTTCTCTTCAAATTTCACGTTTGATAAAATCTGCTTGAATACATCCATCTTCATATCAATTTTAATGAGCCCCAGCAAGCGATTCGTATTCGGCTCACGGATCAAGCGGGCGACGGAGAAATACTGCTGCGGATTGTTCTCCATGTAGTAATCCGGCCTATGCGGAGGAATGATTGCCCAGGCGCCGTCCGCTTGGCTGACTTTGGCATACCACGCTTCCTTCTGTACATCCACGGAAAATTGCATTCGGGTTGAATCCACGTTGGTAAAAATAAAGCCATTGTTGGCAATGACCTGTATTCCCCTCACCTCAGAACGGTTATACGCCAATCCCGATATGTAAAGAAACATTTTTTCCATTTCCTCTAGCGTTGGACGCGTTTGCACATACGCCGGCATACTGTATTTATCCAAAATAGACAAAACCTTTTGATCATAGAGAGGCATTAAGGAAAGACGCTGCATTTCTACTAATGTCCTATCCAGGTTGCGATTAATTTGACCAGCAATCTGAATCGTCGAGTCAGCAGTCCTCCTCTCAATGGTACTGGAGAATTCATAATAGGAGATCAATCCCTGTAAAGTCAGTGGTATCGTGATAAGCAGGATGAATATGGTAACTATTTTTTTACGCAAACTCATTCGAGAAAAAAAGGGGTGAAGAAATCGCCATTTTCTGTTCATTTTGTATCTCCTCATCCATACCATGATCCTATTATTTTAATCGTTTACCCTATTGTTCGAAAATAGCTATTTTTATGTTATTAAACAAAGAACGAAGGGGATAGATCTACTCAACATGTTCCCTGCACATAAGCAGCGCGGTTAAGGTGTTCTATGGGGCACGCTTGGCCGGTGGTTGTGCAAAAAACAACAAAAAACATCGCATCATTTTCGATACGATGTTTAATTAGATTGTTAACTTTGCCACTTATTAATAGCACATGATGACCATAAAGCAGCATCCCCTACAGTCAAGGAAACGCCTTTGCTATTATATTCATCGGATCATTCGCCGTTCCGTTTCGAATTGACTACCGCTTACTTCTTCAACGCGTCGATCTGCTTGGTCGCTTCTTCCTGCGCTTCCCGCAGTGCTGTATTGATATCTTTGCCGGCCATCACGTCTTTGAACTTAGCTTCTAGCGGTGGACGCGCCTTGCCCGAATATATCGATTGGGCGACGAAGGGAGCCGGCTTGCTTTTGAAAATCCCCTCAATATGTTTCCCTTTCAACAATGGCAGGTCTTCACCGAAATGTTTGTTCATCTCTGGATTTTTCAGAGCAGACAGCATCGCGGTAGATTTCGTATAAGCAAGCTGCACTTCGTCGGAAGTCATCACCTGAAGCGTCTGCATCGCCTGCTCGCGATGTTTGCTTGTCGCTGTAATGCAGAGCGCGTATGCTTTCACCATGCCGTACAGATTCGGCTTGTCTTTGAAGCTCGGATATTGGGCGATATCCCAATTTACATCGGACTGCGCAAGGCCGCTCACCACGCCATGGGATGCATACATCGCCACATTTTTATCCTTGGCAAAGCGGTTTACCGTTCCCGCGTGATTCGAAATCGTATTCTGGTTGCCGGGGATGCCGTATATTTGCTTCAGCGTTTCGAATACTCGCTTCCACCCTTCGGTATCAAGCGTAGCCTTCTGTATTTTCGGGTCGACAAAAGGCAAGGACAACGCATTGCCAAGCTTCTCCGGACCTTCCGGGTCGAGCCCTTTGTACTGGATTCCGCCGTCTTCGCGCGTCAGCTTCTTGGCCAGCTCAATTGCATCCTCCCAGGTCATCCCATCCTTTGGATAAGCAACGCCGAACTTGTCGAACAAATCTTTATTGTAAAACAAAGCATAGAAATCTTGCGCGAACGGCAGTCCATATAAAATCTCTTTCTTCTCTCCATCGCGCATCCCGTCGAGAACTTGAGCGTCGAACAAGCCGAGGTCCATCCCAGCTTTCTTGACATCCGGCGTAATATCGCCGAGCAGCTTCAAATCCTGAAACTGCACCAGCACGTCGTTCCAGGCCATAATGATATCAACCTCATTGTCAGCATTGGTTACGATGCTCTCCGGCTGCGTCTGCGGTCCGCGCACTATCTGCTGTAGAGTAATGTTCGGGTACTTTTTCTTGACGGGCTCGGCAATCAATTTCTGAAACACATCCTCCTGGAAAATCGCGTCCCACATATAAATTTTTAGAGTGACCGGCGGCGCCTCGGCTATTGTGGCCTTTGGTTCGCTGCCTGTGTTGCTGCAGGAAGCGGTTATTGCGGCGAATGCCAAGACAACAGCTATTTTTTTAGCAACGGGATGGATCATGATCGTTAACCTCCCTTTTTATTTAAAGACCCAGCCTAACATTCTATTCCCTATTTATGTAACCCCTTACAATTCGATATGGTATCAAATATACATTTGGTTTAAAATAGACATAATGGACAATTTTTCAATTAATATGGCCTGATCATACAAAATAAGGGGGAACAGAGGATGGAAATTCAATTTCGCCGTGATTATGACGATCTGGACTTGCGGATTCAGATGGGACATTTGCAAATCAACGTATGGTATATCCGGTTCGTCCCTGCTTCCATCCGGACGAATAAGATGCATGCGCACGGCGGCTACGAGCTGCATTTCATCCCTTATGGGTTCGGTCGGCTCATTGCCGAAGGAATCCACTACGAGATTACGCCCAATACGTTTTATTTGACCGGCCCGATGATTTATCACGAGCAAATGACCGATAGCGACCATCCGCTTGCAGAATGCTGCATTAACTTCGATATCACCGTAATGAAGAAAAGAAAGCAGGACAACGAGTTCCTCCGCATCGAAACCGACGCGATGATCGAAACGCTGTCTTCCACGCGGTTTTGGTTCGGGGAGGACGAATACCGCAGTATCGAGCTGTTCCAGAAGATTATGGATGAACTGGATAACCGACTGGTCGGTTACTACCACAACATCCGCAGCTACGTATCGCAAATTATAGTCAACGCCGTCCGCAGCTACCGTGGCGAGAATAAAGCCGATTATGCGCTGCCACGCAAAACGTTAAACGAAAAAAGAGAGCATCTGCTCGATGCTCTCATGAACCCGGAAACACCCGATATGTCGCTAGATCAAATGGCGGGCGAGCTAAAGGTCAGCAAACGCCATCTGCACCGGCTGATGAAAAAACAATTCCAAATGACCTTTAAGCAAAAGCTGTTGCAGGAAAAGTTGGAGATTGCCAAGAAGCTGCTTACCGAGACCAAGCTCACCGTAGAGGAAGTCGCGCACTCTGCCGAATACTCATCGAGCAGCTACTTTTGCAAAAAGTTCAAAGCGCATACCGGTATGTCGCCCACTAAGTACAGGAAGACCTGGATACTGGAATAGTCAGTTATAGCTGCTCCCTGTAAAGGGTGACTATTCATATAATCCCCCTTACCTTTTACCAATCATCTCCCAATCGCTCGCAGTGAAATTACCCATGTGCCAGAGGGAAATACCTTTGAGGCCGTAGACTTTGGCCAGCCAGATTTTTTTGACAATACTTGACGTGTCTTCATAATAAATATCATTGACCGTTCCGCCATCCTGATAATGAACATGCTCCAGAAAATAAGGCATGCTCCACGTTTTAATGGCATTTGGATCAGCAATGCGCTTTTCCACCAGTTCAATGGCCGGCATGGCGGTTGTCGTAATGTCGTTTCTTGTGACCCACTGATTGGCCTGCTTAGAAATGCCCAGTACCAGCTTATCCGGCGGTACTCCCTGCTTGAGTACTCTCTCTACCCCATCCCGGACCAGCGGTAATGGAGCGGAAGGTAGGCGCGAATCTGCATGTGTAAAATCGTAAGCCATGAGAATCAGGGAGTCCGCCGTTTCACTAAGTCCTTTGAAATCGTAGCCCTTGTAATAATGATCCGTCGGTACGCATACGGAGAGAGATTTGCTCCCAATGGCCGCTTTCAGATCTCGGACAAACTGCAGATAATAGGAAGCGTCCGCAGCCTCTTTCAATCCTTCAAAATCAAGAGAAATTCCGGAAAATCCGAATGACGGGTCAGCCAGCTTCGCAGCAACCTGACTTATGAATGTCTTTTGTGCGAGACTGTCCTTCAAAAATGCCGAAAGCTTTTTGCCATCACCGAAATACACCATCAAATCCTTATTGATATTCGCTTGGTTGGCTGCAGTCAACACATCCGCGTACCCGTCCGGAACTCGGTAGGTGGTTGTTTCCATATCCAGCTTGGATGTGCCCGCAGCTTCATATTCGAGATGGGACCAGCCCATCGCAACATGATCGACAAGAGGCATCCGGCCGATGGCCGGGCTCGATTTGATCGCATAGAAACCAGTCGCTTCCAGCTTATGGCCGGCTGCTTCGATATCGAGCAAGCGGTAAATTACTGCAGCCACTTCACTGCGGATCAAACCGCTCTTCGGTCTAAAGCCCTGACTGTCGCCTTCCATGACCGTCCGTTTTATGGTATAGAACACGTACGGTGCCAGGCTTTCCTTGATTTGGGCGCTGTCGCTATACGCTAGCGCTCCCTGTTCCTTCGACCAATCTCCCGCCAGCCATTGCGATCCGCTTGCCTCCTCTTTGTCCAATAGATACTTACCGACGACGGCTGCCACTTCTTCACGTGTAATGGGCTGCTCTGGCTTTATTTCACCTGCCCCGTTTACCATAAAATCTATCCAATGCCGCTCCAAGGCTGATGCCAAGTAAGGCGCGGACCAGCGGTTGAGGGCATCCGGCGGTACGATCCCTGAGGATTGGGATATATCCAATTTGGCTGCCGTGACCATAAGCTTGATAAAGGCTTCCCGGGACAATGCTTCCCCGGAATGATATTGGGAATCCGGATAACCTTCTATAATACCGAGAGCCGATAAAGTGTACACGTAATCTTGTTCCCAAGACTGCTCTGTCACATCCTTGTAAGCGGTTATAGGGACATCGTAAGCATGGGCGTTACCTGCTGTGGCGAACAACAGCGCTGCGGCCAATGCCATTATCTTTTTATGCATGTTTCTCTCCTCCTCCGAGACCTCAACTCTATTAGACTCCCCTAACAGATAAAAGTTGCCAGAATCATAGTTTCCTTCAAATTTCCGACCATATCAATGATCAATGACTGATAGGTATCTGACAATTGGTGTTTTACTTTTAGGAGGCTGACTACCGCAGAACTTTTAATGTACCGTCTCAGGGGTTTTAAGAGAATCACATCCCCCTTTTCCGATATTCTTCCAAGATATCTGGACCAAAATCAATCTGTAGTTTAATAGCAGGTATTTTTACTTCTGCAAAAAACTCCGCTTTAGTAATAAGTCCCAACACGAATATCGAGTTTCAAAAAATCATCACGGCTGCCATCTTTCATTCCCCTATCCAACTATACTGAACTCATTATTAGTCAGTTATTTATTTTGAAAGTTATACTTTATAGATTTTGACCAAAAGTACATTCCCATACCGAATAAAGTCATCATGCTGCCTAAGAACTGAAATATAGAAATTACTTCTCCTAGCAATAGATACGCAAGAATAATGGCAAGAACAGGTTCTCCAATAATACCTACTGAGACAGTCGTTGCCCCAATTGATTTTAGCAGTAGATTAAAAATAAATTGTCCAAAAATAGTTGGGATGATTGCAAGCAACAAAAAATAAGTCCACTCGGAGGAGTCGTATTCAATTAAAGAGTAATTATTCAACAAATTGTAGACGAGCATGACAGTGCCACCAATAAAAAAAACGATAATGCTGTACACTTTCGCCTCGATTTTGCGGCTTACTTTTTGGCCAGCCAACAGATATGCTGAAACGAAGATTGTGCCAATTAACGATAAGCCGTCTCCAATTAGCGCTTCTTTCGATATCCCTATATCTCCACAAGCTATAATGATTGAACCAAAAAGAGCAACGATCAAGCAAAGAACGGTGAGCAGATTAGCTTGTTCCTTGAACAAAAAGTATGAGCCGATCATTACAAATAATGGCTGTAACGACAAGATGACCATGGAGCTTGCAACTGAGGTATAGACCAATGATTCCATCCAGAATAAAAAGTGTAACCCTAGAAAAAGACCGGCTAAAATAACGATACTCCAATCTTTTTTATTCATCTCTAAGGAGCGAAGCCTTTTCCAAGGTACAAAAGCGAGCATGATCATTACGGAAATAAACAATCTGTACATCCCAGCCACAGAAGTGGGTGTATCAGAAAATTTTATCATGATGGAAGAGATTGAAACGGACAATATACTGATTATTAATAAAATTAACGGATGAAAAGGTAAAGACGATTTATTTAATTTAACCATAGTTCCTCCAAGCTGTTAGACAATTACCTGTGCACAGAATTGCAATGTTAAGCCGAAGCTAGATATAATAATATCATCACCGACGATTATTTTGTGTAACTATATCCTTAATTTATATTGAAATATCGTCTAAAAGGAGCTGTGTTTTGAAAAAACAATTACACGAAGCCATTCAGTATCCTGACGAGGCATTTCCATACATTATGTACATTCATACTAATCATGGATCTATTCCTGAAGGCAGAGGAGTAAACGATCTGCATTGGCACGAAGAATTACAAATCACTTTAGTGACCAAAGGGAAACTAACTATACAAATCAACGGAATCGATTATGATTTAGAAACGGGTCAGGCCATTTTTATCAATAAGAGTGTCCTTCACGTTGTTACACATCTAACCCATGACGGCGAATATGTCAGTTTTAATTTTCCGGAGAAGCTGCTCGCCTTTTATTCAGAGAGTGCCATGGAAAAAAGCTATGTACTTCCTTTTACTAATTCGTTTTTATTATCATTAGAAATCAAAGGAGATGCAGAGTGGCAAAATCAAATCCTACAAATGCTTTGGAATATGAAGAAGGAATTCGAAGTGAAAAAAAACTGGGGATGGCAGTATGAGATTTCCATCAAAACGGTTCAGTTGTGGTTGATCCTTATATCCAATATTTCCTTATCTTCAGAGGAATCCTCTAAACATAACAGACTCCAACAAGAGAGACTGCAATTAATGCTTAGCTTCATCCACCAAAATTATATAGGCAATATAACTTTGAAGGAAATTGCTGACATAGCACATTTGAGTGTTTCGGAGTGCACTCGAAGTTTTAAAAAAAGTATTCATATGACTCCTTATTACTACTTGGTTAAGTACCGTATTAAAAAGAGCTGCGAGCTGTTAGAATCTACTGAATATACGGTAACCGAAATTGCCCAGAGAGTTGGTTTCAATCATGTAAATCATTTTATCCAGTCTTTTAAAAAACATCGTAACATTACTCCTAAGGAATTTCGTAATATAAGAAATAAACTGACTACATCTTGAAAAATGAGCCCATTGATTTAGACTTCAAAATTATCCTGTTGTAGCTTGTCCATAATCCTGTACAGTAATTGCCACCTGGCCGCCGATGGCCCTCTTCTGAAGTTTCGGCGACCGTGACAATCACGATGTACTACTGATGACCCTTTTGGATCAGCTATTTTGTGCCTAATTTTTAATTGGTTTAACCGTAGAAGCTACCTTGACACCTTTCTTTTTTTTCGTATTTCGTCTCATTTTTCGGGTATTTAGTAAAGCTTTTATCTTCTTCTCTTCGCTGTCGTCAGATTCATCCAAAAACGCTAACTCGTTAAAAGTCGATTTCTGAAACCTCATGTTAAAATATCCCTGCCTTCTCTTTTGTTTAAGTCAAACTGCATTTATCTTATGTCATAGGTTCCCACAAGGTTCAATGTACTTAATGGGATAACCACCAATTCCTTATCTTTCTCCCCTGCTGAGGGCAGTTCGGCCCAAATCTCCCCCTGTTCAATTGGCTAGACCTGTATGTAAGATGAAGGAAATTCGAGAGCTATCCAAAGCATCTTTTGCTCGACAAATTTTGAACAAGGTTGATCTGGAAAAATAGTTATGCTAAAATACTCACAACTTTACATATGGGAGATGAGATGAATAATGTAATATTTCTTGCTTATGTTATGGAAGATAAAACAGCACTTGTTTTATTCTTTTTTAAGCAAGAAAGTTACTTATTCTTTTCACTCAAAATATATTCTTATCTATTCCATTAATTGGGCTGGATTTGTCTATTTGAGCTACAAGAAGGGTAACTTTCTTGTAGCTCATTTTTTTACTGAAACACTCCCCAACAATTCTTTTTGTAGAGGTTGATGCGATTTTCGCGAAAATATCGCTATCAAAATGATGGAGTTTAATGTAACTTTACACATCAATGATCTTAGGAGGTTGAAATCAATGTTTGAGGTAGTAAATGTTCATGTGAACCGTACATTGTCCGTTGGCACGGTTCACTATCAAATTAAACGGATGCCGGAGCATTTTCCATCTATCGACAGATGCACGTAGCGACTCTAAATGCAGAGTGCTTCGTGATTTTTCTAATATAGTTGTTTAATGTACGTGCAAGAGCACTAATAATGGTGCTATTGGCACTTTCTCCGGCTCTAAAGGAGAAAAACATGAAACCAACTTCGAAATACGAGACGATTCAACACATTTTGATAGATCTGAAACAACCCAAATATCGTTTTTTGCAAATAACGGACGCAATCTTCAAGCAAAGAATTGGCGAATATGACCGGATGACAATACTGCCCAAGGGATTAAGAAAGGAATTGATCAAAAAGCTTGGCGAAACGGTTCTGAACATATCACCCGTCATGCAAAAGACATCGAAACAAGTTAATAAGGTACTTTTTTCAATTGAGGGTGGAGAACGTATAGAAGCAGTACAACTAAGCTATGAACGAGGCTGGAAATCATACTGTATTTCTAGCCAGAACGGATGCGGATATGGTTGTCGCTTCTGTGCTACAGGCACGATAGGCTTGAAACGAAATCTAACTGCCGATGAGATTAGCGATCAATTGCTGTATTTTCATTTAAATGGTCAATCCTTAGACAGTATTTCATTTATGGGGATGGGGGAAGCACTAGCAAATCCACATCTTTTCGATGCGCTTGCGATTTTGACAGATCCGAGAATCTTCGGATTAGGGCATCGAAGAATTACCGTCTCCACCATCGGAATTTTACCTGGTATGGGTCGTCTGATGAAGGAATTCCCACAGGTTAATTTAACTTTTTCACTGCACTCTCCATTCGACGAGCAGCGGAGCGTTTTAATGCCTGTTAACAAACGGTTTCCGCTTCATGATGTATTGAACATGTTGGATAATTATATACGTGGTACAGGCAGAAAGGTTTATATTGCGTATATATTACTTCGAGACCAAAACGATTCGAATGAACATGCGGAAGCTGTTGCTGCTTTGTTGAAGGATCGAGGTCCTTGGGAACATTTATATCACGTCAATTTGATTCCCTACAATACAACCGATGTGACGCCGGAAAGTTACCAACAATCGGACAGGGAACGGGTAAAAATGTTTGTTCGTATCTTAAAATCAAAGGGAATCAACGTCACCGTGCGAACGCAATTCGGAACGGACATAGATGCAGCTTGCGGTCAGCTATACGGGCGCAGCCAGTAAGTAATAATTTCAGTTCAAAATGCATTAAGGGGAATGTGTAATTTAAACTACCATTCCCTTAAAATACATAATACTTATAACATCTAATACTCATTTTTAAAGAAGATTATAGAAGAAACAATGAAGTAAAACGAGCCACTAGAATCGCATCTTTGGCTCATTTTGCGTTTAGGGGGAGGGGGGCATTTCTGCTTTTATAAATAAAAATATGCAGCCAAGCTCCTGCATAGATCCTAGCTGCGTTATTGTTACCTGTAAATTTACGAAAGGAAAGCTCGCCGCGAAGCGTATACGAATCGTTCTCCTCGCGCCATGACATGACACTTCTGCTCAGGGTAGCGCTCGTAAAGCGTTTGAACGAAATTTCCCGGCTTCTCGCTATTCCCTGCAAACATATCGTAGTGCAGCGGAATGACCATATCCATATGTACGGCCTTGGCAAGCTCCGCTGCTTCGCGATAATTCATGTTCCCTACAATCCCGCCGGAAGTTCTGAAGTAATCCCGTCCATTGATGGGGAGCATCCCCAAATCGATTGCCTCCTGCTCTAGATTCTCTATCAGACCGGGGTAGATTACGGTATCGCCTGCATGGTACACCTTCACTCCGTTCAGCTCAAGCAAGTAGCCAACATAACGGTGGGCGCATTCACTTCCCGTCGTCTCCAGGGTTTCATGAGCCGCTGGTATCGGCTTGATCCGGATCTTTTCTCCTTCTCTGCCTTCAAGCTCAATCCACTCCCCAGTGAGAGCATCGATTATCCTTTCAGATGCTATTCCGCAGTTTGCTTCCAGCATAGCTCGACAGCTAAAGGGTGCCATGAAGCGTATCTCCGGACATTGCTCAGCAATTACCTTTAGTGTCCACGGATCCAAGTGATCCTCGTGCTCATGAGTAATCAGGCAGAAGTCGAGGGTGGTAATATGCTCAGGTTTAACTAATGTGGGATACGTTCGCTTTATCCCATTGATCTGTTCAAGATAATCGGAATAGAAAGGATCGACATGGATTACAGTCGCTTTTCCTTTGATAGCTACGCTTTCTTGTCCGAAGAACCATACAGCTGCACAGCCGGATGACGGCCTCGTCCTTTGTATTTCCTCCATAAGCCATTCCGGATTCCGCCAACGCTCCTTATTGTGACTTTCCATTCTAGCATCCCTCCATTACTATAATCCCATCATATCCGACAGTGCTTAGGCCAGCATCACATCCATAGGATCACGTGTCCGTTATTCAAAATAAATTAATTATATTCAAAAATAGTTAAATCAATGACCGTAAAACGGGGGCTAGGTCGGCAACCCCCCGCCATAAGACATTATGAACTTCTCGGCTTATAGTCCATCCTTAGTAAAATGTCCTGGTCGTAATTTCCGAACTTGCGGCCGAACAAATTGATACCTCCCTGATTCGCGGCATCGGGCTTAACGCCGATTCTCACATTGAAAGAGTGGCCACCTTCAGTCCCCAATTCGATTACTTTCAAATTCGATACTCTTATGCCGTCGATGAAGGAGCCTTCTTCGGTTACTTTCCATTTCTTCAGCATCCCGAACTGCGAGTCCTGCGTCTCCCACCATGCAGGAGTCAGGTGCCCCCGCTCGCCGCCGAAATCCCCCGGACTCAACCATGTCCCGATCTCCATCCCGTTGATCCATACCGTAATATCCGACGGCCAGTCTTGATTGTGCAGCGGGGCCTCGGAGCATAGTTCCATAGACAACTCGATTCCAGACAGCTCACAGTCGTACGGAAGCCGGTTCGGAAACATGTACTCGACAAAACCCTGCTTGAACCAGAGCAGTTGGGCATTTACCTTGTCCGGTTCATAAAAACTGCGCGGATCGTCGAAGAAGCCAATAATGCCGGTTTCCGCGGCTAACCCGCAGGTTGGGCGAATTTCGCAATCGACATAGTGGCCGACCGGCATACTAATATGGCAAAAGTTCGTATCTCCCGCCTCCGGAATGAATCCCATCCGGTCCCTGGATCCTATCCTGCTTGTAATAAAATAAAGCCACTTTAATACTTGCCTTTACCATCGCATCAAACATCATTACCAGTTAATGGTTGGATGCTAACGGCTTTAATTTATCCGCTCCCTCAGTTGGACGTGTTAAACCGATAACTTCACGCCCCATATTCGACAGCTTTACTGCAACCGAACCCCCAATATAGCCCTTTGCGTCCTGTAACACGCCTAGAATAGATTATAAATTTACTACTCAATTTCGTATTTATTTTAAGTTCAATAGATCATACTTCTCATTCCCTGCTACGCACGGAACATATTTTACGGAACAAGTTTGAAAATATGGCAAAACACCATTATTAGGATTTATTTTTGCTAACATGAGTAAGGGTTTCTTGGTCAACAATCTCTCTAATGGATTGGATGATGGGGTCGAATAGAGCGTGTTTCTTCCCATAGTCAATATTGAAAAGATAATCAAAATCAGAAGGATTAGCTCCTTGATTATGTTGAATTATGGTTTCTATTTTATCGAGTGCCTTTACCAGCTTGGCTTCTTTGGTCTCCGCTTTATTATATTCCCACCATAATTCAATGAACTTCTGTTGAGTTATTTCTGAAAGTGGTGCTATTAGTCTGAGTATGGCTTCTTCTTCCTTTTTTAACTTTTTTGCAGAATCCACTGCGATTTTAGCCGACGTATCTCCTTCATAGGCTTCACCAAGGTCATGTATCAGAGATAAGCGTAGGACTCTATTAAAATCTATATCATGAAAATATTCTTCTAGAACCATGCTGAACATGGTGAGTCGCCAAGAATGTTCTGCTATACTTTCTCGTCTCCCTTCACTTGTCCATGCTGTTCTTGTATTATTTTTTAACCGCTCTAATTCCTTAATAAAGGTAATAGTATTACTGTATTCCATGAAACCTACCCCCATCACAAGTAAAAAAATTTACATTCGGTTATTCAAGAATTCCGTCTCATAAGTTTAGACCTTCCTTACTCATTCATAAATGTTTCCATTTGCCCGCTCTCGCAGTCGCTGTAAATCCTTTATATAAAGGGAACCATTTTTTCGGTATATAGTCCCTTCTGAACTTAGTCTGTGAACAACTCTATTTAAGTGACGATAGCTTGTACCTAAAAGAGCTGCTACTTCTGTTAGGTACGAAGTCCTCATTTCTTTGTAAAACATGGTACTATCTCCTTCTGAAGACAGAGACAATAGATAGCTTGCCAAGCGAACATCGACTGGCAAGAGCATGTTTAAACTTGTGGATTAAGATTCTGTATATAGTTTTTGTGTAACAATCTTTAATAAAAACTGTAAGAAATCAATCTGGTTTGTTTCCATAGTTCTCAAATCGCTATAACGAACCGTTATTACTTCACCTTCACTAACCGCCTCAACAGTATTTAATACATCCATTCCATTTACATATTCCACATCTCCAATAATAGCCAGTGGAGTTTTGAAACGTACAATTAGTGTCTTACCTTCTAGTGAAGTTGTATAAATTTTAACCTTACCTTTTACAAGGAAATACATAAAATGTATATCGTCACCTTTTTTATACTTTCAATGATAACAACACCTTTGATCATTGAAGTTATCTAGCGTAAAGTTTATGGAAAATATGATTCCTTGTCTTTCTTCTCATTCCATTCTAACTTCTTCATTTAATTAAAATACAGAAGAAGGGTATAAAAAAAGGACATATGTCCCTTTTTTAAAACTTGACTATTGAAAATTATTACATGAAATTACAGGGGCGATTACCCCTTGATCGTTACAGAAAGTACATATGTCATTATGACTAATCGTACAACAGACCTAGGGATTCAACCAGCTGTCTGAACTTCTCCGATTGTAAAAAATAATAGATTCGCTTACCTTCCCTACATTCTTGAATATACCCTTCATCTTTTAATTCTTTGAGATGATAGGACAATTTGGACGGTGATATATCGTCTAGCTGAAGTTGAATGTCCGCTGGACATACCGCCAAGGGAACGGATGAGCAGACAGGCGCTTGATAATCTTCTTGCCTCCCTTTTCTAAGCATCACTAGAATTTTCAACCGTATGGGATCACTAAGTGCCTTTGCCGCTTTGGCTACCTCGAATTCGAAATTTTGTCTCATGAAAACAATATATCAAATAATTGTTGACACTTCAATTTTTTTTGAAATATAATCAAGTCAATTCAAAATAATTTGAAACGAGAGGTGTAGTCACATGTCATCAGGAAATAACTTATCTGCAGGTTCACGTACTTCATCCGTAAGCACAACAACGCCACAATCGAAATTTTTAGGCTGGAGTTTAGCTATCCTAGCATTTGCCCAACTTATTTACTCGATTGACATTAATATTGTGTTTGTCGCGCTTCCGGAGCTAGGCAAAGATCTAGGCTTCTCGGAACAATCGCTTCAGTGGGTCGTCAGTGCATACACGATTTTTTGCGGCGGCTTTTTGCTGCTTGGCGGACGTGCAGCTGATTTGTTCGGACAAAGAAGGGTGTTTATCTCAGCCTTAATCCTCTTTGCTATAGCTTCATTATTAGGAGGACTTGCTTGGAGTCCAATCATCATGATTATTGCCCGTGCAATACAAGGAATTGGGGGAGCGATGCTATTTCCAGCCACTTTATCACTATTAAACCGTTTATTTGAGGAAGGTCCTCGGCGTAACCGTGCACTTGGAATTTGGGGCGGTGCCGGCGCTAGTGGACTAACAATAGGTTCACTTTTAGGAGGCATCCTTACAAATGCCTTTGGCTGGGAATCCGTCTTCTATGTTAATGTGCTTTTCGCTGGTGTTGCTGCGTTTGCTGCGCTGCTCATCATTCCCCGGGATGAAACCTGTCGCCGAATTCAGAGCTTTGATTTACCTGGCGCCTTAACCTTTACTGGTGCAGCCACCCTTCTCGTTTATGTCCTTGTTCAGGGTCCTGGATCAGGGTGGGGCTCTGTCAGCGTCATTATTTGCATGGTACTTTCCTTCCTATTATTCATTACATTTGCGCAGATTCAAATCCGTTCCAAAGCACCACTTATGCCACCATTTATTTTGCGCAACCGCAGCCTAGTAGCCGGCATGACCATCACTTTCATTTTTATGGGCACATTCGGTGCGATTCCTTATTTTTTGACAATTCTTTTTCAGAATGTACATCAGTACAGCGCTTTGCAAACAGGTCTAGCTTTTATCGTTCCATCGCTCGCAATCGCATCCGGTACACAACTTGGGGAACGGCTCGCGACCCGATTGGGGATGCGCAGCACCCTATTGACTGGCATGATCATAGGCATTATTGGAACTGCGCTTATACCGCTTGGAGCTTATGTGGATAGCAGCTATCTTCTCATTCTGCCTGGACTTGTCATCTCTGGTGTAGGCCAAGGAATCGTCTGGACCGGAATGTGGATTGCCGCCTCCACTGGCGTCGAACAAGCGGAGCAAGGTGTTGCTTCCGGCATGGCTTCGACCACGCTAAATATCGGAAATGCAATTGGCCTCGCCTTCTTGATTGCCATTGCCAACTCCCAACTTCATGGACAAACAGGCCTATCGTTGCAGGCGGCCGTCGCAACAGGAGCACGGACTGCCTTTTATATTGCTGCAGCAGGTCTTGTGTTGGGAATTATCATTACCTTCTTCCTTCCACGGAAGAAATAATTACGCAAAACTGCCTATTCTCATTGATTCGTGAGCTCTGTTAAGTCAGCCATTCTAAGTTGTTTCTGTTAAGAATATCCGCTGGATCCACAACAGTACGAACTTCTGAGAAGCACAAATTTCTGGACAATAATAGGCAGAGAAAAGAACATGTCTTTTCCCTGCCTATTACTTAATTGATTAAATGTGCCACAGTTGCAAGATCAATAATGTCAACTTTATCATCATTGTTGAGATCGCCAATAGTCCGTTTTAATTGCGTTGCTGGCCCCTAAGCTTGCAAGCATAATCCGAACTTTGCCTGGTGCTATCCCATTTTTACTTACTACTGACAAACCTGATTTGAGAGATACGGCATCAACAAACTCCATTTGGTGATTGATGGACTTTCCGTTTATAATATCGTCTTGGCAGTACATGTGGCAAATTAATAGCACAAGTCCAAACCAATATCTTAGCCAATTCATAAACTGTTACTATCTTGTGATTAGGAGGGGGATAGGGATGGGATTAATATTTAATCGAAATGTTAGAGTTACTTTTTTCTCGGGTTTTAACTTTACTGGAAGAAGTCTAACATTTAGACGAGGCGTGGCAGTTTCAAATCTGGGATTATTCGGTTTTGACAATATCATCTCCAGTTTCCGGCTAAGAAATGTTATAATTCCTAGTCAAGTTACTTTAGTGTTGTTTTCAGGGCGCAACTTTACAGGGAATTTTCGAATTTTCCGTGGCAGCCAGAACATTCCAGACTTACGAGCTTTCAACTTTAACAATGTAACCTCGTCGTTTATTTTGGTTGGATTCCGGTTAACAACTTCTCAGATTCGTTCCATTCAACGTACAGGCAGAATGCCAAGCGGCATTTCCGAATTATAGGCTAAAGGGACGCTGAAAAGCGCCCTTTTTACTTAAATGAATGCCTTTGAAATCGTCAAGCCTTATTGTGTTTTTTCTAAGTGAAATCATCGTCTTCACCAAAAAAAACGTTGGTGCTTGATTCCCCGGAAACTAATTCTTGTGATACGACTTGACTTAATTCTTCAAGTCATTCTAATTACCATATCACGCTCTTCAACTGTAACATGATAACGCTCCTTGCAACGAAAACTCCATTCATCAGCTCTTTGATCTGAATATCAGGCAGCTCCCCTTTATAAGGAACAAGTACTGTTAAAAAGTTCTTCGACCCGCTGTAACGTCCATGAAATTTTACTCTTGTAGAAGGCCTTGCGACATCATTTCTATCCGACAGTCTTCCCGGCAAAATATCCACCCGGTCCTGTTCACTTGTAAAAATAGCCAGATTCGCGATATCGCTTGCTGCAATTATACCGCCTGCAGCTTCTTGCACATCTGTAAAATCAAGGTGAAAATAGCGCTGCACGCTATGCTTCTCCATACCCTCTACCCGATCGGCAATCACAACGAACCTGTCATTGACGAGAGAGATATGGCGATGATGGACAATCGGCTCATAATTCAAATGGTACGCGCTTGCAAGCTGGTAGAAGCCTCTATCTTCCACATGATAGATCTCTCCCTTTTTTTGCTAATATCGGAGGCGCACTGGGAGCGGTCACTTTGCACCAGACAATCATTTTTCGAATGAACGGTTCAATAATTTCTACAACAAAAAAAGCAACGAGTGATCTCGTTACTTTTATAGCTAAATACACGCGGGGACGCATTATAAATATGCATATGGAATTGTAAAGTGGCATCGCGCTCGGATACTGGGTATCATCTTGTCATGAAAAAAGCTATCTCTGTACACCGTCTTTATTTAGAGGGAACTGATGATCATATCATTATCCCTAACGGCAACCTGATATCGCTCGTCATAACCGAATTCGAAAACTCCATCCGCGGCTTCCTTGATCTGAACAACAGGCTGCGTCTCTCCTTTATACGGAACAAGTATGCTCAAAAAGATTTTCGTGCCGCTATAGAGCCCCTGAAACTTAACTCTGGTAGAAGACCTTGCCACATCAGTAGTATCCGATAGTCTTCCGGGTAAAAAATCCAGCTGCCCCTGCTCGCTTGTATAAATAGCCAGATTGGCGATATCGCTTGTTGCTGCTATACCGCCAGCAGTTTCTTGCACGTCCGTAAAATCAAGATGAAAATAACGCTGCACATGATGCTGCTCGAGCCCCTCTACCCGATCGGCAATCACAACGAAATTGTCGTTGACGAGAGATATATGACGATGATGGACAATCGGCTCATAATTCATATGGCAAGCGCTTGCCAGTTGGTAGAAACCTCTATTCTCGACATTGTAGATCTCTCCCTTTTTTTGCGGACCATACTCCCAGGAGCCCCTATATTCAAAGTGATCGCGGTCATCAATGAGGAGTGTGGAATGAAAGTTTGAACTTTTAAACTGCTTACGGTCCTCATCCTCCCTGTAGCAAAAATAACCGGGATCACAAACCATATTTTTGCCCAGCGCTGTAAAATCAAAACTCATAAGATCAATATGAGCATGAAGATTTTGAATCGGGCTGCGGCAAGTAAACAAAAAGCTAAGTGACTCGGAATCCCAGCCGCTGCGAATAATCGCCTGATGCAGCGTGCGATTCCAAAATGTGGTTTGCTTATCGCATGTAAATCGCTTCCCCTTCAAGGCGCGCAAATCTTCTGCGAATTGCCGCACATCCAGCGCGCGCCATATATGCCTACTTGCACCTTGTATCATTTTGCTCGTATTCATCATGTTCGTAACAAGACCGAGCCAGGTCATGTCCCCAAGAGCAAAATAACCGTATACGCCAGCATTAATCGCACCATCATTAGCACCTGAATCACCAACGGGCACACATTTTCCTGTCGGCCTTAGCGAATAAATCGAGTAATCCAAATTTTTCTTATAACGCTCTATAAACTGCTCGGAGAACTGGAAGCCAAAGCGCTTGGCAAGTACAATTGCAAGACCAAACCAGAACATACAGCCATTATGATAGGATGGACAGCCCTCGATCTGTCCGCCATCCTCCGTCAGCTGGGCCAAGCTGCTCTTCTCGAAGGCATCTATCGCAAAGGCTTTCCATTCCTCCGATTCCTTCAGCTCGGGGAAATAAAGCGCTGTGGTCAAAATACCCAAGCTTTCCATCAAATAATGGTTATGATCCGCTTTGGGCCATAGCTGCGGCGATACTTTGCGTAATATTTTGATTTGCTTATAGACGGCAGTTACATACCGCTCCAGCACTTCCTCCGTAAACAGCTCCGAAGGTCCCAGATGCTCCAATACAAGCGGCCAAGTCCTGTAGCTGCGAATGCCCAGCTCCAGTGCACGAAGCGGATGACAATCCTCATAATGGCTGAGTGGAAGATCGATCATTTCTTCTGTAATTTCTACCGTCTCGATCCAATCCAGCATCTCTTCAATCACTTTGCGGCCATATTTCTCATTCTTCGTTAAGGAGTAGGCTTCCAATAAATCCTTCCAATAGTCCATGCGATTAAGCTGCCATAGATATTCATTGTCATTATGTCTGCGCTCCAGCCAGCGAGGCGGATTTCCTACAAATTCTCTTATGCCGCCGGTGCCGGGAAGCATGATCATTCCTTGATAAGCAAGCTCCGCCTTGGCTATCGTCTCCTGCACAAGCTCAGGCATATGACTTGCGATATAGGCACTCTTTACGTCCATCCTTTCTAATCGGGAACGTAAATTGCCTAATAGCACCGTTGTCGAAATCGGCTCCTTCAGCCATTTTTGTATGCTCACTGGTTTATCTCCCTCCTTAATCTTACCAATAAGCTTATTCGTCCGCTAATCTTCTCCATCTAATTAGTCACTCAAGCCACACTCCTCATTGTTTTATATAATGCTTTTAATTTATCATGAAAAATGTAAGAAACGAATGTCTGAATCATCGCATTACTTGTAAATATGTGTGATTTAACTGCATATCATTTTCCACGACCGAAGGAGGACTTCTATGAAATCCAAAGTGCTTACCGTTTATTTAGGCTCGCTCCTCCCTTTAGCTTAATGAAAATGGAGAAGCTGCCGCTCCAGCAAACTGCTCCATATACTTATCTAACTCTTCAATATCCTCAGTTGCCCAATTTTTAACATGTATTTTACACGCTAACTTGCCAGTTAGTTCAACAAAGACAGCCGATCGTTGTGGCCTACTGCAGTTTTGCAAAGCTTCTACAACCCCGAATATTTAATATAACATTTTGAAGCTGATCTGCTCGTTGGCGTAATGCGTCTTTGTAGTTTATTGAGCTATCGTTCCCATACCCTTGACTTGCATAAAACATATTATCTTCCCCTTTTTGAATTCCTTGAAGACTGTTTATGTTTCATGGTAATACCATTTTGAAATTATGTTTTTTTTGATTTTAAACCTAACCACATTAAGAATGAGGGTAAGAAAGAAACGGGTACATACATATACGAGATTTTTATTGAAGATGCTTCGAGTAACATAAGCATACTTGGGCCCATACTTGCTAAATAGGCATTTATTACAAACCAATTAGAGACCCTAACACCAGCAATTAATTGCATCAAAAAGAAGATGAAAACCCGTTAGTTGAGAAAAGGCTGCCATGCGGCAGCCTTAATGGAATTGAATTATCGTACCCATTAACATGATAGAACATTTACTATAAGATAAGATGTTCATCCTTCAATTTTTTCAATACAATTTCATGTGTTGGGAAAGCCAAAATCGGCACTTCACTAAAAGAGAAAAATTCTACTTCCTCAATATCATCTCCCGCAACGAGCTTACCATCAATCTCTTTTACTAGAAACCAAATAATTGCATTTTGTTGTTCGAGGTTATGTAAGCGACGAAATTGTTCGTGTATACTGCCATAATCTGAAAGAACTGTGTAAACTGCTGTAATATTAATATTTAAACCCGTTTCCTCTACAAATTCTCGTCGAGCCGCTTCATATACATCCTCATCCCACTCAACGTGGCCACCTGGAAAGCACCACTGCCCCTTAAAGTTCCCTCGCCGTCGTTTGCCTAGCAAAACCTTCCCGTCCCTAATTAAGATTCCCATAACGCCTACCGTTGGATTTTGATAAAAGATAAACCCGCATGAAGTACAAACCGGCTTAGATAGCTCCCTGTTTTCGTTCAGAATCAACCTTCCACCACACTTGGGACAGAATTTATACCTCATCATTGATACAACCCCAATCCATATTGGATAGCCATCTATATTTTGATTTTATCTTGTGGGACCGGAAAAACAAAAATTGGCCCTTTCACATACATGTGAACAGTGGCCAATTTTTTTGCTTGAAATCTGGAAAAGGAAATCACCGCTCAAAATCAAATTTGAACAAATAAAAGGATTGAATTCTATTGTGCGGTCAATATAATCGGGCCATCCGCAGTAATGGCGATCGTATGCTCGTACTGTGCGGAAAGCGAGCCGTCAGCGGTTCTGGCGGTCCATCCATCGGCATCAATCGTCATTAACGCTTTTCCGGCATTTAGCATCGGCTCGATCGTAAAAACCATTCCTTCATTCAAGCGGAACCCTTTGCCCGGATTCCCGACGTGGGGATAATTAGGTTCCTCGTGCATCTCTCTTCCTACGCCATGACCGAGCAGATCGAGCACCACCGAGAATCCGTTTCTCTCGGCATGGGATTGAACCGCGTGCATTACATCTCCGATCCGGTTTCCGATGACAGCTTTTTCAATGCCAAGATATAAGCATTCCTTCGTTACCCGCATCAGATTACGGGCTTCTTCCGACACCTCGCCGACCGCATAACACCAGGCTGAATCACCGATCCAGCCGTCCGCTTCCGCGACGATGTCGATTGTGACGATGTCGCCTTCCTTGAGCGGCTTCCGGTTCGGAAACCCATGCGCAATGACGTCGTTGACAGACGCACATGTCGCAAACGGATAGCCGTTGTAGCCGATCGTATAAGCCTTGGCGTCATTCTCCTTCAGGAACCGCACTGCGAACGACTCGATATCGAGCGTCGTGACACCCGGCCGGATCATGCCTGCGATTGCCTGATGAAAAGCAGCGACAATTCGGCCGGCTCTTCTCATTTCTTCAATATCTGCTCTCGATTTCAGAATGACCATTCCATTTATCTCTCCTTTGACTGTATGCCTGAAAAAATCATATCAACGATGCCTTCCAAATCTATCTCGTCCCGCATATTGTGGTGGATGTTCAATGCTGAGCAGCCAACAAGCGAGCCAAATATCAGATTAGCTGTTTTCTCCGGTGATTTGGAACCGATTCCTACACGAATCATTTCCACAAACGGCAAATATATCCGTTCCTGAAAATCGGCAAACAGCTTGATGAACCGGTTTCCCGGGAATTGATGAAAATTATCCGCAACCGTTTTAAGCAATATAAATACGGAAGGATCCTGGATGCACTTCCGCAGGAGCAGCCTGGAGAACGACTCAGCTTTAAGCAAACTGCCGCCGTCCCCATTCAAAGCGGGCAGTACTGCCGACTCCGTTCGATTCAGGGCATCCCACAGTAAATCTTCCAAAAGCATGTGCTTATTTTTGTAGTAATGATACACGGTTCCGTAGCCTAGCTCCGCCTTGACCGCAACATCGCGTATTTCCAATTGAATACCCTTCTCCAAATATACTTCCGCAGCAGCTTGCATAATTTGGTTCATCCGCATCTCCCGGATCGCGTCATTCTGTTCTTTGGTACGTGGTGACATGGCTCCTCCTTTTTTAGACCTGCAGTAATGTCAATTTAAAATTAATATACACCATTTGGAAGTAAGGATCAAGTACTTCGATTCACCTGATTTTTTCGGATAAAGCCTTATCCAGCAAAGGAAAAGAGTCGGGAAAAAACGCGAGACAATTTATGTCTCACGTTTCCCGTTTAAGCAGAGGTACAGAAAATTCATCCCAATACCTATTCACTCTAAATGATAAAAGGATACTTATTAAAATAGTCTTAATATTTTTCCGTAAGTTCATGTCGTTAATTTAGCATATGCAACAAAGAAAACCATCACTTCTCCAATGATTATGTAATTGGGTAGAAGGAAAAACAAATCCACTGTAAAAAAGACTCCTAGTAGCCCTAACAAGAACGATAAGTGTGTTATCCCTAATCTTTGATGTATATGTCGATATCTATGGAAAACCAACGTCGTTGCAAAAAAGTAGAGCAATACAGATCCAAAAATAAAAAATAACATAAATGAATAATTTAATTGTTTCAAAAATATCAATTGAATCGAAGCCGCAATCATACACATGGATAAATAAATGAATAAATGACCATAAATTATAGTTTGCCCAGCTGTCTCTATTGTTTTGTTGACTTTCTTCTCGACGTTGTCAAAATATTGCCACCACATTGCAATAATTAATATAAAAGTTAATGACGCAAATAAAATAGATTGCCACATCCAGTAGCTAGACTGCAATACGGCTAGTATACTAATTACTGATTCGCCAAGAAGAATAAGTGTAAACAGTGAGAAGCGTTCTAATAGATGGTGAGTATTTATAGGGCTTTTCACCAAGTATTGCCGGCCGATTAATGGGAGCAATATGTCTACAGCGATTCCCGCATACAAAACTGCATAACGAATCCACGAGTCAAAGAACAGTGATAAAGAAGATATCACCAAACCGATCCAAAAGCGACTCCCCAAATAACGGGCAGTGATCTTTCTATTTGCTTCTTCTTTCTTATGTACCGAAAGATATTGAATGGCCGTCATAGCTCTTAAACCAACATAGCCTATTAAGAATGGAACATAGTATTGATCAAAATCAACCGATAGGCTGGCCGTCATTATTAATACAAAAAATAATTGTAAAATCAGAAATATTCGGTGAGATAAGATATCTTGTCCAAACCGATTTACAAAAAGCGATTGCCCTACCCAAGCCCACCAGATCGGAACAAATATTAGGACGAATTTCGTTAAGTACTCTACTGGAATTGAGCCATTTTCGACATGTAACAAGACATGACTCGCTTTTGAAACTGCCGCTACAAAAAGTAGATCATAAAATAGTTCCAGCCAGGTAACCTTCTTATCAGATGATGCTTCATTTTTTTGAAATCCCGATGTGTGTTTATTCATTTTGTGCTCCTTTACTTTTGATGTGTTGGAACCCCCGTCACAATTTATTTGAGTACTAACCCATTTTAGCTGATGAGATCGATTACGGATAGGGAAATATGATTATTCTAATGATTAGAATGTCACATGCATAAAATATCTGCTGGAGTGAAAGTATTTGAAGCGAGGATGGCAGCAATTTTGATTCAAATATTTTGCATTAATCTGCCCTTAGTTTAATAAACAAAACGAGGAGCTGCCTTGCGGCAAGCTCCCACACTATCGTGTCCCATTAATTCAATAACTTTAAAAATAATGAAGTTTTAAGCCACTTTCAGCAAGTGGGAATAAGACTCTAATCGCAGAAATCTATCAGCGGTATTACGGCTCATTGGATTCACAGCACCACAGTTGTTTTTATATTAATAGACAATCAAGCTCTTGATTACACTGAGAGAACCGTAAGCCGCCATTGCATCCGGCACTTCCTCTGGTGTAAACCGTTGGGTGACAAGGCTTGATACATTCACCCGCTTCTGTGCGATCAACGAAATAGCCTGCGAATGTGTGTGCGGGTTTATGAATGATCCCAGCACCGATAACTCCTTGGCAAACATTTCGTACGGGTACAGCGGAATTGAGATTCCCGGCGCAGCTACGCCAAACAACAGCACTTGCCCGCCTTTGGCTGATGAGTGCACCGCCTGTTCCATCGACTCCTGCCGACCAACACATTCGGCAACAATATCAAAACCGTCACAAACACCTAAAGAGACCCATGCTTTTGAAGAGGCTACTTCCCTCGGAGACATCGCCGCCGATGCGCCAAACTCAATTGCCCGCTCCCTTTTGGCTGCGTCTGGCTCAGAGACAACTATCGGCGAAACACCGTACAGCTTTAACACCTGAATCATCAGCAGGCCGATGAAACCGCCACCGACAACCAAGGCGGATGCCCCCGACCTCAGCTTTAGCCGCTCAACGCCATGCAGCACGCAGCCTAGCGGTTCAACCAGAGCGGCCTCCTCAAAGGACATACCGTTTGGAATGAGATGGCAATTTGCCGCTGGAACCGCACATTGCTCAGCCATACCACCGTTCCGTGTAACTCCTACGGCCTGTAGCCTGTCACAAAGCTGTATCCTTCCTTCACGGCAAAATCGGCATTCCCCGCAATAAATATTCGGGTCGATCGAAACTCGATCTCCAACCTGTAAAGAGGTCACTCCTTCGCCAATCTCTATCACAATGCCTGAGAGCTCGTGTCCTAGTATGATTGGATATGACACCGAAGTCGAACCGGTTCCGCCGTGAAAGATATGCAAGTCGGTACCACAAATCCCCGTTGCTTTCACTTCAATCACGACCTCTCCGATTTTTGGGGAGGGCGCTGTCCTTTGTTCTACTGAGAGCTCTTCTTTTTCCCGCAATACAATCGCTTTCATATCATTCCCCTCTCCAATTCAAATAATAAGAATAATCAAGCAAGTCTAAATGCCTGCACGATGAAAGTACTGCTTATCGAAAAAAGCTGCCGGAGACATGGTTGCTCCTACTCACTTTTCTTAATGATGCCTCAAGCAAGGTGTAACTCAGGATGATTACGGTAAAAATCCGCCCACCTTTCGAGGTGATTAGTGGTAATTAAAGCGCTCGGGTACTTAGAGGCAATAAGCTCCATATCCTCTACGGTTTCAATCGGCCAAGGTCCGGAAATGATGCCGTGCTCTGCCATCATCTCTGCGTACATAGGTGTCATAAAGCGCATATTTATACCGAGAAAATTGCAGCGGATTTCTTTCATATAAGGAAACACATAAGGCATGCTGCAGCTTGAAATCATACCAAGCTCGATATCAGGATCCAACTGCCGCATCCGAGCTATGGAGAAGTGGTCGAATCCGATAATCCTAGACTGATCCAGCGTATTCGTGCGGCGTACAATATCCAGTACCTTTTCTTCCAATCCCGGGTACATGTCGCCAGCCTGCTTGATCTCGATAAGCACGGAAATATTGCCTTTAAGCAGCTTCATCGCTTCTTCCAGGGTTGGGATCTCTTCCTTACCCTCAACACGAAGCTGTTTTAATTCACTTAGTGTCAGCTCACGGATAAGACCTTTTCCATTCGTTATCCGATCGACGGCATAATCATGCATCAATACGGGGATACCGTCTTTGGATAGATGGACGTCCAGCTCCAAATGTGTAAACGACAAATCAATGGCTGCCTGGAACGAAGATAATGTGTTCTCCGGAAATTTGACAGGATAACCTCTATGTGCGATACCTCGTATTTTCATTCTGTTTTCCTCCATTTAGATGATATAGTCGGGAATTTTTCAGTGCTATCCGGCGCTATCTCGACAGCATATCCGCCGCCAAGTGTATCGGGTTCAGGTACTCACAGCTTTTAATGAAAAATATTTTTCAATAACAAGCTTATGCACCGGATGCCCTTCGGGGATACCCGTTATTTGGGCTGCTGCGAAGTGAATCCCTCTAGATTTGATGAACTCTTGGAGTTCAACAGCCTCTTCGTCTTCCTGATAATCGAAGAGAAGGGCCGCAGCCATAGCCAGCGTCAAATATCGGGGTTCTATACCAAGCTCAAATCCTTGCATAGCAGGACGTACCAGACGATCATTGGGAGAAAGCTTCCGTATCGGAGAACGCGCTACACGAACGACCTCATCACTTAAGTAAGGATTACGAAAACGGTCTATAATCTTACGAATATATTGGGAATGCTCACTCGGATCAAAGGCGTGCTTTCGGATAAGAATCGATCCCGATTCCTCCAGAATATGCTGCACCTGCTGGGAGATAGAAGGGTTCTCCATCGATTCCAGAATCGTCTCATGGCCGCTAAGATAGCCGAGATAAGCGATACAGCAATGTCCGGTATTTACTGTAAACAATTTTCTTTGTAAATAGGGCTCCAGACGATTTACATAACGAACCCCTGCTATCTCTCGGGCTCCTGGAAGCATCCCGGATCGATCAACCAGCCACTCATAAAAGGGTTCCACAATAACCATCAAGGGATCATCATGATGCTGAAAAGGTACAATCCGATCGACCGCCGCATTAGGAAAGGACACCCACTGATCCGCTCTACTGCGTATTTCTGCATTTAAATGCTTATAAACAAAATCTTTCAGCTGGGAGCTTCCGTCTATCGTATTTTCACAAGCTATAATTTGTAGAGGGTTAGACGACTCAGACAGCCTCTTCTCAATACCCTTTGCAATTCCTAAGGACACCTTATCCAATAGAGCCAGCCCTACAGCCGTCGTTACTAGCTCCGAGCTTGCAATAGCTTCCGCCACCTGATCAAGATTCTGACCATTAATAGCGGAAATTCCCTTTACAAGCGTTGTATCATGGATGCTGTTGGCCAATGTAACGGTATAGGCGCCATTTTGCTGAAGCAGCGATACCAACGGCTCGTTAACATCTACAAAACATACTTCATATCCGGCTCGGGATAACAGCAGTCCGATAAAGCCTCTTCCTATGTTTCCCGCTCCGATATGAACGGCCTTCATGGTTCCATCATCCTTCTTGAGAAAATATCAATCCTTATACCCACGTTGAAAATCCTTCCTGTTTTCCTTTTTTTTGTCTTGCCACCAAGCCTCTTACTGATTTACATACATCACTTTGAGTGTAAACTTGCTTCGATCCCGCATCATTTTCAAAGCATCACCTATCCCTTCCACGTTTACACGATGTGTAATGAGAGATTCAAGCCGAAGCTTTCCCGAGGCCATAAAACTCAGCACTTGCTGCCACTCGTTAAAAGGTAAACCCGCATAATAAGAGTTCCAGGTGCCAATGAGCGTAAGATTTTTACGAAGAATCTTCCAATAGCCTTTCTGAGTTATTGACATATCGCCAGCGGGATTGCCCAAAAGTACCACTTTGCCGAATGGACGTGTCGTATGCATCGTATTCTCGAAGGATATCGAGCTGCCCGCACCTTCAATTGTCAAATCTGCACCCCGTCCGTCCGTATATTTGTTCACCCATGCTACTACATCGGACGTGGCGGCATTACAAGTGTTCGTGATACCCAAGCCACGTGCGAACGCCAGCTTGTCTTCATCGATATCGACTAGCAAAATATGCCCTGCTCCCCAAATTTGAGCCCACATAGCGACCATGATGCCGATAGGGCCTGCACCATAGATTAGCACTGTATCACTGATACTGACACCAGCTTGCCGAAGTGCATGCAAAGCCACAGCTGCCGGTTCAATCATCGCCGCTTCTTCAAAGGACACACCTTCGGGCATGAACAGCAGGTTCCACAAAGGTACTGCGATATATTCGGCAAAAGCACCGTCGCATCTCGATCCCATATAATTGTAATTTTCGCATAAAGCAAATTCGCCTATCTCACAAAAGCTGCAGCTGCGGCAGGGTATCAACGGAAACACTGCCGCCCCGCGACCGATAAGCGATTCGTCGCCACCTTCGCCAACTTCTACGATTTCACCGGAAAACTCATGACCCGGTATAGTCGGAAATGAGTAGGTTCCTTTCGAAAAAACCCGGGGAATATCCGAGCCGCAAATGCCGCATGCCCTCACCTTTAAAAGAACCTCTCCTTTACCGGCTTTCGGCTTTGTTCTCGTTTCCAGTCTAATATCTCCAATAGCATGCAAAGGCCAAGCTTTCATTATCATCGTTCCTTTCAGACGAACTGTTTCAACTCCCCATTTGTTTACGGATCCTCATCGCTGGTAGTGGATCATTGCATGTCAGCAGGGTAACCCCACATCCTAGCGCATAGTAAACCTGCTTGTCATGATCTGTACAGTAACACCCGACCAGAAGGCCCATATCCTTAAATCGTTGAGCTAATGCAGGTGTCAATAATTTCATACTTATACCCACCGACCACATTTTCGAATATGTACCTTCTTTGCCCGGAACAAAGTTGGACATACTTTCTTCAGGAAACCCTTGTGTTTTTAAACTATAGGTATCGTGAATATAAGTAATGATCTTTGCATCAAAGCATGTAAATATGCAGCGTGAAAGATGGCCGTACTTCGCCAGCATAGCGATGGCTTGATCTGCAATTTCTTTGGCGTGAATGCTTGGTTTAATTTCTACATTTAAAATAAGATCAGGATACGGCGTAATCAACTGGATCATTTCTTCAAGGGTCGGTATTTTAAGTCCCTCAAAAGGTTTACCGAACCAGCCTCCCGCATCCAATTGTTTAAGCTCAGCTAGCGTATAGTCACTTACATTGCCAATGCCATTGGTTGTACGCTCCAACGTTTCATCATGGATGATCACGATGACCTTATCTTTGGAAAACCGCAGGTCAAACTCAAGCACATCCACCCCCATTTCTAAAGATTTTTGGAAGGCAAGAAGCGTGTTCTCCGGAAATGCAGCCTTATATCCTCTATGTCCTACCACCATAATGGAAGAGGTTGTTTCAAGAAGCTTCAACATATGCGGCATGCCCCTTTCTTGGCTCATTAAGCCGTTTCAGTTTATTTCTTCATTAATTTTTCGGCTGACGCTTTAAATGTATTCAAAGTGGTCTGAATATCTTTATTGTCATACATGATCGCTTGCATGGCAGAGCGGAACTCTTGTACGGCCGGCGTCCATGCCAAATGCTTGTTCGTGTCAATCCCAAATTGAAGCTGGTCATAGGCTACCTTGCGATTTGGTTCTTTTGCAAACAGCTCTTTAATTTCCTTGGACTCCACCATTTTCTTCGTGAAAGGCAGATACCCCGTATCGATAACAAACTGCTGTCCACCTTGAGGATCGGTCATCAACCAGTTCATAAATTCCCATGCCGCATCTTTATTTTTTGAAGAGGCAAACATGGTAACATTCGCTCCGCCTGTCGGATTTGCGTACACATCATTTTTAGGCAGAAAAGAAGTCACATAATCAAATTTCACATTTTTTTGCAGCGATCCAATACTTCCGGTTGATTCGAACAAAATGCCGATTCTCCCCTCAGTAAACATCTGTTTAACGATATTTCCGGAATCCTGGGTAGGTGGATAGAACAAAGCTCCAGTTTTCTGAAGGTCCTTCAAGTAATTAAATATTTTCAATCCGACTCCATTGTCCACAAACCCGACTGAAGTTCCCTCTTCATTAAAGAATCTTCCTTTGGACTGGGTCATCATCGCAATGAGATACCAATCATCGAACGGCATAGAAAGACCCTGGCGTTTAAAACCGTTATTATCTTTGATAACGAGCGCATTGGTAACAGACTTCAGCTCCTCCCAGGTAGTAGGCACCTTAAGCCCCATTTCATCCAGCATCGTTTTGTTAACATGCATGATTGGAGTAGAACGGTTCAAAGGCAGGGTAAGTAGTTTTTTATTCCAGATGGAGTGGCCCATCAAGCCTTGTACAAAGTCTTCCGTACTTAAATTGGATTTCTTCATATACGGGGTCAAATCTTCTAAAACATCGGCATCCGCAAACAATTGGATGAAGGAACGCTCCAGCATGCTTACATCCGGTGCCGAGCCCGCAGCAACAGCCTGTTGAAGCTTGGTAACCACTTCTTCATAGGAGCCCTGAAAGGTTCCAACAACCTCAATGTTAGGATGACTGTCGTTAAACCGCTTGATCAACGCTTCCGTAAATTCGCCGTTTGCCCCTCCCATGGAATGCCAATACTGGATAGTCGTTTTTCCGGTCTTGGCTGCTGACGGTGCTGTAGTGGTTCCTCCCGTATCCGTTCCTTGCGGTGATGTGCAGCCCGTCAGTACACCGAGCAAAAGCGTAAATGCCGTAATCATTGCGCCATTTCTTTTCATGTTCTTCTTCCCCCTTGTTTTCATTATGATTTGCAAGGATCAAACAATTATTTAATCCCTGAATACACAAATGCCTTAACAATCTGCTTGGAACAAACCAAGTAAACGAGCAGAATAGGAACTACCAGGACCACGTTGCCCGCCATAATAATATGCCAATTACTGATTCCTTCAGACTCTCTGAGCATGGAAATTCCAAGCGTCAACGGACGAACTGGGTTCGAATCGGTCATCACGAGCGGCCAGAAATAATCATTCCAATGACTCACGAAGCTGAATAGGGCTATCGTTGCCAACGCCGGCATGGACATCGGTGTCATGATTTTCCAAATGATTTTGAGTTCACCGGCATTGTCCAATTTAGCCGATTCAATAATTTCCTCAGGAATTTGCATGAAATATTGACGTAACAGAAAGATACCAAATGCGTTGGACATGAAAGGAATAATTTGCGGCAATAAGGTTTTGACCAATCCCCAATCGGCCATCATCAAATAGACAGGGATAAAGGTTATTTGACCAGGTATCATAAATGCGAGAAGCACCATAGCAAACAAAAATTGCTTTCCTGTAAAAGAATATTTGGCAAAAGCGTAGGCAGCTGGTATCATCACAGAAAACTGCAATACAATGACGGACAAGGTAACGACAATCGAATTTTTGGCATAGGTCACAAATGGACCCGAGCTCATGGCTGTCACGAAATTACTCCATTGGGGTACAGACGGAATCATAGTCGGAGGTATCGTCAAAGTCTCCTGAACGGTTTGCAGTGATGTGGAGATCATCCATACAAACGGAAAAACAAAAATGATGAGAACTGATAGTTTTAGCAATGTACTTATTGTCATCCATAGGTGCTTAAGTTCAAATGTCATAAAGGGTTGAACCTCCTTTCTCCAGTAATCTAGGTACATTAATAATAATTTCTATTGGTAATGTACCTTTCTTGAAAGCAAACGGAAGTAGATCAACGTAAGAACTCCAATAATAGCCATCAAAACAACACCCGTAGCGGAGGAAAAACCAATATTAGAGGTTCTAAAACCATAAATATAATAAACCAGAGTACTGGTTGCGTTATTAGGCCCTCCTCCAGTCATGATTCTAACCGTATCAAACACCTTAAAGGAACCAATCGTCATAATAATTAGGATGAAAAATAGCTGTGGTGAAATTAAAGGCAGCGTTATTTTATAAAACACTTTGAACTTTTTGGCATTATCCAATTCAGCTGCCTCATAGATGCTCGGTGGTATGCTTTGTAGAGCAGCCACGATGATCAACGTATAGTAGCCTATACTGTGCCACACAGAAACGATGATCACCGATATCATTGCTGTCTTGGAGCTCTGCAGCCATTGAGAAGGCGGTAAACCAAGCGCCTTTAAAGCAAAATTGAGAAGACCTAGGTTTGGTTCCATTAACCAGAGCCATACAAGCGCAATAGACACGATAGAAATGATGTGCGGTGTGAATAAACCCGCTTGCACCACGCTGTTAAATTTACTCTGTTTACTAAGCCATATAGCAAAAAGCAGCGATAATACCATAGTCAACACGACAGCACCCACAGTGTAAATAAACGTGTTTCCCAATGATTTGTAAAAATCTTCTCTCATAAAGACCTCTTTATAATTGTCTAACCCGATAAAGGTGCTTTTAGCTTTATTCATCAGGTTAAATTTAAAAAGGCTCAGATATATCAGATAAAGCATAGGATAAATGACAAAGGTGAAAATACCCATCATCGCAGGTAATACCATAAGATAAGGACGGAATCTGATCCACGTTCGTTTTTTTTCCATACGATCAACCTTTCAAAGCTTCCAAATAGTCTTTGAAGCATCCATCTTCATCACCAATCCGGCTTCCATCTTCCCCAAAGAAAAATAGTTTGTTGGCTGCGACCTCTACATATACTTCCTGATCCACAGAGAAATGATCCTCGATACATTTAATCATATAGGAGCTATTCTTGTATTTCACTTGATAAACCGTTTCAGATCCGAGCATCTCTCTGGTAGCAATGACTCCGTGAATGGAAAAATGTAGCCCTCCGGGATTTTTGGATAGCACAGCACTTTCCGGACGAAAGCCAAATTTGATTTTTCCTACACCCAGGTCATCTATATTCATCGGCGGGACCCCAATGAACTCCGCAGCAAACTTATTGTTCGGCTTGCGATACATGATATCTGGCGGTGCTTCCTGTTGAATGAGGCCTTTATTCATCAAAACGATCGTGTCAGCCATCGACATAGCTTCTACCTGGTCATGGGTCACATAAACAAATGTAGTCCCCAGTTTTTTATGCAGCTCGATGAGCTCAATGCGCATTTGTACCCTTAATTTTGCATCCAGATTGGACAACGGTTCATCCATCAGAAACACGGACGGTTGTTTGACCATGGCACGTGCCAGTGCGACACGCTGGCGCTGCCCTCCGGATAAAGTCGATGGTTTGCGATCCAGGTAATCCACAAGCCCAACTGTAGCGCTGATAGACTCCACCAAGCGAGTACGTTCATCTTTTGGCACGTTGTTGTTTTTCAAACCGAATTCAATATTCTCCCTTACCGACATCGTTGGGTAAATCGCATAGTTTTGAAAAACCATTGCTACGCCTCTTTGACCGGGTGGAATTTTGGTTACATCCTTTCCGTCGATAAGCACCGAGCCCGATGTCTGAGGGTCTATTCCCGCAATCATCCGCAGCAGCGTCGTTTTCCCACAGCCTGACGGACCTACAAGAACAGTAAACTTGCCATCTTCAATTTTAAGATCCAAATCTTTAATAACGGCATGTTTATCAAATGATTTCGAGACCTTCATAAACTCTATGGATGCCAATTAGATTCCTCCTCATAGTAGAATAAGGTTCAATTATGATTGCTATTCTCAGCATGTTCCCTGTCAGGATAAATCATGATCTTTATGCTTTTATCCTTTTCATTTCTTGCTACATCAATGGCTTCCTGAATATCATCAAGAGCAAACTTGTGTGTGATCGAATGACGCAAATCAATTTCACTGCGTTTTAGAGCTTGAATGGCTGCAGGATATGTATTGGCATAACGGAAAACGCCAAAAACATCTAATTCTGAGTCGATTAGGAGGTTTATGTCCATTGGAACCTTTTCAACAGTAGGCAAGCCTATATACACAATGCGGCCTCCGCGATTCACCAAGCCGATCGTATCCGAGATGGCGCTGCTGCTGCCTGAGGATTCAATGATAACGTCGATGCCGTGGCCTACCGTGAGTAGTGAAATCTGCTCGGACATTTTGCCTTCTAGTGGATTTATCGCAGCAGTCGCTCCCAGCTTAAAGGCCATTTCCCTCCGGAAAGGCACAACGTCGGAAGCGATAATCTCGGTAACACCAAACAATTTGGCAGCTTGAATACCCAATAATCCAATCGGACCTAATCCAAGGATTAAGACACGATCAGCTGGTCCTACCCTGCCTCTTCTCATCGCATGGAAGCCGACTGACAGCGGTTCCAAAAGTGCCCCTTCCTCATAGCTCATACCTTCAGGAAGCTTGAACAGAAAATCACTTCGGATTACAGCGTATTCAGCCCAAGCACCATCAACGGGTGGAGTTGCCATGAATACAACCTCAGAGCACAAGTTATACCGCCCTGACTTGCAGTAAGAACAGTGGCCACATGTCACCCCCGGCTCAACGGCTACCCGATCACCAACCGTAACATTCGTGACCTGATCACCAACCTGAATAACTTCACCTGCAAGCTCATGACCCAAAATAATCGGTCTGTCCACCACATAACGTCCAATTTTTCCATGCTCATAATAATGAAGGTCTGAGCCGCAAACCCCGATACAATAAATCTTTACCAAAGCCTCGTCTGGACCTGGTGAAGGTCTTCTTACTTGCTTTACTGTCATGGTCATTGGCTTTTCCAAAACTGCTGCTTTCATCAGGTCATTACTCATAGTCGTACTCCTTTACTAATCACTCAGGTAATGCTTGATATTTCTTGAAGCACAAAACTCATTAACTTCAGCCAGTGTTGGAATGCCGTCTTGGGCATCTTGCCTCGTTACTTTTAAAGCGCTTACAATGGTTGCGAAATGCGCAGCGCTTATCAAGCTTTCACCATCCGCAATTGCACAGGCTAGCGCCCCTGCAAATGAATCGCCTGCTGCTACAGTATCCAAAGGCTTGACTTTAATGGCCTCAATATACTCCCATTCTCCGTAAGAGTAGACAAGTGATCCCAGCTCAGCCATTTTTATTATCGATCTTGCCACTCCCGCTCTTTTGTCCAAAAACCTTGCAGCCGCAAGAGCCGATAGACTGTCCGTCACGTGAATCCCGGTTAAGCTCTGAGCTTCCTGCCGGTTGGGAATGAGGATGTCCGCATATTTCAAGTTTTCTACCGTAATACCCTGTGCAGGTGCTGGATCTAAAATAACGGTTACCCCATACTCGCGCGCTTTGATCATAGCATGGATAGCAGTCTCCTGAGGAACCTCTAACTGAACAAGCAGCACTTTACTCTTACTGATTAATTCGCTGCAGCAATCGATATCCACGATATTTAATTCCTCGTTAGCACCTTTCACAACAAGCATCGTATTCTCTGCGGACTGATCAATCGTTACAAGCACAGCGCCCGTGTGTCTAGATACAGATCTTTTAATAAAACTAACATTCACATGATTGCTACCCAAAGTTTCGATCAGGCGGTCGCCGAACAGATCATCCCCAACACAGCCTATGATCAAGGCTTCCTTCCCTAATTTGGCACATGCTGTTGCTTGATTGGCTCCTTTGCCGCCAGGGGAAAATCGTAGTTCGCTGCCAAACATCGTATCCCCTCGTCTGGGATAATGATCCGTCAGAGCGACAACATCCATATTGATGCTTCCCACTACAGCAATAGTCATGACTACCTTCCTCCTAAGGTCGAGCTATCACCTACCGCAATACTCTCGCAAATCCGCAACCGACTGCTCCAATGGCACGCCCGGCAGGAACAAACTCGATGTTCCGCATACCAGCATGTCGGCCCCCTTCTCAATAACCTTAGGAATATTAGCTAAGCTGATATTACCATCGACCTGAATCGATATATCTCTGTCAGCAGCACGAATCTTTTGTTTTAAATCGGCTATTTTGCCCAAGGTGCTTGGAATCAATTTCTGTCCTGCAAATCCTGGATTAACGGTCATCAAACATACATAATCCACACATTCCAGCACATAATCCAACATGCAGAGAGGCGTCGATGGATTTAAAGCTACACCCGCCTTCAGATTTCGATCCCTTATCGCTTGCAAAACTCTCTGCAAATGTAATTTGGACTCTGCATGGACGGAAATCATATCCGCTCCTGCATCTGCAAACACATCTATGAATCTTTCTGGCTCCTCAACCATCAGATGCACATCGAAGGCTTTGTTAGTTTGAGACCGTAACGTCCTTAGCATATCCGGCCCCATACTAAAATTGGGAACAAAGTTTCCGTCCATAATATCAAAATGAAAGAAATCAACCTCGCCCCGATGCAAAATTTGAACAGATTCTACCATATGCCCTAAATCGGCACACATCAAAGAGGGTCCTATCCTTGCCATATCACACACCCCATCGATTTATTTCAAAAACATAAATTGTTTATTCCAACAAAAAAATCTTCGTAATAAACACTATACGAAGATTATATATCACATTTCCTTTGCTTTCAACATTTAATTTTTGAAACAAAGAATATATTTATTTTTATTTTTCCAAGCTCAGTTAACCATTACAACATTCAAGCCGCTTGCTTCCATTTCTTTTATTGCTCCAGCCGGCACATGGCTATCAGTTACCAGTGTAGTTATTTCTTCCAAGCCTATTAAGCGGACCATAGATTTCCTTTGAAACTTGCTGCTGTCAGCTAATAGAATGAGACGATCCGATATCGAGACGATGCTTTTTTTCAATTGAACATGCGCTTCATAAGGCTCGCTGACCCCTCTCTGTAAATCAAATCCCTGGCAGGAGAACATAAACTTGTCCACATGATACCCCTCTAACATTTTCTCAGCCGGTGTCCCCGTATTACTTAATGAATGCCTGTCAAGATAACCTCCGATTAGAAAAATTTGAATATTCGACTTTTTAACCAATTCATAGGCGATTGCGATGGAATAGGTTATGACTGTAATCTCCAGATTTGGCAAGTATTTAGCCATTTGAAGACAGGTTGTACTGGCGTCAAGCGCAATGACCTCACCTTCCTTAACGAGGGATGCCGCGTACTCTCCAATAGCTCTTTTTTCGTCGGCTTGTACTAGTTCCCTTTGCAGCACAGGCAGCTCGGGACCCTCTTTACGGTTCAAGACTGCTCCCCCATGCGTTCGAAGAAGCGAGCCTTCCGTCTCCAGCCGTTCCAAATCACGACGAATCGTTTCTTCGGTTACTCCGAATCTTTTACTCAGCTCCGCGACACGTACTACTCCCAAATCTGTCAATAAATTTAGAATTTCTTTTTTTCGGTCATTTCCAGCCAACGATTCCACTTTTTTGTTTGTATTGTTTTCCACATTTATCACCTATCCTTTATTTTCACATGTGGTTTATAAAGATTTTCGTCACCCTATTTTACTTCATCTTTGAGGGAACAGCAAACAAGTGACTAATAATACATGGAAAACCAACACTTTATAATAATTGTGCGCTAAATTAATATGAATTGCTTGCATTTGTAAGCTTCTACCAAGTGGTCAAGCAAATAATTATTAGGAGGATGCACATGGAAAACTCAAAAAAACAGTTGGAAAGGGCGATTAACTTACTATTCATAAATTACGCCATACATTTGCTGGTTGTGTATTAGCCATTAGCGCTACCGCAGGAGCTGCCGCAGTCTAACAATATATTCTTACAGATGCTTCATATCCGATAGTTGTTAATGGGAAAATTTCATGCATACGATTTGGAAGGAAGTTTCAGAGGGCGCTACACTGATGCTGATAATAAAACAAAACCAGGAGAGACTTTTCTTCGTTTAGTAGATGGTTGGGTGCCTTATACTATCCTTTGTCTGCAAATGGTGTAAGAATTAAACAGCAAGATTATTGAACATATTAAAAAATCAAGGACTTACAAAAAGCTGGGATAATTAAATAAGATCGAAAGTTGTTTTAGATTTAGCCAGTTGTCGGAAAATATCCGATTACTGGCCTTTTTTATTTTAGATGTTGAAAAAGCGTTAAATCCACCTTTTAATAAAAGCATCGGAGTCGCGTTTCTCCCAGCAGCTGGATGTTCTTCTACGCAAACGTGTTGGCTTGAACCATGTCCTCCAAAATCGTGCCAATTTTATATTTGTCCAATCACGGTTCTCTAGTTCAACATACTATGAAATTATCAAACTAGAGGAGATGATATTTTGGTTCGTGTTCTTGATAAGGCTGCGGTTCAGCCGCTGCGCAGATTTAACCTAGCCAATTCTTTTATTATCAGACGTTCACCCGCAAGGAATGTTTTGGCAACCATTCAAATAAGAATACCCTCTTTGAACGCCCAACCTAACCGGGTGGAATTAGTAGCGACTGTCGGTGTCCGTGGGGTTACTGGTATTGCTCAAATTCTGTTCAGAATTTTCCGTGATGGAGTAGAGATCTTCAATACGCAGCAAGGTATTGAATCAACTGGTTCTGAGCAAAACTATGCGGTCACGTTTCAAGCGATTGATAGAAACGTAAGAGCTGGCACTCATGTTTACAAAGTAACTGCAGAAAACCGAACCGCCAATACAAGAGCAGATATCGTCGGCCCGATTTCCTTTAGCGGCCTCGCCGTGAAAACGAGAGGCTAATTGGGAAATTCCAGCACCTGAATAAGGTGCTTTTTTGTTGGGGTTCTAGACTTCAGCCGCCGCATCCAGTCCGATCGTGGACATGGTCAGGAGTACTTCGTGGGATCGTTGACAAAGTGTTTGCTCTTCTTATTCCTCGGTGAAGCAGGGCTCATACGTCTTTACTCTCTTCACAATAACGTCTTGATCGTGTTCGATATTGAATAAGGCGTAATTCATATATTTCATGTTGTCGTTGCGGCCGCTTTCATACTTCGCGCCGTGGTACCGAATATCAGTGCAGCATGCACCTATGAAATTGGTCAAGAGGTAGGCCTGTTTCACCTGCTTGGTTTCCTCATTCTTTTCTTTAAAGAATTCCTGAAAATCATGATCGAATTCCCCGAGGTCAAATATGTCCAGATCCGTCGATATTCGAATTTCGCAGATATCCATCATCTCATCATGGACAGGATGGATTTCGTGCGGGATTGCAACATACAGCACCGATACACCGATGGTCTTATATAACGTGAGGTATATTGCATCTACTCTTGATCTTCATTCATTACACCCCGGCGTAGGACATAAACCCACCATCTACTGGTATAGTTATACCTGTAACGAAGCCAGACAAATTCTCATCAGCCAACCACAGCAGTGTACCGAGCAGATCTTCCGGTTTACCGAACCTGCGCATTGGTGTGTGCGTTAATATTTTGTTAGAACGTTCTGTCAATGAGCCGTCCTCATTCGTTAAGAGCCTCCGGTTCTGTTCTGTCAAGAAGAAGCCAGGTGCAATAGCATTGACACGGATCCCTGCATCCGCCAGGTGCACCGCAAGCCATTGCGTAAAGTTCTCGATTGCCGCCTTAGCTGCACTGTACGCCGGTACCTTGGTCATTGGACTTGGCGCGCTCATGGATGACATGTTAATCACAACGGCACCAGGTCTATTCACCATGCCACGTGAGAACACCTGTGTTGGAATCAGCGTCCCTAGGAAGTTCAAGTTGAACACATACCCGAATCCTTTCTCTGTCAGATCATAAAAGGTCGTAATTTCCTTATTTTGCAGGTCCTCCAGCTTGAATGTTTCGTTAGTCGTGCTGCCTTTCGGATGGTTGCCTCCCGCTCCATTAATCAGAACATCGCATACCCCTAAACGCTCCGTTACGATCTTCTCCGCGACCTTCACGCTTTCCGCATTCAACACATCACAAGCTACTGCAATGGCAGTACCGCCTGCCGATTGAATTTCGTATGCGACCTGTTCGCCTTTCTCCACAGTCCGGTTCAAAATAGCGACCTTCACGCCATGCCGACCCAATTCCCTCGCCATTGCCGAGCACAGCACACCACTACCACCCGTAATGACGGCAACTTTCCCTTTTAAATTATCGTTCAGAGTAATCATGCTTTACCCCCTGTGCTTGATTTACCAAAGAATCCCACACGCCCCATAAATACATAATGCCTAGCGCGCGGTCATAAAGCCCGTAGCCGGCACGGCATTGTTCATCCCATATATGTCTTCCGTGGTCCGGTCTTGCATACCCGGCAAAGCTTGTCTCGTGGTAAGCCTTCATGATGCCGCAAATATCCACGGTGCCATCCTGGGTACGGTGCGACGTCTCAATAAAGTCACCGTTATCATAAACTCTGACGTTGCGGATATGGGCAAAAGGAATGCGCCCCGCGAACTCTCTGACCATAGCAGGGATGTCATTATCTGGGTTAGCACCAAGCGAACCGCTGCATAAGGTTACTCCGTTGTAAGTGCTATCGACCAACTTGAGCAGCCTGCGGATATTAACTTGGCTCGTCATAATGCGCGGCAAGCCGAAGATCGGCCAAGGCGGATCGTCTGGATGGATCGCCATACGGATGTCGTTCGCTTCACACACAGGAATAATATGTTCCAAAAAGTATTGAAGATGACTCCATAAATCTTCTTCCGTCACATGCTTGTAAGCATCAAACAAAGAAGTAAGATGCTTGAGCCGCTCTGGCTCCCAGCCCGGCATCGTAAAATTAGGATTTTCGTTGATTCTACGGACAAGTTCCATCGGATCCATATTGTCCACCTTCGCTTTTTCGTAAAAAAGCGCCGTCGAGCCGTCTTCCAGCTCCTTAAACAAATCGGTACGTATCCAATCAAAGACCGGCATAAAGTTATAGCAAATAACCTTGGCTCCAACCTTGGCAAGCTTCTCAATTGTCCGCTTGTAATTCTCAATGTATCGATCTCGGGACGGCAGTCCTAGTTTTATATCTTCATGAATGTTAACACTTTCCACAACCTCTAGATGAAAGCCATAGGCATCGGCTTTTTTCTTATATTCTAGAATTTTATCCATCGGCCATTCTTCACCTGCTGGCACATCATGAAGTGCCCATACAATACCTTCCACGCCGGGGATTTGCTTGATTTGGGGTAGAGTGACGGTATCGTTGCCTTCACCGTACCACCTAAACACCATTCTCATCCTCGAACCTCCTTTTTAAATTAGTATACTAGTATTACTAGTATACTAATTTAACGAAAGTATGCAAATAGTTTTCAAATCATAGCCTTCGGGATACGGGCGATGGTCATGTCTGAGACCTTGTTATTATTGGAAGTAAACGATGCACTCTCGCTCCGATCTGGTTTGTATCTCCGAGTCGTTCATCGCACATTATTCATTCAATTAACCCAACGAATCGGCTTCATTTATCCAAAAGATAATTTTCGTATTATTTCTTATAATATTGAAATCCCTGAATATAAGCGCGTACCGATAGGGGTACCCCAAATGCGCACCTTATCTCCCTCGAAGATATCCGGCCGATTTATAAATCAGCATGTAGTAGGACTGAGAGTTGGAATCCATTATGTTTAGAAAGGATGGTTGGCCTAAATCGTTAATGCATAGTCTGTACCGTTAATAGCATCTCTGGCTAATAATGCAATTTCTGTCTTCTTAGCCTCTGCTATTTTCCTCGCTTTTTCTTCGGCCTTCGCCTTTGCCTATTCTTCCGATTTGTGTGTAGTCTCCTCCTCAGCATTTGCTTTAGCCATGCCTCAGCAGCTATTCTTACTTTCGCCCGAGCTTTGTCTCTTATTCTCATTTCTGTTTCTGCTTTAGCGGCGCAACCACTTAAAAGCAAGGCTACCTTCATAGATAAAGATGCAATTTCTTTGAAATCTCATTGGAAATTCCTGCCTATACCGATGCCACCGGCAGTACTCCCAGCTTGTCGACGAGAGGATCGATTTTTGCCAATATATCAACTGGTGTAGTTGCAGGTAGTGTCGCAATCGGCGTCTGCTGAGGATCGTTTTTTTTGATCGTTGCGAACACCGAATCTAGGTCTTGAATGGATTTGATCGCCGTCAGATCGATCTTATATTTGTCTATCATGTCTTTGCGCGATACCACGCTGCGTAGCCATATCCTTTACTTTCTCGGACAACAGCAAAAAGATCGCTAAACATCTGACTAAGCAAGCCGGATAGAGCGATCTTTTTTTTGTTCGTACATCATTCATTTGTTATTCAAGCTTTAAGTGAACCAGAGGGTGCCGTCTTCCCTGAAGCCCATCCGATCCATGCATACTTGCCGGTTGCCGCCTCCCTTGGCAGGGTCAGTATGCGTGTGGTATACCATGAAAAGCTCCGTTCCGTCCGGCGATGCAATGATGCTGTGATGTCCCGGGCCGGAAATTTCTTCGCAATTGCTTTGCAGCACAGGATTGTTTTCGTATTTGCGGAACGGACCAAGCGGACTTTCCGACACCGCATAACCTACCGAATAATCCCGTCCGCCGAAGTAGTTCGCGGAATACGTTAAATAATAAATGCCTTTTTGCTTGAGCATGAATGGGCCTTCATTCCATAATCGTCCCTGGTCAAGCGATTTCATCTCCCACTCCTGGTCCGGCTTCGTTAGACATACGCCTTCGCCAATAACCGTTACCATATCTTCGCCCAGCCTGACGCCGTAAATATGGCTTTCGTATCGGCTATTCTCGATATTTTCCGAACAGTCTCTCGAATAATACATATACATGTTACCGTTATCGTCGAATAAAATATTCGCATCGATAGCGGCATAGCCGAAATCAAACATCGGATTGTCGTATACGTCGATGAAAGGACCCGTGGGACGATCCTCAACGGCAACCCCGATTCGCAGACTGTCCTTCTCTTTCCAACGCGCCGTATAATACATGTAAAACTTTCCGTCTCGTTCCACTACTTCGGGCGCCCAAAACTGCCGGAACCCCCATGAACGTTCATTTCTCTCGTAGATGAAGCCTTCCTCTTTCCAATGAACCAGATCATCAGAAGACCAGGCTTTGAACCCTTGGTCCCTACCCGACGTGGGATAACAGTAATATTTGGCGTCGGACGCCCGCAAAATGTACGGATCGCCGATATTTTGAATTACGAGCGGGTTTTTGTAATATGCAGTTGAAATGGACATGAACGATTTCACCCCTTACCTTTGTACTCAAGTCTTTGGATCTCTTGATTCATGTTTGCACTCCCTTTATTTTATTAACAAATGAATTAAAACGGTTACTTTCAAGTAAATATAATAGGCAAACCCTTTTTTTTGTAAACTAATTAGTTTACTTATTAACTATTATGTTATACAAATGAGTAGGAGTTAGAACTGCAGTGATGAAAGAGATAACGTCTCTAGTGGTTTAGTATCCTCCGAGAAGCGGACAGGCATGATGGATGATCCGCGTTACCGTTACTTCGATGACCCCGAATGCAGACTGGCTGTCTTGCGCGAAAAAGCCTTGGGCATTAACTTTAAAGTAACAGGTTCCGTACTGATATTGGATATATCTGTGCTTTTTTCGCCAGACATAGTTTGACTTTGGCAGCCGATATTCAGAAGCAGCGCTAAAACTGTAGCAGTAAGTACTAACTTCCTTTTCAAATAGATCCCTCCATATTCATTGTGTGTATCCAATTTCCGCAAGTAACAACCTGTCTCCCGTTTAATCAGGCTGTTACAATATTGTCTACAGAGCTAAAGTGAGATACGATTCTTAGTCTAAACACACATTTGATTTGGAAACCGTTTTCATAAATTCTGTTTAGTTTACTTGGTTTGTGAAAGAATCTCGCGAGGATACCCCTGTCTCATCATTTCTTGAGCCATACCCTCCTTCTATTTAATAAAATAATTATCTTTATTGCATAATGGTTAATATAATAGTTTTACCTTGCTTTTTTGTCAATGTAAAGTTGATTAATTAATAATTTGGTTATATAATCGAGTGAGTTAGGAGCGTGCAGTATGAAAATAGACGTGACGACAAGATATATGAACGTGCTGGAGTGTTTTTCTTCTGAAACGCGAGTACGGATCATTGAATTATTGAATAAGAAACCTTATAACATTGGTGAACTCGCAGAGGCATTAGGCTTGTCCTCAGCCATAATTACAAAGCATATCCAGAAGCTTGAGGAAGCTCGGATTGTTTCTACGGAGAATACGGTAGGAAAACGAGGTACGCAGAAGCGCTGTTCATTGAATGTGGATAAGATGACGCTTGTACTCCGAACTACCGAAGAAGAAAAGCCACCGAACCAAACCGGATTTACGGTTGACCTGCCGGTTGGGCAATATATCCGGTACGAGGTTCACCCAACCTGTGGCTTGGCGTCCTCCGACAAGCGCATCGGCATGATGGACGATCCGCGATATTTCGATGACCCCGAACGCACGACAGCAGAGCACCTCTGGTTTGCAAGCGGTTTTGTCGAATATCGGATTCCGAATTATTTAGTGGGAAAAGAAACCGCGTCAAGCCTAAACTTTTCATTGGAGATTTGTTCCGAGGCACCTTATTATAACGATAATTGGCCGTCGGATATTACCTTTTCCGTCAACAACATTGATGTTGCTACTTGGACCTGCCCGGGGGATTTTGGCAGCAAACGCGGACAATACACGCCCGAGTGGTGGGTGGATACACAGTATGGACTTCTTAAGGTCCTCTCCATTACCAATGAAGGTACATTTATCGATGGGGTAAGGTTTTCTGATGTTCGAATTCATCAACTGAACATAAAAACAGGACAGGAACTACTCTTTCGAATCTCTTGTCCTGAATCCGCTGCGAATTGTGGAGGTGTCAGTCTTTTTGGCAAGAACTTCGGCAACTATCCACAGGACATTCGAGTAACTATTTCAGTTTAGATCTCTATTTATTGATTAACGAACGTTAAACAACCTAAGACCCAATTCATTGGTTTTAGGTTGTTTGCTTATTTCTTGATACGATGCTTCAATACATACAATCGGACATCCCATAAATCAAAGTTGTTGGTAATGTTTGTTATGGAAAAGGTAAATAAACGTAACAGAAGAGCGATGACAATCAACGATCTGCCGAAGAGCTGTCGTATTCGTGCCGTCATTTATTGAAGTCCTTGTGTAAGCACAATCGGTCCCGTGTAAGCTTCCAACGGGCATTCGGATCTTCATCAGTCATATAAGCGATAGAAGCCCCTTGTGTTGCCGAATGGAGCATGATCGTCCAGAACTGCATCCTTACCCGGTATATGGCTGTTGATTGGGATGAAGATCGGTGCGGCGGTTTGCAGCTGCACCCCGTTCGGCCACATGCGGGCAACCATATTCTCCTCCGGAACCTATTTCTGCTTGAATCCATGTGCATTTCGATATTCATTCGGCGAAACACCTTCATATTTTTTGAATAAACGCAGAAATGTTGTACGGCTAAATATGCCGATCTGATTAGAAATATCACTAATTTTCATATCGCTATGCGCTAATAATTCCTTTGCTTTCGCAATCCGAATAAGACTGATATAGTCTGAAATATTCGTCCCTGTCGCGTCTTTAAACATTCTTGATACATACTTGGCGGATAGCCCTATCTCATTGGCAATTACCTCTAGATATAAGTCCTTCTCATAATGCTTCTCGATATATGCGGTGATCAACGAAACAACAACACCTGATTTACTTTCAGGCTTATCTAGCGTCTCTGTAATAATTTTCTCATAAAATTCAAAAATCAATTGCAGTCTTCCATCAAACTCATTCGGTAAGAGCTCCTTGTCGTCCAAGGAAGCATATTCATCTGCTTCAAGGAAATCATATACATTTAGTCTCTTTTCCGTCAAATAGCGATTACCTGTATGAAACAACTCCACAAGTAAAGCACCAAGATAATGATAAGAGACGCCTCTCGTTTTATTCAAACCGATGATTTCTTCCACTTCCATCTTTAAGGCATCCATATCACCTGATTTCAGTCCGTTTACAATTTTGTTCTGCTCAAGAAACGAATAGTAGTAGTTTTGATCAATAACAAGATCAGTCGCATCTAAAATAACCATCTTAGTCGAGTCTGTTCGCTTATCAATGGCTGTAATAGCATCGCTATACGATTTTGAAAAATCGTCAATCTTCTCATATTTTTTTCCTAAACCAATAATTAGTTCACAATACGTCATGTCATAAGCGAAGGTCAGTTTAATCATTTCTAAAGACTGATCCAGTTTTCTTCGGTCTTCCTCATCCTTTAAATTGACCACACAAACATATAAGTAAGGCTCATATTCCAGCAAATAACAGTTTACATACTTTTTCATAATTCCCGAAAGGACGTTCTTCATTTTTTCCAAAATCAATAAACGATCTGCTTCCAAGATATCATGATAAAATTTTTCTTTAAAAATAAACATAAAGCAGCAGCACAGATAGCTTCCTGAATGAAAATCAAGTTTATTTAGCACTTGGTGCACGGCATTGGCCTGCCCCACTCGAAAGCTTTTAATTAAATTCTTAAAAAACTGCTCAAGAATTTCTTCCGAATAGGTATTGATTTTGATATTTGCATCCATATGCTGCTGAACCAACTGATTGATGCTGTCTCCGATTTTCTGAAGCTCGCCGCTGCGGTTAGTTTCACCGTTCCATTGCTCGACTTTTTCATTTTTTTGTAAAATATCTCTAATATTTTTGATCGGGTTATATAAGCGAACACTAAATATGAAAGAAAAAGCTATGCCAATGATGATTAAACTTATGCAAATCCAGATAATCAAACTGAAAATATTAGAAGATTCCTGATTAAAAGAATCAACAGGAGTAATAGAAAAATATTTCCAACCGTAATCGGAAGTGGTTTGAGCTATCCAGTTCGGCTCCTGACCTATTTGAATAGCTGCATTTTCACTGCCCTTATCGGCTGGAAAGCTAGCTGCTACTTGATTAAGAACCTTCTTATCCAGCCCGCTGCTCTGAAGAATAGTCTGATTATTTTTATCCAATACGACATACTTCGTAGTCGAGAAAATGGAGTTATTTTGTAACGTTGTCATAATTGTCGGGATAGAAATGGTGGTTACCATCGTGGCCAAATGCCCATTCAAATATTGTGTCGTAATACTCGGGATAACTTCGCGGTTAGAATTCATATTTGCGTTGATTACGTTTGTAGGCTTCAGTAGTTCGAATAAGCTGCTTTGAGATAATTGTTGACGCCAAAAATCTTTATCGTAGCCATCAAATTCATAAAATTTATCAAAGAAAACATCAAAATCAACGATACCGTCACTCAAATAAACGCGCTTGTCATCAATAAATAAGAAGATATTGTCAACAAAATGACTGATTGTATTACGATTACCGGCAATTGATCTTACAATCGATGGCATTTTGATTTTCTCTTCATCCGTCAGCAATGGATAAGGCCTTAAATTTTGTTGAATCGTATCACTTAGCAGCAAATTATTATTGGTTGCCTGTGCCATGCCTAAATATATATCGATGGTTTTGGAGGATGCAATCAAATTATCCGTCAGCTTCTCTGAAACATCCTTCTTAATTAGATGATCTGCATTAAAGTAAGCGATAACTCCAATAATGACAATTGGAATCAGCAAAGAGAAGAAATACAGCAGAATCTTGAAGAAAAGTCTGTTTTTATTCACAGATTGCTTCAGATACTTCCAATTCAAGTGTAATCCCCCATTTATCACGCGACGCAATGATGTCGCTCCAGTTGGAAACGCATTCATTTTTAATGTTAATTTCGCCAAAGGGACCGTAAAATCCTGTTGCGCAAGGGAAAAATTTGAAATATAGCAAGAATTGATTGGAAACCTTTATAAGGAAAAACAAAAGAAACGCAAGGGTTTTGCATCCCTGCGTTTTCCGTTTTGTAAGGACTATTCCTCTATTTATTCTGTGTCGCTGCAACCGTAAATTGTTTGGCTAACTGTTTGGAGACACGGTAAAGATGCTCAACCTCCAGCCGGTTAGTGGCTGTAAATTCCTCGTGATTCCTTGATCGGGAATAGCAATTTACAGCTATCCCATCCATCATTTGAGAATATTTTGCGTTAATGGGATAAAGCTGGCGCTCAATAAATGACGCTACAGCCAGAATACTCATTAGGTACTCCGCTTCCTCAAGCCTCTTCTCCCAATTGTGCAATAACCATACATACAAATCCGGATGGAAGTTCGCCATAACTCCACTATACCCGTTAACTCCCAACTTTAATGATTCCAGAAGCGTAGCTGTGTTGGCATTGTAAAGCTTCAAAGGGGTTCCTTCAATAACGTCCAGCTTTTCTTTGATCAACTCCACGTCACACGAGGTATCTTTCAAAAAGAAAAATCTCCCGGTATCTGCGCACCATTTCAATTCAGAGGGGGATAATAGTCTTTTATATGGAAACGGACATTCATAGATACCAAGCGCGACATGGTCCGGCAGCTGCTCCAGCAGGTTCTGAGCGTTAGCCTTCCACACGTCCTCGGACTCATCCTGTGTCGCCATTCGGTTCGAGATCAGGATGACAGCTTCGACGCCTGTTTCTGACATCGCAGTCAATTCTCGAACCTGATCTCCAAACGAATCTGAGATGTGCCCCGAAGCAATGACAGGAACTCTGCCCGCCGCCTTTTCCACGACAAATGCAGCAAGCTTCACACGCTCTTCTAAACTCAAAAAGAACATCTCGCTCGACTGGCATACAGCAAATAGTCCATCGACCTTATTTTGAATAAACCATTCAATCATTCGTTCCATGGCTTCAAAATCAATTTCTCCAGACTCTTTATATAAAGTAATCATCGTTGGCCATACGCCGTCAGGGTTATTAATCTTCATTTGGCAACTCCCTTTCATCGATAGATTGCATTTCTAAAAAATCGACCTCCATAATCGGATTTTGCGGTATGGAAGGTATGAAAAACGTTTTAATCTCACACTTGCCAAAGGTACTTTGCCAACTTCGCTTTAAGGCTGCTATACTTATTTCTGTCTTCGCTTCTCTCCCGTATGACTCGTGACAACGAAGAATCCATCCATTTCCGTCTTCGGCCGGTTTAAAGGCCACAGCAATAACATTGTCTGAAGAAATAACAATTCCCTCCGAAATTTGAGGCAAATCCCCTTCATGATACGTTTCCCATACTTGCTGCAGCGGATTGTGCAATTCGTATGCCTTACGTACAACTCCACTATTTTGCCAAGAACCGATATGAGGCGAAAGTAAATAGACAAATTCCTGTACACCTTGATCCATAAATTCCACTTGTTCATCACGTTCGCCAAAATGGTCGGCATAAATCGGGCTTCGTACCATTGTCATCCTCAACTCATTGTCCAGCACATCATATCCGTATTTTGCATCGTTAATCAAAGACAGACCGAACGTAGATGACGTCATGCTGTCCGTTGTGCCGGGCTTACTGCCTGATAGATTCACCCACATTTGTCCAGGCACTTCATTTCCATTAGCAGGACGTTCTATGAAGCCGTACGGAATTTCAAACACAGCAAGAGACTGCTCGACATTAACGGGAAAGGCAAGCTTTAGCATCTTGTGCTGTTCTCTCCAGTCCAGCCTTACCTTGACATGCACATCGGAGCTATCATTTAATAAGCTGATATCCTGACGAAGCACAGAAGTTCCATAATAGCTAGTTACCCTTATCGTCGCTCGCAGCGGTCCAGTTTCAAGCACCTTCATTTCAGCGTTACCAAATCGTCCCAACTCATCGCGATACTGTGTCAGACCGTGTCCCCATGTATCACTGTGGTTCTCATCGATGACGATAGGCACCGCTCCATCACCTAGCAGCACATGATGTCCGCCATTCAACTTGTCAATCATACGACGGATATATCCTGTAGCTGGATCAAGCTCAACGCATAACTTACTATTTTCTAGCAAGCACCCTTCTGCCCTAACGGCTGCGGTTGACTGCTCTGCATCGAACGTTTTATCACGGTATACCCAAAATACTTGATAACCAAAAGCCGGGATTCTCCCCTTAACTAAGGTGTCCCATTTATCACTGGTATTTGTCCGAGATGCCCTGATCGTTTGAATCGGCAGGGGCCTGCCTGCAGCATCTGTCACACCTGCCAGTTTCTTGTTAATTCCAATAGGTGCCTCCACTTCCCACGATAAGGGGTTAAAAACCACAAGAGGTGACCCGAGATCATCTTGCTCCCAAAGCTGCCAGTCCTTCTCCTTGCTTAATGATGTAACACCCGGTTTCATGGTATGAATCGACCAAGATATCTTTTGAAGAGCCGCATTAATCGCTTTAGCTCCAATACTAAACCCTTCGCCGTAAAAATCCCGAACATCGTCAAAAGCTTCCTTTATACTGCAGCCGCCCATAATATCATGAAAGTGATTAAACATCACATTTTCCCAAGCACGATTAAGCGCTTCCATAGGATACGGTAAACTTCGCATTAAATTAGCCAGAGAAGACCATTTCTCAGCTGTAAGCATTTGGTGCTCAACTCTGCGGTTTGCGGCCTTGGATTCCGAGTGCGTAGAATAACAACCGACGGCATGCATCTGCATCTCATCCTTAATCACAGGAATATCCGGAGCCATCTTCCTCATTTCAGAGAAATATTGATTCGGAGAACTAAACTGGATGCCGTCCATGTCGGGTCGTTGCCCGAGCTCACGGATCAGTTTGATATTCTGAATGGTCGGTCCCCCGCCATGATTGCCTACACCGTAGAATGACATGAAAGCATGCCCGCTTGTGACTGCCATAGCTCTGTGACTCATTATCTTATCTTCCATTCCATTGCTCGCCCAATTGCCGTAACTGTCGGCTAGTCTAAATGTCATCACACGGCTGCCATCTTCCGATTCCCACCAGAATAAATCGTGCGGCAGCGTCTTCTCGTGCGCTCCCGGACGCATGAATACGTAGTAGTCCATCCCGCTTTGCTTCAATAGCTGCGGCATCATGCCGTGGTGACCGAACGAATCCACATTGTATCCGACCCGCGCCATCACCTCGAACTTGTTCATAAAATAGCGTTGTCCATATAAGCTGTGTCGTGCGAACGATTCACCCGACGGCAAATTGCAGTCCGGTTGTATCCACCAACCGCCTGTAATGACCCAGCGTCCTTCGGCAACACGCTGTTTAATTTCGGCAAACATCTCAGGAGCATTCTCTTCAACCCATTTGTAGTAAGCCGCACAAGCACAAGTAAATACAAAATCAGGATACTCATTCAATCGATCCAACGCAGAACGGAAAGTTGCTTTAATCTCGGCATATCCCTCTTGCCAGCGCCATAGCCAAACCGGGTCCAAGTGGGCATTACCTATTAAATGAAGCTTCGTTTCCACAGCCATTTCACCCCCCTTAAGAGAAATCTTTAACCTTTAACAGAACCAAGCATGGCTCCTTGTACAAAGTATTTTTGCACAAACGGGTAAATAGCAAGCACGGGCAAGATGGCAACGAAAACACAGGCATACTTAATATTTTCCGTCATGACGGCCAGTCCTGCCTCTGCTGCACCAAGTTGTGCTGATTGTGTAGCCATATCTCCCGAAATGACGATATTACGCAAGATGATTTGCATCGGGTACAGATTTTTCTCATTTAAGTAAATAAGTGCAGGAAAGAAGCTGTTCCAGTGAGCCACTGCGTAAAAAAGAAACATGGTTGCCATAACAGGCAAAGAAAGCGGCAGCACAATTTTTGTGAAAACTCGGAATTCTCCGGCGCCGTCCATAATCGCAGACTCGTGCAGCGCTTCTGGAATTTCTTCAAAAAATGTTCTCATAAGGATCATATTGAAAACATTGATCGCAGTCGGAATTAATATTGCCCAAATCGTATTGACCATTCCCAAAGCATGGACCACCATATACCTCGGGATAAGACCACCGTCGAAGAACATGGTGAATACAACAAACAAAGCAAGAACTGAACGCCCATACATATGCTTACGCGACAAAGGGTATGCGCAAAGAGCCGTCATCGCCAAGTTAATAAGCACACCAGCGGCCGTATAGAAAATGGTATTTCCGTAGGAGCGTACAATAGCCGGATCATTAAAAATGACATTGTATGCTTTAAAATTAATATCTATAGGCCGCCAAAACACCTCACCGCTGCTAACCGATGATCCGGAGCTAATGGATATGATCCCCATATAATAAAGGGGGTATAGCGTAATAAAGATCATAACCAGCATAAAAGTTAAGTTCATCGTATCGAAAATAGAAAAGTTGCGAAATCGCATCTCAATCCCTCCTGCTAAAACAACCTTGATCCATTTATTTTTTTGGATATTTGATTTGCTGAAATGACAAGCGCAAAGGCCAGTACCGACTGGAAAATGCCTACAGCCGCAGCGAAGCTAAAGTCACTGTCAATCAACCCCCGGCGATAAACAAAGGTTTGGATAACATCTGCGGTTTCATAAGTGGGACCACTGTACAGTAATAAAATTTTCTCAAATCCGACTGAAAGCATTTTGCCCAAGGTTAAAAGCAGCATAATCGTAATAACAGTTGAAATCCCAGGCATTGTAATGTGCAGCAATTTACGCCATCGGTTTGCCCCGTCCATCGTTGCCGCCTCATAGAGTTGTGGATCGATAGTGGTCAATGCCGCCAAATAAATAATGGAGTTCCAACCAATCCCTTGCCAGATTTCAGAGCCGACATAAATGGTTCGGAACCACTGAGGCATGGACATAAATGTCTTTGCTTCCCCGCCAAACAGCTTAACTACTTCATTAATGAGCCCATCGATAGATAGAAAATTAACCAGCATACCTACGACTACAACGGTAGACAAGAAATGTGGAATATACGTAATACTTTGAACAAACTTTTTGAAAACTTTTTGTTGCAGCTCGTTTAACAATAAAGCGAATACGAGTGAAGATGGGAAATAAAAAAGGAGAGAATACAAGTTGATTAGCACTGTATTGCGAACTACTTGCCAAAAATACGGATCCGTCAAAAATTGGCGGAAGTACTTGGTCCCTGCCCAAGGGCTATGAAAGAAACCCTTGACGATCGAATAATCTTCAAATGCCATCAAATTCCCAACCATGGGTGCATAATGAAAAATAACAAAATAGGCAAACGGTAATAAAAACATGAGATACAGAGGCATGCTCTTGCGGATATTCTTTTTAATCTCAACAGCTTGTGTCAAATATCTCCACTCCATTCCGGAAAATAAAGGGACAGGCTGCTAGGTATGCCTTAGAAGCAACCTGCCCTCTCACTGTATGAACTGAACTTTGAGCTTTATTTCACCCGGGCTAAGGCATCGTTATAGATTTTGACGATATCATCTGAACCTTTAGCTTTGAGTTGTTTTACGAAGTTATCCCAATCCTTGAGCGCACCGTCTGTCACAATGAATTTATCCATGTTTTGAGCTAGGTAAGCGTCAAGCTGTGTACGGATTTGTTTTAGCTTCTCACGCTCTTCCTTTGTAAATGGCGGGTCGTTAACGAATTGAACATTTTCGCCTGCGGCCAAACCTTTGGATGCTTTCGTGTTCCAATCTACCCATTCCTTGGTGTTAAACGGTAATCCGGCATGATCGTCATTATCCAGACCAAGTCCCAGGTAGCCCGTGCCATACTCAGATTGCAGCGCATAAAATGCGCTCGGCTGTCTGTCCTTGTACTTATTCACAACAGCGTCAGTCAATTTGTAATCGCCATTTTCGCCTGTGAAATCTTCACCTTTAACACCAAAGTTGGTGACCTCGATTCCCTCTTGGGAATAGAACCAATCCATGAATTGAACAACTTGTTCAGGATTCTTTACTTTCGCATTAATTACGTACGATTCCGACAAGTGGCCCAGTGCGTAGATAAGGTTCCGCTTTGCTCCGCTCGGCGTTGTCATGGTATCCAACATATCAAACTTAGCATTCGGATCCTTCTTCTGCAGATTAATGTTAAACGTGCTGGCGAAACCATTATTATCTTGGAAATAGAAGGATTTACCCGAGTTTAACTTTTCCTGCCAAATTTGTGATGTAGCCGTAGCATAATCCGGATCAAGAAGCTTTTCTTTGTATAGTTTATTCAACCATGTAATAGCCTCTTTAAACTCTGGCATAACCGGTCCGAATTTGTATGTTTTATCTTTCGGCTCGTAATATACCTTCGTACCATTAAATGTTGTGTATCCGCTTCCAAACGCAAACGAAATGGGATTGATTAGATTTTCTGTTCCTGTAAGTCCATTTGCAGCCCGAGCAGTGAACGGATAGGAATCCGGATTCGCTTCTTTCATTTTCTTCATTACTTGATATAATTCATCGTAAGTAGTCGGCTTTTTCAAACCTAGCTTATCAAGCACATCCACGCGGATCATCGAAAGCTGGCCGCCAACACCCTGCCAATTTGCAACAAGAGGGAATCCATAAAGCTTCCCGTCAATTTTGTTTTTATTGATCTCCGGCTGCTGGGCAATTACTTTCTTCAAATTGGGCATTTTGTCCAAATAAGGAGTCAAATCAAGAAAGGTTCCCGTGTCGGCAAAGTTCTGAATATCGTCTTGTTTGACAAGCATCACATCAGGCAAGGTATTCGTTGCGATCAACGTTTTCTTCTTATCATCGTAGTTGCTTTGAGGGACACTTTGGAGATTTAGTTTTACATTTTTGCGCTTTGCAATTTCCTGAACGGCTTTTGAATTTGCCACAATGGCTTGCGAGGGGTGTTCGTATCTCATCCAAGTCAGCGATAGTGGTTGGGCCGGTACTGGCGTACTTGCCGCACCGGCGGTAGTTGCCGGAGTCGAAGAATTATTCGTTGAAGTCGTTGAACTGCTAGTTGAACTACTTCCACAACCGCTAAGCGCACTTGATAGCAAAAGCACTGAACCAGTTACTGCCATAATCCCCTTTTTTGATTTCATCGAATAAATCCTCCCATGGTATTGGATTGGCTTACACGAGGATCATATCACACCTTTTTTGTGCATTTGAATGTCCAAATTAGCGTTTTAAGCACCGTTTTTCCGCTATTCGCACCTTGATTCATTTCTCCGCTATGATGCAAAAAGTCATAATAACTTAGCTCAACAGTTACGGAGTTGGTTTATAAATAAGAGGCTATCTCCTAGGTCATTTCTGACCTTGAGACAGCCCCAGTACAAATCAATATTATTTTAGCAATTTTAAAACCCTATAAACCATGGTTGCCACTTCTGCTCTTGTTGCTTTGCCTTCCGGATTTATCAGGTTGTCACTACCCTCAATAATTCCTGCTTTCACAAGTAAAGCGACGCTTTCCTTGGCGTACTCTGCAATGCTAGATGCATCCTTAAAGGAATTTAAATCGTCTTGGTTCCCCTTTAACGACAACTTCCCTGCTTTTTGAAGAGATCTAGCAATAAGCACCATCAAATCTTGTCTGCTAATTTCTTCAAGCGGATTAAACTTGTTACCGCCAACCCCTTCTGTAATTCCCAGAGCTTTTGTTACTCCCAGAGCTTCATAATAATAATCGTCTTTATTCACATCATCAAAATTGGAACTAAATTCAGCTTTCAGGCCAAGAGCTCTTACAACTATTAATAACATATCAACTCTTGTAATATGTTTCTCTGGCGAGAATAAATGATCTGATGTCCCATTAACAATTCCTTTATTAGCCAAATCTTGAATGGCATCCTTAGCCCATAAATAGTTGTCATTTACATCTTTAAATATTTGCTTTGGAGTTGTGTCGGGCTGCTTTGTGGGTGGATCAACAGGTGGCTGCTCGGTCACAGGCGGCACTTGGGGTGAAGTTGTTGAGCTGCCGCTACTGCCACGGCTACCGCCGCTGCTTCCTAGCACTTTGACGACTGCCGTTCCAGCCGCTACGTTGCTTCCGTCAATCACTTTTGCAGTAATGATTGCGTTACCAACACTTTTAGCTGTAACCTCCCCTTTATCATTAACTGAAACAACATTCTCATCACTTGAACTCCAGTTGATTGATTTAATATTTGAATCATCCGGCGTTATAGCTGCTGCTAAAGCACTTGACTGACCTCTTTGCATCGTAATTTCACCTGGTGTGACAATAACGCTTGCAGCAGGTATTCTTACATCTACATTAGCTGTCATAGTAAAGTTACCGTCAAGTGTTTTCGCTGTGATGACAGCAGTTCCTTTATTAACAGCACGGACAATACCATCCGTATCCACTGCAGCAATATTGGAATCGCTTGAACTCCACAGTACCGTCTTATTCGTTGTGTTGCTTGGGGATACTGTAGCAGCCAGCGCTTCAGATTGACCCTTGAACAGAGCAAGATTTGTTTTATTTAACTCCAAGCTTTGAGCCGCAACCGCGTTAGGATCATTATAGAGATATACTCTCAACGGTGCTTTGAAGAACGGCAGCATATCGCTTGTTACCCCTTGCGGAAGCTTTGTCTCATCAACAACGCCAGTAAGGTTGCTAATTAATGAATTAAGTTTATAATTCGCTTTAATTGCTGCAACATCCCAATTCACCGGCAAATCAACAGAGGGAAGCACACCGTTCGCTGCCCCCGGTTTATAGGAGGTATATGCTTTAATTGTAGATGGGAACAGGGCTTTAATCGCACTATCGGATGCAGTACTGATATTAAAAGAGGCAGGCACTGCAATTTCACGATCGACGCTCTCATATTCTCTGATTATGTTTACCGTATCACCTTGCTTAATCCAGTCCTCGTTAATTCTGGAGAAGGTAATGTTTTTAAAGCCGCCCAAGGATTGGTTAGCAGAGTCCATATCAAGCGCCGAGAAGAACCGGCTGAAGCTGATCAGGATATCCCCATTATCTCCTTGAGTTATGGCAGGGTAATGGTAGCTTCCCATACTGCTTCTTGTATCCAGGGCAAGATGCCTTCTGTATTTCCACGTTTTTCCTTCATCGTCCGATAGGGCGACAGCCAACGTGTTCCGGTTCGATTCCGTATCTACGTGAACGAATGCCCAATTACCGCTCTTAAGCTGCAGAAGGTCGTGTCCTACACCCGGATCCTGCAATTCAGGAACATCCTTGACCGTCGACCATGTCAATCCCTTGTCCTTAGACTCGGAAGCCACCACACGATAAGGTCTTGGACCGTTGTCACGCATGTAAGCTACAATCGTGCCATCTGTTCTTTGAGCCATCGTAGCCTGAATGTTGGCGACACCTACAATGGGCTCACTCATCTCCCAGCGAACCGAGTTATCCGCAAGAGGTTTGGAAGGATCATACTCTGTAAAAGCCATTATGCTCATTTCCAATATGTCGGAATAGAGAGGCAGGAGCAAACGAATTTTGCTGTTGCCTAAATCTACTGCAAACGGCTTATCTTTCGTTTGCCAGCCGAGCCGGCGGGCATACGGATAGCCTGAACGAGGTTCAGTAATTGCGTCCGCTACTGTGGGAGCATACAGATATTTGGTTGGGTCACCCCCAATCAACTGCATGGTCTGCATGACTAAACCATCAAATTCAGCTTCATTTATTTTACGACTCATACCTGCTCCGCCGTCAGCAATTGGTTTGAACAAATACTCTTTTTGCTCATCAAGCTTGGCTTTTACTGTATTCACGAAACCTTTGGCCAACTCTTGGTGCGCTACAACAGGTGCTGTGGCCCAAGAAGGTCTTGATGCTGCTCCAGGTCTATCATCGAGCGACAGACTTATATGATCATCTGCGCTTTTCGGATCGACTACACCGCCAATATTTTTACCAAGTTTTATCCCAACATTCTCTGAAAATGTCCAATTCGGCACTTTGTTTCCAACCGCTTCAAGCTCATAGCTGCCTTTTTCGGCATAAGCATATCTAGGCTGGGAAGTTTGCCATCTGCCCGCCAAAACGGGATACCAAAAAAACCAGAGGCGGTCGCCGGAATCAACATATACGACTGGATTAATATCAGCAATATCTTGAGCATCGGTCATTACAAACGAGTTCATCCATGTTTTTCCTCCGTCCATGGAACGTGCTCCCATAATCTTTGTCGTAGTTGCATCCCGTTCGCCATTTCCCTGAAACCATACACACAACAACTCACCGCTTGGCAGCTCTACAATACTGGAGCCATGTACGTGGTCGCCTGTAGCACCATTATCCTTAATTGGTTTGAAAATACTTACAGCTTGATCGGAAATGTTAAAAGTTCCCGTAGTAGCAGCCAAGGCAGGAATGATACTTGTTGCTGAGATCGCGATACAAACAGTCAGTGATGTTAGTAACTTGAATTTCCTGTTCATCTGCATTACTCCTTTCATTGGGTAACCTTAACAATGAATTTATAGATTGTTCCGTATTTATTGCTCACAGCAGTTATCAGCGCAGTTCCTGGTGCCATTGCATTTACGATTCCAGTCGTGGGGTTATTCGTAGCGACAGCAGGCATGTCTGAAGTCACTGTCAGTGTATCGATTGTTGCATTGGACGATTGTCCGCCTATCGATAGATTGTAGGTCAGTTGTGTAGTGTCTCCTACCTTCAGTTCAATTGTCGGCAACATGGTAACACTGTCAATAGACGGTAATTTTCCAGAGCCGTAAGTTGCTGTCACAACAGAATTAAACAATGTTCCAATCTCGCTGCTTGCTACTTTAGAGAAGCCAATCGTTCTGTCTTCACCACCAGATGCAGGAATCTTATAAGTATAGTTCATCAAAGCGTTCCCAGCTCGATCAACGACAACCGATGGATATTCATAGCTCTCACCGTTGTTCATGCCATCCTTAATCATGATCGGCTTCCAAGTCAATCCTTCATCGGATGAAAGCAATAAACTGAAAGAATTTCTATTTCCGTCTTGTTTAGGCTTAACTACGCTGCGTGCGGTTTCTTGATTTGTAGCTAGCAACCAGTTGCCATTTGGAAGCTTGGAAAGTTCAAAACCGCCGTCGTTTTTCAAATAAGGATCAACTTTTGGAACACTCCACGTAGCTCCGTAATCGGTTGACTCCGAGTATGTAGTGTGCCAAGCCATGCGTCCGTTTCTGCCATCTAACTTACCGCTTCTAAAATAACCGCGAATCGTGCCATCCTTCTTTTGAATCAGTGAGCCTTGAATCGTACCTGATCCTACAATGGGGTCACTAAATTTCCAGGTGATGCCGTGATCATCGGTATACGCGCAAACGGAATTGGCCAATGAATCTGAATATAACGGCAATATTAATCGTTTGGTAACGCCATCTGCAAGTGTTACTTCAATCGGTTTATTTTTTGTTTGCCATCCAAGTCTGCGGTAAATGGGTCCCCATGTATTTACGTCATTGTCTGCACCAGAAGAACGCTCAATTGAATTTTTAATAATTGACGGCTCTTTTATGGAAACTCCCGTGGTAAGCATAGTAATGATTTCATCTGTTCTTCCCGAATACACATCATCGTAAGGCTTCGCGGATTTCAAATATGAAACGTACTGATCATATTTATTTCTCATCTGGACAACAAAGCGGTCTGTAATAAAACGAGTACCTCCGCCAAACTTTGTAGTGACGGATACGTACTGTGACGGGTCCAGATAAGTTGCAGCAGTCACAGAACTTGGATTTACAAACTTAATTTCGGCACCCTTGATGCCATAAGTCCACTGTCCATTTAAGAATTTGCCCTCACCAAACATGCCTTCACCAACATTGGTGTATATTGGCTGGGGATAATGCCACTTCGGGTTTCCGCCATTGCGAGCAGCGTACTCATAGCTGCCCATTTCGGCATACATAAATTTAGTTTGAGTAGATACCCATTGGCCATTGTAAATGACACCATAGAACAACCATAGTCTTTGTTGGCTATCTACGAAAAGAACCGGGTTGTTATCTGGGAAATCCCATGTATCATAAACAACAAATGGTTCTGTCCAAGTGTTCCCGCCATCTTTCGAGCGAGAACCGATCAGCTTGGTTAAATTCCCATCTCTTTCTCCATTTCCGTTAAACCATACAGAGAAGAGTGTGCCATCTGGCAGTTCTACCATAGTGGAACCGTGATTCGCAATCTTGTCGTTGGGCATCATTCTAGAATGACTAATGCCTTGCGGCGCTGCTGCATCCGCAACTACAGAACTAAACACGCTTAAAATTAACATTAGAGACAATAAAAAGCTTAAACGTTTCATCTTTTCCAACTTCCTCAAGCTGGGTCACGTCCTTTCCTATTGTTAATAAAAACTACCCTTTAATGCCTGTTTTCTTGCAAGTGTATGCGTTTACATAACAATCAGTGAATTCATCACAACCGCTAAGCACAATGGATGGTACTAATAATGAACCCGTTATTGCAATAATCCTCAATTATTATTTCATCGAATAAATCCTCCCATGTCATTGGTTTGTCTTACACGAGGAGCATAGCATAGCTTTTTTGAACATTTGAATATCCAAATTGGTGTTACAAGTGCCGTTTTTCCGCTATTTAGACCTTGATTCATTTCTCCGCTATGATGCAAAAAGTCATATTGCACGATAAAAAATCACGATAAGACGATCTGTAGGAATGTTCGTGCTGAAAATTCTCAATTCCGAGCTATCCGAATGCACAGATCGAGATTCCGCCGAGAGCAAGACATACATCGAGATGTTTCATGCGGAAAAACAACAAAACCGGCACTCCATCGGAGTCCCGGTCCCTACATCCACCTATCCAACTTCACTCAACCGCCCATCCCTAAACTGAATAATCCGCTTGGCCTCCCGAGCAACCGCCAGATCATGTGTAATCAAAACGATCGTCCTGCCTTGCTTATTCAATCTCTTGAAGATGTTCAATATCTCCACACCCGTGTTCGAATCCAGCGCCCCTGTCGGCTCATCCGCTAAAATAATCGCCGGATCACCTGCCAGTGTCCGGGCAATTGCAACCCTCTGCTGCTGCCCGCCGGACAGCTCCGAGGGCAGATGACGCCTGCGATCCACCAGTTCCACCGCTTCCAACGCCTTCATGACAAGCGGTTCCCGCTCCTTCTTGCTCATCCCCCGATAAATTAGTGGCAGTTCGACGTTCTGGTAAGCATTTAACCCTGGCAGCAGATTGAAGCTTTGAAAAACAAATCCGATCTTCTGATTCCTTATCTCAGCCAACTGAGCATCCTTCAGCTGATTAATTGCCTTCCCATCTAGTACATAATCTCCATAATCTGCAATATCCAAGCAGCCAATGATATTCATCAACGTAGATTTACCCGAACCTGACGGGCCCATGATCGCCACGAACTCGCCATGATCAATCTCTAAAGAAATATCATCCAAGGCACGAATCGTTTCTCCACCCATAACATAATTTTTACTCACATGTTCGATCTGGATTAAGGTCATTCCTTTCGCCTCCATTATCTGGACCCAAATAAATGAAGTATGCGACCCATCAACCTCAACGCTTCGCCTTATAAAACTCATGATATAGCTTCATCAGCGCCCTCTTCTCAATCCGTGAAACATAGCTGCGTGAAATCCCCAGCTCTTTGGCTATTTCCCGCTGAGTCCGCTCTTCTACGCCGTGCTCCAAATCAAAGCGGCCTACTGCCACTTCTTTCTCTCAATGATCGAGGTTATCCAAATTTTTGTAAATTTTCGATTTTCAATTTTCAACTGCACTTTATCTACGACATCATCGGCTTCTGTACCGAGAATATCTATAAGCGTAATTTCATTCCCCTCCTTGTCCGTACCAATGGGGTCATGAAGGGATACATATGAACACGAAACGATTTAATTTTGAAAGCTTCTTAAACTGTTTGCCAATTTACCTATGCAATTTGCGGATTTGGCATACTAATACCGTAGACCTAAATTTTCAGTTTGATATTTTTTCTTTGCACATTACGATAATGGTTATTCCGGTATCCTTACAATTCAATTGTATGTTGAACAGTGCACGTCAATGCGGGGGAAAACCCCTCCATTTTTTATTATTCTAGTGTACTTGATCAATATTTCTACTTACTGCATACACATTTACACAAAATGTAAATGTGTATGCGAAATAAGCCCCTTTTGGGGCTGTTTCAATAACACCAAAAACAAACAAGCGATGGATCGGTTCCACCGCTGCGCTATTGTACCCTTCGTTAAATTACTCGAACCATTAAAGCTAACTCTCCCTTAAGTGCTTGTCAATCAAGAACGGCTTGCCTGCCCACGCCTTCTTGGAGGTCAAGTCTGCTTCTCCATGCCAAAATGGATACTGCGGTGTTCCTGCCTCTCCGGACAAGCCGGTCAACTCCAACCAAGGAGCCATCCCAGACAGCAATCGTCCTAGTGCTTCCAAATAAGTATACTCGCTTCGATCAGCCCTGCCTTGAACGGGCATCCGCTCCTTTAGCCTGCGCTCGGCTAAAGCTTCCAGCACCGGCTTGCCCATTCGCAGCATCTACTCTAACCATTGATCTCGATTCGTCGTGTCATGAATCATGCTCTGTTCCTCCAATTCACGCGTTTATTTTCGAGATAACAGGAATTCGGCATCCCGGATGAGATAATCTGCATATTGGGCTGATATATGCTTGCCTTTTTGTGCCTTGACTTGGTTCACAAAAGCAGCTAGGCTGCCGGCAGTCAATTTGCTCCTTAAGCTGTTTGCAATGCCTGAGTTATCAATCCAACCTTCATTTCTAAAGCGCTCGATCAATGTGTGCAATGCTTGGATGCTTGTCGTTGTCTGGAACGTCACCGTTTGGCTGCTTACGTTCCCTGCCAGATCGCTTGAACTCACGACTAATTGGTGGGAACCAAGAGGTAGCGTATAAAGCGGTACTGTCACGCCTTGTTGTACTTCATTCGCATCAAGAGTTATCATCGTCTTGCTGTTATCAACCCCCGACAAGTTATCGCTAATCGACAAAACCGGCGAAATATCAAGGGAATCGTCAACCGTACCGTACACCACACCGGATACTGTGATCACCGGAGCCGTCTTATCCAGAGTGAAGACGACCGTTTTTGCCTTTTCCACATTGCCGGCATTATCTACGCTCCAATAAACGATCGAATGTGCCCCTTCGGTTGTAATGTTAACGGAACTCCCCGCTTGTGCAGTGTTTCCGTCTACCGAATAATAGGTTACCGCTACTCCGGAGTCGTTGTCTACAGCGTTGAAGTCAATTGTAGTATCCTGGTTTGTCGGAGCCTTCGGTGCATTATCCATCGTTACAGGTGCGATTGTATCGTTGTCAGCAAGATAACCTAATTTGTATGTGTATAGAGGACTGGTATTTACCGGACGCATAAAAGTCACATCAGGCAAGCTTCCGTCTGCTTTTCTGGGTGCAGATAATTGGGCCATATCCAAACTTACAAAATCTGCATCCGTGATGTTAAGACCGCCATTTATGGTCCAAGAATTATTCGTTACATTTTCCGCAGGATTGTTATCATTTATAATTGCCTTGCCAGCATAAGCAACATTATAATGCAATACTTCTCTGTAACCGGGGATGTCACCGACTTGAGTCGGACTCACTCGCTCCAGCATATCGAAGTTGGCTCTACTGTTTTTATAGGCAGTGTTATTAGTCCAGTTAGCTGCTTGACCCGGCTGATGATTAGCATAAAAGCCAGCGCCTCCGTTATTAACAGATAAAGAATATTTAACGGTATGAACGGGCAGCGGATTAGGAAGTCCTTCTGTTCTGGTAGTATATCCGCCGACTTTAAAGCCATTTTTATCGCCTTTCCCATCCTGATTTCCCCTATGATTGAAGGACCAGGAATGGTCATAGACTACCGACGCACTCGAACTGATGCTGTCAAATCCATCATCACTGTTATTCCATGCACGGGAGTTAATGAACGAAACGGGACCTGCATGAGCACCAAAACCATCTGTATTTCCAGCCGATGTATCCGTTGGTCCAATATTGTTGTACGAATCACAATTAAGAACAGTTCCTGTACCTCTTGTAGTAAAATAAAAACCATTCGCTTCATTATCATGAGCAGCTACATTCTCAAAATCGGCTTGACCGATAACTCTAAAAACCTCGGATTGCTTTTGATTGCCTACTTTTACCCCTATCACATCAAATCCTTTAAATTTGATACCCGTTACTTTATCCGCTACACGAAAAGCAGCCACACGCAGATTCGTCGGGACATTTTTGAAATCAAAAACTGGCCTTTCACCAGGATAAGCTTCATAGGTAATCCCGCTCTTAGTAATATCATGTACATAGTTATAGTTACTATCGGTATTGGCAATTTCAAAATCATCATAAACGCCTCCGCGAATATATACGGTATCCCCAGAGGACGCTGCTGATTGCGCTCTAGTGATGCTTTTAAACGGAGCGATTTCCGTTCCCGAACTGCTATCACTTCCCGTTGGAGAAATGTAATAACTTGCAGCAAATACTGAGGTTGATATAACAAATAATGCAGCTAAACTAATCGTTATCGTAGCGACACCAATTTTACAAATTTGACTCATAGAAAAAAACATAGATTTAATTGATGTTTCCATAATTAACTCACTCCTTTTTAATCTATGACCATTACAACCCTCACACCTATGCCGGGAGTCTTTGCATCTGTTCCGGAAGCGTTACGATAGGCTGAACGAACCATGGATGGGTCGTCTCCCCAAGCTCCTCCGCGTAATACGCGTGAATCGCCTGAATTTGGACCTTGCGGATCAGAAACATCACCTTTAGGATATGGGGTTGCATACCAGTCATTACACCACTCCTGAACGTTTCCGTACATATCGTATAGTCCCCATGCGTTCGGCTTCTTCTGACCTACCGGATGAGTAGCCGCATTGGCATTATCCTGAAACCAGGCATAATCACCTAGAATGGATTCATCATTACCAAAGTCCCATCGAGTACTTGTACCCGCACGTGCCGCAAATTCCCATCGTGCTTCCGTTGGCATGGTAAACTTACTTCCAGTCTTGTCTTGAAGCTTTTTCAGAAAAAGTTGAGAGTCATCCCAGCTAACAGTGTCTACAGGTCGTTTATCACCTTTGAATTTACTTGGATTGGCTTCCATAAGCTCTTCCCATTGTTCCTGGGTTACCTCATATTTTCCTAGATAAAATGGTTTAGTGATCGTGACCTTGTGTTCCGGAGCCTCATCCCCCTCTCCTGTGATTAAAGAAGATCCCATTGTTAACAATCCTGGATTAATAAGAACTAACTCCATGTTTATGCCATGCCCGATATCAATGCTTACTGCTTTAGGTAGATTTGCTGCATGGCGTGTTTGTTCAGACTTTTGATTGCTGAAAAAAATTAGACCGGCACCCGCTATGCCTAAGACTGCCAAGAATGTTAGTAGAGAAAACTTAATCTTCATAGTCACCTTCCTATTATTTTGGTGTCATAAATGAAATCCCCTCCTCTCTTACTTCGCACTCGCGGATCGCAGTGCATTGTTTACCTCTTCTTCGGTTGTACGAAGCATAGTATTGATGTCCATCTCTCCATTGACTACTTTCATCGCATTTGTCGTATATTTACCTAAGACTCCGGCTTTGCTTTCACTCACTGTTTTTTCTGCCATTGCCGGAAATTTGGAGAAGAACGCCGAGAAATTCTTGTCTTTGTACGCTGAATTCTGCCCAAGAGTTTTTTGAATCGTCTCGTTCTTCAAAACGGTCATGATACCGTTCTTGGAAGCTTCTAGCTGATACTCATCGGATGTCAGATACTTGATAACCTCCATAGCGGCATCTTTATTCTTTGACATCTTCGTCACGGAAATCACTCCGGGATATGCTTGTGCGCCGACGCCCGGCATTTCCTTGAACGTAGGGAAGGTAACGACATCCCAGTTCATCGAAGCCATATCCTGAGCAAATACTACCGGTAGCAGAGGAGAGGCTGTATACATTGCTAATGTTTTTTCTTTGACGAAGGTGTTGGAATCAGGAATCTTACCTTTTGATTGCTCAATTTTTTTCTTGTATATATTATTTTGCGTAGGGCGGATTAGCATGGTATCGATGACTTTTTTCCAGGTGTCGTTATTGATCGTAGCTTTATTGGTAGAGCTATCTACAAGCGGAAGAGAGAATTGGTTGGAAACGAATACTTGGTTCAGGGAAGGGGATAGGCCCGTGTAGATAACACCGCTTTCCTCCCGGGTCACTTGATTCGAAAGCTCGATGATTTCATCCCAGGTCATTCCATCCTTAGGATAAGGTACTCCAAACTTATCAAATAGATCTTTATTGTAATAGAGGGCCATTCGGTCGTTATAAAGCGGTAAACCGTAAAGTCCCCCGCCGGACATCTTATTCAATGAATCAATCATGCTCGGTTCGAAACGGTTCAAGTCTACGTTATGCTGCTTAATCAAATCCGTCATATCGAACGCCGTTCCGCTGTCGAGTACGGAGCTTGTGAACGATGCAATGGAATCCCACTGAATATCGATTTGTGCTCCGGACGTCAATAGCTGCTGTAAATCCGTACTATTCGGTACACGCTGAATATATTTAATGGTATATTTTGGAAATTTTTTGCGAATCGCGTTGCCGAATCGCTCATTAAAGTTCTCCTCAGAATCCTTACTTACGGAATAGAATACAAGCTCTACCGGCTCCACATTTTTCTTAGCTTCCTCTGCTTTACCTTCATTGGGCACCCCGTTGCTGCACCCTCCCGCAATAAGTGATAAAGTCGTGATCAATGACAATCGAACGGACCATTTCTTTCTTTGTCTCATGGAATCCTCCTTAAATAACTTTTTAGGTATTTGAGCGTGCTGGCTTCGTAAGACATCAAATCACCAATCAGTTTGTAATGTAACCGCATTCAAAAGGCCTTTTGCGTATTCTTTGAATCAAAGTCTGAAGCTCCAAGGACACAGGAGTACCCTCGGAACTCTTCAATTTACACTCATTGCGGTAACTTGGTTGTATCCCGCTCCAGGAACGAAAGAGGCATTTCCATTTCTCGAACCTCATCTTCCGCGGATTTTCCTTCGAGCTTGTTAATCAATTTACGAATGACAGCTTGTGCTTGATCACTATAGGGTATTTCCCAACTCGAAATTCCCGGGTAGCTATTAATGGCTACGTAATCGTTATTAACCCCGATCAGCATCATTCGCTCCGGGATAGGAATCTGCAGTTTGTTCGCAGCAGACAGCAGCTTCAGCGCAATATTATCATCAAAGGCAATGATGCCGATCCGCCCCGAATGCCGCTGCTCCAAGCTCGTCAAATAAAGCTCATAATCCAACTCTTGAATATCTGCAGATTCATGAAGTAAACCGCTTCCAAATTTCCGGATCCCCTCCCCGACTCCGATCCGCCGCTGTTCATCGATTATTTTTGAGCCTTTGTGCCCTACATAACAAATCGCAGTGCAGCCTCGCTCAATTAGAACCTTGCATGATTGCTCGCAGGCCCCGGCAATTCCCAAATTAACGGAACCGATCGAGATGTCCTCGGGCCAGCTCCAGCCGTTGATCAGTACCAATGGGGTTCCTTGATTCACTATGGACCTGGTAGCCTCCATCCCCATGGCCAAGCCATGGCAAATGAGACCGTCTACTCTCCGCTGTAACAATATCTCAAGATGCCTTCGCTCAATGTCGGGGTTGAGTCCGTTGGAGGAAAAAACCGTCAAGTGGTAACCGGCATGGTGCGCTTCTAGCTGCAAATGCTCCGCTAATGTACCGTAGATGCTCTTGAAGCCTGGTATAATGAGACCGATTTCAAATGTTTTCTTTCTACTTAACCCCGCTGCCATTATGTTTCGTCGATAACCCAGTTCATCAGCTGCTAATTCAACCTTGCGGATCGTTTCTTTCGATGTACGAATACCGCCTCGGTTAAGTACATTGGAAACGGTTGCAATTGAGACGCCTGCAAATTCCGCTACATCGACAATGGTGACTTGTTTGGTCTTACTCATAAGCAATTCATCTCCACTTTGTTAAACGTTTAACACACTTATTAGGTTAAGCTTAAACGTTTAACATGTCAAGAAAAATATGGAAGTTCAAGGAGATTACTTACTCTCTCTACCCTACCTCGGCAAGCTCCAGTGACTGCTTTCTCTAAATAGCAAAAAGGCGTAATCTCAGCTATGTAGCGAAGATTGCGCCTTTATCTTGCCGGTTACTTTCCTTTTTTAGGAGAAAGCTTCACGGTATTGGATGGAAAAGCATGATGAAAGTGAAACAGTTTGTGTAATACCATCCCAACCAACGAGTACTCCAAGAGCTTCGCCAACGAATCGTAAAGGAACTAGTGTACTACCGTTGATAATTTGTCCCTGAGCGCTTAAAGCTATAGGAGCATTGTTTTTATAAGCTATTTCTTGTCCAACAGTTAAGAGTATGGATGTATCCAAGTTTAGATCGCATCGCAATGAAAAAACTTATTTAACTACGATCCAAAGCTTTCCTTACACATTATCTCACTTTCTGTAAAGTTATGTTTGGATCACCATCGAACCGAGAGGACGCGGTGGACTAAGACTTGAAAATCAAGTCGTAGCCTGCCTCTGCTTCTATCCGATTATTTTCGTCGTTCCGTTGCTGCTCTACCATAAGCGCATAAATCTTCTAATCGGCGTTCACCCTTAATCAACCTAAAGAGGTCGCTCATGTCATACCATCAGGACAACTCCTATTATGTCGATTTAGTTGCTGAAGCCTTCCTTCATTTCCAAACAGTATTCGGTCTTACATTGATAGTAAATCATTCTTATGACTGATGCCTGTCACCATTCTACAGTAATTATCTTACCGGTAGTTGAGGAAGATCCGTACGTTGGGAAGCCTCTTTGACTGTAACGATTCGACCACCCCATTCGGCACCGTTCAGCGCACTGATTACGGTTTTCATTTTATCGCGAGGTACTTCCACGTAGCCGTAACCTTTCGATTGTCCTGTCACTCGGTCAACAGCGATTCGAGAGGATATAATAGGTACGTATGGTTTAACCCAAGCTGCTAGATCGTCCACACTGACGGCAGGGGATATTCCACTAACTTCAAGTGTAGCGATCCAGTAATCCGACTCACTCACCGATCCCCCTATCGCATTGTTTGTGCCTATGTTCAGCGCTTGCTTAATAGCCCCATTCGCGTCGACATTGATCATCAAAAGCACGCCTGCCAATACGCCAATTAGAAAAGTGCCGCAAACCGTTAAAATCGTTCTGCGATTCATTGCATTGCCTCCTAAAATAATGTTGTAATTCCAATATACCGTAGACAGCGTAAACAATCAGTAATAAATAACACAAATTATGATGTAATTCAGTTTCATCTTCCCGTAAGCGAGCTTGAAACCCTTCTCGGAGACGAGATAAAAGCTGCATAAGCGATCCATCCTGGCTAATTCTGCACCTCGTCGAAATCTCGTCCATAACTTTTGGTTCAAAATTAATCTGCTTCGCATATAGAACAAGTGTGCTAAATAGATAAAAGATCTTCGATTTTGAAACCCTCCGATTCGACTTACGCGCTTACGATTTATACAGGGTCCTGTATAACTCTTGTAAGGATCATAGCTGGAATTTTGTGATCGCCCGTTCCTTCCTCGATGGATATCAATCGGTTAACAAACTCAATAATGAAGATTTTGATCTTTTGAAGGTCTGGCTACGTTTTCCTCAAACGACTTACCTTTTGCTCAGGCAATTTAATCATAGAAGCCTAAAAGATAAAACAACTTCGGAGAAAGAATTTCTGCGAGCTCTTAAGGACGAAAGGAGAATTGCTTTGTTTCTTAAGCACTTGGACAAATACGCAAGATAATTTGTTGACTTCATCGATATTTATGTGGGTGAAACGGGCCGCTGTCCAATGTTAATAGAACAGCATAAGTAGCTTCCCTAAGTAATATTAAGGTAATAGACAAACTCAAAACGCTAGTAAAAACAAGGTTTAGTTCGGAGGTTGAAGTGTTGCTTTGTTTTTGATTTTCATAGATGGTTCCTGAATTCAGGATCCATCTTTTTTATTTCTCAACTTTGTTGAAAGAATAAAGTCCAATCTCATGATTGTCCCCCTATTGCCAAGCGCCGATAGCTTGCGTTGGTACAAATGCCCATAAAATGGGCACATGACTCAGTAACAAATGAGGATATGTTCTATAAAGATGCTTAGAAGTGATCGATATTTCCATTACTCCCTTATTTGGTGTGCGCGGTTAGTTAGCCAGGATTTATTTACCATGTAGTGTTACGTATATCTAATTACTTCCTCCACATAATACAATACACCAATGAAAAAGGAGTGATTACCAATGGCAAACAACAATTCTTTAGTAGTGCAACAAGCTCAGGCAGCATTGAATCAACTGAAGTATGAAGTAGCCCAAGAATTAGGTATTCAACTATCTCCAACCGGTTATAACGGAAACCTTGCAACCCGTGATGCAGGTGCAATTGGTGGAAACATTACTCGTCGATTAGTCCAAATTGCTCAACAGCAGCTTTCAGGTTATAAACGATAATAAACAAAACAGACCCAGATACCACTTTCTAGTCCTCCTCAAGTGGTAATAGGGTCTGTTTTTCTCTTAGGAACATTTTTTTGCCACTAAAATACAAAGTATTATTAATTCACTTTTCAGCTTCCTCCTAATGCGCCCACCAAAAGATTTATGCGACAATATTGAATCACTAATTTTATCTCCTGAAACAAAATCTATCCATTGAATCATTGCAGTTCCTGTTTTAGAAACTTCATCTAATGTTCCATATAGAAAAAAGTAATAAACTCATCTATCGACGATATGAGTATGCGAGCCGTCAATCTATAATCGTTATTATGCACGAAGACCGAGGCAGCTATCATTACTGCTTCGGTCTTCGGATGCGCTGTTTCTTTGGAGTTCGCCATTTGTAATAGCTAGCCCTCGGTATTCCTGCAATGGTTAACAGACATGTAGCCTAAGAAACTCTGCTGTGAATTCTTCAATAAAGTAGCCTTATTCTTCTTCCAACAAGTTAGGATGAGTGTAATAGTTGGAATGCGACAGTATGCCCTGCTTAGGCCATCGTTACCGGCTGAGCCTGCTCTTCGTCGCCTGTCTTGCGTTGATTTACTCGTTTGGCCCACCATGCAGTTAGAATCGGGACCAGAATCGCTGTGACGATGACACAGGAGGCGATAATAACGGTTGCAGATGGAGCAACATCTGCGTATTTAGGGTTCGCTGAAGCTATGACCGCAGGGACTGCAGCCGCATTACCTGCCGTTGTTGCTGCTGCGATCCCCGCGACTCCGTTGCCGCCAGTGAGCTTGTCCGCCAGCATACATACGGTACCCGTCACTATGACTACGAATAGGCCGAGCACGATGCCGGTGATGCCAGCCTGATACACTTTGCTAAGGTCAATTCCACTGCCAAGAGCAAACCCGATGAACGGAATGAGCATTGCATTGCCTTTACTGAACAAGCTGCGGATATCCGGATCAACGTTGCCGAGAATCATCCCAAGCAACAGGGGGAGGATCGAGCCGACCAGGTAAGGCCATGGAAAGACCGAGATGCCGGCGATGCCGAGCGTGACCATTGTGATGAATGGCCCCGTTTCCAAAGCCATGATCGTCGTGGCTCCGATCTCTTCTTTTTTGCCGAATTGATTCATCAAGGACATGTACAAACCGCCGTTCGTATCGTTCATAGCAACGATTATCGCAAGCACTGATAACCCTCCCATGACCATGCCGTCTCCGATGAATTTACCTGCGATAATACCGACAATAGCCGCAATCCCGACCTTGGAGATGATGAGCGCGCCGCCTTTTTTAATTATTTTCGGTGTCACCCTGAAATCGATCGACGTTCCTAGACAAAAAATGTTCAGAGCGATGAATGGCAGCGCCCCCTTGAACAAGCCCTCAGTAAACGATCCAAAAAATGTAGGCATATCAGGAAGCAGCGTGTGAAGAATCGCGCCTAACAGGAGCGGAACCAGCATCATACCCCCGGGTATTTTTTCGACTTGCTGTTTTAATTTCATTATCGTACACCCTTTCCGTAATGAAAGCCTATGATGCGGATGTGAGAATTGCCTAGTTAAGCGTTTTCAAATTTATCGGATGATCAATTCTTAATAAAGGCTCTCAGATTTGTATAAAGCCTACCCTATTTTACAGTGGATTCCGAGAACCAAGGCGAAAGCCGAATCTTATCCAAACGGCTTCACCTTGACCTAATGTTTTTTCTAGGCATGAATCCTGCGCTCTAGAAACCGATTAAGGCTCCCCCGTCGACAGGTAGCACTGCACCGTTAACGAAAGAGGCTGCGTGAGAGGCAAGATAGACAGCGGCCCAGCCGATATCATGAGGCTCACCGAACGTTTTCATAGGAGTTCGCCCGAGTATTTTTTGTGTTCTTATCTCGTCGCCGTCCAACGCTTTGCGTAGCATCGGGGACTCAATCCAGCCTGGTGCGATACCGTTCACCCGTATTCCATAAGCTGAAGTCTCGGAGGCTAGTGTCCGCACCATACCGAGATAGGCCGATTTTGCGCTCGAATAGGCAATGACGTTAGGTTGCCCTATGAAGGAGGTCATCGATGCTTGAAAGATAATATTTCCTTTTTTTCTCTGCTTCATACGGGGAATCAAGGCGCGGCACAGGGAGAATGCCCCAAGTAGATGGACGTCTATCACAGCATGAAATTCTTCGTCCGTCGTTTCCTCTATTGGCTTCTTGCAGTGGTTGCCCGCATTATTGATCAAAACCGAAATGGGTCCAATCGTCTCCTCGACTTCTTGAATAAACCGCTCAGTCCGTTTCGTATCTGCTACGTTGAATGAGCGGTAAAAGACACCTGGGCCCATGGCTTCAGCCAACCTCGTTCGCTCCTCCCCGTCACCCGAACCGACCATGACGACCTCCGCACCAGCCGCTTGAAAACATTGGCTCATTGCCAGTCCAAGCCCTGTAGCCCCTCCGGTAATAAGCACGCGTTCCCCAGCAAGACCAAACATTTCATTCATCGTTTTCATATCGTTATACCTCACAGTTTGTCCCAGTGCTTTGATATTTGTACGGGATGTAATATTCCTTATGTTTAAGCTTCTCTGCTTGGGTCAACCGCCCACTGCAGGTCTGAACGACCAGTTCCAACAGTTCAGAGGCTAGCGTGTCCATCGTCTTCTCGCCGGTTAATGCAGCACCCGAGCAGAAATCGAGATCATCGGACATTTTACGATACGTCTTCTCATTGCCTGTTATTTTAAGGACCGGTGCGACGGCACTGCCGACGACGGTGCCTCTACCAGTGACGAGAAAGACGAGATGGGCTCCGCTGCAGATGAGGTCCATGAGTCCCTCATTATCGTTTGGATTCGTGTAGCCGAAGCCCATGAAATACGGATCCGGCGTGCTGTCTAATAGCCATAATCCGGGACGCGGTGGATTTTGCGACACACGGAGTACGCCTTCGATCGGTTTAGAGCCACTTTTAACGAACGCACCCATGCTTTTCTCCTCAATGGTCGTCAGACCTCCCGCAAAATTACCCGGTGATACCGAGTACTGCCTTACTCTTTTGCAGTAATCGAGCATCTTGTCGTACGTCGCTTCAAGCGCTCTTCTTACTTCTTCATTCGCCGCCCGGGCGAGCAAAATATGCTTCAACCCGATCGCTTCGACGATTTCCTCGAAGATAGCCGTCCCTCCCGCTGTGACGAGCAGATCGAACAAGCGCCCTACGACCACATTACCTGCCAATCCCGATGTATAGTCCGAACCACCGCATTCCGCGCCGATGACCAGATCGCTCAGATTCATTTCGACGACTAACGTCTCCTTCTCCAACTGCGTATGCAGCTGCTCGATCGCGTTCTTGCCGTCTTCGATCGTTTTCATTGTGCCACCGCGCTCTTGAATGAGCATCCACGAAGAAGGCTTGCCTTCCTGGAGAGCGATCTCGGCCAGGTTCTTGGCCTGCAAATATTCACAACCAAGTCCAACGGTTAACACCGCACCTACGTTCGGATGGCGGATCAGTGCAATCATCATTCGTAGTGCATATTCGTTATCTGTACATCCTGCGAAGCCCACTACATCCACATCGATATCGGAATGCTTGAAATGACTGCCGATTTCTTTAGCGACAAAGGAAGAGCATTCCACCGTGTACATCACCAGCACTTTATTTCTAATCCCTTTGGAACCGTTTTTGCGAAGATATCCCTTCCAGGAAGGAATCGAACATTCCATCATAGCTACCACCTCTTTTGTTTGACAACATTCAATAAATTGGATATTTGCCGCCTGCCACCTGTTATTTCAACGCTTTCATCAGCATGAAACTGGGATCTAAAGACAATCGTATCTCCCCAACTATTCCGATCATATTAAGGACTTCTTGAGTACAAGTATAGCCTATTGAATTAAGCCGACTGAGTGTTCAGGTATCCGGGAATTTTACTCTTTAACGGTACTGGATATCTGTGGGCGCACCGGACTCCACATCGAGTGTAGAGGAGCGTTTGTCGTAGAAGCTCTTGCAATTATGCAGATGTACCCATTCCCCGACCAAAATATCACGAGTCGCCAGCCCAATGGTAACTCCATATTTAATGATCGCTTCACCCTCGTTAATATTGCGTCGTGCCAGCTTATGCCCTTGTTTGATCAGTTCACCGACTGCCGAGAAGGCAGTCCCCTCAGGACCATAAACGGACACCTCTCCCGGCTGCAGATCAGATAAAGCGACACTTACATTGTCTCCCTTATGAATTTGAAAGCTGGCTTGATGAAACTTATCGAACATCTTTGTATTCCTCGCTTTCCCGGATTACAAAATCCCGTATTTGGCAAATGCAGCTGTACTGGATAATCCGGCTTCGATTTCTTTGCGTACCAGCTTTTCGCCCCTTGCCTTCTCAAGGGATCGCTCAATCACTTCTACCTCCAGCTCCGAGGGGATCACGATCACGCCGTCCAGATCAGCAAAGATCAGGTCACCTGGATTTATCCAAACACCACTGATTTCAATGGGGCAGCGATAATTGATAACCTTGGTGCGGACCGAGGAATCCTGAGCGAATCGTCCGCGGGAGAATACAGGCCAGTTCTGCTCTAGAACCTTTGGTGTATCACGATGGTAGCCGTTCACGACCGCACCCGCCGCTCCGCGGGCTTTGGCCGTTGCTGTCAATATCTCTCCCCAATACGCGCAGCGCATGTCCCCTCCGCTGGCAATATACACATCCCCGGGCTGTAGCTGGTCCAACGCTTCGGTCAATAGACCGAAGGGCTTTTCCTGCTTGCCGTAAACATCAACCATGACGGCTGGCATGGCGCGTCCCGCCAATACCATATGCATTTTCATAGGCTGAACTTCAGGAGCAAGAATTTGATGGTATTTACCTAAATCGTCCAAAATATCTCCGATAACAGGTGTATACAGTTCACGTTTCATCAATTCGAATAATTCCAGGTCATTCTTCGGTATACTCATATGCAGGTTCCTCCGTTGTGAAAAGTAATGGAGCTTTCATAATTATTATAAGAGTGATACCATGGGAATACATCGTCAATAATCAACCAAAAATATATAAAAATTGAGGTAGGTCTAATGAGCACCATGAACAACATAATCAATGACATTATCAGCCCGAACTCAGCCCATCTCCTACATCTGCCGAATCCACAGAGCTACCAGCTTCCTTTCCGCATCGTAGCTTGCGGCCATTATCACTGCCTCTCGGGTTACCGGGTGCAGAGGCAAGGACTCAACTACCGAATTCTGATCCTGACGTTGGCAGGCAAAGGCATGGTGACGTTCCGTGGACAAAAGTTCCAGGTGACGGATGGCCATATTTTTTTGCTTGATTGCAATGATCTGCATATTTATGAATGCGTCGGCGATAGTTGGGAAATCAAGTGGGTCCGGTTCGAGGAATCGGAAGGGATTAATTACGAAGCACTCATCAACGAGGGGAAATTTCATACGATCGCACTACAAAAACCCGGTTCAGTCGAAGCCCAAATCGATATGGTGTTGGAGCAAGTCACCCGCAATGCGCCGACGGCAGATCTCAAAATGGTCGAAGCACTATGCAGTGCGCTAACTGCTCTTAGCGAGGAGAAATACGCCTACGATACACTGAAACTGTCTAGCGCAGCGACCAAAGCGATTGCTGAAACGATTACGTATATGGATCTTCATTATAAAGAGGATTTGTCAGTTAATGACATTGCAAAAAAAAATCACCTGACTACCTACGCCTTCATCCGAACCTTCAAGCGTCAGACGGGGCTTACACCTTATGAATATTTGCTGAAATTGCGGATTACAAAAGCCCGCATGCTGTTAGAACAGACGGATTATTCGGTTCTTGAAATATCTGAGCATGTTGGGTTCAATAACGTAAACAATTTCATCCGCAAATTCAAGCTGCTGACAAATACGACGCCACTGAAATACCGGCAGCAAAATTCGGATTTATTTTATTGATTGATGGTTAGTTCGTGAATTTAGAAGGGGCTTCCGTGACATGGAGCAAGTCCTAAAAAGGGCCTCGCCATGCGGCGATGCCCCTTTTAGGATGGTTTTTAGGTTCCAATTTCACAGATCAACTACGGCCTTAATCACTTTGCTCTCCGGAGATAGCCATGCGTCGAAAGAGCCGATCATGTCGTCGAAGGAAGCACGATGAGTAACGAATCGGGAAGCATCCACTTGCCCTGCATGGATCGCCTTTCTTACAACGTCAAAGTCTTCCATCGTTGCATTCCGGCTGCTTAAAAGTGTCAGCTCTTTCTTGTGGAATTCCGGATCGGAGAATGAAATATCCGATTTCACGAGACCGACGTACACCAGTCTGCCCCCATGAGACACATACCGAAATGCGTCCATCATCGATCGCAAATTGCCAGTCGCATCCAGCACCGCGGTCGGCAGTTCCCCACCGTTCAACTCAAGCAACGACTCATAGGGCTGATTCAAGACATTGACGGTTCCATCTGCACCCGCCCATGAGCGGCAAAAGGCCAGACGGCTGTCGTTGACATCCATAGCAATGACTTTGGCGCCTCTGCTTTTGGCAATCGCCATAACACCGAGGCCGATAGGTCCCGCTCCAATGACCGCAACCGTCTCTCCCTCGCAGATCTCCGCGCGGCGGACCGCATGGGCTCCGATCGCAATTGGTTCCATGATGACGGATTGATCCAGTGTAAGCTCGTTTGTCCGAATGAGCGCTGACAGCGGAACGGAGATATATTCCTGCATCCCTCCGTCAATATGCACTCCCATTACTTGCATCTCCGTACAGCAGTTAGTCTTACCTGATCTGCAAGCGATACAGCTTCCGCAGTGAATATAAGGTACGAGAGTGACCTGATCCCCTACTTTAAAATCACATTCATTTTGCCCAACATCTTCGATTACGCCGGCAAGTTCATGTCCGAGTATACGGGGGTATTCGAAGTAAGCCTGCTCCCCACGAAACGCGTGATAATCCGTTCCGCATATACCGACGCGACGTATACGCACGAGCGCTTCACCGGGTCGTTTGACGATTTCATTTTTTTTAATCATGACAAAATCATTTGGTTTCTCACAGACAATAGCTTTCATAGGATCTCCTCCTTCAGTTCTTCCCTTCTCTCATGGAAGATTGAATGATGTATAATCGGCTTACTGCCATTATACCGAAGAGGATACGCTTTTTCATCGTTAATAATCCACCGTAAATATATAAAATTTGCAGAAACTTTATTTTTCAAGCGGGACTATTCATTGGCGTGGACATCTATGCTCTTCCTCGCCCGGAAGTGCTAGACAAGCAATACTTTTGAGCTAGGACAAATGGCCAAATGCCCTTGGCTTAATCTGCACATACACTGAGAGGCCTAAGAATAACCGTTTGTACACAATAGAAAAAAATAATTTACACTTTGTGATTTTAATCACATGGCAAAACTTTAATACATGGTATATTTAAGGTGTAGAAAGGAAGTAAACATTGTAATCGAAAGGAAGATATAACATGAACACACAAAAACGGTCCCGTTCTTGGCTGAATTAGATAAAGTTATTTTTTTAGCACACTTTGTGAAAAAAATCACCACTAAATTTTAGGAGATGATTTTCATGCTAGGTAAATGGCTTAGAGAAAATAAATATGCAGCCGGTTTCCTTCTTTTCATACGTTTGTATATTGGATATGAATGGCTCACTCATGGATGGCAAAAGTTAACCGGCGGATTTACTGCCGAAGGATTCTTAAATAACGCGATCACTAAACCGGTGATCGATAAAGCAACCAATGAACTTGTTTATCCGACCTTCACCGCATTCATAGAACATTTTGCACTGCCGAATGTTAAAATAATTAACTTTTTGATTCCGCTCGGTGAATTCTTAGTTGGTCTTGGTTTGATTCTTGGTGCCTTGACCACCGCTGCAGCTTTCTTCGGACTTCTCATGAACTTCATGTTCATGTTCGCGGGTACCGTAAACACGAACCCTTGGTTCATCCTTATCGGCGGGATCTTGTTCTTGGCCGGCGCAAATACCGGCAGATTCGGTTTAGACTACTACCTGATGCCGTACCTGCGCAAGCTGTTCACACATAAAAAAGACGACGCTAACCGCACAGCAGGAACGGGTACAAATCACACTCCGGCACATGCCTAACCCATAACAAAACAACCCAGAAAGGATCCGCTGTTGCGGATCCTTTTTTAACTCTATCCTATTCCCGATCAACAAGCTTCAAAGTTTCTAAACGTCATAGGAATCCAATGAAAGCTCCCCTTTTTCTCCCAACTTTACATTCGGTTGTAAAGTAAATCTCTCTTTGTCTTGAGCCCTTGCCATATACTATTGCGGAGCAGTTCAGGTACTCGATGTTTAACTTCCCCACCTCTCCAGCCCGCCAGCCGGTACTGTAGAGATATTCTAGAAGAGCTGTTTCTTTCAGTGGTTCAGAAAACTGAATGACCTCCAGGTCAGTATAGGAACAAAGTTCCTTAACTTCTTCTTCTGATAGTTTGTCTATGATATTTACCCTGCTCTTGGATACTTGGCTGTACATAAGCCACCTCATTATTTACATTTTATTAATCCGTCTGGCTTTCTAACCTTCAGGAGTCAGCGGCAATTGGTTATTTTGGGGCCCATTGCTGCTGTATATGTTGAGGTAGTTCAATAAATAACATAATTTCAATAAAGATTTAAAATACACGACTTGTAACTTGCCCAATAAACTCCAAAGCATCTAAGACCCTTATTCGATGAGTCTCACTTAATTCTGATAAATGCATCCACCTAAATTCGGAGTGTTCATAATTAAGTATTATTGCAGGGGCACCAAACCTAAAAGTAACATTAAAAGCCAAGCATATCACCCCTTTTTAGTCTACATAAATATTAACATATATTGGAAGCAAACTGCCCGTTAACTTAATGCCGTTCCCAGTCTAATACTATATTTTCTCAGTCTACTTTATTTTCCTAGTAAAAAACTTTTTTCAGTCTAATGGTGTATTTTCTATTAATACTTACATATGTCCGCTCTTCAGCTTGCGCTTGCCCATACAGCATTCGACAAATTAAACCGCTTACAAATTTCAAATAAATACATTAAACTAGCAAATAAGAGAAAAAGAAGATGTTCTTTAGCATAATCCAATAAACTTACAAGGATGGATTGAGGATGAACATTGATTTTAAGCTTAGACTGGTAAGACCGGAACGCGAAATTCCACTCCCGGCCGTATCGCGGCTAGAGTTGGACGAGGCTGTATTCGCCAGCTGGAGGAATGGACAGGAGCATGGATTTGATGGCCGTGCATGAGACTGGCCTAGAGTGGCGGACAAGGCACTCCGGTTCAGCTGGCAAGCGACCCGATGCAGTGCAGCAAGAGTATGCGCTGTATATCCTAATCAGTGAATGGCCAGGAAACGAAGATGTCGAACTAACGCCAGCGGAAAACAAAAGGAAGCGGAGATTTTCGGAACCGTGACCGAATGGGTGGATTACAGCGGCACCATATATAATCAAACCGAAGCCGGTATTGCGGTATTTTCATATCCAACCAATGAAACGTTGCTTCTCAATGGTTTTTAAGGGATTATGGGTCGTTCACAACTGCCAATTTTCATTATTGCGGGGAAAACAGCTGCCGGACAAGGATACGCTCCGTATGAAGCATCGTATCTACATCCATCAAGGCGATATGACTAGCGGACTTGTCAAGCAGCGGTATGAGGAGTATGTTCAGCTTGCTGTTCGAAGTGCTCAACACCTAAAAGGAGGGATTTTTTTGAAACGAATCAGGATCACCTCAAAAGGAATTGAAAAGACGCTTCGCAAGTTTAATTATCTTCAAGCAATTTCCGAATACATATGGAACGGATTTGATGCATGTGCGACGGTTGTAGATGTTCAGCTTCAAAGGAACCCATTGGGCGGTATCGACCAAATCACGATTGCGGATAATGGATATGGTATAGATCGTGATGCGCTGGAGCGCAAGTTTACTCCTTTTTATGAATCGGAGAAGCAGGTCGATCCCGGCAAACGAGTTCGCGTAACCTCAGCCATGCATGGAAAAAACGGTATCGGCCGTTTAACGTTTCATCGTTTCGCTTCCGACGCTTTGTGGAGAACTACGTATGAGGACGGGGCTTCCTACATGACGTACACGATCCATGTTCGTTCGGACCGTATGGATTCTTATGAGGCGACAGGGGCTGTTCAGGCGAATGACGTTCAAGGCACAGGGACAACCGTAACCTTCCACAACATCATAAAAGATTTCGTTTACGAAGAGCTGATAGCTTATTTATGCAGGGAATTCGGGTGGTTCCTTGAGTTGAATTCAGACAAGGGCTTCGATTTAAAAGTGGACGGAAGCCCACTGGACTATTCCAGCCTTATTAGAGAAAAGGAATGGCGTGAATTTGTTCATAAGCCGACCCAAACGGTATTTCATCTGAAATATATTCAGTGGAATGACCGAATCAATCACGAGCATTCCAAAATCTATTTCATTGATTCAACGCTAACAGAGAAGCATAAGCAGCCAACAACCTTTAATAATAAAAGTGATTCCTTTTATCACAGCGTTTATATTCAAAGCTCTTTTTTTGACCATTTTGATTTTGATACGGAGCCGGACAGCGAACAGCTGGAATTCGGTTTCGGCGCAAACAAACGAAGTGAAGAGTATCTGTTCATGATCGATGAGGTTAGTGCATTGATTAAGCAAAAAAGGAAGCCGTATCTGAAGACTTATTCCGATGTCGTTATTCAGGATTTTGCTGAAGCCGATGCGTTTCCTCCCTTTTTGGATATACCGGAGGATCGTCTCAAAAAAGAAGAGCTCGAATCCGTGATCCGTGAGATGTATCAAGCGGCACCGAAGATATTCACCGATTTGAACCGGGAACAGAAAAAGATAGTGGTCCATCTCATTCACATGGCTCTTGGCTCCAACGATCGTCAGCAATTGTTGAATATCTTTAATATCTGAAACGCTGAAGGAGAAAATGAGGATGTACTTGATCGGACTCCACTCATTTTGACCCTTACGGTTCCATTTTTGTGGTGATCCGAATTCATTTATTACATGGTAAATTTCATCTAATGTGTATACCTGATCCCTATACACTTCCCGTCCTGATACCGCATCTCAGGGAACAAATTAAACTAAAGATGCCAAGTTAACTCCATAACCAATATAAAACAGCCCTGATATATCTCAGAGCTGAGGACGGGCAAGATCAGGTCTCGCAGCAAGCGATAACCACTTGCGTATTGCAATCCTAGTTTACTGTGTGAAGTTAGTCATGCCAAACAGCGAAGTAACAAAGGGGATTTTGACCTTAAAATTATTTGATGATGTTGGCATTGTCGAGAACAGCAACATTAACCATTAGCATGAAACTCAGATACCTTTATCGGTCGGCTACAGGACATAGTAGACATGAGTTCAAGTTCAGGAGCCTGCCGAACACCATGGTTCATTAACTCCTTTATGCAGACTAAACTTCACCAATTCACTTCTTCGTGAAACTACTCGGCACGAAATATAAAATTAAATGTCCCTTCCATCGATACTGCTTTCGGCCTCATGACGATGCGGTATACCGCGTCACCCCACGCTAGGAACATTTTTTCGTCGATAATGTCCTTTCGTTCCAGCGCGACGTCAAACCGGTCCCCTTCATAATGACAAAGAAGCCCCTTCCCGTCCCCGCTTGCCAGCCTAATGACGTTATCGGCAAGCAGCTGCGGCTTGCAGCATGAAAGGAAATGAAGCGCGATTTCCTTCGGCTCATCTTGAAATCGATAATCGTCCGTCAATCGAACATAAGGCTGACCCGTTCGAACAAGCGCTACCGAGCGTCTCCAGGATGCGATCCCCGCTTCATCTGGGTAGGTGGAAGCAATGTCCAACGTCAGACTTGTCTGTGCATCGTCGGAATCATATTCACAGCCTGTCGCCTTGTATGCTTCTCCAGCCTTCTGCTGAATGCCTCCGATACTGGGCAGATTGTGATAAGATGATTGCATCGTCCATATATCATAACGGTTCGGTCCGAACGTCTCCTTCGTGTATGTTTCTACGCCAAGATCAATCACGTACGGTTCCCCGTCGCTGTAGATGACGAACTGTCCAACATCGTTATGGTTGTGGCTTTCATCGTTATGGCCGCCTTTTACGGCGACGTACAGCCCTTTATCCGATCGGGCCGATTCTCTGGAAATCATCACCTGAATGCCTTCAAGCCACAAGCTGCACGGATAAACGGCCTTTTGGTTGTGCTCCATCAGCTTATTGTAATTAAATAATGCGGGGACGACGCGCAGAAAAGAAAAAAACTGCATCTGCTTCACGCCTTCCGTCCCCCAACGTCTGGCAATTGTATGGCCGAAATCCATTAAATTCACATTGCCCGTCCGGAAGCCGAAACGGTAAATCAAATCTCCCTCGACGGTAACCTTATGCGGCCCGTCCGCGAAATTTAACACGTATCGGTCATGAATATGCGCTTTGAAAATATACTCTGCGATGCTGCGAATGAGCGGCTCTCCATATACGTCAATCGTACCGTGACTGGCATAGCCTAACTGCTCCAAACAATCGAAGAGCGATCCAGCCGCTTTATTCCAGTAACTCGGTCCCTCATCGCAGCCGCCGTCCTCATGATATGTGCTCAGGAAACGGTCGAGACCGAAGCAGGCCTTTTCCACCGCCTTCGTGCGCTTATTGTCGTCTTCCTCCACGAAAAATACAGTACTCAGTACATTTGAGGTAATCCACGTCGTCCAGTTGTACAGCTTGACCGACTCGTCGTAGCCCATCCACCACATGTCGGTTCGAGTAAGATACGGCTCAATGATGCGTTCTTTTAATTCTAGAACGATCCTTTCCTTGATCAACACGCTATACTGTTCCGTCAAAACATCGCCTAACAAGTAATAGGTCCAGGCCAAAGCACTCCCGGTCTCTGCCGCAAACAAGTCGATGTCATGGCGCCGCTTATTGGCCACAGGCAGGCTAGATTCGTAAAAATGAAAATTATGCGCAGATATGACCCAGGATGTCTCTTCACTGATGCACCAAATGCCGTTGACGATATCGCATAGAAAGCGCCCCTTATTCTCGATGCACTCGGCAAGTACCAGCGTGGTAAGTGCCCTTCGGCGGCGATGATAGGGCAAATCGTACCGCGTCCGATTCCCGTTCTGCCAATATTCCATATACATCGTCGCCGTGAGCGGAGGATAAGCAAATTGCAAATATTTTTCGGCTTCAAGCACGATGGACATTTTCAACGGTTCGGGAAGGCTCTCCCATGCGCCCCGATCAGATATGTCCGGATATGGCTTGTATTCGGTCTTTGGCCGAAGCTGCTCCACCCAATTTGGTTGTTTCAACTGTTGACTTATCATGCGCGCTCCTCTTTCACAAAGCTTTACTCGTCTTCCGCATATTTTGTGCAAATCTCAATTTGATCATAAATCCCAGATTAACTATTGTCAATATTTATACATAAGTCAGGAGGATTAATAAAAAGTTATTAAGAAATTTTCCCTAGTTACGTTAATATTAATACATATGTTCGCTTTTCAGCATCGTGGCCAAATAAACCCTTGCTCCGAACAGCATAAGTATAACGTTTAAAAACGGCTAGGGCATTTTTCATGGAGAAATCCGTTAGTCTGTTAATCTTCTTTACTCCTACGTCTCGAAGGCATGATTATCAAAAGGAAGATGAATGAAAGATTACAAAAAAGGGAGGACCATATTAATGAAGTTTAATAACTGTGCACAACAAAAAACTGACGTTTTGCAGCCCACCTCATGTGTGGGTCTCTGAATGCCAGTAATACAACTTTCCCACGGAACATTCATTGCCCTCTCGGGCACTGTCTGCGCAGGAGTAATCAGATTCTCATACGGTCCGCCGACGGCACGGTCCGCCGTTAGGAGCCAAGGCTGGATTTCCCGGGCTTTCTCCATGACTTCACCCAGTCTGATGTTCTCGCCATTGCTTTCCCTGACCCAGCCTCCGTCGAGCCAGAGCATATCAATGCGGCCGTAGTGCGCCATCAGCTCCATAATCTGCTCGTGAGTGATCAGCACGAATTGTCCCATAACGAAGGATATTCCTTTGGATCATAAGAAGCCCTTCGCGACATCACGGTTCCACGCTCCATTCCTGGTGCCCAGTAGTAAGGCGTGTGCCAATCGGCCTTTGAGAAGTAGGCTGAGATTCCTAAGCCTTTCGCCCGAAAAGCATCGAAAAGCTGCTTGCAAACATCAGCATACTTGTGTGAACGGAATGGACAATCCGGACCTGTAATTCGGTAGTCCGTAGTACGGGTATCCCACATGCAGAAGCCGTCATGATGCTTGGTCGTAAAAGTTAAATATTTGAATCCGTTTTCCGCAGCCAGGTCTGCCCATAGCTCAGGCTGAAAACGAACCGGGTTGAACGATATTTAATGCGAAATACTGCTGCTTGAATTCCTCAGCGTCGACACCCCGATCGATATTAGTACGTGACCAGTCTGCAGCCCCGTCGCAAAGAGGCCAGGATAATATGACACCAAGCTGAGGGGAAGGAGCCCAGTGCATCATGAGACCCAGCTTCTGAGCCTTGAACCATTCGAGACGTTCAAGCAGAAGCGGACTCTCGGGCTTTACCCACTCATCTGCTCTTCAGTAGCTATGGACACCCCGCTTAACAATTAGATCATCGTATAACCTCCAATGGTATATTCGTAATTTAAGTTCGGTAAGCATTATCCCTTAACAGCTCCTCTACCTATCTCACGATTTACTTAATGCTGTCAGAGAGATTTTGTGGTGGATCGGTAATGTTCCAGTTGCCCCTAATGGTAAAGCAGAAGGGAAATTCAGATGTGGATATTCCAGTGGACTTCTTCAATTTCATGGTTTTCCCTCCCTTGCATTCATACTTGCTTTTAAGTTCAACATTACGCAATTGAATTTATTTCCGCTTGGACGAATCGGCGGATAGAGGCTGAGCCTGTTCCCTTTCGCTGTCCAACTGACTCATTTGCTTGAAGTTTTTATCATTTCTTTGTTTTATTTGGCTTTTTCCTGTTGGATGGCTTTATCCGCTGCATCGTTCACTTCGCGAAGCATTGTGTTAATATCTCGATCACCGGCAGTTAGTTTGTTATATGCAATATCTACCATTGGTCTAACAAGTCTGTCTAATTCGGTGATTTTGGGAACCGGGGCAGGCTTCGATTTGAAGATGGCGTCAATATTTTTATTCTTTAGAGCGGGTACGTTTGCACCAAAATGTTTCTGCGTTTCCGGATCCAATATGGAGGGGAGTTTCCCGTTCTTCGTCAGCTCCAATTGGACTTCCTGATTGGTAGTCAAGTATTGGAGCACTTTAAAGGCTATATCCTTGTGCTTGCTCGTCACGGATAGCGCCAAATTGTGAGAATCGACCGCATGCCCGACGCCTGGACTTTCCGGTAAACTTGGAAACGTTGCCATATCCCAATTCAGCGTACCCATATTTTGCGTATAGTCGTATGTCATATAAGTAGCAAGTGTTTGTTCTTTAATGAATAAATCACGATAGTTGTTTGCATGAATATTTCCCGGAATGTCGTAGAAATTCGCCATTAAGCGGAACGCCTTTCCCCATCCTTCCGCAGTGAAGAGTGCTTTATGAGTTACGGAATCGACAACGTCCAGCGACATCGGCCCCCCCCTTTCCAAGGGGTAAGGATCCACGCCAATATACTGGATACCGTCCACATTTCTTGTCAATTTGCGGGAAATATCTACGTAATCGCTCCAGCTCATCCCGTCCTTCGGATAGGGGATACCGAATTTATCGAAAATATCTTTGTTATAGTAAGTCACGCCGTAATTCGTAGAAAACGGAAGCGCGTATAATCCCTTTTCACCCCCGTATGTTTTGATCGCCCCCAGCGTTTCCGGAGTAAATTTGTTAAGGTCAATGTTGCTTTTTTTCGCATAATCCGTTAGATCCTCCAAAGCCTCAAGCTTTTTTAAGTCTTGAATATTTGGATTACTGAGGAAAATTAAATCCGGAAAAGCGCCGGACGTAATCAGACTAGTGTCGGTTACTCCGCTCTGCGGTTGGACAATGTTCAGAGTAATTTCCGGATATTTTTTACGGATAGACTCGATCATATATTTCTGTAAACTTTCTTGCGGATAGTTCAGCTTATTGTAAAGTGTCAAAACAACGGGTTCACTTTTCTGGCTGGAATCCACCGTTCCATCTGTCGTTTGTTCTGTTCCTGCTCCGCATCCTGATAACAACATCATTAGCGTAACTAGTGGAACGGAAGCCAGCATACTCATTCTCTTCATGAGAAAACCTCCATTTTTTTACTTATTCATGTATAAAAATGTAGTTTGTTTCCATACAAAACTTAGGAACTTTTGTGCATGTTCATTGGTCACGACACAAAAGTTCCTGCATTATTAAAAGATTATCTAGAAATATAAACCCTTAACGTATACGGAATACATGTGCAATCGGTGCTTGAATCGACCGTTCTTTCTCAGGCAACCTCACGGTAATTCCATTCTCAGCGTTACGGTATGCCAGACTTTCTTGTCCGCCGACTAAATCAATACGGCTGCAAGCATGTTTGATTGGAAGAAGCACTTCTTCCTGCACAGCCTCATGCTCCTCTTTATATAAGTAGAAGGCATAGACGGTATCCCCTTTTTTCGTAAAATGGCAGTTACCTTCGGATGATATCTCATAAGTACGCGTTCCGTAGATTCCCTCACCATAAACCTTCAACCATTCACCAATGGCCTTGATTCGGGAAATGGCGGGTTCAGGCAACCGTCCGTCAGGCTGCGGTCCAACATTTAGTGCCAAATTACCGCCTTTCGCTACAATATCAATAAACATATGAATGATGAAGCGTATGGATTTATAGTTTTCATCAAAACGGTAAGACCACGATGTCCCCATCGTAAGATTGCTTTCCCACGGAACACTCAATGCACGATCAGGTATCGTCTGCTCCGGCGTAAGCAGATTCTCATAGGGACCACCTACAGCACGATCCGCCGTGAGGAGCCACGGTTGGATTTCACGCGCTTTCTCCACCACTTCCCCGAGTCTGATGTCCTGATCATTTTTTGCTCTCACCCAGCCAGAGTCGAGCCATAGGATATCGATGCGGCCATAACGAGTCATAAGCTCCATAATCTGCTCGTGGGTGAATTGCACGAATTTCTCCCATAACCAAGGATGTTCCTTGGTATTGTAGGACGGGCCTCTCCACATATGGGTACCGCGCTCCATTCCCGGGGCCCAGTAATAAGGCGTGTTCCAATCCGCCTTGGAGAAGTAAGTTGCAATGGCTAAGCCTCTCGAGCGAAATGCATCGAATAACTGCCTACAAACATCAGCGTACTTGTGCTTATGGAAAGGGCAATCAGGACCCGTAATGCGATAATCTGTCGTGTGGGTATCCCACATGCAGAAGCCGTCATGATGCTTGGTTGTAAAAGTTAAATATTTGAAGCCGTTCTCTGCAGCCAGGTCAGCCCATTTCTCAGGCTCAAAGCGTATCGGATTGAACGTTTTGTTTAAATCGAAGTACTGCCGCTTTAGCTCCTGTGGGTCGATATCCCAATCGAGATCCTGACGGGACCATTCATCTCCATCCTTGTCACTGAGGATCCACGACGGTCTGACGCCAATTTGAGAGTACGGTGCCCAGTGCATCATAAGACCTAGTTTCTGATCCTTGAACCATTCAAGTCGTTCAAGCAAAAGTGGATTCTCAGGCTTCACCCACCCGTCTGCTCTGCTGTGTTTATAAATATCCCGCTTAAGAATTTGATCTTTCTCTTGTTTTTCTTTCGTATTAATCTCGCTCATGGTATACCTCCAAATGTATATTCTCGAAATCGTAGCCAACCATTTTAATACAAATTTTAGATGATACATCCCATGACCAGCATGAGAATGTTTGACAATCCCCTATAATTTACTCATATCGGCTATCAAGACCTGCCTTCTTCCTTCCGGTGTACCGTTGAAGCAAATGTACCGGTTGTCCTCACTCCAGACCGGATGGGGATCGCAACGCAAATTGCCCTGTACATCCGTTCCGCCAAGAGTCCATATATCAATAAGACGCTGCTCTGTTCCAGCTAGGGTATCGATCAACCGGATAGGCACTTCGAACCGCTCATTTAGAAACTCTTTTTCTGAAGTATATGCATCAGTCACAATGTAGCGTCCATCATTAGAGAAGCTTGGATGTCCACCGCCGGTAGTGAAAGGAGCAGCAATTCTGAACGATTGCCCGTCTTTCCCAAAAAGACAGAAGCGCATTCTATTCAATTGAATATTCATTAGAATCTCTTTGCCATTGGTATGCCAGTCCGGATGATGAGATCCATTTAGCCACAACTCGTACGGTAGAGCAAGCTTGGCGTCCGTACCGTCCATGTTCATCGTAATGATAAAACGCAAGTCAGTTCTCCCGTTGTCGAACAGGCAGCGAACAACCTGCATGAGACGGGTTTGCTGCGCATTGATCTTCACATGGAAAAATGTAAATCTCGCGCCCTCGACATCCCTCTTATCCGGGAGAAGCTCGAGCGCTTGTTTGTAGCTGAACAACAGTATAGTGCGATTGGCATCAACATCCGTTCTCCATAGCCCATCTTCTTCAGATGCGCCTATCGGAGGAGGTGTGCTGTGTTCAGGAGCCAGCGTCGCACCATAACCCATCTGGGCAAAGTTGATAACGGATAGATTCGGACTATATAGATAACGGCCATCTTTAGTAGCCTGGTATACAGAACCTGAGAGCCGCACCTTCTCACCGGTGATCGGATTCATTTTATACGCATACACGCGGTTGCCCTCTTTATCATTAAAGAACAGTTCTTCATCGTTTGCCCCCCAGCACAGATGAGCACCGACTTGAATCCCCCATCCTGTTGTTGTGCAAAGTTCCACCATTTGCTGATTATGTAAATCGATTACACAGACAGTCGCTTCATCATTTGGCCTTGGCAGCTTATCTTGAAACGGCAATTTTAGCACAGCCAAGTATCGGCCAGAAGGACTCCATGGCTTTACATCGAAAAAATTGTGAATGTAGTAGCCGTCATCAGGGGTTACTATTTGAACAGGCTGCATCCCCTTATGGTAAGTACGGAATTCATAATGTTTTATATTCCTGTTAGCCATCGCTGCTGTACCCTCCGCTTGTTATTTGATAATACAATAAACCATTCATAGCCTTATCGAAGCGTGTTTTGAGTGAGCTACATTACTTTACGGACTTCTCGAAGGTCAATATGCTGTGCCTTTTCATTCAATCGTTGCTCCGTGTCTGTCCCAGCCATTGAAAGCGAGTGCGGTCGGATACGTTTCGCTACCGGTCCGCCTCCGCCTGTACCCTTGATCAAATGGTTAAGATCAGCAATATCCGATCGCCAGCTCAACAGCGCTTCTACAAGCTCCGTCCGGATTTCCGAATAGTCTGAGTCCTTAAAAAGATCCTTCTGTTCCTTGGGATCGTTCAATCGATCATATAGTCGTCCCTCGCTTTCTTCAAAATAATACTCAAGCTTCCAGCGGGCTGTAGCGACAGCCGCCGATTTATACAAAGTGGCTACTGCACAGCGTCGAGGTGATGGCAGTCCTTCAATCAACGGGGTATACAAATCGAATCCCTGCATCGTATCGCATTTGGTGCCGGCTGCAGCAAGAATTGTAGTCGTTATATCATTCCAAATGGCAAAGTCTCTTACCTCACCTTGCGGCAGCGTGCCCGGCATGCTCATAATGAACGGAATTCTCCAGGAGCTGTCGTAATAATTGTGTTTATCGTTCACTCCATGATCGAATAATTCATGACCATGGTCGGTAGTAAAGATAACAAGCGTGTTGTCCCGTAATCCTGAGGAGTCAAGGAAGTCTATTAATCTCCCCACTTGCTCGTCGCAATATGCTGCAAAACTGTAATACAGCCTCCTTACGGCATCTGCGGCGCAGCGCGTCTCGGACTGTTCATCGAGCAGTTCCGATAAACGTACACTTGCTTGCTGCTCTTCTCCCAAGATACCTAACATTCTCTTCAGATGAACGGGAACATGTTCAAGCTCGCCATCGGTATAGTTGATTTGCGGCAAAGGAATATCGTCATATGCGTTTGCCCATTCTTTAGGAGGAACATAAGGACTATGAGGAGCATTCATGGAGACAAACGCAAAGAAAGGACCATTCCCATCTGAAGTTGCCTTTGTAATTTCGTCCATTGCAGTATCAACTAGGAACGATTCGAAGTATAGCTCTTTCGGAATCGGATTTGGAGCGGCAACAGGTTGGCTGTATCCATGCTTAGCCAAGTGCTGAATATATGGATCATTATGATTTCGTGGATTTGGCACTGATGAGCATACAAAATCGAATGAGTCAGGTATCGGTCCGAAATGTGTCTTCCCTATCATTAAATTGGTATAGCCTTGTTCCTTCAAGTAATCCGGAAATACGGGAAGATCAGCGTATCGCTTTGTACCGTTCTCGATACATCCGTGAATCGGCGTGTGCAATCCGGTCAATAGACTGCACCTGGCAGGCATACATACTGGAGAAGAAGTATGTGCTTGAGTGAACATGACTCCTTCTGCGGCCAATCGGTCGATATTTGGAGATACCGCATTCGGATTTCCCATACAACGAAGCGTATCGCAGCGCTGTGTGTCCGTGCTGATGAGCAGAATATTCGGCCTATGAATGTTCCTGTATGAAGCAGCTTCGGTTTGCTTATTCAATTGAGAATCATCCCCTCTTCAAAAAGCTTTGAATAGTTAGTCTATCCCGCTTACTTTTTAGCCAATTTTATTTCGTTGACCTTTTTTTCCGCTTTCTCCTGTGCTTCGCGCAGCACCGTATTGACATCTTTGCCGGATAACGCCATATCTTTGGCAGACTCCTGAATCACTTTTTTCAATTCAACATCATAATCGGTCAAAAGTAAGTTTTTGCTTCTTTTCAACTTAGTTATTGCAGGAATATTTTTATTTTGAAAGCTCTTTAAGTTCGCGCCGAATTGCAGCTGAATATTTTTGTCGTTCAACACGGTCAATTTACCGTTTTTGTTCATTTCCGTCTGCGCCTCATCGGATACCAGTGTGCTCATGACCTGGAATACCATCTCGATGTTAGGGCTCTTTGGGAAAGCTGTCAGAACCGCCATATTGGTCGGACGGCCTTTGCCTGGCTGATCGGCGAATACAGGCTGCGTAACAAAATCCCAATTGAGCGGCTGCCCCCGTTTTGCCTCGTCTTCCAGCATCCCGACCAAGGAGTCTGCCCAAGCGGGCAACATGGCGACGGTTTTATTCTTTACAAAGGCGTTTCTGCCATAAGTATAAGTATTGTTATTTCCAATAAAGCCGGGAACCTCATAAAATTGCTTCAGCAGACCAAACAATTTCTGATAATCTGCTGAATTAAGGATGGGTGCATCCTGCTTTTCATTCATGTATGGAATAGCGTACTGCTCCTTCATTTGGTCTACATTGCCTGGATCCATGCCAATATATTGAGTACCCTGATCCAGAATCGTCAGCTTCTTGCCGATCTCAAGCAATTCGTTCCAAGTCATTAAATCCTGCGGATACGCAACACCGAATTTATCGAAAATATCTTTATTATAAGCCGTAATTCCATAATTCATCGAAAGGGGTAAACCGTAAAGCTCATCTTTGTTGCCATATTGCTTAATAGCCTCGATCGTGCTTGCATCGAAACGATCCAGACTGATGGCATTTTTTTTAACCATATCGCTCAAGTTCATGATCATTCCAAGATTTTTAAACATTCCGATATAAATATCGCTAATCAGGAGAATATCAGGGTATTTTCCGGCGGCAAGAAGCTCGTCCGGGGTGTTCGCACCTCCGGCATTGATAATATACTCAAACGAAACGTTCGGATATTTTTTTTGCACAGGATCTATGAAATATTTTTGGAACTCAGAATCTGTCATACCCGTGCTGTAACTGTACACTATTAATTTGACAGGATCTTTGGAAGCAACGGTAGTCACGTTGTCACTGGTGCTTATGTTTTCTTTATTATCCGAACAGCCCGACAGCACAGCCAATAATAAACTTATAGATATGAGATAGGACGAAAGCGTTTTCAATATTCATGTCTCCCTAGATTCAAATTAGGTTGAGTTGCATTCCTTATTTTGCTTTTTCCGATTGAATGGCTCTGTTTATTTCTTCCTCCCAATCTCTCAGGGCTGTATTGACATCCTTTCTGCCAAGCGCAAAATCGTTAAACACTTTAGTGGGATCAATCGGGACTTTCACCAGCTTAGAATCCCGAGGAGGCGGCAGCTTCACTTGATTCAAGTAATACAAGGCTCCATTATGCTTGCCCTTCAACTGTGGGGAATCGGCTCCGAAAGCATTGCGCACTTCCTGATCTTTGAGCACAGTCACTCTTCCCATTCTGCTCTGCTGCATTTGCACTTCATTGGACAAAACGAATTCGATTAGCTTAAACGCTTCCTCCTTATACTTACTTGTGCTCATAATATAGTAATAACGCGGATTCAGTTGAAGATTGGTATCAGGTGCATCTTTCATGGTCGGCATGGATACCATATCCCAATTGGTGAACTCTTTTGGAAACGACTCTATCAAAGAGGTTACCCCTGCGAACATGGCGGCTGTATTGTCTTTGGCGAATACATCCCTTTCTTGCGCATTGCCTAAGGATGTCAGCGATTGGTTCATCGGAATCTGGTAAAATTGCGCATACGTTGAGATGATGGACCGCCACGCATCCGTGTTGACCCCGGCTTTATCTTGAGACGGATGGAAATACGCAGCGCCCAATTGATTGTTGTCGAACAAATATCGGAAAGCTCCGGCAAAGCCACGATATTGTATTCCCTCATGATACAGGGTTAGCTGCTTGGCAAGCGCATAAGCCTCCTCCCATGTCATGCCATCTTTGGGATAAGCGATACCGAATTTATCGAAAATATCCTTGTTGTACATGAGCACGGGCGTATAGACGGTGCCGGGCAGCCCGAAGTACGTGCCTCCATAGCTTGCCGATATATTTTTAATCCCTTCCAAATAAATGGGATCTATCCGACTAAGATCGAATTGATTTTTCTTAATCAATTCACTCAAATCGTACTGCATATTCATGCTGGTCAATACACTTTCTAAAGCCGCAGCGCCCTGGTAATAAATATCAGGCGCTTTGCCTGATGCTACAAGTGCAGCGAAATCGGCAGTTTGGAACTCTATGGAAATATGAGGGAATTTGGCTTTGAATTTGTCGGCAATGTTCAATTTGAACTGCTCTTCGTCCGCCTTATCCCCTGTATAAAATTTGAGTGTAACCGGGTCCTTCTTCTCCATCTCTTCTTTTTGTTCCAAACTATTCCCGGACTGGCAACCGGCGGCGATGAGCGTAAGCAGCAAAAGGACTGGTAATGCTCTTTGCTTATTTTCTAACAAACGAATCATTGTCTCCCTCCTTAATGTGGAAAAAAACAATTTCTTATACGATTCATTGGCTATCTATTCTTTTGCTGACCTTTTTTTCTTAATTCCATAATCTCCAGTATTTTCTCCCGGGGCTTGACGCCGCAGCGCTTAGCCCAAATTTCGTATTGTTCACTCATCATTAAGACCCGATCGGTATGCTGTTTGGAAAGATCGTCGGTTTCCGTACGATCCTGCTCCATATTGAACAACTCCCACTCATTCGGATATTTTTTGACAAGCTTCCACTTCCCTTCCCGAACAGCTGCGTTACCTTCGTGTTCCCAGAACAGAGGGGCTCTCTCCCAACAATCGGAAGCAAACACAGGCATCATACTCTGGCCTTCCATCGGGAGTATGTCGTTACCTCTATAGCTCGATGGATAGACGGCACCAGTGATCTCCAACACGGTCGCCATTACATCGGTTAACTGGCAAGGGGTGTGCCGGAATTCCCCGGTTGCTTTAATCCCTTGGGGCCAGTGGACAATAAATGGAGTCGAAATCCCCCCTTCATGCACCCAATGTTTGTATAGTCGAAACGGCGTATTGGACACGTTCGCCCAGGACAAACCATAACTCTGGAACGTATGCTCTGAGCCTGGCATGATATCGGGACGGTTACCATATGCAACTTCTTCCCCAGTTTTGGTATAACCACGATTCTTTACCACTTTTTCCGGTGGTGTCGGTTTGATCTCTTCCGCACATCCTCCGTTATCCGCAAGAAAGAAAATGATCGTGTTATCCAATTGTCCCGTTTGCTCCAGCGCTTGCAAAATGTGACCGATTCCCCGATCCATACGGTCGATTTGAGCGGCATATACTTCCATTCGGCGAAGCTGCCAATCTTTATGCTCGATTTGATCCCATTCTGGCAGTCCGGGATCGCGTTCAGACAATTTCCAGTCGGGATCTATAATCCCCATATCAATCATTCGTTGCAGCCTTTCCTCTCTTAACTGATCCCAGCCTTGATCGAAGCGGCCAAGATACTTGGCAATATCCTCTTCACCGGCATGAAGCGGCCAGTGGGGAGCTGTGTAAGCTACATACTGGAAAAACGGAGTATCCGGATACTCTTGCGTGTGCTGATTAATAAACTGAACCGCTTGCTCGCTAATGGCATCAGTGTAGTAATAATCGGTCTGAAGAGCTTCATGGCGAATATCGTCGTTATCCCTTGTCAATGTCCAGGGATAATAATAGTTTCCCGAACCTGCCAATGTACCGTAAAACCGATCAAATCCGCGCTGAAGCGGCCATGTATCATTAGGTGTATCAATGTTATGAGCTATATGCCATTTACCGCTCATATAGGTGCGGTACCCATCCTCCTTCAGCACTTCAGCTATTGTCATACAGCTTTTGTTCAAATTACCGGGATATCCTTCCGGACCGTCATCGTCAACCAGAACTCCGATTCCTGTCTGATGGGGATGTAGTCCTGTGAGTAAAGAAGCCCGTGAAGGACTGCAACGTGCAGTATTATAAAATTGAGTAAATCGGATACCGCTAGCTGCCAGACGGTTTAGATTTGGAGTATCGATCTCGCCTCCATAACATCCTAAATCAGAATATCCCATATCGTCATTCATAATCAGTAGTACATTTGGTTTGTCGGCCATATTTGAGTATCACTCCACTCCCGTTCATTTTGATCCAATTGGTCATCCATTAGCCCGTATACTTACATTCCTTGAGCTCTATGACTCTATTCTCGATTCGAGATTGGTCAGCGGCGAATCCAATCAAGTGGCCATCGAGCGATTTTTCCAGTGATGTGGAGGAAATGGATGTTTCTGCACCGCTCAGTACTTTGATAAAGTCTTCGACAAGACGCAAATCTCCACCTCCGTGCATATCATTTGACACTCCAATCTCAACACGGTGTTCAGAATATCTGTGGCCTTTGCGGGCATCCGGATGACGTATGACGTAAGCTCCTTCTTCCATTTCTCCTTGTATTTCACCCTTTGTCCCAATAATGTGGATAGAACGTCCGCGCTTAGAAACGCCGCCGGTCATAACGTGAGTCGCCGTGCTGCCGTCCGAGAATTCTACAATGACCGTCTGGTGATCGACCACGTCGTTATCGCAATGCCACACACAGCGTCCGTACGGGCTATCGGTTCGCAGCGATTCCGCCAATTCCTCATCACTTACTGCGACACCCAGATGTTTATTGTAAGTTACATATGCATTCCACAGGCGCTGCTCAATGTAGTTTTTCCGTGCTGAATAAGGGCAGGATTCCTCAATAGAGCAATCAACCAGACACCGGGTGCCTGCACCGGCAGGTGCATTTTCAGCTCGGAATTGCAGCAAGCTTCCAAAGCTGCTGACTTTCACTGGATTGACATCTCCATTCATCCAGGTCATGATGTCCAAGTCGTGACAGCTTTTGGCCATGAGCATCGAGGATCCGCTTTTGGCCTTGTTCCCCCACTTCCCCCTTACGTAAGCCATAGCCATATGATCGTAGCTGACCTTCTCGCTCGATGTCAGACTGACGATATCCCCAATGACTCCATCAGCTATTTGACGGCGAATGGATTCGTAGAATGGTGCATATCGCAGTACATGACAAATCATCACTTTTCTGCCATAGCGCTGAGCTTCTACATACAGTCTTAATACTTCATCCGGGCTAACACCGATCGGTTTCTCCAGCAGGATGTCATAGCCCGCTCGAAGCAGAGGAATCGAAGTGGCTACATGAATATGATCCAAAGTACCGTTAATAACGGCATCGGCCATTTTGGGCTTGCCAGCAAATTCCTCAAGATCGGCAAAACAGTTTTCCATCGGTATATCGAAGCGCTCCTTGGTTAGATTTCTGCGCTCGATATCCGGCTCAACGACGCCGACAATTTTCATATGCTCGGGATGTCGCTTTGCGTATGAAGCGTAAATCAGACTGCGGTGACCGGCTCCAACTATAACGACTTTAATAGGCTGCATATCGTTTTGTTTCACATCTAAATGGCTCATTTCGAATTCCCCCAATTTTCTTAATTTTTAAGAAATAGTAACATTAAGTGAGTATTTGTGCGGGCTCTTAGCTCTACTAATTTTTCTTCTCCGGCTCCGGTTGAATGTCTTTATTTAAGAGATCTGAAGCGCTTCTCTAACCGCAAACATAGCGGAATATTGATAAAGTTGAGAGTAACCTGCTGGTCCTTGGTAGTAGATTTGAAAGTACCGGAGATGATTACCTTTTAATTGTAAACCCTTTTATTTCGATTGGACATGTGTTACTTATATAAGAAGATGGACTAATTCTAGGAACATTTAAAGCAAGGAGAGGAGATGGATGGTGAACATTCGAAGAGCGTTAACCAATGTTGTGGGCAACGGTGACGATTTGAAAATTTGGAATGCAGGCGCCAAGAGTTCGAGCAGATACGGCCCAGTCATACGGGACCATTACTATATTTTACATCTTGTGCAAGGTTGCGGTGTGCTGGAGACCGGCGGTCGAACGTTCCAGCTTGAAACGGGGCAAGGCTTTGTCGTACCTCCGGAAACGGTCCATCGTTATGCAGCGGAGGGGGAAAAGCCGTGGTCTTATTTTTGGTTCAGCTTCCATGGACTCAAGGCTGATCATATCATTCGCCAAGCCGGGTTGTCCTATGAGCAGCCGGTTTATGCAATCGAAGACAAGCACGATATTTTCCACACTTTGAAAAAACTCGTCGATCAGAAGTTGTTGCACAACCAGAAGCCATGCTCCGAAATAACGAGGATGAAGGTCCTGTCTTTGTTTTATCTTTATTTTTCGGAATTAATGGAGGCCGCATCCGGTGCCGTAATGGACCTTCCAACAGAACTTCAAAGTGAACGATATATCAAGAAGGCACTGGCATATATCGAACTTAATTTTTTTAGAAAAATTAAAATGACCGACCTTGCCAGCTATGTCGGATTGAATGCCAGCTATTTGGGGCAGTTATTCAAGAGACATCTTCATGTTACGCCACAACAGTATTTGTGTCGGTTCAGAATTGAAAAAGCCATTCAGTATATGCTCAATCCGGCCATATCGCTTAAAGAAATATCAAGCTCTGTCGGCTATGAGGATCCTTACTTGTTTTCGAGGATATTCAAACAAATTAAAAGTGTATCGCCCTCCGAATATCGGAAAACGTTAATGGGCCAATTTAACGAACTTTGATAGATACTTATACTAAGCACTCGGCACCATACCGGGATTGTTTTTTTCCGGAACCTCAGTTCCTCAATATTCAAAAATGTATCGCTGTCTTGTTGCTTAAAACGCGATCAACGCAATATTCCTCTGTAACGGGAAGGGGGGAGCGATACACTCCCCTCTCTATTACGGATATGGTTATCTCTCTAACTCCTGCATTTTAACCCCAAATTCTTGAGGAGTTATTTTGTTGGCCAAAAGCTTCGCCACTGCTACATTGGGTTTTAGCAAGACAGTCATAGTATAAATAAATAAACAAACCTGTAACTGACTAATGAGTTTGTTTATTTATTTACGTTCAGTTGGGCATCAATTCCCGAACGGGGCTAGCGGATGTCCTTTTTTACTCATCTTAACTGGTAATCTATATATTAATACATACATCACTGCTTCAGTCCAATTCATAACCTACTTCCAAATGTTTTAGAGGCCTGGCAGGCCATTCTTATTTTGTTTACCTTTTTGCTTTATAAAACCTCATGATATAGCTTCATGAGAGCTCTTTTCTCTATCCATGACACGTAGCTCCGTGAAATCTACAGCTCCTTAGCAATTTACCGCTGAGTCCGCTCTTCTCCGCCATGCTCTAACCCAAAACGGCCAACCACAACTTCTTTTTCACGATCATCCAATATGTCCAAGTTTTTATATATCTTTGACTTTTCGATCTTCAACTGCACTTTATCTTTTTGACGATATTTTTGAAAGCTTCTTCTTAAACTGTTGGCCAGTTTACCTATGCAGTTTGGGGGTTGTCATACTTATACCTTAGACCTAAATTTCAGTTTAATATTTCTTCTTTGCACATTGCGATAACGGTTATTCCGGTACCGACTGTCGGTCGATGCCAGCAGCCGCATTATACACCACGTCTAAAACTAATTGATTTAATATATTTTTCTTTCAAAAAATGGTTAAGAAAATGAAATTAAAACAATCCATGTCCAGGCGGGGAAACTGCTGGGATAACGCCCCTCAGGAATCCTTTTTTGGTCACTTTACGCAGTTGTCGGTGGTAGCTTTCTATCAAGTAGGCCGGGTCGTGTAAATAAGGTTACGTAGCTCTGGTAGATACTTGAAGAAGAAGGTAGCAAGCTTGACACATTTGCTAGCCACGGATTGAATACTTAAGCTCACTACGTCTCTTCAAAGCGATCCAATTCTACCAGACCTGTTTTTTAGTAGATTGCTAGGATAAAATTTGTCAATTCCTGCCCCTCTTCCGGCATGCTTAAACAACTGTTATCACGTAACGTTTTCCGCTTTCAACATGGAACTGGATATGACCGTCCTCCATTCGGGAACCATCCACTTCCTCACCGTCTTGGGTAATCCCTATCGTCTGCTTTGTAAGCACTTCACAAGCCTGTGCTTTTGAAGCTGCAATTACTGCCTTTGACAAGGTTCCGTTTTTCCACTCCAAATCGACTTCGTATCCACCTCTGCCCCGAAGTCCTTTTACATAGCCGTCTTTCCAAGCATAGGGCAATGCCGGCAAAAGATCTAAAAATCCTTGGTGCGATTGCAGTAGCATCTCTGCGATCCCTGCAGTTGCAGCAAAGTTGCCGTCGATTTGAAATGGAGGATGCGCATCGAACAAATTGGCATATACGCCGCCTCTAGAATAATTAATTGGCTTATTGCTCTCTACGAGTGTCAACAAATTCGAGATTAAACGCTCTGCACGGTTGCCGTCTTTGAATCTTGCCCATAGGCCGATTTTCCAGCCAAGACTCCACCCCGTTCCTCCGTCTCCTTTGATATCAAGCGATGTCTTCGCTGCATGGAATAGATCGGGAGCAGATTGCTCCGTAATCAGCTGTCCCGGATAAACCCCTACAAGATGAGAAACGTGTCGATGATGGATATCCTCGTCTTCGAAATCCTCGGATCCCGGATGAGCCACAGCATGAACTGATGGGCCAGATTACGACACAGCTGCTGGATTTGATGCAAGTGGAATGGCAATATCTTTCAAACAATCTAGAGGAAGTCAAATTGCAACTGAATCAAGCAGACCAGCATATTGCTCACAACCGCCCTTTTTCTTTGTCGTCAAGAAAGGGACATTTAATGCTGATGCTTTTCCCCAATTAGGTGTCTTGTAACCTCTCTATAAATGAAAAGGATTCGTTTTAAGACACCGTGTTCACGCATTAAGTCTTCCCGTAGGTGGAATAGCTTCCATTTTAGTTGTATTTTCATCAGACAAGAACAACAGATCACTCCCCTACTTCTAGTTTCCTTTCAGGTCAATGGGCATCTATACACAATGTTCCCCTTTATAAATAGCGATTTCATTTCGCCCTTATCCAGAGGGGGTAGAACATTCTACGCGGCTCCATTTGTAGCAATGTATTAAAGACTGGTTTATCAAAGGGAAAAGCCCGTGGTTGTAGCAATACTTGCTGTTATCAAGATTGTATTTTGTTCGTGTTTTTTCAAAATCGCTCCTTTCATCTGGCTATATCACAAATGAGGTTAATATTTAATTCTATCATGCCGATATATACTTTAATTCTTTTGGCAGATGACTTCCATCGGGCTGATGTCTATCATGGCGGGGATCCTGTTCTGTTTGGTAATTAATATTTGAAGGATTTCATAACAAGGTAGCGAAGGAGCATAGATGAATTATGAGAAGATTAAAGGTTTTATTGTTTTTGTTTATTACAGGAGTAATGACTGTCGGCTGCAACCCACAGTCCAAATCAGATAATTATGAGACTGTAAAGTTTAATGGATTGAAGGTCAGTATTCCTAAGGAGTGGACCCAAACCCCGATACAAAATTCGGAAAATGAAATATCGTATAGACTAGATGTTGGAAAAGACAAATATGGATTTTTTTATATTTATGCGTACCCTTACCCAAGAAATGTGTATAAAAGCAAGTTCATTGACTGGGAAAAGAACACATATAAAGGTGTCTTTGCACTGAGTGAGGAAACGAAGCTCAAAAAAAATATGACTGTGTTGACCTATAAAACAGACTTTAATGTACTTAAAAATGCTTCACTCCCTGATCAGGTCGTCCAAATCATAGTCATCGATGATCTTGATCGTGTACTGGAGGTTTCAATAGATATGCCAAGAGATTATTATGAACAAAACTCGCCTATTCTCAAGCATATTCAAAATAGCTTAACTTTTAGTAAATAATTAGCATTAACTGCTTACTTTAAAATAATCAACAGTATGAACTGAGACTTAGAAGTAAGGTAAAGTATAATTTCGATAATTTCGGGGGCTGTTTGTATAGCTGCCATGTCATGTTGTCTGTAAACTTTTGGTCCCACAAATGTTGGTGTAGGACGATGTGCTACTTTCTCTTGTTATGATTATCAATGGTGCCCCATTTTCTACGAATACTCTCCGCTTCTTTAACCATTCTGTCGATCAACTCGGAAACTGTAGGAATATCGTGGATCATGCCGGTCACTTGGCCTGCCTAGCCGAAGCCTTCTTCTATGATGCCATCGTAAATCCAGCGCTTGTTGGCTTCGCCACTTATATATTCTTTTAGCGCCTCATAGGTAGGTGTCATACGTTCAATGGCGAGAGTGTTATCGATGTAGCTACTTCGCAATACCCTGCCAGGTGAACCGATGGAACGTTTGATAACAGTTGTATCCGACTCTGAACTCTCTACTAAGGTCTTTTTATAAGAAGCAGATGCATCAACGCATTCCTGGGTCGCGATAAAGCGTGTGCTCTTTTCGATTCCCTCCGCTCCAAGTGCATGGGTTGCCATCCATCCACGGCCATCCCCAATACCACCCGAGGCAATGACAGGGATTTTCACGGCATCGACTACCTGAGGCACGAGCACCATGGTTCCAACGCCGTCACGTCCGATGTGCCCTCCTCCCTCCTGCCCGACGACAATCACAGCAGATGCACCGAGTTGTTCAGCTTTTTGAGCCTGTCTGCGCTAGGAAACGAGTACTAATGTGCGGATATCTGTAGGCTGCAGTATCTCTAGAATAGAGGCAGGGTTCATGCGGACCGACAAGACGAGCCGCCATTATGGATTGCTCCCCTATTCCCGCGGCGACATCCAACACCTTTCCCACCGGTTTCACTTTAGCCGCTTGCAGCATGAGTTCCGTTGCTTTCCCCATCATGTGAACTCTCTGTCTCTGGTCCCCAGCAACAGGAACCCGAAAGTCCGGCAATCCATTAGACTGAACGTTACACCTTTTTTCATATTCGCAAATAAGTTCGCAGATATACGGTTGGAATGTTTAGATTCGGTCTTTTTGGTCAAAAAATGCAATAAGACATATATGAAATTTATACGCATAATGAAGGAGGTACCATGACGCAGTTCGGGATCAGGGCAGGGGGACATTTGTTTTTTGTATTTACCTTTATTTTGTGGGTGAAGTTCGCATTACTGCGTTACTTTCTTTTTGATACAGTCGATTTGAAGTGGTGGCTTTTGGATTTGGCAAGTCTCCTTGTAATTACCGGAATCATAGAGATTTGCTTCTCGCATCGCGCCAAGCGGTATGCATATTGGGTATTCAATGCCACTTTGTCGCTAATCTGTTTTGCGGCTACCCTTTATTTTGAGCATTTCGGGTCGGTTGTTACCTATACCTCCATCCTTGAAATCAAACAGCTTATGCAAATTTCGTCGAGCATTAAAGCGACGATTCATCCGTTGGATTACTTATTTTTCGCGGACCTCGTACTTGGCCTCGTGATTTGGCTTGCAGCGAGGAAGCGCGGCCCGATCCTGAGCGCCGACCGGCCTGTGCGGCGGTCGTCTTTCATCATTGTAACCCTGGTCTGTTTGGGAATCTGCGCCTGGTTCGTTAAAATGGACAAAGGCATCACGAATGAGCTCGTCCGGGCCGAGCAGCTTGGTCTTATGAATTACGAGGTAACCGTGGCCATCAACGGGATAACCGAAAAAAGCAAAATGACATTCTCAAATTTGACGCAAGCACGAACAGTGATCAATCAGGTGGAAGCCGGTTATGGATATAATCCGACGGCAAGCCCTGATCAAAAGCCGAACTATTTCGCAGCCCAGCAGGGAATGAACGTCGTCGTCGTGCAGCTGGAGGCTTTTCAAAACTTTTTGATTAACCTCTCATACCAGGGCAAGGAGTTGACGCCTGTGCTTAATAAGCTGGCTCAGGAAAGCTTCTATTTCCCGCATGTTTTCCAGCAGATCGGCCAAGGCAATACATCCGACGCCGAATTCATGTCCAATACATCCATTTATCCTACGGGGACGATTCCCATGTCAACAGGTTACGGCGATCGGCAGCTCCCCAGTCTTCCAAGGCTGCTTGAGGGTAAAGGATACGAAGCGGATACGTTTCATGTCAACGATATTCATTTTTGGGATCGGATTAAGTTGTATCCTGCGATCGGGTTTACGCATTATTTTGACAAGCCGTATTATACGAACGACAATTTCAATTCTTTCGGGGCTTCCGACGAAGAATTGTTCCGCGTAGGCTTCGAAGAGCTTACCGAACTACACAATCAAAAAAAGCCATTCTACGCGCAGTTTATAACAGTATCGAGCCACTTCCCATTCATAGTTCCGGTAACATTCGAGAAAATGCCGATACCGGCTGCCTTACAGGGACAGGAGATCGGTAACTATCTGGAAGCTGCCAATTACGCCGATTATGCGCTTGGGACGTTTATTGATAAGCTGAAGAGCACCGGCCTGTGGGATCAAACCCTTTTCATCGCTTACGGCGACCATTTCGGGCTGCAGCCGGAGGACATTAAGCCGGATGTACTTAGCAGCGAGCTGGGGATTCCTTATCATGAAAGAATCACCCGCTTTAACATCCCGCTGTTTATCCATATGCCGGGCCAAACCAAAGGTCAAGTGATGAATCAAGTTGGGGGACAGCTCGATATTATGCCGACGATTGCCAACCTGCTTGGCATTTCTTTGAAGGAGGAGGGCTTCGTCCACTTTGGTCAGGATCTGTTAAATATCCGGAAAAATGCCTTCGGCATGAGATATTATTTGCCTTCCGGCTCCTTTTTTAATGATCATATTCTGTTTGTCCCTGGAAAAGGATTCGATGACGGAACGGCTGTGTCCCTGCAGACTCTTCAGCCTGTAGCTGATTTCCAGGCCTACAAGGGCGATTATGACTACGTCATGACCTTGATGAAATTGTCGGATCAATATGTGAATTTGCTGCCGAAGCGATAATTAGTAATTTCCATAATTGGATGCAGTCGCGATCTAGGAGGAAAAAAAGCGCCGCAGTATAACGAAAACAGCCTCATGTAGAAAACTCGGGGAAAGGGAAGAACGCGATGGACAGAAGGTCTTTTTTAAAATGGATGGCAGGCCCTCTTTCCCTTTCTTTGTTTGGGGGATTTGAGGTTTCGGAGCAGCGGCTATGGGGAGTACGAACGAACCTTCGATACCGCCTCAACCGGCCCGTAAATCTTTAGCTGCACAAATACCCGATGATCAAGCAAGGGCTATCACCCGTTGCGTACTCCCATCGTTCCGAGGCGCTTGTTTTTTTGCAAAGCTGATAATTAACGCAACAGGAATGCTATCGTCCCCCGTTAATGATTTGGTAAACACCTTTAATGTTTGATCAATTTGGTACTTACTCCTTGTTTTACTCCAATTCTCTAGAAAGTAGAATCTCCCTACATAAAAAAATAAAAGCCTGATATCTCAAGCTTTTTCTAAGTGGATAATGTAGGTACTTTTGTGTCATTGGACAGGAGGTGAACCAGCCTTCTCTGGAGGATATTCTAAGCGTAGAAGGTATCCCGGCAAATGTGTGTGTCGCCAGAATCCTGTTGCCGGCTTCGAAATGTCCATCTTCATCTCTCCATAATTCTTGAATAGTTTAATCATAGGTCTGTGATGTAAGCATTTCCCAACCTCGAATTCCTTTCGCACCGGAATAATGAAAGTACGACTTGCCGTCATCATCGTTGAGAACGGTGTCAACGATTTTCATGCCAAGTCCACCATGTTTATGTCCCCCTTATCGTTCGTCTCTCGAAAAAAACGCAACAATAACAATAACGACGAGATAAGAAACCAATCCGTATTAATCGAGCCCTATTGACTCGAATTTCCCCTTACAACATCAATGTAGAAACGCTTTGTGCCGATAAGGTTACTGTACCTTCAACTCGGCGACTTTTTTGTCTGCTTCTTCCTTAGCTTTTCGTAATGCTGAATTGATATCCGATTTACCTTCAAATACATCATTAAATGCTGCGTTAATCGCACCCGATACCGCACCGTTATATTTGGATTGGTAAATCATATTGGACGGTTGGCTCTTAAAGATGCCTTTCAGGTTTTTGCCTTTGACAAAATCAAGATCTTGCGCGAACTGATCGATAATGCTCTGATTCGTAAGCACTGTTTCTTTCCCCATCCTGGCAGCCTTCGCCTGAACTTCATCCGATACGATCACCTTCAAAACATCCATGACGTCATCGATATGTTTTGTTGTTTTGCTGACTACAAATTGATGGTAATCGACCTGATAATATTTATCAGGCGCTTCCGTAAAGGACGGTGCTTGCACAACATCCCAGTCAAGATCCTTCACCAGAGCTAAATTTCCGATCATGCCACCGGTCCAGTATGGCGCCATCGCGAGTGTCTTATCCTTTACGAACAGTTGAACATTGCTTGCATTCAATTTGAGGGGCCGATTTTCGACAACATCATAAAGCGCTTTCCCTTTGGCGAAAACGGCGTTCCAGTGATCCGAAACAAGCGCGTTCGACGTTTTTGGATCGACCAATTCGATTGACAGCGAAGATGCAAACGTCGCAATCCCGCCATGGGTGGCGACCATTCCCCGATACTGTACGCCGTTTTCAACCCGGGCTAACTTTTTGCTGAGCTCAATCGCCTCATCCCAGGTCATGCCATCCTTTGGGTAAGGGACGCCAAAGCGATCAAAAATACTTTTGTTATACCATAATGCGAACGATTGGCTCATATACGGAAGGGAATAAATTTCTCCTTTAGTGCCGAAGCTTTTGATCGCATCCATAATGGTTGGATTAAACCGTGACGTATCGATATTATGTTTCTTCAGTTGCTCTGTTAAATCAAGCGGAATGTCGCTGTCGAGCATACTTTGAATATACGGAGTTGCATAAATGAGGTCAGGAATTTCTCCAGCGCTTATTAATTCATTGAGTCCAAAATCGGGTTGAAATTTGATTGTTTCAAAAGAGATATGCGGATACAGCTGCTTCACTGGCTCAGCGATAAGCTGCTGAAAGATTTCATCTGTCATCCCGGGGTTCGAAAAAAGTACTTTCAGGGTGACCGGAGCTTTAGGTTTGCCATCATCTACTTTATCCGCTGAAGTCATCTCGCCTCCGCCGTTTGAACAACCTGCCGCCAACAACAGTAAAAAAGGAAAAACCAACAGATGTATCTTTGATCGTTTCATAAACATCAACTGTTTCATAACCATTTACCGCCCCTTTATTATTGGTTAGTATGCTTTCGTTTTTATCGGGAATAATTCAATATCTCAGTTTCCCAGCTCGTTACGATCTTGCTCCTGTTTAATCAGATAAAGCAGTGAATCAACCCCCGTATCAGATATGGCAACTGCTCGAGCGGACGGATAGGAAGATCTGACCAGAGATGATAGAACAAGTCCTGGCGGCATCTCAACGAATAACCGAGCTCCACGTTCATACAACTGTTTTGTCATATCGTGCCATTGGACTGGTTTGGCAATACTCTTAATCAAATCTTCGCGAATCGCTTCGGACGTCCGCAATAGCCGGGCGGTTGTATTCGCTATATAAGGTACTTGCGGTTCTTTTAGTGAAACACTTCTGATCGTATTCTCTAGATTGCTGGCGACAGACTCCATTAATGGACAATGGGAAGGTACGGCTACCCTTAGCAGCTCAGCTTTACGTGCTCCTAGCCCTTGTGCAGAATCCAGAACTCGACGAATTCCTGTGATCGTTCCTGCAACGGTAACCTGGTGCGAAGCGTTGATGTTGGCGATATAGACTGGATCTGCGCTGCTTGCGTTCCGAACAACAAGCTGCTGCACCAGCATTGGACCCAAACCCACAATAACCCCCATTCCATACCCGTAAGGAAAAGCTTGTTTCATCAGGGTCGCTCGTAGTTGGACAAGATGAAGTGCATCGCGAAAGGTCAATACGCCTGAAATAACCGCTGCTCCGAATGCACCGATCGAATGGCCGGCCACAAAGGAGGGCAAACCTCCCCAGTTAATAAGAGCTCGCGCCATGGCCACACCTGATAACAAGAGTGCAAGCTGCACTCCAACTGTAGAGGCTAGATTTTCCTCCGTATCGTACTCCAGAATATTGGTATTCAAGATGCATGAAGCTTCCTCGATCGTTTCTCTTACAACGTGATGATCCGGCAATTGATGCAGCATGGTTGGATATTGGGATCCCTGGCCTGGAAAAAGAAACGCCATAGTCATGGATATTGGCTACCTCCTTATATCTCAGATGGTCCATGGACATTTCACCAGCGCCGGGCCATTCATGGTTCGCATAAGAACCGTGGACTTCTCCTGCCGTGCAAGCTCGGATAAAGAGCAAGCACCTGCCGGTGTTTCCAGTAATGAGTCAACCTTGACTGAGCAACGTTGGTTGAAGGCATCCCAACCCGTAATGGTCTCCCACTCCACTTGCTGAGGCAAATAAATCGCCAGATCAATATCGCTTCCAGGATGAACGGTGTCGGCACCACTGGCCAGTTCAAATCCAATACTGCCCGTCAGCCCCCAACAGATACCGGCTCGGTTATAATAATCAGCGATCTCTTCCAATTGGGAGAAAACCTGTGATTCCGCTTTGAGGGAATACTCTCGCCACCGTGCTTGGATCGCTAGTTGTACCGGGGTCACGACCTCATTAACGAATCGAATGGGAAGAAATGCGGCGAAGCGTTGATTACGGCCCATTCCACGCACACCTACAGGGATACGGCCGTTACTAACGGGACTGCGGCGGACGACCACCCATGGTGCCCGTTTCAATGCAAGGTGTACCCATTCCGGAACTGTACTTACACACTCTAAATCAGCAGACGAATGAATCCTAAGCAAATCATGAACTTTCAGTTCCATTGTTCAGTGAGTTCCCTGCGAACGTGAATCGATAAGGAGCGTGAAGCCTGAGCTTGAACGGATTGAAGCCGACTGCTCAAATCCGCTGGAGTTTGGCGTGCGTGGGTGATCGCTTGCAGCAATGCGCTTTCGATTACCTCCATGTCACGGGATGTGGGAAGATCGGCATGGATACCCTTCAGAATATAATAAAGCGCACCGAGCGTGGCGAATGATTTCACATCGTACGCGGTTGCGGCAATTTTTCACGCTGTCTCATCCAACTCTTTTATTCGTCTCCGGGTTACCCTCGCTGCCGATTGTTTGGACATCACCTGTACGTTCACGCTCGCATCGTCCAGCGCTATGATTCGGTTGGCCTGCAAGCCGTGGGCGAGAAAGGCGCCTGAAATAGCCTGGCCGACGATCAACGCAACAACGGGGTGCCCGGCTAGCCTCGCCGTTGCATAGGCATCGACAGCAGCCGCACAGGATTGATGAATGCCAAGCAGTTCTTCTGAATATCCATAAGCCTGTCCCGGAACATCTACGATCGCAACAATGGCCCTTTTATCCCGGTCCTTGTCTTCGTCTACGACTCGCCTAACACAATCGGCAATCCTCCATCCTTCGTCCAAACCAACTTCTCCGTTTCTGGCTCGGTAAAAGCGATTTCCTGCATCAGGCACCACGGCAATAATCCGCACACGCTCCTGTCCAAGCTGCGAATCCGCCGACAAGACAGAATGGGTTCCGGTCGGTACCCGCTCATGCGCTTTCGTTAATCGATCGAAAAAGCTCCGGCCGCGGCTGTTCTTCATTCCTTCAACGATCCCAAGATCTTGCCCGAATGAAGGCAGTACGAATTCGCGCTCCGGCTGACGTAAGTCCCCCCAAAGATTTCTTAAAGCATCCGGTGTTAAGCGCTCTTGGGCATCGAGCTTAGATAAACCGTAGAGAAATCGATCTACCTGTGAGCTTCTGGATGAATGGGTCTTAGGTAACCGATAGATGGCGCGAACGGCATCTCTGATTTCCTCCACCTCATCCTCCACCAGCCTGTCGGCCAGTCCGACCGCATACCGCTGTTCCCCACCCGACATCGACCAGACTAGACGCCTGTTTCTGGAGTCGAGCTCCTGGATTCCCGCCTCTTGTTCAATAACTTCCGGACCGTTCAGCTGCATCCTGCCCTGCCTAGTCATTATAATGGCGCTGCAAAGCCCAGCTGCAATGGACATTCCTCCGAAACAGCCGATCATGCCTGCAATAACGCAAACTACTGGCTGATAGCGCTTTAGTGCAACGATTGCCGCATGGATCTCTGCGATGGCTAACAGACCATAATTTCCTTCTTGCAAACGAACTCCACCGGTTTCCAATAGGAGCACCGCGCGTGTAGGGATTCCCGCTAGATTATCGCGCAGAGCCAGCTCTAGCGCCCCTGCGATTTTGGCCCCGGATACCTCGCCAATGGCTCCTCCTTGAAATCTGCCATCAACAGAAACCAACACTGCCGGCTCTCCATCAATCATTCCTTTGGCCACAACAACGCCGTCATCGCTTTGCGGAACGAGACCTTGTACAGCGAGGTGAGGAGATTCAATCCGTTGAAACGGGTCCAAAAGCTCCCTAAGGGAGCCTTCGTCTAGCACGGCCTGGGCCCTTTCCCGAGCACTGAGCTCGGTAAAGCTGTTATTGCAGCGGAGCTGCCGGCTCATAAATCGATCACCTCCACAACTTGGGCTAAACGCAGGCTCACTACCCCCGGTGTAGCTCCGAAATCATTGATTTGAATTTGTGCGGTAATGTTATAAGTCTGAAAGAATCGGTCGAAAACGGCCTGCCAAATTTGCCCGTACCCTTCCGTTTGGGTTCTGATGTTGACCTCTGCTATACCGTTCGGAGAGGGCTCTACCAGAATTTCTAGATCCCCTGAAGCAACAACGCCGACGCACCCTCTCTTTATAACGCGGAGCTCGGTCTTATACTGAAAGTGTAGATGTTCGATTGTCAAATCCCCCTCGCGGTTTAAACACATTACCTGATGCGTTTTGAATTTTATCCAAAAACAGTACTGCCGCAAGCAAATCCGCGCTTCCCCCCGGTGAAAGACGAAGCTCTAACATTCTTTGTTCGAGCAGCCGATACGCTCCCCGGCCCGACGTTGTACACATGCCCCCTGACTTGAGCACATTTCTGGCACCCTGCTGCGTCGCCTCAAGCGCTTGCAGCCCTCCCCTGTGAAGCAGACAACTGTCTTGCAGACTGGCCATGATGGCCAGCAGAGCATGAAGGCGGGCAGTTTGTTCAGGAGCCTTCTTCGCTCTCATCCTCTGCAGCATGGGAAGTCCGATTCGGGTTACATGCGGAAAGCACATCAGCGCTTCCCCTCTTGCACCTTGAACCCCGTATTTTTGCGTAACCTCCATTCCGTTGGTCCGTTGCAGGGGGGCACGGCGATCAGGAAACTTTGAAATTCGGCCGGCGACCGCCGCAATTTCCGATGCAGATACAGGCTTGCAGTGAACAGCACAACCGGCAATCAGCAAGCCGAGAGCCCAGATCGCTCCGCGATGCGTGTTTACACCTTGTGTCACCCGCATCATCTCCTGCTCGCCGCTGCGTCCCAGGAAAGCCAGTTCTTCTCTTAATTCCTGATCCGGATTACGGCTGTATGCTGCCTTCCCCATGGCCTCGAAACAAGTGCGGAGAGCCACAGCGGACGACCTCATTAAAGAAATATCCATATTGTCATGGCTTCCTGAGGAGCGCTTGTCAACCAATCCTGGCTTTGGAGTCAGCTCCGCCTCCTCAAGCAGCGCCTGCACTGCCCAATCGGCCAATTGTTTCCCGCATTTGTCGGAATCCGCCCACATTGCAACCACCTCACCAAGTTCGAAATTTATCCGGAGGTTCGTATAATCCGCCGGAGCAATCGATTAAATCCTCAATGCTTTTGGCGGCGAGCAAAGACCTTCTTGCATCGGTTCTCCGGATTTGAAGATCCTCAGGGAAGGCAATCAGTCCATCCTGACGCATCTTATCATTCAAGGAAAGGTCATGTTCCCGCCCCAGAGGCGTCATTCCCGCGATCGCTCCGAGCGCCATCCTTCTTTCTTCCATACTTTGCGCTTTATACAAGTAAGCGATTCCATCTTCTGTTATGACATGGGTAACGTCGTCCCCATAGATCATGACCGGCGCTACAGGCAGGTTGCCCTGTCTGCCTACTTCAATGGCATCTAGAGAATCCACGAAAGCCGGTTGCCCCCCTTTTTGAAAAGTTTCCAGCATTTGGACCACAAGCTTCCTCCCTCTTATTATAGGAGATTGTTGCGTGATCAAATCTAGCCAAGCTGGGGTCGCATGTCTTCGTCCCCTCGGATCGCTACCCATGTTAGGCGCCCCGCCGAAACCCGCCAACCGGCCGGCTGTAACCGTGGATGAATTGGCATCACGATCCATTTGCAGGGTAGACCCGATAAACATATCTACACCGTACAAGCCCGCCACTTGACAAATCATCCGGTTGGAGCGAAGGCTGCCGTCAGGTCCGGTAAAAAAAACATCTGATCGTGCGGCCACGTACTTCTCCATGCCCACTTCACCGCCGAAGCAGTGTACTCTCTCTACCCAACCACTTTCGATTGCAGGAATTAAGGTCGGATGAGGATTTAACGCCCAATGCCTGCAAATCTTCCCCCTCAGCCCGAGACTTTCTCCATATGTCGGAAGCAGCAGCTCAATCGCAGCTGTATTGAAGCCAATCCCATGGTTCAAGGATTGAACCTGATGTTTTTCATATACGCCTCGGATAGCCATCATCGCCATGAATATCTGAACTTCCGTAATCTGACGCGGGTCTCGGGTAAATAGCGCTTCGAGCTGATAAGGTTTTTCCGCTTGTACCACAACATCAACCCATGAAGCCGGGATGTCCACTCTAGGCAGCTTGTCGACCAGTTCATTTACTTGCACAATCACGATACCACCTGAGAATGCTGCGGCTTCAATAATCGTAGGCGTTTCCTCCGTATTGGGACCGGTATAAAGGTTTCCCTCTATATCTGCTTTATCAGCTGCGACCAATACTACGTTCGGAGTCAAATCGATAAACAATCGTCCGTATAGCTCAAGGTAAGTGTGAATCGCACCTAGTTCAATCAGACCATCTTCCACCAGCTGTGCTATTCGCAGGCTTTGGGGACCGGCATAGGAAAAATCCAATTTACTGGCTATCCCTTTCTCAAACAAATCCAAGTGCTCCGGTCTTGAGATACTGCTGATCAGCATATGCAACTGATTGATTCGATTGCTGGATACCTTGGCGAGCGATTCGGAGAGGAAAGATGCCTGCTTCTGGTTATTCCCCTCGAGCACAACCTTATCTCCTGATTGAATCAAGACCTCCAATGCATCCACGATCCGCTCGGCAGACAGACATTTTCCATTTAACCATGATTTTACTGCAAGTAATCGTCGCAACTTCTCGTCACGGCGCTCTGACCAACGACGTGACTTAACTTCTGTGTTTTGCAAGCTCGATCAACCTCCATATCCTTTGTCTTTGCAGGAACTGGTTATCACTTTTCTATTAATATTAAGCTTGATTCTTTATTAATAAAAATACATATTTAAATATAGTTGATATAACCAAACTGATATAAAGGTGGGACATGACATTATGGAACTACAACAACTGATCTATTTCCAACAGGTGGCACATTCCGAGAATATAACCCGTACAGCCGGAGATTTACGAGTTTCCCAGCCGGCCTTAAGCAAAATGATTCGTACTCTCGAAGAAGAGCTGGGTGCATCCTTATTTGACCGTAAAGGCAAGCGGATCGAATTGAACACAAGGGGCAAAAGATTTTTGAAGAGAGTCGAAGCTGCGCTGAATGAATTGAACGAAGCTAGAAATGAGATCCAGGACGAAGAAGGAGAAGTGAAAGGTACTATCCGCTTAAGTTTCGATGTCGCCTCCTCCATTATTCCCAATTTAATAAGAGAGTTCCGCACGCTTCACCCGGATGTTACGTTTCAGCTTTCCCAGCATGACACTTACACCGCGTCAACAAACTTCGATCTTTGTGTAACCTCATTACCGATCGGCCTTCATGGTACAGAAAAGACTGTGTTGTTGAACGAAGAAATTGTACTTGCTGTCCCAAAGGATAACGCTCTATCCAACCAGGCAAGCCTTCGATTGGAACAGATCGCGAATGAAGGTCTAATCAGCCTCAAGAGAGGTCGTAGTTTGCGGGAGAAGACCGACGCCTTCTGCAAAGTGGCAGGATTTATCCCTCGCATCACTTTCGAAAGCGATGATCCAGCAACCGTGAGAGCCCTCATACGGGCGGGACAAGGCATTTCATTTATCCCTTCCATTACATGGAAAGGCGCTACAGATGAATCCATACGGCTTCTGAAAATTGAGCATCCTATCTGTTCCAGGTCCATAGAGCTGCACTGGAAAAAGGACCATTATCTAGGGCAAGCAGCACGGACTTTCCGCGAGTTTCTTATCGAATATTTCCACGAAGCTGAAGCTCGACATATAACCTAACAGTTATTTAAACCATATACGATTATATATTATTCAATATGAATATGGTCCGATATAATGGTCTAAGCAAACATTCTATCTGGAGGCTATGCAATTGATTATTAACACGAACTTAGGTCAAGTACAGGGTATTCAGCAAGGTGAACTTTACATTTTTCGCGGAATTCCTTATGCAGAGGCCCCAGCCGCCGAGCGCCGATTTTTGCCGCCGTATCCCAAGCTGCCCTGGGAGGGAGTATTGGATGCTAGCCGATTCGGCCCCAGGTCGTACCAGCCGGATAACGATCAGAAGCAATTCCTCAAGGAACAATCCGAGGATTGTTTAAGTCTCAACATCTGGACATCTGGTGTGGAGCAAGCGAACCGTCCAGTTCTTGTCAACATCCATGGCGGCGGATTTGTTAGTGGAACGGGCGCGGAATTTGCGGGTGTGACTTTTGCCAAACGGGATAACATAGTGTGCGTTTCCCTTAACTACCGCCTGGGGGCATTAGGTTTTCTGTATTTGGGCGATCTGCTGGGTGATGCCTATCGGACCACCGGAAACAACGGGATACTGGACATCGTTGCGGCACTTAAGTGGATCAAAGAGAATATTTCATCTTTTGGAGGCGACCCCAACCGTATCACCATTTCGGGTGTATCGGCCGGTGCCAAGTGCGTAAGTACGCTGCTAGCTGTACCCGCTGCTCAAGGATTATTTCACCAAGTCATTGCCCGAAGTGGCGCAATGCAGTCCATCCGTGATACACGCACTGCCAACCTAATTACTCTACGGCTTCTGGATAAACTGGGCATTCCGCATAAGGAAGCGCATCGATTACTGACACTTCCGGCACATAAGATTGTGGAAGCTCAAGATAACAGCCTTCACACTTTTGGTCCTGTACGCGATGGACTCACGATCCCAATGGAACCTATTGCTGAGGTTCTCGGTAAGCTTGACCGCAATATTCCATTGCTATTGGGGACTAATAAGGACGAAGCCGTATCCTTCATCTCGAACTCGTCCGGACTGAAAGTGCAAAACGAAGAAGTTCTGAATTCCTTATTCGGGACGAACAGCGGGTTGGTCTTGGATGCATATCGTAAAGCCGCTCTCCAAAAACCTGCTGATGAAGTTTGGAAAGACACGCTGACCGACTGCTTATACCGAATTGCGGCAGTCCGCCTCGCGGAGATGGCGGCAGAACACGGGAATCCCGTTTGGCTATACCGTTTCGAGTATACAGGTGAACAAGGAGCAATTCACGGAGCGGAAGGTCCGTTTATCATCGACTCCAATCCGGCAGAAGGAAAAGAGCTTGCAGCTCGTATGCATGCGGCGTGGGCCGCCTTTATCCGCTCAGGTAAGCCGAAAGCTGAGGGGCTGCCCGAATGGACCGCGTTCACCTTATCTGATCGTTCTACGATGATCCTAAACAAGGAGTGTATACTAGAGCATGAAGCAGACTTGAGCGAAAACCTGTTCCCAATGCAGGTGATACTCCTCCTCTAATAAGTAGCTGTGACCATGACTGGACTTCCTCTCCGCTTACCACTGATACCGTTCAGCCTGGTTATGGTGTTCCAAACAAAAGAAAGCGCATTCAAACTTGAGTAAAGAAGGTGAGAGAAGAAAAGGAATGGTGTTTCGATCCCTTGGTGCTGCTGGTTCAACAGGTAAACCCCATTTACAGCAGACAAGGAAAACTCGGGAAAGACAGGCGCATTCCTAATAAGATGCGCCTACCCTATTAACAAGGAGAGAGAATAATGAAGAAAACGTCCCTTCTATCCGCAATAGCAGGCGCCATCTTGCTGACAAGCTTGTTCCCTGTGACAACTCATGCGACTCCTGTCAGCGCAACCATCAACATCAATACTAGCGCCACAACGACGTACAACCCGGATTTTCGCGGCTTGAACAACGAACCTGAACGTACCGCCATCCGGATCAACGATGCGAATGTCATCAACGCGGCAAACAATTATGGACGAATCGGTTTTCTCAGGTGGCCTGGAGGCACGCCTACCAACAGCTATTCCTGGAAGCTCGGATCTACGGATACTGAATACAACGGGCAGGCGATGAAAGAAGCGGGTCGCTATTACCCTCAGTTGTATGCGAGGCGCTATCAGCTCACCAAAGGCGGCGAGCGCATCTCCGATTACGTGGACTTTCTGCAACAAACGGGAGCCAAAGCGGTCATTATGGTGAACGTCCTGCAGTATAATCCGGAGCAGTCGCGAGACCTAGCGAAATATTTGTACGATAATCATGTGCCCGTGCTTTACTTCGAATTAGGGAACGAAATTTCGTACTACACGACGGGCATCGGCAGTCAACAAGCGGCATTCAAGTCCGCCATCGACTATTTGAACAGAGCCAAGACGTTCAACGACATTATCAAATCGGAGTATCCAAGCGCCAAAACCGTCATTTCTATGAGCAACAATCAAGTGGCTGGCTTCGACAACGAAGTCTACAGCTACCCGAACAAATATTGGGATGCGATTACAACGCACAGGTTCAAAGGCGACGGCACCACTACAAGCGCTGCGATGACGAACGCCAACGGGTACTTGGACAACTGGAACACGCTGATTGATGCCAATTACGGGATCAATTTGCCAGGCACTCCCCTATTTATCGGCGAACACGGCGTCGCGCTGGGTGGGGAGCTGTACAACTCGCAGTACCACGGCATTTACGTAAGCGAGTCGATTCTTCGCCTGGTGACGAATTCTAGCATCCCGTACTTGGCGGGTTACACCTTTACGAACGGCTTATTCACCCCTGGCACGAGTAACAAGATGCTGCTCGAGGACGCCTATCAAAGAGGAACCACCGTGGACACATCGACTTTAAATTTCGATCCGTATTACGGCGCGCCTGCCGCTTCGCTGAAGGTCATCGACGGCGCTATCAATCAAGGTACGGTCGCCTGGGGCACATCGGTCACGGGTGGCAGCACCGTCAGTAAGACAGGCGGCACGATGCCGGCGTTGTTCGCGCAAGCGTTCAGAGGTGATAATGGCAAAAATTATGTCGTCCTTACGAATAAATCGGCTGACGAGCATGAAGTGACCGTTCGAATGAACGGCAGCAACGTGGCCTCCGAGCTCACCAAGACGTACACGACTGCAACTGATCCGCTAGCGAGAAACAGAGGAGCCAACTTGATTGATGTGACGGTTCAATCCGGATCGACGAGCAATCCTATACTCGTACCTCCTTACAGTGTCATGAGGGTGGAATGGACGCGTACTAGCAGCCCCGATGCGCCCCGCCCCCCTGTGCTGATGATGACGGCCGCAGGCAATCAATCGGTAACGCTGAAGTGGCAGCCGAGCTTGAACGCGACCGGGTACAAAGTGAAGTACGGCACCTCTTCCGGCAGTTATACGACGACGGTGGACGCGGGCAATAACCTAACTCGAACGATAACCGGTCTTACGAACAACAGTACGTATTATTTTACGATGACGGCATACAACGCCACTGGAGAGAGCTTGGTTTCTAACGAAACGTCTGCGACGCTATCCGCTCCAGTGGCCCCGGAAACCAGACGCGCTTTCGGGGAAACGATCGGCAACATCGGCGTCGAGTGGAAAAGCGTGCCGGGGGCAACAGGTTACAAGGTCAAATATGGAACTACTTCGGGTACTTATACGAACACGATCGATGTCGGCAACAACCTTGGAAAGTTAATCAGAGGTTTGACGGTAGGCACGACGTATTATTTCGCAGTTACAGCGTACAACGGAAGAGGAGAAAGCGGCCCTTCGTCGGAAATGACAGCTACAGCGCCAAGCTTTCTGCCGCTCGCTCCGCACGATGCCGCGATCACGAGCGAGACATCCAATTCATCCGTTGGGAACCAACCCGCACAGAAACGTATCGTAAGTATTTTGAAGACGGCACATCAAGCGGTTGGACGCCCGAACAAGGAACCTGGTCCGTCGTATCCGACAGCGTCCGGAACGCAGGCTTCTATCAATCGCCTCTCGCAGGCATGGGCGTGACGATATTCGACTCCATCGTGACCAACGATTATGAAGTAGAAACAATGGCCGAAAAAGTCGAGTCAGATTCCAGCAAAACGGTGTTTGCTTATGGTCTCGTGGCGAGGTATGCGAACAATTCCAACTACTATAAGTTCGTTTACAATATTAACGAAGACAAGTTTAAAATCGTCAAACTCCAGAACAACACGGAGACCGTGCTCGCTTCCATTACCCGGACCCAATTGCTGGAGAACAAGAACGTGCCTGGGATGGATCTAAATAATTTATTGATGTACTTCAGAGTCGAAGGAAGCACGCTCATAGGCTCAGTCAACCAGTTTGGACCGATTTTGACCGCAACGGATAGTACATTTTCAAGCGGCAAATTCGGCTTGTACTCTCTAAACGAAAAGGTGAACTTCAACTGGGTGCGAAATTACCGTAACAACGCGGACAGCTACACGGTTTACCGTAGTACGGGGCCTACAGCGAACTTCACCGTCTTGCAAAGCGGCATTACGGGCACTACTTTTACCGACAAAACACCGACTCCCGGTGTAACGTATTATTACTACCTAAGGGCTGTGAACAGCAACGGAACCAGCTATCACCATTCCAACACCTTGCGTAAAAACTAAGCGGATGTAGCATGGGGGTGTTTGAGATAGCTCGCATGAATGAACTACACACTACCTAAAAGGTGGAGCTGTCAAATAGCGTGAATCGTTATGTGAAAATTAAAAAACTGAAGCCTCACGGGGCTACAGTTTTTTTGTTTTATATGATATATTATTCCAGCCTTTGCGCTTTGCTCATTTCCACACACATGAGAATAAAGGCTCCTGCGCCGTGCAGATCATTTTCGCTGGTAGGGCGGGCAATATAGTGGGCGTAGTCACCGATGCCTGTGCCGATGCAGATGTTGCCAATGACCGCATGGCCGTTCTCATCGAAATTTAATGTGTCAATGACGCCTTGATAGCCCTTCCAGGCATATTCCAGATACTTCGCATCCAGATAGCCGAAGCGCACGGCCTTCGCTATGGCGTGAACGTACAGGGACGTACAGGAATTTTCCAGCCAGTTGTCCGGCTGATCTCCTTTGTCGACCACCTGGTACCATAAACCGGTTTCGGCATCCTGGAAATTAGGCAAAGCGATCAACAGGTCCTGAAGAATGTTTATCAGCTTCGGCTTATCCTTATGATCCTCAGGCAAGTATTCAAACATTTCCAGCAGGGCGACAGGGAACCAGCCGATCGCACGACCCCAGAACTCTGGAGCGAGGCCCGTTACGGGGTCAGCCCATTTCGCCTGCTTGGTTTCATCCCAACCGTGATACAGCAAGCCGGTCTTCGGATCCTTCGTATGCTTCTCCATCAGAATCGCCTGGTAAGCCATCATGTCGAAGTACTCGCTTTCACCGAAGGTCTTGCCATACATAACGGCAATCGGCCCGGCCATATACAACAAGTCCAGCCACATTTGATTCGGATAACGATCCTTATGCCAGAACCCGCCCGATGGGTTCGTTTTCCATGTTTTAAATAGGGGTACTAGCGTATGAAGGGCTTTGGTATACCGCTCGTCTCCTGTTTGCTCATATAGGTTAAAAAGGAGCACGCCCGGTTGAATATCATCGAATTCACCGGGGTTATACTTCTTGATGCTGCCATCCTCGAGAACCTGGCTGTCCACCCAGCGTTTGATATAATCGTAATATTTATTGATTTTGGTCTCACGCCAGGTTTTCTCCATGCCGGACAAAAAGACCCCCTGATGATAATGGAACCTGTCCGGCGGAAGGTTTTCCGGCTCGAACTTGTACATCAATGCTTCACATGCCTTCTCCGCCCATTGAATGGGAGTTAGTTCTGCCTGCATTGTTTTCTGGGAATTTGTTTCTGAAGAATTCATCGTACTTATCCTCCTTTATGTATTCTACACCTATACTATCACAACAATATGTACATTATTTGCGAAAAAACATGATTTCTTCTTATTTCTTGCGCTTGATATTAGGTGTATAATGAGGCAGACAAGCGGTGTAAAGGCGGTGTTCAGGTTGGGAAGTCTTTATTACGGTAACGACGAAGGGACCTTCTTGGTATCCCACCGGAAGGCACTTAGTCACCATATGCCGACCAATCATTTTCATAGCACGTATGAATTTTATTATCTGATGTCCGGCCAACGGGAATTTTTTATCAAAGACCGGACAATGGTGTTAAACGGGGGAGATATCATCATCATCTCGCCTAATATCCTGCATCGGACTACAAACGCTGAAATGCCGAAGCATGAGCGGCTCATCGTAAATATTCATGAAAATTATATGACCTCGGTAAATGAATCCTATAGGGAAATTCTCCAGCCTCTGTTTGAGAGGGATTACATTATCGTGAAAGGCTCCGAGCTTGACCGGCCCTCTGTGGAGGCGCTGGCGCATGCCATCATACAGGAGGTGCAGGAACGAAAGCCGGGCTTCGAGATGTATGCGCAGACCTTAATACTGCAGCTTCTTATTACCTGCTGCCGGCACATGAAACAAAAAAGCCCGGAACCGTTGGAATTTCCCAGCATCAAGCATGAAAGAATCTCAGAAATCGTTTGTTATATTAACAACCATTATATGGAGAAACTGTCGCTTGACCTGCTGGCGGAGAAATTTTACGTCAGTCCCTACCATGTAAGCCGTTTTTTTAAAGAAGCGACAGGCTTTACCTTCGTGGAGTATTTGAACAGCGTAAGAATAAAGGAAGCGAAAAAGCTACTGGTACGGTCCTCCATGAAGGTCAATCTGATTTCCCAAAAAGTAGGATTCGGCAGTGTGACGCATTTCGGCAGAGTGTTCAAGTTTGTCACCGGACACCAGCCGTTGTATTACAGAAAGAGCAAATAAAAGTTGTGTCAGAGTGCGTGTCAAATTCTTGAGCTCCGAGTTGGGCCTCGATTCCGAAGAGGAAGGCAAGAGCCTGCATCTTCACGCTTGATGACGAAGTATATACCAGAAGTGAACTTAATGAGTTCTGGGCTTTTCGTCGCATGCGTGTGAAGGACAGTCTTGTTGTGTTGTTTTATTTTAGCGATGAAGGGTTCGCTCCAACATAGGCAACGATATTCAAAACGGAATTTCCCGACTGAAATGCCTGAGGGGGCAATTGTCCTCCAGCTTTTACATTTAAGTGATCTATATCAACCGTCGTGCCGTCTCTTTTCACTTTCATACTCTCGGTATATTTGAGGATTTTTTGCCCCCGTTTTGCTCTGAAACCATATCTCCCATTACGGTACTAATATCTGAAGTGGTTAAGCCAGAATAGATAAAGATCCAAATGGAATGATTAGAACTATAGTTCAAAAAAAGTGGTAGCACCAGACTCTAATAAGTCCTATGCTGCCACTGCACTTTTTTTGACAAGATACATCTAGATTTAAGACTTATTCAAGCTTTTAGGAAAGGATCAGCGTTTACTCCCAACGATACCGAAACAGACCCGAGCGATCTGCACCAACACACAAGACCAAACTATTAAACAAAATCAATGGTTACTTCCCGCTTTAGTAAGGATGATCGTATAATACCATCAATAATGGCTTGATTCCGTACAATTTGCTCGCCAGGTATAGGCGCCGGCTTGCCTTCTATTACGGCATGAACGAAATCACGAACTTTTTCGTGAAACAAATTTTTATTATGATCTATTAGCGGAATTTGACTCTCAGTATGATGACCTCTTACATCATGGTAATAGGAAATGGCACCTACGCTCCCATCAAATACACCACTCCATGGTCCTTTACCGGCAGGCATAACTTTCAGCCCACCCTCTGTCCCCAAGAATAAAGTTGGACCCAGAGTATCCATATGCATAGCCCATGATATTTTAAAATTCAGTACGAGATCATTTTCAAAACGAATCATGGCAACACCGAAATCCTCTACATCGAAACGGCTTGATTCCTTGTGATAGCGTGGATTTGTTCCAAAATAATTACTGCTACTTGCGGAAACTGTAATCGGTTTAGGATAACCCATCGCATTCAGTGCCATATCGAGGGAATAGCAGCCGATATCTGCAATCGCACCTGCCCCAGCAATATCCTTGGAAATAAATGTTCCCCCAGGCATGCCTCTTCTCCGACCTCCGCCAGTTTCAATATAATATACCTTTCCGAGCTGACCAGATTGTACAATATCCTGAATAATTCTCATATTCGGATCATATCTGGGTTGAAAACCTATATTGAGCATGAAGCCAGTTTGCTTCGCAGTTTGGGCCATTTCTATGGCTTCATTTAAAGTAACAGACATCGGCTTTTCCAACATGACGTTCTTACCAGCCTTCAAAGCATCGATAGTGGTTTGATAATGGGCTACATTCGGTGTGCAGATGCTTACGCAATCTAACTCTAATTCCAATAACCTCCTATAGTCATCAAAAGGTTGTGCTGATGGAATATTCCAGAAGTCAATAAACTGTTTAGCCTTCCCAGGTACTACATCCGCAACCGCAACTATTTCTACATTGGTTAGTTCTTGATATGCTTTCACATGCGAGCCAGCAATCCCCCCGCTGCCAATAATACCGATCTTCAATATTCTGCTCATGACGTTTACCTCATCTCTATAAGATAATAATAAAGTAGCATAAGCCCTGAGTTAATATTAGTTCAACATTCAGACAAACTCATTCATAAATTACGACATTTTGTAAACGAAACAAATAAAACAATTAGCAAGTAGTGAAAAAGGATAAAAATTAGTCAAGTTGCGTAAAACGCTTATACATATACACAAAATCAGAATTTTGTGTATATGTATTAACGAAATAAGCCCTTTTAGGGGCTCTTTGACTAATCATTTGTCTAACGACACAAATCTCCCTACATTAATGACACAAATCCCCCTACATTTAAGGCGATTGTTGTCGGATGACAAGTGCTATGGGTTCAATCTCGTAACAATTCCAGTTAGGTTCTTATTTTCGAATTCACCGAAGCTGGCCTTAAGCGTACTAACTAGTGATGCCCGCAATCGGCTAAATAACTCTTCTTGTCCTTCTTCGGTCAGTTCTGGCTCCACTCGTAAGCTTATTAGGCTTCATGGATAGTATCCTCCTCGAAACAATAGCACGCTCCAGTAATCGAAACCGGTAGGATCGCTGTTACGTGTGATTCTTCTGCATTACCACGATTAGTAAGAGCCTAGAACGTTATTTTATTTCTCGTTCTTGTCATATTCCGTTAATGGAGCCAACTGCTTTTCATAGGATATCCCTAACGAACCGCCCCCCTTGTAATAACTCCATTTCGATTCTAATTCACGTTCATGTAATTAGGTGAATTAGGGATCTTGGGGCGTAATGAAAGCGTACAGTTCGCTTCCCAACGACTTTAAGCACAGGTAGGATTGCAGCGGAAATTCCTGATGGATCAATTGTTGGTTGTATGAGCGGTATCGAGATCATTGCCTAACCTTGACAATCTAGCGGAACAGTGAAATGTATCGATTTCAACAATAAGCAAGATATTCAGGAAGCAGATCAGGATGAATTTCTTAAAAAACGAAAGACTCACACCGACTTTATCGTGATTAGGGAAATAGTTGATGTAAGTCTTACTTAATATTCAGAATATCCTTGTTATAGAACAATGCCGTCGTCCCCATGTAGAAAGGCAGCGCAACCAGCTTTCCATCACGAAATCCTTTTAACGCATCCAGGGCTACAGGCTCGAAGGTGGATAAATCGACGCCGCTTTGCTTAATTCTATCATCGATTTCCAGCGGAATTCCGAGGTCGCTCAAGTTGGGGATAAAGTAAAATCCCGTTAACAAAATATCCGGAACCGCTCCTGCAGCAATACGGTCGGTAATTTCATTAACTTGGGGGACTCTTTCGCTGCGCTCTAAAGTCACATTGGGATATTTCAGCCCTCTTCGCAGCTTAAGCTAACCTACCACTTCAATCCAGGAAATCGCGCCTCCAACTCCTCAACCAACTACTGCGACGCGCTCAATAGATCGGAAATCGTAATCAACTACGGCGTATTGCAGATCGTTTCGTCAGACTGCCCCTCCTCCAACACTTGCCAGCCCGTTTCGGATCAGACTTAAATCCCGGTATGTCTGCTCCAGCTTCTCAATGACGACGCCGATAAAGGATTCATATTTGTTCATCATGACCTTTCACCTAGATACACAATAACCTCAATCGAACTTAACGACTCGTTTGGATAGAGATGTAAGAGAATTTATCGCAATGAATGCACCATGGTTCCAAATAATCGTTTATCTTAACTTTTCAAAATGAAAAAAGAAAATGCCTCAGGGACCTATACAAGATGTTTCAGCGAGGCTGAACAGTTGGTCAACGCTAAATCTTATGATCTGACTAATGTTCCAACGCACAATCAAGCTAATATGTCCCATTGATATTCATGCACTTCGAAACGGGTAGGCGCGCCCTGTTCTTTGCGCAATATGTCGGCGACGATTTCTCCCATCAGCGCCAGACGGCCATCCACGGTATCTCCTGCCACATGTGGCGTCAATAGTACGTTGTCCAACTCGCGAAGCGGCGATTCTTTCGATGGACCCTTGATAAATACATCGAGAGCGGCATAAAACCGGCCGGTCTGCAATTCCGAGAACAGAACTTGCTCGTCCAGTACTTCTCCACGCGAGGAATTAATGAGTATAGCGCCATCTTTAATACGGCGAATCAGTTCCGCATGCACAAGATTGTCCGTCGCCGGAATGGAAGGCGCGTGAATGGAAATGATCGGGCAATCCACCACCTCTTCCAAGGATGCACGACGCACCCCCAGCTCCTCTGCTCTTTGCTCGCTCAAGTATGGATCGTAGACCAAAATGTCCACTTGAAAAGGCTTCAACAGCTGAATAAACGCTCTTCCGGTCGAGCTCGCCGATACGATGCCTACTTTCTTTCCGAATAATTCGTTGCCTCTGACATGGTTCAGTTTCCAACCGCCTTTGCGAAAGTTCGCTTCGTATTGCGGGAACTTCCTTAACAAGGTCATCAATGCGGCAAGGCAATATTCTCCTACACTCCAAGCAATGCGGGGAGCTGCGGAATAAATGGATATCCCTTGGGCAAAAGCTTGCTTCGGAATACGCTTTTTGATCGTACCGGCAGCATGTCCGATATAGCGGAGCTTAGGAGCCCGTGCCAACATCTCCTCCGTAATTATTGGCGATCCCCAGCTTGTAAGGATCACTTCCGCATCGGTCATCATTTCCATCAACTGCTCCTGCGTATACTCCTCATCCGTCTCATTCCAGACCAGGTTGAACTGCTCCTCTATCCATTGCTTGCAGTCCGGGGAGCAAACCAGATTCAACTGGCGCTTTGATGGCAGAACATACGCTTTCATCTTCATTAACGAACATCTCCCTTAAACTCTGTGTAGTCTTGTAAAAACCGGTTGTACAGGTCATGCGGCAATTCCAAAAGATCGTTCGTCGATTGCATATGCTCGCGCAAGTGCTTCAGCATCCGTTCAATGCGCTCGCGATATGCTTCATCTTGAAATGCGAGATTGTCCATCTCTTGCGAATCGCTAATTACGTTGTACAGCTCGATATACGTCTCATTTTTAAACATATCGACGATCAGCTTGTAATCACCTTCAACGATGCAGCGACCAAAATTGCCTCTTCCTCCGTTGCCGTCGTATTGAATAAAGATGTTGTCACGGCCTTCCGAACTTCCATTAATTACTGGCATTAGGGATCGTCCGGACATTGGAGACTTCGGCTTGATCTGCATATAATCACATATCGTCGACAGCACATCGATGCTGCTGACCAACGAGCTGCTTGAAACTATCGCAGGTTTGAAATGAGCCGGAAACTTCATATATAATGGTGTATGAACCGATTCCTCGTACATACACATTTTTTGCCATAATCCGTGCGAGCCCAGCATCTCTCCGTGATCACTTGTAAATATAATGAGGCTGTTGTCGTATAAATCCTGACGCTTTAATTCGTCAATAATCTGGCCCACACAATGATCAAGCAGCGATACCAAGCCCATATACACTTTCCATATTTGTCTCCACTCTTCCCTCGTATAACGTGTACCGATCGCACCGGTCAAATTATATAGTTGCAGCGGCGACTGATTCCCGCACCACTTCCCGACATTGTCAGGCAAATCGACTTTATCGACCAAGTTATACCATGGGTCGGGAATATCCAAGGGAGGATGAGGCGCGTGGAACATCGCATTGAGCAGAAACGGCTTGGAACGGTCCCGTTGTCGAATCGCTTCCACGGAGTCTTTGGCAATAAACTCGTCGATAAAGAACTCCTCGCCTTCTTCATAACGGCCAGTCGTAGGTATCGAATACGACTGGGGACGCGTTATCGTCCCATAGGCCATCTCCGGCACAATCCCCCGATAATTCGGTCCACCGGGCCTTTTTTTATTGTTCTCCTTCAAAAACACTTCATATCGGCCCTCGAGCTTTCTCCAGTTCGTCTTGCTGTCAGGAGATTTATCCAGGGGGGGCTTCATCTGAAGATGCTGCTTCCCCGTATGCCAACTGTCCCAAGTATGCTCCATAAGTCCGTATAGATGGTCGAATTCCGGCTTTACCTTAGAATACACTTCCTCACCTCGATTGATGAGACAGCCGTTTTCGTTAGGATACATTCCGGTAAAGAACGCGCCTCGTGCGGGTACGCAAATGGGAGAAGCGCAATAAGCTCTTTCAAATACGACGCTGTCTTGTTTTATCCGATTAATGTTCGGGGTATGGACGCCGATAGCATCCAGCCTCAATTGATCCGCCATGATAATGATGAGATTCGGGTGCTCGTTTCCCATATCCAATCGCCTCCAATATAAGTTGAGCCAAAGTTTTTCTCCGTATTATCGCTGCGAGATCAGATCATTCCTCCGATCGCTGTTGTCCCCGAATCTCTTGAATTCATACCGCTGCAGCGGTTAAAATTCGGGGACAAAGGTGTAAAGGTGAACGCTAACGCTTCTCCAGAACGACCTGCTCTTTCCGTGAGATGGTTTTTCTTTGGTTCAACTTAAATAGCTTCCTTTACAATTATGTAAGTGCAATGGTTCTTTGTTCTAACCGTGACTGATCGGCCCCAAATCCGATCAAGTGCCCGTGAAGCGATTTCTCCAGAGATGTAGATGAAATCGATGGCGCAGCCCCGTACATTACTTTGACGAAATCGGCGACAAGCAGCAAGTCACCTCCGCCATGCATGTCACTCTTTACGCCAAGCTCAATCTTTTGCTCGGAATAGACGCTGCCTTTGCGGGCATCAGGACGTCGAATGACATACGTTCCTTCCTCCATCTCTCCCTGAATTTCGCCTTTAGTCCCGATAATATGGATCGTACGACCCGGCTTTGAGGAGCCTCCTGTCATTACATGCGTTCCAACACTACCATCTGCAAACTCGACGATGACGGTTTGATGATCGACCACGTCGTTATCGCAATGCCACACACAGCGGCCGTACGGGCTGTCATTGCGCAGCGACTCCTCCAATTCCTCATCCGTCATCACGACACCCAGATGTGTGTTGTAGTTAACATAAGCTCTCCATTTTCGCTGTTCAATATAGTTTTTCCGCGCGGAGTAAGGACAAGATTGTTCAATCGCGCAATCGACCAGACACCGTTTGCCTGCACCTTCAGGCGCATTCTCAGGACGGAATTGCAGCAAACCTCCGAAGCTGCTTACTTTCACCGGCCGGACATCACCCTTCATCCAAGCCACTACGTCCAAATCATGGCAGCTTTTAGCCATAAGCATGGAAGACCCGCCTTTATCGAGACGCCCCCATTTTCCTCTAACATAAGCCATCCCCATATGGTGATAAGTGACGTTCTCCTCTGTAGTTATGCTGATAATATCGCCAATCGCCCCGTCAATGATTTGTTGACGAATCGATGAGTAGAATGGCGCATAACGCAGCACGTGACAAATCATTACTTTTCTGCCATAGCGCTCTGCTTCCTCATGCAGATGTAACACTTCATCTGCACTGACACCAATCGGCTTCTCCAACATCATGTCGTATCCGGCTTTCAACAAAGGAATCGAAGTCGAAACGTGCAAATGGTCCATCGTGCCGTTAATGACGGCATCCGCCATCTTAGGCTTGCTTACAAATTCCTCGATATCAGAAAAACAGCATTCTTCCGAAAATTCAAATCTCTCTCTAGTTAGCGCTCTACGTTCCGCGTCTGGATCAACAACTCCGACAATTTTCATTTCCTCGGGATGCTGCTTGGCGTATGAAGCGTAAATCAGGCTGCGGTGACCGGCACCTACGATGACAACTGTAACAGGTTTCTTCACTGACGATTGGCTGCTCATTCTCATTTCCTCCAGTATAAATTTTAAGTAGATTCGGATGCTGCGTTCTTGACCTTATGCAATCATTAAAAGTAAAAATCCTGTCTGCATCGTCTTGCTAGCACACATCCTAATGTTCTATAATACCTTTAAATTATCACGTACTCTACGGAAAACGAATGTCCGAATTATCGCATTACTTGTAAATATGTGTGATTTTACTACAGTTCACAAGTAGGCGCGTCTCCTGTTCAAAACAGTCATTCATGATTCTGCTTACAAAAATTACGAAAAGGCATTTGTCAACGGTTTCCTTGAAACGATGTTTTATTACATTCAGTCCAACGACTTTCACAAAACTGACGATTCGTCCGAGCTGCTGGCGAAACTTGTCATGGAAAAGGTATATGGGCGTAATGGAAGAGCGATCACGATTAACGAGCTGGCCGATGAGCTATCGTATACTCGCAGCCATTTATCGAAGAAATTTAAAGAGATAAACGGAGAAAGCCTAAAATCGTATATCGATCAAATCCGGGTTCAAAAAATAGAGGAAATGCTTCGTTACAAAGAACAAAGCATTTCCGAAATTGCCGCCGATCTCGGGTTAAACGGTATATTTTCATTCTCTAAATTTTTCAAAAAGCATACCGGCGAAAGCCCGCGCCAATTCAATAAAAAGTTTGCATCGTGGCGCACCTCCATAGACGAATTCTGCCGGTACCGGGGTCAGCTTTGCATCGCGTGCAGCAGCCGGCTTCACCGATTTGTTATAGTACAGGGCGTTTGTATTTTTTCCTTTCAGCTTCCCAAAATCTCGACCGTACGCCTTCTTCACTTCTTCATTGTTCAATACCGTTGTCTTACCTGCTTTACTTGCTGCCAGCTGCATTTCTTGCGACAAGACGAATTCAATTACCTTGAATGCATCTTCCTTGTATTTGCTGGAGTTCATGGTATAGTAAAATCTTGGATTCAGCTGCGCATTGATGCTTCTCGCTTCAGTCATGGTCGGCAGAGAAACCATATCCCAATTGACGAAGTCGGACGGGAAGCTATCCATGGCCGCGGTCACATCCGCATGCATAGCCGAGATGCTGCTTGCGTCAGAGGAAACTATTATTTTGCTTTTTCAGCTTGAATAGCTTTGTTGAGCGCTTCCTCAAAATCACGCAATGACGTATTGATGTCTTTCGCACCTTTGATGAACTGAATGAATTCTTTGTTTGCAATGGGCGATGCCGGAATTGCCGTCAACTTAGCATCGCGTGCGGCAGCCGGTTTCACCGGTTTGTTGAAGTACAGGGCGCCTATATTTTTTTCTTTTAGCTTGTCAAACTCTTGACCGTACGCCTTCTTCACTTCTTCATTGTTTAATACCGTTGACTTGCCGGCTTTACTTGCTGCCAGCTGCATCTCTTGCGACAGAACGAATTCGATTACCTTGAATGCATCTTCCTTATGTTTGCTGGAGCTCATGATGTAGTAAAACCTTGGATTCAGCTGAGCATTGAGCCCTTTCGCTTCGGTCATCGTCGGCAGTGTAACCATATCCCAATTGACGAAGTCGGATGGGAAGCTATCGATGGCCGCCGTCACATCCGCGTGCATAGCCGAGATCCGCTCCTTGGTAAAGTCATTCACTTCTTTAACCCTGCTCCGATCATCCAATGGATTGTTCAGAGGAATCTGATAAAACTTACCAAGCGTCGTAAAAATGGAACGCCATTCCGGAGTGTTAACCGCCGCCTTATCTTCCTTAGGGTGAAGATAAGGTGCGGCGAGCTGATTATTGTCAAGCAAATACTGAAAGTTCATGGTCATTCCCTTATACTGCACACCGTCGACTTCCTTCGTCAGTTTGCGGGACAATTCATATGCATCGTCCCATGTCATACCGTCCTTGGGATAAGGAACACCGAATTTATCAAAAACTTCTTTGTTGTAGAACAATACCGGAGTAAACGTAGTTACAGGAAGTCCGAAATACGTACCGCCGTAACCTTGCGAAGCGGTGCGTATGATGTCCAAATATGCCGGGTCGATCCGGTTCAGATCGAAGCCTGATTTTTTGATCAAATCGGATAGATCGAATTGCATATTCAAATTCACAAGATTGGTATCTAACGCAGATAATCCCTGATAGTACAAATCTGGACTTTGACCTGCAAGAACAAGCTCCTTTAAGTCTTTGCCCCCTTGAAACTCAAACGAAATGTACGGATACTTGGCCTTTACCTTGTCAGCGATTTCTCTTTTAAATCTGTCTTCGTAATCTTTGTCTCCCGTATAAAATTTCAGTGTTATAGGCTGCTGTTGTTTATTCGTATTTCCTTCACCATTAGGAGCGGAACTGCAGCCAGCAAGCATGGCCACCGACAAAACGAGCGCAGATACGGTATTGATCTTTCTTTTCATCTCTAAATCCCCCAGGTTATTTTTTATTTCTATAGACTATAGCCTATATTAGAAAACGTTTTCATATATTCGTTAATTTATTGAATGTTTACCTTCATTTGGATTCCTGATTGAGATTAGACGCCAACGAAGTCCAACCTCTATTCATTTTCCCTAGTACTTGCTTACACGACGCCTACATTCTCTCCTTTAAAATTGGTATCATTCCAGGCACGGATGAAATTGCTACGGATGTTGAACCGGCCGGCCATGCCGCCACCTTCAAAGCACGCAGCTTCGACTCCTTGCTCCCCGTCAGTTTTATAGTTCGCGACGGAGCTCAGGCTCCACATAAAGCCGACATCGTGGTGAAGCTCCTCATATTGTCGATACACTTGTCCATCTTGCTCTCGCAAGCTTCGGCTAACCGCTTCAGCTCCTCATTGTTTGTCTCGTGGTACATAAGCCAAAACTAATATTCATTGTTATTTGCATCCATCTTCCAACTCGAAAAATGGCATCTTGCCTCATGCTCTGTTGTTATTTAATAACAGCTGCTTTCAGCTTCTCCGTTATTTCTTTATCCGCCAGCTCCTCTGCCTCGCGAAGCGCAGTATTAATATCCATATCCTGATCTATCACCTTGTTAAATGCCGGGACGATCTGGCGTTTCGCAATTTCCTTGTATTCTGAAGGTGGCGTACTCGGCGCAGGGGAGCTTTTCAGAATAGCATCCATATTTTTACCTTTCAGTGTGTTCAGGCTGCTACCGAACGCATCGAGTACTTTTTTGTTTTTAAGGCTTGTCAGCCTTCCTTCACGAGTCATTGCAGTCTGGACCTCCTCATTGGCGGTGAGCAAAGATACGACCTTGAAAGCCTCGTCCTTATGTTTAGTTTTTGACGATACGGCAAGCGCATGAAGGTCGATTTCCCACGACTTTCCCGGTGCTTCCTTAAATTGTGGCACGGTAACCATATCCCAATTCATCGGATTCCCTTTGTTGTGCTGTTCTTCAATGCTGCCAACTACCGCACCGTACGCCACCATCATAGCCAAATTGCGGTTTTTAATGAATGCGTCGACGAGTGGGAGTGGGGTACTACTCTTGTTGCCTGGAATCGTCTTGAAAGCTTTGTACACTTCAAAAGCACGCTTCCAGCCATCCGTGGCGAAGACCGCTTTATTGGTGTCATAATTAATGAATGGCAACGACATTTGGGCACCATACCTTTCTACGGTAAGCGAGTCAAAGCCCATGATGTCTTCCGTCGGCCGTGTCATCTTTTTGGCTAATTCAATCGTATCCTCCCACGTCATACTGTCTTTCGGATAGGGAATGCCGAACTTATCGAAAATATCCTTATTGTAGTACAAGACGCTGAAATTAATTGAAAATGGGAGCGCGTACATTTTTTCTTTGCCCGAAATAAGCTTGATTGCGTCCAGTGCATGTGGATCATATTGACTGCTGTCGAGCTTCTCGGATCGAATTTTGTCCGACAAATCGAGAGGTACCTCAAGCTGTATCAGATTGGTAAGTGCCGTACCAGCTGAGGTAAAGATAATATCGGGCACAGCCCCCGACATTATCAATTGCTCAATTGCCGAACCTTTACCGTTGCGAACAAGCTCCAAGGTGATGTTGGGATATTTTTCCTCAACCGGCTTAACCATCAGTTTCTGAAATTCTTCATCGCTTAGGGTACCGCTGTGTTGTAATACCTTCAGCACGATCGGCTGGCTCGAAGCTAATCCTTCATTTGTGGGCTTTGCGATATTTTCCTGAGTCTCTCCTGCTATGGGTTCACATGCTGTCATAGACAATAAAATTGCTGCACATGTCGCAATACGAACGCTTCTTTTTTTCAAAAGTAACCCTCCTCGATTCCTGTTGCTTCACATTCCAATAGAGATACAACAGAAATACAACGCTCTATTTAACGATGCCTCCAGCGCGCTCAATTCGCTCCTTATACTTTGGTGAAACATGATACGGTTTACCCGCCTGACATACGAGCGCTCCGTTGTCCGTTAAGCCAGCATCACGCTCGGACAACACGGCAATCAGCTTCTCTCTCCAACCAATCAGTTCGGAAGAATAAGCTACGTTTGAAGCCAAATCTACACATTCGCCGGGATCTGAGGACAGATCAAACAACTGCTCTGTGCCAATCCGGGGAAACCATATATATTTCCATCTGCCGTCTGTTACATACTGCATTTCTTGCAGTTCGGAATAGCACGTACTATGCTCCCCATGTACAAACTCACGCCATGAGGTCGACCTTCCCTGCATAAGCGGAAGCATGCTTCGCCCATCCACAGTATCAGGAATATCAACCTTGGCCACGTCAAGGATGGTCGGCATAATATCCTGCAAGCATACAGGAGCAGCGCTTCGTTCAATCTGAGCGCTCTTCATTGATTTCGGCAGTTTTACGATGAGCGGAATATGAGTCGATCCTTCATAGGCATACGTTTTACGCCACATATGATGATCTCCCATCATATCTCCATGGTCCGAGGTGAACAAGATAAGCGTGTTGTCCAGCTGACCTTTTTTCTTCAAATACATCAGCAACCGGCCGATTTGCAGGTCAATATGATGGATATTGCCGTAATATCCAATTCGACCTCTTCGAATCTCCTCCTCGCTCCGTTTGCCTCGCCAAGCATCCGGAAATGCAGCGTCCTTCTTTACATCATGCATCGCGGACCATTCTCCGATATGCGGCTTTGGAATATCCTTTTTGTCATAGATGTCGTAGTAAAAAGCCGGCGCATCATACGGCGAATGCGGACGTGCAAACGACATTTTCAAGAAGAAGGGTTTGTTGGGGTCCCGGTTTTCCACAAAACGGATCGATTCGTTGACCGTCCAATTGGTCGGATGCAGAAACTCCGGCGCATGATAGGGACGAGCCATCCACGAATTCCAATCAATGCCATGATCCGTAAAGCCGTAATCCCCCGTTTTGTTGTGATCAAACCATCTTCTGTAATCGGAAATGAAGCCAGGATCTCCTTGTCTTGCCGATTCATCTATCACGGTATGATGGAAGCCGAACAAAGACCTTTGCGGATGAAAGTGCATTTTTCCAACACCCTGTGTGTGGTAGCCTGCTCTGGCCAATTGCTCGGGCAGCGTATTTTCAAGGTAGCTCATCGGTCCTTGGCCTTTGCCCATTCCAAGAATGCCAACATTCCACGGATCCATTCCGGTCATCAGACTAGCCCTCGCAGGGATGCAGGAAGGAGTACACGAGTAGGCGCTTTCAAACACGGTCCCTTCTGAAGCAATCCAGTCAAGGTTGGCCGTTTCTATCACCTTGTTCCCGTAACAGCCCAGCGTATCCCATCGTTGTTGATCTGTCATAATGAGAAGTACATTCGGTTTGTTTGACATTTTTTCCCTCCTTGCCACTAAAGTAATTTTCACAATTTCGGTCAAGCCAAAATATCCCACATATGTTCTTTCACTTCGAAACGGGTAGGCTCATTCCGTTCTTTGCGCAATATATCGGCAACGACCTCCTCCATCAGTGCGAGATGGCCCTCCACGGTATCTCCGGCCACATGAGGCGTCACCAGTACGTTGTCCAGCACGCGAAGCGGAGAGTCTTTCGATGGGTTATTTACAAATATATCAAGAGCGGCATAAAACCGGCCCGTCTGCAGCTCCGAGAACAGCGCTTCTTCATCAAGCACAGCACCGCGAGAAGAATTGATCAGAATAGCACCGTCCTTAATCCGACGAATAAGCTCTGCATTCACTAAATTATTTGTCGCCGGAATGGATGGAGCGTGAATGGAAATGATGGGACATTCCATCACCTCTTCCAACGAAGCACAACGGACCCCGAGCTCCTCCGCTCTTTGTTCGGTCAAGTACGGGTCGTACACCAATATATTCACTTGAAAAGGCTGCAACAACTGAATGAAAGATCTTCCTGTTGAGCTGGCCGATACAATGCCTACCGTCTTACCGAACAATTCATTGCCTCTGATATCATTAAGCTTCCATCCGCCCTTGCGAAAATTCGCTTCATATTGCGGCAGCTTTCTAAGCATAGTCATCAATGCGGAAAGGCAATATTCCCCTACGCCCCAGGCAAGACGGGGACCCGCGGAAAAAATGCTAATTCCTTGACTGAAAGCTTGCTTTGGAATCCGTTTTTTTATCGTACCTGCAGCGTGTCCGATATAACGCAGCTTCGGGGCCCGTGCCAGCATTTCCTCCGTAAAGTTTGGCGAACCCCAACTTGTAAGTATGACTTCCGCATCGGCTATCATTTCCATCAATTGGTCTTGCGTATATTCCTCATCCGTCTCATTCCAAACAGGTGCAAAATACTCTTCTAACCATTCTCTGCAAGTTGCGGAGCAAACCTTTTGCAAGTGAGGCTTAGATGGCAAAACATATGCTTTCATCTTCATTACTTGAGCATCTCCCTACTTTTCATTTATAAGCTGCAGCTTGCAGATGTAAAAAGAGCTCTTCTGCTTTTGCCATCTTGTAAGCGCTCGCCTCTTTGCTTTATAATACCTATAAATTACCACGGGCACTGTTAAAACCGAATGTCAGAATCACCGAACAATTTGTAAAAATGTGTGTTTCAATTTATCTACTCATAAGGGGGATGGCAATGAAATCCGAATTACTTTCCGTACACTTCGGCTCGCGAGCATACCAGTGCATCAAGCCGTTGCATAGTCATGAGCATTGGCAGCTAGAGATCGTTACTCAAGGCGTAATTCATTGTCAAATGCTCGATGAGCTGCTGTCTCTTGAGGCGGGAGATATGCTGCTGGTTCCTCCAGTGTGCGAGCATGGGTTTAGATACCATAAGCATGACGTTGCCTGGATTTCTTTAAAATTCGAATGTGAAATAGATGACTTTCCCCTGTGGGGTGGAATCATACATGGCAATCAGTTCACAAGCAGACTCATCACATCTTTCAAATTAGCCATTCACGATAGCGTATTTAAGCAGTACGAAAAAGTATTTGTTAACGGTTTTCTTGAAACGATGTTCCATTACATTCAGTCCGACGACTTCCATAGAACAGATGATCCATCTGAACTGTTAGTGAAGCTGATTACGGAGAAAATATCGATGCGCAACGGCAAAGCAATCACGGTTAACGAGCTTGCAGAAGAGCTGTCCTATACACGTAACCATTTATCGAAGAAGTTCAAGGATATTACCGGGGAAAATTTGAAATCTTATATCGATCAAATCCGAATTCAAAAAATAGAGGAATTGCTTCGCTACCGGGAGCTTACGATTTCCGAAATTGCCTCTGATCTCGGATTTAACGATCTCTATTCGTTATCAAAATTTTTCAAGAATCGTACAGGCGAAAGCCCGAGTCAATTTATTAAGAACTCGTCTTAGAAGCATCCCATGAAGTAATGATGATAAAAATATCAAAAATATCCCAGAACAAAAAACAGCTTTAGTCCGATGGAATTTCAGACTAAAGCTGTTTTTTGGATCAGAATTAATGACAAAAACAATGTGCAAGGACCGCTTAACTTAATTAGGTTCGATTGATAATAAACTGCTGAATTGGACTAATGATATTTTTAATGATCATGTTCCAATGAAACTTCTACATCCAAGGTATACCATGGACCAACTATGCTTGCCAATGGATTTGGAAGAGGACATTCCTCAAAATCACCTCGTTCGTGTCGTCAACGAAGCCGTGAATAAGCTTGACGACGCTATCTTTGACGCGGCTTATCCCGGAGGAGGACGAGACAGCTATCATCCGAAGATGCTCACCAAAGTCATCATCTACGCCTACTGAAGAAAGCTGCCTTATAAAACCCTTTAAATGCGGACAGAAACAGTTGAACTGTTTTGGAGCTTTTACTCGTCAAATACACGCTTTCATGCCCGTCTCTGCCTCGGATCTTACAGTGCATTTGATCTAACAAATACTGCCTGACGTTAACGGCTTTCTGGTTCGTCATCCCACCATACTTTTCTGTCCTTGTAGCAACTCTTGTACTTTAGCCAATAAAAGAACGGTTCCATGGTGTTTAAATAAGCGATTACGGAACTCTCACTAATCCTCTTGACCTGGTCACGGTAAAACTCTGTCAGAGGTATGAAGGCTTCCTTCGAATCGTCAAATACGATAAGGTGGTATTCGCTATTCACTCCCTCTGGACGGTATACATGAAAGAACGAAGCCATACCTCTTCTCCTCCCTACTTTATTTTCACAAAAAAAGTGGACACTACCGTTTCTACGAAACGGATGTCCACTTATAATGTGTAACAATATATGAAAATACAGTAGAATCAAAGGCTGGTCAACGAAACTTGTAATTTAATTTTATAATTGTATTTTATACATATGTCTAGAAATCGACTAGATTCCATGTCTCAATAGTGTCGGACGACACAAATATTATCCTATAAATGACACAAACATTGTCCCTTTATCTATGAAACTGGTCCATTTAGTTTAACAATTTCCCCAACGGATTAAGGTATTCTTGAATTTTTATTAATAAGGGAAGTCTGGACGAAGCGGGCACTATGATTGACGGCAATTATAGCTTGATACCCAAAGAGCTCCCGTTACCCAACAGTTGGCATGCATAGGTAAGGCGAAATCGATGAGTTTTGCTCCTCCATTAAAAATGGACAATGTTTGTGTTGCAAAGTGATAATAGGATCAAGTTTGTGTCGTCAAATCGCGACTAAACTTGATCCTATTAATTAAAAAATTCCTAGTTAATAAGAGTTTTATGAGACAATGTTTGTGTGTCTGACAAGCGTCGTCTTCTGTCTAATTGACGTGTAGGGTTTTCTCTATAAAAATTGCGAATCCTGTAGGGACAACAGCAAATAATTCTGCACAGAAAAAAACATTAGGAAACTGCTGCATATCGCTCTCTATCCTAATGCATTCTTTTACGTGTTCTTTATAAAACCCCAGTTAGTGGAAAAATCTATTGGACAAAAACCAAGTATGTGAAGCTGTTCTGTGTGCCGTCCTTCGCCGTCACCTTAATTGTAAGGAGTCCAGCTGAAGGATCACCCTTCGATAATTCGGCGAAACTAGTAGCGGTTACAGCAGCACCGTTGCTCACTTCCACTTCCAGCTTTTTTAGATCCATAGCCTTATCGTCGACCTCAAGAATACTTACTCCAAACTTGTTCGTTACCTCAAATTTGTTTTTATTTTTGTACGAGATGGATTCGATTGCCGCAGCATTCGAGCTCCCAGCGGTTTCTATCCAGATAGGGTTAGAGAACGCAAAGCCTGTGCCGGTGAGTGGGCCTATGCCCGAACTGTTCTCGTTGGCTTTCTCACTAAAAACCTCCATTCGGTAGAACTCCTTACCTGTCACAGGTAGGGTTACCGTCTTTATTAATGTATTCGTGAATAAGCCCGACAGGTCTTCCTCAAAGACGATCTCTCTTCTGGAGTAGTCGTCTATGCTGCCCGTGACCGGGTACTTGATCACGCGCACTCGGCTCAGATTGGAGTTCGGATCGAAAGCCTGAATATGAAGCTGAGCATTGCCGTCGCCTTCGATGTGCAGCGTCCCCCCCATATCAACACCGTCGATGTTGAACCTTAGCTCCGGGCCGTTGGAGCCAAAGTATGCTCCGGTTTTCAGCAACTGGAGTACATTGCCCGACGTGAGACTCTGCATCAGACCCTTGCTGTACGTATCGCCTACCTTATCCTTCGTATGGCCATCCGTATTGGCAAATCCGTAATATTTCGCATCGCCGCGGATGTTGATTTCGTCCCAGAACTTGAACGCCCTCTCATTGACGCCGTTGTCTAGCGCATGGAAGGTGCCGTTCCATACCTCGATACCGGTGAAGCCTCTCCAGCGGTACGGATCTTCTAACTTATACTTGTTATCAAACGGATGCGCGAAATAGAACAATCCGCCTTGATCTGTCACCCCATTGATGCTGTCCTGCCAACTGTATCCGGTTTCCGAATTGTTAATGTCATACCGAGGTACGGCCTCCAGCCCGTAAACCAGCGCGTGGCCTACACTTGTCGTAACCTCAGAGCCAGCAAGGCTTTGGAAACGGCCGCCATAGCTCTGTGTGACGTTATCCGCATCCTGCTTAAAAAGTAGATTATGCTCTACGTTCCATACCCAGGAAAGCAGCGATTTGTTATAGATGCTGTTAGCATTCTCGGCAGTAGAATGAACGCCGTCGCTATTTTTAGTGTGTGTATGGTTGTCACCCGCATAATATCCAACACCTTTTACGTCGAAGCTACCTTTTCTTGTTATGTTAAACTGGCTACCCGAGACATTGGCCTGCATGGCTGATCTTCCGCCTTCTAGCGCAGCCGCCTTGACCTTAATCTCAACCTGCGACTGTGCTTCCACGACAGGGATTATCACAGTGCCTTCATCAAGCAGATGCACAAAATATGGCGGCAGAACCTCAACCTGTAGTTGCTGTAGCGCTTCGTTTGTCACATTTTTTACAGTAATCGAAATATCAAACGGTGCTGCAACTGTGAGCTCCGAAGGCATGCTGATGCTTATGTCCGCGTACTTCTTCACCACGAAATCCACCAGGACCCTCCGTGTATCTGCAAGCTGCATACTCTTCCTCTCTACGGAAAACTCACCACTTACTGGAGTGAGTTCATAGCTACCCTTCCGAGCAAAAAGCTGGTATTTGCCTTGGCCGTTAGTAACTGTTCTCCCGTAGAAGTTTCCTTGACTGTCCGTTAACACTACCTCCATAAAGGTCACCGGTTCGCCTGTTTCGGTGGTTATAGTTCCTGTTACGCTCCCGTAATTCCCGGCTTCGCCGTGTTCACTGATGAACTTTGCCCAGAATTCGGCAGCGGCATATGGTTTATCGGCTGGGCCAGCGATATGCGGCAGATGGTAGAGCGTATAAGTCTTGCTCTGGCCATTAGGTATGGACGCATCAAACCAGGCTCCTATCCAGATCCCTTCGTGTATGACACTATTTGGCTGCTGATCCTCAGGCCAGATGATCGCATGCGCGGTTTTGCCTGTAAATGAATTGTTGATTCCACTGAACACGTAGTTCTCCGTCCAGCCGCTCTTAACCGCACTTTTTTCCTGGCTGTACACCCAGCTTTGACCAGGCAGGTAACTGTGCTGCTCCCCCGGCTGATCCGGGTCGACGATGTACCCGAAGCTGCCTTTGAAATCGGCTCCCGTCTGGTTATTCAACGTGATTTCCATTTGGATCAAGGGTGTGCCTTCAACGATAGAATACCGGACGGACGATTTCATCTTATCATTCTTGTCCCAGTCTCCAGCTGCGACGATGCTGTTATTCGTTCTACTTATTTGCGGAAGTTCCAGCTTATTCAACGGATGGAACCAAGACCATTCCATATACTTGCCGTTAGCCTCATCCTCCGGTGTCACACCAAGATCGTCGCTTAAGACAAATTCCGTGAAGTCCATGTTCTCTTGTTTATTCAGAGTAGGAACTGCATCCATGATATGACCGGGGGTCAATGTCCCCCACTTGCTGTTGCCCGACGCGTTATCGGTCCAGTCCTTCGGGTCCTTGCCGGCAGTCCTTACTGTACCTACGGTAAACTTGATGTCGGGGTTTTCCATGTAATAATAATCGTTGCTAACCCACCAGTCCCTGGAGGTCCCTTCATAGGTGAAACCCGGATCTCCATTAGTTACGCCGGTAACGTTTTCTTGGACTGGAGCCTCCATAGTAAAATCGATCTTTGTCTTGGGCTCTGTGAGCACGTCGGACAGATCCAGCTCAAAGCGGTCTATTCCGTTCGTTGCGCTAAGGCTGTAAACATTATCAGTTACCGTATACACACTGTACATTCCTCTGCTATCGGTGGTAGTGGCCGCGTAGGTACTTCCGGTTACAGTTTGGAATGTGATATCAACGCCGGGGGAAGGCTTGCCCTCGGCATCTGTTACGGTTCCTAATATAGTACCGATGGCTGCAGGGTCGATGTCGTTTCGAATTACATCCGCCCATAATTCCGCGGTCTTATAGGACTCATATGCCGGTGACGGGTTATGCGGAAGATGGTAGATGATAAGCTCTTTCGTCTCATTCGGGGCTAATTTCACCTGAAACCATGCTCCAGTGATATAACCTTCCGGAATAAGTGCCGAAGGCTGCTGGTTATTCGGCCACAGGATGGCATGAGCCGTATTTCCAGTGTACTTATCCTGTATTCCGTTGAAAATATAGTTCTTGTTCCAGCCCGAAGTGATAAATGCGCTAGCTTGACCGCCTCTCCATCCCCAGCCAGGAACATAGCTTTGCTGCTCCAACGACTCCTCCGGATCTATGATATAGGCCAAATGACCGGCGAAGGCGGCAGTCCCCTCATTGGTCAGCTTCACATTCATTTGAATTAAAGGGGAATTCTCTACGATAGAGTAGGTGACCTGTGATTTAATACTCGAATCTTTGTCCCAAGCACCTTTAGATACAATCGAATTGTCCGACACTTGAATGTCGGGCATGTTGAGCTTTTCCAGTGGATACCACCATGTGCGGGCTAAGTTCGTACTAAGCACAAACTCAGTATAATCTAGGTTATCCCGGCGGCTGAACTTAGGGGCGGCATCCATAATATGTCCCGGCGTTAAGGTTCCCCACTTGTTGTTTCCCGACATATTGTCGCTAAAGTCCACCGTATCCTTGGTAGCCAGATGGTTCGAGCCGATTGTCAACTTGATCTCGTTATTCTCAATGTAGTAATAATCTCTACCTTCGATCCAGTCCCTTGAGACAGGGCCATAAGTAAAACCCGGATCTTCGTTCGTGACTCCGGTCTTTATCTGATTTACCGCTGCATCGACTTGTTCCTTGGTGATCAGGCATGCTAGAACTATAAACAGGGTGAGTAACGTAGCAGTCGAAGCTCGCATTAACATTCGTCTGAGCATGAAGGTTCCTCCCATTGTTATGACTTCCTGCAGGCAGATCGTGTTGTTATAACTAGGTATGCGAAAAAATACCCTCAATATCTCTTACTAGAGCGATCAAGGGAATTCGAGTCTTTATCATCGTGTTTAAGCCTTCGCCAGTATGGAATTGGTCAATCTGAAGATGTCCTGCAAGAGCTTATGTTTACACATTTTATGCTCGGAAGGAAAATGCGGGAATCCCCCTCGTTTTAGTTTCGATTTGAAATAAAGAACCGGCTAATGGATGCTTAGCCCTCTCAGACTCGTTTAATTCGACGCTGGCTGTCGTGATATAAAGGGTATCCAGGTTTGTACCGCCAAATGCGCAGGAAGTAACGTGAGTCACCGGCACATGAACAGTATCCAACCGATCGCCGCTATGCGGGTTCCACCGTGAAACGATACCGCCACCCCAATGGGCAACCCAAATCATCCCCTCTTCGTCGATGGTCATTCCATCAGGCACGCCCTCCGCCTTGGGAATTGTAACCGCCGTTCGATGTCCACTGATGTTCGCTGAAGCCTCGTCGTAATCAAAGCTCCATACTTCTCGTGTTGGTGAGTCAATGTAATACATGTTCTTCTTATCAGGACTCCATGTTATGCCATTGGAGCAGGTAATGCCTGTGAGAACCTGAGTCACGGACATGTCCGTATCGAGCCTGTATAAAGCTCCCCCAGGGCCGGAATCATTCGTCATCGTTCCAGCCCAGAATCTGCCGCCCGGATCGCACTTACCATCATTAAAACGGTTCGCTCCTAAATGGCTTTCCGGGTTAAAAAGAGGAGTAAGCAGCTCCAATTTCGTATCCAATGCAAAGAAACCGTCTTTCATGGCCAGTAAAAGGCCGCCAGATGCTCTCGGTACGACAGCCCCAACCGGCTGACCCACATCAATCTCCCGATTCATACCGGTAACTGGATTGAAAATAAAGACCTTGTGACCTAGAATGTCAATCCAGTAAAGCAAGCTCGCCACTGCATCCCAGACAGCTCCCTCCCCAAGGAGGGTCGAACGTTTTAGAGCTACCTGCAGACCGTCGGTACGTTTCTCCATCCAGCATTTCCCCTCCCGATTATCCTTGGTACATTTATAAAAGCAGCTGAACCTCATTAAAGCTCAGCTAAAGTGCTATCCACCGCACGAACGGTTTCTTGTATCTCCCGTTCACCGTGAACCGCCGATACGTACCATAGACCATTTGGTCGATTAAGCACGCCGCGATCGAGCATTTTTTCGGCGAAACGACTGTACATGGCTCCATCTCGCTTGTTAAAAGTATCAAAGTGCTCCACTTGAGTTTCTGTCGTGAACATCATATGGAACACTGGACCCACATGATTGATTAGTCCGGGAATACTATGCTTGGCGAGAGCGTCTCGGATCCCGGCGACTAGTTGATCGGTCGTTTGCTCCATTTGGCGGTATGCGGCACCGCCGTCTTTTGCAAGCTCCTCTATCGTAGCCATTGCCGCTGTTACTGCCAATCCATTGCCGTTCAGCGTTCCAAGATGACTGACCGTCCCATCCTCGATCTGCTTCATTATCTCTCTGCGTCCACCAACCGCACTAATGGCAATGCCACCCCCCATCGCTTTCCCTACCGTGACGAGATCCGGATTAAGATTTAATTTCCCATGCGCGCCTCCTAGCCCAAGACGAAAACCTGTAATCACTTCATCTAGAATCATCACGATGCTAAGCTCCGAGGTCAGCTCCCGTATAAGTTCCAAATATCCGGGTCTCGGTTTGATACAACCGGAGTTGCACATTATCGGTTCGGAGATGACGGCAGCAATCTGGTCTTTATGTTCCCGTAAGATTTGCTCCAGCATTTCGGATTCATTCCAAGGCAACAGGATGATGTCCTCCAAGCTGTTGTCGCTTTGCCCGCCTGTGCCAGGGAGAATTCGTTCGGCCTTCGCACCGGTAGCCCCGGCTGATTGGCGTATGTCGGCGCTTGGAAACGAAGTAAAAATGGAGTCCGACCAGCCGTGATAGTGTCCGTGAAAACGAACGATCTTCGGCCGCCTGGTATAAGCGCGAGCAAGCCTGATCGCCAGCATGACTGCCTCCGTGCCGGAACCGCTCAGTGCAACTTGGTCGGCGCAAGGGAGCACCTCTGTCAGGAGGCGGGCCAATTGGATCTCCCCCTCGTGTTGAAGGCCAAAGGCTGGGCTCTTCTTCAATGCTACAAGCACCCCGTCGGTAAGTGAGGGATGGGCATGACCAAGGATTAATGGTCCGTATGCCAGCAAGCAATCAATATATTCGTTGCCGTCAATATCCCTAATACGCGGTCCTTCGCCTGACTCGGCGAACAACGGCGTCGGTTTCATTGCAGAACGCAGAGAACTAGCGACGCCTCTGGCAAGAACCTGCTGCGATTCAGCATATTTCCGTTTTGATTTCTCAAATTTCGTTTGCTTAAAACCCGCCATCATCATCTCTACTTCTATTGACGCTTGCGTTAATGCATGATCCAACCGCCGTCGACATTAAGCGTTTGGCCTGAAATGAAATCGCTGTCTTTGGAAGCGAGGAAGAGGAACGCTCCCTCTACATCGGCGGCCATCTCCCTGCGGGAGAAGCATTGTGCCTTGGCCAGAAATTTCCCGCTCTCCCGAATCGTTTCTTCGCTGACCTTCTCGTATTCCGTCTCGGTCAGAACGGCGCCTGGGGTGATGCAGTTGACGGTGATGCTATGCCCCCCCACTTCACGCGCCAAAGCGCGGGTAAACCCGATAATCGCCCCCTTCGAGGTGACATAGTGCAGAAATTGCTTTTGACCTGTGAAAAAGGTAACGGATGACACATTGATGATCTTACCGTACTGCTGCTGCCGCATATATGGAAAGACGGCCTTTGCACACAGAAACTGCGAGCGGACGTTTACCCCCATAATATAGTCCCAATCCTCGGCAGTAATTTCATACCATGTTTTTCGCGGATCCATGGCAGCATTGTTCACAAGAATATCCACGGTCCCGTAGCACTTGACCGTTTCCTTCACCATGGCTTCAACCTGTTCCTCCTTCGAGACATCCGCCCCGAAGGCGAAGGCTTCTCCGCCGAAAGCACGGATGTCTTCCACCACACGTTCTGCGAGCTCGGGATGGGATCGATAATTTACAACGACATTGGCCCCTTCTCTCGCGTAGCGCTTTGCAACCGCTGCACCGATGGAACGCGATGAGCCGGTAATAATGGCTGTTCTCCCCTGCAATTTCATATGTCCACTCCCCCTGTAGAACATGACCCGCCCTGTAAGGCCGGCCGAGCTAGCTTAGTGTATTGCCCCAAAATCCCATTGTGACGGATCACCGGCGGCGACCACTTGGCAAATCGTTCTATAAGCTCCCGTTTTACTTCTTCATCTGTGCATTCTTGGCCTCGGATCCCTACAATGTCGATCCGTCGATTCGGAATTTCGATGCGAACCAGATCTCCGTTTTCAACTACCGCTATCGGTCCGCCGTCGAGCGCCTCCGGACCGAGATAGCCTACGCATGGCCCGCGGGTAGCCCCGGAAAAACGACCGTCTGTAACGAGGGACGTCGTATGGGACAGCACTGGGTCGGAAGCGATAAGCTCCGACATGAAGAACATTTCAGGCATCCCGACCGCTTTAGGGCCCTGATAACGGATGATCACCACATCGCCTGGTTGAATATGCTTTTGTGTCAAGGCGTCAACAGCTTCACGTTCGCTGTCGAACACCCGCGCTGGCCCCTGATGAACCTGCATCGAATCGGCTACGGCGAACTTTTTCACGGTTGCGCCTTCGGGAGCCAGACTGCCCCGCAGAACCGCAAGAGAGCCCTCTGCCTTCAGCGGCTTGCGGATGGAATAAATCAAATCCCGCCGGTTCAGCTTATAGTTGGCTAGAAACATCTCTGCGAAAGTCCTCATCTCGTTGTTCCGATACTGCTCGAGATTTTCTCCGAGCGTTTGCCCCGTGACGGTCATGACATCCAAATGAAGATAATCGCGCAGCTCCTCCATGACCGCCGGGACTCCGCCGGCATACCAGAACAGTTCTGTCGGATAATGTCCGGCAGTCTTCGTATCGACCAGAACCGGAATGCTGCGATGAATTTCATCAAACCTGGCCGCGTTCAGCTCAATTCCCGCTTCCTGGGCGATAGCTATCAGGTGCATCACCGCATTCAAAGAGCCGCCTATCGCCGAATGCACCATGATCGCATTCTCAAACGCCTTAAGTGTCAAAATATCGGATGGTCTGAGGTTCAGCTTCATCAGCCGCATAATTTGCTGCCCAGCGGCCCGCGAGGCCCTCCGAATCTCGGCATTGACGGCAGGAATGAGCGCCGTCCATGGGAGAGCGAGCCCCAGTGCCTCGGCTATAACTTGCATCGTCGCTGCGGTGCCCATGTATTGGCAGGCGCCGCAGGTCGGACAGCAGGCTCGTTGGAAAGCAAGAAACTCCTCTTTCGTCATCTTGTTCTTTTCTACTTCCACACTCATATGCCACAACTCTTCGTTACTCCGCAAGCATGGACCTGCACTCATCGCACCACCCGGCACATGAATGGCCGGAATATTGAGCCGTGCGATGGCCATGAGGTGCGCTGGAACGGCTTTATCCCCAGCCGAGGTCAATACCATGGCATCGAACGGAGTTGCAAGCGCATGAATCTCCACCATGGAAGCGATCATATCGCGCGACGGCAGCGAATAGTGCATCCCATGATGAGCTTGAGCCACACCGTCGCAAATGTCTGTCGTGGTGTAGATCGCTGGCTTACCGCCGTTCTGGAATACGCCTTTCTCGATCTCTGTTACTAGCTCTCCAAGGTGGTAGGAGCTTGGGTGGCTTGCTCCATTCGTGCTTTCCACCAGCACCTGCACCTTATCCAGATCCTCTACTGTCCAGTCCATCGACATGCGCAACGCGTCGCCCTCAAAGCTGATTTTGCGGGTCTTTTGGCTATTAAGCTCAGCATCCATATTCGACTCATACTCTTTTATCCGCGCAGGCTCGCTTGCTGCACCGCATTCTACTCGGTCATGACCGTTCATTGTCTTCGTCCTCTCTCTTCTGGCAAGCCGTCCCGTATAACGGATGATCCTTCCAATCGTCATCAAACGGATAGAAGGGCCGTGCGATTTTTCGGAACGATAGGGCCTTGATGTTAGCCGTGCTGTATCCAGGGGTATCGAGAATATAAATATGACGCGTCATCTTCCCGTAATCGACCCGGAATTGGTTCGCAGATTTAACCATCACCAAATCCGCCTCACACGGCTCGAGCCCCATGCTTCGATACATGCTCGGATCTCCGGAGAAGGTCGCGCGTTCCGTAATTAGCACGGATATACGCCCGATGTCGAATACGACGCAGCGTCCCATGAACGCTTCCGTATTCTTGGCATAGCCGCCCTTCAAGAAAAATCGCCCGTCGCCGATTCTTCGTACGATGCCTTTCGCCTCGATTGGTCTGATGCGCCGATTCGAATCCATACTGGATACAGCTCCGCCAAGCGACAGTGTAACCTCTTGCCCAACACCGGAGGTAATGGCCTTCATAACGGCGGGGGTATCTACCATCGTGATCAGGCAGCTATACGATTCGTATATTCCGCTAGCGAGAAGTCCTTGCAGCACGGCATTGCTGTCCCCTAGAGAACCGGCGCTAGGGCTGTCCGCCGAATCCGAGACGACCATCGGGCCCTCCCCAGGCTGTAGTTGCCACAGCTTTTCCACGACCTCCTGCACACTACACAACCGAATATCGAATTCCTTCCTCATCTCCCAGAAGAGTGATGCTAGACGCTCCGCCTCCTCGATAGCGGCTTCTTTGCGACGTGCATCACCGACTATCACCACGGTGCTGCCCATTTCTTCGATATCAAGCCAGGGCTGCACAGGAAATAACGATGTTACTAGGGAGTCCCCCCGCTCTTCGCCTGCCTCTGCTTCCGCCCACATCTCGGCAAACGGGCCGGAGGTCGTTTGGCTGTTTTCCGCAGGGACAATAAGAGGCAGCTTCCGCATAATTACGATAGGTCCGATCTCGCCGCGAACAGTGGCAAACAGCAGCTTAGCCGCCCGGCGCCCCGTCTCAGCGAAGTCCGTATGCGGATAAGTACGGAACCCGACAAGTCCATCCACCTGACGCACCATGTTTCGTGTGACATTCGCATGTAAATCCAAGGAGACGACCAAGGGAATATCCGGTCCGATACACTGTCGGATTACCGCAATCAGTTCGCCCTCCGTATCATCGCAATCCTCAGCAACCATGGCCCCATGCAAGGCGAAATACACTCCGTCGCAGCTTCCTGCATCCCGAAACGCAGTCTGTAGCAGCTCACGAAGCGAGGTTTTCAGCTCTGCAAACGCTTGAGCCGTCAGCATTCCGGAGGATACTGCATTTGCGGATAGAACAGGAATGGCCTCAATGCCCTCGTCTACTGCCTCACGCATAAATCCCCACAGTTCATTTTCCGTCCGGAGATCCCGGATCGCTTCGCCGATCACCCAGTGGTGCCGATAAAAGTCCTCCATGCTGCTTCGTGCAGGAGTGAATGTGTTGCTTTCCTGAATCAGGCTCCCGATCAACACCTTCTTGGCTTTGCCACGACACACGCACTACACCTCCAAAGTTGACCATTCGAGCAAAGTCACACTGTAAGAAGGGAGAAACCATACGAGCAGGCTATCCGACACGATGCGCTCTTCACGCAAATCGAGCCGATGATCGTCATCTATCGTGTAGACGCGAACCGTGATTGGCCCCTTCATCCCCTCAAATCCAATTGTATGAAGCCTGGCATTGCCACCGTAGCTTGTAATCAATGCCGCGCCGCCGCCCGCTCCGTTCAACCCAGCCAAGCAAGACACATTAGTCGCTTTGTTATCGACGAGCGTCTGCACACGCTCAGCATACTTTGTCATCCGCTGGAATGCCTTAAAGGTATAGTAGGTCTTCTGTGGTACCCCGTGGTAATCAAACAGGCCGCAAAATAAGGCTGTAGGTTGACCGTCGTAGTAATTGGCGGCATCCACCGGACAATCCTGAAGCAGTGTCAACACGGTGGAGGTAAAGGCTGCGCCGTGCGCATTCTTTTGCCTGTCAAAGTTACTTTTGCGTACATATTCATTTCCGCGATGCCAGATTTTCGTAAAATCCGTCTCCAGGTAATTCCACTCATTCAAGTGGCTTTCAGTCTCACGATAACCATGCCGATCGAGCTCGGCACGCACATGATGGGCATGCTCCACGATTTTTTGAGGATTGCCGGTATACGTATGCCAAGTGAAGAAATCAAGCGGTAAACTACGCTCCTGACAGTAAGCCAGGAAATCGGTCAGGAACGGTAATGTAGGCCGCGCTGCCGCGTAGCCTCCTACCTTCAAAGAGGGGTCAAACGTTTTAATCGCTTTTACAGTAGCCTCGTACAGCTCATACAGCTGAAGCGGAGTTCCGGACCACATGCGATCGTCCAAATCCGGCTCGTTCCAAACCTCCCAGTACCGGATATCGTAGTGAAAACCGTCGGCCCAGCCTTCGTTATAATGGCGGATGATATTGACGCAAACCTGGGTCCATGTCTGATAATCGGACGGCGGATGAACATAGTACTTTTGCCTGGTGTGCTCGATGCTTTCGCCAAGCCGGTAAACCATTTTTGCCCCTGTCTCAAGAATCGTACGCAAATATTCGTCCGTGCGCGTGAAGTCGTAGTTTTGCGGGTCCTGCGGGTTTTTGCTGAAATCCGGGAAAATGGTGTGAATATCCACCTCCCAGGCATGAGGCCAGTTGGGATCATGGATGCGGACCAGAGGAATTTCCGCGTCTATGTAATAATGTGTTACATCGATGAGCGAGCCATAGCAAACCGGTCCATTGTTGACCCCATGAATAGCCTTGATTTCTCCAGCCGATTGATTCAATGCAATGTGGATATCGGACATAGCTTAGACCTCCTGCTTTTTTTTAAGACTTGAATCCATAACGTACCTTCAGTCAGATATTTCGGCGAAGAGCAAATCCCGCTCTATAATAACGTTATGAGAACATTACAGCTGCCTTACGGCATGATGATCCCTGTATTCCTGCGGGGTCATGCCAAACTCCTTCTTAAACACCTTGATAAAATACGGCGTATTCAAATAGCCGACTGACGCTGTAATTTCATAGATTTTTGCATCGCTGTGCTTGAGGAGGTGGACAGCTCTCTCCATTCTTACAAAATGCAAATAATGGTTGAGCCCTTCACCAGTCTCTAGTTTAAACACCTTCGATAAGTAACTGGGATGCAGGTTTACCCGGTCAGCAAGGATATGCAAGGACACGTCCTCCGATAAATGCTCATGAATAAAGTCCTTAACCTGACTGATCACCAATGCACGCGAGTGGCGAATGTCCTCTGTATTGTCGCTGGACAACTTCTTGCATAGACCCAAAGCCCATTCCCTCATCCGTTGGACGGACAGTAACGCATGCATGTCTGGGATGCCTTCCGTTTCTCCGATGCGTTCAAGCAGTTGAGCGAGCGTTTCTCCATTCATATGGGCGAAGCGGTAGATTGCCGAAATGAGGGTATGATACCATTCGGCCAGCAACTCCGGCGAATCGTCCCAGGCTTGATCCAATTCGTTCGACACGGCGTCCAGCTTGCGGGCCGCTTCTTCCCACATCCCAGCCTCAAATAAGTGATTGAGGGAGGGTGCCTCATGAAGCGTTTTCAATACCGAAACCTTCCGCTTCTCTTCGGGGTCGTTGACCGTCATCAGCAACCCGACGTCCTTCCCGATTCGGCGCCGCATCGTTTTCAAAACGGTTTGATAGCCGGTTGCCATATCCTCTGGGAAGTTTACCGGATTGCCGATCACAATGGAAATGTCCCCATGCAAGTAGCGCTTGACATTATGCTGCAGCTGGCTGCACAAGCGCGGAAGCAGGTACAGTACTTCCTCTGTTTCCGGAGCAGCTGCCTTGGCCTTAAGAGCGAGCACCAAATAGTCATGGCTATCCCGGCAAGACCAGATCTCGAAATATGGTCCTAGTGACTCCTCGGCTATATTGCAGATCGAGAATTCCATCAGCAAACGATCTCTCCGGTTATACCGGGTGAACCGCCCTTCCTGCCGGATTAATATTAGCAACACTTCATCCCCTTCGAAAAATGGGATGCCCATCATGGCCAGACTATCCTCCGCCTCAAATCGGCTCTCTTCCAGCATATTAGCCAGTACTTCCGACTTTAAAGCTGGCTGGTGCTCCTTCAAAAAATGCGCAGCTCGCTTATAGAAGGCAGCCTCTTCCCCTTCTACCGTCAGCTCACGGGTTATGCGTCGGATCGACTCTATCAATTTGTCGTCACTGACCGGCTTAAGCAAATAGTCCACCGCACCGAGCTGAAGTGCTCGTTTCGCATATTCGAACTCAGCGTAGCCCGTTAATAGAATAATTTGGGTGTCCTTTGAAAACTTGAAAATTTGCTCCATAAGTTGAATGCCGTCCATTCCGGGCATGCGAATATCTGTGATGACGATATCCACGACTTGCTTCTTGATGAGCTCGAGCGCCTCGCGCCCCGAATACGCACACAGGACATCTTCGATGCCGAGCTCTGCCCACGGGAGCGTATAGGCAATCGCATCGACCACCGATGGCTCATCATCTACGATCATTAGCTGATACATGCGAATCCCCCCCTCCCGTACGCAGCACGATCATCACCCTCAAGCCGCCATCTGGCCCGTTTGCAAAGAATAACTCCGAACCATCACGGTACATAAGCTTTACCCGCTGATTCACATTCCATAGTCCAAAGCCGATGCCGTTCTCGTCCTCATTTTCAGAACGGTTTACGGCTCGTTTCATATAGGTAAGCCCATCTTGATCCATCCCTACACCGTCGTCGGTCACGATCAAACGGTATTCCCCATCGTCCGACTCTCCCGTAATGCTCACCTTTCCCTTGCCATCCTTAGGCTCAATACCGTGTAGGATGGCATTCTCGACCAACGGTTGCAGCATAAGGCGCGGAACTACAAGACTTTTCATCTCTTCAGGAACGGCCACTTCGTAAGCGATTCTTCGCATTCGCAGGTTTTGAATTTCCAGATAATTTACGATCAGAGACAGCTCTTCCTCCAAAGTGGATGACTGGTTACCAAGCCTAGTCGTATACCGGAAGTATTCTCCTAAGTTTAAAGCCATCGCAACGACCGACTCCTCGTCCCCCATCCGCGCCATGTTTTTAATATAAAACAGGCAATTATAAAGGAAATGTGGGTTAATTTGCGATTGCAGCTGCTTGAGCACCGCTTCCCGGGACCGCAGCTGCTCGGCGACCACTTTCTCCAGCAGATCCTGGATTTGTTCCGCCATCTCGTTAAATCGTACGATTAAAAAGCTGAACTCTGTCCCGCCGTTAAGCTTGACCCGTGAAGAGTAATCCCCGCGTTTAATTCGCTGTACGTGTAGAACGAGCGCACGAATTGGAACCTGCACATTGCGGTACAGCATGTATGAGGCAAACAAACTAAGCAAGAGCAGAAGAAGCGTTGAACCATAGAATAAATTACGCGTCTTGATCACAGGCGTCAAAATATCTTCGAGAGGTACGGTGTCCACCAAATACCAGCCCAGGTTGTTCAGCTTCATGTAACTGGCGAGTGATGTTCTGCCGTTCATCTCCACTGTGAAATGAATGTTTGAGCTCACCATCTTCTGGCCATCAAGATACCTTATCAAATCGGCCGAGCTGGCCGGGTTCAGCGTTCGGTTAGAAATGACTCCGTGCTCAGGATGATATAAGAACGGGTCCCCCTGTCCGTCCGCCTTGTACTGATCCAGCAGATCCTGTAGATAGGAAGGCGAAAACGATGTTTTGACAATAAGCTTTGCTTCCGAAGGCTCTTCAAAGGCTGTAATCGGATGTACTGCATACCAAACAAACTCGGGCTTCACGACTTTCCCGTTATCCAATGTTGCATAATTCCAGCCCTTCGCAATTTGACGGAGTAGGAGATTCTCTTTCAAATCAACGGATGTGCTAGAGGTCGAGATAATATCCTTCGTGAGCCGGGAGTAGACGGTAATGTCCGTCATCCACCCGCTGATCCCGGATTGAAGCGTAATATTATCCAGAATCATCTGGAGAAGCCTCTCTCGTTCGTAATAGGAGCCTGATCGATGCTGATATTCCAATTCACGTATAGCTGCGTCATTCGACATCGCTATGGAATTCATTGAGATTTGATCAATTTTCGCCTCCATTTGCTGATAAAGAAACCGAAGCTTATTCAGATTGTTCGTTTTCATTTCATCTTCCAAGACACGAACCGCCGTCTGGTTGGACAAAGCAAATAAGAGCATAACGGGCACCAACAAGCCTATAATCATCACAACGATCTTTGTGAATATAGTTACCTTCTTATCCAAATCTGCTCACCTTTCCCCTCATGAAGAGACTGATGGTTATTGCCTTCTCGATGGGGGACCAAAATCCTTCTTGAGCAAAAGGGAACTTCTCAGTAGTAATGAAAAATCCTTTTTGAAGCGGACTATTTTGGGGAGACACTCTTATACCATTCATTTACTTCCTTGGTAATCGCATCGCCACCTTGTGATTTCCAGGTTTGGATGAACTTATCGTAAGCTTCGATCGGTTCGTCACCGAATACGATTTTACTGAATGTTTCCATTTCGAGCTTGGTCAAGTAGTCGCCTTTGTCCGTCATGGTTGCTGTTGCCCCGCCTGTATACGCGTTCATCAGACGATTGGCTCGCTGATTCCAGACATTGCTTGAGGACTGAATCTCGATCGCTGGGGCAAGCTGCGACCAATAGCGCTCATACGGCGTTTGCGGCTGTCCGTTCTTCGCCAGGTTGACCAGTGCTGTAATGTTCTGAGACGGAATACGAGGACCCTGCGTCATCAGTAGGCTGTAGAAGAAGACGCGCACACCGCCGCCAGGAATCTTTTGCAGATCCGTTGTCACCTTGCCGTCAACCATATCCCAGTCATAGCCCTTCGCCCAACCATTCTCAAACTCACTTCCGGCCTTTGGATCGGCGATGTTATCGAACAGGAAGTTTCCATAGGTAAAGAAAGCTTCCGGGTTCTTCATCTCTTTATTGATAAAAATGGCACCTACATACGGCTGTGTGGCAAAATGAAGTCCTTTACCGTTTGGACCTGCCGGCAGCTGGAATGTATTAAGCTTCGCTTGCGGGTTATTTTTGGTCAAGTCGCCCATCGGCCATGCTTCAGACCAATACGGACCGGTGAATGTGCCTGCCCGGCCTGCGGATACGAAGGAACCCGCCTTCGCTTCATCCCATACCGGCGCTTCTTTTGGAATGTAGCCTTTAGCTACCCAGCTCTTAAGCTTCGCGAGCCCTTCTTTGACACCCGGCTGTACGGAACCGTACGCCAACGTACCATCCGCTTGCTTCATCCAGATCCCCGGTATGGCTCCGTATGCACCGAACAGCCAGCTGACTCCGAATTGATTGGCATATGCCTTCTTGAAGCCCACGGATAGACCAACTGTGTTCTTTTGACCGTCCCCGTCCGGATCCTGATTCGTAAAAGCATCCAGAACCTTCTCATAATCATCGATGGTTTTCGGCTCAGTTAGGTTCAGCTTCTTCATCCAGTCGTCGCGAACCCAAAGCACAGGGTCATTATTGAAATCGTAATCAAGCCCTGGAATACCGTACCGCTTGCCGTCTTTGGTGAATTCATACCAGGCGGATGGATTCTCAGCCATCGCTTTCTTCCACGTCTCAACAGCATACTTATCAAATAAGGCTCCTGCGTCTTGGAAGCGGCCGGATTCGATCAGGAGCCGCGCCATTTCCCCGCTTGCATGCACGATATCGGGCATCGGCTCGTTAGCGGAAAGCGCTAGCTTCAGCTTCGTATCATAGGCATTGTTCGTGTTTACGACAGACCACAAGCTTTTGATCTCAATGCCCAGCTTCTCCTTTGCCCAACGAGTATGTACGTTATGGTCGATTGTTTCCCCGTTCTTGAATGTAGCCGGGCCGGGAACCCCTCTTACTGTTGTAATCGTTACAGGCGGATCAAATTTTCCGTTGACCTGTTGAAGTGGAACTTTGTCCGGCGCTGCTGTTCCTGTTGTTGTGCCGCCAGTGCTCGACGTACAGCCGATCGAGGACCCTGCCAGGGCAATAGTGAGCACGGTTAGTGCCATTCTTCGTTTGGTTAGATGCAACGTACGTTCCCCCTTAACCTATTGTATTGGGCTTACATTCAAATCATAAAGGAATATGTTGGCGGGTAAAATAACACTTTGTTAACTCAATATGTTTTTTTATTAACATCCCGTTTCCGCATTCATTTCGCCTTAACAAAACAATATCAGGTGTTAAGAAAATGGTATATAGCCGTCTGTGTGCCTATGCTACACTGTTAACAAATCATATTAAGTCCTTAAGAGGTGAACCAATGAACACGTCTACGCACCCGGAGGATTTACTCCAAACGGGCACTCGAACGTCGCTACTCCGCCGATTTCGCAAAACCTGGCCCTTTCATCTGATGCTCCTTCCTGCTGTAATCCTTGCCTTGTTGTTTCATTATTTGCCTATGTTCGGTGTAGTGATTGCCTTTCAGGAATTTAAGCCATACCTTGGGATTACCGGCTCCGAATGGGTAGGGTTCAAGCATTTTAAAGCGTTATTCGAACGAACGGACAGCCTGCAGGTAATCTGGAACACACTGCTCATCGCTTCGCTTAAGATTGGGTTCATGATACTTGTTCCTGTGGCGTTTGCTCTCCTACTCAACGAGATTCGCAAGATGGTATTCAAGCGAATCGTACAGACACTAGTGTACCTTCCCCATTTCTTATCATGGGTGATCTTGAGCGCGATCCTGGTCGATTTGTTATCTCCCGAAGGAGGACTTGTCAATAGAGTGCTCCAAGATTGGTTCGGTTTGCCTCCCGTTTTCTTCCTGGGGGATGGAGAATGGTTCAGGTTTACAGTCGTGACAAGCGAGGTGTGGAAGGAATTTGGCTTTAGCACCATTATTTATCTTGCCTCCCTATCGGGGATTAATCCTGATCTCTATGAGGCCGCAGAAGTTGATGGCGCATCCCGCTGGAAGCAAACCGTTCATATTACGCTTCCAGGACTGGTTCCAATCATGACCGTCTGTGCTACATTATCTTTAAGCAGCATCCTCAGTGCCGGCTTCGATCAAATTTATAACTTATACAATCCACTCGTGTACGATAAAGGGGATATCATCGATACTTATGTGTATCGGGTCGGTATACTTAACCAGAAGTTAAGCTTTGCTACGGCAATGGGGCTATTCAAATCCATCGTGAGCTGTATTTTGATTCTATCGGTATATCGACTAGCACTTAAGATGGCTAATTACCGGATCTTCTAAGGGGGCTTTGACTTGTACCATAAAACGCTACCATACCGGATTTTCAACATTTGCAACTATGTGTTCTTGGCTATTATCGCCTTCATATGCATTCTTCCGCTCATTCATACGCTCGCGGTTTCTTTCAGCGGCCGCGGACCGGCGAATGCCAACCTGGTAGGCTTGATCCCGATCGACTTTACACTGGATGCGTATAAGAAGACACTGAATAACGAAAACTTTCTCCATTCGCTATGGGTATCCGTGCAACGGACGGTAATCGGCACGCTCATCACGATGATCGTTACTTTTTTGGCCGCCTACCCACTCTCGAAGGACTCGATGGTGATGAGGAGTCGCACTTGGTATTCTTGGTTTTTTGTAGTGACCCTGCTCTTTGGCGGAGGTTTAGTTCCTACCTATATCGTCATCCAGAAGCTTGGACTGATGAACTCCCTTTGGGCACTCATACTCCCAGGAGCCATCGATGTTTGGCTAATCGTGTTGCTGCTCAACTTCTTTCGCAGCATCCCGAAAGCGCTTGAAGAAGCAGCGTTAATCGATGGTGCGGGGCAATTTAAAATACTGACGCTTGTCTACATTCCGCTCTCACTACCTTCTATCGCTACACTCTCACTTTTCAAAATGGTCGGTCACTGGAACTCTTGGTTCGACGGGCTAATCTATTTAAATAACATTCAAGATTATCCGCTGGCTACCTTCCTTCAGACAATTTTGATTCAGCTCGATTCGACACAATTATCTTCGATTGGACGGGAAATGGAAAACATATCAAATAATACTGTGAAAGCTGCACAAATTTTCATTGGTGCCTTGCCGATTCTCGTCGTGTATCCGTTCCTGCAGAAATATTTCGTTAAAGGTATGGTTGTGGGGTCTATCAAAGAGTAAATGACGGAAGAGTTACAGAGTTGATAGGGGAATTTCGGTGTCTGGTGCTTGAAATAAGATCATCCTTCTCTTTTAGGCTTAGTGAGGGCTTTAATCAGTTGAAGATAGGGCAGCTTTTTCAAACTCATGCTTTTTTCACTCATTTCCGCATGCTTCACAAACGTCGGTACAAATCCGGCAAATCTCCTTCGCATAGGAATCGTTATTGGACTTCACTTGCGCAGCAAAGCACAAATGTCGACGCACTCCCGATCTATGCGGATACATTCTTTCATCATCGCTAGGCGATCTTCATTCAAGCAAACTTCGTGACAGTGATTGTATGCAAGCATACACTTTATGCACTCATCGATACAATGTTGAAATTGCTCATGTAGGGGTAATTGCAATATAAGAGCAAAAAAGCCTTGAAGCTCTTTTGTTCGAGAGTTTCATGGCTTAATATGGTTAATTCTATAAATTCATAGAATCGTATGACCGATTAGCCGTACCTTCGTCATAAATGAGTGTCTCCTGATTACATGTCGAAAAACGGACAATGTTTGTGTCGTCCGACAAATCACAAGCCAAGCAGCTATGTCGGTTTCTTAGCATTCATGGTTTTCTTCCCAAGGGCCGACGTCATCAGTTCCCCAAATTCTTAATTTCCCCATGTTCTCACCGCCATGTTCAAAGATATTCATTTTGATACTTGATTGATAAACCATCTACTAAACATAAAAGCACCGATAAAAACTAAAGTGAGTATGCATGCAAAAATCCCCCAATTGATCCTATAGAATTCATTCCATAAATTGTACCATACCTTGGTTGGGGGAAATATTTATAACTAATTTATCCTGCCCGTTTCAATCAAACAAGGGACAGCTGCCTTGCCGCGGCGATCTGTCCCTTGTTTGCACTATCGTCTCCCGCTAGAGCGGAACACCTTGTACAGCGCGACTATTTCTCCAACTCATAGCGGGTCGCGATAATGCCCGACTTGAGCGTTCGGCTGGACAGCAGCTTGAGCCTGATTTTCTCGACGCCGCCGTCGAATACCGATTTTCCGCTGCCCAGGACGACTGGACAAATCGTCAGTAGGAACTCGTCGATCAGGCCGAGCTCAAGCAGCGTCTTCGCAGCCCCCGGGCTACCGAAGATAACGAGATTTTTGCCAGGCTGCTCCTTGAGCGCCTTGATTTCCTCTGCGATTTTGTCCTTGATCAGCATTGTATTGTTCCATTCCGCCTTGTCCATCGTGCCCGAAATGACGATCTTCTTAACATCCTGCAGCCATTTAGCATGCTCCATACCGTGCCTCGACGCATTCGGATCATCCAGCACCGTGGGCCAGTAGCTCTCCATCATCTGATACGTCGTGCGTCCGTAAACGGGAGAGCCGACTTCGGCTACGACCTCCTCGGCGTATTTCTCTAATTCCTCGTTGTACGGAATCCAATCCAGTCCTCCGTTCGAATCTGACGCATACCCATCCAGCGACACATGCATGAACAATACGAGTTTTCTCATGTCCGTTTCTCCTCCGATTTCGAATTTATCTTGTTCGATTTTTTGGCCGTTGTCCTGTGTTTTGTCCTGCTGTTACGTTCACTATAAATCATTACGTTACGTAAGGTTCAAGGGGGAATCTGATTTTTTTTTTTGCAGACCACAATGTTGCGCGAAACTGCCCGTTCGTATTATGAAATCAGCCAGTTTTTACTGGTTGACCTTTGCATTTAAGAGGTTTAGTAAACGGTAGCCGGAGTCGAACGCAACTGCCCGTGGGACCGTGATCTCGTCAGCTAAACTGTTCACCCCCTACTTGTAGAAACATGTTTGAGGCTAGTTGAGACTATGATCTCGAATAACAAGCGAAGCTATGACACTGCAAGAAGGACTAGGGGCTACCGGCGAAAAAAATGATGGATGGTGATGCAGAAATGAATCCTGTAGTCGGACTGGATATTGCTAAAGGAGAAAGTCAGGGCCAGGCGTTCTTAGACAAAGGAACGCCCTACGGTAAGAGTTTTTCAATCATTCATACACATGAGGGATTACTGCTTTTCCATCAGCTTTTAAGGAATCTTGAAGCCTTCACTGGACAAAAACCAACGGTTATTCTA
>NZ_JMLS01000019.1 GCF_000686845.1 Paenibacillus sp. UNC451MF | reverse complement strand
GAACCAGCTATCCGGTCTTAGCTATCGTTTCCGATAGTTATCCCAGTCTTACAGGCAGGTTGCCTACGTGTTACTCACCCGTCCGCCGCTATCCCCGAAGGGACCGCTCGACTTGCATGTATTAGGCACGCCGCCAGCGTTCGTCCTGAGCCAGGATCAAACTCTCCATTAAAGTGATCACCGAAGCGATCGTATAATAGAGCTTGTCTTAAGCTCAAAATTCAATGCTAGCGAGAATTTTCATTCTCTTTAAAACATTCACTCGTTGTTCAGTTTTCAAAGGACAATTCCTCGACAAAACCTTATTACTTCCGTAATGTTCGCTTTGTCATTTTGTGTCGTCTTGTTTAGCGGCGACTTTTATAATATAACACATTCGCCTACTCAATTGCAAGTGTTTTTTTATTTTGTTTTAAAAACTTTCAAATAAAAAACCTTCGCCTTAAGCAGCGAAGATTAATTTATCATATATGTATATAGAGAGTCAAGTCTATATTGCTTATTTTATTTTTGAATAACATCTTGGATATATAGACTGCGTTCCATCGACAAATTAATAATCTGACCATTAATATTGATCCACGGTCTCGTTGGATGGGTCCTATCAGTAAAAACAATTTCTCCGATTCGGTTATCGTTCAATTTGACTAAGACACCATTGTGAAACTCCGTTACTTTTTGAATAAATACTTGGACAAGGGCAGGTTCCAATTTTCCGAACGATTCATTGAAAAGCTGATCAAGTACCAAATAACGTGACACAGCTTTTTTATGGTACCTTGCTGATGTCATTGCATGGTAAATATCTGCAATAGCAACAATTTTAGAGTACTGATGGATCTTATCCCCTTTATTGCCCGTTGGATAGCCTGAGCCGTCTTCTCGTTCATGATGCTGCAGCGCGCACAGTTTGACGCCCTCGTTGATGGCTGTCACATTCTTCAGAAGATTATAGCCTATGACAGTGTGCTGCTTCATTTCCTCGATTTCATCAACTGTCAGCTTGTTAGGCTTAGACAAAATGGCCTGATCGACCTTAGCATTTCCTATATCGTGAAGAAGACCTCCCAGAGCGACAGGCATAAGATCTTTTTGAGGTAACCCGCTCCACTTGGCTAAACAATAGGAGGTTAAGCTAACCATAATGCTATTATGATAAATAAAGTCCTGAAGTTGGAACACTTTAGGTTCAAATGTCAAAATTCTGTACTGATCGATATGTTGAATCAGAGCCTCCAACTGAGTTCTAATTTCTAGTATAGGAGGATTTTGCCCACCAACAGAGGTGAATACTTTTCTAAGCAAAGCAAGCATCTTATCGTATTCCACATAAAAAGGATGTACGGTTCGGACTGGCTCTTCGCTTGGAGTCTCCTTTACATTCTCTTGCTCATTGGTTTTGGATTCTATCGAGATGCTAGGAATGAGGAACGCTCTTAGTATCTCAATATCTTTATCAGTAACTACTCTACCTTTATAGAATAATACGCTTCCGCGCTTGGTTTGCACGTTGTCTAATATTTTTTCTCCGGGTTTTAGCTGGGATACAGGAACCGTCGCCATTGGATCGTCCTCACCTTACTTTCTATCGTATCAATCTTATTTTAAACGAAAAAGAATGGGGATGTAACCCCCCATTCTTTTTCAAATGCCAAAAATTTCAATGTTTTTTGTCGAAACAATACGTTTGGTTATTCAAGCAAAGAAAGGATTATTCCTCTCCTTCACCTGCATCATTCGTTTCCGCAACGTTTTCTTCGCCTTCTTGATCTTCAGCCGACTCTTCACTTTTCTCTACACGAGCAACCGTTGATACTTCGTCCTCGTCACGGATGTTAATCAACTTAACCCCTTGAGTATAGCGACCCATCATCGATATGCCGGACATGCTTGTTCGAATGATCGTTCCAAGCGCCGTAATAATCATCAGATCCTCATCGTCTTGAACGATTTTGAGGCCTACGACAGGGCCATTCTTCGGCGTAACGTTAAGCGTTTTGATCCCTTTACCTCCACGCGACTGCAGACGGTATTCCGATACCGGCGTACGTTTACCGAAGCCCTTGGAAGTTACGATCAAGACACTGTTATCTTCTTTGACAACGTCCATATCAATAACCGCATCATCATCGCCAATGTTAATCCCTTTTACCCCGGTAGCCGAACGTCCCATGGAACGCACTTCGTTTTCAGGGAAATGAATGGATATCCCTTGTTTGGTCCCCATAATGATCGTTTGGTTACCATCTGTCAGCTTAACACCGATCAAATCGTCATCCTCACGAAGCGTAATAGCAATCAAACCGCCTTTGCGGATGTTGCTGTAGTCGTTCAACGGGGTCTTTTTCACCAAACCATTTTTGGTTGCAAAGAACAAGTACTGTTCGGACTCAAAGCCCTCAACCGGTATAACCGCGTTGATGGTTTCCCCTTGCTCGATCTGAAGCAGGTTAATGATTGGTGTTCCTCGAGCTGTACGACTGAGATCAGGGATCTCGTAAGCCTTCAGCTTGTATACTTTACCTTTGTTAGTGAAGAACATCAGGAAATGATGCGTATTCGTCACGAACAGATGTTCTACGAAGTCTTTATCTTTCGTATCCATACCTATGACGCCTTTACCACCCCGTTTTTGACTGCGATAAGTGGATACAGGCAATCTCTTAATATAGCCAGTATGGGAAATGGTGATGATAACTTCTTCACGTGGAATAAGATCCTCATCCTCGATGCTTTCTTCACCTATTGTAATCTCGGACCGGCGATCATCGCCGAATTTCTCCTTGATTTCGTTAAGCTCCTCGCTGATGATGGCCAGAACCAACTGTTCATCTGCCAAAATCGCTTTGTATTCCGCGATTTTAGCCAGCAGCTCTGCATACTCCTCTTCGATCTTCTCACGTTCTAAGCCCGTCAAACGTTGTAGACGCATGTCCAGAATAGCTTGAGCTTGATCGTAGCTTAGTTCAAATTGAGTCATTAAACCATCACGAGCTTCTTCTGTCGTCCGCGAAGAACGGATGAGGGCAATAACTCGATCTAGGTGGTCAAGGGCAATTCGTAAACCTTCAAGAATATGGGCTCTAGCTTCTGCTTTGCGCAATTCATACTCTGTACGGCGGCGAATAACGACCTTTTGATGCTCCAGGTAATGGTAAAGCATTTCCTTCAGGTTCATAACCTTCGGCTCGCCGTTAACCAATGCCAGCATGATAATACCGAAATTGGATTGCAAAGCCGTATGCTTGTAAAGGTTGTTCAATACGACGTTAGGATTCACATCACGACGCAGCTCGATAACTATCCGCATACCATTGCGGTCGGACTCATCTCGTAAATCAGTAATGCCTTCGATTTTTTTCTCGCGTACCAGCTCAGCAATTTTTTCAATCAACCGCGCTTTAATAACCTGGTATGGCAGCTCATGAACAATAATGCGCGCCTTGTTATTATTTTCTTCTATCGTTGCTCTAGCTCTCATCGTAACGGAGCCTCGGCCAGTATTGTAAGCTTGACGTATGCCTTCGCGACCTAAGATAAAGCCAGCGGTAGGGAAATCCGGACCTTTGATCGATTGCATCAACTCCATTGGAGTGACGTCGGGATTCTCTATCATTTGTTGAATTCCATCGATAACTTCTCTTAAGTTATGAGGAGGGATATTCGTTGCCATCCCTACGGCAATACCCGAACTACCGTTTACCAATAAGTTAGGAAAACGAGCAGGGAGGACTACTGGTTCCTGTTCCTCTCCATCATAGTTGGGAGCAAAATCGACCGTTTCTTTGTTAATATCACGCAAAAGCTCCATTGCGATCTTGGACAACCGAGCCTCGGTGTAACGCATAGCCGCAGCAAAATCGCCATCAATGGAACCAAAGTTACCGTGACCATCTACGAGCATGTAACGGAGTGAGAAATCTTGTGCCATCCGCACCATCGTCTCATAAACTGGAGCATCACCATGGGGGTGATACTTACCAATAACTTCACCGACGATTCTCGCCGATTTCTTATGGGGTTTGTCCGAATACATTCCTAGCTCAGACATGGCGAACAAAATACGGCGATGTACCGGCTTAAGCCCGTCCCTAACGTCTGGCAGGGCACGGCTTACGATAATGCTCATTGCGTAATCCAAAAAGGATGTGCGCATCTCCGAGCTGATATCGATTTCTTTAACTTGTGAGCGCTGTTCGTCGGACATTGTTTACCTCCTGCAAGTTTGCCTTGGCAAAGCCACTTTGTAACCCTAAAAAATTACGCTGTGGCCACTGCCATTAAAGACCGTGTAATCTTTGTATAATTAAATTATTCAATGAGTTCGCTTTAACAAAAGGACTGCCTGCATTGATCCGCGGAATTTGCATCGGATCGGTATCACGTGATGTGACCCCGCTAACGGTAGTATAAGCGTACTGTATTCCCGATCTGTTCAATAATTCAGCTGATTTGGCATCGTATATCCCAAACGGATAGGCGAAGGAGTCAATCGGCCGGTTGTACAATTCTCCAAGCCTTTTGCGGCATAGCTGTGTATCATCTATGATTCGCTGCTCGAACTGCCGTTCTGTTTCTACTACACCTTGATCATTAGGCAGCTTAGTCGTGAATAATGCGCCGCCATTTGGTGCTCGGTCATGCAAGCTGTCCGTATGGCATTGAACGTCTATCCCCGCCATTTCTTGCGTCATTTGTCGGATTTGATCTTTCGATAGGGACGGTAGAAGACTCCTCAACGGCTGATCAATATCCTTCGTAATGACAAAATTAACGGCGGGAATGTTCAATTCCTTCAAAACAGGGTAAGCACGAGTATAAAAGCTCTGATAGCCGTCATCAAAAGTGACTAGAACAGCATTAGGAGGGACGGGCCCTCCTGCCAAATAGGCTTTAAATTGTGACAAGCTAATAAATTGATACCCTCGTTGCAGCATATCTGTCAGCTGCTCTCGGAATAATTCCGTCTTGATCGTTACGTCCCCAACAATTTGATCATCTATATGATGATACGCGATTACGGATACCCGATCTTTATATACAATCAGCGGGGCTTGCTGGAATATGCCTGGAGTAAGCCACAGCAAAACGACTACCAGCAGCCATAATCCGGCTCTCTGCATCCAACTCAAAGCTCCTTCAGACTTGCTAAATATCAAGGTTCTTAACGAACTTGGCATGCTGATGAATAAAGTCTCTGCGCGGCTCGACATTCTCGCCCATCAGTGCGTCGAAAATGGAATCTGCATCAATCGCATCTTGAATGTTTACTTGCAATAGGGTACGGCTATCCGGATCCATCGTAGTCTCCCACAATTGAACCGGGTCCATTTCACCAAGACCTTTGTAGCGCTGCACGTTTACTTTGACGCCTTCACCAAATTCCTGCATGATGGCATCCTTCTGCTTGTCATTATAGGCATAACGCACCGTCTTACCGCGTTCCAGCTTGTACAGCGGCGGCTGGGCAATATAAATATAGCCAGCTTCGACAACCTTGCGCATGTAACGGTAAAAGAACGTAAGAAGCAGAGTACGAATATGTGCTCCGTCAACATCCGCATCCGTCATAATAATCACCTTATGGTAACGAGCCTTAGCAATATCGAAATCTTCCCCAATTCCCGTACCAAGTGCAGTAATAATCGCGCGAATTTCCAAACTGGACAAAATTTTATCCAATCTGGCTTTTTCCACGTTCAAAATTTTCCCCCGTATAGGCAGGATCGCTTGGAAGTGACGGTCACGTCCCTGTTTGGCGGAACCGCCAGCAGAGTCACCCTCAACAATATATACTTCACTGATCGAGGCGTCTTTGGAGGAGCAGTCAGCCAGCTTACCCGGCAAGGAACTAACCTCGAGGGCGCTTTTGCGCCGCGTCAATTCCCGTGCTTTACGGGCAGCTTCCCGTGCTCTAGCAGCTTGAACGCCCTTTTCAACTATTTTCTTAGCCACTGCTGGATTTTCGTCCAAAAATTCCATCAGCTTTTCAGAGAACAATGACTCAACAATGCCTCGGACTTCGCTGTTACCGAGCTTTGTCTTCGTTTGTCCCTCGAACTGTGGCTCTGGAATTTTAACGGAAATAATCGCAATCAAGCCTTCACGAACATCATCCCCGGATAAGTTGGAATCACTGTCCTTAATTGCGTTATATTTACGGGCGTAATCGTTCAAAATCCGTGTAAGAGCACTCTTAAAGCCGGATTCATGCGTACCGCCCTCATGGGTATTGATATTATTAGCGAACGAATAGATGTTCTCGGTATAGCTGTCATTGTACTGAAGCGCAATTTCAACCTGGATAAAATCTTTCGAACCTTCCGTATAAATCGGAGGATGCAACGCTTCACGATTCCGGTTCAAATACTCGACAAAGGAGATAATTCCGCCTTCGTACATGAAGGTATGCGTGACATCCGTGCGTTCGTCGGTCAAGCAAATTTCAATACCTTTATTCAGAAACGCCAGCTCTCTTATACGAGCTTGCAGCGTATCATAATCAAATTCCGTCGTTTCTTTAAAAATTTCCTCATCCGGCCAAAAGGTAATGATAGTTCCGGTTTCTTCCGAATCTCCCACCACTTGCAGGTCATACTGAGCGGCTCCACGTTGATACTCCTGTTGGTGAATTTTGCCCTCACGTTTGACTTGAACAACCAGTTTTTTGGAAAGAGCATTTACTACAGACACACCGACCCCGTGAAGACCGCCGGACACCTTATAGCCTTCGCCGCCGAATTTCCCCCCGGCATGAAGCACTGTAAGGACGACTTCAAGTGTCGATTTTTTCAATTTGGTGTTTTCACCGACTGGAATGCCTCGACCATTGTCAATGACCGTAACACTGTTATCCTTATGCACGATCACTTCAATTTTGGTACAAAAACCGGCCAAAGCTTCGTCAATACTGTTATCGACGACTTCCCACACAAGGTGATGAAGGCCTTTGCCACTGGTTGAACCGATATACATCCCCGGACGTTTCCGAACGGCTTCAAGACCTTCCAGTACCTGTATCTGACTTTCATCGTACGTGTTTTGATTCACAGACATGTTGACACCCACTTTTCCAAGGTAATATCTAGTTTGTTAAAAGATGATGCGCCCGTTTCTTCAAAGTCATGGAGGAGATGGGAGAGTAGTATACCTTCGATTGCGTCACCACAAGTGACTTGCTTTCTTCCTCCCCGATAACCTCAACCTTCTTCTCTTTGAGTGCGTAGCTGATGAACTGCTTTGATATTTTTGAAGATTTCTCAATGGATAGATCAAATATAGCAACGAGCTCGGATGCGCGAATAATTTTTTCTCCGCCTAAATGGATGAACATTGTCGGCCATCTCCTTATAACGTGAGACTTTTCTATGTTAAGCTTCCGTTCCGTACATGAATGACAGAAGCACTTTCCAGCTTGCCAAGATCCACACTCTCGATTCCGGTCGTTGTTATGAAAGTCTGAACCTTATTTTGAAACGTCTCAATGAGCTGCGTTTGCCTAGAACGGTCAAGCTCGGATAAGACATCATCCAACAGCAGGATAGGATATTCGCCTACTTCCTCCCGAATCAGTTCAATCTCAGCCAGCTTCAAAGAGAGTGCGGTTGTTCTTTGCTGGCCTTGCGAGCCGAACGTCTGCACTTCCTTATCGTTAATATAAAACAATAAATCATCCCGATGAGGGCCTACCATAGTCACACCGCGCCGCAATTCCTGTTCTTTCACCTGTGATAACTTTATCATAAATTGGTCAAATAAAACAGTTTCATCTTCCAAAACCGCCGAATCGAACGAAGTAGAATAGGCAATTCGCACTTGTTCGTTGCCTCCGGTAATGCCCAGATGAATCTTTTCCGCCCAGGATTGCAGCTTCTTTATAAAGCTTTGACGTTTTTTAATAATTTTAACACCAAAAGTAGCCAATTGTTCATTCCAAACTTCCAGCATGCTGGCTTTGCTATCTCGGGATGTGAACAGCTGCTTTAAATAATTGTTCCGCTGCACCAATATTTTTTGATATTGTGACAAATCGTACAAATAGGCGGGATGAACCTGCCCGATCTCCATGTCCAAGAAACGGCGGCGCACCGAAGGAGAGCCTTTGACAATTTCCAGGTCCTCGGGAGCAAACATAACCACGTTCAGAGAACCTATGAAATTACTGAGCTTTTTCTGCTCTAGGCCATTGATTTTCGCTTTTTTCCCTTGCTGCGAAATGGTTAGATCCAGTTGGCATGTGCCGTACTTTTTATCTACCTCAGCGTGAAGCAGGGTATGGGGTGAATCCCATTGTATGAGTTCCTTATCCTGGTGCGTCCGATGCGATTTGGTTAAAGCCAGCACAAAAATGGACTCTAACAAATTCGTCTTCCCTTGTGCATTAGGGCCTACGATGATATTGACCATATGCCCGGTTTCAAAATAAACCTCGTCATAGTTACGGTAATGCTGTAAAGACAGCTTTTTCAATTGCAACGCATTTCCTCCTACAGGCTCATGCGCGAAAGGCATGGCCGCTTCGAAACCTCTTAGCTGCGAACCACCTGGAATTCGCCGCACCCCTCAACTCGAACCTGGTCTTGATGTACCAGTTTTTTGCCGCGGCGGTTTTCCGGCTCTCCGTTAACGTAAATCTCCGTTTCCTGAAGAAAGCTCTTGGCTTGTCCACCTGTGGATATGCAGTCAGCCAGCTTCAGAAACTGCCCTAACGTAATATAGTCCGTATGAATTTGGATCATTTTCATGTTGTTAAGTGGCTCCTTTTTCCATGCTGAGCATATCGGTCCTACAGTTCACGGAACGTTAGTTCGTAGTCCGGTAAGGCAGGATCAGCTGCAGCAAGCTTGAAGTTTCTTCCGGTCGAAAGATGATAGGCTGCATAGCACCGGTAAATCCTATACGGATTAATTCCCCGTCCATCACCTTTAAAGCATCCAGCATATATTTGGAGTTGAACGAAATTCTAAGCAGCTCACCGGTTAAGCTGGAAACCTCCAACTGCTCCGTTACTTTTCCTAGCTCGGAGGAGCTGGAAGAAATTTCGATCGTATGGTCTTCCCTCATAATGAGCTTAACAATATTCGTTTTCTCTTCCCTGGACAGCAAATAGGCCCGATCAATCGCTTCAGCAAGCTGTTGAGCATTGATGACAAGCTCAGTCTGAAAGGATTGAGGAATCAACTTAGACGTATCCGGGTACGTTCCATCCAAAATACGGGTATAGAACAAAATGGAGCTTAATTTAAAGAGCACTTGATTCTCGGCAAAAATGATATCGATCAACGTATTCTGATCAGGCAAAATTTTGGATAGTTCGTTGAGCGTTTTACCAGATATAGAAACGTTGTTCAACTGAAAATCCGCATCTACCTCGATGTTCGTCTCCCGACTTCCCAAACGATGACGGTCACAGGCGGTAAATTTGAGCTTGCGATCCGCAATCGTCCACAAGACTCCAGTCAAAATAGGAGTGGACTCATTAGTCGAAACGGCAAATGAAGTCTGTTTGATCATCGTTTTTAACAGATCACTCGGCATTTGAATGCGTCTGTTTTCTTCAATGCTTGGAAGGGTAGGGTACTCCTCCGGATCTAGACCAACCAATTGGATCTCTGAAGAACCGGAGCGAATGGTCGTTTGAAAATGGTCCTTTACCTCAATTTCAACAACTTGCGCAGGCAGCTTACGTACGATTTCCACAAAAAACTTGGAAGAAAGGACTACGCTACCCGGGCGTTCCAATTCTATAATGCTAAGTTCATTTTTCTCAATAGGTATAAAGCTTTGAATAGAAATATCCGTATCACTTGCCGTCAATGTCATGCCCGTAGCATCGGCGTCTATTTTAATCCCGGTCAAAATGGGAATCGTCGTTTTGTTAGAAATCGCTTTGGATACGTGTTGAATGGACTCGTTCAAGTGTTCTTTTAAGATTGTTAACTTCATTTTGTCACTCCTATGGTTACGAAAATGATGGAGATGCCATATACATCTATAATACCTTTTTTTTATTAGTAATAGTAGTAGGGCCTCTGGATATGTGGATATGTGGAGAAAAGTAGCAAAGCAAAAGCCTATCCACATGTGAATAGTTTGTGCATAGGCTTATAGTTATACAGATGCGAAAAGCCAACTCCAAGGACGAAAAAAGTTCGCAGGAGCTGCTCTTCATACCACAATGGATATATAGTTTTGCAAAAACAACAGGTTGGGGCGTTAAAAACCGCTTATGCCGTTATGTTTTTTACTTTCTCCATAAGATTTTGAATAATTTTAGATAACTCGTGATCGTTTTTCAGTGCTTCCGAAATTTTCTCATGGGCATGGATGACAGTCGTATGGTCCCGTCCGCCAAACGCTTCACCAATCTTAGGCAATGAAAAATCGGTCATCTCCCTAGCCAGATACATGGCGATTTGCCGTGGATATGCGACCATTTTCGTACGTTTCCTCGCCTTGAAATCCTCCATTTTAAGACCGTAAAACTCTCCGACTTTTTGTTGAATATCTTGAATCGTAATAACCTTTGGCCGGCTGCTCGGGATAATATCCTTCAGCGCTTCAGCGGCAAGGTGGGATGTAATGTCCTCGTTAATCAGCGAAGAATAGGCAACGACACGAATTAAGGCGCCCTCGAGCTCCCGGATGTTCGTATCGATTTGATTGGCTATGTAAACCATGGCCTCATTAGGTATTTCTAGGTTTTCCGCTTTTGCCTTTTTGCGCAAAATCGCAATCCGCGTTTCGAGATCCGGCGGCTGGATATCGGTTATCAAGCCCCATTCGAAGCGCGAGCGCAGACGTTCCTCCAAGGTAGGGATCTCCTTAGGCGGGCGGTCACTCGAAATAATGATTTGTTTGCGTTCTTCGTGAAGTGCATTAAACGTATGAAAAAATTCTTCCTGCGTCTGTTCTTTTCCCGCAAGAAACTGAATATCATCTATGAGCAGCACATCGATGTTGCGGTATTTATTGCGGAAGCTTTCGCCGCGGTTATCGCGGATCGCGTTAATAAATTCATTCGTAAATTTCTCAGAAGAAATATAAAGAACCTTGGCACTTGGATTATGTTCAAGCACGTAATGCCCGATAGCGTGCATCAAGTGAGTTTTTCCAAGTCCAACGCCTCCGTACAAAAACAGCGGATTATAAGCCTTTGCCGGCGCTTCGGCCACAGCAAGAGAAGCCGCATGAGCAAAACGATTCCCAGAACCGATGACAAAAGTGTCAAACGTGTATTTTGGGTTCATCATATGGCTGAACGTTTCTTCTGGGACAGCGGTTGGGGCTTTCACCGGGATGTTCGGATTGGAGGAGGGAGTGCCTGCAGCTTTCTCTTCTTCGGATTCGATAATGAATTTCACTTCCGTTGGCTTTCCAATGTAATCGAAAATCGTATCCTTAATCAGCTTGGTGTACCGGTTCTCCAGCCATTCTCTGGCGAAGTTGTTCGGTGCACAGATCACGACTTTGGATTCGTTGAAAATGACGGCTCTTGTGGATGTAAACCAGGTTTCGTAGCTTGGTTTACTCAGCCTTGTTTGAATAATGGAAAGGACTTGCTGCCATTGCTCGTTTGGATGGCTTTCCACAATGTATTCACTCCTTCAAAAAAATAAGCGGTGTGGCATAAGCCATACGGGTGTAGAAAAAAAGCGGGTTGTGTCGCAAAATATCCACAGCATCCAGAGAGTGCGGGAAAATATTATACAGAGGGGTTGTAAATTGTTCACAAAGATATCCACAGGCTGTTGATAAAATAGTTGATAACCGTTCTATATCCACAGGATAAGCATAACCATAATATCAAAATATGTTCGGTTTATCAATGAATTGTTTCCGTTTATCCACATCTTCTATAGCTTGTGTGTAACTTTTATCAACAACACAAGATATTGTTTATAAAATGTTATTAGTTCGACAAAACCTGCGCATAAGCGCTCTTTTTTTATGCACAGGCTATTTTTTTGCGGCGAAATTTAGAGAAATAGCGTTGTGGATATATTTTTTTGACGAAAAGTTGACGGCAGCTTTCAACTCGATTGTCGATAATGAGATAAGAAAGATATCCACATCGAATTGCGCAGAGGGTATGGAAGGGGATTACCTATAATGGGGATGCCAAAAGTTTGCAAGGGCGGTAAGTTGACTTTTTGATGATAAAGTGTTTTAATGTTGTAAGGTATTTTTGGGAATGGATTTTCCTCAAGGAGGTGCTAGAATAATGAGACCGACATACAAACCGAACGTTAGAAAGCATAAGAAAGTACACGGCTTCCGTAAGAGAATGAGTACGAAGAATGGTCGTAAAGTACTCGCTGCTCGTCGTTTAAAAGGAAGAAAAGTATTGAGCGCATAATACAAAAGGCCACTGTTAGGTGGTCTTTTTTGTTTTTATAGGAATTAAGCCAGTTACGGAAGGTCCATTTGCTCGGTATTGTAACCGTACTTATAAGAGTGATGTTATAAAATGACCGGATTTGGCGCAGGATAGTATTGTTTTGGCGTTTCTGATCGGGGCGAAGATGGAGAGTTCATAGTGGAAAAGAAAAATCGGTTGACGAAAAGAGAATATTTCGACAAGGTGTATCGCGGCGGCAAATCGATGGCGAATCATCAGTTTGTACTATATTATTATCCACGGCCGCAGCTGGAGTCGTTTCGCTTAGGGATTTCGGTCAGCAAGAAGCTTGGTAATGCCGTCGTCCGCAACCGGATCCGCCGAGTCGTTAAGGAAATTGTCCGATTGAACAAGCAGCGTTTTGCATGCGGTTACGATTTTATTTTGATCGCCCGCAAACCTGTTGTGGGATTATCTTATCAAGAAACGGAAAAGAGTATCCTCCACGTCTTTAAAAGGGCCTCGCTTTTAACGCGAAAATAACCCAAATTCATTTCTTTTTTATTAAGAGATATGATATAGTTTATTATTGGAAAAGATAAATCTAGGAGGATATTATTTTGACTCGTCGACTTGCTATCTATTTGCCGCTTTCATTCCTGTTTCTTCTGCTTGCAGGGTGTACTCCGGCGACAACTCCAATCGACCCTAATAACGGCGTTTGGGACAAGTATTTTGTCGGACCCTTGGCACAAGTATTGGACTGGTTTGCGACAGTGCTTTGGGGACAATACGGTTTGTCCATTTTGGTCGTAACGGTTATTATCCGATTAATTATATTACCGCTTACGCTGAAGCAATATAAGAGCTCGAAGCGGATGCAAGAATTACAGCCTGAAATGAAAAAGATCAAAGAAAAATACAAGGATGATGCCAAGAAGCAACAGGAAGAAACGATGAAGCTGTTTCAATCCAATGGCGTCAACCCACTGGCAGGCTGCTTGCCTTTGATCGTTCAGATGCCGATTTTGATCGCTTTGTATAATGCTATCATGCGTAATCACCATATTAATGAACATTCGTTCTTATGGATGCAGCTCGGAGCGAAAGATCCGTTTTATATTTTACCGCTATGTGCCGCATTGACCACTTACCTGCAACAAAAAATGATGAAGACTCAGATGAACCCGCAAATGCAGAGTTTGATGTTCATCTTCCCAGTTATGATTTTCGTTATGGCGATGAACTTCGCTTCCGCACTTCCACTTTACTGGATTTACAGTAACATCTTCACGATCATTCAGTCATACTTTATTTATGGTGGATCATCTCAAAATAAGGTGGGCCCTTCAAAATGAAAAAAATAGTGGTTACGGGTAAATCGATTGAGGAAGCCGTTAGAAATGGCCTTCAGCAATGGAATACCACGGAGGATCGGGTCAAAATACAGGTGTTGGAGCAGCCCTCAAAAGGGCTGTTCGGCATAATTGGCACTAGAGATGCGAAAGTTGAGCTGGAGCTGATTCCCGATGCTGTTGAAGAAGCCATTCATTTTTTACAAGAAGTTTTCCAAACGATGAGCGTACAAGTACGCATTGAACAAAAGTCTACGAGAGACGGCTTGGAGTTCCATTTATACGGATCCGAACTCGGCATGCTGATTGGCAGACGAGGGCAAACCTTGGATGCTCTTCAATACCTGGTCAACATTGTAGCCAATCGCTACTCCACTTCGCATATGCGAATAGTGTTGGATGCAGAGCAGTTCCGTGAACGACGGAAAAAAACGCTCGAGGATTTGGCAGCCAGGCTGGCGGATAAAGTCATTCGTTCGAAAAAAGAAGTAGTGCTTGAGCCCATGTCTCCACAAGAGAGAAAAGTGATTCATGCGAAGCTGCAGGATCATGCTAAGGTTCGCACGTTCAGCAGAGGCGAGGAGCCGAATCGAAGAGTCGTTATTGTTACTAGATAAACCATTGCTGCAATGATGTCATTGTTATGACTCATTGCTTTTTTTCAATAGAAGATCCATTTTGGTAATAGACACGAAAAGATAAGAGGTTGAATACAGCTATGATTCAGGATACTATTGCGGCTATTTCCACTCCGCTAGGAGAAGGCGGAATAGCCATCATACGGGTTAGCGGAGAAGGAGCAGTTGCTGCGGCAGATCGTGTATTTTTCGGAAAAAGCAAGCTTTCCGAAGTGGCTACGCATACGGTTCATTACGGCTTTATTAAAGATCCGGCAACGATGGAGCGAATCGATGAAGTGCTCGTTACCGTTATGCGGGCGCCGCGTTCTTTTACAACGGAAGATGTTGTGGAAATTAGTTGTCACGGTGGATTCATTTCCGTGAAAAAAGTACTCGACCTGCTGTTGGAGCATGACGTTCGATTAGCAGAACCAGGTGAGTTCACTAAGCGTGCTTTTCTTAATGGACGAATTGATCTATCCCAAGCTGAAGCGGTTATCGATTTGATCCGGGCCAAGTCGGACCGGGCGTATAGTGTGGCGATGAAGCAATCGGAGGGAAGTCTCTCCAAAAGAATTAAGGCGCTTCGTCACGATCTCGTTGAATTGATGGCTCACATTGAAGTCAATATCGATTATCCGGAACATGATGTTGAAGAGATGACGAATGCTTTTATAAAAGAGAAGTGTTCGAATGCGATGGTCCAAATCGATGATCTGCTCAATACGGCGCAGCAAGGGAAGATTTTAAGAGAAGGTATTGTGACGGCAATTGTCGGAAAACCGAATGTAGGCAAATCGTCGTTACTGAATACATTGGCGCAGGATAATCGGGCGATTGTTACCGATATCCCAGGTACGACGCGGGATGTCATCGAGGAATATGTCAATGTGAACGGAATTCCCCTCAAGCTGCTAGATACAGCAGGTATTCGGGAAACGTCGGATATTGTCGAGCAGATCGGTGTGGAGAAATCGCGCAGCGCACTGGCAGATGCTGATTTGATCCTTCTTGTGTTCAACGGTGCCGAGTCTCTTCAAGTGGATGAGTTCGCTCTAATTGAGCAGCTGAAGGAGAAGCAGACGATTATTATCGTGAATAAGCTGGATTTGGCACAGAGGATTGAACTGGATGTGCTGACACAGCATTTTCCGCCGGAGCGGGTTGTGAAGATGTCACTGCTAGAGCAGCAGGGCATTACGGATTTGGAAAAAGCTATCGCTAGTATTTTCTTTAGCGGTCAGGTAGAATCAAGTGACCTGACTTATGTGAGCAATGTGCGACACATTTCTTTGCTGAAAAAGGCAAAAGGTTCTTTAGATGAAGCATTTAGCGCTACAGAGGCGTTCGTTCCTATAGATATGGTTCAAATCGATATTCGCAATGCCTGGGAGCATCTAGGCGAGATTATAGGTGATTCCGTTGGAGATTCATTGATAGATCAAATTTTCTCTCAATTTTGTTTGGGTAAATAATAGGTTGTTAGCGAGGAGGTATTGTATATTATGAGTTATGTAGCTGGTGAATATGATGTTATTGTAGTCGGTGCCGGACATGCAGGCTGCGAAGCAGCTCTTGCAGCAGCGCGTATGGGCTGTGAAACGCTGATGATTACAATCAATTTGGATATGGTTGCTTTTATGCCGTGCAACCCTTCGATCGGTGGACCTGCTAAAGGGCATGTGGTGCGTGAGATTGACGCGTTGGGCGGAGAAATGGGCCGGAATATCGATAAAACCTACATCCAAATGCGGATGCTGAATACAGGTAAGGGTCCAGCGGTGCATGCTCTTCGTGCACAAGCGGATAAATTTTTGTACCAGCATATGATGAAGCAAACGATGGAGAATGAGAAAAAGCTGACACTTCGCCAAGGCTTGGTAGAAGAGCTGATCGTGGAAGATGGAGTATGCAAAGGGGTTATCACCAAAACCGGAGCCCGTTATATGGGGAAAGCGGTTGTTATTACGACAGGAACTTATCTGCGCGGCAAAATTATTATGGGTGAGCTGATGTACGAAAGTGGACCTAACAATCAGCAGCCGGCTGTTAAGTTATCTCAATCATTGAAAGATCACGGGCTGGAGCTCGTTCGTTTCAAAACAGGAACGCCACCGCGGGTTCATAAGGATACCATCGATTTCAGCAAAACCGTCATTCAACCCGGTGATGAGAAGCCTAAGTTTTTCTCGTTCGAGACGACGGAGGAAGTGCCGAATCAGCTTCCTTGCTGGCTCACATATACTTCGGAAGATACACATCAAATTATTAATGATAACCTTCACCGTGCGCCTATGTTTTCCGGTGCAATTGAAGGAACAGGGCCGCGTTATTGCCCATCGATTGAAGATAAAATTGTTCGGTTTAGCGATAAGCCGAAGCATCAGATCTTCCTAGAGCCTGAAGGGCGCCATACGTCAGAGTACTATGTCCAAGGATTATCTACCAGTATGCCTGAGGATGTACAGTTAAGTATTCTTCGTTCCATTCCAGGCTTGGAAAAAGTCGAAATGATGCGTACCGGTTATGCGATTGAATACGATGCCGTTATTCCAACACAATTGAAACCATCGCTAGAGACGAAAGTAGTATCCGGATTGTTTACAGCTGGTCAAATTAATGGAACATCCGGTTACGAGGAAGCTGCTGGCCAAGGCGTGATGGCGGGAATTAACGCTGCACGCAAAGTCCAAGGACAAGAAGCTGTTGTATTGGATCGTTCCGAAGGATACATTGGCGTGTTGATCGACGATTTGGTTACCAAAGGAACGAACGAACCTTATCGCTTGTTAACTTCGCGTGCCGAATACCGTTTGCTACTGAGACATGACAATGCGGACCAACGCTTGACCCCGATCGGACACGATATCGGATTAATTAGCGAGGAACGTTATCAACGATTCCAACTCAAGCAGCAGCTTATTGCTGAAGAGATGGAGCGGTTGAAAACGACGAAGGTTAAGCCGGTCGAAGCTCAAGCAATGCTTAATTCGCTTGGTAGTGCTGAGTTGGTGAACTCCGTGGATCTGCTTACATTGCTTCGCCGTCCGGAAGTGACGTATGCTCATATTCATTCGATCTCTCCTTCTCCAATTGAGCTTTCAGAGGAAGTGATGGAGCAAGTTGAGATTCAAGTGAAGTATACGGGCTATATCGAGAAACAGCTGGCTCAAGTAGATCGGTTGAAAAAGATGGAGAAAAAGAAAATTCCAGATGATATTGTTTATGAGGATATTCACGGAATTGCAACGGAAGCAAAACAAAAACTTGCAAAAATCCGCCCTATTTCCATAGGTCAAGCATCTCGTATAGCGGGGGTAACACCTGCTGATATTTCGATTTTGCTAGTGCATTTGGAACATTACAATAAAGTGGTAGCTGCCAGAGGTTAATATGGATCCTATACAAACACAGTTTCATAAATGGCTCGAGGAAAAAGAGGTTCATCTAACTGAGTATCAGATTTCTCAGTTTGAAATCTACTATAAGGTATTGGTAGAGTGGAATGAGAAGATGAACCTAACGGGCATTACGGAAAGAGAGCAAGTTTATATTAAGCATTTTTATGACTCGCTCTCCGTTTCCTTTTTTATCGATATGAAGGGAAAACGCAACATAGCTGATATTGGCTCCGGGGCTGGTTTCCCAAGTATTCCTTTGAAGATTGCTTTTCCTCATTTAGAGGTCACAATCGTTGATTCGTTGAATAAGCGGATTCAGTTTTTAAACCATCTCACATCAGAATTGAAACTAGCTGGAGTTAAATGCATTCATGGTAGAGCAGAGGATATAGCTCGTCAGAAAGAGCACCGCGATCTATACGATATGGTTACGGCTCGGGCTGTTGCTAGGCTAGCGGTATTAAATGAGTTTTGTTTACCGTTCACGAAGGTCCACGGCAATTTCATTGCAATGAAGGGCAGCGAAGTTGGGGAGGAACTGGAGGAAGCGGCGTTTAGCCTAAAGGAACTGAAAGGCAAGTATATACATACGCATCGATTGGATTTACCAGATCAAGAGACTTCAAAAAGACATCTGATTGTGATTGAAAAAACAGCAGCAACGCAGGCAAAGTATCCGAGGAAAGCGGGCACGCCCTTAAAAACACCTCTTGTACGTTAAATATCTCCAGTATAAATTTGGCATGCGTGTTTCACGTGGAACATAGTAAAGTGATAAACAGATATTAAGTCTACGGCTTATAGTTGACCTCTTACAGAGGTTTTCTTTTTTTGTTCACTAATTTCATACAGTTGGACATCCATTCTTGCAGGAAATTTCATATTTTTGGAGAATTATATCATTATAGCAACTATTTAATGTATCGGTCCATATTTATGGCAAAAGATCGGGTGGTAAATTAATGAAAGAACAGATCTCAAAATTGTTTGGATTTACGGAAAAAACTTCGACAGATGAAGTTAAAAATATTCCTGTGCGCGATATTGTTCCGAGTCCGTATCAGCCTAGAACGATTTTTGATGATGAACGAATTGATGAACTGTGTCAAACCATTAAAACTCATGGCATCATACAGCCGATCGTTGTACGGATTAGGGATAATATATATGAATTAATTGCCGGAGAGAGAAGATGGAGAGCGGTTAAGAAGCTGGGTATGGAAACGATACCTGCAATTATTCGCGATTTCAATGACTCTCAAGCAGCGTCTATCGCGCTGATTGAAAATTTGCAGCGTGAGGGTTTGACTGCAATAGAGGAAGCCTTGGCGTATCAGCAATTGATTGATATTCATTCGCTTACTCAAGAAAGTCTTGCTCAACGTCTTGGTAAAAGCCAGTCTACAATTGCTAATAAAATCAGATTGTTGAATTTGAGCGAGCCTGTGAAGTTAGCGCTAATGGAGAGAAAAATTACAGAACGGCACGCACGTGCTCTGCTTTCTCTCGATCAGGAAGAGCTCCAGATTAAAGTTCTGGAAGATATTCTAACTAAAGAGCTGAATGTTAAGCAGACGGAAGCGAGAATTCAACTGCTGAAAGAAGCGGTAAAGCTGAAGAAATCAAAGCGCATATCCTTTTCAAAGGATGTTCGTTTAGCATTGAATACGATCCGTCAATCCGTTGATATGGTTACATCTTCAGGACTGCAGATCAATACGACAGAGCAAGATTACGAGGATCACTATGAAATCGTAATCAAGATACCAAAACGGTAAAAAATATAGTATGATAGAAAAGTAGACAGTTTTATATGTAGTTTAGATAAAAAGCTCCGTTACGGGGCTTTTGTTTCCATCCAATAATGGGTATTATGCGCATGAACCGCAAAAAACTCAACAGCCTACGAATACTTTAATGAAAAGCTTCTTTTCAAACGATAGGCCGTCTTTCGTTATGGTTTTAAGAGATTCAGACAGTCGTATGTGTCAGAGTGAATTGCATGGATAACGATCATTTGCTGAAAAGACGTCGCCAGACGTTTTTTTTCAACGGTACCTTTTTGTGCTGTGAAGCATAACTCTAAACGGGTTATTTGCAATAGCTCAACAAAGGTAGCTTACATCAATCAAATGAAAGACTTAGCTCGAAGAGGCTGGCCTAATCGTTATTCTTTGTTGCTCAGAACTTAGCCTATTGTCCCGATGATCTGAAGCGTTTGTTGAGTATAATGACCTGGTTATACTCGTACTTAGTATTTTATTGAGGTGAAATGATTTTGTCTAAGATTATTGCAATAACGAATCAAAAGGGCGGTGTCGGAAAAACGACAACATCCGTGAATTTGGGAGCATCATTAGCAGCCTTAGGTAAAAAAGTACTTCTAGTAGATATTGATCCCCAGGGGAATACAACAAGCGGTATCGGGATTAATAAGGCGGACGTTGTGTATTGCATTTATGATGTCATTATTAATGATATTCATCCCAAAGAAGCGATGGTGGATACGGCAATTCCCAATTTAAAGATTATTCCTGCCACTATTCAACTAGCAGGTGCCGAGATCGAGCTTGTTCCAACGATTTCCCGTGAGGTACGTCTGAAAAAATCACTGCATTTGGTAAAGCATTTATTCGATTACATTTTAATCGATTGCCCTCCATCTCTAGGTATTTTAACGGTCAATTCTTTGACGGCTTCCGATTCGGTCATCATTCCTATTCAATGCGAGTATTACGCTCTGGAAGGCTTGAGTCAACTGCTGAATACAGTTCGATTAGTCCAGAAGCATCTGAATACGACCCTACAAATCGAGGGCGTTTTATTGACGATGTTTGACGCTAGAACAAATCTTGGAATGCAAGTTATTGAAGAAGTGAAAAAGTATTTCCAACAAAAAGTATATCAAACTATCATTCCGCGAAATGTTAGATTGAGTGAGGCACCTAGCCATGGTCAATCGATTATAACCTATGATCCGCGATCAAAGGGAGCCGAAGTCTACATGGAGCTCGCAAAGGAAGTGATCGCACTTTGAGTAAACGTTTAGGAAAAGGACTGGATGCACTGCTGCCTGCATTAAGCATTAATGATGATGATAAGGTTGTAGAAATTCCGCTTCCACAGCTGCGTGCGAATCCATATCAGCCTAGAAGAACATTTAATGATGAGTCTATTAATGAACTAGCTGCATCGATTAAAGAACATGGCGTCATTCAACCGATTATCGTAAGGACTGTATTGAAAGGCTATGAAATTATTGCTGGTGAACGACGTTACCGTGCATCGCAGGTTTGTGGACTAGCGACGATTCCAGCTGTCGTTAAGAAGTTTACGGACCAGCAGGTTATGGAAATCGCGTTAATTGAAAACGTTCAGCGGGAAGACTTGAATGCAATGGAAATTGCCGTAGCCTATCAGGCGCTTATTGACCAGTTTTCTTTGACGCAAGAAGAGCTTTCAGCGAAAGTAGGCAAGAGTAGATCTCATATTGCTAACTTTCTTCGTTTGATTCATTTACCGGAGGAAGTAAAACAGCATGTTTCACGTGGAACATTAACAATGGGCCATGCTAAAGCGATTGTTGGTCTAAAGGACGCCAAGCTGATCAAAGCTTTGGCTGAACAAGCGATCAAAGAGCAGTGGAGTGTTCGCGAGCTGGAAGAAGAAGTGAAGCGAATTGAAGAGAAGAACAATACTAAAAAGCCTACAGCGAAATCCAAACGGAAAGATCCGTATATCAATCAGCTGGAAGAAAGCTTGCGAGAGGTTTATCGGACAACTGTAAAAATTAAGCATAACAACAACAAAGGGAAAATTGAACTTCTATATTTTTCCAAGGATGATTTAGATCGTATTTTGGATCTGCTTCAAGGCAAGATTTCCTGATCAACAATGGATGTTGAATAAATGGACCGTAGCATACCCTGTTAGTGCCCTTGGATATAGGGCAAACTAGGTATGCTACTTTTTGTGAAGGAAGGGAAGGTGGATTTTGTGGAAGTAGCTTATTTTGATCATGCAGCGTCATCCTGGCCCAAACCTCCTGAGGTGTTGGAGGCCATGCAGCAATGTATGCTGCATTATGCTGCGAACCCGGGGCGAGGCAGTCACCAGATGGCGGTCAAGGCAAGTCGGACCCTATTTGAAACAAGAAAAAATCTAGCCAAGCTGTTCGCGGTTAAAAATCCTAACGACATTTCTTTTGCACAAAATACAACAATGGCTTTGAACCAGGCAATCAAAGGGTTTGTGAAGGATGGAGATCATGTTGTATGCACTTCAGTAGAGCATAATTCGGTTCGTAGACCGTTGGAGTTTTTAAAACGCACAAAAAATGTTACGATTACTTATGTATTGACCAATGAGAAGGGCGAATTGAATATCGATGATGTAGCCTCGGCTATCACTGATAAAACAACGCTTCTTGTATGCAGTCATAGCTCTAACCTGCTAGGAAGCATTCTTCCCGTGGAGCAAATAGGGCAGCTGTGTAAACAGAACAATATCGTGTTCTTAGTAGATGCTGCGCAATCAGCCGGAACTTTGCACATTGATGTGGAACAAATGGGCATCCATATGCTCGCATTCCCGGGGCATAAGGGGTTATTAGGACCGCAAGGAACGGGAGGCTTATATATTCATCCGGACCTTGATTTGGAGCCGCTCATTCATGGGGGGACGGGAAGCCAATCCGAGGCGATTGACCAACCTGCAGTAAGGCCGGACCGTTATGAGTCAGGTACGCAAAATACGCCAGGCATTGCTGGACTGAATGAAGGCGTGAAATTCGTGCTTAAGGAAACGGTGGAGAAAATACATAAAAAAGAGTGGGATCTGACGCAATACATAATGTCTTCCCTGATGGGAATTGATGGCGTGAAGGTGTTGGGACCTGATTTGGGGCAAAATAAAACCGGCATAATTCCTTTCACTGTTCATGAAGCCGATTCATCTGAAGTTGCTTTCATTCTTGATCATTCATTTCAAATTGCTGTCCGGTCCGGCTTCCATTGCTCACCGCTAGCGCATGAAAGTGCAGGTACACTGGAACGTGGGGCTGTTAGAGCCAGTGTAGGCTATTTTACGACAAACGAAGAAGCGGATAGGCTGATTCAAGCCGTTAAAGAAATAGCGACACATCTGAAATGATCTGTTGAGAGAAATAGACAGCATGTATATTACACAGGGGGATAGGAGTATGGGGGAACTGCTTGATTTGCTTGACATGAGGGTAATGGTCATCATTATGACTGCCGTCATTGTGATTTTTTTAATTATGGTTATTGTGTTGTGGAGCAAGCTAAACAAGCTTCGCAAAACCTATATGAGCATGATGAATGGGGACAGCAGTTTAAATGTGGAGCAAGCGTTCATAGATTTGCAAAATCGGACGCAAGAGCTGCACGACCAAACGAAACAATCCCAGCAGCAAATTGCCGGGATTGCGCAGCAGATGAGAAAAATGAAATCCAATTTAGGTGTATACCGCTATAATGCTTTTGCTCAAAACGGGAGTGATTTAAGCTTTTCAGTCGCATTGCTCGATGAAGATTTGGATGGAGTCGTCATAACGGGAATCCATAACCGGGAAGAAACCTATGTGTATGCAAAGCCTGTAAACCAAGGCCAATCCCAATATGTTCTATCACCGGAGGAAAAGGAAGCTATCCATCGAGTCGGGCAAAAGAAGTAGAAGCGGTAAGGCGAGTTAAGTTGCTAATAGCGACATCGAACGATTTGGCAATAACCTCAGACATACTCATAACAATGCTTAATCGGGTATTTTGCAGGACGAAATATTCCATAAATCCGCCAACATTTACGATACCCGTTATATGCATGTTCCCAACGGGAGGCAAATCTTTATTGACGCCTGCACCTGGCTTAACCGGTCCGTTACCTACTTGAATGCAGCCAACGCTTGTAAGCTGGCCAAGACATGCATCAATAGCAATAATGTATGGATTGTTAAAGTGATCTTGGATAGATGAGAGCGTGTCCTTCAGGTTCATGGCATGTACCGGCTGGTCCAATGTTCCGTAAAGATGAATTCCGCTTAGATGATATTTTTTAAGCTGAGTCCCAACAAGAGGACCTAATGAATCTCCTGTCGAGCGATCGGTTCCAACGCAAATAATAATGATAGGCTGATGGGATGGGATTTGACCTAAAATAGAAAGTAGCTTATCAGACAGAAGCTCGATAATATTGCTTTCCGTATGCTGCACCTTAAACGTCTCGACGATTTCGGTTTTCTCAGGTTCTAAAGCATTGACCTTGTCTCTATGAAAAGGCAGTTTCATATAATAACCCTCCATTTACTAGGAGTATATAAACATTTTTACTAGTATACGGAAAGAGATTGCGAATTATACGTAACCCTGGAAATAAAATAGAGGAGGCTTAAGCCTTGCTGTTAATGGCGTTCGATTCAACCCAGCAGGCTCTGCGTGCGGAAATGCTGCTGGAATATGCCGACATTGAAAACGATATGTGTCCTACACCTAAGCAGATTACGGCAGGCTGTGCGCTGTCGCTTGAATTTCCCAAGGAATCGTTCGAAGAAGTGAAGCGTATTGTTAAAGAGGAACGTGTGGAGATTCGCGGCATCTATTCCAAAATAGGCGATCAGTATGTTAACATGGAATTATAAGGTGGTGTAAAGCATGGATCAGTGGCTTCATCTGTTCCTTGCTGACGAGAAGGCAGGAGCTGTCATGACAACCTGGGAGCAATTTCAGGAGCAGATAATTGGATACATCTCGAATCCTGCAGTTTGGACTAATTTCTTATTTACAACAATAAAAATTGTGCTGATCTACGTTATTGGACGAGTCATTATTAAGGTCGCCAATAAGGCATTGGAGCACATGCTGGTTGAACGTGAAAAAAGTCCTTTGAAATTTGACGCTAGAAGGACGCGGACGATCGGCAAGCTTATGGGCAACATTATTAAATACGCCGTTAATTTTACGATGGTGCTCATGATACTGAATCAATTTGGCATACGACTCGAGCCGCTGCTGGCGGGAGCTGGAGTGGTTGGCTTAGCGGTAGGCTTTGGAGCGCAAAGCTTGGTTAAGGATGTCATCACTGGATTTTTCATTATATTCGAAGATCAATTCGCTGTAGGAGACGTTATTCAGACAGGGAACTTCAAGGGAACGGTCGAGGAAATCGGCATGAGGGTCACTCGCATTAAAAGCTGGACGGGCGAAGTACATATTATTCCGAACGGAACGATTACTCAGGTTACGAATTTCTCAGTAAATAACTCCATTGCTGTTGTCGATGTATCTATTGCATATGAGGAAGATACGGACAAAGCGATAGAGATCATGAGGCAAACCGTCAATAAAAACTACGAAACGAATGTCAATATGGTTAAAGAACCGGAAGTTTTAGGCGTCCAAGCGTTGGTCGGAGCCAATGTGACGCTGCGCGTGACGGTTGAATGCAAGCCGAATATGCAATTTGCTGTAGCTAGAGAGCTTTATGCAGATATTAAAAAAGCATTTGATACCCGGGGCATTGAAATTCCATACCCTAGGGTTGTCAATTATCATAAGAATGAAAAGGGGGAGTGAGCCATGGAACGCAAGCAGTATGAATTGGGCGATATCGTTGAAATGAAAAAGCCTCACCCCTGTGGCGTTAACGAAATGGAAATAATCCGGCTTGGCATGGATATCCGAATTAAGTGTGTAGGCTGTAAGCACAGCGTACTAGTGCCTAGAGCCAAATTCGAAAGCAAGCTGAAAAAAGTACTGCGTTCGAACCCGAATTTTAAAGTAGAATAAAGGCTTGCCATACTGGTATTTGTTGTGGTAGAATAACACTTGTCCCTTTTTAATGCGGAAAGGTACCCAAGAGGCCCAAGGGGGCTGACTCGAAATCAGCTAGGCGGCGCAAGCCGTGCGTGGGTTCGAATCCCACTCTTTCCGCCACATAGTACACAAGCGACAACGACTCTGTAAAGAGTCGTTTTTTTGTTGCTTTTACTCCCTTGGAATCACTCGCCGTACAGCGCTGCTCTTCCCATAAGAACGTTTGGCATTAGAGCTTTCCAGCTGTTTGAAACTGGCTTGTCATATTAATCTGTTCGCCAGTTAGTTTGGCAGGAAGCCATTCATAAGGAATGGATCATGAACCATAGCACGGATTCAAAGATTCAACAGGATATCGTCTGATAGCGAAGATAATGAGCATGGATTGGGATGGAAGGAAGCTGTTCGGAAGGATAATAGATAATAGAAGGATATGAGAATACAGTTGTGGATAAATGTAAGTAAGGGCTTGAAGGGATAATGTGAATAAAAACAGGAAATACAGTGGATAAGTCTGAAGAAAGAGTTATTCACATGTGGATGAAAAATGAAAAACCTCCTTTGCATAAGAATGTGCATAAGGAGGCTTCCAGACTAGTAGTGGCTTTTTCTACGAACGGAGTAGAGATCGACGAAATATCCGATCACCGCCCACGATAAAATAGTTAGTGAATAGAGCAGCACAGGGTTCACATTGGTGGTACCTGCTATAGGATAAAACCAGGCAGGAACACTTAGGCAGTAAAATAAAATGTAAATGGGCTCCGAGTCATGACCGAAGTAATGCACCAGACTAAGTGCGGCACCGATGGCAGCGAAAAGCAGGGTAACAGTATATTTCATGGATAGAGCTCCTTTAATGAATTTTGACCCCCTCTGAACATTGAACGAACCAATTCAGAGGGAGGAGGGCTAATACTTACGTTTCCATTTACGGTTATGGTTGCTTGTTTCCGGGAACGTGTCTCCTTTTTTTAACGTGATGATTTTGGGATTGTTAATGCCCATATGAAAGGCGTTTTCCCCAATCTCCAAATAATCGCCGTCATTGGGAGCAGTATCTCCAGGACTGAATTGGCTCCATTCGCCCATAGCTGGTCAGTCACCTCCTGTGCGAAGTGTAATGCTAGGTTTTCCAAGAAAGCCACATTGCATGAGCTTAAAATTTTACCAAGCCGATAAATCGCATTAGATGAAGGGATACGATGAAAAACGAAAATAAACTTGTCATTGATCGGTGATTTTGCTATAGTATTATGGTGCGAGTTTTGATAGTAATTGAAATTCTCGCTCCTTGCTCCTCATCAGAGGGGCCGTTAGTCCAAAAGGAGGTGAAAACATGCGCAAATATGAAGTAATGTACATCATTCGTCCGGACATCGAGCAAGAAGCTGTTCAATCTGCGGTTGAGAAGTTCCAAAACATCATCAACAACGGTGGCGAAGTTACGAAACACGATGTAATGGGCAAACGCCGTCTTGCGTATGAGATCAACAAGTTCCGTGATGGTCACTACGTGTTAGTTCATTTCAATGCTAACAACGAAGTAATTGCTGAGCTTGACCGTGTGATGAAGATTTCTGATGAAGTCATTCGTTACCTGATCACTAAAGACGTAGCGTAAGACAAGGCATCCGTGCCGTAATTGACATGCTGGGAGGGTTTTAGGTTGCTAAATCGTGTGATTCTGATCGGAAGGCTGACTCGTGACCCCGAATTGCGCTATACCCCGTCAGGCGTTGCTGTAACGACATTTACGCTGGCTGTGGATCGTCCTTTTACGAACCAGCAACGTGAGCGTGAAGCGGACTTTATCAGTATTGTGACATGGCGTCAGCTTGCTGAAACATGTGCCAATTACTTGCGTAAAGGCCGACTAGCAGCAGTGGAAGGCCGACTTCAAGTGCGTAACTACGATAATAACGAAGGCCGCCGCGTATACGTGACGGAAGTTATTGCCGATAACGTTCGTTTCTTGGAATCTTCCAACAGTGGTGCAAATCGTGAAGAAGGTATGGGTGGCGGCGGAGGCTACAATCAAGGTCAAGGCCAAGGGCAGAGCCAAAGTCAACAGCGCTACGGCGGACCACGTGATAATCAAGATCCGTTCCAGGATGATGGAAAACCGATTGATATTTCTGATGATGATTTGCCATTCTAACGTAGAAAGGACTGAATTCGATGAGTTTCCAAAGAAGAGACAACGGTGGCGAAGAGCGCGGCGAGCGTAAATTCGGCGGTCGTGGTGGAAAAAAAGGCGGCAAACGCCGTAAAGTGTGTTACTTTACAGTAAACAAAATTAAACACATTGACTATAAAGACATCGAAACGCTGAAGAAGTTTATCAGCGAGCGCGGTAAAATTCTTCCGCGTCGTGTCACTGGTACTTCCGCTAAGTATCAACGTATGCTGACGATTGCGATCAAACGCTCCCGTCAAGTAGCGTTGCTTCCATACACAACGGAGTAGGCAATATTTCGAAGAAGACAGTTGGGAAACCAACTGTCTTTTTTGCTATTTATACAAGCTCTGACTGATGCAACCGTTAGGTTATAAGGGTAAAAGATGAAGGCAATCCATTCTTTTGGTAAAATAAGAGGGGATATCCAGATGATCGTTGTATATCTTCCTTCTGAATCATAGTGTATGATAAAGAGGATCGCACCAAGGAAGTTTAGATTGGAAAGGGTGGCTTGGGTGAACATCGCTTTTTTTCTACTGCCGAAAGATGACGTCATTTATTTATCCCCTAATTCTACGATGCGTCAGGCATTGGAACGAATGGAATACCACCGCTATTCAGCGGTTCCGCTGGTTGATGAGGGCGGAAAATATGTTGGTAACATTACAGAGGGTGATTTGCTGTGGAAGCTGAAGCATTCACCGGAGATCGGTTTTGAAAATACACACAAAGTCCAACTCAAGGACGTCCCGCAGCATATGAACATTAAACCGGTTCGGATTGACCAGCAAATGCAGGATTTGATAACTCTTGCAACCAACCAAAACTACGTCCCCGTCATAGATGACAATGAGGTATTTATCGGCATCATACGTAGAAGAGAGATTATCGATTATTGCTTCAAACTATGGCAGGCCGAACAAAAGGTATAGAATTGTGGTATAATTAACTAAAGTGCCATGTTAATTGAGAGGCGGTTGTCTGGTAGCCTTCTGCTGTATTCTCGGAAGACGTTTGGGTACTCATTGCGCAGTTTAGACGAAGCGGTTTTGGAGAAAATGAAGAAGCATAGGCAAGATGGACATCAGTTGTAGGAACGGCTTGGCGATATATCCGCTTTGGAAGAACATTTGCGTAAGAGGTGAAGGTGTTGGGGAAAGGTTCCGTACGAATGCTCGGCTGGAGCGCTGCGACGATCTTATTGCTCCTTTCGGTGATTACACCGCTTAGTATCATTACATTTTGTTTATTGATGATCCCCGTGATCGTACAGTTCGTTAAGCTGGATACGAAGCGGTTTCTGCTGCATTACGGCGTGAGCCTCGCCATTGTGTATGTGTTGACCTCCTTGGTTCTAGGAGGATGGGCAGGTATTCTTTTGGTATCTATGTCGCTGTTCTTTTTACCTCCCGTTATTCAAATGGGGAATTTGTATAAAAAGAGGGCGCCTGCGCGCACCGTGTTGACCGTAGGTACCGTGACCTTGCTGGCAGAGTTTCTCTTAAGCCTGGTCGTCAGCTACATGTTCGGACTTAATTTGATTGATAAAATCAAGCAATTTATGCAGGAAAGCATCAATACGCTGCCAGAGCAGCTTAAAGGTATGATCGCGTTGGATCAAGATGTGTTGATCCAATTGATGAGCCAAATGCTGCCACTCTATATGATCGGCATTTCATTAGTGCTTGTTGTGATTGCGCATTGGCTGTCCAGAAAAATATTGAACCGTTCCGGCGAGGGCATTCCGGCCTTTAAACCGATGCGGGAGTGGATGCTGCCGCGTTCTTTTGTCTGGTACTATATGATTGCCTTGTTTATGGAGTTTTTTGTTAAGGACACGAACTCGATTTTTTTCACTATATTGATTAATTTGCTTCCCTTGCTGACGGCAGCTTTTGCAATTCAAGCTCTAGCGTTTTTGTTTTTCGTGGCTCATACGAATCGCTGGAATCGGACTTTGCCTATAGCCGGCATTGTGCTGCTGCTTTTTTTTCCGCCAGCTTATTTTATTTTCAGCATGCTCGGGGTTTTTGACGTAGCGTTTCCGATCCGTGAACGTATGACGCGAAAATAATGATGGATTAGGGGCGAGTGGAATGCCAAAGTTCCTGTTAAAGCGATGGCACGGCTTGCATATCGTATGGATTTTTGCTCTTTTGATCGTATTGATTTTTACTTTGATGATTTACCAATGGGTGATCGGTGTGATCGCCTTGTTTCTATGTGGTATATTGGCTTACTATACTTTGCAGGCTGAACAGGCTTTTCGCAAAGATTTCAACCATTATGTAACCACGCTGTCCCACCGGATTAAAAAGGCGGGCAATGAGGTAGTTCACGAGCTTCCTATAGGGATTCTGCTCTATAACGAAGAGAAGATCGTGGAATGGCATAATCCGTTCGTAGCGAAGATGGTTAATAAAGAGACTTTGATCGGTGAATCGGTCAATGAATTGTTTCCTGCTTTAAAGACACGTAAGGATAAGGATCTGAAGCTGGAAATAACGGTCGGTAAGTGCATCTACCTGGTGCAGGTCAAGCCGGATGAAAGACTGCTTTATTTCACCGATATAACCAATTACAAGACGTTGTCCGCCAGATACGAGGAAGAGCGGCTTGCTATAGGGATTGTCATGATGGACAATCTGGACGAAGCGACGCAGGGAATGGACGATCAGACGCGAAGTATTATGATGGCAAGAGTCACTGGTGAAATTACGGAATGGGCGCAAAAGAACAATGTTCATCTCCGTCGTACTGCATCGGACCGCTATTTGATTCTAATGAATCAAAAGGGATTAAAATCGTTGGAGCAATCCCGGTTTGAAATATTGGACGAGGTTCGGGATTTAACGATCGAGAACAAGCTGCCTTTAACGCTTAGCATAGGGATCGCCTCCGGAATAGATTCGCTTACAGAGCTTGGACAGCTGGCTCAGACGAGCTTAGACATGGCATTGGGGCGTGGTGGCGATCAGGTGGCCGTTAAGGTAGGGGAGAGGTTGTCCTTCTACGGAGGGCGCTCCAATGCTATTGAGAAGCGTACTCGCGTAAGAGCCCGAGTCATTTCTCACGCGCTGCGGGATTTGATCAAGGAATGCGATAAGGTCATTATCATGGGCCATCGTTATCCGGATATGGATGCCATTGGCGCGGCGATAGGGGTGCTTAAGGCCGTTCATGTAAGCAACAAAGAAGGCTACATCGTACTAGAAGGCGTTAATCCATCGATTCAAAAGCTTATGGATACGATCTATGAGGATGAAAAGCTGAACCGTTGGTTTATTACACCAGAGCAGGCGATGCAAATTACGAATGGCCGTACATTGGCCGTCGTCGTAGATACGCATAAGGCATCTATGGTTGCGGAGCCAAAGCTTTTGCAGCAGACACAGCGCAAGTTCGTCGTCGATCATCACCGCCGCGGAGAGGAGTTCATCCAGGATGCGACACTGGTGTATATGGAGCCTTACGCATCATCGACATGCGAATTAGTGACGGAGCTGCTCCAGTACTTTAATGATCGGTTGACGATGGGCGTACTGGAAGCAACTGCACTCCTCGCAGGGATTGTCGTAGATACGAAGAGCTTCAGTCTTCGCACGGGTGCCAGGACGTTCGAGGCAGCTTCTTTCTTAAGACGGAATGGAGCGGATTCTTCTCTGATCCAGCGGCTGCTTAAGGAAGATTTGGACGCCTTTATTCAGCGTTCTGAGGTTATTAAGAATGCGGTCATCCTGTATGACCACATCGCCTTGGCGGTGACGGAGCCAAATCGCAAATATTCTCAGTTGCTCATTGCGCAAGCAGCTGATACATTGTTAACTATGACGGGTGTAATGGCTTCTTTTGTCATAAGTGAACGTCCGGACGGATTAATTGGTATCAGTGCGAGATCTCTTGGACAAATGAACGTTCAGGTTGTCATGGAACGAATGGGTGGTGGTGGTCATTTGACTAACGCGGCGACCCAATTAGAAAGCACCATCGGTGAAGCGAAAGAAAGATTAAAACAAATTTTAAGTGACATAGAAGCAGAGGAGGGGCTTTTCGAATGAAAGTGATATTGCTGAAGGACGTAAAAGGCCAAGGAAAAAAAGGGGAAGTTAAAAACGTATCCGAAGGGTATGCCAATAACTTTTTGTTTCCGCAGCAGTTAGCTGCACCTGCAAACGACTCATCCATGAAAGTATTGGAGACTCAGAAAAAAGCAGAGCAGCGCAAGAAGGATCAGGAGAAAGCCGACGCTGTCGAGCTTGGTAAAAAGCTGGAGTCCCTGACAGTAGAGCTAAAAGCCAAATCCGGTAAGGACGGCCGTTTGTTCGGAGCTATTACAAGCAAGCAAGTAGCCGAAGAGATGGAAAAGCAGCACAAAATCAAGCTGGACAAGCGTAAAATCATTATGGAAGAGCCTATCCGTACTTTGGGTGTAACCGAGGTAGCCGTGAAGCTTCATCCGGAAGTCACTTCGAAGCTGAAGGTTCATGCAGCGGAAGAATAAGTCGTTAATCAGTCAATTAGTTGGATAGAAGCGCTGACCCCTTGTGGTTCAGCGCTTGTGAGGTAAGTTTTCCCCAAGGAAATGTTTAGGAGGAGACGAACTTGAACGAAGGTATGTTTATGGATCGAATCCCTCCGCAAAATTTGGAAGCCGAGCAGGCCGTGCTCGGCGCTATTTTGCTTGACAGTGATTCGTTAGTCACCGCGATGGAACGTATTACGAACGATGACTTCTATCGTACATCGCATCAACGCATCTTTGAGTCCATGATCGAGCTGGCGGAGGGGAATGAGCCGATAGACTTGATCACGCTCACCGCGCTGCTGCAAAACAAACAGCAGCTCGAGGAGATTGGCGGAATCAAGTATTTGTCGGAGCTCGCGAATGCAGTACCGACGGCAGCGAACATAGATTACTATGCGCAGATCGTAGAAGAGAAGTCGATGCTGCGGCGGTTGATTCGCGCCGCGACGAACATCGTAACCGAAGGCTATGCAGCCACGGACGACGTGGGCGACCTGCTAAGCGATGCGGAGAAGCGGATTCTAGAGATTTCGCAGCGCCGCTCCAGTACAGGCTTCATCGCGATACGAGATGTCCTGATGGAAGTGTTTGATAAGGTCGAATTCCTTTATAACAATAAAGGGGGAACGACCGGGGTCAAATCCGGCTTCCAGGACTTGGACAAAATGACGTCCGGCTTTCAACGGTCGGACTTAATTATTGTAGCGGCCCGTCCTTCCGTAGGTAAGACGGCGTTTGCTTTGAATATCGCGCAAAACGTAGGTGTGCGCGAGAAGGAGACCGTCGCTATCTTCAGTCTGGAGATGGGGGCGGCCCAGCTTGTACAGCGTATGATTTGTGCAGAGGCAAATGTGGATGCCGGGCGGATGCGGACAGGTTTCCTCGAGTCGGACGACTGGGAAAAACTGACGATGGCGATTGGCGCCTTGTCGGAAGCCAATATTTATATCGACGATTCCCCGTCAGTTACGGTTGCCGATATTCGAGCCAAGTGCCGCCGGCTGAAGCAGGAGAAGGGGCTCGGCATGATCCTCATAGACTATCTCCAGCTTATTCATGGCCGGGGTAAAGGCGATAACCGTCAGCAGGAAGTATCGGAAATTTCACGTACGCTTAAGCAAATTGCCCGTGAGCTTGACGTTCCTGTTATTGCCTTGTCGCAGCTGAGCCGGGGCGTAGAGCAGCGTCAGGATAAGCGTCCGATGATGTCTGACTTGCGGGAATCCGGTTCAATTGAGCAAGATGCCGATATCGTCGCTTTCTTGTATCGTGACGATTACTATGATAAAGAATCCGAGAAGAAAAATATTATCGAGATTATTATCGCCAAACAGCGGAATGGTCCGGTCGGAACGGTAGAGTTAGCCTTCTTGAAAAACTTCAATAAGTTCGTCGGATTGGATCGAACCCATCAGGAGTCAGCCAGCTAATGGTTCTATGTTGCACGGGGAACATCCTGGTTGTATATGTATGAATGATTTCCGAACAATGCTACAGGCCCCTGTAGCATTGTTCGTTTTTTATTGACTTTGCCATAGCAGACTGATAAAATATTCATGGTGCTTAAGGCCTTTTGGCCAATTATAGGTGAAGGTGAAACTCACCTGATGGGGGTTATGTGCATGTCTACGGTAGTGGTTGTAGGAACCCAATGGGGCGATGAAGGAAAAGGGAAGATTACCGATTTCCTTGCTGAATCTGCTGAAGTGGTAGCACGTTACCAAGGCGGTAACAATGCTGGCCATACGATTTTAATTGATGAAAAGAAATATAAATTGACGATGATTCCATCGGGCATTTTCTACAATGATAAAGTATGCGTTATTGGCAACGGCATGGTTATTAATCCAGGCGCTTTGCTCGAAGAAATCGCATATATTCACGAGAATGGCTTTACGACCGATAATCTGAAAATCAGTGATCGTGCGCATGTTATCATGCCGTATCATTTGCTGTTGGACGGATTGGAAGAAGAGCGTAAAGGCGATAATAAAATCGGAACAACACGCAAAGGGATTGGTCCTTGCTACATGGATAAAGCGGCAAGAAACGGTATCCGTATTGCCGATCTGATGGATGCTAAAGAATTTGAACGCAAAGTACGTCATCTTGTTGCCGAGAAGAATGTATTGATTCAACAAGTATACAATGGCGAAGGCTTGGATGCTGATGCTATTATCACCGAATATCTTGGTTATGCTGAACGTATTCGCCATTATGTTACCGATACTTCCGTTGTATTGAACGATCTGATCGATGACGGGAAAAAAGTGCTGTTCGAAGGCGCTCAAGGCGTTATGTTGGATATCGACCAAGGAACGTATCCGTACGTTACATCGTCGAACCCTTCTGCGGGCGGCGTTTGTATCGGTTCTGGCGTAGGTCCGACTAAGATTCAGCAAATCATCGGTGTAGCTAAGTCCTATACCACTCGTGTCGGCGATGGTCCTTTCCCTACGGAGCTGCATAATGAGACAGGGAACTGGATTCGTGAAAAAGGCCACGAGTATGGTACGGTTACAGGCAGACCGCGTCGTGTAGGCTGGTTTGACAGTGTTGTTGTACGCCATGCCCGCCGCGTGAGCGGGATTACAGGATTGTCCCTGAACTCACTGGACGTTCTGGCAGGCCTGGAAACGGTAAAAATCTGTACCGCTTATAAATACCGCGGTGAAGTGATCGAGCATTATCCTGCAAGCTTGAATATGCTCGCTGAATGTGAAGCTGTATATGAAGAGCTTCCAGGCTGGAGCGAAGATATTACAGGTGTTCGCAAGCTGGAGGATTTGCCGGCTAATGCAAGACGCTATGTAGAGCGCGTATCTGAGCTGACTGGTATTCCGATCGCAATCTTCTCTGTAGGTCGTAACCGTGAGCAAACGAATCTGGTAAGACCTATCTACTAATAAATGATTTGACCCAATAGAATCTCGTAAGCCTTGAAAGTAAGGCCTGCGAGGTTCTTTTTTATGCTGCGTAAAAGTAAAGATTCTCCATCCAGATGGATGTTTTTCCCTAATGTCGTCAATACTGATTGAGAGAGAAGCATACCAGACTGACGGGAGAAGTGGACATGAAAGGGTTACAATGGTTGATAAGATTGGTTTTGAGTGCTTTGATTACATCTGCGGTTTGTATCGCCTCGACCTTTTGGGCTGTAAGCACTTATGCGGATATGTTGTTGGAGCAGTACAATTTAAAATCGGCTGTAAGCGCAGCACCCAATTGGTCGCAGTTCGTCGGACAAATGAGTAAGCAGATGACGGGATTCCTCGGTCAAAGTACGGTCGCGCCCTCTCAACGTAAAGTGGCCTCTACTACTCCGCAAAGTGGAACTCCGGCGGATGTTCCTACAGCAGGGTCAATTGACTCAAGTACGTCGACAAGCCCCATTATTCCTAACAGTACAGGAACGACGGAGCAAACAGACGGGAATTCCTCTGGCAACTCCTCTTCCACGACAAACGGAAGCGGGACAACGACCAAAAAACCACCAGAAGATGCGATTGCCGTATTCGGTCATCAGAGCAGCCAAACCCAAAACGATAAATCGAACAGTGGAGTATCCGGAGTAGAGGACAATAAAAAGATCGTTGTGTCGGGTGAGGAATTTACCAAGAAGAAAGAGCAGTTATCCAATGACGAGAAAAACAAAATATTTAATATGCTTGTCACACGTGTACCTCAAAATGAAATGCAGACCATCTCTTCATTAATGGAAGATGGGATTACGGCCGGTGAATTGAAGCAAATCGAGAAGATCCTGCAGCAATATTTGAAGCCGGATGAATATGCGCAGCTTCTTGCTATGATTAAAGTAGACAATTAACCTAGCATATAGATCCTGCTTGAGTATAAAAGCAGAAAAAGCCCTGGCACAATCGTGCTGGGGCTTCCTTGTGTTGTCTATCCTTTACTGCTGTCCTCCAAATTGGGCTAACGTATCCACCGCTTGCCGATATCGGGACGATTCGACGACAACCTGCAGGATGTAGCTATGCTCGTTTCCTTGATATTCCTCCATCATGCTGGAGTGGAGAAGGGATGGTGCCACTAATGAAGTCGCTGAATTATCATCCGTATGCAATTGAATATCAATAGCTCCTTGCTCACGCAGTGCCGCTGCTGCTTGATTCATATCCGAGCTATTTTTGAAAAATGCCGTAATGTTTTCCATAGTTTTACTTCACACCCCTGCCACGAAACTGCGGAATTGGCTCCCAGACCCGTGAATATTGTTGAAAAAAGAAGAGCAATTGTGGTAAATTGATAAAAGGAGTCATCTTATATGGTTAGTGTCCCTATTTTAGGTGTTTTTATGTATTTTTCGTAGAAAACGGCTTAAAAGGAGTAGAACATGACAGTTTTCAAGGGAATGAGTTGGATCAAAGAGAAGTTGGACAAGTCCAAACAGAAGCTCTCTTCCATTCAATTGAGCAACTTGACTGCCAAGACGAGGGTCGAGCCGACAGTGGAAGAGCAAAAGGAACCATCTGAACATAAAGCTAAGAATAATCCTTTTTTACATAAATGGACGCTGGTAAAAGCTGTATCTGTATTGGGCGTAGTTTCCGCAGTGGTTTGGGGCGGCAATGTTTTTGTGCATGCAGGATTGAAAAACGTATACCACGTGTCTATTGATGGGCAAGATGTCGGAACCGTCGAAAATACGACAGAGGTAGAAGAAATTAAGCAAGCGAAGGCGCAGGAGTTGACGAATAATTCGTTTGTTCGCATGAAGGTTAAGGAGCCCGAGGTCACATTCCAGGTTGAAAAGGCTTTCATGCCAGACACAAATGATCAAAAGGTGTTGGAAAAGGTAGCCGAATCGGTTACTGCCTATCCGGTTGGAACCGAGATTGTTGTCGATGGAAATCCGATGGGTGTTCTGAAGGATGAACAGACAGCAGATCAGCTGTTGGAGGATATCAAGAATACGGCGTTGGAAAAGAAGAAGGACTCAGGGAAAGTTAAAGTGCTCTCGGCTTCTCCTTCCGTGCCTGCATCTGAAGTAGAATTGCAAAAGGTAGAGTTCGTACAAAAGGTAGAGCTGAAAGAAATCAAGATACAACCGCAGGATGTTATGAGTCCTGAAGAGCTTAAGAAGAAGCTTGAGACCGGTGATGTGCAACCGACCAAGTATACGGTGGAAAAGGGCGATTGCGTGTCTTGCATAGCTAAGAAGCTCGATATTCCGAAGCAGGTTATCTATCAGAATAATCCTACCATCAGCGATGATATGATTAAAGTTGGACAGCAGCTAGACTTGACCGTACTGCAGCCGAAGCTTGCCGTACGTACGGTAGAGAAATTCGCCGAGTCCCAAGAGATTCAGTATGACACGGAGTATCAGACGGACGACAGTATGCGTGAGGGAACTACACAAGTTATTAAACAAGGCAAGAACGGAATGAAACAGGTCATGATCCAGGTTACGAAAGTAAACGGATTGATGACAGATGAGACGGTGCTGAGCGAGCAAGTCGTTCAAGAACCGATCAAAGCCGTTGTCCGTAAAGGAACAAAAGTTATTAAAGGCGAGGGAACAGGGAAGTTCGCTTGGCCGGTCGTATCTTCAACCATTACAAGTACGTTCGGAACACGTTGGGGTGTATTCCACAAAGGAATTGACTTAACTTCTCCTAATAAAAACATTATGTCATCGGATAACGGTAAAGTTATCTTTGCCGGAGTAAAAAGCGGATACGGGAATTGCATCATTATTGACCATATGAACGGATATAAGACGCTGTATGGACATTTAAGCCAAATCTATACGAGTGTCGGTAAAATCGTCGAGAAGGGCGAAAAAATCGGTTATATGGGCAGTACTGGCGACTCCACTGGAGTACATTTGCACTTTGAAGTTCAGCAAAGCGATTCACCGCAAAATCCTTTGAAATATTTGAATCGATAAGCACTCATTTAGATTTATTAAAGAGAGATTATATATAGAAAAAGGGGCATGGAAAAAGCAGGGAAACCTGCTTGACCATGTCTCTTTTTGTTTCAAGGTGTGGTAAGATAGGGATACGGTTTATTTGGGTAAAGCAAGGAATTAAGGTTAAAGTTTGCTCATAGGCGGTGATCGAAAAGGATGGCGAAAATACTCGTTGTCGATGATGAACAACCGATTGCGGATATATTGAAGTTTAACTTGGAGAAGGAAGGGCACGAGGTCATTTGTGCTTATGACGGTGGGACAGCGGTTGAGCTTGCGTTCAAGGAAGAGCCCGATTTAATATTGCTCGATCTCATGCTTCCTGTGAAGGATGGAATGGATGTGTGCCGTGAAGTGCGTGTGCGGCTTAATACACCCATCATTATGCTGACGGCCAAAGATAATGAAATCGATAAAGTGCTTGGTTTGGAGCTTGGGGCTGACGATTATGTGACCAAGCCCTTTGGAACCAGGGAGCTGCTGGCGCGCGTGAAAGCGCATTTGCGGCGGCAAACGAAGGCACAGAATGCCCCTCAGGCAGAAGCAGAACCACGGCAAGGCATGCGGATTCAGGGCTTATTTATTGATACCGATATGTATGTCGTGTACAAGGACGACGTCGCTCTGGATCTTACGCATCGGGAGTTCGAGCTGGTTCAGTATTTGGCCAAAAACAGCGGTAAGGTAATGACCCGGGAGCACTTGCTGCAGGCGGTCTGGGGCTTCGAATATTATGGCGATGTCAGAACGGTTGATGTGACGATTCGTCGGCTCAGGGAAAAAATCGAGGATGATCCGAGTCGCCCTGAGTATATACTGACCCGCAGAGGGCTGGGCTATATGATGCGCAACCCGAAAAGCGGAGGCTTCTGATCCCATGAAAGGAATTCGCTTCTTTCAATCGATTCAAGCGAAGATCATCATCATTTATGTGCTGTTGATCCTGATTGCAATGCAGCTGATCGGGGTTTACTTTGTCCGGACGCTCGAGAGTTACTTTAAGAACGATTTCATTGAATCACATAATATTCAAGCGGCATTGCTGACCCAATGGGTGGAAAAGTACTTAAATGAAGAGACCCGGCAAGGGGATATGAAGAAAACGTACGCTGAAATGAACGATGTGGTGAACAAGCTGTTCGCTAACAGTGGGTCAGAGATTCAGGTCATCGATCAGAATGGGTTTGTTCTGACTACTTCGATGGCAACGCATCAGGCTATTATCGGACAGAAGAACACACAGCCTGAGGTGAGCCGGGCGCTGCAGGGGATTAAGGATAATCAGCGGATGTTCACGGATTTTGACGGGGTCCGTAAAATGATTATCACGAAGCCAGTTGCATCTGGAGTTAAAGTCAACGGAGCGGTCTATATCATTGCTTCGATGGAAGAGCTGTACAATACGATCAATCGAATTAATCAATTTCTTATTACGGGGACAATTATTGCGCTAGGTTTAACGGCTGCCCTTGGTATCATGCTTTCCGCTACGATTACGAGTCCGATTAAGGCGATCACTCGACAAGCTACAGCTGTGGCCGAGGGACGCTTTAATGATAAGGTCCCTGTATTGGGGAAGGACGAGATCGGTCAGCTCGGACAAACATTCAACTATATGATGGAGCGGTTAAAGGATGCCTTGTCGTTGAATGAAGAGGAGAAGGAGAAGCTCGCATCCATTCTGACGAATATGAATGATGGGCTTATCGCAACGGATGATGACGGAAGAGTTATGGTTATCAACCGGAGAGCTAAGCAAATTCTTCAATTGAACGAGGATACGACATTGGGACGGCCGCTCCCTGAAGTGTTGGGCATTACCAAGGAGACGATGAAAGAGCTTCAAACCACCGAGGATTCGACGATGATGATGCAGTTTTATCACGAAGTCGAGGAGGAGCATTTGTCCGTCCGGGTGAGTTTTACAACCGTGTACAGCAAGGAAAAGGGCTCTGCAAGCACCATCGCGATGTTGCAGGACGTTACAGATCAAGAGAAGCTGGAGGAATCCAGGCGGGAATTCGTAGCTAATGTATCTCACGAGCTCAGGACCCCGTTAACAACGATTAAGAGCTACCTGGAGGCATTGGAGGATGGTGCCCTAGAAGAGCCTAAGCTGGCAGGGAAATTCGTCAGTGTGACGCGCAATGAAACCGAACGAATGATCCGGCTCGTAACAGATTTATTGCAGCTGTCTCGCCTCGATTCGAAGCAAGCTATTATAAGCCGTGAAATTACGGATGTAGCAGAGATGCTGGAAGAAGTGGTAGACCGCTTCTCGTTCCAATTAGATCATAGAGGCATCAAAATTGACATGGATGTAGAGTCTTCTGTAGATGAGATTATGCTGGACAGGGATCGTATTGATCAAGTGCTCGACAATCTGGTTTCCAATGCGATTAAGTATACGCCGGATGGCGGTCATATCTCGATTCGTGCTCATCGTCCCGATCCAAAGCTGTTAGAAATCAATGTTCAGGATAACGGTATTGGGATTCCTAAGAAGGATTTGAACCGTATTTTTGAACGGTTTTACAGGGTCGACAAGGCAAGATCACGCAGTATGGGAGGCACGGGACTTGGCTTATCGATTGCCCGGGAAATAGTAAGGGCGCACGGAGGAGCGATTTTGCTGGAGTCCGATTTGGAGCAAGGAACGAAGGTCACCTTCACGATTCCTTATACGTTGGAGGAGGCTGCGATATGATCGATAAGCTGAAAACATGGCTGTTGGTGCTGCTGGTCGGACTTAGCTTGGTGCAGACGTACTACCTTTCCTACAGTTCTCCTAAGTTCGATCCACTCGTTCAGCAGGACTACGTTAAGACCGATCCTATTGGAACGCAGGCAAAATTAGAAGATCTGTTGTTTGCAGATCAAGTGATCCTTCATATGGGCAATCAGGTGCATACAGTGCTGTACCCGAATACGGCTGCTTACAATCAGGTGCTGGATAGTGTGAAGCAGAGGACGCTTTCAGGATTTCGTAAAACAACCGTATCTGCCTTAAACATGAATCTGGATGAGGTTCGTGGCAAACAACAGGGGATTGAACTGACATTTCGCGATGGAGTTCCGATAAATATTTTACAACGCATTATGCAGCTAAAAGGCGACTTGCCACCGGACAACGATATCATTACGCGGATTTGGATTATCGCCAGGGAAGCAAAGGACGAGGTTCGTACGATATTATTCACGGATACGGCCAGTACGGTATATGAGGTGCAGAAGGCGGACATTTCCGCTAAGGATATCGAGCGGCTAATGGTGGTGGAAGGCACGGTACCGTACAAAGTCGACGGTGATTACTATTTGCCGACCAAGCCGGTTGCGTTCCCTAGTTATAAATTCTCGTACACGCAATTTACAGGCGATCAGCTGAAACGAACGTTCTTCGTAGATCCAGCCATTACAAGAAACTTGTCGGAATGGGATGGGACGGAAATATATACGGACGCCAAACGGGGATTGCAGCTGAAAAACGATCAGCATTGGCTTATTTACTCGGACCCAGTTGCACCTGCCGACAGCAAGATCGATGTGCAGGAAAACTTAATTTCAGCTGTGCAGTTTGTCAATCAGCATGGCGGCTGGAATGGCCAGTATGGGGTGCAAAAGGTACCGCAGCGGCTGCTTCCGGTGAATCAAGCCTTTATATTCCGACAGTATTACGGTTCACTTCCGATCATAAATCAGCGCAGTGAAAATATCGGATTTATTAAGATGGTGCTGCAAAAGGGCATCGTTTCAAGCTATGAGCGCTCGACAATCATACCGGATTCGCAAGGGGTTACGAGTAAGGAAGTACCGCTAAGCTATGGCGAAGTGCTCGATGCCAAGCTGAACCAATACCCGAAGAAAAACGCGGTGATCTCCGTATTTCCGGGATATCGCCCGATCGTAGGGGAACAGAAGATGGAATTAGTGCCGGCATGGACCGTAGAGCTGCGGGACGGCACTTATGAGTTTTTGGAGTAAAGGCCGATTATACCATTAGATCCAAAATAGTAATGAATCGAGCATTGCTGAGTAAGCTTTAAGGAGGGAACCCATGGACTGGAGTCGAGCCAAAACTATATTAATTCTATCGTTTTTTCTGCTGAATTTGGTGCTCGGCTACCAGTTATGGACGACCCGTTCCGATCTTCTGGAGTTCGACCCGAGTACGGCAAGCGCGACAGAAGAGATCCAACGGCTGATGAAGAGCAAAAATATTCAGATTACCGCAGAGATGCCTAAAGAAGTACCGCGGATGAAGGAAATTGTTGTTCAGTACGATGAAAAGCTGACGATGGAAAAATCGGTTCCTTTGGAGACACCGTTTAAATACAGTCCGTTGTTAAGTAAGGGGACGTCAAGGGATACCGCTGCACGGGCCGTGATACCGAATATGGATAAATATTTATATGACCCGGTGCTTAGCACTAACGGTACCTACGTATTTCATGAGCTGTATGGGGCGTATCCGATGTTCGAGGTTAAGCTGGAGCTCACCGAGCAAAACGGGATGATCGTAGCCTATCGCCAAGAGTATGCGGACGTTAAGCCGGAGGGAGAGCAAAAGGATCAGAAGGTTATTTCCCCTTACACAGTACTGGGCAGTCTGATCGAAAATTATTTCCCGAGCGGCACGGTCGTCAGCAGCATCAAGCTTGGGTATCATGGACAGACGTTTAATTCTCAAACGATGTTTTTGGTGCCATACTGGCGGGTTGTCGGCAATGGAGATATCTATTACGTTCATGCGTTGAACGGGGCGGTCGATCCGCCGCAAAAAAACAAAAAGTAGCTTTGGCAAGTTGTCAGGATGGGAGTTTAGAGGCATGGGGATGCGCTTTACAGTATTGTCCAGCGGTTCTACAGGGAATGCGCTGGTTGTTGCGACGGACGAAGGCAAAGTATTAATCGATGCGGGCCTAAGCGCCAAGAAGATAGATCAGCTGCTGAAGGAGAAAGATATGGCCGCCTCGGAGCTGGATGCGATTCTGGTGACACATGAACATGCGGACCATATTAAAGGGTTGGGTGCCGTAGCACGGAAATACGATTTGCCGGTATATGCCAATGAAAAAACATGGGAAGAGCTGAACAAGCATATCGGGGAAATTGCTGAGGATAAGCGTTGTGTGATGGAGACCGGTGAAGTGCGCAATTTCGGGTCGCTTCAGGTAGAATCCTATGGAATCTCTCATGACGCGGCGGAGCCAGTAGGGTACTGTTTCTACCATGAGGACCAAAAGCTGAGCTTGGCAACCGATTTAGGATATATGAGCTCCAAGGTAAAAGAGAAGATTCAGGACAGCGACGTGCTGATCCTTGAATCTAATCATGATATCGAGATGCTGCGAATGGGGAGATACCCCTGGAATATTAAAAGGCGTATCTTAAGCGATTTGGGGCATTTATCCAATGAAGCCGCCGGAACAGGCCTCGTCGATATCATGACTTCCAGAACGAAGCGGGTCTATTTGGCTCACTTGAGCCGGGATCATAACATGATGGATTTGGCCAGGCTAACGGTGAATAATGTAGTAGAAGAGCGACTCGCTCCCGATGACCACCGCGCCCGGCTGATGGATACATATTATGATCGCGCTACGGAGTGGGATCGCTTGGATGAGGAGTAAGCTCTGGTTCCGGAGTGAAGGCGGCGTCTAACTGAGCGGACATCGCTGCAATGTCTTGTGCGGTAATAATTCCTTTTTCAACAAGGACCTCGATAAGGGCGCTGACCAGCAAAGAGTTCTGGTAGTGAGCGTTCTTCAAGTCGGCTACCTTAGCAATCAAATCTACTTGTTCTAAATGGTTGGAAATACGATTCATAGGGTTCGGCATCCTTTCCGTATAACGAGTTTTGGGGGCTCCCCTTGAAGCAACAGAGTTTACTGCCGGGAGTGCTTCTCTTGGATTACTACCGGGTTCATACTCTTATTCTAGTCTTACGATGGGTAAAACATTCCTTTTTTTTCGTAAAAGTTTGAAAGATTACTAGAATGGTGGCTCTGCATGAGGCAGAGAAGGGAGCGGGTAGTGATGAGTCTGTTCGATGATGATTTTTATTCCACCAAGGTTTCGCGATGGAATGGGTGGACACCTCCAGGAAAGCCAACCGGAAGCCGGTTAAAAGGGCTCAAAGCTCCCTGGCTGCTGCCTGCGTTTGGTGGAGCGGCTGTAACACTGGCACTGGTGCTCTTATTCGGAGCAGGGGGCCAGTCTGCCGATCAGGCACTGCCTGCTGCTGCTTCTGCAGAAGCCGGTAAGGCGGGCGCTCCGGTAGGTGCTGCAGATGAGCAGCAGTTATCCAGCGATTCCGTTGTTCGCGCCGCGGCCAAGGTTAGCCCGACTGTCATAAGTGTTGTTGCCTTTAACAAGGAAGGCGATAAAGGAGTCACTCCGGGAGCTGTAGGACTCGGTTCCGGCATTCTTTTTCAAAAGGCGGGAGACAAAGTCCGTATCGTGACCAACAATCACGTAGTGGAGGGCTTCAGTCAGCTAGAGGTTGTGACATCCACCGGCGAACGGAAAAAAGCAACGATCCTCGGCCGTGACCAGATGACCGATTTAGCGGTGCTGGAGATGGACGGGAGCGGAATTAAGCAGGTTGCGGAGTTCGGGGATTCCGATGCATTGAAGGCCGGTGAGACGGCTATTGCGGTAGGCAATCCACTGGGTCTGGGCTACGCGCCAACGGTGACGAAGGGAATTATCAGTTGGCCCAAACGGACGATACCCGTTTCCCTGGGGCAGCAAGGAGATTATGATTGGGAAATGGATGTCATCCAGACCGATGCGGCCATTAATCAGGGAAATAGCGGCGGAGCCTTAGTGAATTTGGAAGGCAAGGTCGTCGGCATCAATACCTTAAAGGTAGCGGACACAGGAGTCGAAGGACTCGGCTTCGCAATTCCTATTAATTCGGTTAAGCCGATCGTGGATACGTTAATTAAGGATCATAAGATTAAAAGGCCATATATTGGTGTTGTGACGCAAAATTTGCAATCTTTTAAAGGGACGGAAGTATTAAAGCTGCCTGCGAATGTGAAAACTGGTATTATCATTATTGAAGCGACCGGACCGGCGAAGGATGCCGGCTTAAAAACCAATGATGTTATCGTCGAACTGGACGGTAAGCCGGTAGACAGTACGCTTGCGCTGAGGAAGTACATTTACAGCCAGAAGAAAATTGGCGACAAAATTAGCATTACCTATTACCGTGCCGGTAAAAAAGCAACGGCTACGGTAACAATGGCAGAGCTGACGGACCGGTAATAAGGGAGTATACAGAGCAGAATGGGGTCTTATTATGTATGTAGTGTGTAAAGATCATTTGGAGCTGGCTATCGATCAATTCGTCGATGAATATGAGGATGCTCCAGACATTGTTGACTTGGAAGAAACGCGCTTCCCGGCATGGGAGCCGCCCGCGCATTGTGAACGCTGCATGGAGCGTGCAAGATTCTTGGTCGTATAGCGGCAGGATAAACAAGCATGTTGGAGGAGGCCCTACGTTCGGATGTAGACGGGGCCTTCTTTTTATTTTAGAGAAGTTCTTGATGGATCCAAGAGATCCACAAAAGCATAAAGAGAGAAAAGGATGTTGTCGGTTATGCAAATACAGATTGTTGCTGTAGGTAAGCTGAAGGAATCGTACTTGGTACAGGGGATTGCGGAGTATGTCAAACGCCTTGGACCCTATGCCAAAGTGCAGATCAGTGAGGTGCCTGACGAGAAGGCACCGGAGAACATGAGCGCCGCAGAGGAGGCGCTCGTACGTCAACGCGAGGGCGAACGCATCCTCGCGCAGATCAAGAGCGACGCCTACGTCGTGGCGCTCGCTCTTGACGGCAAGCCGCTATCGAGCGATGAGCTCGCGCGGCATGTGGAGGGCTTGGCCACGTACGGGCGCAGCCACGTGGCCTTCGTCATCGGGGGCTCGCTAGGGCTAGCCCCCGCGGTGCTGGCACGCGCCGAACTGAAGCTGTCGTTCGGCCGCATGACCTTGCCGCATCAGCTGATGCGGCTGGTGCTGGTGGAGCAGATTTATAGGGCGTTTAAGATTATGCGGGGGGAACCATACCATAAATGACGGCGAAAAAAATTGTTGTAGAAAGTTCGGTTCGTCATATATTTGCCCTGCTCCCAAGTAACTAGTTCACGATACTTAAAAAGACATCGCTTTGGGCTTAGGAAAATAATTGTAACCATAAGAAGATAACGTGTTTGTTTCTTCTAAGTTTTGAGGTAGTGGGGTGTTCTGAATCCAAGATGTTATGAAAATCAAAATAAAGGATGTGGTGTAGTGGAAGAAATCAAATCAGCAAAGGGACTATGGAAGACATGTTATAAGATGGAGATATCGGCTGCGTTAACTCTAAATGAAGTTCTTAAAGTATTCGAAGAACCGATAGAAAAATTGTATGAATGCGGTATAGGGGTTGCGATGTTAAAGAACAACGCCCAAGAAGGTAGTAATAGCACGAAAATTGGAGGGATATTTCTTAAAAGGTGTCTAACTGATTTAAGGGCCATTTGGAGCTTATTACAGACAGGTTACACATCGCAAGCAGGATGCGTTGCTGCGGCGGCGTTTGAAAATGCCTTAATAGTTGAAGCGATATCCAACAATGATGAGCGGGCAAGTCTTATCATGAATAATAAATCAGGTGATTCTCCTTGGTCGGTTGTTAATTTATGCAAGTTTCATGCCGATCAAGCAAAAGAAGAAGCTCAGGTTCTTGAAAATGAGTTTTCTGAACAGGAATATGAGATGACTTGGGTACAATTGTATGGCGCATATAGATGGTTGTGTAAAATTAAACATCCAACAATGCCATCTGCAATACATGATACTGGAGCATCAACGCATCGTGAAGGGGAATATGTCATAATGGCAGTACCTGATATTAGAGAGGAAGATACTCCAAATAAATATGTAATACTAACAATTGTGATAAGTAGAATAAGATCGGCAATTCGTAATTTTGCTTTTGGTGCTCAGATTGATTTTGAAGATGATGGAGTTAAATCTTGGTTGCAGAGATTTAATTCCATCATTACAGACACCCTTACAGCAAACAATAATATACATATGGAATTTCCTTTCGTTGTAGCAGACGAGAAATTAAGGAATAGATTCAAAAATTAAGGGGATGTAAATTATTTTGTGTAAATGAATTTTAACGAATCAAAGTAACTCAGAAAGGCTTTACATGGAGTGGCGGGCATGATAGGCTAAACTGCCTTGGCGATACGAGTCTATTAGGTGAAGATAAAAAATCAGCTGCAAGAAGGCATTTTGATGCAGCGCACGAATTAGGGCATTTATTAATGCATTTGAATTCACAATCAAGAGAACTTATCTAAAGAAGAATTTAAAATTAGGGGACAACAGGCTAACCATTTCGCCTCTGCGTTTTTACTTCCTGAAGAGGCATTCGCATCAATGGTGTCAAGCGATACTACACTGGATGGATACAAAGAGCTTAAGAAGTATTGGCGGGTCTCCATTGCCGCTATGATTCATCGTGCAAAAGACTTAGGGTTGATTTCACTCAGTCGGTACACCTCTCTTCAGAAACAGATTTCGATGCGATAATTCAATCGGGCATGGATGCTTTTGAACTGGTGCAGAAACAGATACGTTTAAATCCCAAGGATGTTGAGACTCTCTGTGAACTTAGCCCTGGTGTATTGTCAATTCAGAACAATGACTCTGTTATAAAGTTGAGAAATATAGGTGGGAGATCATTCGTGTAATTGAATTACAGCGTCTACGTTCTATATTAAAGCAACGAAAGGAGCATGCCGCGGCAGCTCCTTTCGTTTCGCTTGCGACGCAACTCCCTCTTTTCAATGTTGCTATGCAGTTTCATTCCCCGACGGCGATGCCGGCAGCTTTCAAGTGCCCGTAGGCAACGATCCTGCTAAATTGAGATGCAGCTTCACCCGCAGGAAGAGGAAGATCGTTCTTAATCCACCACATGACAATCCCCATGAAAGACGATACGAGGTATTCAAGCAGTAATTCCTTGGATAGCGCTAAAGGGGAATTTCCCTGAGCAAGAATCCAGCCTTCATTCAGTTTATCTTTAATGATATTCTCCATTTTCGCCCGAAACTGGTAGATTCTATTCTCTTCAATTAACATGGCATAGTAAAAGGTGGTGTTCCGCGAAATATGCTCCAGTACAGTTTGCATGACTGTCTCAAGTGTAGAAATATGGAAAGGACTCATATTGAATGGACATAGTACGACTGCATTCTTTAGTTCGCTCAACAACTCATCCATACATGTGTCCAATAAATCGGGTTTATTTTGGTGATGAAGATAAAATGTGTTTCGATTGATCATTGCCCGATCTGCAATATCCTGGATCGTTATCGCTTCATATCCTTTTTCCTCAATAAGCTCATAAAACGCCATTCGAATCGATTGTCTAGTGCGCAGTACTCTTAGATCCGTTTTTCCATTCATGATTTTCGTTCCTCCCCAAATTAATTTAGACCGTTAAGCGACAAAGTTCTATGAATTGTATCTTATCCTGCAAAAACAAAAATATTAAATATTGAGCGTTGTATTCGTCTCTATTATAATGAGCGAAAGATAAATAAACAACATTATGTTCATTATTTATCTAATGACTATAAATTCTAAGGAGGATATTTACAATGACATTCAACCATCAAAATGAGCTTGTCCTTAAAGCAACCGCTGTGCTGGAAAGTTTAGAGAGCGGCAACCCCGAAGCGATTACGGCTTACGTTCATCCGGACAAATACATTCAGCACAACCGGGCCTTACTTGATGGTCGTGAAGCCATGCTTGGTGCACTTGATCATTTGAAGAAAGTTGGTACAAAGGTAAGCATTAAGCGTACTTTAGTCGACGGAGATTATGTGGCTCTTCATTCCGTATATGATTTTCACGGCCCTAAAATCGCCTTTGATATTTTCCGTTTTGAGAATGGATTCATCGTCGAGCATTGGGACAATTTGCAAGAAATGGCGGACAAGACGCCAAGTAATCATACGATGATCGACGGACCGGTCACGATTAAGGATATCTACAAGACGGATGCCAACAAAGTATTGGTCAAAAGCTATGTGGAGAACATTTTGCTTGGGATGAAGCCTGAGCTGCTTGCCTCTTACTTTGATGGCGATAACTACATTCAGCATAGTCCGCATATTGCAGACGGGCTTTCCGGTCTTCATGCTGCTTTGCAGGCGCTGAAGGAGAAAAATATTGAATTTCAATATACTCATGTTCATCAGGTAATCGGACAAGGCGATTTTGTGCTTACGGCGAGTGAAGGTTCCTTCGATGGCCAGCCTACCGCTTTCTACGATTTGTTCCGCGTGGAGAATGGAAAGATCGCCGAACATTGGGACGTCATCGAGGCCATACTGCCGGCAGAAAAAAGAAAGAATTCGAACAGTAGATTTTGAGGTTGGTGTAGCTGAATCGCAAGAAAGACAGAGGAAAACGTATGGGCTTATTTAAAAACAGATTGATTGTGGCATTACCCCTTATCGTTATTGCAGTCATCTTCATCTTTAGCCTTGCCATGATTCCTAGCATCAATCCTGTTTCCCATCACTTACCAATTGCCATTGTGAATGAGGATCAAGGCTTGACGGCTTCAAACGTAAATATGGCCGATACGGTTGTGTCTAACATTCAGTCGGTAACCTCTGCGAATTCGGATGGAGAGCCGGCGATGAAATGGATCGAAGTTGGCAGCGAAGAAGAAGTAAAAGCAGGACTCGATAACCAGGAATATTATGCAGCATTGGTGATTCCCGAGGATTTTAGCGAGAAGCAAGCATCGCTGATGACACCGGATCCGTCTTCATCCCGGGTGCGGATTTATATCAACCAAGGCATGAATGCATCGGCACCTAGTATGGCTGAACAAATGCTAGATCAAGCGATTAGAGGCATGAATGAGGAGATGCGTGCCGAACTGTTAGCGATTTTCGATCAGCAAGGCGCTGCGATTACGACGAAACAAGCCGCCGCGTTCGCTTCGCCTATCGTTAGCGAAGTCATCCATGCGAATGCAATCGGTACGCATAGTGCGAACGGGAATTCACCGGTTTTGATGTTCCAACCTTTGTGGATGGCCAGTCTAATCGCAAATGTAATATTCTTGCTTGTAAAAAACAAATCAAATTCCGCGAATCGCAATGAACGGCTTCGGGCGAATATCGTCCAAGTCTTTTGGGGAGCGGTTATTGCTTTGATAGCTGGATTTAGCTTCACTTGGTTCGCCGAGAGCTGGGGCTTACACATTTCTCATTTCATGGATACGGCTTTATTTTTGGCCATTGCTTATTTAGCGTTTTTCCTCATGATAGCTGCTGTTTTCTCTTGGATTGGGTTAAAAGGCATGGTTATTTTTGTACTGTTCCTATTTTTCGGTGCGCCACTCCTTAGTTTCGCTCCTGAGTTGTTGTCTCCGTTTTACCGTGATTGGATACTGTCATGGTTGCCGATGCGCTTCTTGGTTGATGGGCTGCGTGAGTTGTTCTTCTTTAGGCAAGGGCTGAGCATGAACCATTCGACGATCGTCTTAATCTGGATCGGCGCCTGCGGCCTCTTGGTCTTACTTGCATCTGCCTTTAAACATTCCCGTCAACCGGAACAGAAACAAGAGGTTGAAATTGCGCATAACCTCTAATAAAATCATCTCTTTGGGCAACCATTAGGGTGCCTTTGCATATCTGCCTCCATTTTCGCACTATAGATGATATGGAGAGCCGTACCACAAATAGTGGTAAAGCAGAAATCGAATTAAAGGTTGAGGCTGCGATGCTAAATTTGCAAAAGGGAGCGTAAATAATAGGTATTCCACAAATGATGCCATTGTTGTTTTGAGAATGCAGAAATGTTTGCGCCGCGGGAATCGGGTTGTCGCTTATAATGGCATACAGAATGGGGTAATACCACCGTAGCTGACACCACCCGCAAACGCATGGATAAAAACGAGAACTCTCCATGTCTGGAGAGTTCTCGTTTTATAAGGCAGTAATAAATGTTAAAATTGTAGCCTCCGATACAAATCCGTTTCTTCCGTAAAAGACAATGACATCATAGGAAGACCAAATCAATCCATAAGCGACACTGCACTTCCTTTGCTTAAAAAGAATTTTCTTTTCTACGCTCTTCAGTTTATTAGTGAATCAAACTTGAACGAGATCCAACAATTGAGGTGCAGTTCGTTTGCGGTTTGCTCAACTTAGTGATCAGAGTCCTTTATCAAATATTCAATGTTTACTATACCCTTAATTCGCTGACTGCACCGCCGAATACCGTGATGACATGCTGGACAATACAAACGCGGTAATGATGGCGATGAGTACGCCGAGTATCCCGAACCAAGTAATGGATGCAAGAGAAACATGGTTAACGATCAACCCGCCGATTCCTGCGCCGAATGCCATGGCAAGCTGCATCATGGAACTGTTCAAGCTCAGCATGACGCCCGAGGATTCAGGAACGAGTGTAACCAGGTTGAATTGCTGTGCCGGAGCAGATGACCAGGCGGCAAAAGACCAGAGGATCAAAATGGCGAATACGACAATGACCGACTGTCCGACGAAGGATAGCAAAATCAACGAAATGACGTGAAGTACCATCCCTGAAACGAGCGTGAATAGAATGCCACGTTTATCTGCGCTGTAGCCGCCGACTTTCGACCCTATCAAGCTAGCAATGCCGAACATGAGCAGGGCTGTGCTAATCAATGATTCATTTAAATGAGTCACCTCTAGCAGAAATGGGGAGATGTAGGTATAAGCGAGAGAATATCCTCCTAACCAGAAAAAAGTAATCGCCAATGCAACCAAAACCTGAGGTTTTTTTAACAAAGCTAATTGCTTGATTAAACGAACAGGCTTGTCGCCCTCAATACGTGGAAAAACTGCAGCAATGACAAACATGGCCATGCCCCCGACAATTGCGATGGCCAGAAATACAGCTTTCCAGCCAAAAGACGAGGCTATCATTCTGCCGAGCGGGACTCCGATGATGAGCGATGCGGTTAAGCCCATGGTGACGTTGGCGATGGCGCTGGCCTGCTTGCCTGGCGGAGCGATTTTGGCGGCGATGCTGAGTGCGTTAACAGTAACCACCCCGGCGCCTAATGCCGTAATGATTCTCGCCGCAATGAAGAAACCAAAGCCGGACAATATAAATGTCAGCAGATTTGCAGCAATAAAGAAGCCCAGCGAATAAAGGAGGAGCTTACGACGGTCCATTTTAGCCGTTAACGCCATTAGAATAGGCGTGCCGACCGCATAGGCCAGAGAATAGACCGTAATGAGCTGGCCTGCTGCCGCAACGCTTGTTCCTAATGCCTCTGCGATCCGGTCCAAAATCCCGGAGATGACATAATTAGATGTTCCTACCAAAAAAGTGATCAAGACTAGAACGTAAACTTTCCAGGTGCTCTTCATAATTCACACTCCTGATGTGTTTTAAAAAAAATTATATTTTAGTCGATAACGAGAAACTGCCACGCCTTTATGTTAGCGGCTGAAGGAGGTAGCGCGGGGCTGCCGAAATGTTTTGGTCAATTCCTTCCGAGAAATCTTAATCTCGGGAACATCGCTACTAACCGACAGACGTTCTCGAATAATAACAAAAAAAGTCGGTGCTCCCTCGTTTGAGACTGTTATGAAACCGACATGGTGTTCTCCCCCTTTTGTAAAAAATGGCGTTTAGTATTATTCAATACAACATTAGTCGTTTGAACAACACTTGTTGTATTTTTTATGTTATAATAACAATCGATTGGTACGCAATCATCAATATCCATGAACCGTTGTATTAACAACACCCTTTCTATAATGTCGTTTTACTGGGGAGATTTTAACTATGACAATAAAAAAAAGTGAAGCTGATCCTCGTGTGATACGTACACGGAGACTCCTTCAAGACGCTTTTGCTTCATTAATTCAAGAAAAAGACTTTGAATTGATAACCGTTAGGGATATTGCAGAGCGGGCTACTGTTAACAGGGCGACTTTTTATGCGCACTTTGTAGATAAGTTCGAAATTCTTGAGGTCAGACTAATGGAATCATTTATGACAATCATGAATCCTAGAATAAACGGTCATGAAGTGTTAAATGAAGAAACAATCAAAAGTATTTTTCTGGGGATATGCGAATTTCACAAGAGTCTAAACACAATATGCAAAAGAAGAAGTACATCACTTGTACCTGTATTCGAAATTCAAATAAAGGAAAAAATTCAAACGATCCTTCTTTCCTTTATAGACAAAGACAAGATGCTATCGAATTCAAACGAGCAATTTTTAATAAATACAGCATCTATCATGTTAAGTTGGGGGATGTATGGGGCGGCTTACACTTGGAACAAAGAGGGGTGTCTAATAAGTGCGGAATCATTCGTTAAACAGTCCTTGCCCTTAGTGATGAAAGGAGCCAAAGAACTGCTGGGATAGGTTCTTTCGCTATTGCTCTGCCCTTGAACGGTTAGCCGAGAACGAGTTTGCATCAGGGGAGAGGTACACAGGTGATTTGCTTTTGTCTAGAAGTATTGAAACCATACGCTTACTGGAAGAAGCACTAGGAATAGCTGAGCACGGCGGGGTTGATCCCACCGCAGCGGTCAATATGCTTACGAGCACACTGTTTACCGCCCCCAGCTATCAAAGCTATGGCAAAATGATTGCCGAAAATTCAGCATCTATATCGCAAGCAAAATTCCGCAGAAAGATGTCGGCCTCTTGCTGTCGGCGTCGCAAAATGCACAAGTTCCAGCCCCGCTTTCCAGTCTGCTGCTTGATATGCTGGAGAACGGAGATCGGAGCAGAACATAAGGCTAAAGTACACTTTAAGGAAAACGGGATTTTAATACAATCGCTTGTTGCGTAACGTCGACGCATTGCTGGCCAGCACCGGTATTAATTGAATGAGTCTGCCAAAGTGAGTAGGCACAGCGAAGTCTGGCGGCCTCAGGGCCGCCATTGTTTTCGCCGTTAGCCCCGTTAAGCTGAACCATACCATAAATGACGGCGAAAAATAGAGTGCTGAGGAGGATATGAGACTGTAGTAGTGGAGAATGACTGCTCATTTACTTGGATAAATACAAATTGCATAAAAGTGCATAAAAGGCCAAGCCGCTGGTCCCTGTGATTAATGTGGAGAGCGGCTTTTTTGTGATGTAAATATGAATTTGACAATCCAAGATTACACATGTAATATCAATATTGTATTACATGTGTAATCAATTAATATCAGGAGGTAGAAGGATGAATAATATTCCCCAAATTTCGGACGCGGAATGGGAAGTCATGAAAGTCCTCTGGTCTAAGTCACCTAGTTCAGCGAATGAGGTGATTGAGGCGTTGGAAGATCAAACAGATTGGAAACCGAAAACAATAAGAACACTTTTAAACAGATTAGTGCAAAAACAAGCCATTTCCTATTCGCAGGAAGGCAAGGTATATGCCTATTTCCCTTTAGTTTCCGAAGACGAATGTGTAAGGTCGGAAACGGCATCCTTCCTGAAGAGAATTTATGGAGGAGCATTTAAGCCTCTGCTGGTGAACTTTTTAAAAGAGGAAAAGCTATCTCCAGAAGAGATAAAAGAATTGAAAAATATTCTTGATGACAAGTCGAAATGAAAGATTTGCGATATTGTTTTACACTGGCCATTATCTCACAGACTCGTGTAAGGAAAGGGTAGGGTGAATGTGAATCAATTAATAGAACACCTTGTGAGTCTCTTCTATTGGGTTTGCTCCGTCTCTACCATGGCGAGTGTTTTGGTATTGCTCATTCTGGTAATGAAGCTGGTGCTAAGGAATCGTTTGAAACCAAGATGGCATTACTTAATGTGGCTTTTGGTGATTTTACGCTTAATTCTGCCATGGGGGCCGGAGAGTGAACTCAGTATTTATAACTGGATCGGTTATACCAATTCGATTCATTCCGCTCCGCAACTGAATCACGAGGCTATTCCTACAGGAGTTGCTGTATCGGAAAGTGCTGCTCACTTCATTTACCGAAATTTATTTATTTTATGGCTGGTTGGCGTATGCGTATTGGGAACCTATACAATCTGGGTTAACAGGAAATTTGCCCAAAAGATAAAGAGAGGGACAGTTGCGATAACGGACGCAAGAGTGTTGGAGATTTTTGCTGAATGTAAAGCAAGAATGTCAGTCAATAAACCCATCGTTCTTGTTGAATCCCGGCATTTGGCGACTCCGACCCTTTTTGGTCTTGTGAAGCCCCAGTTGATCATGCCCCAACAGATTTCAAGCAGCTTGAATAACGATCAATTGAGGCATGTGTTCTTACATGAACTGGCGCACAGCAAGCGCAATGACATAGGAGTGAATTGGTTCATGCATGTTTTGTTGATTATTCATTGGTTTAATCCGGTTCTTTGGTATGCTTATCGCCGAATGCGGGAGGATCAGGAGATCGCAAGTGACGCGCTGGCGCTTAGCTGCCTCGCTGCTGACCAGCGTCAAGATTATGGATACACACTTATAAAATTGTTAGAAAGCTTCTCGCAGCCTGTCCGAGTTATAGGAAACGTAAATCTTACAGGAAGCAGAACACAATTGCAAAGGAGAATCAAAATGATCAAACAATATAAATCAAACTCATACCGTTGGTCGTTTCTTGGCATAGCGACTATCGTCTTCATAAGCGGCTGTACATTAACGAGCCCTAAGGTTAGTTCAACATCGACACAATGGGCTAGTTCAACCGTCTCCGAAGGGAAAGCACCGGCAGGGTCCACATCCGAAGAACAGCAGTCAACGGCCACGGATGAGGCGTCGAAGCAGGCGGCTTTAGGAGAACAGCAATCGACAGTATCGGATGACACATCGAAACAGGAGGCTTCGTCTGGAGCACAGCCGACACAGTCGGATGACATGCTTAAACAATCGACTTCCGTAGAGCCACAACCGATGGCCTCGAATGATAAGCCCAAACAGGCACAGAGCGAGGGGGCGGGGGTTGCAGGTACGAAGGGTACGTCAAGACAGTCGGAGGCCGCAAGACCATTACCGGCGGCTTCAAGTGATAAACCTAGACTGGTACCGACCGAAGGGGCACAAGAATCAGGTACGAATAGTACTTCAAGACAGCCAGAAGCCGTAAGCCCACTACCGACAGCATCGAATGATACGCCAAGACCAGCACCTTCCGTAAGGGCGGGAGCAAAAGGCAGTGAAGATACACCAAGAGTGGTGCCTTCTGCAGAGGCTCCGGCAACGGAAGCGGCACCGAGACCGCTGCCTTCCGCAAGAGTCAGCAATTAGGTTTCTCAACTGGATATACTCACGGTATACCGAAAGTAAATGGAACTTATATTCCGCTGGTTAATCCCAATATAGAACATGGTTTTAGCTCAAGTTATATGATAAGATTTACTTCTAAATAGAAGAAAGAAGTGAACTATACCTTGATAAATATAACTATTCCAGCAACGGATGTTTCCATTGACAAACAGATTAACCCCGAGTTAAGCAACATTTACGGATTTACGGATTTTCACCTGATTTCTAGAGAAAAAGGCGGCATTTTTATGTTTTATAATGCCAAGGATGAGCTGCTGTTTGTTGGAAAGGCCAGAAAATTAAGACCAAGAATTAAGAAACATTTTGAAGATACGGTGTCCCCAATGAAAGACCATAGAAACGAAGTAACTAAAATTGATGTTTGTATTGTTGAGGACGCTGTCGATAGAGAGATTTACGAGACCTATATCATCAATAAATTAAAAGCAAAATACAATGTAGATAAAGTGTTGTACAAATAAATGAAGTAGAACAAGCAATAAATGTAGTCACACAAAGACTATGCTTATTGCTTTTTTTTCATAGCCTGATAATAGCGTGTAGAGAAGAGGGTCGTATGTACATTTCCAATCATTTCAAAAAGTATAAACAAGCGATACTTCGGCTCCCCAAAGATACAGTATTAACCAAAGAAGTGCTGCTGGTAGACGATTTTTTAATGGAGCGCAGCGGGCAACTAGAAATGTACTACGCGCCGCACAATGAGTACAGCAATCCTTCAGCCAAGGTGGTCATAGTCGGGTTAACACCTGGTTGGAACCAAATGAGAATAGCCATGCAAGAGGCCAGATTCGGCTTGGAAGAAGGAATTTCAGATGAGGAAGTATGCAGAAAAGCGAAAGAAGCTGCAAGATTCGCGGGGACAATGAGGAACGAGCTAATCCGAATGCTGGATGCTCTGGAGCTTCATCGGTATTTGACTATACTGTCCTGCGGAGCATTGTTCCATGAGCAGCAAAGGCTGCTTCATTCTACTTCTTTGCTGCGATATCCGGTTTTCGTTAGTAAGAATAATTATAGCGGCACACACCCCAACCTACTATCCAGCGAATTCCTTTTGAAGACTGCGTTATCTTTTATGCTGGAAGAGCTCAAACCTATGAAACAAGCACTCATTATTCCGTTAGGAAAAAGAGTGGAAGATGTTCTTCAGCTTCTCGTAAGGGAAGGTAGACTGGATGCGGAGCAATGCTTATGGGGGTTCCCGCATCCATCAGGAGCCAACGGGCATAGGCACAAGCAATTCGCCTACCACCAGGAAGCTATGCGAAATAGGATAAAGGCGCTTTTCTAGCGTCTGCCGCGCAGAGGGCTATAGCCTGAGATCGATCCTCTTTTTTATCTTCTTGACGGTTCGGGCTTATGTTACAATGTTATAAATGAGAGCCAGAATGCGCTTCCACCGGTTGAACAGGACAAAGGGTGAATACACAATAGATGAAAAAGCAGCCGAACCGTTATTATGTGAGATGGGTAATATTATGTTTTATTATCACCACGCTGCCCGTTGTGCTGCTTGGTTTATTTTCCTATGCGAAGTCTTCCGGTGTCGTGCTGGAGAAAATGAAGAAAGAAACAGCGCTCAGTCTTCAGCAGACGCAGATGAATGTGGAGCATTCCTTAAAGGTAGTCGATCAAGCCACAACTCATTTTCTGGGCTCCAAAATCATTCAAACTGCACTCAATGAACCTTTAAATCCGGATCAGTTCCAGCTGTATACCCAGGTGAAAACGGAGCTCAGCAGTCTGCAGCGCCTCGATACTGGGATAGATGATATTCAAATATGGAGTACAGCCGGCAATTGGCTCATTAAAAACGACGGTCTGTACAGGCTGGATGCCTGGATAAAAGGAAACGCTTCAGCCATGCCTGACCCGGAGGCGCCTTCCGTATGGGAGATCAGCGGATCCAAAGCGCCATCTGGATCAAAGGATGCCGTCATCCCTGCTATCCAACCAAGCAGTCCTCAGAATGAAAGCGCTATCCAGCTAGCTGCAGTAAATAGCTGCCAAATAAATGTTAATTTGCTGAAAAAGCTTCCGCTTACTGCTTATCGGAGTACAGGAACCGCAATGATTCAAATTCCCGCTTGCAGCATTAGCCAGCTGATTTCCGTCAATGCGGACCACGAAGCTGTGCTTTTGTTTGATCAAGATGGACGTTTAATTGTACATAAAGGGGTGACTCTGGACGGTCTGGACGAATCGCTGCAGCAATCTGTGAAGCAGCTACCCGAGGAGCGCACAGGGCAGTATAACCTGAACATAGACAGTCAATCCCTCATGGTCACGTACCGTAAATCGGACTATAACAGCTGGACGTATGTGTCTGTTGTTACGTTGGATCAATTAACCCGTTCATCGCGAGAGATCGGTTGGTTCACCTTGTACATTTGCATTGGATTGTTATTGTTGTCCATTATTGCAATCTTGCTGTGGACGAAGCGGCTGTACCGACCGATTGCCCAAATATATAAAGAAGTTTTGTCCCAGATAGGTAGGGCAGCCTCCACGAAACCTTTAGATGAAATTCAAATGATTGGGGAACAGGTTCATTCATTGTTCGATACGAAAAGACGGCTGGAAAGCAGGCTGGAAGGACAAACCGAGCTTCTGCGTACTTTTTTGATGGTCAAGCTCTTCCTGTTCGGTATGAGGGAAGGGGAAATTGTCGAACGGATGGAAAGCCTCGGCATGCGCCAGGATTTCTCACGCTTCTGTGTGCTGGCCCTGCAGATCGGCAGTCTGGAGAATACCCGGTTTACGGAAAAGGATATCGATTTGCTGCTGTTTGCCGTGAATAATATGGTCGGGGAGCTCATAGCTGCTGATCGAAGACTGCATCCCATCGTGCTTGGCAGAACGCAAACGACAGTCCTGACCAGCGGAGCGGATTCCGAGGAGTTATTTTTATCTGAAGTATACGCAGCTGCCAGGCTTGTTCAGCAAACAGCGGCCGAGGTGCTGGACTTGAGGGTGAATATCGGTATCAGTGTTCCGTATCAGCGTCTGCCGGATATTCCCCGGGCCTACGAAGAAGCGGTTGAGGCGGCCAAAAGGCATGCTTTCTTCGGAGATGAAGGGATCGGTTACTTCGGTGACCTGGGCGAAAACCATATTTTGCACTATTCCTACCCGTTTGCACTCCAATCAGAGCTGTTCGATTCGATCAAACTGGTGGATAGGGAGCGGGTCAGACCGCTGCTTAGCGAGCTGCTGCACGAAATAGAACAAAACAATTCCAATCCCTATGATATGCAGTTTAATGCCGTACGTCTGCTGATGAATACGCTGGGTCTTGCCAATGGAGTCACAGGGCAGGCGATCCCGATGCAGCGGCAGCAGGCGCTGTTCGACGAATTGTATCAGTTGAGCTTACCAGAGTCTGGTGAGACATGGTTCATGGACCAAATCATCGACCCCATCATGACAGGGATTGAGGGACACACCGAAGTGAGACATCTTGCTTTGTCAAAGCAAATGGTACAGATGATTCATGAGGAGTTCGATACCGATATTACGATCGATACATGTGCAGATCGTCTGCATTATAATTCAAGCTATTTGGCGACCATTTTCCGAAAAAGCATGGAATTATCCTTCAGCGCCTATCTGGCTCAGCACCGCCATCAGATTGCTATCAAATGGCTCTTGGAAACGGATATGCCCATAAAAGACATCGCTGAGCGGCTGCGATACAATAATTCTCAAAACTTCATACGGTCTTTCCGTAAAACAGAAGGCCACAGTCCGGGCAAATTCCGTGAATTAGGGCGGCAGGATGACGGTAATTCGAATGGTTCAGCATCCATGGAGGGATAGTCATGCGGAACAATTGGAGCATCAGAGGATACATTTCTAATGTTAGTATGGCTCTGCTCCTTACCGTTTTAACGGTAGGCTGCTCACTGCAGCCTTCATTGAAGAACGAGGGAAAGCAGGAAGCCGTTAAGACAACGGCATCCCCAGAAATAAGCTTTATGCTTGTCTTGAATCAAGACGATCCGCCTAAGGATACGCTCCTTCATAAGCTGGAGTCCAAGACGAACACGAGGCTTACTATTGCATGGGTACCGGATACGATTTACTCGGACAAGATGGTGGCTGCCATAGCCGCAGGCACACTGCCTAAGGTGCTGCAAGTCAAGGCGGTCGATGTGAAGCAGCCTTCGATTGTTAACGGAATACGATCCGGCTTATTCTGGGAAATTGGGCCTTATCTGAAGGACTATCCGTTAATCAGCAAGTTTATGAACCCGACTATTATGAATAATGCATCTTATTTCGGAAAATCGTACGGAATTTATTGGGAGCGCCCGCAATCAAGACAGGGGATTCAATTCCGCAAGGATTGGATGAATCGGCTGGGCCTGCAAGAACCTAGGAGTATTGAGGATCTCTACGAGGTGCTTAAAGCTTTTACTTATGGGGACCCGGACGGAAACGGCAAGCAGGATACGTACGGCTTAATCGATCGCAATGATCTTGTATACGGTGCCTTCAAAAATATTGCTGCTTACTTAGGCGCTCCAAACAGCTGGGGGCTTGTGGACGGGAAGCTAACCCCTGACTTCATGACGCCGGAGTATAATGCTGCGATGAAGTTTATGAAGAGGCTGTATGAAGAAAGGCTGATCAACCCTGACTTTACTGTGACCAGCAAGGTACAGCAGGAGGATCGCTTCATCCGGGGAGAAGCCGGGATGATGATTAGCAATGTGCTGGCTTCTTCCGTGCAGTACCGTATTCAAAAGGTAAATAAGGATGCCGATGTAGATATCGTAAACCGTATTAATGGGCCAAGAGGGGAACGGATATGGGGAGGAAGCGGGTTTGGCGGGCTGTTCTTATTCCCCAAATCGAGTATTAAAAATGAGGCCGAGCTCCGCGACGTTCTTGCTTTTTTTAACAATCTGTTATCCGAAGACATCAACAACCTGCTTACCTACGGCATAGAGGACCGTCATTATAAATTGAACGACGATCAGCTGACGATCAAAATCTTCCCTGATACGCAAAACTTGCGGGAACAGGAGGTAGAGCCTTACGCCAATGCGCTGCGAACGTTCGACATTAGGTACTTGCAGCTTGAAGAAACAAGCGACATGCAGAACAAGATCCAGAGCATGATTGAAGACAATGCCAAGATGGCGATCAATGATCCGACAACCTCTTTATTTTCACAGACACAGGCGGAAAAAGGAGCGGAACTTCAAACGATCATCACGGATGCCACCTATCAGTTTATTTTGGGAAAAAGAGATGAACGGGGATTCGCGACAGAAGTCGAAAGATGGCGTAAAAGCGGTGGCGATAGGATTATTGACGAACTAAATAGCGAATATGCTGAAATTAAACAAATGAATGTTAAATAAGTACGATAGCTCCTTGGAGGTGATGAGCCTCTGAGGGGCTATTTTTCATGCTTCGATAAGGAATCATCCACCATATGGACCATTTAAATCTGTCTCCTAGATTGCCTCTATATCTGGTTGAAAACAGCATATGGCTGTAACGCCGGTTCACCTGGATAATCATCTACCTTCAGACAAGATGATTATAGTCGGGAAATATTCCGGGATGCATAATGGGGGAGCAGCGGGCAAGGTTGTTTGCTTCGTAGAAAGGAGCATGGATAGGTGCAGCTTTGTCGCGTTGTTCAGACCGTGTAAAGGAGTGGGAAATCTCAAGGTGCATTTGCAGTAAGACCAATAGAGTTAAGGAGGTTCATAGACAACATGAAAAAAGGCAATATGGTCAAATCATTACGCATCATGCTGTGCTTTTTACTGCTCGCATCGTATATCCCGATCCTTGGTATACCTGATGCGGAGGCAGCTGCGCTTCCTACGGGCTGGAGCAGCTTAAGCTATAACGGTTCCACGGGGACAACCTCATATGACAAAACGACGGGTAAGCTTACGGTGACTAGCAGTTCATCGAATGGCATTACGAATCAGAACTCAACAGCGGAGCAGTTTCAATATGCTTATACTCCTGTAAGCGGAGACTTCACCCTAATATCTAGACTGACCAATTATCCGTATGTCAGCGGAGCCCAGGCGGGCGTATTGGTTCGCAGCACTCTGGATCAAGGCAGCTCCTTTGTTTATAGCTACCATTATGGTACGGGGAGCAAATTCCAGCCATATGTTACTACTAAATCTGCTGCTGGAAGCGGTTCGGCAAGTAATTCAGGATATAAGGTTTCAGGTGCGGATGTAACCTATGATACGCCTCCAAGCTACATGCGTGTCCGCAAGCAATGGAATGGGGGCACAAGTAAAGCGGATGTGTATTTTGATATCGGCACCTCTGACGGAACTACGATTACATGGACCAATATAAATGGAAAAAATATTACGGATGTAACATCCAATCAAACCATGTATGTCGGCTATGCTGTGGGTAAAGCGGCTAGTGCATCGTTCGATAGTATAACGCTGCTCAATTCCTATAACAGTGCCACAACCACAGCGGTATCTAGTTTGACCACGACGCTGCCGGTATCCTTGGAAGTTCCAGCACTTAGCGGTACGGCTGGTGATGCTAAGGTTACTCTCAACTGGGACGCAGTAACGGACGCCGTTTATTACAATGTAGGACGCAGTACAGCTAGCGGCGGGCCGTATACCAAATTAAACAGCGGTCCGGTAAACGGATTAAGCTATACGGATAGTGCAGTAACGAATGGACAGACGTATAAATATGTCGTCACAGCTGCCAATTCGGTATCCTCAAGTGTATATTCCAACGAGGTATCCGTTACACCGACAGTAACGACTGCACCTGCAGTACCTGGTGCGCCAACGAATGCTTCTGCTTCGGCAGGAAATAAGCAAATGACGCTTACCTGGAATAGCGTATCCGGAGCGACGTCTTATAACGTCAAGCAGAGCGCGACAGCTGGAGGACCTTACACTCTTGTAACTAACGTTGTCAACGATACTAGCTTCATTCACACGGGATTAACGAACGGTTCCACTTATTACTATGTGATTAGTGCCGTGAATGCGGTCGGTGAAGGTGCAAATTCCGGTGAAGTATCGGGTAAACCTGGTGTATTTTTCATCAATGATAATTTTGAAGCCAGCGCACTGGGTGATACACCAGAAGGTTATGTTTCCATTGCTAATGCTGGGGATGAAACGATCAACAATGTGACCGTCATCAACAACAATCATTTGACGAATAAATATTATTCGCCATCCGAGGTTGCCCCAGCCAATAACAAGTCGGCGACGATAACAGGCAACTCGACCAATGTGATGTGGATCAACGATAATGCCAATTCGGGTCGAAGAGGCGGCTTCACGAATGCTTTTACACCGGTCTCCGGCAAAAACGGTCTGACGGCAGAGTTGAGCTTTATGCAGCCCAAGGTCATCGGTGATTCCTATCCTTTGGAGCTGATCGATAGCTCGGGTAAAACGGTGCTTTCTTTTAGCGTGACAAATTTGAACGTATTTGAAACGGTCAATCCTAGTAATACTGTGAACTGGTACCAACTGAAGTTTGTTGCCGATACAGGAACGAATTCTGCAGATGTATATTTCAATGGAGTCTACAGAGGCAACTTCAAGTTTAGTACGCAGGACACGAACATCGCCAAAATTCAGGCAAGAACAGCAGGCTCCTCCACAGGAAGCATGTACGTGGATAACGTGAAGGTTTACCAACAAGGCGCGGTAACTCCGCAAAATCTAACCTCGGCAGGAGCCGACCAGACGGTCGTGCTGAACTGGAATGCAGCTAGCGGGGTGGATTCCTATAACGTCTATCGGAGTGCGGCAGCCGGAGGTCCCTATACTCGTGTAGCGAACGAAGTAAAGTCGCCTACGTACACGGATACGGGTCTTGCAAATAAGGAAAAATATTACTATATCGTGACGGGTGTCAATGCGAATGGGGAGAGCGACAGGTCAAATGAGGTTGTCGGTTCTCCAGACAATGTTAAACCACCCGCTACTGCACCTGCATTCGGGCAAATCGATATTCGGGACAGTCAAATTACTTTGAACTGGAGCTCAGTCCAGGGCATTGATGGGGACAGAAAACCGGTGGCTTCCACTTACACGCTTCTCAGAAGCACCCATCCGGAAGGTCCGTTTGTAACTGTGGTGCAGAAGCTTGCCGATACCACCTATCTGGATAAAAATTTAACGAATGGTACGCAATACTATTACCAGGTTACGGCAGCAAATATGGGCGGCTCGAGTCCAAGCTCCGCGCTTCTTAAGGTCACTCCTGCGGCACCGTTAGAAACGCCGACCCTGTTAAGCGCCGTGCCCGCAAATAATAAGGTGGGTCTAAGCTGGACTTCGGTTACGGACGCAACGTATTACAGTGTTAAGAGAAGCACAGTTAACGGTGGACCTTATACAACGGTAGAATCCGATGTGAGGGGAGTTAGCTTTACAGATGAGAAAGTAACTAACGACACAACCTACTACTATGTCGTTGTTGCAAGCCGTGTGGTGGACAAACAGCTAGCTCAGGAAAGTATGATCTCCAACCAGCTGAAGGTTACGCCTTATGCAGCTGTGGCTGGTGCCCCTGCTGCACCGACAGGCTTCAAAGCGGTTGCTGCTGAAGGCAGTGACAGTCTTACGTGGGATAAAGTAGACGGAGTAACCGGTTATACCGTGAAAAGAGCAACTACGAGTGGCGGACCTTATACGACCCTTACTTCAATAAATCAAACCTCGTATGAAGATAAGAGCGTAACCAACGGAACGACGTACTACTATGTTATATCTGCTTCCAATGCTAACGGGGCAGGCCCAATAACGGATGAAATTGCCGTTCTGCCAGCAAAAGTGCTTACCGTGGACCAGGCTGCCACAGCGGCTAGCACTGGGTTTGGTACAACGCTTTTCAATACGGTTCAAAGCGCTGTAAATGCCATTCCGACATCAAATACGGAAAGAACCGTGATTTACATCAAGGCAGGAACCTATACTGAGAAGCTTACCGTGGATAGACCTTACGTAAGCCTTGTTGGGGACGGCATAGACAAAACTATTATTGTCTATGGTGATTATGCGGGTACATCTGCAACGACAGGGAAGCCGGGTCACACGGGCAACACCTTCTTAAGTCAAACCGTGAAGGTTACGGGAGACAACTTTACCGCTGCCCAATTGACCATTGAGAACAGTTCCGGCCCGCGTTCAGCAGTTGCTCAAGCGGTGGCATTATCTCTGTATAGCGACAAAGCGTCATTCGAATCGGTTAAATTGAAAGGCTATCAGGATACACTGTATAACGGTTTAAATGGGAGCAACAAAGGACGCCATTACTTCCACAACAGTATCATCCAGGGCGATGTGGACTTCATATTCGGGGAAGCCCCAGCCGTTGTTATGGATAATGTGAAAATGGTCCTCGTCAGCAACTCTGGCGGTGGTGGACATATCACAGCAGGCGCACAAAAAAATGTCACAGACAAAGGCTATGTATTCTTTAACTCCCAAATCGTAGACGATACCTCTGCATCCGGTACTTATGATTTAGGACGGGGATGGAAGGATTATGCGAGAGTCAGCTTTATCAATACGTTGATCGACTCCAAGAAGTTCCTTAACGAGGGCTGGGTGGCCTCTTGCGCGGGAAGCTGCATCACTAACTATTTCTCGGAGTATAACAGCTATGGCATTGGATCGAACCCATCGGCCCGAAAAATTTCGACGCAGCTGACAGGACAGGAAGCTAGCTTGACGATCCCGCAAATTTTTACGGATTGGGATCCTTCCATCCTGGTTATGATGCCAAATGTTAATTACATGCCGACGGTGTCCGTCACCTCGTCTAATTTTGACAAAAACATCACTAATCAAGCGGACATTCATGCAGCGCTGCAGTTGAATGGGGAGGTTTTGAAGAGCATCACGAACGGCACTACGGCTCTTACCGAGTCAGATTACACCGTTAAAGGCAATGTGGTTACGATTAATAAGGCTTATCTTGCAGGGCTTCAAGAAGGAACTACGACGCTGAGCTTCAACTTTGGCACGATCTCAGTTCCTATTACCATCAATATTATCAACACGGATGCCTCTGATATTGGAAAACAGGTATTGGCTGTCAATGATGGCTGGGGCTCCTTCACCACAGGAACGACCGGAGGTTCCAAGGCATCTGCAGCAAATATTTTCACGGTAACCAAACGCAGTGAGCTCATTAAAGCCCTTGGCGGAAATAACAGCTCGAATGTATCGAATTCCACACCGAAAATTATCTACGTTAAGGGAACTATCGACATGAATGTGGATGATAACGATAATCCGGTAGGAATGGATTACTACAAAGATCCGGCTTATGACCTGCAAGCTTATTTGGCTGCTTATGATCCTGCGGTTTGGGGAGTGCGTGTACCATCTGGACCACTAGAGACGGCGCGCGCGGTTTCAGAAGCAAATCAAGGAAGCAAAATCAAAATTAACGTGGGTGCGAATACGACGATTGTAGGCTTGCCAGGCTCCAACGCCAAGATTCTCGGCGGCAATCTGATGATTCAAAACGTAGACAACGTCATTGTCCGCAATATTGACTTCCAAAACGCGTTCGATTATTTCCCGCAATGGGATCCGACGGATGGAAGCACAGGCAACTGGAACTCTGCTTTTGACAACATTACAGTGAAAAACGCTCAGCATGTGTGGATTGACCATAATACGTTCAGTGACGGAGACAATCGTGACGATTACAACGTCAAATATTTTGGACGCCAATATCAGCAGCACGACGGCTCACTGGATATTACGAACGCTTCCGATTTGATCACGGTTTCTTATAACTACTTCCATGATCATGATAAAACGACTCTTGTCGGGGGAAGCGATAGCGCTACAGAGGACCGCGGCAAGGAGAGAATCACGTTCCACCATAATTATTATCAAAATGTGACGCAGCGCGCACCTCGTGTTCGCTTTGGTCAAGTTCATATTTATAACAACTACTATGAAGGAACGCTAAATAATGAGAACTATCCATTCCTATACACTATTGGCGTAGGGTTTGAGTCACACATTGTTACGCAGAACAACTATTTTGTGCAAGATGAAGGAACAACTGCGGCGTCTTTGATTCAAGTATCCCCAGGCGGTACCGAATTTACGGATACAGGCTCGGTACTGAACGGAACCGCCGTGAATATCGCGGCAAGCAAAGGTGGTTTGAGCCCGGCTAACTGGACCCCGACGCTGTTCACTTCAGTGGATGTTACAGCGGATGTGCCTAGTATCGTCAAATCACAAGCAGGTGCAGAAAATACGCTGCCAAGAGAAGAGGCACCGGCCGCACCGGCAAGCCTGACTGCAACAGCGGGCGACGCCCAAGTGAATTTGCAATGGAGCAGCGTATCAGGAGCAGAATCCTACAATGTGAAACGCAGCACAACGAAGGGCGGCACGTATATAACGATAGCAGCGAGCGTGACAAGTACAGGTTACACAGATAAAGATCTAACGAACGGAACGACATACTATTACATAGTTAGCGCAGCAAATGCAGTTGGAGAAGGCGTGAATTCTGTGGAAGTAAGCGCAACCCCGACAGCGCCGGTCACTCCAGTACAACCACCTGCAGCGCCGAGCGGTTTGATCGCTACAGCTGCAATCAGTCAGGTCGGTCTGCAGTGGAGCAGCGTAACAGATGCAGCCTCCTACAATGTGAAACGCAGCACGACGAAGGGCGGCACGTACACGACTATAGCTACTAACGTGACAGATACAGCCTTTACAGATACTGGATTAACGAATTTCATCACCTATTACTATGTAGTCACTGCTGTTAAACAGGGAGGGGAAAGCTCTAATTCCTCGGAAGTGAGCGCGACTCCTTACTACAGCCGTAATGGTTCGAGTGGTGGTGGCGGTTCAGCAGCTACGACACCAACTGGAACCGTAGAAACGGCGAAGGACGGTACCAAAGTTATCAACTTGCAGTCGATGAGTGAGAAGACAGCAGACGGTAAGACAACGGCAAAGGCTGTCCTGGAAGGCACAGCATTGACCCAAGCGTTGGATATGCTCAAAGCTTCGGGTGGAGCCGCAGAGCAGCGGATCTCCATTGAAGTGAAGGGAAATAACGAGCCTATCGGTAAACTGGAGATTCCATCTCCATCCGTTGCCGACCTTCTCTCCCAAGCACCGAACACGATCATTTCCCTGAAATATGGCGGGGCTTCATATGATCTGCCTTTGAAAGAAATCGATGTTGCGGCTCTTGCAAACAGGGTTGGCACAGCCTCCAAAGATGTCAAAATTATTATTTCGATTGAGAAAGTAAGCGGAACGACATTATCCTCCATCGAAGCGAAGGCGAAACAGCAAGGCTTGAATCCCTTAGTTCCAGCGGTAGACTTTACTGTAACGGCTGAGGCTGGCGGCGGTAAGCAAGTCCAAATTAACGACTTTGGAACTCTTTACGTCACTCGCACGTTGGATCTGGCCAAGGAGCCTGATCCGAAGAAAACGACAGCCGTATTGTTCAATCCGGTAACAGGTACGTTCAGCTTCGTACCGGCGACGTTCTCTACAACGGGTGGAGTTTCCAAGGCTACGGTAAGACGTCCAGGCAACAGCATCTATACGGTTGTAGAGTATTTCAAATCGTTCGAAGACCTAAAAGGTCATTGGTCACAGGCCGATGTCGAATTGCTCGCCTCCAAGCTGGTTGTAAACGGAATAACAGACAGCAGCTTTGCACCGCAGCACGAGATTACGCGCGCAGAATTCGCGACACTTCTCGTACGCGCTCTAGGCTTGACGGAGATGACTTTGACAAAATTCAGCGATGTCAAGGCAAACGACTGGTTCGCCGGAGCGATCGGCGCGGCAAGCCAGGCAGGCTTGGTAGATGGCTTCGAGAATGGAACCTTCCAGCCAGCTGCCAACATTACTCGTGAGCAAATGGCTGTCATGATGACACGAGCCATGAGCGTTGCAGGGAAGAAAGCAGACGGCAGCTTACTAGGCTTGTCCAAGTTCTCTGATGCAGCATCTGTTAGTGGTTGGGCTAAGGATGCAGTGGCTCAAGCCGTGAACGCCGGCATTATCAACGGTGTGACTAACGACACATTCGTGCCTAATGCCAAGGCGAGCCGTGCCGAAGCCGCCGTTATGTTGAAACGGTTGCTGCAATATGAGCAGCTGATGAACTAAAATCAAGAAGAGACTTCCCTTAAGTCTATTGACGGAGGGGAAGCCTTTTTTTTGTAAAATTAACAAAAACAACATAAGAGCACATGGTATAATTAACATATAACGAATAATAACGTGATAGGAAAAGGAGAACGCGGACTTATGGATCCTAGTCGGCAGCGTATATCAACGGGCAGGCAGGAAGGGAGGATTGCTGCGCTTCTCGAAGTGCTGAGTGTATCTGCAAAGCTGGGACTCACCTCCTTTGGGGGGCCGATAGCGCATCTCGGTTATTTTCATAATGAATATGTAAATCGAAGAAAATGGATAGATGAGCGGAGTTATGCCGATCTAGTTGCACTTTGTCAGTTTCTCCCGGGTCCAGCGAGTAGTCAGGTTGGTATTGGGATCGGCATAGTAAGAGCCGGATTACTTGGGGGATTTGTTGCGTGGTTAGGTTTCACACTGCCATCTGTCATTGCACTAGTAGCGTTTGCTTTTTTGCTTAAAGGCTTTAATCTAGCGAATGCAGGATGGATTCATGGACTAAAAATCGTAGCAGTCGCGATTGTAGCTCACGCTGTTCTGGGGATGGGGCAAAAGCTTACTCCAGACAAGGAAAGGGCTACCATAGCGGTAATTGCAGCAGTGGTTACATTAGCTTGGCAAACGGCATACAGTCAAATACTTATCCTTCTTGGAGCGGGCATTGTCGGACTATGGCTTTATCGAAGGAAATCGGATGCTAGAGTATCGGATCTTCATGTTACAGTAAGTCGAACTTTTGCTTTGATCTGCCTGAGTTTATTTTTCGTTCTTCTTTTTGTGCTTCCTTTTGCCAGGCAGTGGGGAGAAGTCGAATGGATCGCTATGTTCGATAGCTTCTATCGTTCAGGGTCGTTAGTGTTTGGCGGAGGTCATGTCGTTCTTCCGCTCCTGGAGCAGGAAGTAGTTCCTATGGGGTGGGTTAGTGAGCCAGATTTCTTGGCGGGATATGGAGCGGCCCAGGCGGTACCAGGACCGTTGTTCACATTCGCTGCCTATCTCGGGGCAATGGCAGGGAGCATACCAGGAGTGGTCGTTGCTACAGTCGCTATTTTCCTTCCGGCATTTCTTCTTGTTGTCGGTGCAGTACCTTTTTGGAATGGGCTGAGAAGCAGTCCTAAAGTCCAAGGAGCGTTGGCTGGCATCAATGCAGCTGTGGTGGGCTTATTGTTAGCCGCTCTGTACGATCCTTTGTGGACTACAGCGATCCTGAAACCGATGGATTTTGCTTTGGTGGTTATTTTATTTATCATGCTGGTCTTCTGGAGGCTTCCACCATGGGCAGTTGTGCTTTCTGGTGCTGCAGGTGGAATACTGCTAAGCCTTATATAGTAAATTCATATTACCGGATAACGGACGTATAGGCGTTCATTATCCGTTTTTAATTTTTACTATAATGAGCAAACTACCTTTAGGTTACATCTATTCTTAGTGAAAGGTAGTGAGAAATGAAAAGGATATTTTGCAAAGGTCTGCTCACTCTCCTTCTGCTTTTTCCCTTACTAATGGGTGGGCCTATAGAAGATGCCGTGAAAGCAGCACCTATAAGTCCAACGTTGCTCGACTCCCTTCGTCAAGGCGGGTATATTTTGTATGTCAGGCACGGAGAAGCGACGACAGGAGAAGATCAACCGGATCTTGTTTTCAACGATTGCTCAACCCAAAGAAATTTATCTAGGGTTGGGGAACGTCAAGCCGCCGATTTTGGGAGAACGATTCGATATTTACAAATTCCTGTGCAAATTCCGATACTGGCAAGTCCGTTTTGCCGAACAAAGGAGACGGCGCAGCTTGCTTTTGGGCAGGGCTATGTTCAAGTTGATCCATTCTGGATCAACATCTACAACCTGGGCGGTCATCTGAGCCCAGAAGAACAGAATCGTATATTAAATGCGCTGACTAAGGTGTTAGAGAAGGAACCTCCGGTTGGAGCCAATCAAGTCATTGTTTCACACAGCTTCCCTCAAGGCGTTGGTTTGGGAGATATTCCTAACTTGAGTACAGTTATTATAAAACCAAAAGGACCTGGCAAAGGTTATGAGGTTGTAGGTAGAGTGGATTTAGCAGAGCTTATGAACATAAGGATTCCATAAGGGGACACCCTTATCCATTCATGATAACATAACAAAAACCAGCCTAGCACTTTGGTGTTAAAGACTGGTTTTTTTGCCATGTAAGAAGTTACCTTTTCAATAGGATGCGGCCAATGCAGTGAACAAGGCCAAGCAATTCATTCCGCCTGATGCGAGCAAAATAGCCATGGTGTCGTCGCATAACGAGGTGTTTAAAACTCGCAATCGGGATCTAGTGAAGCGTATGATGGAGTAAGAGGATTAAGGCTAGCGCTTCTTCTTCGCCAAAGATAATGAGGCTGGTCTTGAGGCTCTACATAGCGTTAGTTAAGCAACAAGAGTCTAGCACGGAGACCACAATGTCTCCCTATCGGAAAAAAACAATCGGACAAAGCCGGAGGGCTTGAACCGATTGTTTCTTATTACCTACTGTTCAGTTAGAAACTCTTCCACTTAACGCCTGATTCTCTCTCTGCGCAGCAAGTAGATGAAATAAGGAGCGCCGATGATGGCGGTCATAATGCCCACAGGCACTTCTCGTGGAATGATAATGACGCGTCCTAGGCAATCGCCCAAAAGCATCAGGTCTGCTCCTATGACCGCCGCCAATGGCAGGAGCCATTGATTGAGGCTTCCGACAAGGCTGCGTGCCATATGCGGAGCTAGAAGACCGATGAAGCCGATGGCGCCCACCGCTGATACCGAAATACCGGATAAGGCTACCGCCAATAAAAACAGCCAGAAGCGTTCACGAATAATTTGCAGTCCAAGAGAGACGCTGATCTCGTCGCCTAGCTGGAACACATTTAACTTTTTAAAGCTTCCATAAGCAAAAGCAAGCAGCACTGCCATTGCGGGCAGTAGGTACTGCACCTGACTCCATCCGCGGCCCCACAAACTGCCGGACATCCACAGCAGCGCCATGTTCACATTAGTGGGGTTCGTCACGATCAAGTATTGTATCCCCGCTTGAAAAACGGCGCCTATCGCAACGCCGACAAGCGCTAGCGATGCCGGAGTCAAGGTGAGCCTTTTACTTAAAGCCAGCAAGATAAGGAATGCGGCTACAGCCCCAACAAAAGCTGCGAGAGGCAGCACATAGATGGGGGATTTGGGAAACAGGAAAATAACAGCGGCCGCTGTGAAGCCAGCTCCCTTTGTAATCCCTATGACATCAGGACTGGCCAATGGATTGCGAACCAGGCTTTGCAGAATACCCCCTGCAACAGCTAACCCGAATCCCGCTAAAATAGCTACGATGACCCGGGGCAGCCGTAGTTCATGAACGATAAAATACGATGAGCTGGCATTATTAAATAGGCTGCTGGCTACATCGGATATTGGAATGGAGACGGCCCCTACACTAATAGAAATGACACTTAAAAGGAGCATTACCAGGCAAGCCAAGAGGAGAATAAGGGTGTTTTTCACTTTGTATTTCCCCCTTGCCGTCGTGACAAATAAATAAAGAATGGTGCTCCGATGGCGGACGTCACGATACCTACCGGCGATTCGAACGGAAAAGCAATGAAACGGCTGAGCAGATCGGCATATACGAGCATCAAACCGCCAAGTAATCCTGTAAGCGGTACGAGAACGTTCAGATTAGGGCCAACCAGTGCACGGGCTATATGGGGGACAATGAGGCATACGAAGCCGATCGGGCCGCAAACGGCAACGGCAGAGCCCGCAAATAGGATGACTAGCAGCATCCCTATTGCTCTAACAAGAGCGACCCGTTGACCTAATCCAGACGCGATGTCGTCGTCCAGTGGCAGTAGTCGGAAGGAAGGCACCATGAAGCCGAGCAATAAAAGGCCGCCGATCAAGAAGGGGAGCAGCGTCGTCACTTCGTTCCATCCTGCACGGTTCACAGAGCCGACAAGCCAGAATATCATGCTCTCTGTCGAATACTGGTTCAATATCATGGCGCCTTCAGTGAGCGAAGACAGCAGGAAATGAACGGTAATGCCTGCAAGCGCCATACGGACATACTGCTTGTGTCCGATCCCCGCTAAAGACCACACGAGGAAAGCCCCTGTGAGGGCTCCTATGAAGGCAAGCGCCATTGATGCCATAAGTCCTAATCCCGCAGACAGCACTAATCCAAGAACAACCGCCAAAGAAGCTCCTGCATTAATACCGAATATATGCGGAGATGCGAGAGGGTTCTTGGTTGTAAGCTGAGTCAGCAGACCGGCAATAGCGAGTTGAATACCCACCATGCAGGCAGTTAAAGTGCGCGGCAGACGCAGGGTTTGGATGTACAGGTGAAGCTTATCATGTCCCTGATAGGCTAGAGCTTCAAATAAAGTGCCCCAGGACAATTGCGCTTGACCCCATTTGAGGCTGAAGAGCATGCCGCCGACTAGTAAGAGAGAGCAAATACAAAAAAGGAAGAGCAGAAACCGTGAGCGGTTCTGCTTCTCCATTCGAATTGAGGTATCCATTGCGGTTACTCTCCCAGCTGTTTCAAAATATCTTCGGCAATTTTCTCTGATCCGAGCATGCCGCGGGATAAGGACCAATCCCGGCGTTCAACCGTATACACTTTGTTTTTGGCTACCGCATCAATTTTTTTCCACAATGGATTGGTTTCCCACTGGTTTACGATAGTTACTTTATCTGTAGGCATAAGGAATAATGCTTGCGGGTTTGTTTCTACCAGCTGCTCCAATGTTAACTGAGGATAAGCGGTATCGCTTTTTAAAGGGTCGTTAAAGCCCAACATTTTCAACATCGAACCAGAGTAAGAGTGGTCGGAATGGCCGAAGAAACCGGTCGGATTGACCACAGCAGGAAGAATGCTCAAATTGGCGTTCTTGATTTTCTTTTTGGCTGCGTCCATCTTGGCTTGGTGCTCTTCAAGACGTTTCTTTCCTTCAGCTTCTTTACCGACGGCTTTAGCGGTAATCATGTAATTCTTCAGCATTTGGTCGTAATCCGCTTGGAAATCGTTCAGTACAAGAATCGGTGCAATAGCTTTCAGCTGTGGCAATGCGTTCTTATGCTTGTTGATATCAACGATAATAAGATCAGGCTTGAGAGAGCTTATCAGTTCAATGTTCGGCTCATAACGGGAGCCAACGGAGGTATAAGACTTTAACTGACTTTTCACGGCATCCATGAACAAATCCTTGCTGCCATCATCGGCAATCCCTACAGGTTGAACACCCAGCGTCACGAGCATGTCTGTGAAGCTGAAGTCCATAGTAACGATTCGTTCCGGTTTCTTAGGAAGCGTGACAGTTCCTTGTGCATCTTCTACTGTAATTTTGCTGTCGCTTGGGGCTGTTGTAGGAGAGCCGCCTTGGTTGGGCTGACTTCCCTGGCTGGAGTTACTGGTTGTTTGCCCGCAAGCGGCAAGGCTTATGGCAAGTACCAACAATAAAGTAAAGGTAAGGATACGGCTAAATCGATGTTGCATGAAGGTTCCTCCTGATAATAATAATTATTCTCAATTGATTTTAGCCGCATATTCATGGTTAGACCATATCTAATTTGAAGATTGAACATGTTATATTTTTAGATTTTATCCAGGCCTTTAAGAAATTCCGTAGGGGAACTACCGGTTTCTTGCTTAAAGGTCCGACTGAAATGAAAATAATCCGTGAAGCCGACAAGCTGGGCGACCTCTTTGGCAGGCAGATGCGTTTGCTGAAACATTTGTTTTGCTTTTTGAATCCGGAGTTGGCGTAAATAGTGGCTCATGGTCGTTCCCGTGAGGTTTTTGAATAGAACGGTATAATGCCCGACACTCATTCCGGCGCGTTCTGCGAGCATAGGCAGCGTGAGCTTCAGCATATAGTGTTCATTCATATAGGAAAGAGACTCCTCCATGCTGGCCGCGGAAGACTTGTCCTCTTGTGTCCATTGCGTCTCATATAAATAAATGAACAAGATCCGTTCGAGAATAAGACGCTTGCGGACCTGCTCCACGAGATGCTGCTCATTAGTAGGGGAGTCGATATCCTCGGTCCTCCGAATGAGCTCGTCCAGCATGTATTTAATTTTTACTTCACTATAGGTACGGAGCGGACCATGTAAGGTCCAAGGACTATTCTCAGGGAATATACGGTATGAGATGATGACATATTCTGCGGATTTGGTCTTCGGAACTTGAATTGTAAAAGGACTGTGTTCGGGGTGGCAGGCGAAGCCTTGAGCAACCATGACAGGCTCTTGATTGCTCCCTGAGATCAAGAGATGTCCGTTCAGAACGACAAGAATCATATGGCGGTCAGGAGGGTTAACGATGGTTTGGGCCGTAGTGAAGGACTCCACTTGTTCAAATACAGGAATCATGGATACGAGCTGTTGAAAACTCATGGCGGTTAGTCCCTTCTCTTCATGTCTTAGCTAGTTTCTATAAGAACACCCCGATGGGGTCAATCAGATGCATTGCGGATTTTTTCATGCTCATTCTTCATAAACTCTATATGCTTAAATCCCCACCCGCACATATCGGTCAAAACCGAACTTAACGTTCTTCCATGGTCGGATAAAAAGTATTCGACTTTGGGCGGAATCTCTTGATACACCCGACGTACAATGAGTCCATCCCGTTCCATCTCTCGAAGCTGATTGGTGAGCATTCCTTGGGTGACCTTGGGAAGCAGACGTCTTAATTCACCGAAGCGCTTCGTGCCTTCATACAGCAAAATAAACAAAATGAGCGGCTTCCATTTTCCTCCGATAACCTGCAGAGTGGCCAATATCCCCTGTGTCGTATTCGAATCGCGAATTTCCTCCCGCATCTTCCCAACCCCCGACCGATTTATTTTCTTAGCTATTACTTTATCAAAGTATCGGGAATTAAAACAGTACGATGCTTTAGCATACTTAGTACGGTATTGTGTACTATCTCTCGTTACCAGGCCGCGTCTATGGTACGGTCCAGAGGACTTAGTATGAAAGAAAAGCGTACTTTGCAAAAATGAAATTGTACTCAATAATGGGGATGTAAATCTTGATACTAGAAAGACGAGAAAGGATGATCGTCATGAAAATCATGGTTATCATAGCACATCCCCATATGAATTCGTCCCGGGCCAATCGAGCTATGGCACTTGAGTTGAAGCAATACGCTGACGTTTATTGTCGTGACCTTTATCAAGAGTATCCTGATTGGAATATCGATGTGGAAAGGGAACAGCAATTGCTGCTTCAATACGACCGGATTGTGCTGCAATTCCCTTTTTATTGGTATAGCTGTCCGCCGCTCTTAAAAAAATGGTTTGATGATGTATTAACGTTCGGATGGGCTTACGGCCCTGACGGAGACAAACTGCAGGGTAAAGAATTTATAGTTGCGACTACAACCGGCGGCTCAGAGAAGGCTTACCGTTCGGGTGGAGATAACTGGTTTACGATTAGTGAGTTAATAAGGCCCATACAAAGAACAATCACGAAATGTAACGGAACCTTCCTCCCGGCATTTGTTACTTATAACGTATCTCAAGGTTCGGATGCGTATATTACACAAGAAGCTAAAAGGTATGCGGAACATATTCATACTTCCATGAGTGTGCTCGCCCACTAATACTTCGTGATGTATATGTCTGAATGGACCGAACGTGATTCAGTAACTAAAGGCTATCCTTTAACAGTTGAATGGTAACTGTGAGGATAGTCTTATTTTCGTTGGAGATTGTTACTCGGGTGAAAGCTTTGTCAGTGGTACACCGCTGATTGTGGGTGAGGGGAAAGTCCAATGTTCCTCGTGAAACACAATCGTTAATTGAAGGGATTGTTTATCTTGTTACGAGTGATGAAAGTTTCAGCATGAAGTACGGCGGAGGAAGAGCGCTTTAAGTCGAGTACTGGCAAGGTAGGACTATGTACAAAATGCAAGACGCCAGTTCTTTCAATAGGGAAAGGACCGGCATCTTTTTTGACGTGATAGGATTTATAAAAAATTCGGTGGGAGCAATCTGAAGAAAATCTTATTCTTCTTCATCCCATTTACGCGAGTAGGCTTTCTTGGTAATCCAAAAGGTTAAGCCTAAAATGATAACCAAGCAAACAACCGACCAAAAGATGATGACACCCATTGTTAACACGATCCTTTGTCATATAGTTAATGCCGAACCATTCAACATCTGTAATAATGTGTAGTCTGCCCATATTCAGGTTGAACTAAGTGGGGCTGGATACTGATTTTAATGGACGCTTGTACCCAACCCTATTGTATCATGATGTCTCCTCTGGCAGAATGTTGGAATATGGCGATATTATAAAACAATAGGAGAGGTCTTCGCAGCTTAGACATATTTGGATAAGAAATAACTGCCCGTTACCCCTTGTTTTAGTAAACTAATTTTGGGACAATAATAGGACTGAATTTATAGATTTGAAAAGAGGATATTATATGAATAAAGAATCCATTTATGGATTGACGCTAGACCAGCTGATAGCATGGCTGAATGAGCATGGGCATAAAAAATTCCGCGCAACGCAGGTGTGGGATTGGCTCTATAGAAAGCGGGTAACGGACTTCTCCGACATGACCGATGTTCGTCCGGAGTGTATTCAATTATTGAAAGATCATTTTGTTATTTCGACGTTGAATGAGCACCTGAGACAGGAATCGGCAGATGGAACCATTAAGTTCTTGTTCAAGCTTCAGGATGGTAATTTGATCGAAACGGTACTCATGAGACATAAATTCGGCTTATCGGTGTGCGTTACAACGCAGGTCGGCTGTAACATCGGGTGCAGCTTCTGCGCGAGCGGTTTGTTAGCCAAGAGCCGCGATTTGTCCGGCGGAGAAATTGTGGAGCAAATCATGAAGGTTCAACTGCATCTCGACCAAGCGCAAAATAATGAAAAAGTGAGTCATATCGTAGTGATGGGGATCGGCGAGCCATTCGATAATTTCACTAACTTGTCGAACTTCATCAATGTCGTCAAGGACCATAAAGGTCTGGCTATTGGAGCGAGACACATTACCGTATCGACCAGCGGCCTCGCCAATAAGATTATTGAATTCACCGATTCGGACCTGCAGGTGAATCTGGCCATCTCGCTGCATGCGCCCAATGACGAGCTTCGTACACGGATTATGAAAATTAACCGCGCCATTCCGATAAACAAATTAATGGAGGCGATTGATTATTACTTGGATAAAACCAAACGGAGAATTACGTTGGAATATATATTGCTCAAGGACGTTAATGACGGCAAGGAGCATGCCCTTGAGCTGGCGGAGTTGGTCGGTCATCGACGTCAGCTAGCTAACGTGAACTTGATTCCTTATAATCCCGTCGATGAGCACAGCCAGTATCAGCGGAGCGAGCAGGAATCCATTACAGCTTTCTATGACACTCTGAAAAAGCAAGGGATCAGCTGCAGCGTGAGGCTGGAGCACGGCACTGATATCGATGCTGCTTGCGGACAACTAAGAAGCAAGCAGATCAAGCAATCAATCGGGTAAAAAGACTTCAAGCACACCTATCCAAGGTGTGCTTTGTTGTTGTTGCCACTATTAATGGATTTAGTGCTGGATGACGAACTCATCCCATTTCTTGCCCTCCACATCATAGGCTTGGTAAGTTAAAGAATTGCCATTGATCGTTATCCCCGCAAACATCGGCTTCTCATTTTGAAAATGGACCTTATGGTAGAACTGATCCTTCTTCTTCTCATTGAATTTCGCCCCGGATGCATTGGTCACGACGTATACCGTTCCTTCATGGTTTACAACCGGGCCATCCCCGCTGCCGGCTACTTTGCCGTTGCGAAGAGGATAGGACCTTGAATATTCGTGATTATGCCCTTGCAGCACGAGGTCTACTTTGTACTCGTCAAAGAGAGCAGTCCATTTCTCGATCTTCGTGTATGAATTTCCGCCATAAGCTCCTCTATGCACAGCCACGATCTTCCATGGTTTATCACTATGAGCGAGGTCATCCCGCAGCCATTTGCTTTGCTCGTTGATATTCGACTCCGTATTTAATACGACAATATGGGCATTGCCATAGTCGTACGAATAGTTTGTTCCCGGGACAGAGCCTTCCGCTCCATTAACCGGCAGATTAAAGTGGGCGACGTAGCGGTCTGCATTTTTGTCCATTTCATCATGATTCCCGGTAACCGGCATGAAGGGGATCTGCTTCAACCAGCTCTTCGTTTTCCCGAAGAAGTGATCCCAACCCGTTTCATCCTCGGGGTCCTCCGTCAAATCACCATTATGCACAATAAACCTTGCTTCCGGAAACATCTGGAATGCTTTGTCCACCGTACGGCCCCATATTTCAAAATCCTTCTCGGTCACACCTTGCGAATCGGTAACGTTAATGAAGGAGAAGGCGCTTGTTCCCTCCGCCTCTGTCACGAATGAGGAGGGCTCACTCCATCCCGTCTCCTTGCCGCTGCCGACTCTATATGAATAAACGGTTCCTGGCTCTAAACCTGTAATCTCGACTTTGTGAACCCCTTGGGTATGCTTCTTGTCTGTCTTAATTGTCGTTGTGCTTCCTGTGAGCGTCTGAACGCCACTTCCGCTATAATCGTTGACTCCACTGCCTTTTATCCATTGAATAACGGCAGCTTCATCAGGACTTTTGGTATACCAGGTGAACGCGCGGCTCGTCTTGGGATCTCCCTTGATCGTGGTAACCAACGATTTGGGTGTACTGGAGGCTCCGCCGACCCCTTCTTGCTTCTGCGATTCTAGCCATAGGGCGGCTCCAACTACAACAATGGCCAAAGCTATCAGCCATAGGGCGCTTTGATATCGGACCATTATCGACAGCTCCTTCCTTGTCGTTTTGTTAAGCCAGTGTAAACCAATTGTAAAGGGATTGTAAACTTTCAGTTGTCACTCAGGGGGCGCTAAGCGTGAGTTCAGTTAAGGACGATACAATACTTTTTGTAACGAGGAAACAACATGAAGGACAGATGAATTCAGACATAGATCGGTGGCTTCATACAGAAAGAGGTGTGACATGAACAAGAGCTTGAAGTATCGCCATGAACTTAAATTTTTCATCAATCAGCATCAGTTTTATATTATTCGCCAGAGACTCAAAAGCTTGATGGGCCAAGACAAAAACGTCGGTCCTTCAGGAGAATATCATATTCGAAGCTTGTATTTCGATGATATGAACAACAAAGCGCTTCACGAGAAGCTGGGCGGCATTCGAGATCGGGTCAAGTACCGCATCCGCATATATAACGTTCAGGATAACGTCATTCATTTTGAGAAAAAAATCAAGTTCAATGACTACATTGCGAAAGTCAAAGAGCCGCTTACTCGAGATATGTACGATCAGATCGTTGCCGGGCAATTCGAAGTATTGAATAATCCGGATAAGCCGCTGTTGCTTGAATTGTATCACGAGATGAAGCACAATCTGCTCCGACCCAAGGTCATAGTGGATTATGTCCGGGAACCGTACGTATGCCATAACGGAAACGTCCGGATTACCTTTGACAAGGAATTAAGAACCGGCCTTCATTCAATGGATATATTCAACAAGCAATTGAATCCGGTCCGGGCAATCGATGAGAATCTGATCATTCTTGAGGTGAAGTACGATGAGTACATTCCTGACTATATCAAGATTGCGCTGCAGCTCGAAGGGCTGAACAGACAGTCGGCATCCAAATATGTGATTTGCAGAAAATTTTTGAAATATAATTCTTGGGAGGATTATTGATCTATGGATACTAACACTACTGCGGCTACGGCCACGAATTTCACGGATATATTAAAAAAGTCAGTCGTCAACAACTTTGTCTCAGACATTAATATCTCGAAAATATTGCTATCTCTGGCAGTTGCCTTTTTTATCGGCTTCTTTATTTACTTACTGTATAAACGGGTTTTCAGTGGCGTCTTGTATTCCAAAAGCTTCAACATTTCGCTCATCGGCATGTCTATGGTTACGGCTATGGTCATTATCGCAGTTAACTCGAATCTGGTGTTATCACTCGGTATGGTTGGCGCCCTGTCTATCGTTCGTTTCAGAACGCCGATCAAAGATCCTACCGATCTGATCTTCTTGTTCTGGGCTGCTGCAGCGGGGATCGTTTCCGGAGCTGGTTTCTACACGCTAGCTATTATTGGTTCCGTCATTATCGGTTTGGTAATGTTCTTCTTTATTAAAAAGTCTTCCTTTGAAACACCTTATCTACTTGTCATCAATTGCGAGGGAGATTCCGCTGAAAAAGAAGTTCACACTATGGTAAGCAAGTTAGTTAAAAGATATAACGTCAAGCAAAAAACAGTTACTCATGGCAATATCGAAACGACATTGGAAATTCGTCTTCGCGATAACGAAGGTACCTTCGTTAACCAGATTAATGAGCTTCAAGGCGTGAAAAATGCCGTGCTTATCAGCTACAGCGGGGATTATGTATCTTAAGAATGGAGGGTGTTCAGAATGAAAGCGAAAGCGATAACGCTTCTTCTATGCATCTGCCTGATCTTAGGATTGACCGGATGTGGGGTGACAAATAGCGGCAGCAAGGCAAATGTTGGAAGAACTGCTAGTACTGGAAGCACAGTGGCTGCTGCCGCTAACTCAGAGAAGGAAAAGAGCATAGATGAGAACGTATTTCCTAAGGATAAAGTCATTGATGTGAAAATCACGCTGGACCCGAATGATTTTCAGGATATGCTGGACAATGCCAGTGCGGAGGAATTCAAAACCGCATCCGTTGATTATAACGGAAAGCATATAGACAATGTTGCCGTCAGGACCAAGGGCAACCTAAGCCTGCGGAGCGTGGTCAATTCGGATTCCGACCGGTACAGCTTCAAAATTGCGTTTGATGAATACATTTCCAGCCAAAATCTAGAAGGGATCACCAAAATCAATCTGAACAACAACTACAGTGATCCGACCTATATGCGTGAGTTTTTATCTTATGAGCTCGCGGAGCAGATGGGTTTGCCAACACCTAAATACTCCTATGTTAACTTGTATGTGAACAACGAGCTTAAAGGGCTCTACCTGGCGATAGAACAAATCGGAGATTCGTATCTGGAACGTAATTTCGGGAATACCAACGGGGCCTTGTACAAGGCTAACGGCGGTAACGGCAGCGAATTAAACTGGCAGGAGAAGATCAGCGCCTACACAGGCCTTGACTTGAAATCAGGCTCTACTAAAGGAGAAGAGCTCCTCGCCATGGTCAATGAGCTGAATAACGGAACCGATTATGAAAAGGTATTGGATGTCGAAGAGGCTCTGAAGTTTATCGCTCTCAATATGGCTACCGCCAATATGGACAGTTACTTGGGAGGCAATAAACATAATTATTATTTATATGAGAACAAAGGAATATTCTCCGTACTTCCATGGGATTACAATATGGCCTTCGGAGGTCTCGGGGGATCGGGAATTCTCATGGATGAGCCTACACAAGGGACTTTGTCAGAGCGGCCCCTGATTGATAAGCTGCTCAAGGTCGACAAGTATAAGGAGCAATATCACCAGATAGTTAAAGAGATGGTTGAGGGCTATTTATCGGAAGCGAAGCTAGGGGCTCGTGTCCAAGAGCTGAACGATATGATTTCCTCGTATGTGGAAAAAGACCCGACAGCCTTCTATACCTATGACCAGTATCAGCAAGGTATTACCCAGCTCAAGTCCTTCAATTCACAAATGGTTACGAGCCTTGCGAAGCAGCTGGACGGCACAAGTCCTTCCGCAGGCGATGGTTCCGGAAGCGGAGGCGGTATGGGCGGAGGTATGCCAGGCGGTGGAATGCCGGGTGGCGGCATGGGACAATTGGGGGGAGGCAATAATAACGGGAAAAAAGGCCAACAGGTCCAGGCCCAAGCGGTGGCAGCCAATGGTCAAGTACAGAACGGCCAAGCGGGTCAGCAGGCGCAAAATGGCCAAGCGGGTCAGCAGGCGCGGAACGGCCAAGGAGGCCAGCAGGCGCAGAACGGCCAAGCGGGTCAGCAGGCGCAGAACGGCCAAGCGGGTCAGCAGGCGCAGAACGGCCAAGCGGGTCAGCAGGCGCAGAACGGCCAAGCGGGTCAGCAGGCGCAGAACGGCCAAGCGGGCCAGCAGGCGCAGAACGGCCAAGCGGGTCAGCAGATGCAGAACGGTCAAGGAGGCCAGATGGGCCGCCAGGGTGGACCAGGTGGTGGTCAAGGAGGCGGTTTTGGAGGCCCAGGAGGTGGCGGCCCCGGTGGGCCAGGCGGTCAGCAGCAGCCGCAGGGCAGCGTAAGTGAAGCTGTTACAGCAGGTGTAGCCTTTGTAGTGCTGCTCGTGGCTTGCTGCATAGTCGTGATGTATAAACGCAAACGCTTATAGAAATAGAAAGTCTGGGAGTTACTGGCTCCCAGGCTTTTTTGCTGTGCAAGGCACCCGCGAATCTTGTCGTTTTATGAGAAATTTCCTCTTGAAACGATAGGTCGTAGCGTGTACTATATACAAAGTAAAACTTCATATGAACTCGTATAATTATGGGAATATGGCCCATTAGTTTCTACCGGACGACCGTATGAATCGACCGACTATGAGTGAAAAGCGCATCTAGGGTTCCGTTACTTTTCTTCTATTGGAAAAGAAAGGCTGGTCCGAGCGATGCGGGCACCTCGCGTGCTACACCACAAGGGACAAAAACCCAGAAGGACAGGCTTCACTTGAGAAGAGAAGAGCTCAAGGAACCTGTCCTTTTTTTAATTGTTGAAAAGGGGCGAGACACACTATGAAATTACTTCAAGAACGCATACGTCAAGAGGGATTGATCCTGTCCGATACTGTACTAAAGGTGGACTCGTTTTTGAATCACCAGGTGGATACTCAGCTCGCGCTGGAGATCGGCCGGGAGTTCGCGCGAATTTTCGGAGACAAGCCCATTACCAAAGTACTCACTATCGAGGCTAGCGGTATTCAATTTGCCATGGCTGCAGGTATTGCACTGGGTGTTCCGTTCGTTTACGCCAAGAAGAAGAAAGCTGTCACTCTTGCAGAAAACGTATATTCGGCACCGGTACATTCGTTTACCCGGCAAGAAACGTATCAAGTCAGCGTTTCCCAGAAATACTTGAATTCAAACGATAAAGTGTTGATCGTGGATGATTTCCTAGCTACAGGCGCGGCGTTGGTTGGGCTTGTTGATATTGTAAAGGAATCGGGCGCTGAGTTGGTGGGCGTTGGATGCGTCATTGAAAAGAGCTTTCAGGAAGGCCGCGGTTTGCTTGAAGCAAGAGGCTTGGAGGTTCACTCTTTGGCTCGGATTGCATCGATGTCGCCAGGCGTGGTGAATTTTGTGGAGGATAATCATTTAATCCAAAAGGTCTAGGGGAGAAAAGAAGAATGTTAAGTAAACAAAAGGTTGTGACCTTGGGCTTCCAGCACGTCCTGGCCATGTACGCCGGGGCCGTTGTCGTGCCGCTGATCGTGGGGGGAGCGCTCAAGCTGACTCCTGCCCAAATGGCTTATTTGATCGCAGCCGATTTATTTACGTGCGGACTCGCTACGATTTTGCAAGTTATGGGAACCCGGTTCTTCGGCAGTCGATTGCCTGTCGTATTGGGATGTACCTTTACGGCGGTTGGCCCGATCATTGCTATTGCCTCAACCTCGAATTTGGCGACAACGTACGGGGCCATTATCATATCCGGCTTGTTCGTCGTTCTGGCCGCACCGTTGTACGGCAAAATGCTGAAGTTTTTCCCTACCATCGTGACCGGCTCGGTCGTTACCATCATCGGACTATCTTTGATTCCGGTCGCAATGAACAATGTAGCAGGCGGTCAGGGTGCACCGGATTTCGGACAGCCTAGCAACTTGCTGCTAGCTCTTGTTACGCTGCTCGTTATTCTTGTTGTGAATCGTTTGGCTACTGGATTTCTTCGTGCCATCTCCGTGCTAATCGGCTTGTTAGTCGGAACGGTCATCGGGTATTTCATGGGTATAGTCCATTTCTCATCGGTTGCGGAAGCATCCTGGTTCAGCATCGCACAGCCTTTTTACTTTGGCATTCCTCAAATTAGCATCACCGCTATCATTACGATGATCATAGTCAATATCGTCAGTATGGTGGAGTCTACAGGCGTTTATTTTGCTGTAGGGAAAGCAACCGATCAAAAGGTCGAGCAAAAGCAGATCGTCAACGGACTGCGTTCCGAAGGCTTGGCTATCATGCTGGGTGGTATTTTCAACGCGTTCCCTTATACAGCCTTCTCCCAAAATGTTGGCCTGATCTCTTTGACTCGTGTGAAAACGAGAGATGTTATTTTCGCCGCGGGCGGTATTATGGTAGTGCTAGGCCTGCTTCCTAAGCTTGCTGCTTTGACGACGGTTATTCCGAATGCCGTGCTTGGCGGAGCTATGGTAGTCATGTTCGGCTCGGTTGCTGCTTCGGGGATTTCGATCTTGTCCGAGGTGGATTTGCGCAAAGAGCGCAACTTGCTGATTGCGGCTTGCAGTATCGCTATCGGCTTGGGTTCGGCTACGCTTCCCCAAATGTTCGACCAGCTGCCTGACTTTGCCAAAATGCTGCTGCAAAACGGGATTGTATCCGGCTCATTGACCGCTATTATTTTGAACTTATGTTTGTCCAATTCAAAAGACGACGCTTCGTCCGCAAAGGACACCAAAGCAGCGTAATACCATATCTCCATTTGGAGCCTCTATTGGTCGAAGGAAGCTTGACTTTCTTGATCGAATGGAGGCTTTTTTCTGCAATTGCAGCATCTCCTTAGGTCGTCAATAGATTTTGTGTTACAATGGCACTAAAGAGACCATAAGGGGATGACTACTATGAGCGATGCGATTAACGAGCAAGAGCTTATCCAGTTTATCGTTGGCAAAACGAAAGTGGATGCCGAGAGCATTAAGCTGGTTTTAAAGCATGAACAGACTTTTATTAATAACGCAAAGGAAGATGATATCGATAGCGATGAGATCGTCGATTATGTGATGAGCCGCAAGGATGTCAAATTGGACGAGCTGACAGTCGAAACGATTTTGGAGCTAGAGATGGATTATTTAATGGAAAAAGGCATTGTTACCTACATCGATTAATCGATGCCTATATAGAGAGGCTCATGTCCCGTTGGGGCGTGAGTCTTTTTTTTGTGTCGAGCAGCTGTCCGAAAAGTATTTAACATTCGCCCTCCATTGGTCGATATAACGAGTAGGAGTTTCGACACCTGCTGTAAATGATTGTAAAATAAATGGAAGATAAAGTAGGAGGGATAGCTGGGGATGAAAAAACGATACGCCATGCTATCGGCTTGTTTGCTCTGGGGCGCGCTGTCGCTTCCTTATTCCGTGAATGCCGCGGCGGAACGGCCGATACGTGTATATTTGGACAATAAGCTGATCAAGTTTGAAGTGCAGCCGATCCTGGAAAATGGGACGACGCTGGTTCCTTTCCGGGCTATATTTGAAAAGCTGGGCCTCGCTGTGAGCTGGGACGCGGATACGGAGACAGTCACAGGTACCAAGGATGGTTTGACAATAGAGTTAGCGATTGATGACACGGACGCCTATGTCAATGACCAGCTTAATGAGCTGGAGCTTGCGCCGCGCTTAGTGGAGGGCAATACGCTCGTTCCACTCCGATTCGTTAGTGAAGCCTCAGGCAAAGATGTGAAATGGGTTCAAAATACATCCACGATTCATCTAACAACGCCAAAAGGTACAGCTTCTACCGGAAACACAGGTTCAGGAGGGACCTCAAATCCGTCAAAGCCAACAGACACAACGACGGACAGCTCCAAGCCAGTTAAAGGGGAGTATGTCTATCCAAACGGAGACAAATATACGGGGATGCTGTTGGATGGATATCCAGAGGGGAAAGGGAAGCTTGTGAATTCGATCGGCAAGCCGCTGTTCGATGGAACTATGGCTGATGGTGTTCCTAAGGACGGACGCGCCAAAACTTATTACGACAACGGTCAGCTGGAGACGGATGCCGCTATGAAGGATGGCGTGTTCAGCGGGGCGGGTAAGCAGTATTCTGCCGGAGGAAGCCTGATGTTTGACGGAAACTTCGGGGACGGAGAGCGCTATAATGGAACGCTCTATTATGAAAATGGAGATAAATATACAGGTCCATTTGATAACGGACAGCCGAATGGTAAAGGTAAGCTGGTTTACAAAAACGGCGATGTCTATGAAGGTGATTTTGTTGACGGCAACCGTGACGGCAAAGGAACCTATACCACCTCCAAAGGCGAGAAAATCGTCGGTGATTTTAGAAACAATACCATGGATGGGATGATTTCCTACTACGATAAAAAGGGCAATCTGCTGTCTGTAAGCGAGTATTCCAACGATGTCCTGGTGCGTAAAGTCGATATGGGCAACGAGACGACTACGCTTCCTAATACGAATCCATCTTCGCAGTCGGATCCGCTAAGGATTGAGAATGATCGTCACGAAACCGCGTTGAACGAGATTAAGGAACGCTACAATCAGAATCGGAAGCAGCTGGAGGAGAAGCTTGCACAAGTTCGTAAGGACAGTCCTGGCGCCTATTCTAGCCAAACCTCCTATGATAAAGCACTAGAGGAAGCGAAAACGAAGCATAAGGATCTTTTGGACAAAATCAACTCGTTATCCAGCGATACTTCCAAAACAGCGGAAACGGCAAGGGGCGAACTGGAAAAGCAGCTCACCGATGCTCAGACGCTGATTGACCAAATATTTAAAAAAGGGGCGGCCCAGCAGCAGATTGAGTCATTGAAAGGGCAGCTGACCGAGCTGAGAGACGACTACAGCGCAGAGTTGAAAAAAGAAAACGATCGCCATTCCTATGCGATTAAACAGCTGAAATAGGAGAGCAAAGCCTGTGTTAATTACAGGCTTTTTTATTTTAAAAAAAATGATAATCCGGCTGTTGACAAATAGATCAAAATAAAGTATCTTAAATTTAAGATATTTAGCAGCGACATTGGAGGTGAGCGAAATGGCGAATAACCGAGAAGATTCTTTGGACCTGTATATTGCACTATCCAGAGCTAGCCAATGGGTGAATGCACACGCAGATCGTGATATTCGGCGAAACGGTTTAAATCGAACGGAATTCGGGGTTCTGGAATTGTTATACCACAAAGGCGCACAGCCTATACAGCAAATTGGTGGTAAAGTGTTGATGAGCAGCGGCAATATTACGTATGTGGTTGATAAGCTGGAGAAGAAGCAGTTCGTACAGCGGAAAGCCTCGACAGAGGATCGACGTCTTATTTACGCAGAGATTACGGATAAAGGAAAGCAGTTCATAGATGATGTATTTCCTCAACATGCCGAGGTCATAGGTAAAGCGGTAGAGGGACTCACGCCAGAAGAAAAGCGAGTAGCCAGCCAATTGCTCAAAAAGCTAGGCAAACACGCACAGGACCATTACAAGTAGTTATGTTCAGAAACGCTGCATATAACTGCTTACATTTTTATCATATATCTTAAATTTAAGATTCTTTAAATCAATTAACTTAAAAACAATATAATGGAGGAATTTCAAATGAGTATTGCATTAGGGTTGTTAATCGTACGATTGGTTGTAGGCTTGACCTTTATGGGTCATGGAGCACAGAAGCTGTTTGGATGGTTCGGAGGCTACGGGCCGAAAGGAACCGGTGGCTGGATGGAATCGGTTGGAATTAAGCCAGGCGTACAGATGGCGGTTTTATCCGGTTTGATGGAGCTTATAGGAGGATTGTTGTTCGCTGCCGGTCTATTTACCACTGTAGGGGCTGCGCTGATTGTTATCACAATGCTGGGCGCTATTGTTAAGGTTCATGGTAAAAACGGGTATTGGGCTACTGGTAACGGGTATGAATACAACCTGATGTTAATTGCCGTAGCTGTAGGGGTGGCTTTGATAGGTGCCGGTTCGTATTCTTTGGATGCATTGATGAACTAATTCACAAAAAAGATGGATGGAGAGACTTGCCATGAACGATTTCACTACTCTACTGAAGGCGCGCAGATCGGCTAATAACTTTATTCCCGGTGTGGAAATACTGGATAAAGAGCTGGAGGAGCTATTCCAGCTTGTGAAGTTCGCTCCGTCCGCCTTTAATTTGCAGCATACCCACTATGTGGTCGTCAAAGATCCGGAGCTCAAAGACAAAGTATACGAGGCTGCCAATAAACAATATAAGGTTAAAACCGCATCAGCTGCGATTGTGGTTCTTGGCAATAAGGATGCCTACAAGGATGTAGCTTCTATTAACGAAGGCTTACTTCAGTTAGGGGTCATGAGCAAGCAGGAATATGATATGACCGTTGAATCTGTTCTTGGTTTTTATGAGAAACGAGGTGAAGCGTTCAAGCATGAGGAGGCAGTTCGCAATGCAAGCTTGTCTGCTATGCTGCTTATGCTGATCGCCAAGGATAAGGGCTGGGATACATGTCCGATGATTGGGTTTGACCCGGAGGCGCTCCGCAAAGAGCTGCATATTCCCGACAACTATGTTCCAGCAATGCTAATTACGATAGGAAAAGAAGCCGTCACAAGTCAAAGGCCGCGCGGCTACCGCAAGCCGACAGGCGAGTTTGTAAGCTATAACCTGTTTTGATTCTAATGAACCTTATATTTATTTATAAAAAGGAGAGATATTAAAATGACTAAAACAGCAGGAATTCATCATATTACAGCTTTTGTACGCAATGCACAGGAAACCGTTGACTTTTATTCTGGAGTGCTTGGTTTAAGACTTGTCAAAAAAACGATCAACTTCGATGCTCCGGAAGTATATCACTTATATTTCGGAGACCAAATCGGAAGCCCGGGTACCATTATTACTTTCTTCCCGTGGGCAGGATCACGTAAAGGCCGCATCGGCGGGGGACAGGTAGGGATCACTTCTTATGTCGTTCCTGTGGGCTCGTTGGATTTTTGGGAGGCCCGCTTGAAAAAATTAGGGGTTTCCGTAATGAAATCGGATCGATTCGGTGAGCATTACCTTCAATTCTCAGACAAAGATGGGCTGCGTCTTGAAATTGTGGAGAGAGAAGAAGGCACTCCAAGTCAATGGTCATTCGGGGGAGTTCCAGCGGATAAGGCGATTAAAGGATTCGGAGGTGCGGTTCTGTTCAGTACGGCCCCTGTTCAAACGGGCAATTTACTGGAACAAGTGATGGGTCTTCAAAAGATCGGTCAGGAGGGCTCCTATGCGCGCTACAAAGCTACAGGAGACTTGGGTAATGTTATTGATGTGAACGTAACTCCAATGCCTTATGGGGCAGGCGGAGCCGGAACGGTACACCATATTGCATGGCGGGCCAAAGATCATGAAGAGCATGAGCTGTGGAGAAAACATGTTGAGAGCAGCGGATTCCGTCCTACTCCGATTATTGACCGTCAATATTTCAATGCCATCTATTTCCGCGAGGAAGGCGGTATTTTGTTCGAGATCGCAACAGATCCTCCAGGCTTTGCACGCGACGAGAAACCGGAGGAACTGGGTGATAAGCTGATGCTTCCTGAATGGTTCGAGGCCAATCGTCCTCAGATCGAAGCCAATTTGGATCCTATCGAGGTACGTGTATTGGAGGGGGATAAATAATGAAACATGTATTTATAAAAGGAATGGATAGCGAGGCGCCGGTTATCGTTCTATTCCATGGCACAGGAGGTACGGAGCGCGATTTGCTTCCGTTAGCTCGGGAAATTTCACCGGGTTCCCCGGTACTGAGTCTTCGAGGCAACGTACTGGAAAATGGGATGCCGCGTTTCTTCCGGCGATTGGCTGAAGGCGTGTTCGATGAAGAGGACTTGATCTTTCGTACGAAGGAAGTGAATGATTTTCTAGACCAGGCTGCTGTAGAGCATGGGCTGGACCGCCACAACTTCGTAGCGATAGGTTACTCTAACGGTGCTAACATCGCGGGCAGTCTCTTATTCCATTATCCCGATGCATTAAGGGGAGCTATTCTTCACCATCCGATGGTTCCGCGGCGTGGAATTGGACTTCCTGACTTAACCGATGTACCGGTATTTATTGGAGCTGGAATGAACGATCCGATTTGTTCCCCGGAGGAAACCGAAGAGCTGTCGACGCTGCTAAAAGAAGCAGGGGCATCGGTTACGATCCATTGGGAGCGTGCCGGGCACCAGTTAACCCGTACCGAAGTGGATGCTGCAGCAGATTGGTATCATGAAACCTTTGAATGAGCTTAATGTAGAAAGCTTTGAAGAAAACGAGGTGCTTCAGTGATTACAATGGATCCAAAGGACATTAGTGAACGGGAGAGCTACAAGCTGCTCATAGGGAGCGTTATTCCAAGGCCCATGGCACTTGTAACGACGATATCCGCCCAAGGGGTAGTGAATGCCGCTCCATTCAGCTACTTTAATATCGTCACTGCCGATCCGCCAATGGTATCGGTCTCGGTGCAAAGAAAACAGGGGCGAATGAAAGATACGGCTCGAAATGCAGTAGATGCAGGCGCATTTGTCGTTCATATATCGGACGAAACGTATATCCGAGAGATTAATCAGACCGCTGCCGCGCTGCCTCCAGATGAGAGTGAGGTAGCCCTCGCAGGGCTCTCCACGGTTAAGAGCGAGAAGATTTCGGTGCCAGGTATCGCCGAAGCACGTATCCGAATGGAATGTGTTCTTGAGCAGGCGATTGCTCTCGGTGGGACGCACGATGCACCTGCCGCCGATCTATTAATCGGCAAGGTTGTATGCTTTCATCTCGATGAAGCGGTTTATGATCGTGGTCATATTGATCCAAAAGCGCTTCGGCCGGTTAGCCGGCTTGCTGGCGCCAGCTACTCGAAGTTGGGAGAACAGTTCGTACTGGACCGACCGGAATAATGAAGTGGTAGGCGTAGGTAAAAACAAAGAAGGAGCTGCCCGGGGCATGCTCCTTTTTGTGCTGATATTTAAACGATTGTAGGTCTCCACAAAATCTGTTTACAAGCTTCCCTTAACATCCTCAGCTATAATCTGATAAGAGCGGAGGCGTGCTTGATGGTCGTAGATTTGTCCGGTAATGATGAACTCATCAGCCTGCGTCTGCTGCAGGAAGTACTCCAGCTTGTCCCGGACGGTATCTTTATTTCCAGCAATCGAATAGCTTAGCTGTTTTCGGACAATCGCTTTTTCCTGTTCCGTCCAGAGAGAGTCCATGCTATCTACTGGAGGCTTTAATTGGCCTGTTCTGCCGCGAATAATATTCAGGAACTGCTGCTCGTGAGACGTTGCCAATTTACGCGCTTCCTCGTCGGTATCCGCCGCAACGATGTTAACGCCGACCATCACATAAGGCTCATCCAATACTTCTGAAGGACGGAAGCTGCTGCGGTATAGCTGTAAGGCGGCAAGCAAGTAATCAGGTGCAAAGTGACTTGCAAATGCAAACGGCAGTCCAAGATGCCCTGCGAGCTGGGCGCTGAAGCCGCTGGAGCCCAGAAGCCAGATCGGAATATCCAAGCCTTCTCCTGGAACGGCTCTCACGCCCATAGGACGAGAGTCGATAGCCGTAGGATTCAAATAAGCGCGCAGCTCGGCCAGCTGCTCGGGGAAATCATTGTTGTCGCTGCCGAGGCCGCGGCGCAAAGCACGCATGGCGGGCTGGTCGGAGCCCGGCGCTCTGCCAAGCCCAAGATCGATACGGCCCGGATACATGGATTCCAGCGTTCCGAACTGTTCTGCAATCATTAGGGGAGCATGGTTCGGTAACATAATGCCGCCCGAGCCGACGCGGATCTTTGTGGTACCTGCGGCTACGTAGCCAATGACGAGAGATGTCGCCGAACTTGCGATTCCTGGCATATTATGATGCTCTGCAAGCCAGTAGCGATTGTAACCCCATTGTTCCGCATGCTGCGCCAGATCCAGCGTATTATGGAAGGAATCAGCGGGTGTATTGCCCTCTCTTACCGGGGCTAGATCAAGAATAGATAACGGAATGTCCTGTATTCGTTTCGTTGCTGTTTCGTTCATTAGAATCACCCTCCTAGAATCGTTTACGAGATACGTATGACTTTCAACTGGTGACTTCATTAACAAGGAACCCCAGCATCTTGGTTCAAGGTAGGGGTCCCGGCATACCTTTATTGGGGATTCGTCGTCCAAATCCCCGCGGTTTTAATAAATACCCGCTGCGGCAGCTGTAACGTAGCGAGGATGAGCTCGGCTACATCCTCAGGCTGCATCATGCGGTCCTCGTCTCCTATTTTGAGCCCTGCATTGAGAGCCAAATCGGTGTTAACCGTACTTGGCGTCAGGGCGGTTACGCGAATATTGGATTTGCGCACTTCTTGCAGCAATGACTCGGTTAATCCGAGTACGGCGAATTTGGAGGCGCAGTAAGCAGATCCTGTAGCGAATCCACGTTCTCCAGCGGTGGAGGCGATATTAATAATAGTCCCGTTCTGCCGCTCCAGCATAGTCGGCAGAGCGGCACGGGTTACATAGTAGGTCCCCATTAGATTGGTCTGGATGATGCGTTCCCACTGCTCGGACTCCATGTCAAGCAAGGTGCCGAATTGCGCTATGCCGGCATTATTGATCAATATATCGATAGAACCAAGTTGAGTGATCAGATTTCCGATAGCTTGATCCACTTCCGTTTTATTCGTAATGTCAACCGCAGCAACATAAGCACGGATTCCATAGGTGCTGCTGAGCGAAGATTGAAGGGCTTCTAGTTCAGCCCGATTTCTCGCCACCAATCCAAGGTGAACACCTTCCTTAGCTAGAGCTAAGGCTGCTGCTTTACCTATTCCCTTGCCTGCGCCGGTAATAATGGCTGTTTTGTTGCGTAACTCCATTGCAATCTCTCCCACTCATCTATTTTTTGAAGAAATCAGGTATTGTTAACATGTTTCCCTATGGTACCTTTAGCATGAGAGCCAATAATTTGCATAATAGCTACTCATAATAATTATTATATATTATATACACTTATACAAGTACCCACCTTTTTGTTAGATAGTATACTAAGTATACTATTGGTCTACAATGCCGCATCTTCACTAGCTGTGAATGACAAAAAGACCGTGAAAACACACGGTCAGGTGTAGAAAATCATCATATTAACTAAAATTCTAGGCACTTTAAATTTTTAGACTTACCACTAGCATAATACCTAAAGTCATAACAATAACGGCGCTCATCGATATCAAGTAGCCTTTTAAAGGTGGTTGTTGAGTGGTCCCCGCCGCGGCACCCAGTCGTTTTCTAACCTTACTGCCCAAGATGCCGGTCAAAATAAGTGCGAGCAGAATGATCGTACCTCCGCCTTTTTCCATAACCTGCAACCAGAACGGCTTCTCCGTTCCCATACCCATTTGCACGATCATAAAAACGCCGCTGATTAACACCAGCACAGCTCCCGGATGAGCAAACATGCTGAAGGTTCGGATAATTCGTTTTGCTAAAGTGCTGGCTTCCGGAGACCCGAGTTCGGTTTTGAGCATTCCGAGCATAATGACAATGGCTAATAGTGCGCCTAACCAAGCAATTAAACCTGCAAAATGAGCAAACAGCATAAAATTAAACATAAGGTAATCCCCCCATTATTGTTATTTTCAAGCACTTATAGAGATTGTGCCTCGCAAGCGTTCTTCTTACTGACAACACAAATATTAGGCCGCGAATATGAACGTGCGATGAACGGGAGGTTACAAGATAAATACCGGATTGACAATAAACAATCTTGCTGTTACTGTATTAATTAATTAATACAGTAACACTGTTTTTACATCTACGGAGGCTGGCTATGATGGAATTCAATCAAAAAGAACCAATTTATACTCAAATTATAGAAGACATCAAAATTAAGTTCATCAATGGCACCTATCAACTTGGTCAAGAGATTCCCTCAAGACGAGAGCTTGCGAAGAGACTCGGGGTCAATCCCAACACGATTCAAAGAGCTTACCGAGAAATGGAGGATATGAAATTGATTATGACTGCTAGGGGGCAAGGGAGCTTCATGACGACCGACGCCCAGATACTAGAATCACTTCGCGAGGAGGCGTTGGATGCCGCGGTATCTCAAAGCATCGAAATGCTTCGCTCTTTTGGGAAGTCGGATGAAGAAATATTGGATACAATGAAAAAATATTTGGGAAGGGGAGCAGCTCGATGATTAAGGTGGAGCATGCTGTCAAGATGTTCGGAAATAAAAAGGCGTTGAACGATATATCCTTTACAGTAGGGGAAGGCCGAATTGTTGGATTGCTTGGGACGAACGGAGCGGGCAAATCTACAGCCCTTAAAGCAATAGCCGGGCTTACGCGATTGGATCGCGGCCAAATCACGATAGATGGAAAATCTCCCTGCTTGGATACGAGAGGTAAGTTGACCTACCTACCCGATGTAGATGTATGGTATCCGTGGATGACTCTATCCGATGCGATGCAATACATGAAGGATATGTACTGGGACTGGGACGATGATAAGGCTCGTCACTTATTGGATTTCTTTGAATTAACACCGGATTTACCGATTCGGCAGGCGTCCAAAGGGATTCTGGCCAAGATGAAGCTGCTGCTGGCGTTAAGCCGGCAAGCGAAATATTTGCTTATGGATGAACCCTTCTCCGGGATCGATCCTTTCGCAAGAAAGCAGATCGCTCAAGCGATTGTAGAGGATTTTTTGGAGGAAGGGCAGACCATTCTCATTACGACCCACGAGCTTTCCGAGGTTGAGGTTATGCTGGATGAGGTTCTATTTATACACGATGGCAAGCTTCTGCTTAGCGGCCACGTGGAGACGTTAAAACAGGAAAGAAGCCAGTCGTTAATGGAAATTCTGAAAGAGGTGTATGATCATGCACGCGTTTAGAAGACTATTATTAACCGACCTGCGTAATAGGAGAAATACATTGCTGGTTGCTCTCGGGGCAACGGTTCTCCTCAATGCAGTAGTTATTGTCTTGATGATTCAAATGTTTCTTACTGAAGGGTTAGATATCGTCACGCTTCTGGACATAACCGTGTTTTCCGTCATGCTGCTCATTCCGTTTCTGCGCTGTTTTTCTTCCTGGAGAGATGAGTGGAGGCAGCACGGCATATATCATTTGTTGTCTCTTCCTATCCCTAGAACCTATCTGCTCCTGTCCAAATATATTTCGATAGTGTGGGAAGTGCTCCTTATAACGGCGATTATGATTATCGGCCTATGGGTGCAATATGGGGTTAGTGGCGGAAAGCTGTTTAGAGCAGAGCCTTTGATTACTTTCGAATGGGCAAAGGTTGGATTTGTGGCTGAGTGGTTTCTCTTACTAACGAATGGGGTATTTCTAAGCTTCATGAGCGCTCTTGTAGGAAAATGGTGCGGTAAATGGTCTCATTTGGCTGCCTTTATAAGCTTTGTTGTAGGTGCGCTCATATGGGGCATAGCCTATATAAATCTTCCTTCCATGTACACTTTGATCGTCTTGGCGCTGCTGTTCTTCGGGATGAGCGTATATTTGCTAGAAAAGAAAGTAGGGGTCGAATGAAAAAGCCGTCTTTTCTCGGAGAGTTCCTCGTAAACTCGGGGCAAGTGGGCAGCGTGATTCCGAGCTCGGGGTTTTTAATCCGCAAAATGCTGCCGGTAACTTTGCCTTGGCATAAAATGAATCAGATCGCTGAACTCGGCCCTGGTACTGGTGTGTTTACTGAGTATATTCAGCGACATAGAAATGCTTCAAGCCAATTGGTTTTGTTTGAACAAAACGAAGCGTTCCGAAGCGATCTGGCGAGACGATATCCAGAGTTGACCCTAATGGATGATGCGCTTAGGTTGGGTGAAATTGTAAAGGAAACCGGCAAACCGTTCGACCTGATCGTTTCGGGGCTGCCCTTTGCGAACTTTTCTTACGAGCTGAAGGAACAGCTGTTTGATGCGATACAGGATGCTTTAGCGGAAAAAGGAACTTTTGTCGCATTTCAATATACTTTGCTGCTAAAGGAGCATTTTCGGATGCGTTTCCCAAGGATGGATACAGGATACACTTGGATGAATATTCCTCCGGCATGGGTGTTTAAGTGTAAAAAGAGAAGTTCCAGAACACTAGCTGCGGACACAATATGACGCAGACCCAATAAGGTCTAAAATGTTCCACATGAAACAATTCCTTTCTTCTTAGCGTTAAAAGTTCTTTTTAGCATAGGGGTTAGTGGGCTATAGAGCTATCTAAAGCCTTGTTGAAAATATAGGATAACAAGGAAATATTGTTCATTGACTCTCGTTCTTGATGTGCTAAAATAAATCATATCGATTTAGTCGGATATAGGAACGAGAGGAGAATGATTGTGGGACAAATGATATTAACCGGTCTATTGTGCGGGGCGCTGCTGGGCTTTATTATGCAGCGGGGACGGTTTTGCTTGACCGGCGGTTTCCGGGATATGTACTTGACCAAGGACAACCGGATGTTCTACGCGCTGCTGATTGCGATAACCATTCAAAGTGTCGGCGTGTTTGCATTGATTCAAATGGGACTCATTCAGTTTAAAGCAGGAACGTTCCCTTGGATGGCAACGATTATCGGTTCATTCGTATTCGGGATCGGTATCGTACTGGCAGGAGGATGTGCAACAGGAACCTGGTATAGAGCAGGGGAAGGCTTGATCGGCAGCTGGATCAGCTTGTTCGGCTACATGGTTACCAGCGCAGTGATGAAAACTGGCGTATTGGTTCCGGTAAATGACAGCTTTAAGGTATTCGCAGCACCGACCAACTCCATTCCAGCAACATTCGGCATGAGTGTGTGGCCATTTATCGCTTTATTGACCCTGGTCACGATATTCCTTGTAGTGAAACAATTACGCAAGCCTAAAGTTTTCATTCCTTCGATGAAGGCTAAAAGAACCGGGCTTAACCATTTGCTGTTCGAGAAGCGTTGGCATCCGTTTTTTACGGCTGTTCTCGTTGGACTTGTTGCTCTTATTGCATGGCCTTTAAGCGAAGCGACAGGCAGAATGTCGGGGCTAGGCATTACGACTCCGACGGCAAATATTTTGCAGTACCTGATTACAGGCGATAGCAAAAAATATTTGAACTGGGGCGTTTTCTTGGTACTCGGTATTTTCGTTGGTTCGTTCATCGCGGCCAAAGCAAGCCGGGAGTTCCGTTTCCGGGCTCCGGATGCCAAAGTGGCTGTACGCAGTATGGTTGGCGGCGTGCTGATGGGCTTCGGGGCAAGCCTGGCTGGAGGCTGCTCTATTGGTAACGGTCTTGTCATGACCGCTATGATGACTTGGCAGGGTTGGATTTCCTTGTTGTTTATGATTCTCGGAACATGGACGGCATCGTACTTTATCTTCGTTCGTCCTCGCACGAAATCGAGCAAGCAGCCAGCGTCAGCAAACCTTAAAACAACAACAGCCTAGGAGGATGATCCGATGAAACATAAACTAGAAGTACTCGGCATGGTGTGTCCGTTTCCGTTAATTGAAGCTAAGGAAGCTATCCAGTCATTGAATAGTGGAGACGAGCTGGTGATCGATTTTGATTGTACTCAAGCGACAGAAAGTATCCCCCGTTGGGCAGCTGAAGAAGGCCACACGATTACGGAGTATGAACAAATCGATGACGCTTCATGGACGATTACCGTTAAGAAGAAATAAGATTATCTCATACCAAAAAGGCATCCCGTCGTTAAGACGAGGTGCCTTTTTAATTTCCTGAGCACCGACTAGGGTTATTTTTCCCTGGGTGCCGTTCTTATCCGATCAAGTATTTTGCAAAGCCGGAATATCGGGATTCGATTTAATTCCAGAGCCGTAATCCCAAGCGATTTTAGCAAGGCATCCACACCAAACGATGTTCAGCAGCGAAGTGACGAACAAGGTAGCGTTATAAGCCCCACTGCCATGAGACGAGTGGTAAAAGATATCGTAGGTGTTCACAAATATCGTCAAGCTGAACCCGACGGATAGCCACAGCAGCCGTCTGTCTTGTAGATAGGCGAACGCTAAGAGAGCTAGGGCCGCGGCAGGGAATAAATATCTCTCGTGCATGCTCGTAGAGAGGGTAAACACACCCGCGATTTGAATCAGCGCTGCTGCCGCTGCAAAACGGACATTCCCGCCCTTGGCGTACATCCACCAGGAGAACAAAGTCACGGCGACAATGAAGGCCATTCCCCAGGTATGGTAATCGAACAGGAGCAGGGTGACGGTGTCCTTAGTATAGTTAGCTCCGAGAAGCGCGAACAAATTATAAGCATTGACCGAAGCGTAAGGATATTCGTTGACGGTGCCTGTATACAGCTTCAATAGCCATGTGGGCTCTTGGCCGAGTGAGAACGGGATGACCACAATCAGTGTGGTTACTATCGCCGAGCCTGCTGCAATGAGCCAAGGCTTCAATTGCCTCATTCGGATCAGCTCGAAGAACAGGACGGGCAGGTAAATGATCCCTTGCGGTTTCATCAGTACGGCTGCAGTCAAGAGTACAGTGACCCAGCCTATCTTTTTGCTGAAAAGGAGCATGAGCGCTCCAACTACGAACAACGTGAAGAAGGAATCCACCTGTCCCCAAAAGGTAGAATTGATAAAAATAGCCGGGTTCCCGATATAGAGACCGGCAATCAGCAGGCTGACTTCAAACGAGATGAACTTGCGTGCGGCCCGGTAAAGCAGATAAGCGGTTGCCGCATCCGCAGCCATCGACGGCAGCTTGAGCAATAGCGAATAGTAAGGGCTCAAGGCAGGATTAGCAGCAAGCTTGCCGGTTACGTACAAAATATATACATAGAACGGCGGATAGTCGCTCGAGCCGTTCAAGTAAAAGCCCGTCAAATTGTTGGAGGCGAAGGTGGCCCAGTTCATGAACAGGTTCAAATCCGTATGTCCGGGAATCCACGGTGCTGCGGCGATCCGCAGGAACAGTCCCGTCCCTAATATGGACCCTATCCATACTCGCTGATCGCTCTTTTGGATCTGCAGCGTTCCCCGGTTTCTTCGATTCAGATACAGAGCAGCAGCTGCTGCGCCGAAGAATAGAACGGCGTAGGCAGCAAGCGGGACTGCGTATTTAGAGGCAGTACCCGAACCACCCGTCGTAGCGCCGCCGAATCTTCCGCCGCCTTGTCCAGGCATGCCGCGTCCGTTGGCGCTATTTCCATGATTGCCTTGAGAGCCGTCTATTGAACCTGCATTTGCAGTAGGGGGCTGCTGCCGCTCGGTCGTACTCCTCGGGCTATCAGAGGAAGGGGAGGACGATCCCCCTTCACGCACGCCTTCCTTACCGGGAGAGAAGCTTCCTCTTTGCTGTCCGAAGCCTCCCTGCGGCGTATCTTGCTGCCATGCTGCGCTGCCTGCTGTCGAAGTGCTGCCGTAACTCCATAAGGAATAGGCACACAATCCAATAGATAAAAGAAGGGCTAGGAGCAGGGCTGAACTCATTTTATGATTTTTCAAAAGGGACATTTGGTGATTCCCTCCTTGGTCGCTTTCTAGATTCTAGTTAAAGCCTATTATGGCTAGGCAAACTGAAACACAGCTTAAGGCCAGCTGATGGTTAGCTTAATGTTGCGTGCGGGGTTAAATAAACAGGGTTGACAAGGAACATGAATTGTAACTATAATAGTTACAGGTGATGGCCGCTGAGGTTAACTAGCGATAGAGGAGTGACTGCAGTAGGCTGCATTTTTTTAAATTAACATGTAACTAACTTGGTTACAAAATAGAATATCAGGCTTACAAAGCCTTTGTATAATCTGTGAAAGGAGATGAATACTACGTTATGACTTTAAGGATTCAAGCCTATTCCGATTTTATATGCCCATTTTGTTTTTTGGCCAAAGCACCTCTTGAAGAGGCGATACGAGATAAGGACGTAGAGATCGAATGGATGCCGTTTGAATTACGTCCTAATCCTGCACCTCCTATCGACCCATGGCAGGACCCGTCGAAGCTGAAGGGCTGGGAATCTTACATTACCCCGACTGCGCAAAAGTGGGGAATAGACATGAAGCTTCCTCGCGTATCGCCGCATCCTTATACCGGATTAGCCTTTGAAGGCTTCCATTATGCAAGCGAGCAGGGCAAGGGTAATGAATATATTAACAAGGTTTTTCGTGCATTTTTCCAAGATGAGCAGGATATTGGCAGTACGGAGGTACTTACTAAGCTTGCGGCCGAAATAGGGTTGGATGAAGCAGAGTTTCGAGAGGCTTTGGCAACAAGGCGATATAAGCAAGCTCAAGAGTTAGCCCTTCAGCATGCCTATGATGAGGCTGGCATAACGGCAGTACCTACCTTCATTATTGGAGATGAGCGTCTTCAGGGAGCCGTAGGAAAAGAAGTTATTGAACAGGTGATTGAGCGGCAGCTTGCACAGGGGAAATCCGGTGCAACCGATGGGTTGAGCTGCAAGCTGGATGAATCTTGCTAATCACTTTTTATGAACAATACACATTTGGGAGGAATTATAAATGAAAATCGCAGTTATCGGAGCAACGGGAAAAGCAGGCAGTCTGATCGTGAAGGAAGCGGCAAGCCGAGGTCATCAAGTAACGGCTATCGTAAGAAACGCTTCTAAAGTACAAGATAAAGGGATCTCTGTATTGGAAAAAGACGTATTCAAGCTTACTTCAGAGGACCTCAAAGCGTTTGACGCTGTAGTGAATGCGTTTGGAGCGCCTGCAGGGCAAGAGCATTTGCATGTGGAAGCGGGAAAAGTGTTGATCGAAGCACTCAAAGGTGCGCCGGAAACAAGATTGATCGTGGTAGGCGGAGCAGGAAGCCTGTTCGTTGATGAGCAAAAAACGGTGCGCTTGGTTAATACGCCAGAGTTCCCTAAAGAGTACTTTGCAACCGCGTCGAATCAAGGTAAAAACCTTGAAGACCTGCAGCAATCGACGGGTATCAAGTGGACGTTCCTCAGTCCTTCTGCTTTTTTTAACCCTGAAGGAAGAAGAACAGGAGCGTATCAAAAAGGGAAAGACAACCTGCTCGTGAACTCCCAAGGAAACAGCCATGTCAGCTATGCGGATTACGCTATTGCCTTGGTGGATGAAATTGAAAAGCCTCAGCATATTAATGAACGCTTTACTGTAGTCGGCGAAGCTTAATATAAAAGGAAAGCATCAAAGACTGTGAATGTCTTTGATGCTTTTTGTATTTATAGCTCTATTTCACACCAAGACGCATCCGGTAGCTGAACATGACCTCTAGTGTCCTTCCTTGGAAATACTCCTCTACATCCGCTTTGAACGCGGCGATATCGGCATCCAAGTCCGGCACGCCCAGCTTGAACACGGTCTGCAGCCCGCCCTGACTAAGAGTCAGCCCGATATAACGCTCGGCATTGCATATCTCCGTGTTGTGAAAGACGATTTCCTTCGTAAACCGAAACTTGCCGCTTTTGCGGATACGATGCAAATGCTTATCTTTGCTCCATCTGTGTGCTTGCTCCGGTTCTTGTACGAGACGTGCAATCGTGTCATCCGCTTTCTGAATCAGATTGTTGTATTTTTCCTCGATGGTCCATGTAAGAGTAGGCGGCCAATCGCAATCATAGGCAGCGAACACACCGCCAGGAATTAATACGCGGGATATCTCATTCAATGTGCTTACAGGCTCCATCCAGTGAAAGGATTGGGAGCAGGTAATAATATCGACGGATTCAGAGTCCATACTCAACTCATTAGAGTATCCCTTCATGAAGGTGATATGGCTCGCATCCTTCAAGGCAGAGGCTTTCTCTACCGCTTTACCTCTCATGTCGTCATTGGGCTCGACCCCTATGACACGCTGGGCATGGTCCTTCCAAATAAAAGAGGACAGCCCCGTTCCGCAGCCGATATCAGCAACGAGCGACGGCTTCTTACCTAGGTAGGTTGTAACAATCTCAATCACTTTGAGAGGTGCCTCGGGGCGATTACTATCGTAGCAATCTTCAAAGCCCGAGAACCGATCCACATTACTTTTCAAATTACCTTCCGGAATCACAGGGTACCCTCCGTCCATTCGTCTACTTGAAGTTATTATCGATCAGTGCAAATGCATAGGATGTGCCTATATTGTACCAAGTTCAGTAAAAAAGGTTCAAGTGCGGAGCCTGTTCTCCGTTGACGGGAATAGCGTAGAATTATACAATGGAAACCAAGGGAGTGTATTGTGGTTTCCTTGGTTTCTGCAATTTGGAGGTCAGAGTAATGGATGAATTGATTCGCGTACGCATCTTGCAAACGGCGGCAGAGCTGTTCAAAGCGAAGGGCTACCGCAATGCGACCTTAAGCGAGCTCGCTTCGCAGCTAGGTATGAGCAAGAAAACTTTATATATGTACTTCACTGGCAAGGAGCAAATTGCTGAAGCGGTTATGGAGCTTACGCTGAGTGCAATCGAAGGCAAGGTTGCAGCGGCCAAACAGGGGAAAGGCACCCCTTTGGAGGTATTCCGCGCCGTCTTTACAAGCATTAAGCGGGAGATCCTGCAGTTGAATCCTTTATTCCTGGAGGATGTGCAGAAGTTTGCTCCCGGATTATGGGGACGAATTGAGCTGTTTCGGTCCCGTCAGTTGTCTTTTATGGAAGGCCTGCTTGTGCAGGCACAGCAGGAAGGCTTGATCCGCGACCTGAATCCGAAGCTGGCTTCCGTCATGTTAATGGATAGCATTCAGCGGTATGTGCGGCCGGATTTTGCAGCTAAGCACGGGGTTGCGATGATGGATGTCGCAGACACATTATTCACGTTGTTATTCGAAGGGATCCGAACCAACGACAAGGAATAAGGAGCGTGTGTGAGGATGGACGGATACGTGTTGGGCTTTCAACAGATCGATAAGTCCAGTTTACCGCTTGTAGGAGGCAAGGGAGCCAACCTGGGGGAGATGACTCGCGCTGGCTTTGCCGTTCCGCCTGGTTTTTGCGTGACTACGGAGGCTTACAAGGCATTTATAGAGCAGAACGACCGGATGGAGGATTACTTCGAGAGGCTGGAAAAGGTGAAAGCCGACCAATTGGAGGAAATTACAGCGCTTGGAAACGATATTCGCGACTACTTGGTCACTGTGGCGATCCCCGATGAAATTAAGGCCAGCGTTCTCGAGCACTGGCGTCAATCAGGTGCAAACAGGGCGTATGCCGTTCGTTCCAGCGCGACTGCGGAGGATTTGCCATCGGCTTCATTTGCGGGGCAGCAGGACACCTATTTGAATGTGCAGGGAAAGGAGCAGCTGCTTCAAGCGGTCCGCAAATGCTGGGCCTCTTTGTTCACTGCTAGGGCGATATCGTATCGTGCTAAGAACGGCTTTGATCACCGATCGGTGCTGCTGTCCGTTGTTGTGCAGCAGATGATATTCCCCGAAGTGTCGGGCATTATGTTCACTGCCGACCCGATCAGCGGCCATAGAGGGACAATTTCTATAGATGCCAGCTTCGGGCTGGGAGAAGCTCTCGTTTCCGGGATCGTTTCGGCTGATCTGTATCAAGTTAGATCTGGCGAGATTAGTTCGAAGAAGATCGCGAAGAAGAAAGTAGCCGTCTTCTCCTTACCAGAAGGAGGGACGGAGACTCGCGATCTGCCGATTGAGAAGCAGGAGAAGCAGGCGCTGAGCGACAAGGAAATTTATGAGCTTGCATCGCTGGGGGAGCAGATTAAGAATCATTACGGCAGCGATCAGGATATCGAGTGGTGCTATGCCGAAGGCAAACTCTATATTGTACAGAGCCGACCGATTACGTCGCTCTATCCACTTCCTCATGTGCCTGTGGGACCAGGCGAATCCCCTCATATTCTCGTTTCCTTCGGCCATCAGCAAATGATGACCGATGCGATGAAGCCGATGGGGATGTCGGTATTACGTACAATGGTGCCCTTCGGCAAGCCATCGCTTCGGGCCGAGAGCCAATTGGCTTATACGGCAGGGGGAAGAATATTTCTCGACATTACGAAGCTGTTCAACTTGAAGCCTGCACGGCAGTTATTCCCCAAGCTGCTGAGCGGAATCGATGAGCTGATGGCGAGCGGCGTAGCCGAGTATGTGCAAAGAGAATCCTTCGTGCGCGGCTTGGCGCGTGAGCCGGGGCTTAAGCTGCATATTCTGAAATTTGCCGGACCTGTCGCCGGCAGAGCCGCCCGTAATCTCCTGTTTGCTTCTCCTCCTCAAGCGGCGCAAGAAGTGAAGGAGTGGACCGAAGCCTACGTATTGCAGGGAGAGGCCCAAATGGCAGGCGTAACCGGTGAGGAGCGAGTCCTTCGAGCCCAGGAGCTGGCGGGATCGATACTGCGCACCCTGTTCCCACGCGTGATGCCATTCCCGTTATCCGGCATCATTTCTTCGAGATTGATTAAGACACTAGCCGAGAGATGGCTCGGGGATACAGAAGCAATCAACGTGCTGAATAAATCACTGCCCGGCAACGTAACCAGCGAGCTCGGGCTGATGATAGGTGATTTGGCGGACACCGCGAGACGGTATCCGGAGGTTGCTGAGATCATTCGGCAAGGTGACGCCGATCACTTCCAGAGTCGGCTGCAGAAGGCTGAGGGCGGAGAGGAATTCATGCGGCAATGGGACCGCTTTATGCAGCTGTACGGCATGCGCTGTCCAGGCGAGATCGATCTTACGCGCCGGAGATGGCGTGATGATCCGGGAGCGCTGCTGCCGGCGGTAGAGAACCATATGCGCACGATGCAGCCGGGCGAGCATAGAGAGCGGTTTGCGCAGGGCGCGGAGGAAGCTGAGGCAGCAGCCCGAGAGCTCGTGAGCCGTGTACGGGCTCTGCCGTTCGGATGGTTCAAAGCCAAGCTGTTGTCCCGCTTGATTCAAGTGTTTCGTCATATGATGGGTGTACGAGAGCATCCGAAATACGTGATGATTCGCTTGTTCGGCTTCATTCGTCAAGCGCTGTTAGAAGAAGCGAGGTCCTTGGTCGCGCAAGGCATGCTTCAGATGGAGGAGGATATCTTCTATCTGACACTGGATGAGATGCTCCAGCTGACCCGAGGTGGGGCCGCAGCCCACCTGCAGGAGCAGATTGAAGAGAGGAAGCGCGACTATGCGCGCTTCCAAGCTCTTACCCCTCCGCGGCTCATGACGAGTGAGGGCGAGATCATTACGGGCAGCCGCCAACGGAAGGACGCGCCGGAAGGCGCTCTACTCGGCACTCCGGTCTCGGCCGGTGTGGTGGAGGGCATCGCCCGCGTCGTGATGCGTCCGGACGAAGCCAAGCTGAACAAGGGCGAGATCATGATCGCCCCGTTCACCGACCCGGGCTGGACGCCGCTGTTTCATTCTGCCATCGGCCTCGTGATGGAGGTCGGCGGGCTTATGACTCACGGTGCCGTAGTAGCCCGCGAGTATGGAATTCCAGCCGTCGTCGGTATCGAAGGAGCGACCAGCCGGATCAAGGATGGCGATACGATTCGCCTGGATGGGAGCCGCGGCTATGTGCTTATTTTAGAGCCGAACGAGGATAGCCGCAAAGAATAGGCCAGATGCATGCGTGAAGACGTCTTTATAGCGACACATCGACATAGGAGCGATGGAAGTCAGCTTGGGGCGTCTTTTTTGCTGTGCGGAGCTGTTCATATAGGTTGAACAGTTTTCACTGTTTTTTTATTCATTCAGTCAACGAGTGAAAGAAAGTGCAATACTTCAATAAGATTCTTATCCGTTTGCAAAAAAGTGCAATTGATTGCAAAGCACGTAGGGCGTATGAATAAAGTAAGCCATTCTACCAGCAAGCATGCCACTCATATAGAATGATGAACTCTACGACTCAAGGAGATGATGAAATGTCCAGCAATGTGTCAGCTTCAAGCGGGCAACCCAATACCCTTCTGCCAAGGCAGATGGAGGATATAGGCCGCGGTTTAGTGGCCATTAAAGTAGAGAAGGGAGTCTATGTCGGCTGGCGCCTCCTCGGAACCGAGCCGGCGAATATCGCCTACAATTTATACCGGGACGGGGAGAAAGTGAATGCCGAACCGATAGGTTCGAGTACTAACTATGTGGACGAGCAGGGGAGCCTCGATTCCAGCTATACCGTTCGTGTCGTAATAGAGGGAGTAGAGCTGGCCGGTTCCGAATCGCAGCCGACCCCCGTATGGAGCAAGGACTACATGTCCATCCCTCTGCGCAAGCCTGAAGGCGGGACAACTCCTGATGGAATCGAGTATACCTACAGCGCCAACGATGCCAGTGTGGGCGATTTGGATGGAGACGGTGAATACGAGATTATTCTCAAATGGGACCCTTCCAACTCACATGATAACGCTCATGGTGGGTACACAGGCAATGTTTATTTGGATGCTTATAAAATGGACGGCCGATTCCTATGGCGGATTGATCTGGGCCGCAACATTCGAGCGGGGGCTCATTACACCCAGTTTCTAGTCTATGATTTCGACGGAGACGGCAAGGCGGAAATCGCCTGTAAGACGGCGGATGGAACGGTGGACGGTCAAGGTAACGTCATCGGAGACGCTAACGCCGACTATCGTAACAAACGCGGCTTTATTATCGAGGGGCCTGAGTTTCTTACCGTTTTTGACGGGGGGACAGGAAAGGCGCTGGCAACAACCGACTACGATCCGCCCCGCGGCGACGTATCCGCTTGGGGTGATTCTGTTGGCAATCGCGTAGACCGTTTTCTTGCCTGCGTGGCTTATCTGGACGGTGTAAGACCGAGTCTGGTTATGTGCCGCGGCTACTATACGAGAACGGTGCTGGCCGCATTCAACTGGCGTGACGGCGAGTTGACGAAGGTATGGACATTCGACAGCAATAATGAGGGCTACGCTAGTTATGCAGGGCAAGGAAACCATAGTGTCGCTGTAGCGGATGTTGATGGTGACGGCAAGGACGAGATCGTCTATGGCTCCTGTGTTATCGATCATGACGGGTCGGGGCTCTATGTAACCGGCTTGGGACATGGGGATGCGATGCACGTGGGCAGCCTCAATCCGAACCGACCGGGTTTGGAGGTGTACCAGGTGCACGAGAATCCTTCGGACAACGGCATTGAAGTTCACGATGCCAAGACTGGCGAGATTTTGTGGGGCTTGCCCTCGACCTCTGACATCGGCCGCGGCTTGGCTGCCGATATTGATCCTCGCTATGACGGAGCGGAAGTGTGGTCATCGGATCATTGGAAAACGGGCGGTTTCGGACTATACAGTATCACAGGCGAAAAAATAACGAATACGACGCCGCAATCGTTTAATTTTGCCATTTGGTGGGATGGTGACTTGCTGCGGGAGCTGCTCGATCATGAATACGACCGCTCTACAGGAATAGGTGAAGGCCGCATTTACAAGTGGGATTATGAGAATGAACGTTTGATAACGATCATGACGCCGGAAGGTACTCGTTCAAATAACGGGACCAAGGGCAACCCTTGCCTGCAGGCCGATCTGTTCGGCGACTGGAGGGAGGAAGTCATTTGGCGGTCCGCAGACAGCACAGAGCTTAGAATTTACTCGACAACCGAGGTTACGGAGCATCGCATTCATACACTCATGCATGATCCGGTATACCGGCTGAGCGTCGCTTGGCAGAACGTCTGCTATAATCAGCCTCCCCATCCGGGTTTCTATTTGGGTCACGGAATGGAGCTGCCGCCGGCTCCGGCTATTTATGTAACAAAGAATAATCAAGCTAAATAAGCGTGATGCAAGTCGGGGGCGGAAGGGCTCCTGGCTTGTTTTTTACTTTCCTTTATGGTGGAGGACTCTCCATCCTCAAAAAGCAATTGTCAGCTTCGAAGGGATGTAGTATACTTTCCGAGAAAGCGCTTTCCCTACATTTAGAGGATATGAAATTCAGCTGCTGCGGATGGCGAGTGGATTTCATGGGCTGGGGGTGTTTCGAGGATCTTCCGATCCTTTTCCACGTTGTAATCCGACCTGTCTACTCGTTTCAGATTATTCTTCACGGTAAACTTCACTACAGCTCACCCCAACACGAACCTACTCAAAATGTTAATCTCCACATGAACATAAGACTGCTTTGATACGAACGCGAGCCATGATCGAAATCTCATCTTAAGAGAGCACATGAGCAATGATTCAATGTGAACGTATTCATCTGCAAAGGAAATTCATCTTATGGAGGGATATCATGAAAAAGAGATGGGGCGTATGGCTGTTGGCCATATCCTTCGTGCTGCTATCGATGTCAGCCTGTACCAATGACCAAGCCGGACAAGGAACGACCAGAGAGAAGGAACCTGCGAACAAAGAAGAACCCAAAGCTACCCCAGCCCCTCAACCCGTAACGCTAACCATAACCAACCACAAAAGCGTAGGGTTCACGGAGAAGGATTTTCAGACGTATTTCGTCGAGCCGGTAAAGAAGAAATACCCGCATATAACATTGGAATACATAAAGCCGGAGAAAGGCTCTGAGCTCGAGGATCTCATTGCAGCAGGGAAGACGCCGGATCTTATATTTGCCAGTAACGGATATTTTGCTCTGTTGAAATCGTTGGATCTTATGCAGGACTTGAACGAATACGTCAAAAAATACAAAGTCGATCTATCTATCTACGACCAGTCCATTATGGACAAGATTAAATCGGTCGGAGATAAAGGCGAGCTGTATTCAATTCCTTTTTCATTAAATTATGGGATGATGCTCTACAATAAAGATATTTTTGATAAATTCGGCATTCCTTACCCTACAGATTTAATGAGCTTTGAAGAGATTCTCCCCTTGGCTCGCAAGATAAACCGTACCGAGGATGGAATCCAATATATCGGTTTTGAACCCAACTATTCAGATACGATAGTAGGACAGTTAGGAGTTCTCGCCATAGGGAGTAATGACACGCCAAATTTCGAATCGCCTGAGTATAAAAGAGTGTTCAGCTTCTTAAAGCAGGTGTACGATATTCCGGGTCAAATTGGCCCGAACGGCAAATTCAATTGGGGGAGGAACGGCTTGATCAAGGATAGGAATGTGGCGATGTTTTTGGAATGGATTAATGATGCGGCAGCTCCGCTGGAGGAAGCGGCTAAAGCCGGATTTACGAATTGGGATATTGCCGGGCTGCCTAACTTCCAAGATCACCTTGGCCAGGGCCGGACCGTCGACTCCCATATGACGTTCATTTCCAAAACGAGCAAGCATAAAGAAGAGGCATTCCAGGTGCTGCTCGAGTCGGTCTCCAAAGAAACGCAAATGTTGGTTAGTGCTAACGCACGCATCAGCTCTATACCGGACAAAGCCATTCAAGCCAACTATGCGAAAAATATGCCAAGCTATAACGGCAAGAAGGTGCAAAATATTTTTTTAACGAAAATGACCCCTTCTCCCAAATCGTCGACCTACGGTTCGAAGGCATCCAGTATCGTCCGGGACGAGCAAAAGAATATGGCTCTCGGGAATAAAGATGTGAATACCGCTTTAAAGGATGCTCAGGAAAGAGCGGTCAAGAACGTCGAAGAGGAGAAAATGAAGTAAGCTCGCAGAGCATGAAGATAACCATCTTAACGAACGGAGGGGACTAGGATGACCCAACGACCATTTCCAAGGATCGGTGCGCATACCGGCTGCGACAACACGCCATATAACACCGTGGAATCATTCAGGGAAGGCATTCGGCTTGGAGCGGATATCGTCGAAGTGGATATAAGAATAACACGGGAAGGCACTCTTGTTTTATTGCATGACGATTCCTCCTATCTTCATGAGTATACCTACGAGCAGCTGAACCAACAGTCTGTCCGCTCCCGAATCAGTCCTTTGTATGAGCGGCTCGAGATCGTAAAGCTAACGGACATCCTGGATATTGCCAAGGAACATTCGATCAAGCTGAATCTGGATATTAAAACGTCTGCTGCCATTGAGCCGGTTGTTGAGCTGATACAAAGACGTCATTGTGTAGAGCAGGTGTTTATAACAGGATGCAGCGAGAATATAACCAGCCGTCATAAGGACATAAAGGTCGTTCTCAACACTCCCACAAAACTCACAGAGGAAGAGAAATCGAACTATGCATTGTATATCGATAAGGTGTGCAGAGATGGCGAAGAAGGGCATTACTACGGACTGAACATGCATCATGAGACATGCAGGCCCGAGCTGGTAGAGGCAGCCCACAAGAGGGGGCTCGCGGTTTGGGTTTATACCGTGAACGACCCTGACAGGATGCGAAGGTGTATACAATCCGGAGTCGATGCTATTACTACAAAGGAAGTCGCTATATTGTCCGAGCTAAGAAGGCGTAGTCTACTTCCATAAGCTGTAGCGGAATAACAATTTAATGTGTACTCCGAAAGGGAGTAAGACAAGGGAGCCGGGAGGGCTCTCTTTTTTATGCTCTATTCCAGCTACTTCAAAATGCAACGTTAATTGAACAGCGCTCAACTGGATATTTTATGAACGCAAACGAAAAGTCCAACCCGAAAAACGAAAAGTCCATTCCAGTGGCAAGTAATTCATGTAAAATGTATCTGAGTGATAATGATTATCAATTTCGCTAAATTGGATTTATATAGAAGGAACTTAAATAGGGAGGTTACATTTATGGAATTGGCTCAATTGATTCGAGATCGGCGTTCCGTTCATCAATTCGAAGATCGTCCTGTCTCTATTGATTTAGTGAAGGAGCTGCTGGATACAGCGGTGTGGGTTCCTAATCACAAAATGACGCAGCCGTGGCGCTTCGTTATCGTACAAGGCGAAGGTCGTGAAAGACTCGCTAATATCGCTCGCACCGGGGCTGAGAAGAGGGAGAAGGATCCTGAGAAAAGCCAAGAGCTCGGACAAAAATTTTATAACCGCTTCATGTCGGTACCGATGTTTGTAGCCGTGGTGATGACTGAGAACACGCATCCGGTCGTATGGGAAGAGGATTACGCATCGACCAGTTGTATCATTCACAATTTTAGCCTACTCGCGTGGGAGCAGGGGCTAGGACTTGTTTGGGAAACTTATCCGCTGCTGCACTCTCCTGAATTCCGGGAAGCGCTTGGAGTAAAGCCCGGCGAGAAGCTTATCGGAAGCCTTCATCTTGGATACCCGGCTAAAGTGCCGACTGCCCAATCGAGAATACCGGCAGCAGAGCTTCTGACCATTATTGACCGGGCATAGGTGAGACATTCGTATGAAACTTAGATATTTGGTCATTCTGCTTATTGTTTTATCTATAGCTTCAGTCTTCATTGGAGTCAAAGATATTAAGCCTTGGGATCTGTTCAATCTGAACGATGACCAGCTGCAAGTACTGTTCATCAGCCGCTTTCCCCGTTTGATCAGCATTATTATCGCTGGGGTCAGCATGGGCGTCGTTGGCTTGATCATGCAGCAGCTTAGCCGTAACAAATTTGTATCGCCAACGACTGGTGGAACGGATGATTCAGCAAGGCTCGGGATACTCGTTTCCTTGCTGCTGTTCACCTCTGCGACGCCGATGCAGAAAATGCTCGTAGCTTTCGTATTCGCACTGCTTGGAACGTTCGTATTTATGAAAATACTCGATAAGGTGAAATACAAAGACGCTATTTTCATCCCGTTGGTCGGTTTGATGTTCGGGAATATTATTACGTCCTTTTCTACCTTTTTTGCGTACAAGTATGATCTCATTCAAAATATTTCTTCTTGGCTGCAAGGAAATTTCGCTCTGACGATGAAAGGCCGCTACGAGCTGCTGTATATCAGCATCCCGGTTGTTATTATCGCTTATCTGTACGCCAACAAATTTACGATTGCAGGAATGGGAGAAGAATTCTCTATCAATTTGGGGCTGAATTATAAACGCGTAGTCAATCTGGGTCTGGTTATTGTTGCTCTCGTATCCTCCGTCGTAATGCTTACGGTTGGGACTATCCCTTTCCTGGGACTGATCATTCCCAATATCGTGACGCTGTATCACGGCGATAATCTGAAGAAAAATCTACCCCATACCGCCATACTGGGGGCCGTATTCGTTATGTTCTGCGATATTTTGGGGCGGGTTATCATTTACCCGTTCGAAATTCCAATCGGCTTGATGGTCGGGGTGTTGGGAAGCGCTATTTTTCTTTATTTACTGTTGAGGAGAAAGGCATATGACTTATAGGGCAAAGCTCGGTTCTTTATCCATATTCGCAATACTGCTGATTGCTATTTTTTTGTTTATCGATGTCGGTGATAACTGGGGGTACGTTCTGCCGAGAAGGGGCTGGAAAATCGCAGCCATGGTACTTACCGGAGGCTGTATAGCTTTTTCAACCGTCATTTTCCAAACCATAACGAACAACCGGATCTTAACGCCCAACATTATCGGCTTGGATTCGATGTATATGCTTTCCCAAACCGCTGTAGTGTACCTATTTGGCTCTACAACGAAGCTGCTTGTCGATAATAATGTGAACTTTGCCATGACGTTGGCTGTGATGATGCTGTTTGCAGGCCTGCTGTACAAGATGATGTTCAAGAGGGAAGGGAGTCACCTGTACTTCCTGCTGCTCATTGGAATTATTCTGGGCACTCTGCTCGGCAGTCTAACGACCTTCATGCAGGTACTGATTGATCCAAACGAATTTCTCGTACTGCAGGGCAAAATGTTCGCGAGCTACAACAAGGTGCAGGGGAAATTAACGGTTATATGCAGTGTGGTTATCGTCTTAGCTGCAGTCTACTATTCCCGATTAGCGAAGTACATGGATGTACTCTCTCTTGGTAAGGATCAGGCAATCAGCTTGGGCGTTGATTATCACTACGTCGTCAAAAGGCTGCTGATCGTCATTGCCGCTCTCATTTCGGTAGCGACTGCACTGGTAGGTCCTATTACGTTTCTCGGGCTTCTCGTCGCCAACGTAACGTATCAGTTTATGAAGACATACCGGCATGCGTTGTTGATCCCGGCTTCCATCCTTATCAGCATAGTGGCATTAGTCGGCGGTCAGCTCATTGTGGAGAGAGTGTTTACATTCAACACGACGTTAAGCGTCATCATTAACCTTATCGGTGGCGTGTACTTTCTATATCTTCTGCTAAGGGAGAGCAAATCCAAATGATTGAAGTAAGGCAAGTTTCCAAGCGATACGGCGACAAGCATGTCGTTGAGAACGTATCGATCCAAATCAGTAAGGGCAAGATCACATCATTCATTGGGCCTAACGGGGCAGGCAAGAGCACGCTTTTATCTATGATCAGCCGACTTACTGCCAAGGATGCAGGGGAGATATTGATTGAGGGCAAGGACATTAGCCAATGCAAAAGTGCTGATCTCGCCAAGCAGATTTCGATTCTCAAGCAGTCGAATCAGATTAACGTCCGGCTTACGGTTCGTGAATTGGTTTCCTTCGGGCGGTTTCCGTACTCTCAAGGCAAGCTGACCAAGGAAGACTGGAAGTATGTCGATGAGGCTATCGCTTATATGGAGCTTGAAGACATGCAGCACAAATATTTGGATCAGCTGAGCGGAGGACAAAACCAAAGGGCTTATATCGCCATGGTTATCGCCCAGAATACCGAATACGTACTGCTCGACGAACCGTTGAACAATCTCGATATGCGGCATTCCGTTCAAATTATGAAGGTGCTGCGCCGATTGGTTGACGAGCTGGGCAAGACGGTTATCATTGTCATTCACGACATTAATTTCGCCTCCTGTTATTCCGACTACATCGTTGCTCTTAAGGACGGCAAGGTCATCAGGGAAGGCGCAACGGATCAAATCATTGAGCCGTCGGTGCTGAAGGCGGTCTACGATATGGACATCGAGATTGAGAACATTAGAGGAAACAAGATTTGCGTTTACTTTCGTTGATGGAAATTATTTGGCGACGGGTTCCCCGGCTGCCGGTTATAAATAATTTGTTTTTTATTAAATAAAAGAGGTGGTTCATATGAAGAAAAGTTTACCCATGTTGTTCATCGTCCTTTGTTTGGCTGTATTCATGGCAGCCTGCGGCACTAGCGGTTCGAATTCCTCCAACGGAGCGGCTCCTGCGTCGGGCGGAACTCCGGCAGCAACACCAGCGGGCGCAGAAGAATTAACCTTCAAGCATCAATTGGGTGAAACCAAAGTGAAGAAAAACCCTAAGAAAGTTATCGCATTTGACTACGGCGCATTGGATACTCTGGATAAGCTTGGTATTGAAGTGACAGGTGTTGCCCAAAAGAACCTGCCTCCTTACTTGGCTAAATACAAAGACAGCAAATACCAAAACATCGGAACACTGCAAGAGCCGGATTATGAAAAAATCAGCTCCATCAAACCGGATTTGATTCTGATCTCCGGAAGACAGCAAGCAGCTTATCCTGAGCTTAGCAAACTGGCTCCTACATTGTACGTTGGTGTAGACAACTCGAAATTCTTGGAGTCTTTCAAAACGAACATGAAAATGTTCGGACAAATCTTTGGTAAAGAATCCGTTGTAGACGCAGAAGTTGCGAAGATTGAACAAACGATTAAAGATGTGAAAACGCAAGTAGCAGCAAGCAACAAGAACGCGTTGATCATTTTGGCTAACGATGGAACGATCAGCGCTTACGGACCAGGCTCCCGTTTTGGTCTTATCCATGACGTACTAGGCATTCCTGCTGTTGAGAAGAACCTGGAGGTTTCCACTCATGGCCAAAGCATTTCCTTCGAATTTATCGCTGAGAAAAATCCGGAGTATTTGTTCGTCGTAGACCGCGGCGCGGCTGTAGACGGTGCGGCAAAAACCGGTGCAAAAGCGTTGGTAGAAAACGAGCTTGTTAAGAAGACAAATGCATTCAAAAACAACCACATCGTATACCTTGATCAAAACTACTGGTACCTCTCCGGCGGCGGCTTGGAGTCGGTTGCTGCGATGGTAAATGAAGTAGCTAAAGGATACAAATAAGAATAGATTTGAAATTTCAAACAGAATTGCTAAGTGGCCTGTCCCTTTTGTGGCAGGCTTTTTCGCATTCAATCAAAGATTACGGTTAGAAGCGTGGTTCTTAGAGGGGATTATTGTAAAAATAGTTATTGAATAATATCTCCACTAATAATATAATTAATGGAGAAAATAACCACCAAATTAAAAATAACAGGAGAAATTGTTTCCCGAAGTAAGGAGCCGCAAAATGAAATCTATAATCCCCTTGAAAGGACTTGTTGTCTCATGCCAGGCGTTGGAGGATGAGCCGCTGCATGGTTCAAGCTACATGGTTGCGATGGCCAAAGCCGCACACATGGGCGGGGCTGTCGGGATTCGCTCCAATGGAGCTCAAGATATTAGAGCGATTAAGCAGGCTCTTGATTTGCCTGTCATCGGTTTAAACAAAAAGCTAGTACAGGGATATGACGTCTACATTACACCAACTGTTGAAGATGCAGTGGAAGTGCACCGCGCCGGAGCCGATATCGTTGCGATGGATGGGACAGGGCGGGCAAGACCTGACGGTCGGACATTGGAGGAGACGATCCGTGAGCTGCACGCACAAGGAATTCTTGTTATGGCGGATATCTCCACACTAGAGGAAGGAGTCTATGCGGCAAGCCTAGGCGCGGACTATATCTCGACGACGTTGTCAGGCTACACTCCTTACAGCAGACAGGAGCCTGGACCGGATTTACCGCTCATAACGCAGCTTAAGCAGCGGGTATCGGTTCCAGTCGCGGCGGAGGGGCGGATCGGCAGCCCGCAGGAAGCGGCAGCTGCCATTGACGCCGGAGCCGACTTTGTCGTCGTAGGCGGGGCCATTACGCGGCCGCAATGCATTACGGCGAGCTTCGTTAACGAAATCAAAAGCTCAAGATAAGGGGGAGCCAACCAAGTGGACGTCATTGGTATGGATATTGGCGGTACGAACATAAAAGCAGGTATTGCTGACAGCAAAGGGCAATTGTTCGGCGAGGTCAGCGTACCCACCCCAGTAAAGGAAGGCAAGGAAGCGATTATTGCTTGCATGAAGAAGCTTATAGAAGAGCTCCGAGTCCTTCGTCCTGAGATGATTAGTGCAATAGGGATAGGCTCTGCCGGCCGCATCGATACGTCAGCGGGGCGAGTGGTTTATGCCACAGACAACTTGCCGGGTTGGATGGGGACTAATCTGAGGGAAGTCATTGAGGAGGCCTGCTCACTACCTGTGTTCATAGACAATGACGTGAATGCGGCCGCATGGGGAGAGGGCTGGTTGGGTGCTGCCCAAGGAAGCTCTCATTATGTCTTGGTCACCTTAGGGACTGGGGTTGGAGGTGCACTTGTCCACAACGGACAATTAATTAACGGACCGCGGGGCGGAGCCGGTGAAGTCGGCCACCTCATTTTGTATCCTCGGGGGACGCCCTGCAATTGCGGGCAGGCAGGCTGCTTGGAGCAGTATGTTTCCGGCACCGCCTTGAACCGGCTCGCTCGAACTGTTAACAGCGATTGGAACAGCTACGATCTGATGAAGCAGGTAGCGGCGGCCGATCCGCGGGCCATTGAGCTTATCGACCGTTTTGCCGAAGAGCTTGCAACCGGGCTTATTTCTATACAGAACATATATGATCCGGAACGGATCATTATTGGTGGTGGGCTTATGGAGACTCACCCGCTATGGTGGGATCGGCTGGCATCGTATGCGGTCAGCGGCACATTGGTGAACATGCACATCGTACCGGCACAATTAGGGAACCGGGCGGGTATTCTCGGCGCAGCCCGGCTTGCCTTAGACCATGTGACCGTGTCGTAAGCAATGGATTTGGATAGTGAACTTTCCGCATCAGCGGTGAATGAAACAAATGATATCCAACGTTGGAGGAGGATTTGCTATGAAGCTTCATTTTCTGGGTACGGCGGCTGCAGAAGGGTGGCCGGGACTATTTTGCCGTTGTGAGCATTGCAATAAAGCGAAACAGCTAGGGGGTAAAAACATCCGCACTCGTTCATCGGTGCTCATCGACGATACATTCAAGGTCGATTTTCCGCCGGATTCTTACTATCATATGCTGCGAGACAACATCGATATGGCTGCGGTCGAGCATTTGTTCATCACTCATACGCATACCGATCATCTGCATGCGGCAGATTTGGAGAAACGCAGCCCGGTATGTGCGGCCGGCATCGATAAGCCTTTACATATCTACGGTCACGATCTTGCGCTGCAAAGCTGCCTGCGTGAACTCGATTTGAAAACCAATCGGTATGAGCTCCATTTGATCCATCCTTTCCGCACGGTTCAGGTAGATGAGGAAACTCGCGTAACACCCCTGCTGGCCGATCATGACAAGCGGCAGACTTGCCTGCTCTATTTTATTGAGAAGAGGGGTAAGGCGCTGCTGTACGGCAACGATTCGGGGTGGTTTCCGCAGGAAACCTGGGATTGGCTGGAAGGCAAAAGCTTCGACGCAGCTATACTGGATTGCACGAAAGGACCGTTGACCGGCCGTCGGAATCATATGAATATCGAAGCGATATTGGAGATTAACATCATCTTCCAAGACAAACAAATGCTGCGTGATCAGGGGCGCATTATCGCGACTCATTTTTCCCACAATTGCGGGATGCTTCATGAGGATTTGGAACGGGAGTTCAACCCCCACGGCATTCTGGTAGCTTTTGACGGTATGATCCATCATTTATAAATGTGATACAACACAACAAAGACCTGCCTCCATATAATACAGCGTTCATTCATGATCTTATATCCAGAGGGAAGCGGAGGATAACAATGAGAAGCATAATGTCACTGGTTATTATCATTAGTTTGGTTATATCCCCCCTTACGATCGTTCCCGCTAATGCGGAGGCAACTCAGGAATCGGCTTCGGGCAGCAGAATGCCGCCTATACTCATAACCGAGATTGTCCCAGACACCACTAACGTAGGAAGCTCTGACGGATACGAGTTTGTGGAATTGTACAACCCGCTGGATCGGGCTATCAGCCTCAAAGATTATAACGTCGTTCTCCGGTATCCAAGCGGTTCGCAAAGTGATGTCACCTGGACGCCGGAGCCTAGAAACATCTCCATCACACCGGGAGGCACATTGGTTGTATGGCTAGGCAATCAAGCGACTGTAAGCAAGACGGCGGCCGATTTCAACGCTAACTTCGGCTCCAGCTTAGTTGAGAACGTGAACCTTGTAAAGGTAATGACGAGTGGGTTGATCAACGAAAGGATGCGCACCCTAGTAGTCACCTCCAATACCGGAGAAGACATCGTGAAAGCTTCCTACAATGATGGCTCTTTCGATGTGGCATCGAATAAAGGCATCTTTTATCGATATCCCGAACAGGGTTCTAACGAAATGATCAAGCTTGGAGCCCGGACGAACCCGGCCACACCAGGCACTGTGGCTTCAGCCCAAGTTCCCTCCTCATTACTCCACCTAGATGATTCAACACCACCTGTGATCATGAACAGGACCCAGATTACAGAGGCGCAGCCTTCCGACCCTATTCAACTGGTAGCCGAAGCAAGCGACTATATAGGGATACGAACTATGACGATGTATTACAAAAGCGCGGAGCAAGCCTCTTACACCCAAGTCAACTTGACCCGAGATAAGAACGATGGTTTATTCCGATATACGGTTCCACTTCTTACAACCCTAAGCAGCGAATCTCTACAGTATTATTTTACTGCCTCCGACGGGATGAATGAGACCACGAGCGATACTTATGTCATTCCCGTCATCAACCGGATCGATTCGAAGCCCAGGTTAAATGTCGAGGAGGGTTCCATCCTATCCGGACAAAGCAGCATTAAAGCAACGATGAACAGTGTTTCGCCGAATCAGCTATCATTGTATGTTGACGGCACCGTGGTCCATAATACATACCTCTCGATGGAGAAGCCGAGCTACTTTGTCTTTGAAGTGGAGGGCATCGACCCAACGTTCAAGAATGCAGTGACGATAGGAACAGAAGTCATTCAACTGCTGGATTATGCAATTTCTACATATACAACCGTAGTGGTACCTATTCCACCCAAAAAGCTGATGGATGGCAGCAATACGATCACATTCCGAGCCGGCTCCAAGAAATCTCCGTTTCTTACGACACCGGCGGAGAACCTCGATGATTTCAATTTGCGGAATGTCAGACTTGTGACCTCCACCGGTACGGTGATAAGAGATCCGCAATACAGCAATCCTTCCCTTGTGTTTGATATGGGGGATGGCGGGAGATACTTGCCGGCTGTAGACTTTACATTTGCTCTTACTCCGGGTCTGATGAGTTCCCTTACTTACCAGTGGGACACAGCCATCATCCCGGACGGAGTTCATCAAGTGAAAGCGACTTACACCGGTTCTCCTCATGAGGAGGCTGTGGCATCTGTCCTCATCGATAACACGAAGCCGGTCATTACATCCTCTATTGAGGAAGGCAGAGAGTACAGGGGCAGCTTCAGCATTGACGCTAATGCGTCCGATAGCGGCTCGGGTATAAAGTCGGTGACGGTTACGCTGGATGATCGTGTCATTACGGTTCCCTATGCGGCATCATCGGCTGCTTTGACTGCCGGTCCTCATGCTTTGCATATCCAGGCAGCTGACAAAGCAGGTAATGTGAGCGAGAAATCGATCTATTTCTCCAAGGCCGAGCCTTTGGAGGGAACGATTCAGCTACTTTCACCTGTGGATGGAGCTGAGAGTGTCACTGTACCTTCCAAGCTGGCTGTAACTGTTGCCAGTTCGGTCTACGAGTCACTGAATATGGATTTCTTCAAAGGCAGCAAGTTCACGGCTGCGAACAGAACGAACGTCAAAGCCTACAAGCAAGCTTATGCGACAGAGCCGCCGAAGCTTAGGGTGCCAGAGGGGGAGCAAGAACTGCTGGCCGATGAGATTGCACCTATTGCCGGGAAGGACGGACAATATCTCGTACAAGATTCGATAACAGGGTTCCCTTATGTACGCTTTGAAGTCCAACTGGATGGAAGCGGCGCGATAGACAAGAATGATCAAGTTGAGATTCAGTGGAAGGGCAAGTCATTGGCCGGACGAAAAGTCACAATGTATGCGTGGAACTACAGCTCATCGCAATGGCAGCCTGTTGACTCGTTCATTCCTCTAGGTGAGGAGGATTTCATTTTGAAAGGGGCGGTTAGCGAAGAATATGTCCGGAATCTTAAGCTGAATGTGCTTATTCAGGATCAAATTCCTCCTAGAGATTCGTACGATTACACGATGGTGTGGCTGTCGGACACCCAATTTTATACCGAGCTGTGGCCTGACTATTACGAATCTCAGATTCAATGGATCAAGGACAACAAGGATGCATTGAACATCCAATATGTGTTCCATACGGGAGATGTCGTTAACGAGATGAACCAGCCCTTCGAATGGGAGAGGGCTGACCAGTATATGAAGGTACTGGAGCAGTCGGGCATTCCGTACGGAGTCCTGGCAGGAAATCATGATGTGGAGAACATCGACCAAGGGACTATCGATTACAGCAAGTTCAGCCGCTATTTCGGCGAGCAGCGCTTCCTTGACCAATCGCAATATGGGGAGTCCTATCAGGACAACCGAGGCCATTACGATCTTATTTCGGCTGGCGGTAAAGACTTTTTATTCCTTTACATGGGGTGGGACATCGGTGAGAAGGAGTTCAGCTGGATGAATAAGGTACTGGCCGACCATCCGAATCGTACGACTTTCATAGCTGTCCATGATTATCTGAATCCGAACGGCACCCGTTCCAGCGTGGGTGAACAGATGTTTCAACGGGTCGTTGTTCCTAACAAAAGCGTCGTTGCCGTACTAAGCGGCCACTATACGGGCAGCTCCGTCAAAATCGACCCATTGGACGATAACGGGGATGGAACACCGGACCGCGCTGTAGTTCAAATGCTTAATGACTATCAGGCACTGCGTGAAGGCGGCTCCGGTTATATGAAGCTGCTGCACTTCGATTCGGAACGCGACCAAATCACTATCCAATCGTACTCTCCTGCTAAAGATGACTACAATTATTACGATACGCCTGAAACCGGATGGACCGAAGAGCTCACTATGAATTTGGATTTAGCGCCTCAGGAGAAGCGGGTTGCGACGGATTACTTTGAAGTGAAGGTTTATTCAGACGACCGGATTGAATCTGTCAGCGGAGTACCCATCGGCCAAACGGCTGAAGTGACATGGCAGGACTTAAGCTTAGGCAATACGCAGCAATGGTATGTTCGCGCGCAAGATTCATACGGTGATGAGCTGCGGTCTGATATGTGGAGCTTCCGTTCGGCAAACCTAGCCTCCCCGAGTCATCTCAGGGCAAGTGAAGTGACCGGCACTTCCGCCAAGCTTCAATGGGACCCGGTAATTGCAAAGGATGGGGGGACAGTCAGCTATGAGGTTTACCGTGACAACAGTCGAATGAACACAGTTACGGGTTCGGTGTATGAAGTGGCAGGACTTACGCCGGGAACGAAGTATGAATTTTATGTCGTAGCGGCAGATCAACATGGCAACCGGTCACAGCCGAGCGTTAAGTTGACTATAACAACTGAAGTGAACCTATCCATGCTCCAGCAGCTACTTCAACGATTCATCGATTCGGGTGAGCTCAAGGGACCTTTAGCGAAGCAAGCAGCTGAGAGGATGCAGCAAATCCAGCATCATTACGACAAAGGCTCCAAAGATCAAGCGGTGAGGTTTTTGCAAATGCTGCTTCAGAAGTTGAATCTTCCAGCGCTGCAAACGCATATAACGGCTCATGCCAAGGCGGAGCTTCTGGCGGCGGGGAATGAGCTGCTTCAAGCATGGAATCGTCAGTGAATCCATTTACAAACTCTTAATCTGATAGATATTCAAAGATAAATCCTTTTTTATTACAATATAAGGAGAATAATTCCTTCGATATTGAAAGAGGCGGTGTATTGTTCCTCTTAAACAGGAGTGATATGCTGCTGGATTCACACCGTTTGGGCGTTGAATATGATTATAGTGAGGAGAATGGCAATGGTTCAGTGGAGGGGTATCAAGCGAGGAGCAGGGATCCATCGTCGTTGGTCGCAAAGCTTATGTCTTTTGTCCTTAGGTGCTCTCTTAATGGCGGGCTGCAGCAAATCGGCGCAACCGGGAGCAGAGGTTAAGGTGGAGGAAAAGCATGATCCGGCTACCATTACGGTCGGTGTCATTGCAACCGGTTATTTGTCCGAGGATGAATTCAACAAGTTTCTGGTTGAGCCAGTCAAAAAGAAATATCCATGGATAACCGTACAAAGGGTCATCTATACAACGAAAAACATGAATGAATTCGTCGTCGGGGGCAACGTACCGGATATTATTATCACAAATAACGTTAATGGAATGCCGAACCTGGCGTCATTGGATTTATTGGATTCAATGGATGCGTTGATCAAGAAGCATGCTCTGGATCTGACGAAAATCGAGGATGGGGCTGTTGATGCGGTCAAAATGGCTTCGCAGCGTCAAGACATTGTGGCGCTTCCTTACACCAGAAACTTTGCGGCCCTCTACTATAATAAAGATATCTTCGATAAGTTTGCGGTGCCGTATCCGAAAGACGGCATGACCTGGGAGCAGGCCACTGAGCTAGCCAAGCAAGTTACCCGCATGGTGGACGGGGTGCAATACCGCGGGCTGGAGCCCAACGTGTCCGAGCGGCTAGGCGCCCAGTTGTCGTTGACCCTTGTCGACAGACAAACGAACCGTACGGTGGTTAACACCGATCCTTGGAAAAAGGTCTTCACCCAAATGGCTTCCATTTATGGTATTCCAGGTAACGGGACTATTACGGTCAAAGCCAAGGGCGACGACCTGTTCGCTAAAAACCGTACCTTGGCTATGCTGGCGGAAGGCAATATTTTAGGTACACACCTGAATGACAAGGCGGATTTCAACTGGGATCTTGCGTCGATCCCCGTCTGGCCGGAAGCACCAACAGCCGGAACGAGCGCTGATGAGCACTTGATGGTTTTGGCGAAGACGAGCAAGCAAAAAGACGATGCATTCCGCGTTATTTCTACAGTTCTATCTGAAGAGGTGCAGACGGACATGTCTAAAAACGGCAGAACGAGCATCCTGAAAGATCCGGCCATTCAAAAGGTATATGGCGAGAACCTGCCTTTCCTGAAAGGGAAAAACATTCAGGCGATCTTCAAGACGCAGCTCGCAAAGCCGTATGAAGCTACCATGCATGATCCTTTGGTTATGTCCGGATTGGCAACGGAGCTTAGCAACGTCGTGACAAAAGGCAAAGACATCAATTCCGCCCTAAGAGATGCAGAAGAAGCCATTAATAAAAAAATACAAGAAGCACTTGTCAAATAAGAGGCTGCTATGAAAATAATGGAAGAGAATATCGCTGCTAAAACAGGGGACTTAGCCACGTGTGAGGACGCGTACTGCATCACGGAGCACTATGCTTGCGTAATAGACGGGGCGACGGATGTTTCGGGCAAACGGTACAACGGGCAGACATCCGGTCGCTTGATCTCGCAGGTTATTGCGAGAACGATTCCGCAGTTACCTCCGGAGGCTGACCTTGTGGAGATTATCCGGATTATCAATAACACACTGGTCACCCACTACAAAGAACAGGGGATGTACGAATCGATCATCGAGAATCCGTTCTGCTGTCCTACAGCCGCGATGATTTTGTACAGTAAGCACTGGCAAAAAGTTTGGATGATTGGTGATTGCCAATGCATGATCGATGGCAAAGCCTATACGAATCCGAAGAGGGTTGACGATATTATCGCCAATACGAGGTCGTTATTTCTGGAGGCGGAAATCCGGAAAGGAAAGACCATCGAGCAATTATTGGAGGAAGACACAGGATTTGAAGCCGTGCGGCCGTTTATCCAGGCTCAATATTACATGCAAAATGTCCAAGAAAAGACACAGTACGGCTATATCGCGATGACGGGCTTCGAGTTTCATCTCGATCAAGTTAAAACCATTTACATGAATCCAGATGCTGCTTGTCTAGTTCTTACATCAGACGGCTATCCCGTTTTGAAGCCAACGCTTCGAGAATCGGAAGACGCCCTAGCTGCGATACTTACCAACGATCCGCTTTGTTTTCGGGAATATAAGCTGGCCAAAGGATTAGTCCAAGGAAACGTCTCCTTTGATGACCGAACCTATGTAAGGATACTGTTACATTAGATGATGGGTTAAAAAAGCAAGAGAACCGTCGCGTTCTCTTGCTTTTTTGTCTTGTAGGCCCACAGGTCATGGATTGGCTCATCGTGTCGATCCAGCAGGATATGAATTCAAGGCGACTGCATTTTTGGCCCCTTATATGGATTAACGATAATGGAGTACAATTGCTTCCTTAAAGTGAGAAAAGGCTAAAGTTTGTTTATGTCCTTTGCTGGGAGATATATTCTGCCCGTTTTTCTAAATGGAATATTTGAGGAAGCGTCCCATGCCCTTGCGATGATTGCCATCGGAGGGCTTTTTTGACTAAGAAAGAAGAAAAAAGCGAATTCTGATTATATCGTATCCAAGATCGTCAGTGGTAAGAAATAGTCAGAGGAGTGAACACAATGAACGCGATAGAAAAAATCAGCAAATTTGTCGGCGGCACGTTTTCGATATGGGTTATTTTGTTTGCTTGTTTAGGCTTTTTCATTCCTCAGGCTTTTGTAGGGATGAAGGGGGATATTTCGCTACTGCTCGGGATCGTCATGTTCGGAATGGGACTAACGCTATCTTCTGCGGACTTCCGGGAAGTATTCCGCCGTCCCGGTGAAGTGGCTATCGGGGTCGTTGGACACTATTTGATTATGCCCTTGCTGGCTTTCGTGCTTGCCTATGTGCTTCGTCTTCCCCCTGATATTGCCGTAGGCGTGATTCTGGTTGGATGCTGCCCGAGTGGAACGGCGTCGAATGTGATGACCTTCTTGGCAAAGGGGGATGTGGCTCTTGGCGTATCTATCGCTTCTGTCTCTACCCTTATAGCACCATTGGCCACACCGGCGATCATCTCGTTATTGGCGAACAAATGGATGGACATTAACGCTAAATCGCTGTTTGTCGACATTATTCAGGTTGTCATTGTGCCCATCGTGCTGGGGCTTATTGTGAAGGCTTTATTCCGAAGAGCGGCAGATGCCAGTGTTAAAGCACTTCCTCTTGTCTCTACTATCGCTATTGTTCTTATTGTGGCAATCGTGGTAGCCGTTAATAAGGCCAAAATATTAGAAACTGGACCGATTATTTTTGTTGTAGTCATATTGCACAATCTGCTTGGATTCGGATTAGGCTACGGCTTTGCAAGGTTGTTCGGAATGAATCTTGCCAAGCGCAAAGCGGTAACCTTAGAGACCGGTATGCAAAACTCGGGGCTAGGTGCTGCTTTGGCTGCTGCACATTTCAACCCGATTGCTGCCGTACCGAGCGCGATATTCAGCGTCTGGCATAATATTTCGGGCTCGGTTCTGGCCACTTGGTTTTCCAAAAGGGAATAATCCCCGCTTGCCGCAAGGGCTTGCTCGTAGAAGAAATCGAGCAAGTCCTAATTTGCGTTGCTTTAATGTCAAATAATATAACACAAAATAATCAAAACAGCATAATTTGAGTAATATATATTGACATACAAATCACATTAGATTAAAGTTAATCAAAATTAAGCAATGAGGATAATACTTTCTGATGGAGAGGAGTGGCTGGATATGGCAATTAGAGGGGTTGAGGTGCTGTTGCGACAGCTGCCAAAGGTGGATCTTCATGTGCATTTGGACGGAAGTGTAAGGGCGCAGACGATTGCGGATTTGGCTAGGGATCAAGGAGTGGAGCTTCCGATAAGCGAAGGGGAGGATTTGCTTCCCTATATTCAAGTGAGTGAAGAATGCGGGAGTTTGAGGGAGTATTTGAGTAAATTTGACTTTGTGGTACCGTTTCTTCAATCGGAGGAAGCTTTGGAGAGGGTTGCGTATGAAATTGTACAGCATTCAGCCGAGCATAACTGCCGGTATGTAGAGGTGAGATTTGCTCCGCAGCTTCATCGCAGGAAAGGGTTGACGGCAGAGGCGGCTATTCGCTCCGTGATTGATGGTCTGCGTCGTGGGGAGAAAGAGTACGGGGTCAGGGCGAAGGTGATTGCTATTTGCATGAGAAACCATTCCAGTGAAGAAAATTTGGAAGTGGTGGAGGCGGCAGGGCGGTTTATCGGTAAGGGGGTTGCTGCGATAGATTTGGCGGGGGATGAGGCGGGATACCCACCGCAATTATTTCGCGATGTGTTCGCCGCCTCCCGGGCGAGAGGAATTCCTGTAACGATCCATGCTGGGGAAGCTGGTGGTGCTGATAATGTGTACGAAGCTGTAACTCATCTTGGTGCTGTGCGTATCGGTCATGGGGTCAGACTTAAAGAGAATCCAGCGATTTTTGATATGATAAGGAAGCGTCAGGTTCCTCTGGAAATGTGTCCTGTGAGCAACATTCAGACCAAAGCGGTATCCGGCTGGGATGCCTATCCGATTCGAGAATATTTCGATAGCGGGGTTATGGTTACGATTAATACGGATAATCCCAGTGTGTCAGGAACGAATATAACGAAGGAATACGAGATGATTGTCGATAAATTCGGCTTCAGCTTGGAGGAGATCGCAGCGTTGATCATGAATGGGGTTGAAGCCTCTTTCTTGGAAGATGAAGAAAAGCTGGCTTTGAGGCAGGAGTTTCGGTTGCAGCTTAAAGAGCTGGGTATCGATCTGAAGTGATAAAAAGGAAGCCACCCTCGCGGGTGGCTCTTAAGTGTTAAGCGTGGCTTCTTTCGGCAGCTTCCTTTTGCTCTTTTAGCGGCACGACTTTAGAATCTTCTCCGCCCTCCTTGTGTTCCGAAACAAGCTCGCGTGCGGATGATTTGAACTCGTGAAGTGTACGGCCTACCGCTCTGCCAAGCTCCGGAAGCTTGGAAGGACCGAATAAGATTAAGATAACCACCAAAATCATCATGAGACCTGGAAAGCCGATATTTTGAAGCATACACGCTCAACTCCTTAATTATAATAGGTTTTATAATAAATTGCGGTTCTGGCTGATTAGTTTTGATTATGTTTGTTCGGATATACCGCCACAGCTTCAACCTCGATTAACCAATCTTCGCTGACCAATCCGGCTACACCAACGGTGGAGCGGGCTGTCTTGACCGGGTTGGACTCATTATTGAAATACTCTGCATATGCCTCGTTCCAGCCTTTGAAATCGAACTTGTTCTCTTTGTTTGGATCTGCTACGAGATAGGCACGCAGATAGATGACATCATTCATCGTCAATCCTTTTTCCTTCAATTGGTTCTCGATGTTCTTGAGGACGCCCTTCGCTTGAGTCTTAGTATCCCCGTAACGTTCATATACGGTAGTGCCATCCTTGTTCAACACAGGTGGTGTTGTTCCGCTGGTGTACAAATAGGAGGAGCCTCCGGGTACCGAAACGCCTCCCGAAATGGTCGAGGAAGGGTTGCCGTAAAACTCCACTTCGTGAACCGGCTCTGCTGCGTATTTATTCGGTGTTTGCGATTCGTCAGCATAAGCGCTTGCTCCGATGACTGAGGATAGTACGCCAACAGCGAGGATGGTTTTTAATTTTTTATACATATCGTTCGACCGTCCCTTCATCTATTCTTTCATGACACGTTCGTGAATTTCGGTAACGACTTTTCGTGCGGATTCGATGCCGCCGGCCATCCATGCCGGGATGTAGCTGATGTGCTCGCCTGCCAGATAAATTCTGCCATCTGGTTTGCACAAAGTCGGGTAGATCGTCTTCCGCTCATCTGCAGAATAGCTGCCCCATCCGCCTAGATTGTACTTGATGTTTTTCCAATGAACGGAGAATGAAGCTTCGAATTCCTTGTGGAACTGAGGGTGGATTTTGGCTCCCTGACTCAACGCGTAGCTTTCGCGTTCGGCGAGAGGCAATTTGCCGAGCTTGTCGGCGTTGGTCCCTGTTACGTAGTAGCCGAGTAGAACCCCTTTTTTGCCAAAATAGTTGGTTGGCGGATAATACATCTGTGTGATATCCATGTTAGTTAAGGAGCTGCCACCGTAGATTTGTTCGTCTTCCTCCCAAAAGCGGCGCTTGAACTGAAGTCCGATTTTACCTGCGGATGCATAGTTGACTTTGGAGATCGCGTCGGACATTTCCGGTGAGAAGTCGGCCGGGATGCTTTTGAGTACGGATAATGGAATAGTACAAATGCAGTAATCACCGGTAATGGTTTTGGTGGCGCCTGTTTCCAGGTTCGTATAGACGATGCGAACGCCGCTTGCGTCCTGCCGGATCTCTTTGACCTCTGAATGGAATTCGATGCGGTCGCCCACGCGCTTCTCGAAGGCTTTGGCGATCTGATCCATTCCGCCTACCGGGTGGAACATCATCATTTGTTGGTCATACGAATATTCGTTGCTAAAAAAGTTGCCGAAGCCGGAGCTGATGATCGATTTCATATCGAATGGGTCTTTGCGTACGCCGGCATCCAGTTTGCCGCCCGGCTCTTCGATGTAGCCACCGCGCTCGGAGCCTTTGTAGAATAGGTCGGCATTCAAATCGCCCTCGCGCTTCAAGTAATCCACCAGCTTGGTTTTTTCCTCTGGAGTAAGTGGGAGATCCAGTGCGTTCTGGTTAACGGCTTTGGCCAGCATTTCGGATACATAGCCCTTCACATCCGCCTTTGCTTCCCGTTTCCTTATTTTGCGCCCCGACAATTCGCCTACGTTCTCGTTATAGTAGTAGCCATGCTCGTTAACGTTGTTGAAAGGCTCAATGGCTACACCGAATTTGCGGCAATATTCCATTGTTACGTGGAATTGAGGGATGCGCATAGGGCCTGCGTTCAAGTACATGGCTTCACCAGAGTCGAATCGTGCCACTTGCTTGATGCCGCCGATTTCCGTCACGGTCGTTCCTCTTCTTACGGACCAGATCCGTCCTCCGGCTCGGGCTCTCGCCTCCAATATCGTGCAATCGTACCCTGCCTGCCCAAGCTCGTAGGCCGCAGTCATGCCTGCGATACCTCCTCCGAGAATGATGATCTTTTTGCCGTTGCGATGAGTGGAAGACAGGTCACCTTGATTCGGAGGGGTGAATTCGGCTGCTTTTAATGTCTCGGGCGAGAGTAACCCTAGCGTTCCCATGACGCTAAATACGGCTGCGGACCCGCCGATTTTGCCGACTGTCGTTAAAAACTGTCTTCGAGTTATTTCTTTAGTTGGTTCCTTTGTCTCCATTCTCCTCGACTCCTTTGTGTTAAAGTGGATCAACCTCACAACGAGATCGTACCAAAAATTATTTTATTTGACTTAAAAATTGTTAGGTTTTCTTACATTGTTTTTTTGTTTTCCAAAAATCGTTGCTTTTTTTGAACTGTTTTTGTTAGAATCATCTCAAGAAATGGGGGAAATGGTTCATTTATCTTTTCATCAGCCTTTATATATAACATATATTTAACATTGGAGGTAGTGAAGATGGAAGAAAAAGTGATGAACATCGGAATTGTCAAAGAACTAACCGGCTTATCGGAAAGGCAAATTAGGTACTATGAGGAACGTAAACTCATCTTTCCTGCGAGAACGAGAGGAGGGGCCCGACGATATTCATTCGATGATGTAAAAAGGCTTCGGGAGATTCATGAGAAGCTGAAGGATGGATTTCATACCTTTGAGTTAAAAACGATGCGTCCATTTAAGAGCGTATAGACGGGTGGGACGAAGTGATGTCGCTTCGAACGGAAGGGTTAATACTATAATGAGAAGGTTGGTGGCAAAGCCTATGGAGGATAGAACGATGACGTTGACGGATCATATAGCTGAGCTGCGCAAACGTATCTTGCTAGTACTGCTTATGGTTGTCGTGACAATGGCGGCGGGACTGTTTATTGCCCCTCGAATTTTGGTATATTTAAAAAGTGTGCCGCCTGCCTCCGGAATAGCTTGGAATGTGTTTTCGCCGTGGGATGGAATTCGGATCTATATGAGTATCGCATTGGCCTTCTCTTTAGCGGTTACATTGCCCTTTGCGCTTTATCAGCTGTGGAAGTTCGTTAATGTCGGACTCAAAACCAATGAGCAGGACGCGGCGTTGAAATATATCCCTTTTACGATTATTTGCTTTATTATAGGGTTCAGCTTTGCTTACTTTGTTGTGTTTCCGATGAGCTTCACGTTTACGACAGGGATTGCAAAAAGTTTGCAGTTTACTGAAACGTACGGAATTTCCCAGTACTTCGGTTTTATGTTTAACATTGTGCTTCCTTTGGCGGTTGCGTTTGAGCTGCCGGTTGTCGTGATGTTTTTGACCAAAATTGGAATACTGAATCCAAAACGATTGCATACGATGCGGAGGTACGCATACCTGGTGTTGGTTATCGTCGCCAGTCTGATTTCGCCTCCTGAAATCTTGTCGCATCTAATGGTAGCAATCCCGTTAATTGGCCTTTATGAGATCAGTGTGTGGCTGTCCGGGGTCGTCTACCGCAAACAGCTTCGGCTTCGTGATGCAGGAGCGCTGGAACCGACGGCATAACCATTGGACTGAGATAGCCTGGTGAAAGGGGTGGATTCATGAACGAGAAGGACTATTTGATGCTTCAGTATGTGGCAGAGGAGCAAAGCTTGACCAAAGCGGCGGAGCGTCTATATATCACCCAGCCGGCGTTGACCTATCGCCTTCATCAGATGGAGCGGGAAATGGGCGTGCCCATCATCGTCAAGAATGCCAAGGGAACGAGGCTGACTCCCGAGGGTGAATATTTGGCGGAATATGCGAGAAAGATGCTTGATGATCTGAATAAGATGAAAGAATATATCGTGAACATGCGAAATGAGGTTAAAGGTAACCTTCGTATCGGTGTTTCCAGTTATTTTGGGTTATATAAGCTGCCACCGCTGCTGAAGAGGTTCCGGGATATGTACCCGGAGGTGCAGCTCATTGTCACCTGCGGACTAAGCACCGAAATTTTGGATCTGCTTGCGCAAGAAGAGGTTCATGTAGGTGTTATTCGCGGTGACTACCCTTGGTTTGAAGGGAAACAGCTGCTGCATGACGAGCATATTTGTCTGGTATCGCAAGAGGAGCTTCCGTGGGAAGATCTGCCGAGTCTTCCCCAGATCTGCTATAAACAGCCGAGAATTCAGACGAGCAGCTACTCACCGCTGCCGTTCAGCGAAACGATCAACGCTTGGTGGAGAGAGAGGTTTCATGTGCCTCCGCTCGTTACGATGCAGGTGGACAGCTATGAGACCTGCAAGGAGATGGTCAAAAATGGACTTGGTTATTCCATTATTCCTGGAATTTTCGTTGCGGAGGAGGATCGGCTGCATAAAGTCGAGCTGTACCGGAAGAACGGGGAGCCGATGAAGCGCAATACTTGGATGGTTTATAAGCAATCCGTCCTGCAGATGGCCACAGTTGATCGATTCGTCTCGTTTATGAAGGAACAACATACGCAATAAAGCGCAGCGCTCTAACACGAGTGCTGCGCTTTTCTTTTTAGCTAGGCCTCGTTGCATATTTATGCTACAGCTTGCTAGTCTTTTTGTATCAGACTCTGAAAAATACGAGACGATACAATTATTTCCAACAGCCTTTAAGAAGGAGCTGGGAATAAAGTGGATAGTCGAAAATGCAAGGCGGACGCGGTCTTGGTGGTTTGCCTCATAAAAAAATTTTAAGTAAACTGCAAAAAACTATTCATTTTACTTATTGATTTAACCGCTTTACAATAATTCAAATAAGTTGCATAAATATTCGGTTGCCCAGGTACCCGAATCATCATAATAACAACATCATGGGATAGGGTAGGTGGAAGTGACAATGAACGACAATAAATTAGATGCAGCCAAGGTAACCATTCAACAGGCGGTAGACTCACGGGACGAACAGCTGCGAGGCTTGGCGGCGCTTATTCATGCTAACCCGGAGCTGAGCTTTCATGAGCATAAGGCTCAACAATGGTTGATGGCCCCTCTTGAGGAAGCAGGCTTTGCGGTAGAGAAAGGCATTGCAGGACTGGAAACGTCGTTTCGCGCGACGTGGGAAGGAACGGAAGGTGGCCCGACCCTGGCGCTGCTTGCGGAATACGATGCGCTCCCTGCGATCGGACATGCTTGCGGGCATAATCTGATCGGGACCGCAGCGGTTGGGGCAGCGCTTGCGCTGAAGGATGCTTACCCTGAATTGCCGGGGAAAATCGTTGTACTCGGGACTCCGGCGGAAGAGGAGGGCGGCGGTAAAATCATCATGTGCAACGAGGGCGTGTTTGACGACATCGATGCGGTCATGATGGTCCACCCGCAAAGCAAGACGATGGTGCTGCGCGGAGCGCTTGCTTGCGTCGATGCGACATTCACTTTTCACGGCAGGCAGGCACACGCGGCCTCCGCTCCAGAGAAGGGGATCAGCGCGTTGGATGCGATGATTAACGCTTTTGTCGCGATCAATTCGATTCGCCAGTTCGTGAAGGAGGATGTGCGCATCCACGGGATCATCACGAAGGGTGGCGATGCGCCGAATGTCGTGCCTGAGCTGTGTGAGGCGGTGTTTATCCTTAGAGCGGCTACGGTTGTGGAGCTGGAGACGGTGAGGGAGAAGGTATACAACGCGGTACGCCATGCGGCCGAAGGGGTAGGGGCGACTGTTGATATTGCCGAAGGACTCATCTACGCCGAAAGGAACAATAATAAGGCGATGGCGGCATTATTCCGCAGCAACCTGGAGCAGATGGGCATTGAGGTGTGCGATCCGCCGAAGAAGGGCGGCATCGGTTCGTCAGATATCGGCAATGTAGGCCAGGTAACGGCTACCATTCACCCGTATATCCGAATTGGGGATGCGACGACGCATACGCCGGAGTTTTGTCAGCTTGCCGGCTCGGAGGCAGGCATGATCGAGATGAATCAGGCGGCGAAAGCTATGGCGATGACGGTCTACGACCTATGTACGGATAAGGAATCAATTCGGGCTGTTCGCAATGAGTTTGAACAATGGAAACAACAAAGCAGTGGGGGACAAGTTCATGGATAACGCATTAGCGGGCAAGCGGAAATGGCTGAAAATGCCGCATACCTATGTTATTTTAATTATCTTGGTCTTTGTGGCCGCCGTATTGACTTATGCTATTCCTGCAGGCAAATTCGAGCGTGTAAAGGATAAGGTAACTGGGAAGTCGCTTCTGGTGACCGGTTCTTATCATCATGTAGATGCTAGTCCGGTTAGTCTCATCGATATTCCCAAATCTATCGTACATGGACTCATAGATTCCGCTGATGTCGTATTTTTCATCTTTATTATCGGCGGAGCATTCCAGATCATTTCATCGACGGGAACGATTGAAGCGATCACGGGCAGGGTAGCCCGAACGTTCGCGAACAAAGGTGTCTGGGTTATACCTGTATTTTTATCCTTATTCTCAGTAGGCGGCTTTACGATGGGGATGTCAACGGAGGTTATGGTATTCGTACCGATCGGTATAGCGATTGCGAGAGCGCTTGGGTACGATGCACTGACGGGGACGGCCATGATTTCGCTGGGAGCTTCCTGCGGCTTTACGGCGGGTATCCTCAATCCGTTCAACGTTGGCTTGGCGCAGGCCATTGCTCAAATCCCAATGTTCTCGGGGATGTGGCTCAGAATTATTTTGCTTGTATGTCTCATTACGATCACCAGCATTTATTTGATGCGTTATGCTAGGAAGGTTAAGAAAGATCCTACCCAAGGGCTTGTTTACGAGCTGGAAAAAGAAGCGGATGGCACCGCGACCAAGCTGGATTTTTCCCACCTGCCTAACATGCAGTTGAAGCATTATCTCACGATTGTAACGGTCATCGCAGGTTTCGGGCTTTTGATCTGGGGCGTCTCCAAAAAAGGCTGGTGGATGGAAGAGCTGGCTGCCTTGTTCCTGACGATGGGTGTCTTGTCCGGGTTGTTCTCGGGCTACGGGCCGAGCCAGATTGCGAAGGAGTTTGTAAAAGGAGCCAGTGCAATCACGTATGGTGCGTTTATCATCGGTTTGGCGAGAGGTATTATGGTTGTGCTCGACCATGGGAATGTCATCGATACGATTGTGAACAGTCTGTCTATTCTCGTCGGCGAGCTGCCGAGCTCCGTTCAAGTGTTGGGTATGTATGTGTTCCAAAACGTGATGAACGTCTTCATTACATCGGGGACAGGGATGGCTGTCACTACGATGCCGATCATGGTTCCGCTGTCCGATTTGCTTGGGGTAACGAGACAGACGTCCGTGCTGGCTTTCCAGCTTGGAGACGGATTTACGAATATGATCCTGCCTACCTCTTCTGCATTGATGGGAAGCCTGGCGGTATCTGGGATTGCATATCAGAAGTGGGTTCGGTTTTTCTGGCCTCTTATGGCGACATGGCTTGTTGTTGGGGCGGTTTTCGTTATTGTAGCCAATATCATTCATTACTCTTAAAAAGTAAAAAAGGTTGTTCCGAGGTCATTCTCAGACCTGTGGAACAACCTTTTTTGTGGGAAAATAGTCGTTTATTTTGCGAAAATATGATTTCCAATTTGAACGGTTTGCGGTCTTGTCCAAATCCACGAGCTTGTCGCTGTTTTCGGGTTAAAGTAATACAAAGAATCGTTAGTAGGATCCCAGCCGCGTACGGCGTCTTGGGCTGCCATATAAGCGGTGCTGTCAGGCGTTAGGCTGTACTGACCGTCGGCTACTGCTGTAAAGGCGCCTTTTTGGAATACGACGTCTTCAATAGTATCTCCATACTTGCCGGATTGGATACGGTTCATAACAACCGCTCCTACAGCAACCTGACCTTCATATGATTCACCGCGGGCTTCGCTGTAGATGACTTTGGCCAATATATCGAGCTCTTCACGATTCAAGGAATGTTTCTTTAATGCGGACCAAGTCAAATCGCCTGTAGTTCCATCAGGATTCAAGCCATAGTTGCTTTGAAATCCTTTTACCGCAAGTGCGGTATTGGAACCATAAAGGCCATCTAAGGGCAATTGGTAGAATCCGGCTAGCTTCAACCGGAATTGCAAATCCCAAACGTCTCCATTGGCACTTCCTTGCTTTAATAATGGAGCTGCCTGGGCAGCATATGGGTTAATTCCTACTATATTCATCAACATTGCAAACCCGAATAGGAAGGTGAATATTTTCCAATTTCTCAGTTTCATACTGCATCTCCCCTTTCGGATACTGATTATAGGGGCAGTATGAACGTCGATTCAACCAGTATTTATTGGTATTTACTAAAAAATGCTTAAAGGACGCGGGTTTATCCCACTTATCTAGTGGGTATTCCAAACGCTTGCTGATGTGAAAAACAGCGTTTCAGCCTTTTGCAGAAGCTAATTTTATTATCCACAAAATGGTATTATTAGCTCTCCAGTTTATCGCAATAAACGTGCATGGCTTATCGATGTTCGCGGTAAAACGCTCATCCTCAACATATAAATCTCCCAGACCGTGAAAAATTTCCGGTGTGCAATCATAGAAGTGGCTAGTAATCCATGCCCTGAGTTCGGCAACTCCTTCCTGTACCTGTGGATCCTCCGGTCCTTTATCCATAGTGGCTACGATTTTGGAGTAAATTCGACTGGATTGCTCCATAATGTCAGCCCAATCTTGTGGTGAGTAGCTATTGGTTTTTCGTTCGACGTTATCCATGATGGATTTTCCGTATTTCTGCCGCGCTTCCTTCGCGTATTTGCGTTTATGTTCTTCTATCGGGGTCATATCAAAGGGTTCGAATCGTTCTTTGGCACTCATTTCTAATTCTCCTTCCATAGCTTAAATGGTTTTGTTAACTGTAGCGATGATGCTGTCCAGTCTCCGCTTCTTCTCAATTAAAAGCTCCTGATGTGCCTTTAGGGCTTGCTTCCGGTCAAACTCGGGATGGTCCATTATGTCTTTAATCTCTTTAAGCGAAAAGCCGATCTCACGAAAAAATAAGATTTGCTGCAGTCGCTCCAATTCATGGTCCGTATAGGTGCGGTACCCTGCTTGATTAACGGAATCGGGAACGAGAAGCCCAATCTCATCATAATGATGAAGCGTTCGGACGCTCACCCCTGCTAAATCGGCAACCTCTTTTATTTTGTAGGCCATAACATCACCTCCAATTTCATCATAGGGTATCACGCTGCGTTAGAGTCAACAGGGGATAGGATTGATTTTATAAAAGGTTGAAATGATGTAACGGGAAATAAATTTTATAAATAAAAACGCTTACCTCGCTTAAACTAATGTTAAGTATATTGACACTAAAAATAAAAAACCATATGATTATATACATATTCTTCTAAAATATTCGGATTATAAGCACAAAAACATAGAATATGCGTTATATAAACTAACATATAAACTTATAATAGGAGGGGATGTCCGTATGTCCGGTATCAATCGAACTCAAGACGCACCATATCCATTGGATTTATTTTACGACGAGATGTTCGGAGGAGATCCTAAGGTTCGTACGCATTATGCCCAGGTGCATCATCGCTTCGCGCATATGAGCGTAGAGGAGCTGGCAGTTAAGCAGACTGCGGTCGGACGGCGGATGATGGAGGAAGGCATCACCTTTACACTATACAAACTGGAGCAGATTCAGCCCTTGGAGAGAACGATTCCGTTCGATCTCATTCCCCGGATCATCCCTCAAGCGGAGTGGAGTATGCTGGAGGCGGGGTTGATTCAAAGGGTTAAGGCACTTAATCGCTTTGTGCATGACATATATCACGATCAAAATATTGTCCGAGATGGAATTGTACCTCGTAGGATGGTGGTCGCCAATTGTTATTTTCGACCGGAAATGATGCGGCTTCAGGTTCCTTATAACACGTATATTACAACCTCGGGGATTGACCTGATCCGGGATGCCTCTGGACAATATTACGTGCTGGAGGATAACCTGCGCTCACCTTCGGGCTTCTCCTACTTATTTAAAAGCCGCTCCATTATGAATGAGCTGTTTCCTGAGCTGTCTTTCTCTTGCTCCATTCGAGACGTGGAGCTTAGCCTGAACCGATTCTTGAGCACACTGCGAAGCTTAGCCCCCACGGGCAAATCCGATCCGGTCATTGCTCTATTGACGCCTGGAGAATTCAACTCTGCCTACTATGAGCATGCTTTCCTGGCGCAGCAAATGGGGATTCACTTGGTAGAAGGCCGGGATCTCATTGCCATGGATCATAAAATTTACATCCGGGGCATGAAGGGAATGCAGCAGGTGGATGTTTTGTACCGGCGCATCGATGATGACTATTTAGACCCGCTAGCTTTTCAGCCTGATTCGATGCTCGGGGTAGCTGGTATTATGAATGCTTACCGGGCGGGGAATTTGGCTATTGCCAATGCACCGGGAACAGGGGTTGCCGATGACAAGGCCATCTATATCTATGTGCCGGACATGATCCGGTATTACTTAAATGAAGAGCCGATTTTGGCCAATGTGCCAACCTATTTATTATCCCGTCCAGAGGAAAGAGAATACGTGCTGGAGCATTTATCCGAAATGGTAGTCAAGGAAACGTCGCTGTCCGGGGGCTATGGCATGCTCATAGGGCCGAGCGCTGCGGAAGAGGAGATAGCCGCTTTTGCCGAATGCATCCGCAAGGAGCCTTCCCGTTATATTGCCCAGCCGACGGTACAGCTCTCTCGCGCGCCTGTCATTCAGGGCGGCGGCATGACGCCGCGGCATATTGATCTTAGAGCCTTTGTACTGATGGGAGCGAATGAGCAGGTTCATGTGATTCCGGGAGGATTGACCCGAGTGGCGATGAAGGAGGGCTCCCTTGTAGTCAATTCTTCACAAGGAGGGGGCTGCAAGGATACCTGGGTATTGGCTTGATAAAGCCGTTAATGCAACATTCCAAACGATGAGGGGAGATGGGCTCCATGCTTAATCGCAATGCGGAAGCTTTATTCTGGGTCGGTCGGTATATGGAGAGAGCGGAGAATCACGCCAGGTTGATTGATGTCCATTATCATATTCAGCATGATGGAGATTTCGATAATGAAGGGAACAAGTGGGAACGGCTTATTCATGCATTAGGTGCACGAAGCGATTATATGCAGCAGTTCGATGCCTTCACGGAAAAGGATGTATTGTCGTTCATTACACTGGACAGAGGTTATGCCAATTCATTATTCTCATGCGTGAGCCAAGCGCGTGGAAATCTCCGGACATTGAGGGAGAAGCTGCCTAGCGAGCTCTGGGATATGCTGAACGCATTTTACTTGTGGCTCGGAGAGAAGCAGGTGGATGATATTTTGAACGACTCTCCGCATACATTTTATAAGCAAATCAAGGACCGCGCGGCAATGTTCTATGGTGCCCAGCAATCTGTTATGCTCAGGGAAAATGAGTGGCATTTCATGGAGAGCGGCAGGTATTTGGAACGGGCAGAGAACACGGTGCGTATTCTTCAATCGGTGATAGGAGCCATCCGCGTGGAGCAGGCACCCCCGTATCCGTACTTGCTTGCCGTATTGAAATCAGTGAGCGGATATCAAGCCTTCCGCAAATACTATGCAGACGCAGTTTCGATCGCGCATATTATGGAATTTCTTATTGGTAGCGCCGAATTCCCTCGGTCGGTCCATTTCGCCTTTTCCCATCTGGAGCTCCATCTGGAAGGGATAGATAGGTCGGAAGCTAACCTAAACGGCCCCGGGGAAAGGGCCATTCGCCAGGCAGGTAAAATTAAGGCGGATTTGGCCTGCCTCGAGCGCGATGATATGAGGCTCTCGGTAGTGCAGCCATTACTGGATAGCTTAATGCATTCATGCACCAGAATTGGAGGAACGATGGCAGCAGCCTTTTTTCACCTGGAGGAGGCAACCGCATGAAGCTCGAGATCCATCATGTCACTCGTTATCGATACGAGGAGCCGGTGTCGGACAGTGTCAATGAGCTGCGTCTGACACCCCGGACGAATTACCGTCAATCCTGCTACCATCATGAGGTAAACATCGAGCCTTCGACTTCCTTGTTCACCTATGAAGATTATTTCGGTAACCGGGTGCATGCATTCTCCGTCAATCCGTCACACCGAGAGCTCGTGATTAAGACAAAGGCCACTGTTGTGACTACCGACCGAAATCAGAACGAGTTAGAAGCATCGGCACATTCGCTGGAAGAAGAGCTCCTTCTATTGAAAAGCGACAAGCTGCAGGACCGCTACATTGAATTTTTGCTCCCGACCGCTTATACGCAGGTTACGGAGGAGGTCCATAGCTACGTCAGCAAATACCCGTTCGGAGAAAAGGGACTGTTGGCATGGACGAGAAAGCTATCCGAAGGCATTCATAATGACTTTACGTATGACCCGGCGGCTACTGACGTGAATACGACGGTCAGCGAAACGCTCCAGCTTCGCAGGGGCGTCTGCCAAGACTATGCGCATCTGATGATTGCGGCATGCCGATGCCTTGGGCTTCCGGCAAGGTATGTCAGCGGCTACCATTTTGTTGGTGATTTACAAGGAGGCAGTGCTGATTTTGAGCAGGCTTCCCATGCATGGGTGGAGGTTCATATACCGGGAACCGGATGGCTTGGATTCGACCCGACGAACAATACGGAGGTCGACTGGCGTTATGTGAAGCTTGGACATGGACGCGATTACCAAGACATTGTTCCTGTAAAGGGTGTGTATCGAGGCTCGGGAAGGCAATCGCTTGAAGTGAAGGTGGATGTGCGGCTGCTCGACGCCTAAACCTACCTTGGTAGGTAGTTAAAATGAATAGGTAAGTAGTGCCTGAGAGAGGATATTCTTTCTCGGGCTTTTTTGAATTGTTAGGAATTTAGGAACCCGAGAGTGTTGAGTCCCCCCACGAAATATATCGGTTGGGTTAACACTTGAGAGGGTAATTGAATAACAATGACTTGTCGTTGAGCAAAATAGGGAGAAGAGGATTATTATGGGCCATTCGCTGAACGGTCATTAAACGAGGTGATAGTTAGTGATCCGCATGTTTACCTTTCTCCGGCCTTTTCGGTGGCCTATTGCTGCTGTATTGGCTCTTATATTTCTACAGTCCTTGTCGGATCTGTATCTCCCAACTTTGATGGCGGATATCGTCGACAAGGGAATCGTGGAAGGAGACATTCCTTACATATTTCGTATCGGGGCTTTCATGCTGCTGGTTGCGGCTGCAGGCGCAGTTTGTTCCGTAGCCGCAAGCTTCCTTTCGGCCAAGACGGCAGCAGGCTTCGGTCTACGCGTGCGAGACCGGGTGTTCGCGCATGTAGAGAATTTCTCGCTGCAGGAGTTCGATAGGATTGGAACGGCTTCGCTTATTACAAGGACGACCAATGATATTACTCAGGTCCAACAGGTTCTGACCATGATGCTCCGAATGATGATCAGTGCCCCCATGATGTGTATCGGTGGCATCATTATGGCAGTGAACAAGGATGCGAAGCTATCGCTTGTCCTTGTCGTTGTCATTCCGGTGCTTGCGGCAGCTATCGCCATTATAGCGAGTCGAGGCATGCCCTTGTTCAAAGCGATGCAAATCAAGCTGGACCGACTCAATCTGGTGCTGCGAGAGGGACTCACCGGCATTCGGGTCATTCGATCCTTCAATCGGATTGGGCATGAGCAGCAGCGATTCCAGGAAGCGAATCGGGATTTGACATCTACGGCAACCAAGGTAAACCGAATAATGGCGGCGATGATGCCCATTATGATGCTGGTCATGAACTTCTCTTCCATGGCCATTATCTGGTTCGGCAGCATTCGTATTAGCAGCGGTCATATGCAGGTAGGAGATTTGATGGCCTTCTTGCAGTACGCGATGCAAATTATGTTCTCGCTCATCATGATGTCGATGATGTTCGTCATGATCCCGCGCGCCTCGGTATCGGCTGTCCGCATTAACGAAGTGCTGGACATGACACCGACAATGAGCGATCCAACAGAAGGGGAGCTCACGGGTGCAAGAAAAGGATACATCGAATTCGACCAGGTATCGTTCAGCTATCCGGGTGCCGAACAGCCAGCTATCTCAAATATTTCATTCAGCGCAAGTCCGGGGGAGATTACGGCTATTATCGGCGGAACCGGCTCTGGTAAATCGACGTTGATCAGTCTCATCCCCCGATTTTACGATGTGAGCAGTGGTAGTATCCGCGTAGATGGAGTCGATGTGCGCGATATGACGCAGAGGGATCTGCGTGAGAAGATCGGCTTGGTTCCCCAGAAGGCGGTACTATTCTCAGGAACGATAGCTGACAACATTCGTTACGGCAATGATGAGGCAACCGACGAGGAAATGCGGCATGCCGCATCTATCGCGCAAGCGACGGAGTTTATTTCCGCTATGCCTGATGGCTTTGATTCCGTTATTGCTCAGGGAGGCACGAACGTATCGGGAGGACAGAAGCAGCGCTTGTCTATTGCGAGAGCTTTAGTTAGAAAGCCCGAAATTTATGTGTTCGACGACAGCTTCTCTGCACTGGATTTCAAAACCGATGCTAAGCTTCGGGCGGCGCTCAAAACAGAGACCGGCGAGGCAACGGTCATCATCGTGGCTCAAAGGGTTAGCACCGTCATGGATGCTGACCGGATCATCGTATTGGATGACGGGGGCATTGCAGGCATAGGAAATCACAAGGAGCTGATGGCCTCCAGTGAGGTCTATCGGGAGATCGTAGCATCTCAGCTCTCGGAGGAGGAACTATCATGAGCGGTCCGCGCAGAGGGCAAGGAGGCGGCCCGGGAGGAGGACCCGGGGGTCCTCGAATGGGGATGCCAGTACAAAAAGCCAAAGACTTCAAAGGGACATTAAAGCGATTGAGTGGCTTTTTAAAGCCTCACCGCTTTTCGCTCCTCACGGTATTGCTGGCTGCCGTACTCAGTACGGTGTTCGGCATTGTCAGCCCGAAAATTATGGGTAAGGCAACGACGAAAATATTCGAAGGCATCATGCTTAAGCTCAAGGGAGTGCCAGGGGCTGAGGTGGACTTTGGTTACATATGGGATATTTTGCTTTTGCTAGCGGTTCTGTATGTCCTGAGCGCACTCTTCAGCTACCTGCAGCAGTATATTATGGCCGGCGTTGCGCAGAGAACCGTTTACGATCTGCGCCAACGGGTGAATGACAAGCTGTCCCGGCTGCCGTTATCGTTCTACGATTCTCGTGCTCATGGGGAAATATTGAGCCGTGTCGTCAATGACGTAGACAACATAAGCACCACGCTGCAGCAAAGCTTGACCCAACTGATTACCTCGGTCGTTACCCTTGTCGGGGTCATCATTATGATGCTTACAATAAGCGGCTGGATGACCTTAATCGTATTTCTTACGCTTCCGCTCAGCTTTCTGGTGACCAAAGCGGTAGCGTCGCGTTCGCAGGCTTTTTTCGTCGGGCAGCAAAAGGCGCTCGGAGAGCTTAATGGCCATGTTGAGGAGATGTACACAGGCCATCGGATTATTAAGGCGTTCGGGCACGAAGAGAAGTCGATCGGCAAGTTTAGCGAAATTAATAACAAGCTGTACCAATCGGGCTGGAAGGCCCAGTTTATATCCGGCATCATCATGCCTCTGATGAGCTTCATCAGTAATATCGGTTATGTGCTGGTGAGTGTCGTCGGCGGGATTCTCGTTACGAGAAAGGCGATTGAGATCGGTGATATTCAGGCGTTTATCCAGTATACCCGGCAGTTTTCACAGCCGATTACCCAATTGGCAAATATCGCGAATATTATTCAGTCTACGATCGCTTCGGCTGAGCGCGTATTCGAACTGCTGGATGAGCAGGAAGAGGTCCCTGAAGCGAAGCAGCCCCATCACCTGGAGCGTCCCAAGGGAGAAGTGCATTTTCGCGACGTTTCCTTTGGCTATAAAGAGGGCGCCGTATTGATCGACCATATGAATATTGATGTTAAGCCAGGCCAGACGGTTGCTATAGTCGGACCGACCGGAGCAGGCAAAACGACGCTTATCAATTTGCTAATGCGCTTTTACGAGCTGGGTGGCGGACGAATTACAGTTGACGGAGTTGATATTACAGAGCTGAAGCGCGGCCATTTGCGCAGCCTATTCGGCATGGTGCTTCAAGATACGTGGCTATTCAACGGTACGATTCGCGATAACATTGGCTATGGTCGCGAAGGAGCCACGGAAGATGAGATCATTCAGGCGGCAAAGGCAGCGCATGCCGATCATTTTATACGTACACTGCCGGACGGCTACGACACCGTCTTGAATGAGGAGGCGTCAAACATTTCCCAAGGGCAAAAGCAGCTTCTGACGATTGCCCGTGCTATATTGGCCGACCCGGCGATTCTTATTCTCGATGAAGCGACGAGCAGCGTCGATACACGAACCGAGGTTTATATTCAAAGGGCAATGAACGATCTGATGAAAGGAAGAACCAGCTTCGTCATTGCTCACAGGCTGTCGACCATTCGTGATGCGGATATGATTCTTGTGATGGATAAAGGGACTGTGATCGAGAAGGGAACCCATGAAGAGCTGCTGGCTCAGGGCGGCTTCTATGCCGACTTATATCTCAGCCAGTTCACGGGGAGAGGCACTCAGAAGGATATCGGATAAAGCTGAAATGAAAAAGCACTATACACTGGGATTATTTAACATACGGAAAAAGGAGTGTTAAGAATGGATAACCATACCCATACAGGTGATTCGGAGCAGTCTCCGATGCTGACGACAAGGCAGGGCCATCCGGTAGCCGACAACCAAAACATTCGAACCGTAGGCAGTCGCGGTCCAAGTACACTGGAGAATTACCATTATCTCGAAAAGGTCACTCATTTTGACCGGGAACGTATCCCTGAGCGTGTCGTCCATGCTCGTGGAGCGGGGGCTCACGGTATTTTTGAAGCATATGGCAAGGTTGGAGACGAGCCGATTTCCAAATATACCCGGGCAAAGCTGTTCCAGGAGGCAGGCAAGCAGACGCCGGTGTTTGTAAGGTTCTCGACGGTTATACACGGCGGTCATTCTCCCGAAACGCTACGGGACCCGCGCGGCTTTGCCGTAAAATTTTATACCGAGGACGGTAACTGGGATTTGGTCGGGAACAATCTCAAAATTTTCTTTATCCGCGACCCGTTAAAGTTCCCTGATATGGTTCATGCTTTTAAGCCCGACCCGATCACCAATGTTCAGGATATGGAGCGGTTTTTCGACTTCGTGTCCATGAGTCCGGAAGCCACTCATATGATCACTTTCTTGTTCTCTCCTTGGGGGATTCCCGCTAATTACCGGCAGATGCAGGGCTCCGGCGTCAATACGTATAAATGGGTGAACGAGGCGGGCGAAGCGGTTCTGGTGAAGTACCACTGGGAGCCGTTAAAGCAGGGTATCAAAAATTTGCTGCAAAAAGAAGCGAACGAGATTCAAGCGATCAATTTCAACCATGCTACCCTTGATCTCTACCAAGCCATTGATCAGGGGGATTTCCCGGAATGGGAGCTATGCGTGCAGATTATGTCTGATGGAGAGCATCCCGAATTAAGCTTTGATCCGCTCGATCCGACGAAGCTGTGGCCAACCGACCAATTTCCGTTTCTACGAGTCGGTAAAATGACGCTGCACCGCAATCCAAGCGATTATTTCACGGAAGTGGAGCAGGTAGCGTTCGGAACCGGGGTTTTGGTAGACGGTCTGGATTTCTCGGATGACAAGCTGCTGCAGGGGCGCACCTTCTCTTATTCGGATACGCAGCGTTATCGGGTAGGGACGAATTACTTGCAGCTTCCGATTAATGCTCCGAAAACCTATGTTGCGACCAATCAAAGCGGGGGGCAAATGCAAATACGTCCGGACCGTGCTCCGGGACAGAACCCGCATGTCAATTACGAGCCCTCCTCACTTGGAGGGCTGCAGGAAGCGCCGAAGCATGCGAATGAGCATGAGCCTTACTATGATGCAAAGCTGGTTCGTCAAGCTATCCCTCGAACGAATAACTTCGGACAGGCAGGCGATACATATCGTGCCTTTGAGGAATGGGAGCGGGAGGAGTTAATCTCGAATCTGGTTGATGCGTTTATGGTATGCAGCTCCGAAATTCGTGAGCGGATGATCCAGAACTTGACGGAGGCTGATGCCGATTACGGCAGACGTGTAGCCGAAGGATTGGCCAAGGCAGATCAGCAGCGTATAGAGAGCGGGCAGGTTGATCCTTCACAGGCCGTACGCAAAGCCAAGCAAGAAGGTCATGAAGCGGGGCCATATTAAAAATAGAGGCGGCAGGCTGTATGAGCCTGCCGCCTTTGTTTTTGTGAGAAACGGTTGCTGTAGGGAAAGTGGAAAAGCAGCATTAGTCTGCTGGTAGTCCCAGCTCCATGAGCAACTGCCTTACGGATTTTTTAGGGGGAAGCAATTTTTAATATTTGATGCAAATGGTAGATACTTCGCTGTAAAAGTCGAGGCTGAACATTCCGCCTTGCCGGCCGATACCGCTTTGCTTCTCACCGCCATATGGCGTTCTAGGGTCCCGCAGGAACCAGGTGTTGACCCAGGTCAACCCGGCTTCGATCTGATGAGCTACCCGGAAAGCACGGCTGCTGTCCTTCGTCCAGACGGAGGCACTCAGCCCGTAATGGGTATCGTTGGCCAGTGCAATCACTTCTTCTTCGGTATCAAAAGGCTGTACCGTTACGACCGGTCCGAATATTTCCTCATTAACGACACGGCAGCCGGCATCGACTCCGGTAATAATAGTAGGCTCCACGTAGAAACCCTTGTCATGTCCATCGGCCCGTTTGCCGCCTGTTTCGATGACACAACCATCTTCACGGGCTGATTGAATATAATCGAGCACTCGCTCGTAGTGCTGCTCACTGATGAGGGCGCCGATATTCGTGTTCGGTTGGAGCGGGTCTCCGACGACCTGCTGACGAGTACGCTCGATAAACTTTTCCAAGAACGCATCGTAAATCGGGCGCTGTACATAGATGCGAGAACCGCACAGGCATACAGCTCCCTGGTTAATAAAGCTGCTGCGAAGCGAGGTCTCCACCACTTCGTCCAGATCGCAATCGGCGAAAACGATGTTCGGATTTTTGCCACCCAGCTCGAACGACAGCCGTTTGAGGCTGGCTGATCCGGCCTTCATAATGCTCTTTCCGGTGCTCGTTTCTCCGGTGAAGGCAATCGCCCGTACATCAGGATGCTCGGAGATGGCTTCTCCTACGGTGCGTCCGGCACCGTTGACGATGTTCACAACGCCATCCGGCAGGCCGGCTTCCTTGCATATTTCTCCGAGCAGCGTGGCGGTCATTGGCGTCCATCGGGCTGGCTTTAACACCACAGTGTTACCCATGGCGAGGCATGGGGCGAGCTTGGCGCTGAGCAGCAGAAGCGGCAGGTTCCACGGATTAATCATGCCGACGACACCGAGCGGACGGCGGACGACGAAGTTCATCGCCCCTGCTTCGCTGGGGTAAGCTTCCGTTCCCATTGTCGAGATGAAATTGGCGTAGAAGTGATAGCTTCCTGCGGCACGCGGAATGTCCACGTTCGTCGACAGCCACAGCGGCTTTCCGGTATCGAGCGTTTCAAGCATGGCAAGCTCGTCTTTGCGCTCTAGAATCAAATCTCCGATCCGGCGCAGAATGGCGGCGCGCTCGCTAAGCTTGGAATGCTTCCAGCCGCCGTCGAAAGCCCGTTTTGCCGCCTCAACGGCGAGGTCAACCTCGGTTTTGCCTCCTTCTGCAACACGGCCGATGACTTCCTCCGTTGCTGGATTGATGTTATCGAAGGTTTTAGGCTCTTGGGAATGAACGTAACGACCGTCAATGAAGTGCAAGCAATCCATACCTTTAACCATAGTTTCCATTAGAAAACTCCTCCTTGGGGGTGTTGGGGTTATATTCCGTTCCTATTGTCGGGCGTGCCCGCTTGTCCTCTAGGCTTGCTTGTAAACCGAGCGTTACCGGTGCAGCTTACGGTAGTTGTTGGGGGTCATTCGGATGCTGCTCTTAAACGTTCTATAGAAGGTAGATAGCGTTTCAAAGCCGATTTCAAAGCATATGGCCGCAATGTCCTTGTCGGTTTCGGCAAGCATTTTTTGGGCTAGACGCATTCGAACCTCGGTTAAGTATTGAAGGGGAGTCATCTGATAAAACTCCTTGAATATTGTGTTCAAATGCCGAGTGCTGACACCCAGCTTGGCGGATATATCCTCCGAGCTGACTATTTCAAAATAATGCGTATCGATAAAATGGCGCAGCTTCTCCGCGCGCAGACTGTTCCTAACAGCCGCCTCGGAGGCAGGCTGATAACGGACGAGCAGCAGCAGCAGCTCCGACAAATACATCGTATTGGCTAGCTTGTTCAGCAGCGATTCCCGTGTTTGTTCAAACAGCATTTTACGTGTCAGCTGCCTCAGCTCCTTGTCTCCAAAGCCGTTAAGCCGTACGAGCTTGGAACGGTCGAATCTGGAGCGGAGCAGCGCTTCGCGGACGTCTTCATCCAGTATGGCTTCGTCAAACTCGATCACAAGTACCGTCATATTGGTGGCTGATAGGATGGAATGATTCGTTCGCGGAACGATGAGAACGCCCTGGTCTTGTTCGAAATCCAAGCTCCGTCCGTCGAGCATAATCTTTCCTTTCCCGTCAAGCACATACAGGATTTGGTGGATGTCATGATAATGCTCCTGCATGATTTCCCCGTCGCTATGCCGCATTTCATACAAGTGGATTCCAAGCATGAACAAGTCAGCTCCTTAAGTCTAGGCACTCCCGTACAAGAACAGAACAATAAGAATGACAAGACCACAATAATTCACTTATTTGCTGCGCTGCTGCGGCTGATCAAAATCAGGGTAGCCCCCAGTGTGAGCTGAAGCGCCCGGAAACCCGATCCGCTCCCAGACGCCTGGCGCGTTTAGATAAAGGCTGATTACATCGCTTCTAAGCTGCTTGTAAAATCCGGGCATGTAAGCCTTCAATGCCATCATCACGTCGTAGACCTGCTCTTGGTCAAGCTGCATTAGCGGCTTGCCGAACTGTTCTTGCGACGCATCCGCGGCCGCTTCGATGCCGAGCACATACAGCTTGGCATGAACGCCGCGCTCGATTCTGTCGGCTAGCACCTGACCGGCATTCGCTACCGCTGCGCCTTGATCCGTATCGTCGGCTGGTATCACGCCGTTGGCGAGCACTGCGAGCAATCCCGCGTGCTCTGAAGCATTTATCGTCATGGGCACCATCTCCTTCGTTATAGTTGTCCTTGCCGTGCATGGTCGGCGATATAGTCTACCGCTCGGCTTGCAATCGCCATGGCCGTCAGTGTCGGATTAAGCCCGCTGCCGGTGACGAACACGCTCGTATCGCAGATGAACAGGTTAGGAATATCGTGTGTTTGGCAAAATTCGTTGACCACTGAGGAATCGGGATCGTTACCCATGCGGCATGTACCCATGGCGTGAGCTCCATAGTTCAAGCCGACGCGCACTTTGCGGGCGCCGGATGCCTCCATCAGCTCCACAGCTTTGTCACGAGCGGCACCGGCCAGTCGGATGTCGTTATCCAGCCATTCGATGGACACTCTCGCTGCCGGAAGTCCGCGATGATCCTTCACTTCGGGGTCCAGCGCCACGGTGTTATGCTCGCTTGGAAGCCCTTCGGCATGAGCCCACCAGGCGGCGGTATAAGGATAATCCTTCAGAAATTGCTTCAATTCGGCCCCTACGAAATCGCCGCTCAATGTGGCGTATGTGACAGGCGTCATCATATAAGACAAGAGGACGAAGCCGCGGGCATAGTCGTTGCGGGGATCCGGCTTGTAATAATCCTGCACCATCACTTGCCCCATCTGAATCCCTTTGTAGGCGTTGATCGGCTCGTCAAACGTTCCGAAGACCTGCCACGTCGGATGACTAAGCATGTATTTGCCGACGACCCCGCTGGAGTTCGCGAGCCCGTCTGGAAAGGTCGGACATGCGGACAAGAGCAGCAGCCGGGGGGTCTCGACCGCATGAGCCGCGAGTACGACAAGCCTTGCGCGCAACTCATGCTCCTGACCATCAGCGTCCAAATAGAGGACGCCGGTGACGCATCCGGCGGTATCGTCGTAGAGAACGCGATGCACGAATGCCTCGCTGATGACCTTTACGCCGGCAGCTTCCGCTTTCGCCAAGTACGTGCCTTGGCTCGTCGCCTTGGCGTCCGTCGGACAGCCTGCGGCACACCAGCCGCAGTAAGTACAGGCTGGCCGTCCGTCGTACTCGACGGAGTTAATGGCAATGGGCGGCGCGAACGGCTGCGCTCCCGACTTTTGCGCGCCACGGGCCAGCACTTGTGCGTGCCAGCTGAAACGATGAGGAGGCATAGGAAGGGAATACGATTCGGGCGCAAACGGTCCACATTCGCCGGCGACGCCGAAGTCTCGTTCCACCTTGGCATAGTAAGGTGCAAGATCCTCATAGCTGATAGGCCAATCTGTTCCGACGCCTTCCAGGCTGTGGGTACGGAAATCCTCGGGATGGAATCGAGGCATCACGCCGAGCCAGGTGAGCGTTCCTCCGCCTACACCGACACCGGTCTTGGGCACGACCTGATGCTTGCCCGCATAGACCCGCGGCTCCGTCCACTGGATTTTGGCATGGTTGGCTTCGGCGTTAGCGAAATCCACGTTTGGCTCATACCGCTTGCCGGCTTCGATTACGGTTACGGAGAAGCCTTGGTCCGACAGCTCTTTGGCTACTAGGCCGCCGCTAGCTCCGGAACCGACTACGATGACATCAACGGGCTGTTTCGACATCTTGATAAACCCCTTTCTTGACTCGTTCATTCACGGCTAACACTTGTGAACGCTTAAGCGGAGAGCATATAATGAAGGGACAAGCAATACATTTCAATTTTGGGAGCCTATTCCATATGAGCTTGCAAAAGATTGAGTTACCTGTTGAGGGAATCCTGATGTATGAATTTCAACATGTGGATGGCGAGGTGATGAAGCCACACCATCATCAAGTTCATCAGATTTTGTACGCATTAGAAGGTGAGGGCAAAATTACGTTGAACGGAAGGGTAGAAGAATACAGCCAAGGCCGTGTGGCGGTTATCGTTCCGAATTCGGAGCATGCTATCGTTTCCGATTCGAAGCTGACAGTGCTTGTGCTGGCTTTTAATGAGGTTATATTTGATGCGGTGGTGCGCAAAGAGCTGCTGGCTGCTTTCTTCAGCCAATCCCAGCTATGTAAACCGAATCCGTTTATCGGCAGCGAGCTTAGGCTTTTGCTTCGCAAAATGCTGTTCGAGCAGACCAGCAGCAGTCAGCTCGGCTTGCTTGCCATGAAAATCATTTTGTCGGAGCTTATGATTGTTCTCGCCCGGTCCCAGCACATGCTGCAAGTATCGGATGCGAATAGCTTAAGGGCGGAGAAGATCCGCCATTATATCGATAACCATTATTTTGAGATCGTCAGCGCTACTGATATAGCTGCCAAGCAGGGGATCAGCCTGCGGTACATCAACAATATTTTTAAAGAGCAATACAACATGACTCCCATGCAGTATTTAACCGATACTCGGATTGGTCTGGCGAAGCAAATGCTTGCCGAAACGGAAAAGGATATCGCCTCCATTTGCTTTGAATTGGGATTTGAAACCGTTTCCACGTTTTATCGCATTTTCAAGGATGCCGTTCAAATGCCACCGAATAAATACAGGATATTACACAAAATGCAGGAGCGAAGCCGGGAAGAGTAGGAGATGGAAAGCGCTGAAAGCCTCCCAGAGTTGGCTTAGCTTGCTGTTACAGACAGATAAGGCACATTGCAAACGCCTACATTTTGTGCTAAAGAACGAGCCGGCTTTACTTAAACGCCGGAGTATCGTTCTTTTTTCACAGGAGTGGCGGTCTGTCCGAGCGACATTTACCGCGGTGATGGGCCCGCAATTGAGGATTACAAGGCCATCATAATTCACGCGGAAGCGGTTGTCTTAGCAAACAAGGAAATGCTTTCTTAATATCGGAACTATTATTAAAATACGGCAGCCAAAATCCATGGCGTTACAAATAAGGTGATGACGGCGGCTAAAATCATCGAAATGCTCGATACCGTGCCGGAGATACTGCTGAACTCGAACGCTTTGGATGTGCCGGCGCCATGGGAGCTTGTACCGAGAAGCACACCCCGGGCTATATCGTTGCGGATACGGCACGTGCGTATCACATACGGTCCGATCACGGAACCGAATATACCCGTCATCATCACGGCAACGGCTGTAATAGTCGGTATACCGCCAATCGTTTGCGAGACGCTCATAGCAATAGGCGTTGTGACCGAGTGCGGGAGCAGACTGTATAGGAGCTGATCGTTAAGATGCATTACCTCGGCTAACCATACGGAAGATGCAACGGCCGCACAAGAGCCTGCCAGCACGCTGACCAAAATTTCGGTAGCGTGTTTTTTAATTAACGGAAAATGCTTGGACAGCGGTATCGCAAAGGCGATAGTGGCAGGTTGAAGCATATCAGATAGCCAATGCGCCCCGGTGTTGTACGACTCGAATGTTGTCCCGGTGGATACCAACAACAGGATGAGCGCCACAGGTGTAAGAATAATCGGAGACAATACGAATAAAGGTTTATACCGGTATAGCCGTTTGGCTACAATATATAGCAAGACGGTGCCGATCAAGCTGACGGCTCCAATCATGATTGCGCACGCTCCTTACGTTTGGCGATGCTTTGCGCTACGATTCCGCTGCACACCATGACAATGATGGTGCCTAATCCAACGACCAGCACGATCTGGAATCCGTCGCTAACCAGCAATTTAGGGTATGCTACAATGCCGACGGCTGGGGAAATAAAGAACAGCAGCAGCTCAGCAATTAGCCAGCTGGAGCCTGCTTCCAACCATTCGCGGCGCAGCACCTTGGTCTGCAGCAGCAGGAAGACGACGATCATCCCCAGAATGCTGCCTGGAACAGGGATATGAAGCCATGCAACGAGCTTGTTCATAATAATGGAAATGATAATCAGAGTAAGTACTTGAACTATAATTTTAAAAGTGTTTTTCATGGCTGCTAGCCCCTCTCCAATGAAAAGTGTACAGCAGCTTCTTTCATAGGTAAAATACATATACAGAATGTTTTTCATTCCATTTATCTATGGATGGAGGAGAGCCCGTTGGATATGCGGCACCTGCAATATTTTCTCGAGGTCGCGCATTGGAAAAGCTTCACGAAAGCCGCGCAGGCGCTTTATATTACTCAGCCTACGATCAGCAAGATGATTAAAAATCTGGAGGAAGAGCTCGGCGTTATTCTGTTTGACCGGATCGGCAAACGAATCGAGCTGACAGATGCAGGCGCCGTGCTGTTGACGCAGGCCCAACACATCGTGAAGTCATTTGATGATATGACCTCACATCTCGACGAGCTGATGAAGGTGAAACGGGGCCGTATCCGTATCGGATTACCTCCGATGGTAGGGTCTAATTTTTTCCCAAGGGTCATTGGAAAGTTTCGTGAAGAGTATCCGGGGATTACGCTTCAGTTGTTTGAAGACGGGTCCAAGAAAGTGGAATCGGAGGTCGGGGCAGGGGAGCTGGATATCGGGGTTATTTTGCTGCCTACCAATGACGAACTGTTCGAGTCGTTCTCTTTCGTTAAGCAGCGGCTCATGCTCGTCGTTCACCCTTCTCATCCGTTAGCAGAAAGCAAGGAAGCCTCTCTTATTGATTTGAAAGACGATTCATTCCTGTTGTTTCACGAGGATTTTGCTCTGCACGATCGGATCATCGAGGAATGTGAAAGACTCGGCTTCATTCCTGATGTCGTTTATAAGAGCTCTCAGTGGGATTTCATCAGCGAAATGGTGGCGGCCAATCTGGGCATTGCCTTGCTGCCGGAAGCTATCTGCCGCGAGCTGGACAGTAAACGCCTGAGGACCATTCCGTTAACAAATCCGATGATTCCTTGGCATTTGGCCATGATTTGGCGCAAGGACAGCTACTTGTCGTTTGCTGCCCGGGAATGGATTGCTTTTACGCAAAACATGCTTCAGCATCCGGTTCAATAATAGAAGAAACCTACAAATAAGACCGTTCCATTTGCCCGTATATTGGGGAAGGAACGGTCCTTTTCAAGGGGGAGTCAACGCCCTCTTCTTCTTTTTTTGTAAATTTGCACATTCACGGCATTGCTTGCGAGCACATTTCCGGATTCCGCCCTTGCCTCCGCAGATTGAGATATATTGATAACAATATATTGATTTTTGCCGATTCGCTTCCTGTACGTTTTCACGTGTGTCCGGAGCATGATTCTACCCCCTTATCCCGTTGTCTTATTACGTTATGCACAGGATTTTCATGCTGCAGCGGCTAATTAGCTGGGCAATCAGCCTTTTGTAAGCAGCTTAAGGGAAGGCAGGATAGGTGTAAGCATGAGAAAAAGACTGCAGCAGACCCTTCGTCCGCTGCAGCCTCTATTCCGCACCATTACTGTTTGGTAATTTTAATAACTCCAGTTTCGTCCATTTGCATTTTATGCTTCAAAATATCTGTGAAAAACGAGACAGGAACGAAGGTCGTATCGTTTTTCAGCTCAGGGGCAGCACCCAGCTCGCGTGGAGCCATTTTGCCGAATGCGTAATTGTCTTTACCGATCTGCACTCCGCTCCAAACAGCGCCTTGCGTCACGTCCGAGCTGTATTTCTCCTGATTCCATTCTACATTGTATCCAAGCGCCTCGCTGACTGCTCTTAGCGGTACCATCAGTTGATCGCCATTAGTATAAGCTACATCGCTGCCCACTCCGATCGATTTTCCGTCAACGACAAGCACATAATGAAGGCCTCCGAACGAATCTTGCGGTTTTTGCTCATGGGTAGACTCGACAACTGGCGGAACGTCCCGTGTTTGGCCGATCACATTGCCATTGGCATCATGAACGTCACTAAAGGGAAGCACGTTGTCAGCACCAAGTTGAATGCTGGTTGTTTGTGCAATGACATTGCCGTTAGCATCCTTAACAGGAATCGGCGTATAGTTCACATCTTCTGTTGCGGCGAATGCTGAGGCTCCCGACAATGTTACACTCAGTGCTACGGAAGCAGTAATAATAACCTTTTTCATATCTGTTTTCATCTCTCTAGTCAAGCTCCTCTATGCTGCTTTAGTATATTGGAATGATCAATCCTTTGTAGGAAAAACATGTCGACATCTCCATAGACGGAGCATGTTTCAAAAATGTTGCAAGGAAATAATTGGAATCTTCTTTTGAACAATTTCCGGCAACAAATTATTTGACAATGAGAATCATTTTCACATACACTTTAAGGAGGAATATGATCTCAAGGACGTGAACACTATGCTGCAAAGGCACGATTCCATGCGTCATCTTCGCCTGGAGTATATCGCTGCGGAGGAATTTAAGCTTCCTATTCAGCAGCACAAGGAAATAACCACCTTGGAGGAGCATGCCTTCGTCTACGTATTGCAAGAAAAAGTAAAAATTAACCTACAAGCCAAAAATGTACACCGGACGGGGACGGGATTGTGCGGAGAGCTGTTTTTGATCCCTCCGAACTCCCGGTGTATGATCGAAAATAGTAATAGCGCTTCCGCGCATCTTATTCTGATCCGGTTCCAATGTACGAATAAGCCTACGGTATGCTCATTTGGATTCGAGCAGCCCCAACCGTTATTGGATGATGTTCAGCTGTACTGCTTCCGTACACCGCAAATTCGAAGCTGGATTCAGGATTTCTTGAGCGATTGCGGAAGCTCGGAACCGGCTTTGTATTACCAGCTGCAATCTCACTTGTACGCCATGGCGGCGGCACTCATGATGTATGTGCAAAAACCGCGCGAGATGGAAAAGGATTTGGTTGCTTATGTTGAGCAGACCCGCCAATATATGCTGCGGAAATATCAGGATGCGATGGACATGGAGGATATCGCCCGTCTGTCGGGAGCGAGTCCAAGCCGATTTTATCAAGCGTTCCGCAGGCAAACCGGGCTAAGTCCTCATAAATTCATTTCGAAAATACGGCTTGACGCTTCTCTATTGCTGTTAGCCAATACGGAGTCGTCAGTCATTGATGTCGCTCACTCTGTCGGTTATCCGGACGAATATTACTTCAGCCGACTATTTAAGAAGCATATGAGCATTACTCCGACGGAATATGTTGCGCGTACCAAGAAGAGGATCGCATGCTTGTCGCCGGTCCTCCGTGGAGATTTGGCTGTATTAGGGATAACGCCTCAATTATGTTTGGAAAGAGGCTGGATGGATGAGCCGGATAAAGCTTTGAGGCAAATCGAATCCAGCGAACCGGAGCTGATTATAACACCGCCTGTTACGGATGAAATCTACCAAGCATTGGCTGAGATAGCTCCGGTCGTTATGATTGAGTGGAAGAAGTATCCTTGGAAGGAACGGCTGATGGACATTAGTCAGCTGTTTGATCTGTCGAGTGTCGCGGAGCGGTGGCTCGCCTATTTCGATATGAAGGTGGATAATGCCAGGTTTCATATCCAGCAGCACTTGGGAGAAGAACCGGTCTTGCTGGTTCATGCGGCCAACGAGCATCGGTTTCGTATCTTCGGCATGCAAATGAAGAAAATGAAGGATTTGTTCTACGACGACCTTCAGGTTATGCCACCGGATCCTGCGCATCATATCGGTGCACTGGATGTTACTTCGCTTACCGATGTTGCTGCACTCGATTGCGATAATGTTCTTTTCTTGGTGGGATCTGCCAAATCCGAAGCTTTTTGTGATCAATTGGCTGAAAATTGGAAAGAGCTGAAGCGGAGCCGCCGCAGCAAGCGCTGCTTTTTCATACGGCACGACGATCCTTTGCTGTACAATGCTTCCGCACACGAAGGGCTGGTTGACCAAACCGTACAGTATTTGATGAATTCCGGTTCTTAATTATCAGAAGATATTTCCTTCCTTTGAAGGGGAGTACTGCTTTTGCATCGTCTAAAAAGCAAATGGGTGAATGCCCGCTCAAAGCGTGATACAATGAGTTTGCTGTCCTGAATTGTCCTGCTGATGGACGGTTATGGAACAGCAAGCTTTTTTTATTGGTATAAAAACTTCAAAAAAGGGCTTTGCGGCTTGTAGGAGGGAATTTATACTTGAAGGGCTGCCGTTTAAGCATGCGGAGCAATTGTTTCACGTACATATAACTGGGGGAAATAGATATGAATAGTTGGCAGAGTGGTTTATTTTCTTATGGGAAATAACTATGATGGAAGTAAGACATACGGTAGTTCGATTGGTTCTAGGGAGGAGGCTACCATGAATCATAGACCAAAGGTTCTGATCCTGACGGCAAGTTACGGTGACGGACATATACAGGCTGCGCGGGCGCTGAAGCAATCCTTTCTTACTCAAGGTATGGAACAGGTTCTTATTGTCGATCTCATGAAAGAAGCGCACCCGCTTTTAAATACAATTACAACCACTTTATATTTGAAAAGCACCCAGACATCAAAATTCGGTCTTGATTATTATGGTTGGAGTTACTACATGACCCGGGAGACGAAGCCAGACCTTGCTTGGAACCGGTATTTCAATATTATAGGTAAAAAGAAGCTGAAGGAAATCATCGAAAAGGAGCGTCCGGATGCGGTCATTAATACATTTCCGTTCGGTGCGACACCGGAGCTCTGTAGCAGCATGGGAATACCGTGCTTTACGGTTATAACTGATTTCGCCCTGCATTCTCGTTGGATCCATCCGGAAATGGACAAATATTATGTGGCTGCGGAAGAGCTGAAAAAACAGATGATATCCTTTGGTCTATCCAATCGACAGGTGGAGGTTAGCGGCATTCCGATCCGAAGAGACTTTATCGAGCATGATCCTTCCAGTCCGAATGCATTTGAATCCATAATTGATCAAGGGAAGCATACGATCCTTATCCTGGCGGGTTCCTATGGCGTGCTTGGCAATGTGGATGAGATGATCCGCTCGCTGCTGTCCATTGGTGATTGTCAGGTAGCGGTCGTTTGCGGCAGAAACCGCAAGCTCGAGCAAAAGCTGCTTATGCAATATACCGGTAACGATGATGTGCATATTTTTGGATTCTTGGACAATATACATCAATTGATGGCCATTTCGTCCTGTATCGTCTCCAAGGCGGGGGGACTTACGCTATCTGAATCGCTTGCCTTACAAGTTCCGATCTTTATATTCAAGCCTTTTGCCGGACAGGAGAAAGAAAATGCCGTCTTTTTATCAGGCAAAGGTGTGGCGTCGATTTCCCATAATTTAGAAGAACTTACTGGGCAGGTAAGCCAATTTTTCTCGGAAGAGTACCGCTCCGCGGACATTAAACGCAAGATGAAGCTGCTGCAGCCCAAATGCGCAGCGGACTTTATTGCCCAAGACGTTGTGCATACGATTGACCGCAAGGTAACTGTAGGCTCGTAAATATTTCGCATGGTTCGGGGGATAACTAACACATAGGTTTCTATGGGGGAGAAGGTGGAACAATCGGTGACAACCTCTTCTAAACAATCCTTTGCTTCGCATATGCTATTGTATGGTATTATTCTATTTCTTGTTGAATTTGTTCGCGGAGCATTTCTCGTTTCATTCTTGCCGACGTACGCGGTTTATGCACTCGGCTTCACTGTAACGACGGTCGGATGGGCTGTATCGGTTCATTATGTTACGGATACGCTCATCAAATGCTTTGCCGGATATTTACTGGATCGATTTCCTCTTCGGCTAATCGTACCGGCCGGGCTCGCTATTTCGTTGGGCGGGCTGTGGCTGCTTTATATCGTTCAATCTATTTGGTTGCTCATTGGCGCGTCAGCTTTGTTTGGTATCGGGTTGTCGCCGATATGGCTTGTCTGCCTAAGCAAAGTTAGACCTGAGCATCGCGCAGAGCACATGGGCGTGCTGTATACATGCTGGCTTGCCGGTCTTGGCTCGGGCCCGATCATCCTTAATTTTATTATGGACGCAAGCTACTCCATCTCCTTCTGGTGCATGATCATATTATGGGGAATTAGCTTGCTCTTGTCCTTCTTTATATCTAACAGAAAATCATCGACTCCGACACAAATTCCGCTTCGCAATCAAATCTCCATGCTATGGGAGAAGCTGCTCACTATGAAGACGCTGCTTCCCGGCATGACTTTACAAACAACGGCAGCAGGGATGCTTGTACCTGTATTGCCTGGGTTTGCTTCCAAAATTCTCGGCTTCAATTATTCTCAATACTCCTATTTACTTATTGCAGGCGGTGCCTTTACCGTCATCGCTTTAATTCCTATGGGCAAGCTATCAGATCGTCTAGGTAAGAAATGGTTCTTGATTGGAGGGTTCGCTGCCTTTGCGGTTATTTTATTTGCCCTTCCATTCACCTCACACTTGTGGATTTCGCTTCTGCTGGCCGCCTTATTAGGCATATCCTATGCGGCGGTGCTTCCGGCCTGGAATGCGCTTCTAGCGCAATATGTCCCTAAAGATAATCAAGGGATGGGGTGGGGCCTATTCTCCAGCGTAGAAGGGATCGGGGTCGTTATCGGACCGGTTCTTGGAGGGTGGATCGCCGACACGTTTAATGAAAGCTTCACTATCATGGTCAGTGCGGTACTATTAGGAGCAATCGCCTTATACTATTTCGTGGCTCCGCCGGAAGGTTCGGGACTGCAGACCGCGCTTAAGAAGTAGGAGGATGAGTTCATATGGAGCATATTGTCTGGATCGTTATCCTTGTGCTTGGTGTGTATACGATAATCCCCACACTTCTTGTCCGTCTGTTCGGATTAGGTGTGTACCGGGAGGGCAAAGGGAGCCAAACTATATTCCTGACATTCGACGATGGCCCTGACCCGGAATATACACCGCGGCTGCTCGATTTGCTAAAGCAATATGACATAAAGGCAACGTTCTTTGTTCTCGGCTCGAAGGCAGAGAAGTACCCGGAACTCATTGTAAGAATGCATGAGGAAGGACATCTTGTCGGTGTGCATAACTATTCGCACTGGGCTAATGCACTGATGACGCCTCGCAGAGTCCGTCTTCAGCTCCATCATGCAGTCGAGGCTATCGGACGCATTACAGGGGAGAGACCGATCTATTATCGTCCCCCGTGGGGAGTTATCAATTTGTTTGACTTTTGGCTGCTGAAGCAGTTCCGAATGGTGTTGTGGTCGATCATTGTAGGCGACTGGAGAAGTCGCGGGGGGAAGGTCAAAATTAAGCACCGGCTTGTTTCCCGGTTCAAAGACGGAGCGGTCATCGTCCTTCATGACAGCGGCCAGACGATCGGTGCGAATCCGGATGCACCTGAATATATGCTGCAAGCGCTGCATGAATTCGTAGCGGAAATGCAACAAAAACAGTACACATTCCACAGAGTGGATCAAATAGGGTGGTCGAATGAGTCGACAGAGAGGCTTAGCTGGCATAAGCGGCTTCCGCTATCGTTATGGTTAAAATGGGAGAGCTTATACCATGTATTCTTTGCGCTTGAGCCGGTTGATCCGGACAACCAGCTGCTTTATTACCGGGTATGTACGTATCACGGGAAAAGCATCGCGCTTCCGGACGGAGAGGAAATACGCAAGGGGGATCGGGTAGTAGAGCTCCATTTCAACAACGAGATGATGTTCCATATTGCAATGGATACCCGTTCTATGGTGCAGCTTGCCGTGCAGCTGATCCGTGCGGTCCAACAGCTGATGCCTAAAATGACGGAGCGGATATTAAACGACACCCTGACTCAGGATATAAAAGGGATCTATGGTATTACAATGATTAACAGAGGACCTAAACAGCTAGGCTTTACGGTAACGGATTTGCCGCGAGGGTTGTTTTTCGTGGTCACCAAGCTATATTTACGCATGCTGCTGCTTGTGGTTCATCCTGAGGGGAAAAAGCGGCTGGAAATCAAAAAGGAGCTGTTGACCCCGAAAATTCTTGCCATATCTACCAAAGAGCTGCAAAAGCGATATTCCGTTTCGCCCGGTACATAACCGAGCCCCGTTAGGGCATATTATCCCTGATCTTACATTATAGAATTAAGGGGTGACATGCTTTTGAAACGTGTGGCAATACTAGCCGTTGCGCTGCTGCTGTGTACCGTGATGGCTCCGTTCTCACTGCACGCTGCCAATGCAATATACGGGGGGGACCCCTTCCATTTCGGATTTAAGAAGAGCAGGAATCAGCAGCTGGCATCTATTAATGAAGAGGGCTTCAAGGGCATCATACAGAAGAATGAGGCCATCTTCCTGGGAGATGTGACGAAGAAAGAGCTTTACTTAACATTCGATAACGGCTATGAGAATGGTTATACCGGTCGTATATTGGATGTTCTCAAAGAACAAAAGGTACCGGCGATTTTCTTTGTTACGGGGCATTTTGTGAGGGAGCAGCCTGAGCTGGTGAAGCGGATGGTCGATGAAGGCCATCTGGTTGGCAATCATTCGTGGAGCCACCCTGATATGAGTCAAATCTCTAACCAACGCTTGAAGGAAGAGCTAGAGAAGGTGCAGGTGGAGGTCAGCAATTTGACGAGCCAAAAGGAAATGCACTATCTGCGGCCTCCGAGAGGTATTTTTAACGACCGGATTCTTGCAGCCAGTAAAAGCCTCGGATATACGAGCGTCTTCTGGTCCGTTGCCTATCGCGATTGGGATCCCAAGGCGCAAAAAGGGTGGAAGTACGCTTACGACAACGTGATGAGTCAGCTTCATCCCGGTGCCGTCATCCTGCTTCATTCGGTATCCAGCGATAACACCGAGGCACTCAGCCGTATCCTCACTGCCGCCAAGGAGCAGGGCTATGAGTTTAAAAGCTTGGATCAAATGCAGACGAAGACTTATTAAGCAGCTTGTCCTCTATAGCGCTGTGTACTTTAAAGAGCCTTCCTAACGGGGGTGAGTTTGTCGAGAAACCGAAGAAAATGCAGATGTGTTTGTGGTACTCCGGTGGGGTACCCCCTTCCGGCCACTGTTGTTATCGGGAAATTTTTATTTTAATCGCGTTACAGTGGGGATTTCCCGATAACAAAGGCGGACGCTTTCGCTCCTCCAGGGGATACCCCACCTCCCGCCTTCATCCAGCTGCTGTATAATTGTTTTTTTTCGACATTCAGCCCCTAATTGGGGCTCTTTGTTTGTTTTAATGGAATTATTATCCATAAAATCTGAGGTGGTTTTCGTGTTTCTTTGTTGTTTCACACGGACAACCGAAATCTTCCATATCCATTTGCCAAGAGGATTGTTATGTTTTTTTAATGTTTTGCCCGGATTTTTTATTCGATTGTAACGGTCTACGAAGTAATCTATTCCTAGGGTTACACAACAAGCAGCACCCACAATGAAATCCAAGGGAGAGATTATGATGATAAAACGCAAAAAGTTCGCAGCATGGGTTATAACAACGGCTGTAGGCTTGTCCGCAATTGTTCCTCAAGTATCCGCAGCAGTCAATTTTACCGATAACGGGGCTGCAACGTCTTACAAGACGGCTGTAGAAGAATTGGCGAAGCAAAACATCATCTCAGGCTATGGAGATCAGGAATTCAAACCAAATCAGAATGTAACGCGCGCCGAGCTTGCCAAAATGGTTGCTCTAGCGCTTCATGTAGAACTGAACACAACGGGTAAACCGGCTTTGTCCGATGTAACTAGCAGCGATTGGTACCAATCCTATGCTGGAGCTCTTGTCAGCATCGGCGCTATGAAGAGTGAAGATGGCAAGTTTCAACCTAATAAACCGGTCACTCACGAGCAATTAATTGAAGTAGCGGCCGCTGTGTTGAAGGTTGACGCTGCGCAATTGAAAGCCCAGTTCGGCAGCGCATTTGTTAGCGGTAAGTTCGCGACTCGCGGAGAAGCAGCTTTGCTTGTATACGCAGCACAGCAAATCGCACCGGTTCAAATTACTAGCATTACGCCGCTGAATGCCATTACATTGCAAGTAACATTCTCAGCACCGCTTCCTAAAGAGAATACGGACGTAGATAAAGCTAAAGCGAACATTACGTTCGACAACGGACTGCAACTATTGAACATCCCTCAGTTGAAATCTGGAGCAACACAAACATACATCGTTCCTGTAACTCCGCAAAAAGAAGGAACGACATACACAATGGACTACCAAGGTAAAACATCGATGACGTTTACAGCAAATACCGAGAAGCTTGAGCTTCGCTCCGCCCAGCAAATCTCGGCTGATACATTCGAAGTGGAATCCAGCCTCGAGGATGGTGTTGCCGACTACGGTTATGTGGTTGCAGCATACAGCTCCAGTCGTAAGGGTGCTTTTATAGTGGACGAGAATAACGTATACAACGGCAAGCAATATAACATTCTTTCTTCGATGAGAGACAAGCAGGTGTACATTACACCTGAGGGCGGAGAAACGATGACGGCCAATTACGTTCTATTCACCCAGGCTACGGATGGAAGACAAGCTCCGAAGTTTCGTCTACCCAACGGCCAAACGTTCAAGCCGGGCGTGAAATACACCGTTACCTCTGACTGGGCTGATATCGCTAGTGCTACATTCACGGCCAAGGAAATTGCTCCGCTTGCTATCCAATCGGCAAAGCAAGTTAGCGAGACATCTATTGAGGTTACACTTACCGAGGACCCTAAGGATGAGTTGTTCGCAGTGCGCAGCGTTACATTGACTCCAGTAGGAGGCGGCGCTCCTCTGACCGCACAGTACAAACTGACCAGCCGTAAAGGTGCGACAGGCACATTCGATTTGCAAAATGGTGCTAAGCTGGCGGCAGGAACGTCCTATACGGTAGCGTCTGTAGATAACTGGGCTACAGCTGCAGGAGTTACTGTAACAACGAAATAATAAACCTTTGGTTAATTATTTGGTTAATTATAAGGTGGGAACGAAAGGAGGGTGGTCCTGTGCAAGGCAGGCCGCTCTCTTTTGTATATCGAAATCAAGAGAGGTGAAACTTTTTGCGACAACAACGAAACAAAAGAGGACTACTTGCTGTCATTGCGGCTCTGTGGATGACGCTCGCGTTGGCTAGTTGTTCTGTTCAGCAGGAGGGCGGAGCGTCTGCACCCGTTATGTCTCCGTCTCCAGCACCAACTACGCCCGTCGATAAAGAAGCAGCGACGATCGAACCGGAGTACAGCCTGTTGATCACGCATTCCAAAAGCGATTATATTTCGTTTACGGATCCGGATAAGGGGGTAACGGATAAGGTAGTAGCAGGGGCTTTCCCATTCGGTATCGCTTTGGCTGAAGCGGACAACCGCGCGTATGTTTCCACGGCGGAGGGCATAGCGGTTATCAATACTCAGCAGCATAAACGGGAGGCGCTTGTCCCGTATCAATCCGCTATTCAAGAGGTTAAATTTGGAGAGTACCGCCCTGGCGGGATGGGAATCGCTGTGTCACCGGATGGCCGCTACGTGTATGTCGGTGTTTATTTGGCGGGTAAAGCCAGTCAACTGGAGATTATGGATACGGAGAAGCTAGCTATGACCGGCAGTGTTCCAGTAGGGATCAGACCGTTTGATGTGGTCGTTAGCCATGACGGTAGTGAGATATACAGCATCGACCACGACTCCTACTCCGTTACGATAGTGGACCCGCAAAAGCTTACGGCGCGTAAAGTGAACGTAGCCCCGTTCGGTAAGGGAGGAGGGGGCTTCGAGAAGCCCCATTACGCTATCGTTCAGGAGGACGGACATCTGTTGCTCCCTTATCAAGGACGTGGTCTTGTCGTTCTAGACCCGGTTACCGGCAAGTTTGAAACGAAGCCTTTGACCGGCAATACTCATCAGGAAGGCGTGAGTCTGACTGCAGATGGCAACAAGATGCTTATCGTGGGCAATGGAGCTGCCGGAAGTGCTACCGGAAACCCTAATTTGACGGTATTGGACCTAGGGACGTTGGAGGAAAAGATTATTCCTCTAAATCGTACTCACCAAATGGTGGCGAACAGCCCGGATGGAAGATTGGCATACCTTACAGGGGGAGTCACCTTTGCCGATACCGGGTGGGATGGGATTACGGTGTTAGATTTGGCTGAAGGAACGACACGTGAGCTGCCTTTGCCTGATTATCCGTTGGACATCGCCATTTTGGAGAAAACGCAGAAAGCCTCTTAACACATGGATGGGCATACCTCACCTAGTGGCGAATGCCCATCCAGCCGAATTTCCCAAGAACCAAGGCGGACGCTCTCGCTCCTCCGAGGCATACCCCACCTATCGATATAGCAAATTTCTCGAGAAACGGGTTCTCGACAAACTTAGGAGCTGCTTGAGCAGCTCCTTTTTCCGTAGAGGTTTATTTTACTGTGCTAGGTTTATGAAAGGGTTACATTCAAGCCAAGAGCGCTCAGCCGATCCCAATAGTCGGGGCATGTTTTGGAAACGCAGCCCGGGTCGGCTATCCGGATGCCGTCCGCTTTGACGGCGATCAACGAAAGCGCCATCGCTACGCGATGATCGTCATAGGTATCGAGCAGAGCCGGCTTGGGCTCACCTGGATAAACCGTCAGACCATCCGGGTGCTCTTCCACCCGAATCCCTAGCTTGCCGAGCTCGGTGCAGATCGCAGCAATCCGGTCGCATTCGTGATGGCGGATATGAGCGGCGTCTGTGAGCGTAATGGGACCGTCTGCGAACGGAGCGAGTGCGGCAATCGTCAAGGTTTGATCGGACCAGCGCTTCATGCTGGCGGTGAAGCCGCCCTTAAGCTGCCGAGTTCCGGTAACTTCAATGAAATCGGCCCCGCGGACAACAGTACAACCCATTCGTTCGAGGACATCCAGAATCTCAATATCCGGCTGCCGGGTTTGATCATTAATGCCTTGGATTCGGACACGCCCATTTGTCTGTGCTGCCATCGACCAGAAGTAGCCGCAGGTAGAAACATCAGGCTCCAGAGCCAATGATTGAGCCTGGTACTTGTCGGGCTGAACGGAGATCGATTGGCTGTCAGGCGCCGGTTGGGTCTCAACGCCGAATGTCCTCATCATGTCGAGCGTCATCTCGACATAATCACGCTGCACGACGGTGCCTTCGATATGCACGGTCAATGCATTGTGAGCATACGGGGCTGCCAGCAGCAGCCCGCTGATGAACTGGCTGGATACGGATCCGGGCACGCTCACGCTGCTGCCCTGCAGGCCCTTCGCATGCAGGGTTAATGGCAGTCGTCCTTGCGCCGCTTCGTAATGAATATCAGCACCAAGAGCGGATAAGGCATCGAGCAGCGGGGCCAGCGGTCTTTCGCTCAGCCGGGGGCTGCCCTGAAGCTTCCATGAGCCGCTGCCTGCCGCAAGCGCACCGGGCAAGAAGCGGGCTATCGTACCTGCCGCCCCGAAATACAAGTCTCCCTCTCGATTCGGCCAAGCTCCGCCCGAGCCGTGGATGATGGCCGTTTCACCTTCGACATCGATCTGGACGCCAAGCTGTCGTAGACATTGAATGCACCAGTACGAATCGTCGCTCTTTAAGATACCTTCCAGCCGGGAAGTTCCTTCCGCCAACGCGGCGATGATGAGCGCGCGATTGGTCAAGCTTTTGCTTCCTGGAATCGTTAGGTCTCCTGTTATGGCTTTGCCATTAGGATTGATGCGAACCTCCTGCTTCTCATTGTAGCGGGACCAGGGGGAGCGTGATTCCCGTCCATGCGGTTGGTCGATTGTATGCTCCATTGCACACACCCTCTCTCATTGATTGCTTTGCTTAATCTGATTATAATGAGGAAAATGGAATAGATGAAATCGTCATTTTATCATTATGACATAGAGAGGTTTTATATCATGATAAACTTAGAGTGGTACCGTATTTTTTATCATACGGCCAAAGCAGGCAACCTCACCAAAGCGGCGCAAGAGCTGTATATTACACAGCCTTCTGTCAGCTATGCGATCAAGCAGATGGAGGAAGCATTCGGGGTCAAGCTGTTTCATCGGCAGTCCAAAGGGGTGAAGCTGACGGTAGAAGGTCAGGCACTTCTTGATTACGTGGAGCCGTCCTTCTCGCTGCTGGATGCCGGAGAAAGCAAGCTGAACAATCTCAAGAGGCTTACAGGAGGGGAGCTTCGCGTCGGGGCGAGTGACTCCTTGTTTAAGCATATGCTGCTTCCACATTTGGACTCTTTTCATGCCGAGTATCCGGACATTCGTATCCGCTTATCGCACGGTAAAACGCCGGATATTGTGCATCGCCTTAAAGAAGGACAAATCGACTTCGGTATTGTGCATATGCCAATCGTTGACCCTCAAATCGAGGTGACGGCTTTCTCGGTCATTCAAGATTGCTTCGTAGCGGGAGGGACTTATAAGGAGCTAGGGGGCTCATCCATAACTGCGGAGAAGCTGGGAGCTCTGCCGCTGCTGCTTTTGTCGCAGGGAAGCAGTACGCGCCGATTCGTCGAGCAGTGGTTTGCAGCGCAGGGGATTACGGTAGAGGCGGATATTGAGCTCGGCAGTATCGATTTGCTCGTTGAGTGCGCTCGCCGCGGCTTCGGAGTTGCCTTTGTGACACGCTCGTTCGTACAAGAGGAGCTAGAAACAGGAAGCTTGATCGAGCTCAAGCCGTTCGAGCCAATCATGCCCCGGTCGGTGGGCATCGCCATCCGCCGAGATATGCCTTTGTCCCTTGCGGCTTCACAGTTTCTTACGACGTTAAAGAACGCTTTTCCAGCATGGAACGATTCTCGATAAGACTTAGACACAAATAAGGGCTCCCTGTCGCTGAGGAACAGAGAGCCCTTTATTTAGTCTTATTCGGCGGGTTTGGCCATATAACCAACCCCTGGGTAAGTAACGATTAGCCCGAGCTTCTCGTCAGCCTGCTTCAGTTTTTGGCGAATACGCGCTATAGCTACCCTTAAGTACTCCACATCATCGCGATATTCATTTCCCCAGATATCGCCAAGCAGCTGCTCATGGGTCATCACTTTCCCTGCATTTTGAATCAGCAGAACGAACAAATTGTACTCCGTTTCGGTAAATTTGATCTCCGTATCCGCGAGCCATGTCCGCCTCTGGGCTAAGTTCAGCGTTACGGAACCTAATCGAATTTCACTGGAAGCGGTCGTATGCGCAGCCGTACGGCCGTCGATTCTTCGAAGGACCGCATTGACCCGCGCGAACAGCTCGTCTAGTGAAAAGGGTTTGGTCAAATAATCGTCTGCACCGAGATTCAAGCCGCGCACCTTGTCAGTCGAATCACTTCGGGCCGTCAGGATAATGACAGGCACGTTAGAGAAGCTGCGCAGTCGTTCCAGAACCTCAAAGCCATCCATCCCGGGCATCATAATGTCAAGCAGAAGCAAGTCCGGATCAAAGCTATCTATCGTTTCCAGGGCCTCGGGTCCACTCGAGCAGGCAGCGGTCTCGTGACCTAATGATTTCAGATTGGCGGCGATGAACCGGATAATTTTGGGCTCGTCGTCCACGATGAGAATTTTATGCTTCTTCATGCTCATCCCCATTCTTCCATTCGTATTTGGGTACGGATAGGGTAAAGGTGCTTCCTACACCCGGTGTGCTTTCCACATGAATCTGTCCGCCATGGGCATCGATGATGCCTTTGCTTATGGCAAGTCCGAGACCGGTTCCCCCTGTATGACGGCTGGAGGATACATCGGCCCGGTAAAAACGGTCAAAGATGTTGTCCATATGCTCCGGCTCAATGCCGATGCCGTTATCTTGAACGAGGATGTGAACCAACCTGTCATCAGATTCCGCGAAGATGCGAATAATGGGCTGACGATGGTTGTAGCGGATTGCGTTGGTGAACAGATTCACCAGCACCTGCTCAAGCCGCAGTCTATCTGCACGAAGCAGCGGCAATTCATCGTTGATCTCCAGCTCAAAGCTTGCGTGTCCTGCTCCAGCGTGTTGGGGCATTCGCTGGATGGCGCTTTGCACGACGGATTGGACGCGAACGGGCTGCAGATTGACTCGCAGAGCGCCTGCTTCAATCTTGGAAATGTCCAGCCACTCATCGATCAGATCTTGAATGCGTCCGATATCCTCGCGTATCCCCTCCAACAGCTCCTGCTTAAAATCCTCATCCCACGAAGCGTCAGGTCGAAGCAATGTTTCGACACCGCCTCGAATGCTTGTAATGGGCGTTTTAAATTCATGTGAAGCAAGAGAGATCAGGTCGTTCTTGAGTGCGTCGACTTCATGCTCTTTCGTAATGTCACGCCACACGTAGCCCCGCCCGAAGCTATGCTCGTCACCAAGTACCTGAAAAGTGGCAACCGAGATGAAACGTTCCTTGCCGTTAGCCCCCACGGCTTTGAATTTGGCATTGAGTCGCTCTTTGCCGATGAACAGGCTCCATTCTTCGTCATGTTCCGGGAGCAGGGCTGTTACCGCGCTGAATAACTCTTCCTCTGACATTGCCAGCAGCGCTTGGGGCTGTAGGCCGAACATTTCCGTCATACGGCGGTTGAAATAGACGACCCTTTGACTTGTGTCGATAAGGACTATCGCGTCGGACATGCTCTCCAGGACAGCGTTTAAGGTTGCATGCTCATGACGGATGCTGCTTAGCAGCATATCATTTTGAACCAGAATGGCAATGGTACCGGCAAATGTATGGAGAAATTTGCGATCGTTATCGTTCAAAACGGCTTCGCTGCCGCCCTGCACCACAAATTCGCCAAGTGCCAGATTACCTGCTTGAATTGGAATGGTTGCTACGCTGCAGTCCGAGCTTCCGGCATCGGCAGGAATAATCGTTCCTTCATCCCAGCCCTTAAAACGGCCGAGAGTAGAGGAGCCTGTATGCGGGAAGAGGCGCAGCCGAACTTCTTGATGGATCAGACCGCGAAGATGAGCCATGCTGTCCTCGATGATGTCGCTCGCATTCCTTCGCGTGGAGACCGGAGTGAGCAGTGTATTGACGATCTCCAGCTCCTGATTTTTGCGCAGCAAGCTGTGAGTCCGCTCAGAAACGCGACGCTCCAGATCGGCGTTCAGCTCAATGAGAGCCCGCTGGTTTTCCTTGATTTGCTCGGCCATTCGGAAGAAATGATCAGCCAGCATATGAAGCTCATAAGGGACTCCACCGGAGGCGATGGAGCGGTCAGGTGATACATTAATCCCATCCGCGAGCCGCTGTGTGTACCCGACCAGGGCATGGATCGTATTGTTCAGCCGTTTGGCCAGCAGTGTACCTACGATGACGGTCAGCAGTAGCGTGATGATAAGCAGCAGGAACGTCGTCTGGAGCGAATCGTTGAACGCTGCATTTACAGCCTTATATGATCTGGCTACCATCACGGTCCAGCCTAGGTCAGGAATCGTCTTATAGCTTACAAGCTCTTCTTGACGGTTAACGCCGGAGCGGTATTTTCCTTGACCTTGCTCCTGAGCCTTTGCATCCTGTACAGCAGGTTCGCCGGATAAATCGGCCAATGAATCTGTAATTTCTCCGTTAGGGTAGTATAGGGCACGTCCCGTAGCATCCAGAACGACCGGGTAGGCGTCGGTCCCGTAGTCATATTTGGTGACCAGCTGTGCCATGGCCTTCATATCCAGCACACCGACGATCATTCCGTCCCACTGCTTTTGATCGTTATAGACGGGAGCTGCGATTGCTATGGCAGGTTTGTTCGCACCTTCGGGTCCACGGAACAGCGGAGTGATGGCCGTCGTTTCTTTTGCTTTTACCTGGGTGAAATAATCGCGCTCTTTAACGTTGGCTCCAAACAGTGTCTGCTGCTGCTGCGCGGCTCCTGAATCGGGATATAATGCACTCACCGTACCTTCGCGACTCACGACAAAAAGGCTTGAGAAGCTGGGCAAGTTCGTTTTGACGGACTGCAGCTTGAGCGTCATGCTTTCACGGGTACGAAATGGAGGACTGGAGGCGCTGATGGTCGCCGCTAACGTCTCTACAGCGTTGCGATGGTAGTACGTGTACGTTTGTACAGCATCGGCTAGGCGGTAGGTGGTCTGCATCTGCGTTTTATTGTAATCGTTCGTAATGTTTTTGATTTGCTGCACTTGAATAGTGCCGAGGACAAGGATGGGAATGAGGGCCACGATGGCAAACGTGATTGTTAAATGAAGCCGCATCGATAGTCTTTTCACGGGTTCCTCCAAAAAAATTTCTTGGGTTATTTCTACCCTTTTATTGTAGCATAAATGCAGGAATTTCAAGAGACGAGCTCGTGTTACTAAAAGTGACAAAATAAACACGAATTTCGGAAATATGCTCGCATCAATTGTCAAATTAACAAAAAAAATATAAACTTATGTTAGTTAGGAAAAAAAGGAACTAAAAACAACATTCCAGGAGGTACATTGTTCAATGCTTGAGACTACAGTAACTGAAGAAAATCTTAACCCTTTTAAGATCGCCCAACGCCAAATTGAAAAGGCGGCTTCTTTGCTGCAACTGCCCGAGGAAGTCGTAGAAATTTTGAAGCAGCCGAAAAGAGTGTTATCCGTTACATTCCCTGTAAAAATGGATAATGGCAAAGTAAAAGTGTTCGAAGGCTACCGTTCCCAGCACAATGATGCAGTGGGTCCAACCAAAGGCGGCATCCGTTTCCACCCTGACGTAACACTGGATGAGGTTAAAGCATTGTCCATGTGGATGAGTTTCAAATGCGGCGTTGTAGGCTTGCCATACGGTGGAGGCAAGGGCGGCGTTATTTGTGATCCTCGCGAAATGAGTAAAGGCGAGCTGGAGCGCGTTAGCCGTGCTTTCATGGAAGCTATTCATGAGATCGTAGGACCTGAAAAAGACATTCCAGCGCCGGACGTATACACTACGCCACAAATCATGGGTTGGATGATGGATACGTACAGCCGTTTGAGAGGCCATAACTCCCCAGGCGTTATTACAGGTAAACCGCTTATTATCGGTGGTTCCAAAGGTAGAAACGAAGCTACAGCACGTGGCTGCGTATTTGCGATTCAAGATGCTCTTCATGATATGGGTAAAGAGACTGAAGGCGCTACTGTGGCTATTCAAGGCTTTGGTAACGCAGGCAGAATTGCCGCTCGTTTATTGGCTGAACTCGGCTGCAACATTGTAGCTGTCAGCGATTCCCGCGGTGCGATTTATGATGCGGAAGGCTTGGATCTGGCGAAAGTAGAACGTTTGAAAGACCACTCTAACATTTTGGAGTATGGTGATTCCCACATCATTCCTGCAACTCAACTGCTTGAGCTGGATGTAGATATTTTGGTGCCTGCAGCGTTGGAGAACGTAATTACTTCCCATAATGCAGCTCAAATTAAAGCGAGCATTGTAGCTGAAGCGGCTAATGGTCCTACAACACCAGAAGCGGATGCTATCTTGTTCGAAAAAGGCGTAAAGGTTATTCCTGACATCCTGGCTAACGCTGGCGGTGTGACAGTTTCTTACTTCGAATGGGTACAAAACCTGATGAACTACTACTGGAGCGAAGAAGAAGTTAACGGTAAGCTGAAAGTGGCTATGTCCGATGCTTACCGTGCGGTACAATCTTTGGCTACTCGTTATAAAACCGATCTTCGTACAGCAGCTTACATGATCTCCTTGGAGCGTATCTCCAAAGCTATGGAAGCTCGCGGTTGGGTTTAATCAATACAATTTGCAATTATCTTTTAAATAATATTTCGAGGCACCCCGTTTTGGGGTGTCTTTTATTTTGTTGAGAAACCTGATCTTCGGGGAATTTGCTATATAAGTAGGTGGAGTATGCCTCGGAGGAGTTTACGTCCGCCTTTGAAACTCGTGAATATACCGCTAGATTCTAATTACATTCACGGGTTTCAACAGCGGCCGGAGGGGCATACCCCATCGGAGTATCGTAGCAATATTTCGAGTTTCACAGGTTTCTCAGCAGACACGAGGTACCCCGAACCGGGGTGCCTTTTTCCGTCCTGAGGGTCAAACTAGGCATGTTATCCGGATCTGCCCTATATACTAAAGTATTCAGACAATAACGGATCATAGTAAAGAGGTGCTGCGAACATGCTTCATATTGTCGCCTGTATCAAACAGGTACCGGATACGAAGATCATCAAGATGAACCCGAAGACGAACACGATGGATCGGGCCAGTGCCCCGGCGATTTTGAATCCGTATGATGCGCACGCGGTAGAAGAGGCGGTTCGCCTCAAGCAAAGGTACGGAGGGACGGTTTCCGTTCTGACGATGGGCCCTCCCCCTGCGGTGAAGGCCATCAAACGATGCATTGAAATTGGAGCGGACGAGGGGTATCTTATCACGGACCGTGCGTTCGCCGGGGCGGATACGCTGGCAACCAGCTACTCGCTCACCAAGGCGTTAGAGAAAATTGCTAAGACAGACCCGATTGACCTCGTGATTTGCGGCAAAATGACCATTGACGGAGATACCGGGCAGGTAGGGCCGGGCATTGCCCGAAGACTGGACATCCCGCCCCTTACCTCAGTGAACAAAGTCGTTGAAGTCAGCAAGGAGCAGGGCCACATTATCATTCACCGGAAGCTTGAGGACGGCTATGAGGTTATTCAATCGACACTGCCCTGTCTGTTGTCCGTAGAGAAGGACATTAATGAAGTTCCTTATTCGCCTTTGCCGAACGTTATTAAGGCGGCGCGATATCAGCCCCATATATGGTCTGTGAACGACCTGGAGGAAGTCGACCGTACTCAATTAGGCCTGAAAGGCTCTCCGACTATCGTTTCTTCGGTATGGGCGCCACAAAAGCCTCAAGGGGGCGAAATACTTCAAGGAACTTCGAATGAACAGGTGGAACGGCTGCTCGGCGTATTACTGGAGCGAAAAGAATTGTTTCAGGCTGGGGGTGGAGCCTTGTGAGCTTCGAAGATTACCGCGGTATCTGGGTGTTTATAGAGGAAAAGGATGGAGCGATTGCGCCGGTTTCGCTGGAACTGCTGGGTGCAGGTAGACGTTTGGCCGAAAAACGGGGTACGGAGCTGGCAGGTATTCTGATCGGAGACAACGTAAAGCAGCTTGCTATAACGGCTTTTGAATTCGGGGCCGATACGATGTACGTATACGATGCGCCGATCTTCAAGCATTACCGGACGGAGACGTTTATGAAGGCGCTGCTCGCTTGTACGCAAAAATATAAGCCGGAAATTATTTTGTACGGAGCTACTTCCACGGGCAAAGACCTCGCGAGCGCGGTCGCAACCGACCTGCCGACAGGGCTGACGGCAGATACGACCATTCTGGATGTGGAGGAGGATACAGGCTTGCTGCTCGCCAGCCGGCCTGCTTTCGGAGGCAATATTATGGCGACGATTCTTTGCAAGAAGTACCGCCCTCAGATGGCCACGGTGCGTCCGAAAGTCATGAAAGCGTTGCCTAGAGAAGCGGGGCGTACCGGTAAGCTGATAGAGGAAGCGATTGCCCTTAAGGAAGAGGACGTACGTACCAAGGTACTGGAGATCGTCAGAGAGACGACTCACAAGGTACGGATCGACGAAGCTGACATCATCGTGGCAGGGGGCAAGGGGCTGGGCAGCCCGAATGGTTTCCAGCTCATTCACCAGCTCGCCGATACGTTGGGAGCTGCCGTAGGCGCCAGCAGGGATGTCGTAGAGGCGGGATGGATCGAGCATCATCATCAGGTGGGGCAGACAGGCGTAACCGTAACACCCAAAATTTATTTTGCCATCGGGATATCGGGAGCGATCCAACATATTGTCGGTATGCAGAACTCCGGCTTAATTATTGCGATCAATAAAGATCCGTCCGCTGCAATATTCCAATCATGTCACTATGGTATCGTAGGCGACGCGTTCGAGATCGTTCCGCTCTTGATCGAGCAGTTCACAAAGGCACTGGGCAGAAAGGAAGACGGCTATGTCCGAAAAGTTTGAATGTATTGTCGTCGGGGCCGGGCCTGCGGGAATTGCCTGCGCATATGAGCTCGCCAAGGCTGGAGTTGATGTGCTGCTGCTGGAGCGGGGCGAATACCCCGGCTCCAAAAACGTAATGGGCGGCGTCCTATACCGCAAAATGATGGAGGACGTCATCCCGGAATTTTATAAAGAAGCGCCGCTCGAGCGCCCTATCGTGGAACAGCGCTTTATGATGCTGGATAAGGAATCCGCCGTTACGTTTGGCTACAAAGGGATGGAGTGGGGGCGCGAGCCTTACAACAATTTTACCGTGCTGCGGGCCAAATTCGACCAATGGTTTGCACAAAAGGCAGTCGAGCAGGGCGCATTGCTTATTAACGAGACGGTAGCTCTGGAATGCATCATGGAGGATGGGCGAGTCGTAGGCGTTCGCACGGACCGTCCGGATGGAGATTTATACGCGGATGTCGTTGTGCTGGCGGATGGAGTCAACTCGCTGCTTGCCAAGTCGCTCGGGTTCCATAAGGAATTCAAGCCCGATGAAGTCGCGTTAGCGACTATGGAGATCATCAAGCTGGACCGCAAAATCATTGAGGACCGTTTCAACCTGGAGGAAGGTCAGGGCTGCACGATTGAGCTGTTCGGCGACGCGACGAAGGGGATTTTGGGCACCGGTTTCCTGTATACGAATAAAGATACGCTCAGCATAGGCGTCGGCACACTCCTGTCCGGGCTTATCAAGCATAAAATAAAACCATATGAACTGCTGGAATACGTCAAGCAGCATCCTATGATACGGCCGTACCTGCAGGGGGGCGAGTCACAGGAATATTTGGCTCATCTCATTCCGGAGGGCGGTTATTATTCGATGCCGAAGGTGGTCGGTAATGGAGTCCTTGTGGTAGGGGATGCGGCGCAGCTCGTGAATGCGATTCACCGGGAAGGCTCGAACATGGCGATGACGTCCGGGCGCTTGGCTGCGGAGACGATAGTGATGGCCAAACAAGCGGGCAATTTCTCTGAAGAGATGCTGGATCACTACCGGCAGCGGCTGATGGAGAGCTTCGTCGGCGAGGATTTGAAAAAGTATAAAGACTCCACACACCATTTCGATAAATTCCCGCAATATTTCGATCAGTATATCCCGATGATGAACCGTGCAGCGAGCCAAATGTTCACGGTCGACGGCACCTCGAAGCGGGAGAAGCAAAAGAAAATATGGCGTGACATCGGCACGGTCAAGCAAAAGCTGAAAATAGCGCGGGATATGTACCGGGCATGGAAGGTGATAAAGTAATGAGCGATCAGGCGAAAGGCCAGTCCATCGAAGAAAAGCAGTATCTTCTGCGCTTTAACGCGGATACCAAATCTCATCTTACCGTCTTGGATGCGGATACCTGTCTGACGAAATGCCCCGATAAAATTTGCACGATCTTTTGTCCGGCGGAAGTGTACAAATGGGAGGATATCCGAATGCATGTCGGCTATGAAGGCTGTCATGAGTGCGGCAGCTGCCGCATCGGCTGTCCTCATCAAAATATTAAATGGGAATACCCGAAAGGTGGTCACGGAATCGTTTTTAGACTGGGGTGATCCTTATGTTTGAGGTTGGAGATCGGGTCGTGTTTAAGCTGGATGGAACCCGTGGCATTATTATGGAGGCCGAGCAGGGCTTTTATCACATCATATGGGAGGATCATTTCAGCAGCTGGGAGAAGGAGGAGACTCTCGAGAAGGTGAAGGATTAATTGTCGCCAAGAGCTACAGGATCAAGGGCCATTCCAACGGTAGATGACTACTGGTGGGAGGCCCTTTGCTATTGGATAGTACGCAGCCACCCATTCGGGCACTTAACAGGACTTGGTTGTTAATAACGCTTTGGTCATTACGACGCTGTCGCCTTCAAGTCGGTTCTGTTCGTACCCCTTTGATTGATAAAAGCCGACCGCGTCCTCCCAATGAGCCAACGTTTTAAGTATAATGCTAGAGTAGCTCTTATGCATGGCGAATTTTTCCAAAGCTTCTATAATTCGGCTCGCATATCCGTGCCTGCGATAAGTCTTCTTAACCGACATGCGTACGATTCTCCCGGTATGATCATCATAGGGGATTAATGCTCCGCAGCAGACCGCTTCATTGCCAACGGTTCCGACCAAAAAGACATGCCCTTGATTCGTATAATGGTCAATGATGTTGTGAAGGTCAGGATTTAGAGTGGTATCTAGGAACCCAAAATGCTCGGCTAAACCATCAAGCACGAATTGCCTAACTTGAGCTTGATTCTGTTCGGAAATCGGTTCGATTTTTAATACGGATGAAGTTTCCATGACGTTCTCCTTCTCTGTACTACTCATATCCATTCACTCTTCAGCGATCATAGGCTATGACATGGTTCAATTTTTCTATGTCTTGGGGTCCTATTCTTAAAGTGCTTGTAGCCGCTCCGGTACCTCCGTAGACATAAGGATAACGATGAAGGCGTCTGTCGATGATGGTGGGTAAGCCGTGTCCTATTAAAGGGACGCTTCCTACCGAGTATCCCGTTGCTTCTTCTACCTCTCGTGGCTTCGCTAGTTTTAGTTCCTCACATTGCAATAGTTCCTTGATTACGTCAAAATCAATCTTCCCATAATCCCCGGAAATAATAAAAGCGTACATTGTCGTCCCGGACTTCAGTATCAATGTCGGTGCTGTCTGCCCGATCTCAATTCCAAAAAATGCGGCTCCGTCTTGGGCGGAACGAATAGGCTCTTTATGGTCAATAATTTCATAGCTGATCTGATGCTCTTCAAGAAGACAGATTAATTCGTCCATAGTCGTTTGCTCCTGTTCTTGTTCATTTTTACAAGTTTAAAGCAATGATTCCCGCAATACCAGCAAGAGAGAGCATAATCCCGCCAAAACGCGTCGATACGATATACATACCCGAAGGTTCTGTTGCATCATTAGATTTCCAACTCTCGGCTATGTGCCAAATGATAGAAGGCTTACTTATCATTAGTACACCCAGCAGTATAAGAATGACCGATATAACCATCGAGGCAAGCTCCTTCCATCAAAATAAATCACTAACATCACTTCGTATTGCCAATAGATTTATAATTTCAATGCCGTGTGTTGATTCAGGCCAAAGTAATCGGTTATACGTGAGCGGAACAAGCGTGATGGAGTTTATTTTAATCATGGCATAGCTCGTTCTTGTATCACGTGTGACATGAGCTACGTCATAAAGTATTCGTGAAGCAAGTCGTTATTTCCTTTTTAATGGAAAAAATAAATACAAATCTAGGATCTTCCTTTATTTATGATCATTAATTAATGTTCGGATTTTACTCTATATAAGATGGTGATATTTAATAAATTAACTGGACTTTAGCACTAAATACGAATAAATAGTTGAATATCTCTTGACATCTGTAGTGATTTGATTTACCATTCGTAGTGGCAATAGAATATGACATAGATTGAGTAACTGTTCGTATATCTTCGGCGATACGGGTCGAAGGTCTCTACAAGGAACCGATAATTCCTGACTACGAGTGGGCGGGCTTTCCGCATCCATTCGAGGGTCGGGATTTTTTTATGCGCACCTGAGCAAACGGATCCCACGATGATTGCGGATTTTTCTCCAAAAGGAGCAGAAGTTGGCCTAAGGCTTGCTTCGCTTTTTGTTTGGGAATGAGGTATGCCCGTAAGGGGTGGCATAATTTTTCTTAACTGCGGAGGGACAAAGAGGATGAGCAAAAGTTACGACGTCATTATTGTTGGAGCCGGACCAGCGGGGATTTTTGCCGCATATGAATTGTTATCGAAAGCATCACATTTGAAGGTGCTGTTAATTGATAAAGGCCATGATATCGACAGCCGTCGCTGTCCGATTCTGGAGGAGAAAATAAAGCTATGCCCGCCAGCGGCAGGTAAAAAGGAGTTCGCGGGCTGTCTGCCTGCCTGTTCTATCACCGCAGGCTTTGGCGGAGCGGGAGCCTACAGTGACGGCAAATTTAACATTACGACGGAATTCGGCGGATGGCTGACAGAATATTTGGCGCCATCGCAGGTGCTGGATCTGATCAAATACGTAGATGGAATCAATCTGGAGCATGGTGCCCCTGATACGATTACGGATCCGATGACAGAGGTTGTTCGCTCCATCGAACAGCGCGGCTATGCGGCGGGCTTGAAACTGCTGCGTGCGCAGGTACGCCATTTGGGTACGGAGAAAAACTTGCAGATCCTCCAATCGATCAATCAGTACCTGAAGCAGCACATCGATATGCTGTATAAGACGGAAGTGGCTGATATTTTGACAGTGAAGGATAATGGAGCCTACCGGGTGGTCGGAGTAGCCTTGAAAAACGGTGAGGAAATGGAAGCGGATTACGTCGTCGTCGCACCGGGAAGGGATGGATCGGCATGGTTGACTGACATTCTGAAAAAACGTCGGATCAAAATGTTCAACAACCAGGTTGATGTCGGGGTTCGCGTAGAAACGTCGGATGTCGTTATGCGTGAGATTAACGAGCATTTGTACGAAGGGAAGTTCATTTACAATACATCGGTAGGAACTCGTGTCCGCACCTTCTGCAGCAATCCGTCAGGGCATGTGGTGGTTGAGAACCATAGTGGTGTAATGGCGGCTAACGGTCACGCATACAAGGACCCGGCGCTGGGGTCTGCCAATACGAACTTTGCGCTGCTGGTATCTCATCGATTTACCGATCCGTTCGACAAGCCTAATGAATATGCAAGAGAAATATGTCAGCGGGCCAACGATTTGTCCAATGGAGGCGTCATTGTTCAGAAGTATGGAGACATCATCCGCGGACGCCGCTCTACAGAAGCACGCATTAAGGAGGGTTTCCTTGAGCCGACGCTTAAAGAAGCGGTTCCAGGCGACTTGGGACTCGTACTGCCTTATAATACGATGAAAAGCTTGATCGAAATGGTTGAGGCGCTGGATAAAGTGACTCCAGGGATTGCCTCCGAGCATACGTTGTTTTACGGTGTTGAAGCCAAATTTTATTCGGCCAGACCGAAGCTGAACATGTACCTGGAGAGCGAGATTGCAGGCTTGTACTGCGGAGGAGACGGTGCCGGAGTTACAAGGGGACTGGCTCAAGCAGGGGCTGCTGGCGTATGGATTGCCCGTTCAATCGTGGAGCGGAAGGTAAAATAACAATAGAATGAATGAGCTAAGAGTCGGAAACCTGCGATGGCGGGGATTCGGCTCTTTTTTCATCGTTTCACTGTATCTAGGTGACTGACCCAAGCAAAATGGCCCGATGTTCAATATGATGGAACGAGTGGATTTTCAGAGGGGGGATTGGCCTGAAATACGTAATTTACAGCCATAACGGCTGGGCGTCATTCCCATTTAAACCTTACATTGAACAATTGCCTGAGCGTGAACAGACGCTTTTCTTCGGCAGCATCAGCATGGAGGAAAGGGAGAAGTATGATTTACAGCCGATTACGATCGACGAGCTCTCTTGCTTGGAGAAGGATCAATACATTGCAGTGGTTGCTTCTCCATTCATGCTGCAGTATGCATATACCATTGTACCTCGCAAAATCATTGCCTTACTGAAACGAAACGTGGAAGAGGAAAGCTCGGGCTTCTGGAATAAGTTCAATGCCCTTCTTGCCTCACAATCTGATCTAATCGGGAGCAGCTCTGAAAAGATTTATTTGGAACAATGCTTTCGTAACGACAATGTGTTCTATTTGCCTAATGATGCCCGGGAGACGCAGCTATGGTCGGAAGCCGTGCGGGCTCTTGACCGTGGAGAGCCGATTACGCCTTGGAAGCACCGGCAGTGGGAGTCCCGAGCAGCCTACTATAATGGATTGTACGAACAATGGGGAGATCATGAAACGGTGTGTTATTTACTCGCATCGTATCTCTATTTATTGAAGCGCGCTTCCGCAAAGATATTTTTGGCTGCATCGTTCGAGCAAATGATGATGAAGGACCATGCGGATTGTCTTCGCACCCATTACCGCTTTTTTTCCGCTATGGAGGCACAAGCCGGCAAGTCCGATCAAGCGATTCGGATTTATGCCGTTACGGCTTTTACGGAGGACGAGAAGCGCAGCGTGCAATTATTAAACGAGCTGCTTGAAAAAGGAAGACATGACTTAATTCAAGCGGAAATTTATCGGCTAAACGAGGACTATTGTTCAGCAATTCAATCGCTGCAAGCTTTCGGTTCTCGGGATGCCGACAGGTTCGCCTTGTCCAACTATCTTCTGGCTTTTCGGTGGGAAGAGGCGCTGCGCTTGCTAGAGCGAACCGGAGTTCCCGCAGGTGAGCGGCATTTGGCTGAAATGCTACGAGGTACGATGCATCTGATTCGAGGCAGACGTCATCAAGCGATCCAATCCTTTCTACGCGGCTCAATAAGCGATTGGAGGGCGTTGAACAGTATGGTCGAAGTGGAGCAATGGGATCAAGCGACGCAGAGCGTCTTGGTGGGATGGCAAGATGAATAGGGAACCGATTCGTAAAACAACGGACAACCGGTTAACGGCGATCATGCAGGTGCGGAATGAAGCGAATCGGTATTTGGAAACGGTGCTTGAAGATTTGAGCGAATTTGTGGACGACATCGTGATCGTCGACGATGCCAGCACAGATGATACGGTGAAGCTATGCAGAGCGTTCCCCAAAGTGACCAAGCTGATTGAGCTCGATCAATCGAAATTTCACATGGAATGGGAGCTTCGTTCCATACTATGGGATGCGGCCTGTTCCACGAAGCCTGACTGGCTGCTGGCGGTCGATGCGGACGAATTGTACGAGGAGAAGGCAAAAATATGGATGCGGACGATCATTGATCAGGATCAATATGATTGGGTAGGGTTCCGGTTTTTCGACTTCTGGGGCGGAACAACACACTATCGTGATGACCCGCATTGGCAAATTCATCGGCGGCATACTCGAACTCTTGTGCGATATATTCCCGAATATCATTATTTTTTTCCTAAAATGGATCATCATGTGCCGCGGCTGCCTCTTACTTATGCGGCTTTGCCTGGATTTTTAACGGAGCTTAGGGTCAAGCATTATGGATGGGCCGTCTCTTATGAGGAGTTGAAACGCAAGTATTTGCGTTACATGGAACGCGATCCCGAAGGGCAATGGGGAGATATGGAACAGTATCAGTCGATATTGGACCCGAATCCGAATTTGGTGGAGTGGAAGGAGGAGGAAGCATGGCTCGGGAAATCGGTATTTTAACGCATAGCTTTGCAGATGCCTACAACGGCAAGACGGACAAAATATATGGCGGTGGCTTGGAAAGGTATTTATATGATTTATCATGCATAATCCGAGAGCTTGGCCATCAGCCAGTCGTTCATCAGCTATCCGCAAGCGGCTCGTTTCACCAAGAGGTGGAGGGTATTCATATTATCGGCTACGATTCCAGAGAAAAAGGGCTCGTCGATACGTTTAACCTAATGAGCTCCGAGACCGAGGGCAAACTGATCTATGCCAGCTTTATATGGCAGCCCATTCGATATAAGCCCGGAAGCCTCGGCATATGTCATGGGATTAACTGGGACAACCCGATGTACCCCCAGGAGCATAAGACGGAGATCGCACAACACATTCAAGCTGCTCTTCGGCAATTGAAGCGGATCATATCCGTTGACTCTCATTTTCTAACCTATTGTCGGGCAGTCTGCTCCTTCTCTGACCCTGAGCAGATCGTTTTGCTCCCCAATGCCGTTGACACGAAAGAGTACACGCCTGCGGACACCATAGGCCGCCCTCCTGAGACCCTGCATATTATATATCCAAGACGGATAAGCATCGAGAGAGGTATCGTGCCGATGATGCTTGCAGCGGACAGGCTGCTTGACGTCTATCCGCATGTGACCATAGAGTTTGCGGGGGAAGTGATCGATGACAGCATTATGACGAAATCGTTTCGGTTATGGCTCGATAGCCATCCCCATAGGGAAAGGATTCGGCATCAAGCCTACGCGTTTCATCAAATGGCCGAAGCGTATCGTCATGCAGATATTGCAGTGATACCGACGATTTTCTCAGAAGGAACCTCCTATTCGTGCCTGGAGGCATTGAGCTGCGGCTTACCTGTGGTTAGCGGGAATGTTGGAGGCCTGAACGATCTGATTATTGACGGGTATAACGGCATGCTGGTTCCCCCTACCGAAGATCGGATATTCGAGGCGGTCAGCGCACTAGTCGAGAGCAAGGAGCTGCGCCTAACACTCGGCTCTAACGCTTGGGCCACGGCTCAAGCTTTTGATAAGTCGATATGGGGAGCAAAGTGGTCGAAGATATTGAGCGAATTCATCTCTTGATGATTCACTAAAAAGAGAAGGCCCTGAAATAAACCCGAAAGTCAGACTCTTCAATGGAGAGGCCTCCGTAATAGGAGGCTTTGGACAACTGATAGCAGGCGGCTCCGATATAAGCCGCAGATCGGTCTGGTGCACTGCAACGTCGGGCAGGCAAGTCAAGAATAGTGCCGCAGGATTGAGCCATTAGGGTGAAAACAAAGGTTTCCGCTGAATCCAGTCGATTCGTCGGTGCTTCGAGGCAGCGGTTTTCATAGATGCGGCACCATTCTTTTTTGATGTTTGCGGGGGCTTTCAATAAGCCGCAAAAGAGGGAGGGCGGAATGGCGCCCATATGAATAGTAGGGCTGCTGGCGTGCTGATACAGAAGAAGCGCTGCCTCCCACGCTCCGACCTGCACGAGCATTTGAAGCACACCCAGCCCATCGGAGAAGTTGGATGCAGCTTGTTGTTCAGTCTCCATGACTTGCTGAATGGTATAGAGTGAGTCCTGACAGAACTGCTCTGCCATATACCGGGCGTAGGCGATATCCTGCCTTTTCCATGCGGATGCCCATAAGTATCGGATCAGCATGGGATCGTCGGGAGCTGTGCGCAGCATGTCATGCAGCTTGAAGCAGGCGGATTCATCTTTATCCTTCTGGAAGAGATGCATGATATCGAGCAGTGGAGGAAGTAGGTTGCGAGCACAAGACGATTCATATAGTACATATTGAATGATTTCTGTCGATCGAGCATTCAAGGCAGAAGGAATGAGAAGAGACAGAAGCTCCGCGTTCCATGCCTCGGGATAGCGCTGCAGCAGCCCAATCAAGTGGAGAGGCCGATCCTCAAGCAAAAGAAGCGGAATAAGCTCGCTCCATGCCGGGAGATAGTCCGAACGGAAAGATAGGGCTCGCTCATAATGCTGCAATGCCTCTTGATAATGAAACAGCCGCTCGCAAATGCGCGCAGCGGAGTAATGGGTTCTGTAAGTTCCGCATCCGGAGGTCGTCGTGTAGGAGGCGGAGACATCACCACAGCGCAGTGCCATATTCACCGCATCCAAGGCAGCTGCAGGTTTGCCTTGACGCAGAAGCACACTAGCCTTGAGATCATGCAGGTCGCTGAAATCGGCATATTGGCTTAACCCCGCTTCAATAACTTGACCCGCTTGCTCGTCCTGACCGAGCATGAAAAGAGAATAGGAGGCTTTGATATACAGGTCTGAACCATAGCCTTGATTTGGACGCACCTCTTTCAGTAAAGGGAGCAGGATAGATGCAGCTTGTTCATATTGCTGGGCTTGAAAATGCTCCGTCCCCAGCGCATAACGAAGCAGGAGATCTTCGGGGGTCTTTGTTAAAGCTTTCTGAAGGATGGACAGGTTGCGGTTGGATTTGTTTTTGCTCACTAGCTCGACCTGCAAATAGCCGTAGTGGGCGATAGTCAGGCTGGAAAAAGCGATAGGCGACCCAGGTAGCTCAAGTATGCTCCGGGCCGTGTCCTCGTGAATGGTTCCTTGAAAACGAATACGGGGGTCGTTGCGGAACAAGCGGCAGACGCTGTCCGTCATATACTCCCGGCTGCTCCGATCACCGACATAGCTTACCAACTGAACGTAATAGCCGAAGACTTCGGAATCTGTGAGCAAGGAAATCATTTCCGGGATGTTCCAGCTCACAGCCTCTTCATCAGCGTCAAGAATGAGAATCCAGGGAGAGGTAGCATGCTCCAGAACGGTATTGCGGGCTAAGGCAAAGTCATCCTCCCAAACGACGGGAACGATCCGGGCCCCGAATTGTCTGGCGATATCTATACTCTCATCCTCTGAGCCCGTATCACCCACGATGATTTCTCTGACGAGGCTGCGGACAGAGGTTAGGCAGCGTTCCAAATGCTTTGCTTCATTTTTTACGATCATGCATAGGGTTAAGTCCAGCATACAGGTAATCAGCCCTCCTCGAGCTCGATCTTGGGAAACGGTAGATCCCGCCTGACTTGAAGATATATGACACATCGTGGGAGGGATTCGGTGAGACAGCTCAACTGGCTGTCAGCTAATGACATCAGCGTTTTGCTCTTACGATACGCCTCACCTACGGAAACCTCCTGGGCTGCTGAGGAAGTAGTTAACCAAGTCCGCAGCAGCTGTAATGCTTCTCCCTTACTTCCGTGAAGATACGCATTCTTGATTCGTTCCGCGGTTGTATCCTCAACTGAGGAGGGAAGGCTCATATGGGGGGGAAGATTTGGCTCGGAAGTGCTGCCCCCATCCTGGGACAAGGATGCCAGTAACGCCATCGCCGCTTGCTTACAGTCCTCTCCTAGCAAAGCTTTGACAGCAACGGTGATGGCCTCAGGGGAGCTTGGGCGCACGGGCCCCAGAAGCAGCATCTGCAGTTCATTCTCCCGATTAGCCAGTCTCATGGTTCGGATCAGCTTCAATAATGGAGCGGTCCATGCAGGATTATGGCGTAGTGCTTCACCGTACCAATGAATCGCACCTTGCGCCTCATCAAGCTCTTCACAAATTTGTCCCAAAGTAAAAGCGGATAAGAACGTTCCAGCTCCTGCATCCGTATGGTAATGGGCGGGAGGGCTGCCCTTCTGCAAGGCAAGCAGCAGTGACTCCTTGGCTTCTGGCTTCCTGCCTGACGCATACAGTACAGTCCCCTTCACGTGGTATAAGTCACTGTAGTCTGGGAACTGCGAAATGCCGCGGTCGCAGGCCTCGATAGCTTCCTCATACTCTCTAAGCTCCAATCGGCAGCGGCTCTCGTATTTGTAGATTAAGTGATAGTAGCTCGTGTCGGGTCCGCTTAAGGACAGCGATTGTTGAAGATGGACTAGAGCCGAGCGCCAATCCTGCATGCGCATGTATTCTACAGCGACATTATAATGGTGAAATGGATCGTTGGGATTATCGCTTAGTGCCTGCTCAAGCAGCTTCAGATTTCTGCGTATCTTGTCCTTGCTTGTGACAACGGTTCCTGCATAGCCATAGTGATGAATTTTGACCGTGGTCAAATGAAAGGCGGCCTGAGGTCTACGCTCTATAATGGAAACAGCGATTTGCTCATGTACGGAGCCGCGAAACCGATATTCCGGACGGTTGCGGAACATACGCACAATCGGGTTGACGGTCGCTGTTGGAGAGCTGAGTGTCTCACCGGAATGGTTGTGAACTTGAAGGAAGAACGCTTCGAATTCGAGATGTCCTGCGCAGATCTTTAACTGCTCTGTATCCTCCGCGGCCAATTCTTCATCTGCATCGAGAAATAAGATCCAGGTGCCTCTGGCTTTATTGAGTCCCGCATTCCGTGCAGTCGCAAAGTTCCCGTTCCAAGGAACGGAAATTACTTTGGCACCGAAGCTCTTGGCAATAGGAACTGTATCGTCGGTGGAACCGGTATCTACAATGATGATTTCATCCGTCACACCTTGAACGCTCTTGAGACAGCGAGGAAGGGAGGGGGCTTCATTCCTTACTATCATGCATAAAGAGATTGCGGGTCGCTTCATGTCGAACGCTCCTTTGGTATCCGGTCCATTCGGTATGCCATCCGGTTCGATTCAGCAGCTTAATGCTCCTGTCGATCTTGATCAAATCATCTGCAAACAGCTGTTGATCCTCTGAGCTCGAAGCGGCTCTTCGCAAGTTGTCCGCAGCCAGCTGAAGATAAGAAAGGGAAGCAGCGGTTCTCGTTCTTGGAGCATCCGGCAGTGTGGATAGTGATCCCTCGAACATTTCAGCCGCCTGCAGGTAATGCCCTTTGTCATATAAAATTTCGCCAATCATGAACATGCCTTCCTCATCCAACCTCTGCTCATGCAGCAAAGCGATAAGCAGTTCAGCAGCCTTGTTCGTTCGTCCTAAACGATAAAGCTCTTTGGCATATACGAGCTCACACTCATCGGATAAAGCTGACAGAAGCTCTGCTGCCTTCAAGCATTGAAGGGAAACGGCCTGGCGGATTAGCTTAAAGGCAAGCTCGGATAAAAGTTGGATTTCCTCGTCGTTATCACTTCGTTCATCTTCTAGGAGATAGCGATCAAGCCGACAGAGTGTTTCGTGCAGTTGTACAGGCACGTCTGGTAGGGCCGTCTCCCGCAGACGGCCGTGAAGCTGCCACTGGCATATGCTGCGAAGCTGGACTGTTTGTTCCTGATCCGAAGCGGAGGTGGCTGCACTCAACCATTGTTTTGCTTCCGCGAATCGGCCTAATTGAATGAGTGACAGAGTGCAGCGAAGGCGCAGGGAGGAATCTTCAAGTGCGGTTACAGGGATAGAAGCTATGCATTCTTGAAAAGCCCCAATACGGTATAAGGCATCGGCAAAAGCAGCGTAATCGGAAGAGGATTGAGGCTGAACGAGTGTAAGTAACAAGGAGGCAATTTCTGCGTTAGATACGTCAAGCTGCTGGAAGGCATCGGCTATGCCCATAAGCGAGGGATGATAAGTGCGATGCGCTTGAAGTGCTTGATAGAACGATTGTGCCGAAGCCTCGTATCTACCTAGACGGGCTGCATTCTCTCCTATTTTGTGAAGGGAGCGGTAGCTGCTTATCCCTGCCTCTGTCACATAGTGGTCATTGTGATGAGATACAGCGTTGTGGAAAGCTTCTAGTGCTGCCTCGAAGTGGCCTTGGATTTCTAATGCCTGGCCTAATAAAAAATACAGCTCCGCATAATCCGGATACGTTCGCAGCTCTTTACGAAGCATCATTTCCGCGTGAATCGATGATTGCTGCTCAATCAAAATTTTAATTAAATCCCGAACCAAAGTAGGGCGGAACGACGCTGAATCGGGAGTATGAACGAGAGCCCTGCTCATATAGGCTTTGGCTTCCTCCAGTCGTCCGCCCTGACAGCAGGTAATCCCCATATGATACAAATAAAACGGATTCAGGGGCTGCTCGGCCAACTCTTTTTTCAACAGAGCCTCATTTCTCTCCATTTTATTTCTGCTGCTCATTCGCTGAGGCAAATACCCGTAGTGTCGAAGAAGGAGGGAGGAATCCTGAATGGATGCAGCTCCGTACTTCTCAACGATAGACTGTCCGATATCTTCATGGATCGCCCCACGAAAGGCGAAGCCTCTCCCACTTCGGAATATTCTTACTGCTCTATGAAAAAGCCGATCCTCCAGGGACGGACCAAGCACATTCTCAATCAGGACCGAGTATGCTTCTGCATTCGAATTCTGTAGAAGTGTCCTTATAGCTTCCACACCGTCTATGAGACACTCGTCTGCGTCCACATAAATAATCCAGTCGGTGGCTGCATATCGAAGGGCTTCGTTTCGAGGAGCGGAGAATGAATGGTCCCATTTCTCATAAATGACTTTAGCTCCATATGCTTTGGCTATTTCATCGGAGCCGTCATCGGACCCTGTATCTACAACGATGATTTCATCCGCATCTTTTACGCTCTCTAGACATTGGGGAAGAAGCTCCGATTCATTTTTGATGATGATATGGACTCCGATCCTAGTATCCATCCTTCGGCCTCCTGAAGAAAGAGTACATGGAAGCCCATGTACTCTTTGGGATAACACAGTATATTTTTGTTCGGCGGGTTATGTTCCTTGTGCGTTGAAATAGACATTGATGGTAGAAGGGCTGCCAGCATTCGTAGAGCGATAGGACAGGCGGGTATATTTTAAGAAACGGGCGGCTACTACGACATCTGTAGCACCTGCTGCAATGGGGTTATCTCCTGTCGTATCGACATAATAGTTCGTGCCGTCCGCACTAATTTCCAGCTGTGTATCCACTGGATTAGCGCCGCTGTTAAAGATGAAGAAAGAATAAACTCCCAGTACGCCTGTTGTAATAGCCGGCAATGGCGTATAAGTGTTGCCTGTCGTAATGGCGAGAGTCGATTGTTCGACGAAGCTTTTTTGCGAGATCGAGGTAACACTACTCAAGGTACCGGCAGTGATAGTAGTACCGAGCACGCTAGTAATGGTACCGTTCAGAATGTTGGTGATGGTCCCTGCGGAAGTCAGGGTACCGGCAGTAATAGTGGTGCCGAGCACGCTAGTAATGGTACCGTTCAGAATGTTGGTGATGGTCCCAGCGGAAGTCAGGGTACCGGCAGTAATAGTAGTGCCGAGCACGCT